>JAYFQV010000007.1:0-84804 GCA_034926605.1 Victivallaceae bacterium
TACGTTCTTCCCGGAAAGGAAGAACATTTTCAATTGATTTGACTCGGATACATCGCACTATTCAATTTTCAACCAACGTCGTCTGTTTAGTGACAACAGGACTTTAATTTACCACGTTACCTCCACAAGTCAAGCCGGAAATCTAAAAAAAATCGCTTTTTTACGCAGAGACACTCCGCGTTTCTTCCGGGTTGGCATGGCTTATTCGCGCCGGAAGACACGTTTTGATTTCTGGTCAAAACGGGCGGCGCGGCAGTGAATGACGCGGAGCAAATAATTGCAAGGTCTTGGCCGTGGTGGGCTTCCTCTGAAGTCAGCTGCCAGGCGGTCTTATGTTTTTATGACGGATGACAGAGCTCCTGATGTTGATGCTGGCTTTCATTTTTGAATATATGGATTACATTATTGGATATGGGAATTATTTTGACAATGTTTTCATTTGAACCTATCGGGCGGCGAGCCGCCGGTGTGGTTGACAATCATATTTGTGGACATGAACATCTATTTTGACAATGCCGCCGCAATGCCGCCGGATCCGCGTTGCGGCGAATGGCTGGCGGAAATATTGAGATTGGGCCCGGTGAATCAGGAGTCGACCCATGCTTTCGGGCGGCGTACCCGCGAACTGCTGGCCGAGTCCGAAAGCCGTCTGCTTGCCGCGCTTTGTCCGTCCTGGAAGGGCGGCAGGGTGATTTTTGCCCCGTCCGGCAGCGATGCGCTGAATGTATTGCCGTACTCGTATAAATGGAATAAAGGTAGGGCGCGGTTCTCGGATTTCGAGCATCCTGCGGCTCGCCGTGCGGCGGAGCGAGCCGGCGGCGAGCTGGCGGTGTACACCCATGTGCAAAGCGAACTCGGACTTTTCTGTGTTCCGGAAAACGGCAAGCTGGTAGTTTGCGACACCATTCAATCAGCCGGAAAACTTGAACTGCCATCGCTGCCGGACATTCTGACCGTTTCCGGCCATAAGCTAGGAGCGCCGGGCGGTGCGGCGTTGCTGGTGAATCCGGCATGCAAATTGGAACTGGACTTCGACGCTCCGCGCCATCGAGACTATCTTGTCGGGCGCCCGGAACCGGTTCAGATTATGTTGATGGTTCGTGCCTTGGAAGAAGCGGTGCGCAATCGAGAGGAAAATCTTGACGCCGTTTCGGCGCTTAACCGTTTCTTGCGAGACAATCTGCCGCGAGGCGTGATGACGACACTTCCGTTTGAACAGGCGTCGCCGTATATTCTGCACTTGCGCATACTGGGGCGGCAGGGCGCGATCGTGGCGCGAATGCTGTCCAATCGCGGGATAATGACCTCTCCATCCAGCGCCTGCCAGGCGGAAGCCGGCGGCCCGTCGGCGGCATTGACCGCGCTGGGGCTTCGCGGCAAGGAGGCGTATGAAGGGCTGCGGCTCAGTTTTTCGCCCCTCAATACCATGGCCGAAGCCGAAATATTTTTGCGGATTCTGACGGAAGAACTGACGAATTATTAAAAATATTCAGTTTTTATCAAACAGTTGCAGCAACTCCAGACCTGTTGCCAGGAAAAATACCTTGGTTTCCGTATTCCAGTCGCAGGCATTGATTCCATTAATTTTATCCGTTATTGCGTTTAATGCTTCGGGACTCGGCACGAAATGCACAACTTCATATATTTGGTCAATCATTTGCATTACTTCCAAATCGGACAACACAAACTTTTCATTGGCGCAAAATATCAGCCAGCACCTGGCCCATGCGGCATAGGCTTCTTTTGAGTTGGTTATGCTGACCGCCACATTGCGGACGATTTTTCGCCATTCTCCCAGATTGTCGATTGTTAGCCCGGCTGTATTCTCAACCGAGAATCGCGAAAGCGCAAGTTTGAACTTATTGCTCATAGACTGGTCATAACATGCCGCCGCATTGAAGAGTACAGTTATGGCGTTGCCCGAAATGGCAACGGAGCTGATGACTCGCGGCCTGAACACCGTATTGACCGCGTCGACAATGAGGTTTATTATGGCGGAGTTTGCAATGGGATACGGGTGGTCTGCTGGGCTGGATGAGATAAAGTCGGATTGTGCAAGCGCGTGGCCTATGGGTAAATTAGATCTGTATCCGGTTGCGTTTTCCGGAGGCGGTTCGCGGTTGATCTTTACCAGGCTGAAGGTGGCGGTACGGGTTTCGCCATCGGAGAAAAGCACGGTCCAAGTGAGTTCGGATGGGCCAAAACTCAAATCTTCTGCCATAAGTTTCAGCAACTCGGCCAAGTCGATATCTTCAACATGACTCTTTCCGGGGTCGATGACGATGTCGGAATTGCCACTTCTGGACGGGATCTCGATTTTTTTGCCGTTCGGAGATATTATTTCGAGGCGATTGCCCGGAGAGCTCCGACCTTTCACCATCATTTCTCCAGCGGTATCATTGTATATGATCAGGCGGAATGATAATCCGCCGCGATCCAGATTTCTTGCGACGGCGATTCTTTGTCCCGAAGGAAGCGTGGGTTCGGAGTTTTGATCATCGTGAGTGAAATATGCGGGTTGGCTTTTATAGTGGGAATCCATGTTCCATAGATCCCATTTCATATAAAACAACGCGGGCTGACTCGCGTTGAGGAGCATGTCTACGGGGTAGACCCAAAAGGTGACTTCGGACGACAGATAGAGAATCGGGGGATTGGTGCCATGCGTTTTAAGTTTAATGCCGCGCTTGGTAACTGTCGGCGTAAAAAGCGTGAGTGAATTTTGCCGGGAGGCAAGGGCGGATGTTATTATGAGGGCATGGGTGGGATTATACAGAATGAAAACCAGCGAATCCGTTTCGGATTCCATCGGTTGGGCGATAAGCAGCCGTATGGATTGGGGCGCGTCGACGGAGGTTTCGGCAAAGCAGGAGGCGGCGGAGAGGAATAAATAGGCTGTTAGATGAAAAAATGTCTTCATGTTGTCTCCATGCGTGGTTTGAATTTGCAACCAGCATGAATATACAATGGAAATTCAATAAAACAAAAAACTCCGGCCGGGAAACGGTCGGAGTTTTTTGACGTCTTACGCGGTGAGCTGGCGCAGTGCCTCGGCGTACTTCGCAGCGGTCTTCTCAATGACCTCCTGCGGAAGTTTCGGGGCGGGCGGGGTTTTGTCCCAGTCCAGCGTCTCGAGATAGTCGCGCACGAACTGCTTGTCCAAGCTTACCGGGCTGGTGCCGACCTCGTACTGATCGGTCGGCCAGAAACGGCTGGAGTCGGGAGTCAGCACTTCATCGGCCAACACCATTTGGCCATTGACCATGCCGAATTCGAACTTGGTGTCCGCCACGATGATTCCGCGCTTGATCGCGTAATCGGCGGCGGTCTTGTAGATTTTCAGAGACAGGTCGCGCAACTGAGTTGCGCGTTCATTGCCGACAAGATCGCAGACCTGTTCGAAGCTGACAGCTTCGTCGTGGGCGCCCTGTTCGGCTTTGCTGGACGGCGTGAACAGCGGTTCGTCCAGTTTTTCCGCCTGGCGGTACCCGGAGCGCAGCTTGATGCCGGAAACCATTCCGGTCTTCTGATAATCCTTCCAGCCGGAACCGACCAGATATCCGCGGACGATGCATTCCGCCTGCAGCATTTCCGCCTTCTTGACGATCATGCTGCGACCGTCGAGGTCGGCGACATATGGCCGCAGCTCGGGTCGGGTGGAGACATCGGCGGTAATCAGGTGGTTCGGTACGTCTTTTAGCAGGTTGAACCAGAACAGGGAAATTTGCGTAAGAACTTTGCCCTTGCCGGGGATGCCGTCGGGCATCACCACGTCAAACGCGCTCAGACGGTCGGAGGCGACGAACAGAAGCGCGTCGCCCAGATCGTAAACGTCGCGGACTTTGCCGCGATTTACCAGCTTGATCCCAGGCAGTTCGGTTTCAAGCAGCGCGTGATTGGCATCGTAACGCATATTACTTCACATTGATTCCGGTGATTTTGACGCGCATCAGGTCCTGGCGATGGCCGCGCATGCGGCGCTGGCTCTTGCGGCGCTTCATCTTGAAGGCGATGACTTTTTTGGCGCGGAAGGTATCAACGATTTCGGCTTCCACGGTGGCGCCCGCCACGGTGGGGGTCCCGACGTTGAGCTTGCCCTGCTCTTCGCCGACCGCCAGCACCTGATCGAACACCAGTTTGCCGCCGACTTCGCCGTCGAGCAATTCGATCTCGACGAGCTCGTCAGGTTTTACTTTGTACTGCTTCCCGCCGGTTGCGATCACTGCGTACATTTCCATAACTCCTGTATTTAAAAGTTTTTTTGCATTCGATACGAGCAGTTAATTTACATCAAAAGTCGGTTTATGCAAATCATTGGGATTCAAAAAACGCCAAAAAAGCCGAATTTCAGCGGGGCGGCTTGAAAAAAATGCTTTCTGTGCCACTGTTTAAATAGGAAAAAGGTGATTCATATGGTCAGAATCGGTTTGACAATTGGCGACGCCGCCGGTATCGGTCCGGAAATAGTGGTAAGGCTTCTGGAGCAAAACCGCTGGGCCGGGCGCGCGGAATTTGTGGTATACGGTCCGCCGGAGGTCATCGAATACAACAAACAGCAGTTCGCGCCGTCGGCTGAGTTCGAAACGGTTCCCACCGTCTCGCTGCCGATGGCCAAGGTGACGATGGGCAAGGCCACCGCCGCCTGCGGGCGCGCCGCGTTCGAAACCTTGACCCGCGCCTGTCTGGACGCCATCGCTGGTAAAATCGGTGCAATGGTTACAGCCCCGATGAACAAGCTGGCGGTCAATCTCGCCGGGATTCCGTTCACCGGTCATACCGAGCGGATCGCCGAACTTTGCGGTATAAAAAATTTTGCGATGATGCAGTCCGCCGGCGATTTCCGGGTGGCGTTCGTTACCACTCACGTCGCGCTGGCCGAGGCACCAAGACTTTGTACCCAGGCCCGGATCATCGCCGTGGCCTGTCTGCTGCGTGACGCCTGCATCGAAGAGGGCGTGGCTGCCCCGCGACTGGCGGCCGCCGCCATAAATCCCCATGCCGGGGAAAACGGGCTCATGGGGCGCGAGGACGAGGACGCGGTCAAACCGGCTCTTGAGAAACTGCGTTCGCAGGGCATGAACATCGCCGGGCCGTTTCCTCCGGACACATTGTTCATCGAATCCATTCGTACAAAGTTCGACGGTATTGTTTCGATGTACCACGATCAGGGTCATATACCGTTCAAGATGCTTGCGTTCGACCGCGGGGTGAATTCCACCCTCGGGCTGCCGATTATCCGCACCAGCGTGGACCACGGAACCGCGTTCGAAATTGCCTATAAGGGCACTGCCGATCTCGGCAGCCTGACCGCCGCGGTCGAACTGGCCGTAAAGCGCGCCGAATTCCGGAAACGGAAGGCGGCGAAGTGAAGGGATTTTTTCAGGTTCGGATCGCCACCATGCCGGTGGTATTGTTGGCTGCGGCGTTTTTTTGCTGTCCGTTCAACCGGTGGGGCATGGAGTCCGCCATCCTCGTATTGCCGCTGTTGTTTCTTCTTCCGGCGGCAACGGGTTTTTATTGCATTGATTTCTTTTGCCCGAAGCAATGGCTGCGCCGGAAGTGCGGCGGGGTGACCGGCGATCTGATCTGGTGCATGGTCGGAAGCCTGTTGGTGTCCGCCGGGTTGGCTTGGCCGCAGTTTCTTGGAGTGCCGTCAATTTTGGGAGTGGTGATGCTGCTCATGACGGACGATGCCTCGGGCGAATATCCGACGATCAAGCTGACACTCTATAGTGTACTGGGGTTGTTCCTGGTGGCCGATTATTTAGGGCCCGACTTGATGCTTGCGGCGTTGCCGCCGCTGGGGATGTGGAGTCTGGCGGTTGTCGCGTTGCTTTCGGTGCTCGGCCGCTGGCGCGAACTGCGCTTCTGGTGGCGGCCGATTTTTATGGTGTGGATAGCGCTGCTCGTTGTTGGTGGCGCTTTCGACTGGCAGATCGATACGCGGGGGCGGGCATGGTTCCGGCCGCCGCCGGAGGAAGATATAACGCGCTCGTTCGGGGATATTGCGTTGGCTACCGCGCTTCCCGGCGGGAAAGATATTTCGATGTATTATCGCGGGCCGCTGACCCCAGCCCGGCGGGCGGTTTTGGGACGGATGGTGGAAAATTATATTGGATCAATGGCTGTTGAAACATCGTCCGACCGTCCGCAGCTTGGCGGAAAATATGATGTGGTAATGTTGGCCTCGACACCGGACAGTGAGGTCGCCTGCGATTTGTTGCTTCCCCGCTATGCCGAGATGGCCCGCGACGGATTTCTGATCCTTCCTGCGGACGCGCCGCTGACCGCTGCCGCGCGGACCGCGCTTGCCGACTTTAAATACGCCGCCCCGCTGGAATATCCTCCGCAATACATGGTGTATTCAAATCGTCCGGCGGTGGTTACTTTGGATAATTTCGGCACGGAATACGAGAAATTGTTTCCCGGCAATCCGTTTGTTCCCGCACCGGTGCTTCAGTTGCTTATGCGCGAAAAACTCACATTGTTTCCTCCCGCGGAAAACTATGTTTCACGCGAGTTTTTGCCGGAATTGAGAAAATGGACCGCGATTCGCTGGTGGTGGTTGCTTCCAGCCATGGCGGTGTTCTTTGCGTTGCGGCTGTTTTTCGGCGGTGGTGCGACGGCTGCGCAATATTTCGACGGATGGGAAGACGGATTTTATTACGGGATGATATGGGGGGTGCTGATGTCGATCGGTGTCGCTTCCGAAATCACCGGAAATATTTTGCCCCCGGCACTGGCAATGACGGTGTTCATCACGGCGATTCGCATTCCGGGTGACGGTGAACCGTGGCGTAAGTACCTGGGGTGGCTTGCCTTCGCCTTTGCTCCTTGGTGGCTGCCGTACGGCTGGTTGTGGACGTTGGGATTCATGCTGTGGTGGCGGCTGAATCGTCGGACAACCGTCCTCGCCGCCCCGGCGTTTTTGCTGCTGTTTCCCTATTATCCGATGGCGGCGCTCTATGGCGGGAGTTTGGCGCTGGTTTCCGGTATTTTGACTTATCAATGCATGAGGTCGCCGTTCGAACGTTCGGAAAATACCTTTCCGGCATCATATAACGCCATGCTTTGTATCGGAATGTTTGTCGGGGCCTGGCTGGCGCTGTTCGGCGATTGTGCATATCAACTGGTCTGGCTGGTGCCTGCGCTGTTGTTTTGGCGGCTGCCGGCGGCAGGGAGAGGAAAATGAGAATAGTATTTTTGGGGTGGTTGATTCCGTTTGCGCTGCTTGCGCAGCAGCCGACTGATGACACCGCATCGGATGGCGGACGGACGGTTTCAGTGGCGGTCAAGGACAATTCGGCAACGGCTTCGGCCGCCAACGCTGCCGGAGATGGGGAAAGAGCGCCCGACGCGCCGGATGAATCAATGCCAGAATTTTATGATTCCGTGGTCGCTTCGGTGGATGGCGACCCCATCATCTTGTCGGAGGTGGTGATCGAGTCGAGAGCGGAAGAGGCGCGGCTTTTCGCCACGCTGACCGGAAAGGCGCTTGAGGACGCGATTGTGGAACAGCGCCGCAAGGTTGTGGATCTGCTGATAGACCGCCGTCTGTTGCGCAAGGCTTTTAAGCCGGAAGAGTACACCGTGCCCGATCAGACCATCGAGAGCGTGCTTGACGACTGGAGTTTGTCGCTGAACTGCAAGACCCGGCTGGAGCTTGAGCGCTGGGCCCGGCAGAATCATACCACGCTGGCGGATATGCGGAAAAAAGTGGTTGACTATCTGATCGAGCAGTACGTGATGTTTCGTCAGTTCACCATCGAAGTCAACGTCACGCCGCGCGATACCTATGAATATTTTCAAGCCCACCGTCAGGAACTGTCAAAACCGGAAACGGTGCATCTTTATGCGCTGTTCCTCTCTTCCGATCGCGACGATCTTGCCGCAATCACCGATAAGATCAATGGCATTCTCGCCGCCGATTCCTCGCAGTTCCGCGACCTCGCCGGGACCTATTCCGACGGGCCGTTCCGTTCTCGCGGCGGCGACCTCGGTTGGCTCGAGCGCTCCCAATTGCGCGAGTTGTTCTCCGATGCGCTCAAGGCCAATCCGGACGCCGGCTCCACGATAGGGCCGTTGACCGCCCCCGAAGGGGTCTATTTCATTCAGGCCGTCGAGGTGAAGCCGGCGGAGACCGCCACCTATGAAGGCAGCGAATTGGATATCCGGGCGAAACTTGAACTTGAACAACGCAAGAAGGTCTACGACAATTATATGAAGACCTTGCGCGACAAAGCGGTCATCCGCTATTATTGATTTCCTCCGGTTCGGGTGTTATATTATTGACTCATAAAAAACGGAGGAAAACAACACCATGAAAAAGATTCTGGTTTGCGGAGGGGCCGGCTACATCGGTTCGGCCTGCGCGGAATATCTGCTGGACCTCGGATTCGAGGTCACCGTGTTCGATGCGCTTATCACCGGCCACCGGGACGCCGTCGATCCGCGTGCGAAATTCGTCGAGGGCAACCTTGAAGACCGCGAACTTATCATGCGGGTTTGCCGGGATGGCAAGTTCGACGGCGTGATGCACTTTGCCGCATTCAGTCTGGTGGGCGAGTCGATGCAGAATCCGTCGAAATATTTCCGCAACAACGTGTCCAACGGCATAAATCTGCTTGATGCAATGGTGGAGGCCGGCGTCGGCAGAATCGTGTTTTCCAGCACCGCCGCCACTTTCGGCCAGCCGGAGCACACTCCGATTTCCGAGAATGATCCCCAGCTGCCGATCAACCCCTACGGCGAGAGCAAACTCTGCTTCGAGAAGATCCTCAAGTGGTACCATGAGATTCATGGCATCAAATATGCGGCGCTGCGTTATTTCAACGCTTCCGGCGCCAGCGCGAACTTTGGCGAGGATCATCGGCCGGAAACCCACCTCATTCCGATTATTCTGCAGGCGGCCGCCGGGCAGCGCGGGAAGGTTATGATTTACGGCGACGACTACGAGACGCCGGACGGCACCTGCATCCGCGATTATATCCATATACTTGACCTTGCTCAAGCTCACATGAAGGCGCTGGACGCTCCGGAGAGCGGCCACTACAATCTCGGCACCGGCAACGGATTGAGCGTTAAGGAGATAATCGACGCCGCCCGCCGTGTCACCGGCCGGGAGATCAAGGTGGAGGTCGCGCCGCGTCGCGCCGGCGACCCCGCCCGCCTGATCGCCTGTTCCGATCGCGCCAGAAAGATGCTGGGCTGGATGCCGGAGTTCGAGTCAGCCGCCGCCATAATCGAATCCGCCTGGGAATGGAAGCAGAAGTTCCCGGAGGGGTATGCCCGATAGCCGGAAATGGTTCGAGCTGGGGCCGTTCACGGTTTTCGACGTGGAGACCACCGGCATGAGCCCGTCGCGCGACCGCATTGTTGAGCTGGCCGCGATCCGTATGGAAACCGACGGTGCTTTGTCGCGCTTTCATCATCTTGTAAATCCCGGCCGGGCGATCCCGCGCGGCGTGCAGACCATTCATCATATCTCCGACGAGATGGTGGTAAATGCGCCGCGCTTTCACGAGATCGGCTACAATTTTCTGGATTTTGCGGAGGGATCGACCCTGGTCGGGCACAATGCGAGGTTCGACCTCGGGTTTCTTCAGGAGTCGCTGTATCGCGAGAGTCTGCCGTTATGGCAGGGGAAAACGCTGGATACGTTGAAACTGTCGCGGAGGGTGTTCAAAAATCTGCCTGGCTACAGTCTGCAAAGTCTGCGCCGTCAGTTTAAACTGGACGCGGAGGGCGACGATCTTGCCGCCCACCGCGCTTTTGCCGACGTCGAATGGACGTTGCGACTGTTGGAGAAACTTTTTACCGAGTTGCTGAATCAGTGACCATTTTTGTATTGTCACCGGAGCCAGGTGCTTTCTCAGAATTCCGAATCTCCATTCGCACATCGGAAAAACCGACTTCTTTTGCCATCTTTGCCGCAAGGACAACCAAATCGTAACTGCAACCATTGTCTGGAACTATGTTTATCGTGCAATTGGGGGTTTGCTTATAGATATGGTTCAATGTCGCCTGTACCTGATCGGCGTTCATATTTTTTCCATCGATCTGATAATTGCCGGATTTGCTCAGGAAAATGGCTTTTGATTCCGTTGTCGCATTGATGTTTGGGCGTGCCTTTTTCCATGCGTTCAGCGTGTTCTGCGTTTCGACCGCGGCGGCATCAACCGTTTTGGCGCGTTCACGCAGCAGTTTTGCGGTATCTTCCGGCACATTTTTCTCTTTTATAATCGCGTCAATCACCTGTGAAACGCTGGTGAATTTGCCTTTGATTTTGCCGATTACACCGTCAAGATACACCACATTTACGCCATCCAAGTGTGTGTCGGGAGCGTCCATGAACATTGGAAATATTGACGGGTTTTCAATGGATTCCGGCCTGATTCCTTCTGCGAATAATATATAATTGACGTTTTCCGGTGCCGCAGGACAGTGCAGCAGTTCCGCCAAATTGCCGTTGCAGCGCGTGTCAAGCTCATCGTATTGCGCCTTGTCGGATAGGATCGGCAGAGTGCCATCATGGCTTTGAGACGAAAGCAATGCCACCCGCCCCAATTGCCGGAGTTTGCTTTTGCAGCCCAAGTCCTTGGCCTCTTTGATGGATTTGCTCAATTTCTCAGCCCGGTTATCCGGATCTGCCATTTGGCGCATTTCGGCGATTTTTTTGGCATTTATTTCCTTTTTGTTTTTGGCGTAGTACTCGTCGAAACGGGTTTTCCGGTCTCCGGTTAGAGCGGCGGCTTCGGCCATGATGTCGGCGACCGACTTGCCGTCGAGCCATTTCTTTCTCGATTTTGGAGTATCATCGTCATGCAACACCTCCAGCGCCGCCATGGTGCACATGAATCTGGCGAGCTGTGCGTCGTCTTTGATGGAATTGACAATATTCATCAGGGAATTGCCGAACGCGTCTTCGGAAGAGACGTCAAAACGTGGTACATCATGCGCTTTATCGTATGCCTGGTTTTCGGAACCGACCATGACCAGTATTTCAACCCCGACTTCGCGTGCGATCTCAATCGTCTGGGTTATGGTTTGGGTACTGCAATGTGCATTGGGATTGATTACAACAAGAAAATTGGGGGAGTTCTTCTTGATGTCTTCCAGTTTCGAGCGAATTTCTTCCTGATTCATTTTGGATGGATCAAACAGTGACATGCGGTCTGTTTGCACATGGACTATATTGGGAGACGCTTTTGTGATGGCCTGAGCCGGGGGCGGTGAACCCTTGGCGGTGTCATTCAGATTCCTTTGCACTTCTGTCGCGACGGCGGCAGCCATAGCGGTGGGACTATCGGGGTCGTCGGCCGCGGTGGCGTATGTAGTGGAAATGGTGGTAATTCTGACGGGGTGCTGCCGCGCTTTGTCAATCGCCGCCGCGCGTTCGCGCAGTAACTTAGCGTCATCATCGGACAGATTTTGTTCTGCGATGATTCCCTCCACAATGGCCGCGACGGTTGCGGATTCGCTTCTGATCAGCGAGCAATGGCCGTCTAGGAATACGACGTTCACAAAATCATTGTGGGCCTCCGGAATGTCCATGAACATCGGAAACGTCGACTGGTCTGCCACGGAATCCATATTGATTCCGTTGGCGAAGAATATGTAGTTCACGCCGTCCGCTGCTGCCGGGCAGTGAAGCATCTTTGCCAAGTCGCCGTTGCACATTATGTTAAGTTTTGCATATTGTATCTTGTCGGATAAAACGGGAAGCGCACCGTTGTGTTCGTTAGCGAACGTTATGACGGTTTGTGCCAGTCGTTTTAGGTTCTCAGCACATGCCTTCCGCTTTTTGCGTATGTCCTCCAGCTTTTGGGGGTCAGCCGCCAAGCGAGTACGGGCGACAAGTTTTTTGAGGTCCCGTTTTTTCTCAAGGGCAAGATACTCGTCAAAACCGGCCTTGGAGTCTCCGGTAAGAGTGGCGGCTTCCGCCATTATATCGTTTACTGATTTGCCATTGATCCATTGTGTCTCGCTGTCTTTGTGCAGTCGCGCCATCGCCGTCATTGTGCAGAGAAATTCAGCAAGTTTTTCGTCATCCTTTATTGAATTGATAATTCTCATTCCTGACTTTTCTAAGGTCTCCGGTGTTGAGCTGTCGAAACGCGGCTCCGGTGTGTTTGCCGGTGTTTCCGCGTTTTTCTGTTCCGCCGCTTCGGCTTTCCACGCAGGAAGCGCAATTACCGCCACAACGGTGAATATCATCGCCGCCGCCAGCACATATATACGTCTTTTGCGATTCATCATCAGCTCCATGATTCTGGTTTTTGTTTGCCCTGAGTGCGCGCTCAGTCCCGGGCACAGGACCGGCGGGCGGTTTTTCTGCCGCAGTTGATATTCAAAGATCAGTTTTGCGTAGCTTTCGGCGCCGGCTGCCGGAAGTTTTCGCATTACCGATCGATCGCATGCAAGCTCGCGCAAAATTGCGAAACGGCGCGCAAACCATCTTACAAACGGGTTGAACCAGAACAGGTCGGAAATTATCATCATCATCAAGCCGCGCAACGGATCGCCGTGGCGGATATGCTCCAGTTCGTGCAGCAGCATCATTCCGATCTGAATCGAGGTGAATCTGGCGGCGTCTTCGGCGGGGAAGATCACTTTTGAATGCAATATCCCGAAGCTGGCCGGGCAGTCGAACACCCCGTAGCCGTCAACCAGCTTCACCCGCTGCGGCGGGTTGAGCTTGGTAAAGGCGTCCAGAACCGTCGGCTCGACGATCAGGGAAAGCCGTTTGATTTTTCGTCGCCAGTATATCCATGCCGCGAGCCGGAATGCCAAGAGCAGAAGCACTCCAGTTGCGTATAGCGCGGCAACATATACCCATTTTGATATTGGCTTGGCTTTCGGTTCCGGAATCGGCATTTCCATATCGACAGTGGCAGCCTCGAATATCGGAATCGTCGTTACGGAGGCTTCCGGCATGGGCATAATATTTGCGGGAGCTTCAAAAATTGTGGTGGAAACCTTGATCGCCGGGCGCTTGTCCACCGGAGCGAACAGCGCGGCGGGCATCAGCATAAGCAGAAACGCCAGAATCCAGAACGCCCTGAATCGCAAGGACGACAGCTGCATATGAAACATTTTGGTCATAAGCCAGACCAGTACAAAAATTGCCGCGCCACGGAGGACGGTTTCGGCGGCATAGAACATTATGGTGCTCATTTTTGTTCCTTACTGTCAAGAATTTGACGTATTTGAGCTATCTCGTCGGCGGAGAGGTCCTCGTTTTCAAGGAAGAACGCCAGCATGCCTGGCTTGGAGGCGCCGAAAACCCGGCCGGTGAGGGCGCCGAACTCGCTCTTTACATATTCTCCGGGCTCGATCAGCGGCCGGTAGCGGTAGCTGCGGCGCGCACCTTCCTGCGCCACTGCGCCTTTTTTGACCAACCGATTCAAGAGGGTAACGATGGTGGAAGTTTCCCAGTCGTTGTTTGCTCTTGCCGCCTCCACCAGTTCCGGCGAAGTCAGGGGCGAATTCACCCACAACGTTTTCATAATCTCCATTTCGGCATCGGAAATCTGTATCATTTTTTTTGCTCTCCTTCCTATTTCACCATTAATCTACGCGGCGTAAATTATAAATGCAAGTGTCGAAACTGAAAAAAGATAAAAATTTTTCAAGTTTGTATTTTGGCGTGGTTGTGGTATATTATATACATTTGAATGTAATCGGCTGAAAGGGAGCCATCCGGACTGGGTGGAATTTATGGCGGTATCGGTGCTTGACACGCCGCGCGAGCTTCGATACCGCGATTCCACTTGCGGAGGTCTTCTTTTCAGTTAAAAGTAAACGCCATAAACAAAGGAATTACAAATGGCTGAACAGAAAATCGTATTCAATCTTGATGAAAACCGCACGATGGAGATATCCACCGGCAAGGTGGCGGGGCTGGCCAACGGCTCCTGCCTGGTTCGCATGAATGACACCATCGTGCTGGTGGCCGCCTGTACCGGGCCCGCCCGCGAAGGCGCCGACTTCTTGCCGCTACAGGTCGACTACCGCGAAAAATACAGTGCCGCCGGCAAGTTTCCCGGCGGCTATATCAAGCGTGAAGGCCGTCCCTCCTCCCGTGAAATCCTGACCTGCCGCGTGACCGACCGTCCGCTGCGTCCGCTGTTTCCCGAGGGGTTCTATGATGAAGTCCAGATTCAGGCCCTACTGCTCTCCGCCGAAGGCGAGACCGAGCCGGATGTGCTGGTGATGCTCGGTGCGAGCGTCGCACTGACCCTGAGCGAACTGCCGTTCATGGGCCCGATCGGCGCGGTGCGCGTCGGCAAAATCGACGGCAAGCTGATCGCCAACCCGTCCAATGCCCAGATCAGGGAAAGCACCATCGATTTGACTTATGCCGGTACCGCCGACAAGGTCATCATGATCGAAGGTTCCGCCGAGTTTGTCTCCGAGCAGGAGATGAAAGAGGCGATGTATTTTGCCAACGAGGTGGTGAAAGTTCAGATTGCCGCCCAGCTCGAACTTCAGAAGCTGGCCGGCAAGGCTAAGAAGACTCCGACGCTCCACCTGGTTCCGGAAGAACTCAACGCCAAGCTGGTCGAATTCTGCACCGGCAAGGGTATTGCCGAAAAGTGCCTGATCCCCGGCAAAACCGCCCGGGTCGAGGCGCTGGACGCGCTTCAGAACGAAGCCGCCGAGGCTTTGGCTCCCGAGTTCGAGGAAAAGACTCCGAACTACATGATCGAAATCCGCAAAGGCTTCGACAATCTGGTGCGCAAATGCACCCGCGAAGCGATTCTCGAACGCCAGTTCCGCCCCGACGGGCGCGGCATCGAGGATCTCCGTCCGCTCTCCGCCGAAGCCGGAGTGCTGCCGGTGGTTCACGGGTCTGCCCTGTTCTCCCGCGGCGAGACTCAGGCGTTGGTGATCGCCACGCTCGGTAACGAGAAGGATTCCCAGGAAGCCGACAATATCGCGGACAACGTCTCCTCCTCCAGCTTCAAGCGTTTTTATCTGCACTACAACTTCCCGAACTTCAGCGTTGGCGAAGTTGGCCGCATCATGGGGCCGGGACGGCGTGAAATCGGTCACGGCGACCTCGCCGAGCGCTCGGTGGCGCGCGTGGTGCCCAAGGATTTCCCGTATGTCGTCCGCTGCGTTTCCGAGATCATGAGCTCCAACGGTTCCACCAGCATGGCTTCCGTCTGCGGCGCAACTCTCGCGCTGATGGACGCCGGCGTGCCGATCAAGGAACCGGTGGCCGGCATTTCCTGCGGCCTGGTGACCAGCGAAGACGGCAGCAAGGTATTGCTGTTGACCGACATCATCGGTGCGGAAGACCACTTCGGCGACATGGATTTCAAGGTTTGCGGCACTCGCAGCGGTATTACCGGCTTCCAGCTCGACCTGAAACTGCCCGGCATTCCGATCGATCTGCTTTGCGAAGGCATGGAGCGCGATCGTGTGGCCCGGCTCAAGATTCTCGACGTGATCGAGGGGTGCCTGCCGGCTCCGCGCGCTGAAATCAGCCCGCGCGCTCCGCGTTTTGCTTTGTTGCATATCAACCCCTCCAAGATCGGCGCCCTGATCGGCCCCGGCGGCAAGAACATCAAGGCCATTACCGACGAGACTCAGAGTTCGATCGACGTCGACGATTCCGGCGAGGTCAAGATCATGTCTCCGAACATGGAACTCTTGAATCAGGCGGTCGCTCGCGTGCAGGGTTGCACCGCAGAAGCGGAGATCGGCAAGATCTACCGCGGCAGGGTGGTCGAGACTCGCGACTTCGGCGCGTTCGTCGAAATTCTGCCTGGTCTTGAAGGCCTGCTTCATATCTCCGAGATGGCCGACTATCGCGTCCGCCAGGTCTCCGATATCTGCAAGGAAGGGGACTTTGTGACGGTGAAGGTCATCGATATCGCTCAGGATGGCAAAGTCCGCCTCAGCCGCAAGGCTGCGCTCAAGGAAATGGACGAGGCCGAGGGCGAAGCTAAATAAACAAGTAGAAGCGTATGGGCGGCGCAAATGCGCCGCCTTTTTTTTTATGAAAAGGAGAGATAAATGACAGATTGGCATTGGAACGAATTTCAACAGTTGGGTACCGATTACGCCGATATCGGGGAAGTGGCTAAATACGACGCCCGAATGCGGGAACTGCGCGATGTGGATGCCGAGAACCGCGCGATATGTGACATGATTGCGCTTGGACCGGAATCAACGATCTTGGAAATCGGTACTGGCACCGGGGCGTTCGCAAGATATGCCGCGCCGTGTTGCCGTAGCGTGACGGCGCTCGATGTATCCTCGACTATGATAGAGTACGCCAGAAGCAAGGCGGCCGCGGAGAGCATCGCCAATATCGAGTTCAGGTGCGGCAGTTTTCTGACCTTCGCAGTGGCGCCGGCATCGCTGGACGCGGTGGTATCGGGGCTGGCTTTTCATCATCTGCCGGATGTTTGGAAGATGGTGGCGCTCAAGCGTATTTTTTCGGCGCTGAAACCTGGCGGCCGCTTTGCGCTGCTGGATGTGGTCTTCACCGATTGCACGGACGAATACTTTGCGAAGATCGTGGCTTCCGGGGCTTCAAGCCGTTCGAATGTGGCGCGTCATATCGCACAGGAACTGAGCACGTTCGATTGGATTTTGGAGGAGATGTTCACCCGCGCCGGATTCGTCATCGAATCGAAGTCGTATGAAAACGACTACATCGCAACCTACTGCGTGCGCAAACCGTACTAGGCGGTCACACCGGGAAAATTGCGTTGAAATCGAAATCATAGAGGCCAGAAAGCACTTCGGTTTCGCGGCGGCGCATGGATTTCGCCGCGGCCTCGGTAAGATCGTCCTCTCCGGCGGAGTGCAGCAGCCCGTGCACCAGGTATAGCATGAGTTCGCCCGCATAGCCGCCGGGACGCACCGCGCCTT
The DNA here is from genome assembly GCA_034926605.1 of Victivallaceae bacterium. Taxonomy (GTDB): domain Bacteria; phylum Verrucomicrobiota; class Lentisphaeria; order Victivallales; family Victivallaceae; genus CALXXL01. The sequence goes on from JAYFQV010000007.1 coordinate 16,891, forward strand.
CCCGGTCGGCAACATCGGTGCAGACCAGCAGTTCGACTCCAACGTCTCCTTCGAATACGGGCGCGTCGCCATCGAAATAACTGAAGGTGATGACATCGGTGGTGCCGGTGTGGCCGACATAGTCGGCATTGGCGGCGGCCATGGCGCGATCGCCGACGAAATCTACCGCCAGCACCCATTCCGGCGTTGGCGGCAGGCCGCACAGTTCGGCGGCTCGCCGCATGGCGGCTTCAAGCAGTTTACGGTTGGGGGCGGGATGCTTTCTCGTCCGCCACGACATTTCTAGCTTCATTTTTCTCCTTGCGCGGCGCTTCGGGATAGGCGATCCGGCTATGGTACATAGTGGTCAGTGTGCGGATAAAACTGTCGCGTATTTTCGCGAGTTCCGCCGCGGTCAGTTCGGCCCGGTCCAATTGGCCGTTGTCCAGCTTGTTTCTGAATATCTCACCGACTTTGGCGGCGACGTTCTGACTGGTCGGATGCGGAAGAGACCGGCAGGCCGCTTCGCAGGAGTCGGCCAGACTTACGATAGCAACTTCGCGCTCCCTGGGCAGGGGGCCGGGATAACAGAATTGGGAGGCGAGCACGGTTTTGCCGGACTCAAGCGCCTTGTTGTAAAAGAAACGCATCAGGTCGGTGCCGTGGTGTTGCTGGATCATATCGCGCACCAGATGGGAAAGATGGTGCTGACGGGCGAGTTCCACTCCGTCCTCAACATGGGCGCGCAGAATCAGAGCGCTCATGGCCGGGGAGAGATCCTCATGCATGTTGGCGGTGTCGATATTGTTTTCAGTGAAGTATTCCGGCTTGCGGATTTTGCCGATATCATGGAACAGCGCACCCACCCGGCATTTCAACGGGTTGGCGCCGATTTCCTTTGCGGCGTTTTCCGCCAGCACCGCCACCGTTTGGCTGTGGAAACTGGTGCCGGGCGCCTTGAGTTGAAGCTCTTTCAGCAGCGGATGGGTGATATTGCTCTGCAGCAGCAGTGACATGTCGGTCGAAACCCGGAAAACCAGTTCGAAAACGAATATGGCGAGCAGGGCGGTGATCGAGGTGGTCAGACCGTTTGCCAGACAGAGTCCGGCGCTGTTCAGCAGCTCATCAAGCTGGGAGTTCAGGAAGAAGCGGTGCCCGGGATCCAGCAGAAACAGCGTAACCGACACGGTCGCCATTATTCGTATCGCATAGCCGCGGTAGTTGGTCACGTGGCGTACCGCAAACGCCGTCGCCATACCGCAAATCAGGTAAGCCATTGTCATCCTGAACCCGATCTCCGGATCGGGGTTGAGGAACATGGTGCCGATTCCGGCGGCGAAAACCGTGGCGAACACTCCGGACGGCATTCCCAGCATCGGAACGATAACCGCGGCGGCCAATCCGGCCGGAACCACGTCCTGAACGAACCCGGGAGGAATGCTGAAAAGGCTGCTCAGAAATGAAAACGCCTCCAACGACGCGTAAATGGCAACGGCTTCGAGCAGCAGCACCAGATTGCCCAGCGCGATTTTGCCGTTGCTCCGCACAATCTCCGGATTTACGAACCATATCCCGGCGGCTACGAACACCACCAGAAGCAGACAGTTCATCGCGTTGCCGAGCAACCGGTTCAGCATCATCATGCCCGTGATTTTTTGCGCCCGGAACGCCTCATAGGCGGCCAGGCGCTGCTTTATCGCGGCATCCACCACGGTGCCGCGGATAACCAGCGGTTCACCTTTCAGCACCTGCACCGGCACAGGAGTGACCCGGCTGCGGGCGCGGGCGTCGAATTCCGCGGTGCGGTCATTGTCCATGCCGAGATTGCCATTTTCGCCGATCACTTTTTCTATCGAGAAGTTAAGCGTTCTTCGCAGCGTGTCCATTCCGGCGGTGGTGGTGATCTGAAAGTCCTTGTTTTTAAGAAGTTCCGCTACAAAGTTGGTGGTGGCGGTCTCGGGGGTGGGGAGATTCTCGATCGGCTTCTCATTGCGGAGCAACAGGTCGCGGTCGAGCACACGTATCGGCTGACTGACGCTGAAGCGGCTGCGCAGCGGCTTTGAAACGACTCCCGAGCCTACGAAATCCTCCAGCGCACTTTGCAGTTCCGGCCACAACGCCGGCGACTCCGCGATTATCCGCAGCTCTTCAATGGTATCCGGCGCCAGGTTTTCCGGCAGCATGTCGCAGGGCGGTGCCGCCGGATTCTTGGTGGCGATTATTTGTGCGCGGAGCTTATCAAGCCGCTCCAGAATTGCGCGTTCGTAATCGGCGTTGACTGCGAAACAGACGGGGGTTTTATTCAAAGCCTCCTCAATCAGCTTGGCGGTAGCCTGCTGATCGATATATTCGAAACTCTCGCGGGCGAAGACGCTTTGCGGCGCCACCTGCCCCTCCACCAGCGACATGGTGGTCATAGTCAACGGCGGGAAGGTCAGCATGATGGTGCAGACCACCCATATCAGCAAAAGCATGAAAACGGTTAATACCCGAGACCTGTCGACCGCTTCCGCGAACGCCGGTTCGGCCGGCCGCCTCCGTGCATTTCCCGGCAGCCACTGCTTTTCCCTGCGGCGGCGCTCCAGATGCTCGTGCAGCATGGATGCAAGGCGGCCCAACATTTAAGCCTCCTTGTCGGTGTAGGCGTTGATGATTTTCTCCAGCAGCGCGTGGCGCACCACGTCGGCGGTGGTGAAGCGGCAGAACGCTATTTCGTCGATGCCGGCGAGCCGTTGTTCGGCATGGCGAAGACCGGACTTTTCCCCCGGCTTCAGGTCGTTCTGCGACGGGTCGCCGGTGATTACCACCTTGCTGGAGTAGCCCATGCGGGTCAGGAACATCAGCATTTGTTCCACCGTGGTGTTTTGCGCCTCGTCGAGGATGATGAATGAATTGTTCAATGTGCGTCCGCGCATGAACGCCAGCGGCGCCACTTCGATTATGTGGCGCTCGATCAGACCGGTGGCCTGTTCGAAATCCAGCATGTCATAAAGCGCGTCGTAAAGCGGGCGCAAGTAAGGCATCACTTTGTCTTCAAGCGAACCGGGCAGGAATCCGAGGTTTTCGCCCGCTTCCCGGGCTGGACGGGTTAGCACGATGCGCTGTACGCCGCCGCGCAGCAGTTCCGCCACCGCCACCGCCATGGCAAGATAGGTCTTGCCGGTACCGGCCGGGCCGACGCCGAAAATCACCAGTTTGTCGCGCAGTGCCTCAAGATATTTCAGCTGGGAAAGCGAGCGCGGCATGATCTCTTTTTTGCGCGGGCCGACCACGATTCTGCCGGCATAAAGTTGTTCGAGCTCGCTTTCGCGATGGGAACGGAAAGCGCGCAGCAACTGCTCGAAATCCGGCTGCTCGATACGGCGGACACCGCCGTTGGAAAGCAGTTCCGCTTTCTCGAAAAAGTGTACCGCCCGGACCAGTGATTCCTGAGTTTCGGCGGTTATGTTCGCGAAGTTATCGCGTATGACCAGTTTTACGCCAAGCGCAGCCTCGGCATATCGCGCGTTGCGCGGTATGTTGCCGGCAAACGCGGAATTGGCGTCGAGGCCGCGTTCAAAGAAGAACTTTTGTTCGAAGGCCATAAGTTATGGTGCGGGAATGACCAGCTTCATGCCCGGTCTTACCGTGCTGGAACCCTTCAGGGTCGCCTGGTTGGCCTTTGCGATCACGGTCCACTGCGATGCACGGCCATAGAACTTCTGGGCGATACTGCCGAGCATGTCGCCCTTTTGCACCACATATTCGGTTGGCAGTTCCGGCTTGGTGCTGTCGGTGGCGGCCGGGGTTTCAGCCGGGGTTTCTTTTACTTCGCTGTCGGTGGCGGCGGGGCCTTCAGGTTTTGCCTCGGTCTCCGGTTCGGCCGGTACGGCGGCGGTTTCCGCGGTTTCCACCATAACCACATCGACGGCGGCGGGTTCGACGCCGGAATCAAGGACACCGACTTTTTCTTCGAACACCAGATCGCTCACCGGAGCTTCCGGCGCCGCGGGGGCGGACTCGACGGACGGCGGAGTCAGAACCGGGGCGGTGTCGGCCGGCAGAGATGGCTGATACGCCTGCGGCAGGGTGGGTTCAGGATTCCAGGCCGGATAATTGGCCTTTACGTAATCATACCACTGCTGTTCGGTCTCGGTGAATGGGCGGCGCGCCACCGTAGGGGTGCAGCCGGCCAGCAGAATCGCGGCGGACGCGGCGGCCAACAGATACTTATTCATGCGGAAACCTCCTGACGAAATATATTGCAGTATTGTTTCAAAAATCACGTTATAATAACATAAAAGCGATTGCGGTTAAAATCAAATCGAAAACGGCCAAAATCACAATGATTTTTGAAGTTGCCGCGGCGTCCAGAGCAGTTGGTTGTCCACCCCGAGCGGGAAAACCCTCAGATTGCGATAACGGCGCGGATACGCAAGCAACTGGGCCGGGGCGACCAGGAAAGTGTAGGGCTGCTCGCGGTGAATAAGCTGTTGTAACTGGTGGCAGAGTTCATTTCGCTTGGCGGAGTCGAACTCGCGCCGGATTTCTTCGATAAGGCGGTCGGCTTCCGGGTTTTTGAATCCGATGTAATTACTGCCGGACTTCAGTTCCGCCTGACTGGAGTGCCATATCTGGTAGGGATCCTGTTCGAAGGACATCGAGGCCCAGCCCATGAAATAACAATCGAATGCGCGTTCATCCACTTTCTGCTGAAACACCGACCACTCGAATGACTGCATCTGCATGTCGATTCCAGCGGCGGCCATATCTTCCTTTATGATGGTGAGCATGCGCTCGGTGGTGGGGCTGTCGGCCGGATAGGTCAGAGAGAATTCGAATTTTACGCCGTCGCGATCAAGAATGCCGTCGCCGTCGGAATCGCGCCAGTCGCATTCGGCCAGCAGTTTCCTGGCCTGTTCCGGATCGAACGGCAGCGGCTTCACTTCCGGATCGCATGGTGGAGTGCCGAGGTAGAACGGTCCGGTCTGGATTTGAGCCAACCCATAGAAAACGTCCTCGATGATCTTCGGGCGGTTTACCAGCATGGTGAGAGCATTGCGCACTCTGGCATCCGCGAACATCGGGTTCCGCAGGTTCCAGCCGAGGTAGAAATAGGCCAGCCGCGGTGCTTTGACCTTGACCAGCGTGCCGGTATCGGAAAACTCCGGCACGCCGGTACGGTTGACCCATTGCTCCGGAGTCAGCGGGAGCACGTCCAAGTCTCCGGCCATCAGCATTTGGAAACGGGTGTTCGGATGGGAGACAACCTCGAATTCGAGTTCCTTCAACGCCGGAGCCGCTCCGAAACGTTCCCCGATGTAACGGTCGAACCTCTGAAGAACCACCCGCTGGTTGCGCTCCATCTTCACAAGTTTGTAGGGGCCGCAGCCAACCATCATCGCATTGCGCGCGTGGTCGTCGTTGAAGCGGGCCGGATCGAATTTGCCGGGGTAGTTCCAGTAAAGCTTGCGCGGCAGCGGTTCCATCTCAAGCGTTGATGCGAGGGTCAGGAAATAAGGCGACTTCCACTTGACCACAAACTCGCGGTCGGATATGACTTCCACCGAGTCGAGGTCGGCCAGGTAGTTGCGCAGTGCCGCACAATTGACCTCCTCGTTTTTGATTACGTCAACATAGAATTTGAAATCTTCCGAAGTTACCGGAACGTTGCGGAACTCTTCGCCGGTCACGGGGTCGGTGAAATCCTGCCAGTAGATATTCGGTCTCAGCTTTATGCGGTATGAAAGATGGTCCGGGGACTCCTCCCAGCTTTCAGCCAGCACGCCTTCATACACGTTGGGATCGGCGTCGTTGCGCTTTGCCAGCGTGGCGTTTACATAGTTCTGGATTATCCGTGAAGTGTGATCTGCCGACAAGATCGGGTTGAAATTGTCCGGCCATGCCGCTATCGCGGTGCGCATCCGTCCGCCGGGCTGGGCGGCTGGATCGAAGAACTCGGCGTTTGCAAATTCGCCGTCGTCCGTCCGGCGCATCGCGGCGGACGGTGCCAGCGAAAGCGAGTCGAGCCGCTCGTTCAGCGATTTTACCTCCGTCGTCAGCCTTTCGTTGGAGAAGCGCAATGCGTCCAGGGAGACGAACAGCTGCCACAAGCCGAGCGCGGTGATTATTGCGACGGCGGTGACGGCGAAGTTCAAATAAAGGTTTTTGTTCATGACCTCATTTCCGGCTGATGCGGTAGACCATTATGCCGCCGACGATCTGGTATAATATGTTCGGCAGCCACAGCAGATATTGCGGGTAAAGCTGCGGGAAGTTCGAAAACGATTCGCAGAGAATGATCGACAGGAAGAAAAACCCGCCGGCCACCGCTCCAATGAACAGTCCGACGCTGGTTTCGCGGCGGGAGGTGCGGATCGCCAGCGGAACGCCCAGCAGCAGAAACGCCAGCGGGGAGAGCGCAAACGCAATGCGTTCGTTGAGTTCGACCTCGAGGTCGCATATCTGTTCGGCCCGGTGCCAGCTCAATTTCGGCAGCATCCTGGCCATTTTGATCGACGCCATCAGGTTTCTCATCGTCATGAACTTTGCCCGCTGGCTGATTTCATCGGCGTTGCGCAGTTTGCCGTAGTTCAGCGTCAGTTTCCAGGTACCGTCGCCGTTGTCGGGCACCACTGATATGTGATCGTTGCCGTCCTGATAGCGGACTACCGCGTTGTTGAGAATTACGGAGTATTCCTCTTTGGCGCGGTCAACGACGAGTCTGCCTGATTCGCTTTGGATGTCGGCCAGTTTCGAGCCCTCCTGACGGAATATCTGGATGCCGTAGAGTTCGAAGGAATCGCCGGAAAGCTCCTTCTTGTCGGTCACATAGATGGACGTGTCCTCGAACGCCAGCTGTTTGCCGGGCTGAATGAACGCTCCCGGATTGTCGATCACGGTGTTGCTGAACAGATTGCGCGCTTTTTCCAGCATCGGAGGCCCGAGCTGAACCTGAAGATATAGGCACAGTGCGGTCAACCCAACCGTAAGAATCATGATCGGCGACATAAGCTGGAGGATGGATACGCCGCAGGCGCGCATGGCGGTGATTTCGGAGTCGGCCGAAAGCCGTCCGAACACCAGCATGACCGACACCATTACCGCAAGCGGGATGGTGAAGGTCAGCACGATCGGCATGGTATAAAGCATAAATTTACCGAAAGTCGCTATCGGCACCCCCTGAGCCACATATTCGAGCACCGGAACCACCCGCGCGCCGATCATGCAGAAAGTGAGAATGCCGATCGCCATGATAAACGAAATCAGAAATTGTTTGAGGACGTACCAGTTCAATATTTTCATTTTGCAAGCTCCGCAATCAGTTCGCGCACGGTTCGGGTTATGTCGGCGGCGCGGGTTATTTCGGTGACCATCGCCGCCCGGGTGACGCCGTGTTCACGCAGTTCGGCAAGGTTGCCGAGTTTAATTCCACCCATCACGGTGAAAGGTACCTTCAAAAGCGGGCGAACGGCATCGATCATCGCCAGGCCCACCGGCGCCATCGGCAGGCTTTTTGTGGCGGTGGCGAACACCGGGCCGATGTTCAAATAGCCGCAGCCGGCGGCCTGGGCCGCCGTGGCTTCCGCAATATCATGGGTGGAAACACCCACGATCAGTGACGGAAAGAGTTTCCGGGCCGCTTCCGGCGGCAGGTCGTCCTGCCCGAGATGCACGCCGTCGGCGTCAACGGCCGCGGCGCAGGCCGCGTCGTCGTCCACGATCAGCAGCATACCGTATTGGTCGGTTATTTCGCGGTAGCGACCGGCCAGCTTGAAACGTTCGCGGGCCGAACAGTTTTTCTCGCGCAGCTGGACGATCCCGGCACCTCCGTCGGCGATCATTTTCAGCACGTCCAGTACGTCCCTACCGTTGGTGAATTCGCTGGAAATTACCGGGTATATGTCGATATTACGAAATTTTTCAAGGCGGGCGTTAAGAACGTCATTCGGGGTCATCTGGCTTCTCCTCGGCCGGTTTGGGGGTATAATCGGGACAGTCGGCCATCGGGTCGGCGGGGCGGCCGGTTTTTCCGCAACGCGATCCGAACGGGTGCGGAATGAACTCGGAGCAATCGCGGCAAAAGCGCCTGTCGGCCGAAAAATTGCGCAACTCAAACCGTTTTTCGCGTTCGTCTCCGCCGAGCAGGCCGGCCAGCGCGGAGTTTTCCGCCCGGGTTGCCGTTGCTGCCGGTTCCTTGCCGGTCGTCGCCGCGGGGAGCTCGCCGCCGCAGAACATGCAAACCGTGATCCGGGGGGAGTTGAAATCGTCCGGATTTTTGAGTCTGGTGCGCGGGGCGGTTGTTTCTCCGCAGTGCGGGCAGATGGTTTTTGCCGTATTCATAAATTTGGTCAGGGCGCTTTTGAGCCTACCATCCCTCCGGCGGCGAAGGTTTGTCCAGCGACACGCCAAGATAGAAACTGGCGGCGCGGTCGAATGCGTTCCGGTAGCGCTGGGCGTTGTGGGCGTTGAAACTGCCGACGGTGTATTCCCAATAGCGCTTGATGGCCGGCTCGGCGTCGCGCATCATCTCCTGCGCGCAGGTGACGATGTGAAGTTCGCAGTTGTTGAGATTGGAGCGGTTCTTGTTGAAAGTGCGGTTGAAATCGCTGCCTAGAAATTTGGTCATGGCGCGGTTGTCCTTGGCCAGCGAGTCTCCGAAGATGGTGAGTCTGGCGGCGGAGTCGACCAGATCGCGCAGCATTTCCATAAAAGTTATGAGCTGGCGTTCACGCGCAAGGGTGTCGGCATTGCTCAATGTTACGGTGATTGCTTCGGTGTTGGCGATGGCTTCGTCCAGCAACACTCCGATGCTGATCAAAATGCCGTGGCGTTCGAGGTCGGGAATCGCAAACAGGTCGCACTTGAGCAACCGCGACGCCTCGGCCATGATCGCATTGCGGCGGCCGAGCATCGGGGGAAGATTCATCTTCACCAGATAGTCGATCTGGGCCGGGTTTTTGGCTTCTCCCCGGGCCAGGTGCCACAGGGTCTGCCTTACGCGGGCCAGCGCCTTTTTATTGAACAGGATGTTCGGCATTTTGGGATTCTCCCGAGGTGAATGAGTTCAGTCGCGTCGGGCGCGCTCGAGTGCATCGGCGGTCGCAACCATCAGCGCGTTGCTGGCGGCTTCGGCACCGCGGACCGGAGTTACCAGCGGCTGGTTGAATTCCACCATGCGGCGCGGCAGCGAGGACGCAACGGTGAACGGTTTTGCGAACGGGCGGTTACGCAGCGCGATCTTTGACAGTTTGCCGCGGCTGATGGTGACCATCACCTCAAGCGTTCCGCTGTCGGCGGCGGCGGAGCCGGGAAAGTTGCCGTCGATCCAGCGCGTCGGGGCTGGCCGTCTGGCAAGTTTGAGCATCGCGGCGGCTTGGAGCTGGACGGTCTGATCTCCGCATTCCAGCAGGCTTCTGAATAGGGCGGCTGCGGCATCATCCATGCGCAGTTCACGGTAGAGCATTCCGGCGCGCAGGCGCAGGCCGGGATCGGCGATTTTTTCTCCGGCGGTTTCGGCAAGCATGGCGGAAGCGCTTTGGCGGCGTTTGTTCAGAAAATGAAGCTGGGCCAGCATCACCCGGTCGGCGTCATCGCGCGGCAGAATCTTGTTCAAATATTCGACTGCGGCGGGAGTTTCGCCCTTGGAGGTCAGGCAGCGTGCGATGCCGATTCTCGCCTCGGTGCGGAACTGTTCGGGGGTTTCGAATCCCGGTATGTCGGCAACCGTCGCCGAGTCCGGAAGGTCTTCGAGCAATTTGAAGAAGCTCATGGCCGAATCCAGCTCGTGAAGTTCGTACAGCCCGTTGGCCAGCTGGAAAATGTACCATGCGCGGTTGGGGCTGTCGGGATAGTTTTCGATGCAATAGCGCAACCGGCGCAACATGCTTATAACCGTATTGCCGCCTCCGGCGGCCGGCTCGATGATTGTGGTGCCGACATCTTCGCTTTTCTCGGGAGACAGCCACAGCGGATAAAAGGCTGCGTTAAGCGAAAGCGCCATGCCGGACAAACACAACACGAGCAGAAATTTCAATTTCAAAGCCATTTCCAAGCCTCCTCCCGGTCATCCAGATGGGTCCTGACCGAATTTATTTCCTGATAGTCTTCATGTCCTTTGCCGGCCAGGAGCACAATGTCGCCGGGCCGGGCGATTTCGGTTAGTGCAAGTTTTATGGCGGCACGGCGGTCGGGTTCCACCCTGACGTCGGTGCCGGAAGGGATGCCGGCGAGAATATCGCGGATGATTGAATCGGGATTCTCGGTGCGCGGGTTGTCGCTGGTCACCACCACCACGTCGGCTCCGGAGGCCGCGACTTTGCCCATGCGGGGGCGTTTGGTGTGATCGCGGTCGCCGCCGGCGCCGAAAAGCACGACGAGTTTTCCGTTGCACCAGGGACGGATGGCGGAAATCACTCTGGCGAGCGCGTCGTCGGTATGGGCATAGTCAACGAAACAATCGATGCGGCCGTTGGTCAGGTGTTCGAGACGGCCGGGAATCTGCACGTCGGCGGCGATCGACGAGAGTACGGTTTCCAATGGTATTCCGGTGGACAGACCGGCCAGAACCACGCCGCAGGTGTTGTAAACATTGTGTTCGCCGCAGAGCGGGGTGATCACTTCGAAGGGATCGCGGTCGCCGCCGGCGATTTTGTAGATCGAGTTGGCGGCGGAACAGCAGACGTCCATAATTCGGTAATCGGCCTGTTCCGAGCGTCCGAACCCGATGGCCCGGACACCGCTCTCACGGGTCTGTTCCAACAGCAGTTTTCCCCATGGATCGTCGATATTGATCACCGCCGTGCCTTCCGGTTTTACCAGTTCCAGAAACATCCTGCGTTTGGCGGAGAAGTAATTGTCCATGGTGTGGTGGTAATCGAGGTGGTCGCCGGTCAGGTTGGTGAATATCGCGGCCTCGAATTTTGCGGAGGCTGTGCGGTATTGATCCAGTCCGTGGCTGGAATTTTCCAGCGCCGCGGCCGGAATGCCGTTGGCCAGCATCTCGTTGAACAGCCGTTCCACCTCGAACGGCGGCGGAGTGGTGTAACCGGTCTGCCGGAACTCATTGCCGGTATCGCAGCCGACGGTGGAGATCAGTCCGGCCGATCCGAAGTGATTTTGGAGCAGGGTGTGAAGCAGCATGGCGGTGGTGGTTTTGCCGTTGGTGCCGGTTACCGCGTACAGTTTGAGTTTATCGGCCGGGAACCCGGCGAAAAGTTCCGCCGCGCGCGCCGCGAACAGGGTGGGGCGGTCGATTCGGATGTAGCCGAGCCCGCGTGCTTCCGGCGGCAGTTCGGAAAAGTCGAGTGTGGTGGCGATGGCGGCGGCTCCGGCGGCAACTGCGTCCGGGATGTGTTCTATCCCGTCGTTTTCCTCGTCGTCGAAGGCGATGAACAGACCGCCGGGCGAAAGGTGGCGCACTTTCACGTCGCAACTGGAAAATTCGTCGGGGAGAACATTGCGTTCCTCCGCGAACAAATCGCCAAGATATTCCCTGAGTCTATATAAATCTATCTTCATCTGCATCCTTATCTTTTTAGTATAAAAGTAAGATACATTAAATTCGCTTTTATTCAAACCCCCGGCAAAATAATTTGAATTTTTCCGGGCGCCATGCTATATTAGCGCAAATTTTGATAATAATACAAGGATTTTGTCATGAAGAAGTTTTTGTTGCCGCTGGTGGCCGCCTGTATGTTCGGATTCGCCGGGTGTTCCGACGAGGCCGCCGGGAAAGTTGAAGTCGACGTCACCCGCGATCTCAGCGCGATATCCCAGGACGCCGCCGCTGCCAACCTCAAGACCGCCGACGAGATGATCGCCGCCTACGGCAGTGCCGCTTCCGAGCTGAACAAGGAGGCCGACATGCTGGTCAAGGAGATGAACAAGATCAAGATGAAGGACATCACCGGCCCCGAAGCGCAGAAGTATCAGCAGGATATTGCCGCAAAGCGCGAGCTCGCCAAGAAATGCGGGGAGGCCAAAAAGCTTTTCGAGGATCGCAAGGCTGCGCTTGAGGCTGAAAAGCAGGCGGCGGAGGCTAAAGATACCTCCGCTCCCGCGGCCGCCGCCACCGATATCGGGGCTGTTGCGGCAGTAAAGTGATTCTCGGCCGCCGATTGCCGGCGGCCGGTTGATTTGAATTATGCGGGAAGCGCCGTCCGAACGGGTGTTGCGCTTTATGATGCGCCGGAAACGGAAATTCCGTTTTCCGGCGCAATGTTTATATGTCGGGATAGTTGAACGCAAAACAGGCAAAGGAAGAAAAGATGAGACGATGGTTTTTCGTTTTGTGGCTGTTGCCGTTGATGGTGCTGGCGGCGAAGCAGGAGTTCATTGAGCCGGAATTTGCCGCGCAATGGAAGGTTGACGGCAGCGACGAAGCCGCTCTGCGCGACCCGGTCACCGGGCATATCGAACTGCGTAAATTTTTGAACGATGCGCCGAATTCCTCAAAATGTCTTACCGTACACGGCGGTTTTACTGCTTCGCGCGACGGGGAAATGGTGCTGGGAATCGGCGCCGACTGGTGGTTTGATGCCAGGCTGAACGGTTATCCGGTTCTTTCCACCATGTCCTGCGGCAATTCAGAAGCGCCGGTGGTTTTGAGCAATCAAGCCATTCCTGTCAAGGTACGCAAAGGGTGGAATGATCTCGATATAACAGTTCGCAGCGGAGATAAGGGATGCTCGCTGTCGATCGGTGCGATTCCCGGCGGCGTGGCGGCGCTGGATGCTGTGGACCGCAGGCGGTTGACGGCCTGCCAGATGCCGTCGATCCCGGCGGTTCTGGAACAGCCGTGCGTGGTGCGGCCGGGAAGTACGGGCGTGGCGATTTATTTTAGAACCTGCGGCGACATCCCTTCCGGTATCGCCTACCGTCGGATGGGAAGCGAAAAATGGCAGGAGACATGGGACCTGCTCGGCGGCCGGGTCCGCACCGACCGTGATCGCCATGTGGTGGAACTGACCGGCCTTGAGCCGGGTGCCGAATACGAGTTCAAAGTGCTTATGGCCGATCCAGACGACTATTCCGTAAAAGAGGGTGGGGTTTATGTCTTTCGTACGTTCGGTGCCGCGTCGCGTCCGGTTCGCTTTTTCGCCACCGGCGACACGCAGCATTGGGCCGACGAAGTTCGCAGGCTTGTTGCAGATTTCAAATCTAGCGGAGCGCTCGACAACTGCGATTTTGCCGTTCATCTCGGTGATCTCGACAACTATTTCAACTTTCGCCGCCTTTCCGAAGCGGTGGAACCGATTTCGCACAGCGCCGGAGGGCGTCGGGTGGTGCCGTGGGTTCAGTGCCGCGGCAATCACGAGTATCGCGGCGAAGATACCGATGGGTTCTTCCAGACGTTTTCGCCGGACGGCCGCGCATACTTCAGTTTTGTGTGCGGCGATACCATTTTCATCGTTCTTGATTCGGGCGAAGACGTCGAGCGGCTCGAACGCCCCGGCACCGGCTACACTCTCAACCATTGTGATCTCATAATGAAGGAGCAGCGTGCCTGGCTCGAAAAACTGATCGCCTCCGATGAGTTCAGGAACGCAAAGTTCAAAGTGGTGCTAAGCCATTGTCCCACCGAGGATGCCGGCGGCTGGCCGATGGCGGAGAGAATGCGCAAGCTTACCGACGACTTGTTTGCCGGAGAAAATCCCCGCGCCAGGATTCACTTGTGGCTGGCCGGGCATGTGCATCGTTATTATCGTACGATTCCCGGTGAAAACAGCATGCTGGTGCTCGATCCGACGACTTATACCAAACTTTCCGGTGTATACCGGCCCTATACCATCGCGGTGAGCCAGGGGCCGTGGAATTGCAACCCGCAGCTTTCCGGGTTCGTGGTCGACATATCCGGCGATGACCTGAATGTCAAGTCGGTCGGGCCGGACGGGGAATTGCTGGACGCGTTCACGGTTCATCCTGACGGCACCGTCGATTCGCGGCCCGGCAAGCGACTGTTGCTCAAAGATGCCGAGATTATTTCCGAACGGAAGCAATAGCCGGTAAACAGAAACGCCGTCGGGCAATTTTGCGCGACGGCGTTTTTTATCTCCGACAGGCCGGCTATTTCTTGGAGATCGCCACCCGGCCGGAACGCGCCATTTCGAGGATGCCGAAGTCGGCCACCATCTGGGTGAAATTGTCGATTTTCTCGGCGTCGCCGGAAATCTCCACCGTCATCTGGCTAGGATTCACATAGATCACCTTGCCTTGAAATACTTCCGCCAGCTGTATCAGCTGGCTTTGGCTGGCGGAGTCTTTGACCGCCAGTTTGAAAAGCGCCATTTCGCGTTCGATGAAGCCGCCGCCGGAAAGGTTGTGCACCTTCACCACGTCGACCAGCTTCTCAAGCTGCTTTTCAATCTGCTCGAGAACCCGTTCGTCGCCGCTGGTGACGATGGTCATCTGGGAATACTCCGAATCATAGGTGGGGTTCACCGTGAGCGATATGATGTTGTAGCCGCGGCCGCTGAACAGCCCGGCTACCCGGGCGAGAACTCCGAACTTGTTCGCAACCAGCACAGAAATGGTATGGGATTTGGATATAGTCATTTTTTAACACTCCGCGTTGTAATAATATGCAGTGCGAATCCCGTATTTGCAAGTACATCCGCGTTTTTTTTCCGCAATTAGAAAAAAATCCGGAAAAAATGGCTGCAATACGGTTTTGGGATTTGCATTTTTTGAAAAAGAGGGCATTTTTTGTCCCTTGTCGTTAAAATGTTCACAAGCTAAAAACAGGAATCTGCCGGACAATGAGCATCGATCCGTTGGATTACTACCAGCCCAAGGAGTGGGACTGCTTCATATCCGAAGCTAAGAAACACGAGACTCCTTTTCTGTTGGTGCATCTTGGCATCATCCGCAAGAAGTATGCCGAACTAAGAAAACTTATGCCTTTCGCCAAAATTTACTATGCGGTGAAGGCAAATCCGGCTCCGGAGGTCATCGCGCTTTTGCGAGACCTGGGCAGCTGTTTCGACATTGCCAGTATTTACGAGCTGGACCGCGTGTTGTCGCTTGGCGTCGACCCTTCGCGGCTGAGCTATGGCAACACCATCAAGAAGGCTTCAAGCATTAAGTACTTCTACGACAAAGGCGTCAGGATGTATGCCACCGATAATATCGGCGACCTGCGCAACATCGCAAAATACGCTCCCGGAAGCCGGGTGTTTTTCCGGATTCTTTCCGAAGGGGCTGAAACCGCCGACTGGCCGCTTTCACGCAAATTCGGCTGTCACCCGGACATGGCCTATGACCTGATCTGCGAAGCGGCGCGGCTCAAGCTGATTCCCTACGGCGCCAGCTTCCACGTGGGCAGCCAGCAGCGCGACATCGGCGCCTGGGACTCGGCCATCGCCAAAGTCCGCTACCTGTTCGACTCCGCCCGGGAGGCCGGCATCGAATTGAAGATGATCAACATGGGCGGCGGATTTCCCGCCAATTATATCAGCAAGACCAGTCCGCTGGAGCTTTATGCTTCCGAAATCACCCGCTATCTAAGCGAGGACTTCGGCGACGAGCATCCGGACGTGATTCTGGAACCGGGCCGAAGCCTGGTGGGTGAGGCCGGGGTGCTGGTTTCCGAGGTGGTGATGATTTCCCAGAAGTCGTTCCACAGCGTCGACAAGTGGATATATTTGGACACCGGCAAATTCAACGGACTGATCGAGACTTGGGACGAGGCGATCAAATATCCGATATATTGCGACCGCAACGGCGAGGAGTCGGAGGATTTCATCATCGCCGGGCCAACCTGCGACAGTCAGGACGTGATGTACGAGTATTTCCGAAATCCGCTTCCGGCCAATCTGAAGGTGGGCGACCGCCTGTTCTGGCTCACCACCGGGGCATACACCGGCAGCTACTGCGCGGTGGAATTCAACGGGTTCCCGCCGTTGAAGTCTTACTTCATAAAATAAGACACCTGAAATAAGACACCTGGATTTTTGCGAAGAATTGCAATCCGACGCCGAAAATCGGCGTCGGATTTATTTTTTGAACTTCATGGCGGAGGCAATCGCCTGCGGCAGCGAATAAAGCACGGCCGCCGTCATCAGCGCCAGCGATGAAATCAGCCCGATCCGGGCGCATTCGGCGTTGTAGGCAAGCTCGAGCGGCGAAAAGAACAGCCATACGCCTGGATCGTGCACAATGAATTGCATGATGATGGCCGAGGCCGCGGTTACGGTCCCGAACACCAAAGCCGGTACCAGCACAGGATGGCGCGCGGCCGGGCCGTAACCGGCCAATGCGCGACGGATGATCCAGCATAATGTAACATAGAAAATCGCGTAGAAGAACAGCCCGGTGTAACGGGCGGACCATGAAAACCCGGGATTGCCGGCATACCAGACGATCGCCGCCGTCAGCAGCGAATACACCCACGCCGGGGCCGCGCCGCTTGCAAACAGGAAATGGAATACCCGCATGGCCGGATTTCGCGGCGCTTCCACTCGCGCGCGTCGCGGAATTTCCAGCGGTTCGCAACTTCCGACCAGCGCCATTATGGCGGCGATAACGGCGGCTGCCGCCGGAGCCGTTGCGGTCAGCCATGGCGCGAAAGCCGCCAATACGGCCACCGATACAAGCCCCCAGAAGCGCGGCCACGGCATCCGGTTGCCGTTGGCCGGCATCAGAGCCGCCTGCGCAAGGCTCAATCCCACCACCGTCAGCAGCCCGGCGGCAACCGCCAGAGATATCCATGCTTTCGGTGTCTCGGATGCCGGAATGGCGGTCATACCGAAAAGCGTCAGCGCCAGGATTGCCGCCGGGAACACCATCTTGCCGCCGGCGTTGTGCGTTCTTATGGCCGCAAAGATCATGGTCATCGCGGTGAACGGTGGCAGCCAGAACAGCGGCTGGAACATCCCGTTGGCAAAAGTGGAAAGGTCGATTCCGCGCAGCGTCCACGCCGCGATTAAGAACGGGAGGAACACGAACCAAAGTACTGCTGCTGCGGCCATCACCGCCGTGAATTTGCCCAGCACTATCCTCCACGGTGAAAGGGTGGTCAAAAACAGTAGATCGTCTCCGCCGGAACGTTCGGAACCCAGGCGCGATCCGCCCGCCAGTGCCGTGAGTCCAAGGACGGCAGTCAAGGCGAAACGGAGTATTTTGAACAGTCCGGTACCGCTGTTTCCGGTGGAAATTATTATGACGGTGAGAACCAGCAGCATGGCCGCCAGCGCCGCCAGCGAGAATACAAGTTCGCGCATGGACTGTCGTGCGTCCTTTACCAGTAACGGGTTGGCCGCGTTGTCGAACTTCTGCGCCGCTGAAAGTCTTTCCATCATTGCACCTCGCCGCGGGTCGCCCGCAGAAATATCTCTTCCAGCCCGTATTCGCGGCGCTCGAAGCCGATGAGGAGGCATCCGGAGTCGAACAGGCGCTTCATGACTTCACTGCAAGCGGCATCGTCGCCTTCGATTTCCACTGCCAGCTCGGTGCGCGAAATCTCTGACACCTGCTTAACTTCCGGCATTGTCGCGAGCACGGCTTTTGCCGCCGCCGGGTCGGATGCGATTCTGATTTTGACAAAACTGCACTGCGCACATTTGTTTTTGCAGCCGAGTTCGCTGATTTTTCCGGAGCGCACCATACGGCCGCGCTCGATGATCACCACCGAGTCGCAGATATCCTCAAGGTCGGCCAGGATATGAGAAGACAGAAAAATGGCGCGTCCGCGCCGTTGGAGTGTGCGGAGAAGGTCGCGCAAGTCCAGTCTGGCGCGCGGATCCAGCCCAGCGGCCGGTTCGTCCAGTATCAGCACTTCCGGGTCGTGCACCAGCGCCCGGGCCAGAGCCACCCGCTGTTTCATGCCCTTGGACAGGCTGGTCAACTGCTTGTCGCGCATTTCGGATAGCTGGAGCATTTCGTCGAGTTCGCCGAGCCGGCGGTTACGCGCCGGATTTTCGATGCCATAGGCGCGGGCGAAGAAGTCCAGATAATCGCGTACGGTCAGCCCGCGGTTGTCGGGCAAGGTGTCCGGCATCAGCCCCAGCGCCCCCCTGACCCGGTCGGGATAATATACCGCGGATACGCCGTCGTAAAGAACATCGCCGGCATCGGGCAGGTCGATGGTGGCCATTATCCGGATGGAGGTGGTCTTTCCGGCGCCGTTGGGGCCGATGAACCCGCATATTTCACCGGAGGCGAAGCTGAAGGAAAGGTCGTCCACCGCCAGTTGGGAGCCGAAAGCCCGGCGCAGATGCTTCACTTCGACAATCATGGCTTTACCTCTCTCGCGAAAGTGCCGCAAACCGTGGCGGCGGAGCTGAGGATTGCGGGCTTTTCCGCCAATCCCGGTTCAATGAACGCAGGGGCGGTCAGCTTGGCGGTGAACCCGTCCGGTCCGGCCTCCGCCCGCCGGTCGGCAGGAAACAATTCAGCCGTGCCGCCGTCCGGAATCGGCAAAGATTCGGACGGGGCGGAATATTCCTTGCCGTTGATCCGGCAGCTAAGCTCAATCACCGTCGCGCCGAGATGGTTGACCGCGGTCGGACGGCTGTCTGAATTGATGGTTATTTGGACTCCGGCTTCGGTCTTGAATACACGGCGGGCGGTCACCCTGGTCGGAGTATGGGACGCAAGCATCCCTTCGATACGCAGCCTGCCGCCGCCCCAGCGGTAGTTGGCGTCGGCAGCGGCGGTCACCAGTGTGTCGCTGGAGAATTCGAGGTCGGGATTTTGCGTCATCGGTGCGAAGAAAAGATATTCGGTCTCGGTGGCCGCGATGCCGGTATCGGCGTCGATCATGGTTTTGCTTTCGATTGCCACCCTGATACCTGAGCCTTCCCGGACCAGCGTTACCGCGAATATGGCGGCCGCCGCCAGCAGTGATACGGCCGGAACGGTGAAAAACAGCAGCAGCTTGTTTTTCCGGCGGAGAGCCATTGCCGAAACCGTCGCCGTGGCGGCGAACAAAACCAGTACGCCCAGTGTGATGGCGCCGGTGCCGGATTCGTCCAAGCCGATGGCGGCAGGCTCCGGACGGCCCGGTCTTGATCCGAACGCGGTTTCCGGCAGCGGCTCCGGCAGCCGGATATTGCCGATGTACTCGCCGAACATGGCTTTGCGCGGGAAAGCCCGTTTGGCGCCGGTAAGTTCCAGCGTTCCGCCGAGCAGCATGTATTTTTCCAACGCCAGCCGCACGTCGGGTGTCGCGGCGGCAAACTCATAGTCCGGAATGGAAATCATGGTGAATCCGGTATAGGCGATCGGATCGGCGCTCCATTCCGACACCGGCGAATAAGCCTCGGTGACGGCATCAAAACCCTGCCGCAATTGAAGCCGTTCCCGCGCACGGGCGGCCGCCTGCCCGGGATTGGAGGGTGCCGGCACACGTCCGGGTTCCGGCTCGATTTCGAGCATTACCGTTTTATGGCGGCCGCCGCCGGAAGTCGGGAAGAGTTCCGGTGCGTCCGCGAGCTCCTTGGCGTCAACGGTCAGGCTTTTTACCTCCGCACGGTTCCAGCTGTTAGGAAATGGCACGTCCATTATCGTTTCGGAACCGGGGGCAAGCAGGACAGCGTTTTCGGAGGACGCCGTGAGCCCGGAACCGCCGAACATCCTGCCGGATACCAGCATGCCAACCTCGATCGGAACGTCCAGTGTGTTCCTGACGCGCGCGGATATCGCAGAATATCCGGAACTTCCGGCCACGGCCGGAAGCTGCAACGGGGTGATTGCCGCACCCTCGAACCGGATGGTTTCGGGTTCGGCCGCAGAGACGGCGCAGGCGGCCGCCAGCAATACCGAAAACAGGAACGGTTTGACCCGGTTCATCGGCGCCTCCGCGCAAAGCGGGGTTATTTATAGAATTCGGCTTGGAGAATCCGCTCGTAACTGCCTATCGGCTGGGCGTTGGACGGATTGCTGCCGCCCAATATCGGAGAAAGGTCGGCAGTACCGTACCCGCCGGCGAAATCACGCTGAAGCGGAGTCCAGTTGTCGACCGCCGCGCCGTTTTCCGCCCATATCGTCATCGAGCTTTCGCGGGAAACCGGGCCGGCCGCCAGATTCGGCACCACCTGATGGTCGGTGATGACCACATATCTTGCGCCTTCCTCGCGCGCTTTCTCAAGAAGTGCGTTTTCGACTTTCAGCCGCGACAGGTTGGCCGGGCCGGTGGCGGTAGCCTTGCCCAGAAGTTCGGCTCCGACCGGAGCCGCCGAGACCAGCTGGGACGATTCCACCGACGGCAGCGACTCGCCGGTGTAGTTCACATCAATCCCGTTGCAGCCGGCCAACAGCAGCGCAACCACCGAAAGAATTATCGCGGATTTCGTCATAAGGCACCTCTGAATGTTTTTAAATAATCTAAGGCCGCCCGTCCGGTTTGTCAAGCCGCCTCACAGCAGTTTTCCCAAATATTGGCCGGTGTAGGACTTTTTGACGCGCGCCACCTCTTCCGGTGTGCCGTGCGCAACCACCCGGCCGCCGCCGTCGCCGCCTTCCGGCCCGATGTCGATCAGGTGGTCGGCGCATTTGATGACGTCGAGATTGTGTTCGATCACCAATACGGTATTGCCGAGGTCACGTAGTTTGAACAGCACTTTGAGCAGCTGCTCGATGTCCGCCGGGTGGAGTCCGGTGGTCGGTTCATCCAACACATATATGGTGTGGCCGCGCGGCACCCTGGCCAGCTCGGCGGCAAGTTTCACCCGTTGCGCTTCGCCGCCGGACAGGGTGGTGGCGCTCTGGCCGAGCTGGACATATCCGAGCCCGACCTCGTCAAGCATTTTCAGCTTGCGCACCAGCGGGTTGTGGTGCGGGAAGAAATCGATCGCCTCGCCGATGGTCAGGTTGAGCACGTCGGAAATATTCAGGCCCTTGTATTTGACCTCCAATGTGTCGGCGTTGAATCTGCGGCCGTTACAGGCGGAGCATTCGACGTAGACGTCGGAAAGGAACTGCATCTCGATCTTCTTTATGCCGTCGCCCTTGCACTCCTCGCAGCGTCCGCCTTTGACATTGAAGCTGAAACGACCTGGTTTGTACCCGCGAACCTTGGACTCCGGCAGCGAGGCGAAAATATTGCGGATTATACCGAACGCGTCGGTATAGGTGGCGGGATTGGAGCGCGGCGTGCGGCCGATCGGGGTCTGGTCGATCACTATTGCTTTGTCCACATGCTCAAGTCCGTCCACCCCGGCGCATTTTCCCGGAGGATTGTCGGCGATGCCTAACCGGCGGTTCATGGCTCTGACCAGAATCTCGTTGACCAGCGAAGATTTTCCGCTGCCGGAAACGCCGGTGACGCAGATGAAGCAGCCCAGAGGGAACTCAACGTCGATTTTTTTGAGATTGTTCTGCTCGGCCTTTCGAACCACCACTTTCAGGCCATTGCCCTTGCCGCGTTCGGCCGGAACCGGAATGGTGCGGCGGCCGGATAGAAAGTTGCCGGTGGCCGAGGTGGTGCAGGCGGCCACTTGTTCCGGCGTGCCGGCGGCAACCACTTCGCCGCCGTGGGACCCGGCGCCGGGGCCGAGGTCGATCAGATAATCGGAACTGCGCATGGTGTCGAGGTCGTGCTCGACCACCACCACGGTATTGCCGAGATCGCGCAGCGATTTAAGGGTGGCAAGCAGCCGGTCGTTATCGCGCTGATGCAGGCCGATGCTGGGTTCGTCGAGGATGTACAGCACTCCGGCCAGCGCGCTGCCGAGCTGGGTGGCCAGCCGGATGCGTTGCGCCTCGCCGCCGGAAAGCGTGGCGGAGGCGCGGTCCAGCGCCAGATAATTGAGCCCGACGTTGGCGAGGAAGCCGAGCCGGGAGCGAATCTCAACCAGTACGTCGCGGGCGATGACCTGCTGTTCGGCGTCCAGTTCTAGTCTGTTTGCAAAATCGAGTGCCTTGTCCACCGGCAGATGGTTAAATTCGGCAAGGTTCAGGCCGCCGACCGTTACCGCCAGTGCCGCTTTGTTGAGCCGTGCTCCGTGACAGGCGGGGCACGGGCGGGGGCTGAGCATCGCGGCGAGCCGCTCGCGCACCGAGTCGATCTCGGTTTCCTGATAGCGTTTTTCCAGCAGCGCCAGCACGCCTTCGAACGGTTTGCTCCAGTGGTGTTTGCGGCGGTGTATGTAATAATCGAACTCTAAAGGTTTGCCGTCGGAGCCATAGAGCAGCAGTTTGCGCAGCTTTTCCGGCAGGTCGCGCCAGGGGGTGGTGAGCATTTCCGGTGCTTTCCACTGCTCGGCCAGCTTGCGCAGCAGCATGTTGTAGTACATTATCAGGTGCATGGGGCCGCGGCGCAGCCCGGGGAACGCACCGCGGCGGATGCTGAGCGAGTCGTCCGGCACCACCTTTTCCGGGTCCATTTCAAGTTTTACCCCGAGACCGTGGCATTCCGGACAGGCCCCGTAGGGGGTGTTGAACGAAAAATTGCGCGGCAGCATTTTGCCGAAGCTGAGATTGCACTTGACGCAGGCAAGATGTTCGCTGTACTGTTTTTCATCGAACGAACCTTCGGTGTTTTCAGTCAGCAGGGTCAGTACCCCGGCGCCGTGTTTCAGCGCCAGTTCCACCGAATCCGACAGACGCGCCGGATCGAGTTCTCCGGTCATCAGCCGGTCGACCACCGCCTCGATGGTATGCCGCTGGTTCTTTTCAAGTTTGGGCGGTTCCTCATCGAGATCGCATATTCTGCCGTCGATGCGGGCGCGAACAAAGCCCTCGGTACGCAGTTTGTCCACGGTATCGCGGTGTTCGCCCTTGGCCCCCATTGCCACCGGAGCGAGGATCATCAGCCTCAGACCGGCCGGCAGCGCTTGTATCTGTGCGCATATCTTCTGCGCAGACTGTGGCGCGAGAACCGCGCCGCACTCCGGACAGTGCGCGGTGCCGGTGTAGGCGTAAAGCAGTCGCAGATAGTCGTATATCTCGGTGACGGTGGCCACGGTGGAGCGAGGCGTGCCGCCGGAGGATCGCTGCTCGATGGCGATTGCCGGAGACAGCCCTTCGATGTGGCGGACTTTCGGCTTTTGCATCCGGTCCAGGAACAAACGGGCGTAGGCGGACAGACTTTCCACATAGCGGCGCTGCCCCTCGGCGTAAAGTGTGTCAAAGGCCAGCGACGACTTGCCGGAACCGCTGAGTCCGGTTACCACCACCAGCTTGTTGCGGGGGATGGTGACGTCGATGTCCTTCAGATTGTGCTGGGACGCGCCCTTGATGACGATATTTTCATTCATGGTAATTATTAATATACCATATTCCGGGCCGCTTGCAAGTAAATATTAGAAAAAAAATTCGCTGGTCAGGCCAAGGTCAGCACGGTCTCAACCGTTTCGTTTCCGCAGGAGGTGCGTAGAACCAGACGGAAAAAATAGTCGCGTCCCGGCAACGGACGGTATACCCGGACCGGCGGCAGTCTCAACTCGTCGTTGTCGTTCGAAAACAGCAGCTTGGCGCTGGGCAGCAGTTCAATGCCGTCCACTTCCAGCGACGCCACCGCCAGCATTCCGGCCGGATCGGCCATACGCACCTGTCCCACAATTTCCGCGCCGCCGCCGGATTCCGACGTGCGCGTAATGCTATATTCCACACTGAATCGCTGTTTTTTATCCATAATACAACAAATATACCAGCGTCTGCCCTGCTTGTCAAGAGAAAAAAACGTTTTTTTGCAGCATGGTACTTGAAAGTTTGATAAATCGGTATAAGTTATTTAGCTCGTACACTCGATAATTTTTTGGTTAATTACAACATAGGATGACGGAAAAATGAAAAGAACCTTCCAACCATCGAACCGCCGCCGCAAACGCCGGATTGGGTTCATGGCCCGTATGGCCGACAAAAATGGACGACTGATCCTCAAGCGCCGCCGCCAGAAGGGGCGCAAGTGCTTGATTACGGCATAGTAGTGTAGAGGCAGCTCCCCTGAGGGTATCATCACCTGTCAGGGGCGTCGCTTTTATTGGAGAAATGCAGACCAATGCAGCCCCGGCCACACCTCAAGCTTAAAAGCGAATTCGATTATCTGCGTTCGGCGGGGCGTAAGAGAGTGACGGGAACCTTCGTGTTCGTGGCGGCGCCGAGCCCTGACGGGAGCTTGCGCTGCGGGGTTATTTGTTCAAAGAAGTTCAGTTTGCTGGCGGTCAGGCGCAACCGCGCACGGAGGTTGCTTTACGAGAGCTTCCGGTTGCTGGAGAAAAACATCTCCCCGGTGTGGCTGCTGCTGATTCCGCGTTCGCCGATCATGGAGCGCAAATGTCAGGACGTTGCTGCGGAACTGGAAAAGACCTTGAAGATTGCCGGTTTGTGGAGGGAAGAGCCAAATGGCTGAATCCCGTGAACTGGCTTATCGCCTTGGTGCTGCTTTACCGCCGGGCGGTCTCCCCATGGCTGCCGCCGTGCTGCCGCTTCACTCCGACCTGCTCGCAGTACGCGATGGAAGCGTTGAGAACCCGCGGACTGTGGGTCGGTTTTTGGCTGACCGCCTGGCGGCTCATGCGCTGCCAGCCCTTCGGCAAACCGGGCTACGATCCGGTGCCGCCCGTCAAAAACAAGGAAAAAACTGGTGAAATTCAATAAAGACATTATCGTCGGCATCGTCATCAGCGCAGCGATCCTTTTGGGATG
This sequence comes from Victivallaceae bacterium, assembly GCA_034926605.1. Lineage (GTDB taxonomy): Bacteria > Verrucomicrobiota > Lentisphaeria > Victivallales > Victivallaceae > CALXXL01. Next base: position 41,437 of record JAYFQV010000007.1, read on the forward strand.
GCAGCTGATAAGCAACCTATTAGGCTGGAACAAATCGGCCCCCGCTCCGCTTCCCTCCGCTCCCTCCGCTCAGACCGCTCCCGCGGTTCCGGTTCAACCGACATCTTCCCAGCCCGCCGCGCAGCAGGCCGCTCAGCCGATTTCCGCCGAGGCCAAGCCCGCCGCAGTGCTTCCCTCCGCGCAGCCGCCGACCGTTTGCGGTGCGGTTCCGGTAACGGCCGGAGCCGGTCCCGAGATGAAACCCGAGGAACTCGAGCTTGCCGGAACCGAAAAAGTGGTGTTCAGCCGTCCCGCTCTTGCGATGGTGGACAGTATTACACTGCTCGCATTCGATAATGCCGCAAAAGACGGCAAGGTGGTGCTCGACAATAATTTCGGGGGTACCTTGGTTCCTCCGCTTCACTGCGGCGCGCTGTCTGTCAACGGCCGCACGGCATGGACGGTCGCCAGCGTGATAGACCACATCAGCTTGCCCGGCAACGGTTATCGGGTGGTGCGCAAAATGATCGACGCCACCGGAAAAGATTTCAAGCTTACCCAGACCTGGCAGCTGAAGCCGGATTATGTAATCGATTACAGTGTTGAATTCTCCGGCTCGGCGGAAGGCTCGGCGGCGTTGCCGCTGGGCGACGTCTATGTTTCCGCCGGCGACCTGCAGAATTTGAACGCGCTTACTCAGGACATCGAGCAGGGGTCGGAATTCAGGATCAACTGTGCCACCGAAAACGGCGCGTTTTCAATGGTCTCCGTTGACGACGATGATTTCGCAAAACTTCCGGCCGGACAGCTGAGCTGGATCGGCATATCCAACAAATACTTTGCGGTGGCTCTCAAGAGTGACCGCCCGTTCCGGCCTTTCGTCGTGCGCACCGAGTATGAGAAGAAACACTACCTTGCCTCCGTCGGCGCGGTGCTGGATAACGTGACCATTCCAGCCGGCGGCAGTCTGGTATGGCATTTCAGTTATTTCGCCGGGCCCAAAACAGAATCTTATCTCAGCGGTTTCGATTCTTCCGCCGCCAACATGTTGCACCTTTCCTGGGGGCCGCTGAATTATCTCGCCCGGTTCATGCTCTGGGTGCTCGTATGGCTGCACAGCATATGCGGAAGCTACGGATGGAGCATCATCATTCTTACCATCATCGTGCGCGTCCTGCTGTTCCCGGTCACCCGCAAGGCCAACCTCTCCATGAAGAAGATGGCGGCGGTACAGCCCAAAATCAAGGAGATCCGCGAGCAGTACAAGGACCGTCCTGAAATAATGAATCAGAAGACCATGGAACTTTACCGCAGCGAGAAGATCAATCCGCTCGGCGGATGTCTGCCCCTGCTGCTGCAGTTCCCGGTGTTCATCGCGTTGTATCAGTCGTTGAGCGGTGCCGTGCAGTTGCGTCAGGTGCCGTTCTGGTGGTCGCCCGACCTGGCGGGCCCTGACACGGTGGGCCACCTGTTCGGGCTGGCGATCAATCCTCTGGTGATCGCGATGACTTTGCTGATGGTGTTGCAGCAGCATATGACGCCCAGCGCCATGGACCCGATGCAGAAAAAGATGATGTATCTGATGCCGGTGGTGATGTTGTTCTTTTTCTATAGTTTGCCCTCCGGCCTCACCCTCTACTGGACGGTGAGCCAGATTTGCAGTATCCTGCAGATGTATTTGCAGCGTAAATGGGATCACAAGGACGAGGCTCCGAAACCTGCCGGAGCCAAAAGCTAATCAAGCCGTACAGCAGAACACGGCGCTCATCAAGGAGTTATGATAATGTCAGAAGCAACCGAAACCAAGATGGAAGAACAGAAGGCGAAAGCGCTTCGGGTTCTTGGCACCATGCTCGACTACCTCGGCCTCGAGGCCGAGTGGACCACCGAAGTAAAAGGCAACCGCCTGATCGTCAAGTTGACCAGCAATGACGCCGGACGTATCATCGGCCGTCGCGGCGCGACACTGGAGAGTCTCCAGATTCTCTTGAACCGCATCATGTTCCGTGGCGAGGAGGATACTCCGATGATATGCCTGGACATCGACGGCTATTCCCACGGTAACGTCACTGCCGCCGATCGCGGCGGCGAGCGCAAAGAGCGCGGCGAGCGCGGTGAACGCGGCAATGACCGCCGCGGAGGGCGCCGCGAGCGCGGCGACCGGCATGACCGTCGCGGCGGTGAACGCGGCGAGCGCAATGAGCGCAGTGAGCGCGGCGACCGGCCGGGGCGTGGCGAGGACGCGGTACCGGAAGAGCAGCTTAGGATGCTGGCCTTGGATAAGGCGAAGGAAGTCAAGCGTTGGGGCGAATCGGTGGAACTGGCTCCGATGAACGCGCATGACCGCCGGATAATTCATATCACCTTGCAGGACGATGCCGAAATCGAAACCACCAGCGATGGCGACGGCGCGATGAAGAAGGTCGTCATTTCACTGAAAAAGGCCGAGAATTGATTTGACTTTTTCCGGTTGTGATATAAATTAATAGGGTGCCTCAACAAAGGGGCGCTTTTTGTCGGAGTGTGGCTCAGCCTGGCTAGAGCGCTGCGTTCGGGACGCAGAAGTCGGAGGTTCAAATCCTCTCACTCCGACCATTTTTGTGCTTGAAACGCGGAAAACGGTTCTTACTGTTTCTCCGTGTTTTTTTATGTTTTCAAACAGAGATTACGGCAAAATATTTAGTCCTTACGCGGCAAACTTATATTTTCGATCTTCTGCACATGAAAAATGTTTTCTATCGCGAAATCCTTTTCGGGACCGATCATATTAGAGTCGGATGAATATTTATATTCGGTTTCGCCGGGGTCAATATCGAGTTCAAAATATACCTCTCGACGTAACGATTCATATCCCACAAGCGTTGCCTCGCCTCCGGTTGGCATAGATGGGCGCGGGTCGAAGCACTCCAACCGGATATTGATTCTCACATCCAATGCCGTGCCGTTGATTTTAGAAACCTCCAGAGAATAATCCGGGTAGGCGTCTTCCCTTTTAGAGCCCGGACTGTTATGATTTATCAATTTGCCTTGAACCGTCATCCGGATACCAAATTTGTTACCCAAAATCGGAAAGGTACCACGTGATACAATTGGCACTTTGAGGCTCTCCAATCCGAACTGACGCATCCACCACGATGGCACTTCATATGATTCCGTGGTTTTCATCGTTTCCGCGTTGTTCTCCGTCAGTTCATGGTTTTCAGGTAATCTCTTGAACGCGAAAAAGAAACTTACAGGGTTCATGTTGCAATGATCATTCGCATCTTCATCTTCTAGGCTGGTGGATATTACAACACATTCCTTTGCTGCGACGCTTTCATAACCAACCAGACGAACCAGGGATCCGCTTTTGATATCAGAAAGATCTGGGATCAACACCAATTCAATGTCCTTCGGACTATCCAGCCTGATATTGTCCACATATAACACATTTATGCGGAACTTTTGCCCCGGGTACATTCCCGGTTGATCGAGGGGCTTATCTGTTACTATTCCCTCGATTTCCATCACGGTGCCGAAATCTTTGTCCAAAACGGGGAACACGCCCTGGCGACGCAGAAACAGTCTTTTGGTTTTTCTCCCGACATCGTTAACTTCAATTCCCTTTTCGGTTAACTTAAGTTCAAATTGTCCGATACCGAGAAAATATTGCGTATCCGCAATTGGATACACGTTTTCAATTCTGCCGCTGTCGTCAAAACAGCACTCATGCGTTTCATCAATATATAAGGTCGGATCGTCGCTATGGAGCATGGGCAAATGAAAGAAAATGTATTTGCCTTTGCTGACAACCATATAATCTCCGCAGTTGTCCGCAACATACTTGCCATCCGGTATTCCGTAGTGCAAGGGGGGCATGCATCCGGCCAGCATGAATAAGCATACAGTCAACAGAATTGTTCTCATACAAATATCTTTCAAGCTGATTAATTTGTTATTATATTTTCATTTATTACGCCACCCCGCCGATAAACAATGTGTAAAACAGTGGGATTTGTAATGCCATCGACAGGTTGCATATACATATTGTAAACAAATTTTTAGAGCTGAGACAGAAGAACGTGAAACAAAATACGGTCATCGTGATGGCAAAGCCGGCATATATGCCGATTGTCCATAATTCATCTTTCATATATGTGCTTATAACTCCGGAGCAAAAATAGTCGAAGGTTAATGACGCAGAGATGCCGATTTGCAGTGCAATAAGCATTAAGAGGATAAGTGTTTTTGTACCACAACGTCGTCCGTCTATGGGAGAAATCAATAGTGTCATGGCGCTTAAAACCAATGCAATATATCCATAACGCATTATGATTATTTACTTCCAGGATTAAACTTGTCCATGAACATAATAACCGAAAAACCCAGATAATTGAATAGCGCAGCAGGCTACTCCAATCCAACCTTGCAACGCGGTAAGTTTATTATGCGAGAAGGAAAGTATCATTGAATATATTGCGGCTGCCATGAAGAAAAGTAGCGATGTTATTAGAATCGCAGTGGAATTTGATAAAAAGATATTTTGAATCAATTTGTAGTCATCCCATCTATATATGCCAAACTCGACAGACAGACATAGACCGCACAGCAGTATTGATAAAATTGCGCCACCCTTGCCTATATAACGGCAAGGGATAAACCATAAGCGCAATGAGGCGTCGCTTATTATAAATATCATACAGATCACAAATCCATGGTTGGCGCAGAACAGTAAATAATCCAGAAACATTTATTCTTATCCCGTGAATAGCAATCAAGACACCGAATCGTATTTATATACTACAGACATCTCGGTTACCCTATATGACACCAAAGAATAGTGATTTATAGTCGCTATTATGTTTTTCGGGATATTTTGGGGGGCAACGTTTGTCTCAACGCAATATATAAATAAATCATGGCGCCTTGGGCGGTGCTCCTCAGCAGGCATAAAAGCCCTTGTATTTTTAGCGTTCTGCACGATGCCCCCAATAAAAAGATACCATAAAATATGCCGATATAAATTGCAGCCCAACTGCCGGTCTTTATATACTCTGCCATGATCGGATAGCGCATTAGCCAATTCACGGGCATGAAAGAATCCAGATAATACATCATCGCCACTGTCGCCATGCTCAATGGACAGGCCATGAGAAGCACTGTCGCAAATGCATATATTCTGGCTGGGGTGGAACGATATCTTTTAAATAAACAGACAAAATAAGGCTTAATAGTCCACTACACATACCACGCAAATTAATTACGATCAGCAGTTTCATATTTGCTTCCACCGACTATTTAAACAATTGCGTTGCTGTTAACTGCATGGAGTCATGCAATCAATTTATGCCTGTAATATAATAAATTCAAGTGTGCAATCTAAGCATTGTTGAAATAAACCTTTTTAGCGATGTCCGTCAAAATTGTTGCTTCGGAAGTGATGAGCTTGCCGCTAAAATCGCAAGTGGGCGCGGCAATTCCTAATATTTCTATTTTAATTGTTTGGCGGGAATGTCGATTATTCCAGCCTTTGGCGCATTTTCCATTTGAAAATCGGCGGTCGCCAAGTTATATTCCGCCATGTTGCTTTCGAGTGCCTGTCGGGAATCAATTCAGCGGTCGGGAATATGATTGCATCGCGGAACGGCGAGGGGGGATCAAGGCCGCCATATGGAAGGAAGTGCTTTAATGGCCGTAATCAAGCGGATTGTCTATGCTGACGACCTTAAGCGGTGTCTCGAGCTCATACATGGCAGTTTTATGACGGTGGCGGAGGAATTCGGGCTGACTCCGGAGAACAGCCCGACCAACGGGGCATTTCTGCCGCTGGAAAGGCTGCGGGCGGATTTTGAACGCGGCTGCCTGATGTTCGGCATGTATGACGGCGGAAAAATTGTCGGGTTCATGCAGTTGACCGGGAAAGATGGCGGTGTGTATGAACTTGGTCGTTTGGCGGTGTTGCCCGCCTGCCGCCATCGCGGCTTGGGCGCGGAAATGCTGGCCTTTGCAAATCGGAGAGTCGCCGCGCTGGGCGGCCGCAAGATAACCGCCGGGATTATCGAGGACAACGTCCGCCTGAAAAAATGGTATGTCGCGCATGATTTTTACAGTACGGGAACCGCAAGGTTTCCCCATCTTCCATTTACGGTAGGGTTCATGGAAACCCAATGCGGGGTCTTTCCTTAGCCGCTATGTCGACGGTCTGGTGCCGGGCAATTCCACCAGAGCCAGCGGCGTATGGATCAGCCGTCCGGTGTTGTTATGACTGTGGAACAGGACAATCTTCCGAGCCATGGTTGCCGGGCAGCGCATTTTGGTCAGTCTTTCAAGTTTTTCACTGTCTTCTGCTGAAAGCCGGCTCTTGAAGCGCAGCAGGGTGATATGCGGCATGAAGCGGCGGTTGTCCGCCGGCTTGCCGGTTATCCGACCGACAAGCGTGTCGGCTCGGCGTTTAAGCTCAAGAAGTTCCGGTTCGGCTTTGAACGCCAGATGCAGCGAGTTGGGGCGGCTCCTTGATGGAAAGCAGCCGAAGCCGTCCGGGATCAATTGCGCGGCGGACGAGCCGTCGAACGCGGCGGCGAATTCCGCCGCCAGTCGTTCAGCTGCTTCCGGCGGCGTGCCGCCCAAAAAAACCAGGGTCAGATGGTATTGCTCCTGCGGCGTAGATCGGGCCGCGGACGGCAGAACTCCGCGCCAACGAGCCAGCGCCGATTTCAGTTCTTCCGCCGGTTCCAGCGCGATGAACAGCCGCAGGTCGTCGTTCATTTTATCTTTTTGAACACCACGCCGTCGGCCACGGCTTTCACGTCTCTGCCGCCGTTGCCGACCACGACCGTGATTTTGTCGCCTTTCTTGGCAATGAAGCGGTGCATTTCGTCCAGCAGACCTTTGTCGGTGGCGGAAAGATCGCAGGAAAGTTTGTAGGTGGTGCGGTTCTTCATGAATGTCACCGGCATACGCTTGCGGATTTCACCGTGGGGTACCAGCAGATAGAGAATATAGCGGCCGTCTTCCGGCACCGTCCAGTGATAGGTCGCCGTTACCGGCTCCTCGGTGTAGCTCTGCTTGTAACGGCCGTTAAGCATCGGGGTGCCCACCTCCCGGTTCTGCCAGGGGCCGGAGAGCTCGGCGTCGGGATCGTCCAGCACATAATATCCGTCCTTTTCAAGTTCGGAGGTTCGCGGGAACAGATTGCCGCCGGGATAGTGCAATATACCGCCCAGGGACTCTAGCCGTTTCTGGAGCGTGTCGGTGTCTATATCCTGCACCGGGCAGTTTTTGTCGATCGCCATTGCCGCGGCGATACCGGCCGCCTCTCCGGCGGTCATAAACTGCGGCTCCATCCGCAGCGAGCAGTAGGCGACATGGGACGCGGAAAGGCATACCGGCACCAGCAGGTTGACGCACTCCGACTTCCTGGGTGTCAGCGCGCGGTACGGTATTTCATAGGGACGTACCGGAACCTTGCCGTCGAATACGCTGATAAAACCTTCCATATAGACCTTGCCGTCGGGCGCGAGGAACTTGCGTACCGCGTGGGAGTCGAGCATATACGAGCCGATGCCTATGGAGTCCGGTTTCAGGTTGTCCTCGTAGCAGTCCTGTTGGCGCATCACGTAATCGCCGACCATCCGGCGCGACTCGCGGACGTAGAGCTGCCACGGCCAGTGGCCGTTGTCGGGGAATTCATCGGCGGGGAGTCCCCACGACGACGCGTCCTCGCGCAGGTCGGCCGGGACGCCGGGATCGTGGGATATGAAGTAGAGCAGACCCTGGATGTATCTTTTGTGGTCTTCGGCGATGGCGTCGCGTTCGGCGTAGCTTACCTCGCTCCAGGTGTGGCTGTGGTTGATCATATCGGTGGAGAAGTCGCCGCGGTTGTTGACGTCGATTTTGCCGTCGGGAAGCAGACCCCAATATGAAATGATGTCGTTGAACGTCCATTTTTTATCCGGTTCTGACTTTATCCAGTTGAGCAGATTGCGGTAATTTGCCGGGTTGTATCCCTCCGGCTTGGGCACGGGAACGAAATTGTCCTTGTTCTGGGTCATGCAGACCCGGAAATTGTAGGCCTGGGTCAGGCCGTCGGCGTCGCCGACCTTGCCGGGTTCGGCGCGCACCAGGTCTGGCAGCAGATTGCCGTTGTCGTCGAATGCTTCGGCGTGCTTGATCTCAATAGCCGGCCGGATGCCGGCGGCCGACTCGCCATATTCATTGCGGCCTTCGCGCCCCACGCGGTATGAGACGCCGGCGGCGGCCATGAGGTCGCCTTCGTAGGTGGCGTCAACAAAAATCTTTCCGCTGACGGTGTCGCCGTTTTCAAGTTTGACGGACAGGATGCGGCCGTCGGCCATTTTCGGTTTGGATTTTTCGGCCAGCCTTGCGTTCTTTACCACCGTTACGCCGGGAACGGCGACCATGGCATCGAACAGTTGTTCACTGTATGCGGGCGTGGCATGGTTGAACGCTCCGTCCGGACGGTCGGCCGAACGCCTCAGGAAGGCGGCTGTCAGCCCTCCGAGTGTTTCCTGGCGCATGATGTCCACGTTGCCGAGGCCGGAGGCGGTCATGCCGCCGAGGTGGGAGCCCGGTTCGAGGAGCAGTACTGATTTTCCTTCCCTCGCCGCCGCCGCCGCCGCGGTTACTCCGCCAGAGGTGCCGCCGTACACCACCACATCGGCCTTGTAGTCGGCCGCCATAAGCGCTGCCGCCGGAAGCAGCGCGAGAATCGTCAGGAACTTCATAGCATTTCCTTTGTTTTCAAGATTATAGTGTTTCGTGGTTAATTTATCACGGAAAGGTTGATTTTTCGCCTCCGGACGCAGCTTTTTTGAGAAAAATGGAAAAAACACAAGATATTGTGCGTTTTGAGGGTTGACAACGCAATATGATGGGGGTATAATAATGGTGTGGGAAGAAAAAGATCAGATAATGTCGCTTCGGCGACGGAAAGCGAGAGGATGAAATGGCAGTTTGCGGAGAAAAGACGGAGATTTACAGCCGGGTCGTCGGATATTTCAGGCCGGTTTCCAACTGGAATCGCGGCAAGCAGGAGGAGTTTAACGACCGCAAGACTTATGTGGTCGGCAGATGCGCCTGCGGCAAATAACGGCACGGCTCTCCGGAAAGCCCCCTGATTCGGGGGCTTTTCTATTTTAAACGAGTTGAAAAATGGATAGTGAATGCTATATTAGGCGCAAACGCGGGGGCTGATTTTAAATGAGCAGAACGCTCGACCTTATACTACCATTTTATCATCCCCACCCCGGATGGGTGGAAAACGACGTGGCACACATAACCGCGTTGCGGCGTCATTTTGAGGAACGCGGCGTGCAACTTACCGTTTACGCCGTAAACGACGGCTGGGATATGGCCGACTTCCCCTCCGAGAAACTGGATGCCATCCGCGCGGCCGCCGGAGGCCGTTTCACGTTTATCGACAGCCAGCCGAACCGTGGCAAAGGTTATTCTCTGCGTGCCGGCGTTTCCGCCGGGGCCGGGGATATCCGCATTTACACCGATCATGATTTTCCGTTCGGGTCCCGCAGCGTGATTGACGCGTATAATCTGCTCGACTCCGGTGCAGAGGTTGTTATGGGGGTGCGCGGGCGGGAGTATTCCCACGCGATACGCGGGTTGCGCCGGATGATTTCAAAGATGGTGCGCAAATTGAACGCCCTGCTGTTGGGGCTTCCCCCGGAACTCTGCGACACCCAGGCTGGATTCAAGGGATTTCGCGGCGCCGGAATCGACGCATTTCTGGACACAACCGTAAACGCTTTTCTGTTCGATACCGAATTCATTCTGCTGGCTCGGAAACGTCGGCTTAGCATCGTTCCAATACCGCTGGTATTGCGTGACGGGTTGCATTTTTCGCGGATGGGCTTCCGTACATTGCTGCGGGAGACAGCCAATTTGTTCCGCATTCTATGGAAAGTGCGTATTCGCGGCGGCTGTTCAACGGTGCTTGCCAATGAATAAAATACTGCTGTCATTCGATGTGGAGGAGTTCGACATCCCGCGTGAATACGGCGCGGAAGTCTCGGAACAGGACGAAATCGCGGTTTCCGCCGCCGGTCTCGAGCCGGTTTTGGATTTGCTTGAAGCAAAAAAGGTGACGGCGACGTTTTTCGTGACCGCCGTATTTGCCGAACGCGCCCCCGGGCTGTTTGCCCGCATAGTCTCCGGCGGGCATGAGATTGCCTCGCATGGGCTTCGCCACACCGGATTTGAGATCGGCGACCTTGCGGAGTCCAAGCGCATTCTCGAACGGCTTTCCGGTTGTCGCGTTACCGGATTCCGTGCCGCCCGGCTGGCCCCGGTACCGGCGGAGGAAATCGGAAGGTATTACGACTACGATTCTTCGCTGAATCCGACCTTCCTGCCTGGACGTTATAACAATCTGAACAAACCGGCGACGGTTTTTCGGGAGCCTTGCGGGTTGTTGCGCTGTCCGGTTTCCGTGACGCCGCTGGCGCGGTTCCCGCTGTTCTGGCTCTCGTTCAAGAATCTGCCGTTGGGGCCATACTGTCTGCTTGCCGGTGCCGCTCTTTCACATTACGGGTTCTTCAGTTTATATACTCATCCGTGGGAATACAACGCCGCTATCCGCGATCCGCGCTGGAAATTGCCCAAATACATCGTGCGCCATGCCGGCGGGGAACAACTTGACCGACTTGGCGTGCTGATCGACCGGCTTGGGAGCAAAGGCGAATTCACCACATTCAATTCATATTTGAGGGAGTTTTGAGATGGTTGATCTGATCCGCGAAAAGGTGTTCAAAATTCCGGCCGCCATCATAGGGGGCGATGAAAACGATGCCGCCACCGCCGTTTTTTGCCGCAAGGTGCTGTTCTGGACGCTGCTGATTTGGAGCGTGGTTTGGTTTGCCGCCCCGGCATTGTGTATAAAAGGATTGTTCTTCGACGTGGTTGAAAACCTCGAATGGGGGCGCTACTACCAGTTCGGCTACGACAAGCATCCGTTCGTTTCGATGTGGATAAGCCGGTTTGTATACGACCTTACCGGCAGCGCCGGCTGGCCGCTGTATCTCTTGTGCAATATCTCAATAGTACTGGCGGTGGTGTGCGTTTGGCGGGTGGCGTTGAAATTCCTGTCACCGCTGCGCGCGCTGGCGGCGGCGCTGCTGCTGCTGACTCTCCAGTATTTTTCGTCATGGGCGCTGGAGTTCAATAACGACGTGATCGCAATCTCGGTCTGGGCGGCCGCGGTGCTGTTTTTCCATCGCGCGCTGACCGCCCAGCGGCTGGCCGACTGGCTGCTGACCGCCTTGTTCTGTGCACTGGCGATGCTCACAAAATATTATGCTGCGGTGCTGCTGGCGGCATTCGCATTGGTGGTGTTGTTTACGCCCGAGGGGCGGAGGTCGTTCGCCCGGCCGGGACTTTATGCGGCGGCGGCACTTTTTATTCTTCTGGTGCTGCCCAATGTTGTGTGGCTGTTCGAGCACGATTTCTCGCCATTCCTCTATGCTGAGCACGGCGCCAGGCTGGACGAAGAGCCCAGCGGCTTCTGGCTGCCGCGGCTTATCGGGTTTCTGGACATGTGCGGCGGCGTGGTTCAGCGTTGCGCGCTGCTGATGGTGGTTTTTGCTCTGTTCTTTGTGAAACCGGCCAAACGGAACGGTGAGCCGCCCGCGCGATTTGAACGGTTTTTCATTTTCAATATGGCGTTCACCCCGCTGCTGCTGACCTTCCTCATTCCGATTATTTCCGGAGGAATGGTAAAGGATTCCTGGCTGGCCTCCTGCTTCAATTTTGTTCCGGTTTATCTGTTCATGGCGTTGAACCCGGCGGTAAGCCGGGCGCGGATAAAATGGCTGCTGGCGGCGTTGACGGCGGTTTGCGCAATATATCTCGGCTCGTTTGTTCACTCCAAGCTGTATAAGAATCCTTATTCGAACAAGGGCGTGCGCTGCCCTTACGAGGCATATCCGGGCAGGGAAATCGCCGGGCGGCTGGACGGGCTGTGGCGCGGACTTTTCGGGACTCCGCCGAAATATGTGATTGGTTCCCGTTACACCGGCGCATTCTACGCATTTTACGGGGAGGGCAAACCTCATGCGTTCTACATGGCCGATACTTCGGCCAGCAACTGGATCGATCCCGCCGCGGTTAAGCGCGACGGCGCACTGATCGTATGGGAGATCACCCCCAAGCGCAAGTCGACCATGGACTTGCCGGAATGGCTAGACAATCTTGGTGAGGACCGTGAACGGGTGGAGCGGCTGCCTGACTTGGAATTCGAACGGTTGAGCTATGGATTCACCCGCGGTTCCGGTTCACCCCGCCCGGTGATAATAGGGGTGGCGCTGTTGCCGCCGGAGAACGACTAAATAGCCTGTGGAGCCGCAATATCCATTTGATAGATTTTGGCCTCGTCAAAACCCATTTCCTTTGGAAACTCAAAATTGACGTATCCGGCTGAATCAGGCTTGAATTCCTGCGATACCGTTGCGCGGCCAACCTCGTTGCCGTAGGAGTTCTTTGCTTTCAGGCGGAGGGTATAGTTGCCCGGAACCTTGGTTATAATATATATTTCAATGGTATTGCCTGATTCAAAATTGCCGTTGCTGCGGGCTACCGTAAATTCAAACGCCTTGTCGAATGCGTCGGATGTGACAAGGCTGATATTCTGTTTGTCGGCCATTGCGCTTCCGGCACCTTCACCGAATTCCCGCAATGAGTTGCCTACAGTTTTTCCTGCCTTCTTGGAGACCGACTCGTCGCCGCAGCCGAAAGTCAGAATCATGGCGGCGATCACGGAGATAACAATCATCTGGCGCATAATAATATTTCTCCCTGTAAATGCGCGAAAATATCTATACGCCCGGCTTCTCCCTTGCTGGCAGGCTGGCAACTACATCAAATTGCGGTCGGCCATTTCCTGGAGCATGATTCCCGTGCCGTTGGCGACGGCGTTGAGCGGTTGCTCGGAAACGAAGACGGGCAACCCGGTCTCCTCGGAGATCAGGCGGTCAAGGCCGACGAGCATGGCGCCGCCGCCGGCAAGCATGATGCCGCGCTCGATAAGGTCGGCTGAAAGTTCAGGCGGGCAGCGCTCAAGGGTGTTGCGCACGGCCTCGATCACGGTGGTGATGGGTTCCTGAAGCGCTATTCTTATCTCTTCAGCGGAGATCTTGACGGTTTTGGGCATGCCGGACACAAGGTCGCGGCCGCGGACTTCGAGGGTCTCCTGGTCGCGCAACGGATAGGCGGAACCCAGCTCGATTTTGATGCGTTCGCTGGTGCGTTCGCCGACCATCAGGTTGTAGACCCGTTTCATATGCTGGGTTATGGCGGAGTCGAGTTCATCGCCGCCCACCCGGACGGACTTGGCGGCCACGATTCCGGTAAGGGAAATCACGGCCACCTCGGTGGTGCCGCCGCCGATGTCCACTATCATGCTCCCGGAGGGCTCGGTCACCGGCAGCCCGACGCCGATGGCGGCAGCCATGGGCTCTTCGACCAGCTGCACCTTGGCGGCTCCGGCGCGTTTGGCGGAGTCCTTGACGGCGCGCATTTCCACTTCGGTGATGCCGGACGGTACGGCCACCAGCACGTTGGGGTTGAACTGGCGGCAGCGCCATGGCTGAATGGCCAGCGCCTTGGAGATGAAACACTTGAGCATGGCTTCGGTGATTTCGAAGTCGGCGATCACGCCATCCTTCATCGGCCGGATCGCCTTGATGTTGAACGGGACTCGGCCGATCATACGTTTCGCGTCGTTGCCGACCGCGAGCACTTCCTTGGTGGATTCCTTGATTGCCACCACCGATGGTTCGTTGATCACGATTCCGCGGTCGCGAACATACACCAGGCAGTTGGCCGTCCCGAGATCGATCCCGATGTCAGTGGAAAACAATTTTTTCACCCGATTCAAGAAAGCCATTCAGTACACTCCAGTGTTGCGAATTTCGAAGTATTTCACGTTTTATTATATAACCTGATTTTCAAAATGCAAGTTTCGGCGCTATATTTAAGGGAAAAGAGTTGAAAAACAGGATTTTGACAATATGAAAAAAGATTATTTCCGCCCGGCTGTCGCCGCGATGGCCGGCTATATGCCCGGCGAGCAGCCGGACAAAAAAGATATGGTGAAACTTAACACCAACGAGAACCCGTACCCGCCGTCTCCGGAGGTCGAAAAGACGCTTCGCAATCTGGACTGCGCCCGGTTGCGCCGCTATCCGAATTCCACTTCCGACCTCGTCCGCGATGTGGCGGCCGGGCTTAACGGCGCAACCCGGGAAAACATAATCGTCGGCAATGGTTCGGACGATCTTCTGACCATGATTTTTCGCTCGTTTACCTCGCCGGAGCTGCCGATGGCGTCGATCAATCCGAGCTATACGCTGTATCAGGATCTCGCCGCGATGCAGGAGGCAAAAGTAATCCTGATCGAGCTTCAGGAGCGTACATTTGCGTTGCCGGCGGATATTCTTGAGCAGGCCAAAGGCGCCAATTTGCTGATGATAGCGCGCCCGAATTCTCCGACCGGCAACTCTTTCCCGTTCGCCGAGATCGAGAACATCTGCAAAAACTTCGACGGGATGGTGGTGATCGACGAGGCCTACGCCGATTTTGCCGGAGATACTTGCATGCCGCTGGCGTTGTCCTGCCCGAACGTGATCGTGATGCGTACATTGTCCAAGAGTTATGCCCTTGCCGGCGCCCGCGTCGGCTACGCGGTATCCAGCCCGGCGGTGATCGAAGGGCTGATGAAACTGAAGGACTCCTATAATGTCGATGGAATCGCCCAAGCCGTGGCCGCCGCCGCGCTGGGCGACCGCGCCTATCTTGATGGACGGGTGGCGTCGATCAAAGCTTCCCGTACCAAGCTTGCCGCCGATCTCTCCGGCCTCGGTTTCGAGGTGGTGGACTCCAGCGCCAACTTCGTATTCGCCCGTCCGCCGCGCGGCGCCGGGCGCGGCTCTTTCGAATTTTTGCGTGATCGCGGGGTGTTCATCCGGTTTTTCGATCGGCCCCGCACTCGCGAATACGTCCGAATCACCGTGGGCACTCCGGAAGAGATGGACATTCTGACGGGCCTCACCCGGGAATATCTGAAAAAATGACCCCCAACGTGCGCCAGCCGGCGGTGGCCGGCAGCTTCTATCCGGGATCGCCGGCGCAATTGTCGGCGATGATCGGGGAGATGACTTCGCGTGCGCAAAAAATTGTCGACAGACTCGATCTTCCGCCGCGGCGCCCGGCCGCGGTGATCCTGCCGCACGCCGGCTATGTCTACAGCGGCGTGGCGGCGATGGCGGGAATGCTGGCGGCCGCCGCCCGGTTTCCGGACGTGAAGCGGGCGGTGGTTATCGCGCCCTCGCACCGCATCGGGTTCGACGGTGTCGCGGTCGGCTCCTATACCGGGTTTGCCACCCCGATCGGCGATCTGCCTGCCGACCTGGAACGTCAGGAAATACTTGGCAAAGCCTGCGACGGCGGGCTGCTGCATTGTTCAGACCGGGCGTTGGCGGCCGAGCACGCATTGGAGGTGGAATTGCCGCTGATATTGTCGGTGTTCGGCACGATTCCGGTGCTGGCGGTGGTGACCGGGTCGATACATCCGGCCGGGGCGCGAAAACTGGCCGCCCGCTTCGCGCCCTTCATCGATGACGAAACGCTGTTCGTGGTCAGCAGTGATTTCACCCATTACGGAGCCGACTTCGGCTATGTGCCGTTCAGAACCGACATTCCTGAAAATCTCAGCAAGCTCGACCTCGCCGGTGCCGGGCATATCGCGGCGGGCGATCTCGACGGGTTCGGTCGCTTTCTGGCTTCGACCGGCGCCACCATCTGCGGCGCGGCCGGGATCAAGCTGGCGATGGCCGCGCTGGAGCCCGGCGGCGGCAGTGAAGGCAAAGTGGTCTGTTATACCAATTCAGGCATCCTCACCGGCGATTTCTCGCACTGTGTGGGATATTGTTCGATGTTATTATATCAAAAGGAGATGTAAGAAAATGAAGATTTCCGGCAGCTGGTTTGAATTCCAGCATCACAACGTGGCTGAGGGAAAATACTGGAATCCGGCGTTCCGCACCATGAAGGCTGCGCAGTGGAACGCGCTGATCGACGAAATGGCCGAGTTCGGCCTCGAATACCTGGTGCTGCTTTGTGTGGCTCAGGACGTCAAGACCTACTATCCGTCCTCCCGCTTCGAGTCGTTCGGCATGGCCGAGGATGATCTGGTGGAGATATTTCTGTCCGCCTGCGATCGCAACAAGATCAAGGTATTCATGCCCAACGACTATTTCGGCAACTGGGTCGATTCTCCCGAGATGTTCGGGGATCCCAAGGTGATCGAGCGCCGCATATTCGCCACCGAGGAGATTTTCAAGCGTTACAGCCATCATCCCAGCTTCTACGGCTGGTATCTGCCGAACGAAGCGGCGGCGCTGCCCTACTTCGAAGATGTTTTCATCAAGTACGTCAACGAAAACCGCAAGCTGTTCCGCAGTCTGGCGCCTGAAAAACCGCTCCTGATCGCGCCCTACGGCACCTGCAAGCTGATCGCCGACGACAAATATTGCCGTCAGCTCGAAGCGATCGATGCCGACATCTTCGCCTATCAGGACGAAGTCGGCGTGCAGAAGACCACCAGCGACCTTACCCCGAGATTTTATGAGGCGCTCCGCCGTGCTCATGACAAGGTCGGCAATCGCGCGCTGTGGGCCGATGTGGAGATGTTTGAATTCGAAGGCCAGGTTTATCACTCCCCGCTGCTGCCGGCCGCGCCGGAGCGCGTGGAAAAGCAGCTTGCCAGCGTTGCTCCGTTCGTGGACAAGATTCTTATTTATGAGTATCCCGGCATCATCAACAAGCCCGACTCGGCGGCCTATCAGGCTCAGCCCGGTTCCGGCGAGCTTTACAACGCTCTGATCAAAAATCAGAAGTAAGGAGGCCAGATGAGTCGAAAACTGCTATCCGTTTTGTTGCTGACCGCCTCGCTTTCGCTCGCCGCCGCGGCGGATTCCGATTTGATCCGCTGGTGGCCGCGGGTGAAACCCGCCTGCGTGGTTGCGAATCTCGAACAGTTCGCGGTGCTTGAGTTTCGCTCAGAGCTTCAGCTCAAGGGCGACGCTACCGTGAAGATCACCTTTCCCGAAGGCGTTAAATACGTCTCCGTCGTGACGGCGTGGGCCAATCCGGACAAGCCTTATGTCTCGGCCTGCCCGCCTCCAGACGAGAGCGCGTATCCCGAAAAAGTCGAAGCCGACGGCAATCGCGTGACCATGCTGTTCAAGGACGGCAGTTTCGACCGCCCCGGCAAGACTTGGCTGACTATGGTTATAAACGTCGGCAACCTTGCGCCGGGCGGCGATTATTCCGCTTTGGTGGAGGTGTCCACTGCGTCCGGGCAGTCATATTCGGAGAAGATCGCCATGGAAGTGCGCCCGCCGCTTTCCGGCGTGCAGTGCAAGGTGCCGCTGATCATGTGGAACTTCCAGGGGCTTGACGAGCCGTTCATACCGGTTTATATGGACGGATTGGTCAAGGCCGGCGTGAACCGGTTCTACGAGATGCGCGAGGAGACGCCCGGCAAGAAGGGCGAGGTTGACTATCAGAAGCAGTTCAATACCGTTCACGGAACCGCCTTTTTCGGTGAGCGGATCGGCAAGTACTTCGAAAAGAACGGCCTGCCGCCGGAACTTGCCGGACGTACCGACATCGTGTTCGACAACGCCTGGTTGCTCGAGCACCCGGACGTGATGGAACTTTTCCTGCGCGACTATTACAAGTATCTGATGGACGGCAAGGATTTCAAAGTAATCATCTATGATGCCGAGCGCGGCGCGTTCAAGCAGCGCGGCGCCGTGATTGTGGGTGATACCACGCCCTACAGTCTTGCCAAGTTTGGCCGGATGTTCAATATCCCGGAGGCCGACCTGACTCCCGAGACCATCGTGAAAAAATACAAGAACGAGTGGACTCGTTACTGCTGCGTCCAGTCGATGGAGTTGGCGAAACTCGCCAACAAGGTCGCCAAGAAATATTATCCCGGCAGTACCTTCGAAGTCTATTCCGGCTACGAGTATGACGCCGCGCCCAATGAAAACCTCACCCGCATGTCTTACGCGGTGGATTGGAAACTGATGGGCGAGGCCGGGATGGATGCCGCCGGCTGCGGTTACTTCGGCACCCCGGAGGAGATTGCCCACACCGCCGAAGCGGTGAAGGGCGTTTGTCACATGCTTCCGGCCGAGATGTACATGGAAGGATTCCGGACCGAGGGCGTGCCAATGCCGCGTCTCAAAGTCGAAGAGTTCGCTTTCCGGCTGATTTCCAGCTATCTGGCTTCCGGCGGCCACGGCGTTCAGCTGTGGTATGGCGCGGTTATGCACGGCGGCGGACTTGCGGCGCTCGACCTTTACACGAAATTTGCGAACACCACCTGCGAGTTTCTGAACGGTGCGGCACGGATTGATACCGACGCATTCGTCAGGGTGATGCCAAAGGCGTTTTCCAGTAGCGTGTATGTGTTCGAGAAAGCCGGGAAGAAGATGATGATAGTGCTTAACCCGACTGACAAGCCGGCTACGGTTCGATTGAATTTCGAACGTGGATCGGAACTCAAGCCGCAGCTGCTGAAGCTCGAGCCGTGGAGTTGGAACATCAGCGAATATTGACGACGGTTCCTGCTGGAATGGCATTGACCCGCCCATAGGGTTTCGGGGCCTGCCTGCTCAGCGGGAGACGGGATGACGGGTCGTCACAGATGCCGCCGATGTCCAGCGACGGCGGCGGCCCGTTCTCGAAGGCCACGGTAAGAATATTGCCGTCGGCCTTCGCGTCTTTTACATCCGATCGGTTCAGCA
Organism: Victivallaceae bacterium; assembly: GCA_034926605.1. GTDB lineage: Bacteria > Verrucomicrobiota > Lentisphaeria > Victivallales > Victivallaceae > CALXXL01. The sequence goes on from JAYFQV010000007.1 coordinate 60,240, forward strand.
TTGCGCGGACGGAATCGGCTCCCAGCCGTTGATCGAATACCAATATGACGGAGTCTCCGGAAATCGAATGTTTCTTAAGCACCGGCGGCAGCGAATACACTTCGTCGCGCAGGCTGAACTCATAGTATACCGAGTGGTCGAACACTCCGGCCGCCAGCGCAAGATTTTCCGCCACCCATTCCGGTGAACGGCGCATTTCTGGCAATGAACCGCAGTCACCCTGAAAACTTACTCTTACGCCGGGACACCCTCGTCGCGCAGCCTCGGCAAAAGGCTGATATTGTAGTATGTAATCCGGCTTGAGTTCGGGAGAGCTCCAGTCCGGCCAGTGGGTCTGCACCATGTGCATGTCCGGCTTTACCGCCCGGACCAGCGAAAATGTGTCGCTGCCGTTCCATCGGCGGATCTCGGCCTCGCCGTCCGGGGTGGAGACGCCGAGAGCCCACGAGACCACGGTTACGCCCGGACACTCGGCGCGAACCCCGTCCATGACATATTTATAGAAGTCATTGATGGTTCGGGTACGGAATGCGAGGTAGCGCTCGAATCTTCCGGTGTCGGTTTTGAAATAACGGGGGCTGGAATCGTTCAGAAATTCCGGCAGCGGTTCACCGAACGCCTTTTCAAACCCCTTTGAAACATCTCCCATAAGAATTGGCTTGTAGCGGTCGCCGCGATAGCACGGGTACATCGTTTCAATCATGGCAACGCCGTCGAAATGATACTCTTTCAGCAGGTTGACAACGTAGTTGCGGTACCAGAGGTTGTATTCCGGGTAGACGTAACCGATGAAGATATGATCCTGTTTCGCTACCGGATTGGTGAACTCCATGCGCCAGTCGCGCCAGTTTGCCGGAAGATAGTGGTCGAGCTGTTTCTCGTTCAGATAAACCCAGCTAGGGAAAAGCGTCAGTACCACCCGGATATCATGTGCGTGCAATGCATCGATCAGGTCTCTCCGGCAGGCCTCCGGCGTGACCGCGAAGTACCATACCTCCTCCACGCCGTTGACCTGCAGTTCCGATGCCACGCTTTCCGGCGAGCGGTTGCGGTAGTAGCCGAACAGCGGATCGATGTGATACGGTGCGGCTGCCGCAGTCAGTGAGGCCAACAGCAGAATGACGATGCTTTTTTTCATGAAAAAAAGCCCGGGCCGCGAAAAATGCGGCCCGGGCCGGGGTTTGGGATTTACTTTACGGCAACGCCGAAAGCGTAGTCCGCGAACTTCTTCGCGGTCTTCATTTCAACGCTGGCATAGTAGACGCCGGACTCGAAGTCCTCGGTGATCTCACCGGAAGTGAGCGAGTACTGGTTGCCTTCGCTGTCGTAGAGAGTCCAGAGCACATCGGAACCAATCTCCAGATCCTGGTCGGCCAGATCAAGCGAGAGCGTTGCGGTACTGCCGGACTCGCCGAACTGGAAGCTGTAGAAGTTGACCTGGTTGCCCACGCCAACCGCGCCGCCCTCGGTGTCGGATCCGCTGGACAGATCTAGCGCCAGTGCCGAACCTATGGTGTTGTGGCCGGATTCCGGCACCACGAAGTCGGCAGTAATGGACAGTGTGTAGTCGGTGTTCATCTTGCCCTTGCCGTTATCGCCGGAGGCAACCGAGATATAGCCGTATCCGGCGCTGCTGTCACCGCTGAACACCATACCGTCGGCGGTCACGGAGGCACTCTCGAGCTTCTTGCCGTTCTCGTCGTAAACGGTCACCACCGTTTTGCTGGTGATGCCGCTGATGGAGATACTGGTATAACCGTCGTAGGGCATATCCAGCTTGTAGTAATCGGCCGCATCGTTGTATCCGACCCAGCCGTCGACCGTCTTGGTGCCGGACTGGTTGAAGTCTATCGCCTGTGCGGTGGAGAAGCTGGTGTTGCCGCTCGGCGCCGGGAAGTAGGCGTCGGAAACGTTCACGGTATAGCCGGTGTTTTCCTTGCCCTTGCCGTTGTCGCCGGACTCGACCACCACATAGAAGTTGCCGGTTGCCAGCAGATCGCTGAAGCTGCAGCTGCTGCCGTTGGAACTGGTGGCGGCGAGTTTCTTATTGGTGGAGGCATCATAGACCGACACCTTGGCCTTGGCTTCCAGGCCGGTGACTTCCACCGACAGCAGTCCGGCGCCGGCGGCCGTGAAGCGGTAGTAGTCGGCGGCGTCGCCGTAACCGACCCAGCCATCGGTGGTACCGGTGCCGTTGTCGAGCGCGATCACCGTGGCGTTGTTGAAGCTGTTGTTGCCGGTGGGCGCCGGGAAGTAGCTTTCGTCCACATTCACGGAGTATCCGGTATTCTGCTTGCCCTTGCCGTTGTCGCCGGAGGTGACGGACACATAGAAGCCGCCTTCGAGTAGCAGGTTGCTGAACAGAACGGTATCGGATTTTGCGGAAACACTCTTGATCTGCTTCTTGTTGGCATCGTAGATGGTGACCTTCACCGAGCCTTCGAGTCCGGAGATGGCGATGTCGGCGCTGCCGTTCATGGTGGCTCCCACCAGATAATAGTCCACGGCGTCGCCGTAACCGACCCATCCGGCGAACTGGCTCTTGCCGGCCTCGTCCGGGGTGACCTTGGAGGCAGTGGCGAAGGAGTTGTTGTCGGTGGCGGCCGGGAAGTAATCATCATCTATGGAGATGGTGTATCCGGTGTTCATCTTGCCCTTGCCGTTGTCGCCGGAGGTGACGGACACATAGAACGCGCCGGGCACCAGCAGGTCGGCGATCACAGTGCCGTCCTGCTTCATGGATATGCTCTTAAGCTGCTTCCGGTTGGCATCGTAGATGGTGACCTTCACCGAACCTTCGAGTCCGGAGATGGAGAGCGAAAGCTCGCCAGCACCGGTGGCCGACACCAGATAGTAGTCGGCGGCGTCGCCGTAGCCTACCCATCCGGTCGCCTCGCCGATGCCCAGATCGTCAAGAACTGTGACCGCGGCGGTGGCAAAGCCGGAATTTCCGGACGGAGTCGGGAAATATTCGTCGTTGACATTCACGGTGTATCCGGTGTTCATCTTGCCTTTGCCCTTGTCGCCTGATTCCACCGACACGTAGAAGTTGCCGGCGCACAGCAGCCCCGCGAGCGAAAGTTCGCCGGAACCGGAGCGGTTGGCAATCTGCTTGCCGTTGGCATCGTAGACGGTAACTTTTGCAGTGGCTTCCAGACCGGAAACTTCCAGGGACAGCGTTCCGGCATCGGAGGCGATGAACTTGTAGTAATCGATCGCGTCGCCGTAGCCTACCCAGCCTTCTACCGTCGCGGTACCGGAGATCTGATCGACCGTCGCAATACTTCCGACAGTGTCCGCCAGGTTGACCACCGTGGCGGTGGAAAGCTTGTTGTTGTCGGTGGCGGCCGGGAAGTACGCCTCGTTTCCGGAGATGGAGTAGTCGGTGTTTTCCTTGCCCTTGCCGTTGTCGCCGGAGGTGACCACGATGTAGAACTTGCCGGAGAACAACACATCATTGAACAGATTGCCGTTCGAACTGGTGGTTGTGGACGCGATCTTCTTCTGGTTCTCGTTGTAGACCGTAACGTTGATCTTACCGGAGATATTGCTGATGGTCAGGTAGTTTAAATTACCGGCGCCGGTGGCGTTGAACACATAGTAGTTCGCGGCATCGCCGTAACCGACCCAGCCGTTGGCGGCAAGGTTGCCGGACGCATCGGCGGTTATCGCGGTGGCGGTGACAAACGAGTTGTTGTCGGTGGCCTGCGGGAAGTAGGCGATGCCGCCGTCGATTTCATAACCGGTATTCTGCCTGCCCTTGCCGCCGTCGCCGGAGGTTACCGTGACATAGAACTTGCCGGGTGTGAGCAGATTGGCGATTACGGTGCCGGAGCTGGAGACGCTGACCGTCTTGAGTTGTTTGCCGTCGGCATTGTAGATCGCAACCTTGACACCGGCTTCAACATCCTTGAGGCTGAGGGTCAGCGTTCCGGCGCTTGTCGCATCGACCAAGTAGTAGTCGGCGGCATCGCCGTAGCCGACCCAGCCGGTGGTGGTGAAGATGCCCGAACTGTTCGGAGTCAGCGTGGTGGCGGTCCTGAACGTGTTGTTGTCGGTGGCGGCCGGGAACATCTTGTCGGTCACATCGACAGTGTAGTCGGTGTTCATCTTGCCCTTGCCGTTGTCACCGGAAACCACCGAGATATAGAATGCGCCGGAGACAAGCAGGTTGCTGAAAACCACGCCGCTGCCCGAAACCGAGGCGCTCTTGATCGTCTTGCCGTTTGCGTCGTAAATTGAGACCTTGGCTTTGCTTTCAAGGCCGGAGATGGAAACGCTGAGGCTTCCGGCGTTGGCCGGAGTGATCTTGTAGTAGTCAGACGGATCGCCGTAGCCGACCCAGCCGCTTACCGAAGCGGTGCCGACCAAATTCTCATCCACGGTAAGGGTGACGGCTTTCGCGGTGTTGAAATCGCTGTTTCCGGACGGCGCCGGGAAGTAGCTGTCCTGAATCGAGACGGTGTACCCGGTGTTCATCTTGCCCTTGCCGTTGTCGCCGCTGGTGACGGACACATAGAATTTGTTCTGAACCAGGTAGTTGTCCAGCAGTATCGAGCTGGAGGACGTCGCCTTGATGCTCTTGACCTGCTTGCCGTACTCGTCGTAGATGGCTATGGTGGCGTTTGCCCCGAGGCCGGAGATCGAAAGCTGGATCGCGCCGGCGGCTTCACCGTTGATCTGGAAATAATCCGCCGGATCGCCGTAGCCGACCCAACCGCTGAACGAGGTGGTGCCGAGGTTGGTCAGCGTCACCTTTTCCGCGGTGGCAATCGAGTTGTTCGAGGTCGGGGTCGGGAAATATTCGTCGTTCACGTTCACGGTGAACTCGGTATTCTGGGTTCCCTTGTTCGGGTCGGTAGTGGTAACCGAGACGTAGAAGTTGCCCTCCAGCAGCAGGTCGCTGAACAGGACCTTGGTGTCGCTGGTGGTGACACTCTTGATCTGTTTGCGGTCGGCGCTGTATATCGTGACCTGGACCTTGCCGGTGAGCCCGGAGATCGAGATGTCGGCGGCGCCGGCTCCGGAGGCGTTCACCAGGTAGTAACAAGCGGTGTTGCCGTAGCCGACCCAGTCGCCGAAGCTTGCGGCCCCGGAGGCGTTCAACGTCACCGAAGTTGCAGTGGCGAAGGTGTGGTTGGTGGTTGGATCCGGCAGATAGGTGTCGGCCAGCGAAATCTCATAGGAGGTGTTCATCGCACCCTTGCCGTTGTCGCCGCTGGTGACGCTGATATAATAGGTTCCTTCCAGCAGAACGTCGCTGAACAGCTGGCCGTTCTTGTTGGTGGTGATGGTCTTGACCGCCTTGTAGTCAGCGTCGTAGATAGTTACCTGAACCTGGCTGGAGATGCCGCTGATCGAGAGGAAGTCCAGCGTGTTGGCCTTGTTGATCACCACCTTGAAGTAGTCGGACGGGTCGCCGTAGCCCACCCAGCCGTTGGCGGAGCCGGTGCCCTCGGTGCCGAGGGTGATCGCGGCGGCGGTCTCGAAGCTGGAATTGCTGCTTGCGGCCGGGAAGTAGTCGAGCTTGACCGAAATATTGTAGTCGCTGTTCTTGCTTCCGGCGCCCTTGTCACCGGAAGTGACGACCATGTAGCCGCCCTTCGCCACCAGATCGGAGAAGTAATACTTGCCGCTGGAGGAGATGGTGTAGGTTTTACTCAGCTTCTGGTCGGCGTCATAGAGCGACACGGTGATCGAGCTCTCGAGCCCGGTGGCTTCGATGTACTGCAATGTGCCGGCGGAGGCGCCCGAGAGTTTGAAGAAGTCGGACGGATCGCCGAAGCCGACCCAGCCGGAGAAGCTGCCCAGGCCGCTGGAATTCAGGTTAACGGTGGTGGCCTTTTCGAAGGAGGAGTTGCTGCTTGCGGCCGGGAAGTAATTCACCTCGCCGGAGACGGTGTAGTTGGCCACGTTGGTATAAATATCGGACTTGGATGGAGTTATCACCACATAGCAGTACTGTCCCTTGCTGGCATCCACCAGCACCGAAGCGCTGTTGGTAGCCCCGTCGGAGATGGAAAACTCCTTGAGCTTGTTGCCGGAACCGTCGTAAATAGTGGCCTTGACCCCGGCGCCGTTGTTTTCGGCGCTCCAGACATTGCTGACGGTGATGGTCACGGAGGCGGAGCTGGTGAGCGCATACTTAATATAATCGGCGGTGTCGGTGCGGCCGACCAGATTGGAGAACTCGATGTTCCATTCCAACAGCTTGGCGGTCGAGAAACTCCCGCCCGGGTCGTTGGCGGTGTTCACCGTGGCGTAGACCTGATCGCTCCAGGAAGTATAGTTGCCGGCGGTGTCGTAGGCGCGGATCATGAAAGAATAGCGTCCGTCCGCCCAATTGTTGAACCACAGACTGGTGTCTTCTGGATCAACGTTTTTGTAGGTCATCCACTGGGTGAACCCGCCGGCTTGGGCACTCCAAATGCCATAGGTTATCTCGTAGCCAGCCAATTCTATGCTGTCGGTGGCCTTGTCCCACGCCAAGCAGATGTCCCGGTTCAGAACCGAAGCCTGCAGACTGTAAAGATCGAACACCGGCGCGGTGACGTCCACCACGAAAGTGTAATCATTGGTGTTGGGCTTGACGTAGGAAATCCAATCCGAAACGTGTCCGTACCAGTCCACCGCTCTTACGCTGCATGTGTATATTCCATCGGCCAGTGAGCTGGTGGTATACTTCTGCTCGTCGACTCCGGTGACGGTGATTGACTTGCCGCCAGATTTTGCGGTAAATTTGAGCTGGTACTCCTTTACGCCGAACACATCAGTGGCGGCGGCCCACGAAAACGTCAGATTTTCATCTTCGCGGGCCATTGATATCACGGTGCCGCTGGAAAAAGCCGGATTGTCGGTATCCACCAGCTTCTGGCCGGTGATCGGGTCGATCATGTCGAAGTAAGAATAAGCCTTCAGCCATGCTCCGGTGGAGTTGCCGATCTCGTCCACCGCTTGGAATCGGTAATAGACTTTACCCATCTTGGCCAGTGCGCCGACGGCCATGTCCATCGAATTGTCCCAAAGGACCTTGGTCTTTTCTTCGGTGTATGCGACCTTGTACTCTACCACGTTGGTAAAAGTATTGTCGGCGCTGCACTGGATCAGGTAGTAGATCGGGCTGGCATCGGTGAACTCGCCGGGAATGGTGATTTCTACCGTGACCGAGGTGACTTCATAGGTGGTCTCAACGTAAGGATAGCCAAGAGGATCGGTGCTGCTGGTGATGTTTTCGATCACAGTTGCGCTGATTATCGGACCGGAAACTTCGCCGTCGACACCGCCGGTTGGCGCGGAGGTGTCCACCAGGAACGTAGAAGAGTCCGTCTTGGTGACGTTGTCCACGTTGTCATACGCTTCCAGCCACCAGGAGTAACTGCCGTCGGCCAGATTGTTGGTGAGGCTGTTCATGGTATAGCTGGTCGGCATGTCGGTGAGCACCACCTTTTTGGCGGTTGAATCGGCCTCGGTGCTCAGCTTATAATATAGGATGTACTCTTTCATTCCGGCCTGAGCGCTGACGGTGGTGGCGGCCTCCACGGCCGGATTCCAAGTCAACAGGATGTCATTACTCTTGTTGGCGGCCGAAGAAACCTCCGCCTCGAGGTTGGGGCCGTAAGTGAACTCCGGAGGCTGATAGTCGCCAAGCCAGTAGCCGCCGTTGTACTCGGCGGAGCGGTTGCCGGCGAAGTCGGTGGCGGCGAATTTCCATTCATAGACGCCGTTGGCCAGATTCAGGACGCAGCTGGTGGTGTTGTAGGTGCAGTTCACAACGGTCCAGGTGTCAGTGCCGGCGATACGGTAACTGATATCGTAGCCGCCCACGCCGGACTTGCCGTCGGCATCGACGGCCGGGTCCCAGGTCACGGTAACGGTCATCATCCGGTCTTTTGGCAGGGAGGCGTTGAAGTCGACGATCGCGACGACGGATGCGGTGTCGAATTCCGGACCCTCGGTGTCTCCGGCGTAAATACGCATGGTTTGGCCGTCCACCCAATCGTAGGTGGTGCCATTGTTGCCGACGGCGCGCACCTGCCAATATACATATTCAAGGTTGTTGAGGCCGGAAACCGTCACCGAATTGTCGGTTATCTTCTTGGTGGCATAGGTGCTGATGCTGGTCTGGTTGCCGGTCGTCTCGGTCATCGAGCTCCAATCGGGGTCGACGATATCGCCAGTCTGGAAGTAACGCACCTCGTAATACGCGACACCGGACAGGCAGGAGGCGTTGCTCCAATCAAGCTGAACCACGCTGGTGTTGGCGCCGGTGCCCGGGCTGGTGTCGAACAGCGCGCTGCCGGGATTGGTGTAGTCGTCGTCCGGAGAAACGATTGTAAAGTCTCCCACGCTGCTCCACTCGCTGACCAGATAGTTATTACTGATATGCTGCCGCACACGCCAAGAGATTTCGCTGCCGGAGTCGAACGGACTCAATTTCAGTTCAAGCTGGTTGGTTTTGCCATCAACCCAGACAACAATCGATTTGTTGCCGTTGATGCTGTATTCCAATTCATATTGGTCGGTATTGGCCAAAGCCTGCCAGTTCAGGGTAATGGTGTCTTCATCGAGGTTCTGCTCGACCACGCCTAGGGTCGGAGCGGCAATCTCATTGGCCTTGAGGTAGTCGACCGTGAACGTAAGCAAGCCATCGGTGAAGGCCGTGGAGATGGTCATGGTGCTACTGGTGAAGGTCTTGCCGATAGTGACCTTGTTGGTGGTGCCCTGATAGGTGAAGGTCAGTTCGCGGGACTTCCATTTTTCCGCATCGAACGTTGCAATCTGCGCCAAGGCATAGCCCTTGCCAACTTCCGCGTCGTTCAGGTTGATGGTTATGTTGGTGGTACTGGCCAAAAGCGTGGAGTCGTCGATCAACGTGGCGATCACGTTGTCGCTTAATGGATCGCCGACGAGCAGGTCTTCGTTCAGATTATACATCAGGTTAAGAGTGCCGAGTGATGTGAAGAACTGTCCGGTATAGGCGGCATTGCTGTCCAGTATGATGGTGTTTTTGCCGTTGGACAATTGTATATAACCGGTCACCTTGGCACCGGCGGCCAGTTCGACATAATCATCGGTGCCGTAACGGGTAAATGTTCCGTCTGGGTTGAACATTCCGGCCACGAGGGCGTACATGTCGCTATCGATGGTGCCGTTTATGCGAAGATTCAGCGTGCCGGAAAAGCCCATCATCCCGGCGCGAATGCCATAATCCCCTGCGATCTTGATGGAGCCGGAAAAGTCTATGATCCCATCATTTTCGCTGGTCATGGTATGGTCGACCCAGATGCCCACCGACCGATATGCTCCGGCAGTTGCAAGGATTGAGATGTCCGCATCAATATATTGAGCAGTAAGGTCAACGACCCCTATGCCAGCGGTTACGCAGTATGCGGAAAGTTCGCTGAACTCCATCGCATAAACTTTGATATTTGAGGAAATTCCGCCGGCAACCGTAAGTGTGGAGGCGTAAATTCCGTAGGTCTTTGCAGTAGCATAGTTAACATTATAGTGGAGGCCTTCTGCTGCGAGGTCGAATGCGGTTACATTAATGCTTCCGCGCAGGTTTTTTCCAACCGTCAAAGTTTGGGCACGGAACCCGTAGGTATTGGCGTAATTGTCGTCGTTTACAAAATCTGGATCTGAAATTAACGGCGAGAGGAACTGGATGCCTTGGGTAAAAAGCGAAATTGTTCCTGTGAAATTGCCGGCGATGCCGATGGTGTCAGAGGCGTTATATGCGACATTGTCGAGCACATTGTTTTGGGTAGTGAAGGCAGCATCGGTAAAATCGCACTCAAATATAACTTCTCTCGCTTCACAATAAATGGTACCGATCACATCGCCGCCCAATGCTATGGCACTAGCGGTTATGCCATAAACTTCGGCGCGGTTGCCGGACAAATCAGCAGCACCGGCGTCATCCAGAAAAATGGTGTTGCTTGCCACAATGGCGGAGCCCGAACTTTCGCCGCCCGAGCTTTCGCCGCCCGAGCCTGTTTCATCTTCTGGCGCAGCGGATTCGCATGGTACAAGATAGGCGCTGATGTTGCCGCCGAAATAACCGCCTGTAGTGAACCCGCTGGTGGCGGCAAAACCGATAGCGGCAACGGTGTTGTTCAAAACAGCGGTTCCGGATGCATTGTCGATGAGTGCCTGTCCAGACGCGATCAGGAAACCGGCGAAGTTGTTTTCGATCTCAAGCGTGGCGCCGCTGGCGCCTACTGCCCGAATCACTTCGCTCTCGCAGGTTTCGATGTCGCTGCCATCTTGCATGTTGATGAAGCCATTCAAAATGGTTCCGTAGGCATCAGTCACGATATTGCCGTTAAGCGATCCAAGGAAAGTTAGTCGGCCAGACGCTCTAATACCGATGGCGCTGACATCTTGTGCCGTAAAAACCGAGGCTTCGGATGGTACATACTTATCTAATTCGGTATCAATATAGTTAGCAGCATAAATTAATTGATTGCAATCCTGCGCATTGGTAAGATTGCTGATCGCTCCGGTCTGGGCTGCAAAGCAGAAATTGCCGTTCTCGTAGAAGGTCACGGTGGCAACCGAGCGTTGAACAAAATACGCCCCATATCCGAGATTTGGTGTAATACCCTCCGTATCAGAGAAGTTGCCGCCGATTGTGACGACTTCACCCGGCAAGGTTTGGTCGATGGTGCCGCTGGTCGCCACCCCTGCCTCCACAAGGCAGCAGTGGGGGGTTTCTACGTCCAAATAATATGGACCGATCTCGGCGGAAAGCATATAGCCGCCGGCTTCCAGCGCGTCGGTTTCTGACATGAAAATCAGTTGAGAGCCGTGCATGCCGATCCATCTATAACCGCCGCTGATTACATATTCGTTCATTGTTACGTTCTGCCTTTCCTGCGTTTTATTTCAAAACTAAATTGATTGCTGCACATTCTCGAATATTTAAAACAGGCATAAAGATACCCGACCCATATTATAGCATAATAACGAACCTTTTTCAATGGGTTGCTCGTCTGCTCCGCGTTTTTTCGCACAAAAAAGTTTACAATAGTATTGGATATCAAATATCAACAGCCGTAACATACTCCGAATGCGGTTGGTCTTGCTTTTTGACGGCTGCGATGCTATATTTACCCGAAATCAGGGAGGGTTTATGAAGTTCGATATTTTCCCGAGGGTTTTTCCCGCTCACCGCCGTACGATTCTTACCTTGCGCAGCGCTCAAGATCTGCCGCTGCCGGATGGCTTGGTATTGCAATATGTCCGGGAGGATGGCGCCGATCCGGCCGGGCACTATCTGATCGACCATCCTTACGCCGGAATACCCGCCGAGAAGCACGGAAATTCGCTCGAGATAACAATCGAATCCGACGGTGAATACGAGCATTATATCATGCCTTCCCTTCGCGGTGCCGGAGGCAAACTGGTGATACTGGAAAAGATCAGCGTGTATTCGCTGGAAGGCGACCTGTTCGCACTGCGTCCCTGGCGCGGCGACTTTCATATGCACAGCCATTGTTCCGACGGTGAACTCACCCCGGCCTGCGTCGCCGCGCGCTGCCGCCGCAAGGGCATGGACTTCATGGCGCTCACCGATCATCGGCTTTACGGGCCTAGCCTTGAGGCCGTGGCGGCGATGCGTGAACTGCCGACCGATTTGGAATGCTTTCCCGGCGAGGAGGTTCATGCCGGCCGGCCGCATGTGGTCAGTTTCGGCGCTTCGCATGGCATCACCGACTACTGCCGGGACAATCCCGGCGACTTTACAACGAGGGTCGGCCGCATAGCCGGGACCTTGCCCGGCGGGTTGCTTGAGCACGACCGCGAACAGATCGCGATCACCGAGGCGGTGTTCGAACTCGTACGGGAGGCCGGGGGGCTGGCGGTTTACTGCCATCCCTACTGGCGCATCGGCGGCGACCGCTTCTTTATAACCCGGCCGATGATCGAACAACTGATGCGCCGCCGCAACTACGACGCGATGGAGGCGGTCAGCGGATTTCACCGGTGCGAGTGGGAGCAGAACGCCCTGTCCACCGCCGCCTATGCCCGCATGGCCGCCGAGGGGGTCGAGGTAAACCCGGTCGGGGTTTCCGACGCGCACGGTTATGAGCCGGATTCCGATCGCTTCGAGAGTTTCCAGTGGTATTCCACCATCGTGTTCGCCCCTTCTTGCCGTTTTGCCGATATTGCCGCCGCCATCCGTTCCGGCAGGTGTCTGGCGCTAGAAGCCCTGCCGGGCGGCGAGCCGCGCCTTACCGGTAATTTTCGCTATCTTAAATTAGCTTATTTTCTGTTGCGCGAATTTTTCCCGACACACGACGCGTTGTGCCGTACCGAGGGCAACCGGCTGGAGTGCGCCATATCCTGCGGCGGCCGTGAAAAGATGATTCCGCTTCTGGAGCGCGATCGCGGGGCGGTAGCCGCCTGGCGCCAGAAGTTCTTCGGGGAATAAACGCTTTCAGGGAGGATGTTATGAGCAGTCCGCGTATCGCTTTTTTTGATACCAAGCCGTATGACCGGCAGTTTTTCGACGAGACGAACGCCACCTTGGGATTCGAGTTCGACATATCTTATTTTGAAACCCGGCTGAACGTCAATTCCGCTCCCATGGCCGCCGGCTTCGATACCGTGTGCGCGTTTGTGAACGACGATCTCGGCAGCGCCGCCGTCGGCAGATTGGCGGATATGGGGGTGCGGCTTATAGCGCTTCGCTGTGCCGGGTTCAATAATGTTGACCTCAAAAGCGCATTGGACCGCCTCACCGTGGTCAGGGTGCCGGGTTACTCGCCGTACGCAGTGGCGGAATACGCACTTGCGATGCTGCTTACGTTGAACCGCAACCTGCACCGCGCTTTCAACCGTGTGCGCGAAAGCAATTTTTCGATCAACGGCTTTCTCGGATTCGATATGCGCGGCAAGACCTTCGGCATCGTGGGCACCGGCCGTATCGGGCAGGTGCTGGCCGAATTGCTGGCGGGGTTCGGCATGCGGATTCTGGCCTACGATCCCTATCCTGACGAGCAGGCCGCCAAGCGGCTTAATTTCGAATACGTCGAGCTGGACGAACTGTATCGCCGTTCCGACATGATTTCTTTGCATTGTCCGCTCACCCACGAGAATTTGCATCTGATCGACCGCCGTGCGATCGAACTGATGAAACCGGGCTGCTTTCTGGTTAATACCAGCCGCGGCAAACTTATCGACACCCCGGCATTGATCGAGGGCCTGAAGAATCGCAAACTGGGCGGTGCCGCACTCGATGTCTACGAGGAGGAGGACGACTACTTTTTCGAAGATTTCTCCGCATCCGGCGTGGACGACGACGTGCTTGCGCGGCTGATGACTTTTCCCAATGTGCTGATCACGTCCCATCAGGCTTTTTTCACCCGCGAGGCAATGGCCAACATTGCGCGCACCACACTGCAAAATATTCGTGATTTTTACGAGGGCGGGGAATTGAAAAACGCGGTGTGCTACCGCTGTTCACAGTAGAGTTCGTAAGGCTCAAGCCGCAGCACCTGCTCGCCGGACAGCCGGAAGCGGTATTCGACCGGTCTGCCGGTCGGGTTGATCGCGGCCAGCGCGGTTTCATCTCCTTTGCGCAGGATGTAAACGTCGGGAAGCCCCTCCGGATGTTCGACGGTTCCGCCTTCGAAACGCTCCGCCTTTGCCGCGAAGCGGGTGAATCCGGCGATCGCTTCCAGCGCCGAAGCGTCCAGCGCATGCGCCTGCCATATCGATATGCCGTGCAGCCCGGAATTCAGAAAAGCACGCGCCAGCCGTACCTTGAAACGATGGGGAGCAAACCCGCCCGACTGCCGGACGTCGAATCCCCACAGGTAGGCTTCGGCCGGGATGAATTTCGCTTCGCCGCCCATGATAGACGCCATGTGCGCAAGTTCTTCCATCGAACCCTGATAGCCGGCCCCGGCCCAGTCGATGCCTTGCCTCGCCATGTCCGGCCAGTCAACCGCGTAGCGTTCGCGGGTGAGGCCCTTGCGTGGCCCGGAATCATACTGGTAGCCGGAATAGACCTTGAACTTCGCCTCGGGCCAAAGTTCGCGGACGGCTTCGGCGGATAGGCGAGCCACATCGCTGCTCAGGCGGCAGTTGAATTCTATCCATTCTTTGCGCATTTTCGGCAGGTCGGCGGGAGTAGGAGTTTTGCCTCCGCAATATTGGCGGCCGAACTCGGCGAGCGCGTAGTCCGAAAGGTCGCCGGCGATGCGGTCCGGTTTGAAAGCGCCGGTTTCGGCGTCATAAACCACCACATCCTCCGGCTTGCCGCCGGAGAGGTGCAGCAGATATTGCCTGAGCGCGGCCTTATATGCCGCCGGATGATCCGCCCAGCAACGCAGCGACTTGGGAAGCTTCGCGCACTCCGGTGTAACCGGATGGTTGTTGTAATAGTCCATCATTTTTGAGGTGAAAAATGCGACACCGACGGTGAAGCCCCGGCTTCTTGCATAATCGTGCACCGTGTTCTGCCGGATCGATCCGTCCGCCAGCTCGCCTTCCATCGCGTAGAAACTGTTGACTCCGGCACGGGCCAGCGCATCCACGAACAGCGGCACATACTTTGGTTCCAGCCCGGTGAAGTACCATACCGCGACCGGCACTTCTGCCGTTGCTCCTTTCGGTTCAACATATTCCACCGCCAGCGTTCGGGTGCGTAGCGGCGAGCCGTTTTCGACCGCCTCAATTTTCAGTTCGCGGTGGTTGGCGCCCGGCCGCACCGCCAAAGGTATCCAAATCGAAGCCATTGCTGAATAGTCGCGTGCCGGAAAGGTCAACAGGGAAGTTCCGTCCGCTGACTCGATCTTATCGGGATATGCGGTCAGATTGTCCGGCGGCAGCGCCGGAGCGGTTCCGTCGGGGCACCCGGTGACTTCCACTCCGGAAAGCCGCAGTTGCAGTACGCCGTCAAGGTTCAGCCGGGGAAGCTCGACGAACAGAAGTTGCTCGCCGTCGGTGAGGTATATCGGATTCATGCGCGGCCACACCTGAATCGGGTCCGGCTCGGCGTCGATTCGCGGTTCGAGGCCGGTCTGTTCAAAGAAGCGCAAATTTTTTACCCGCAGAGTTACCCGACTGCCGGGGCTGTTTTCGATCCAGAAATTGAATCCACTCAGCGTGTCGCCCGGTTTTACCTCCGCGCCGGAGAGCGGCTTGAGTGCGGTCAGCGGCAGTCTTGTGGTGTACCACTTGTTTGACTCGAACACGCTGAGCGCGTTGTCGCTGCCGTAGAAGACGAACACTTCAGTGCTTTTTTTTCGCGTGAATCCGAAGGCCGCGTAGCGCGGCGGACGGGAGAACTCCGCCTGCCATTCAAATTCTACCGCGCTGTTTGCGGAAACCGTCTCATCGAGCGTACCGACGACCGCGATCTTGCGGTCGTCGCCGGTCTGTTCGAATTCCGCTCCCGAGGCGACGGCTGCCGCCGCCAGTAATGCAGCCAACCATTTCTTCATTCCGTGGCCTGTTCCTTTCTTCGTTGCACGAGTTCTATATTGCGCCACCGGCCGGAGCGGAAGCGCCACAGGATCATGCCGGCCTCGAACAGGCCGTAGACGGTCAGGAAATACCATATCTGGGTTACCGAACCATGCAGTTTTTCAACGATAAGCCAAATGCCGGGAACCATGATGAGCCATTGTCCTCCGGTGACGATCAGAAAGATGAACAAGGTGTCCCCCGCGCCGCGCAGACCGCCCATGAACACATATTTTATGGAATCGGTCAGGTTGAACACCGCGGCGCACGCTAAAATGGTGCCGCACATGGATACCACACTGCCGAAGTCGGCGTCGCCGCCGATGTCGGGAGCGAAGAGTTCGGCTAGAAAATCCGGGAACACAAGATATACCGTTCCGCACAACAGCATGTAGATAAAGCTGAGCCGCCACGCGCAGTATACCGCCTTCTGGGCCACTGCCCGTCGACCGCGACCGATGTACTGGCCAGTCACGATCGCAGTGGCGTCGGAAACGCCCAGCAGCGGAGAAAACGAAAAATTGTTGACCGACAGCGCGATGGTGGTGGCCGCGGTCGCTTCCACCGAGATAGCGCCCACCTTGATGCACATGAACGTAAATGCGGCAACTTCCGCGAAAACCTGGGTGCCGGACGGTGTGCCGTACAGCATGATTTTACGGATATATTCCCATTTAATCGCGAATTTGCGGCGGGTCGGGTATAGTTTCTGGTCGGTCAGGAAAAACAGCAGCGCCACGCAGAGCAGCGAGAATCCGCCGGCGATGGTGGTGGCCAGGCCGCCGCCATAGATGCCCAGTTTGGGCGCACCCCAATTGCCGAAGATCAACATGTAGTCCAGCACAATGTTCAACGCGCAGGACAGCGTGTTGAACACCCCGGACGGCCAGGTGATGCCGCGTCCGGAAAAGAAGCAGAACATCGGAACTGCCAGGCATGCGAACGCGCCGCTGAAATGCAGTCCGTGCAAATATTCCAGCGAGGGCAGCAGCAACTCCGGCCTCATCCCGCTGTTTACGATGATCCACCGCCCCAGCAGCGGAGTTCCTATTATCACCGCTATCGCTCCTGCCATTCCCAGCCAGATGCCGTTCCAGGCGGCGCGGACACAGCCGGGATGGTCGCCGGAGCCGTACAATTGAGCCACCAGCGGCGAGGTGAACCCCACGATGCCGGTGAATATGCAGAACATCGAAAAATACATCAGCCCCACCGGCATTGCCGCCGCCACCAGAACGGTTCCGGCGTGGGCGAGGAACAGCCGGTCGCAGAACAGCATGATCACATGGCTGGCGCTCATCACCACCAGCGGCGATGCAACCTTCACTATCTCAAGGTAGCCGCCCTTGCCGAATATCTGTTCGCGGGAGAGAATACTGTATTTTCGTGAACGCATAGATTGAATGTTACTTATGTAAAATTTATTATGGAGATAAAAAAGGGGGGAAAGCCTTGCGGCCTTCCCCCGCAGGAACTTCGTGTTTACCAGTTAAAGTTTACGAACGGCATGAAAGGAATCGGACCGTTCTTGATCACGTTGATCAGCCCCACCTGGCAGGAGGTGTCGTCGGCGACGTTGATCAGACCGAACTGGAGACCGGTGCAGCTCTTGACCTTGTTGAAAGCTACCGAGGTCTGGAAGCCGGTCAGGGTGCCGCGGGTGACGGAAATCAGCCCGCAGAACTGGATGCCGTTGAGATCGCCGTTGGCATATCCGACACCGACCGAGGTCTGGAAGCCGTCGAAATTCTTGGAGACACTGGCGAGCGCCGATGCCTGAAGCCCGAGGAAATCCTTGGACACGGTTACAGCGGCGGCCTGGAGACCGGTGAGATTGCCGGCAACGCCAAAGGCGAGGGAACCCTGGATGCCTTCGAACGACTCGCTGTTCAAGTTGCCTATCCAGCTGCCCTGGATACCCTGCATCGTCTTGCAGTTGTTGAGAATCCAGCTGCCCTGGGCGCCGCGGATGTAGGCGGTGCCGGAGTAGAAGAAGCTGGCTTCGAGGCCATAGACGCGGCCGAGACCGTTGGTGACCGGAAGCCCGGCCTTGATACCGTAGACGTTGCTCTTGACTATGCTGCTGGGCTGGTCAAGCACAATGCCCACCTGGAAAATCGTGTACTGATCGGCCGGGGTGGGAGCCTGCTCTTCGCCGGCCATCAGGTTGACCGCCAGGAAAGCGGCCGCCAAAGACATGATTCTTTTCATATTTCGTTCCCTTTTTAGAATTTGAAGTTGAGGACAGGAAGCAACGGAATCGGAGCATCCTCAATGTAGTTCAGGATGCCGACTTGGAAAGAGGTGTGTTTGGCGTAGTTGAAAACGCCGAGCTGAAGTCCGTCCAGGTCGTCGACAAAGTTGACGATCGCAAACTGCAGGCCCTGGATTTTCTTGCCCATGGTCATGATGATGGAAGTCTGGACACCTTCGACATTGTCGGTCAGCGACCCGAGCACCGATGCCTCAAGTCCGTAAACCGGTGCGCCGACGCCGAACGGGGCTCCGGCCTTGATACCGAAAGTTTCGGTAGTGGCGGCCGTGGGCGGCGTATTGAACCAGAAAGTAAGCATTATTACTTCATAATCGGGAGTGGCGGCGGGTGCTTTCTGGTTGACAACCACCACGTTGTACTCCCCTGGCGCGACTTCGTCGGCAGCGACCGGCAGCGCGCCGAACGCAGCGAGCGCAAACAGCAAAAACCATTTTTTCATAGTCCGTCTCCTTGTTGCGGTTATAGACTAATTTACACGCCAGTCATGGAAAAGCAAGCGTTTTCACGGCAAAAACGTGAAAACCCCGCTTGATTTCGCAAATAAATGGCCGTTGTTATCGGTTGTCAGCTCCTCGCATGTCCCAATCGTCGGACGGAGGCCCTTCTTTTTTAATGCGCAGACTTGCAAAATATCAATTCCGATGTATATTTTCTGTCTATGTCACCGCATTTTTGATGATTTTGGCGAATTACATAACTTTCAAGGAGTTTTGAAAAATGGCAGTACCGAAACGTAAAACCTCTAAAATGAAGAAGCGCCAGCGCAAGGCCGCGAACCGCTACGAGGGAGTCCAGCCCACTTTCTGCACCAATTGCAACTCTCCGGTGGAACCCCATCGCGTCTGCAAGGCCTGCGGCACTTACAAGGGCAAACAGGTCATCACGGTCGAATAACCGGCCGGAGACTTATGATCAGGATCGCCGTCGACGCCATGGGCGGAGATTACGCGCCGGGAGTGTGCATCGAAGGCGCAGCCCGGGCGTTGTACGATTTTCCCAAGGTCGAATTGGTCTTTGTGGGGCACAAGGACAAGGTGATCTATTACCTCGAGCGCTACGGCATCGCCGGCCACAGCCGCGTGAGCGTGGTGCATGCGCCGACGGTGGTGGAGATGTGCGAACCCTCCACCTCCAGTATTCGCGGAAAAAAAGATTCTTCCATCACCATGTGCGCCCATCTGCTGAGAGACAAGCAGGTGGATGCGATGATCAGTCCCGGACATACCGGAGCGATCGTTGCCGCGACCAAGGTGGTGGTGCGTACGCTTCCCGGTGTGAGCCGGGCGGCCTTGGCTACACCGCTTCCCCAGATACACGGCCGTTTCATGCTGGTGGACGCCGGAGCCAACACCAACTGCACCGCGCGAAATCTGGCCGAGTTCGCGCTTATGGGCGAAGTATATACTTCCTATCTGCTTAAACTGAATTCTCCGCGGATCGGCCTTCTGAGCGTGGGCGGGGAAGACATCAAAGGAAACGATCTGACCAAGGAAGTATTCAAAGCGCTTGAGGCGATGCCGATAAACTTTGTAGGCAACGTCGAGGGCGATTCGGTATTTGAAGACGTTACCGACGTGGTCGTCACCGACGGCTTCTGCGGCAATGTTCTGCTGAAAACCAGCGAGGGGCTGGCTCATCTTATCATGCACATGATGAAAGATGCGCTGACCAAGAATCCGGTGCGCGTCACCGGCGCGCTGCTTGCGAAAAGCGCATTTCGCGAACTGAAAAATTACAGCGACCCCTCCGAAGTCGGCGGGGCGCCGCTGCTGGGGCTCAACGGCATCTGCATCATCGGGCACGGTTCGAGCAATCCGACCGCGGTGCGCAACGCCATCCGTCTTGCCGCCGAGTGCTATGAATTCCGCCTCAATGAAAAAATCACACAGCGTATTGATGAGTGCAAAGAGATTCTCGACGAACTCCAGTAGGCTGCAATCAACATAGGGAGCAAACCTTCTCATGGGTATCAGAATAATTTCCACCGGCCGCTACCTGCCGGAACGTGTGCTGACCAACTTCGATCTGGAAAAAATAGTCGATACTTCCGACGAATGGATCCGTACCCGCACCGGCATCGAGGAACGCCATATCGCCGCCGACGGGCAGGCGACCAGCGATCTCGCGGTAGAAGCTGCAAGGCGTGCATTGGAAACCGCCGGCGTAAGTCCGGATGAGATCGGGGCCATCATTGTGGCAACCGTTACCCCGGATTATCCCGGACTGCCCAACACCGCCTGCGTGGTACAGGAAAAGCTTGGAGCGCGCAACGCGTTCTGCTTTGACGTTTCCGCCGCGTGCAGCGGGCTGGTCTATTCTATGGTTACCGCCTATACCATGATGAAGTCGATGCCGGGCGTCAAATACGCGCTGGTTTTCGGCGCCGACAAGCTTTCCAGCATAGTAAACTGGGAAGACCGCAACACCTGTGTTTTGTTCGGCGACGGCGCCGCCGCCGTACTGCTGGGCCGCGACGAGGCGATCGAGGATTCCATTCTCGGTTTCTATATGGGATCGGCCGGGAGTTATGTCGATGCGCTTTCAACTCCCGTCGGCGGCACCCGCACCCCGCTTACTGCCGACAATCTTGTCGGGCGTTACATACACATGAATGGCAAGGAAGTGTTCAAACTTGCGGTCAATGCGATGGTCGATTGTTCACAGCGTGTGCTCAGCGCGGCCGGTGTTACTCCCGCCGACCTGAAACTGCTGGTGCCGCATCAGGCGAATCTCCGGATACTTAACGCGGTGGAACAGAGGCTGGGGTTGCGTGAGGACCAGATGTATTTGAACGTCAACCGTTACGGCAATACCTCATCCGCCAGCATCGGCCTGTGCCTGGATGAAATCGTGCGTTCCGGAGTTTTGCAGAAGGGCGACCTGATTCTGCTCGACGCCTTCGGCGGCGGTCTCACATGGGGATCGATATTAATCCGCTGGTAGCTTTGCAATTGCCCTTTTGAGCGTTATATTAATAACGAAAAATTATAACCTGAAAGGAATTTGCGGAGTCATGAGCAAGATAGAATCCGAACATGTTTTTACTTCCGAATCGGTTTCGGAAGGTCATCCCGATAAAGTTTGCGATCAAATATCCGATGCGATTCTGGACGCCTGCCTTGACGCGGATCCGGAAAGTCGCGTGGCGTGTGAAACTTTGGCCACCACCGACATGGTGGTCATTTCCGGCGAGATAACCACCGCCAGTACTGTCAACTGGCAGCAGACCGCGCTGGACGTGATCAAACGCATAGGTTACACCGAGCCCAAGCTGGGTTTCAGTGCGGAGAACTGCAAGGTGATGGTGTGTCTGCATAAACAGTCGCAGGACATCTCGCAGGGGGTGACTCCCGGCTTCTCACGCGAGCAGGGTGCCGGGGATCAGGGCATGATGTACGGCTATGCCACCAACGAGACGCCGGAACTGATGCCGCCCTCGATCCTCTATGCGCACCGGATCATGCAGGAGCTTGCCACGCTGCGCAAGAGCGATCCCTCCCGTTACGGCTTTCTTAAACCGGATGCCAAGAGTCAGGTCTCCATTCATTATAAGAACGGTCGCCCGCAGCACGTCGAGGCGGTTGTGGTCTCTCATCAGCATTCGGCGGATATGGAGATCGGTACGCTGTCGAGTCTGGTTCACCAGGTGGTGCACAAGGTTATTCCGTCGTCGCTGCTTGATGACGACATCAAATACTATATCAATCCCACCGGCAAGTTTGTGCTCGGCGGGCCGCATGCCGACACCGGGTTGACCGGTCGCAAGATCATTGTCGATACCTACGGCGGAGTCGGTTCTCACGGCGGCGGCGCCTTCTCCGGTAAAGATCCGAGCAAGGTGGACCGTTCCGCCGCGTATATGTGTCGTTACATAGCCAAGAACATCGTTGCCGCCGGGCTGGCTGAAAAATGCGAGCTTCAGGTGGCTTATGCGATAGGGGTTGCCGATCCTTTGAGCATCAACGTTACCACCTATGGAACCGGGAAACTGCGCGATGACGCCATGCTCGAAAAGGTGGTGCGTCAGGTGTTCAACCTTCGTCCCGCCGCCATTCTCACGGCACTCGATCTCAAACATCCGAAAAAGAACGGCTGGAGCTATTTCGAAACCGCGAGCTACGGCCACTTCGGCCGGTTGCAGTTTCCGTGGGAGAAAACCGACCGCACCGAGGAAGTGCTCGCCGCCGCCGAACCCTTCATGAAATGAAGACGCCGCGCATCGCCGGGATTGGCGCACCGATCGTTGATCTGGTGCTGCGCGTTTCCAGCGAGGAACTGACCCGGTTCGACTGTATCAGGGGTTCGCGCCATTTGGTCGCAGCCTCCCGAATAGACGAGATGCTGGCCGAATTCGGCCGCGCTCCGGAACTGATGCCCGGCGGATCGGTGGGCAATACCATGACCGCGCTGGCAAGATTGGGCGTGGAGTCGTTTATTCACGGTACCGCCGGGCGGGATATGTACGGCCAGTTCTATTGCGAAGAGTTCAGCAAGGCGGGCGGGCGGCTGGAGCTTATGGCGTTCAGCAATTCGCCTACCGGTCGCTGTCTGTCTCTGGTGACGCCGGATGCCGAGCGCACCATGTTTACCGCTCTGGGGGCCGCCGGAGAACCGACCGCGCCGCCGGATTTCAGCGGTTTCGACCGCGTATATTTTGAAGGATATATACTAGATCCGCCCGGGGCGGAAGCCTTGTTCGAGGCGGCGGTTGCGTCCGGTGCCAGGATTGCACTTGACTTGAGCGATTTCAGACTGGTCGAGACCCGGCGTGAGGCTATCGCCGACCTGTTGACCTCGGCGGTTGACGAGGTTTTCGCCAACCGCGTCGAGGCGGCGGCACTACTGGGAGCTGACGCCGCTCCGGAGCGGCTTGCCGCCAGACTCGGTGAATATTGTGAGACCGCGGTGGTGACGCTGGGAGCCGAAGGTTGTGCGGTGAAAACGCCGGACGGGCGGGTGTCCGTTTATGGCGCGTTGGCGGCCGATGCGGTGGACACCACCGGGGCCGGCGATTTGTTTCATGCCGGATTCATGTACGGCCTTGCGTATGGATGCCCGGTCGAACGCTGTGCTTTTTTCGGCGCGGTTCTGGGCGCCGAGGTGGTGAAGACCGTCGGAGCGGTCATACCTCCCGGCCGTTGGGGGGCTGCCGCGTTGAAATTGCAAATAACCAACGAGGATGGAAATGGAATATAAGGTAAAAGACATTTCGCTGGCCGATTTTGGCCGTCGTGAACTCGACATCGCCGAAAAGGAGATGCCGGGGCTTATGGCCGCCCGTGCCAAGTACGGCGCCGCCAAACCGCTGGCCGGGGTGCGCATTTCCGGCAGTCTGCATATGACGGTTCAGACCGCCGTGCTGATCGAGACGCTGCTTGCGCTGGGAGCCGAAGTGCGCTGGGCTTCCTGCAACATCTATTCCACGCAGGATCACGCGGCGGCGGCGATTGCCAAAGACGGCGTGGCGGTATTTGCCTGGAAGGGCGAGACGCTTGAGGAATATTGGGAAAACACCGTCAGCGCGCTGACGTTTCCGGACGGCGAAGGTCCGGATCAGATCGTCGACGATGGCGGAGACGCCACCCTGATTGTACACCGCGGCGCGGCCGCCGAGGAGAACCCGGCGCTGCTGGATGCTCCGGCATCCAGCGTCGAGGAAGCGATCGTTAACGCGTTGCTCAAGCGGATTCAGAAGGAGGACTCGACCAAGTGGCGGCGTATGGCGCGGCGGATCCGCGGCGTTTCGGAAGAGACCACCACGGGAGTTCACCGACTGCTTCAGATGGCCTCGCAGGGGAAGCTGCTTTTTCAGGCGATCAACGTCAACGATTCGGTTACTAAAAGCAAGTTCGACAATATTTACGGATGCCGCCATTCCCTTACCGACGGCATCAAACGGGCGCTGGACGTGATGCTTTCCGGCAAGACCGCGATGGTCTGCGGTTATGGCGACGTTGGCAAAGGGTGTGCCGAGGCATTGCGCAACGAGCGGGCTCGGGTACTGGTGGCCGAGATTGATCCGATTTGCGCGTTGCAGGCGGCGATGGCCGGGTTCGAAGTTTGCACGATTGAAGACGCGTTGCCGCGGGCCGATCTGTTTGTCACCTGCACCGGCAACTGCCGCATCATCACTCTTGAACATATGGAAAAGATGAAAGATCAGGCGATCGTCTGCAATATCGGTCATTTCGACGACGAAATAGAGGTCGCCCGGCTGGAATCGGCATCCGGGGTGGAAAAGCTGGAGATCAAGGGTAGTGACTGCCCGGTTTCACGCTTTACATTTCCGGACGGCCATGCGATTTATCTGCTGGCGGAAGGGCGGCTGGTCAACCTCGGCTGCGCTACCGGCCATCCCAGCTTCGTGATGAGTTGTTCATTCGCCAATCAGGTATTGGCCCAGCTCGACATCGCCAGAAATCCGGAACGCAAACCCGGTGTTTACCTGATCGATAAGAAGTTGGACGAAGAGGTCGCCCGGCTCCATTTGGCCAAGCTCGGCGTCCGGCTCAGTCGGCTGACCCCGGAGCAGGCCGACTATATCGGCGTGTCGCAGGACGGGCCGTTCAAGCCGGATACCTACCGCTATTAGTTTTTTTATACGATTTGGCGGTCGCGGCAGTTCGCTCTGCCGGCGGCCGCCGTTTTTATTGTTGTTATCAGCTTACCAGCGCCAGGATGCCGTCGTCGTTCACCAGCGAGTAGTTCCCGAACGAACCGCCCCACTCGAACGATCCCAGCAATTCGCGGTCTTTGTATATCTCAACCGTCAGACCTTCGAGCACGTCGAAGTCGTCCAGCGCCATCAGATCG
>JAYFQV010000013.1:0-213565 GCA_034926605.1 Victivallaceae bacterium
AGCGTGCTGAGCACGAGGTGGCCGGTAAGCGCGGCGTTGATGGCGATGTCGGCGGTTTCGCGGTCGCGGATTTCGCCCACCAGTATGATGTCCGGGTCCTGGCGCACGATCGAGCGCAGCCCGGAGGCGAAAGTCAGCCCAACCTTCGGGTTGACCTGAATCTGGGTAAGGTGCGGCAGCTGATATTCCACCGGGTCTTCGATGGTGATGATCTTGCGCGAAGAGTCGGAAAGTTTGCTGATGACAGAATACAGCGTGGTGGTCTTGCCGCTGCCGGTGGGGCCTACCACCAGGATAATGCCGTACGGCACGCCGATAAGCCGGTCGAACGTCTTTTCCATCTCCGGCAGCATGCCGATGGTGGAGAGGTTGAACGATACCGAACCCTTGTTGAGCAGCCGCAGCACCACGCTCTCGCCGGTAAGGGTGGGCATGGTGCTGATGCGGATGTCGATACTGCTTCGCGCCAGCTGTACGGTGGTGCGGCCGTCCTGCGGCAGGCGGCTTTCCGCGATGTTCAGGTTCCCGAGCAGCTTGATGCGGGAAACGATGGCGGCGTGCTGGGACATCGGCAGCGTCAGGTAATCGCGAAGAAGCCCGTCCACCCGGAGCCGCACCACCATATGATCTTCCTCCGGCTCCACATGGATGTCGCTGGCCTTCTGTTCGACCGCGGCCATCATTATGTCGTTTACCAGCCGGACGGTTTTAGCTTCGCCCGCCATGCTGCGCAGCATCTCTTCGGAATCGGTGTCTTCGAGATGCCTTTCCTCCTCTTGCTCCGGTTCGTCGCCCTGCCCGCGCAGCTGGTCGAGCTGGGCACGGCGCACCAGATAGCAGTCCACCGACACTCCGAGCAGATTGTGAAGCAAATATACGTGGCTTTCCACCTTATAAGGGTCGCACATCAGCAGCACCGCCGACAGATTGTCGCGCCGGCCAACCGCAATGTTCCAGTTCTGGCAATAAGAGTCCGGCACTTCGGCCATCGCGGTAAGATGACGGAAATCGCCGTCCTCGGCGATCGGCAGCCCGGAGGCCAGGCTGTACGCCTGCAAAAGTTCCAGCTCCGAGAATGCGCCGGCGTTCACCAGCTCCCAGTCGATGCGGGCGCGGTCGGCGGCCGCGGCCACCTTTCCGGCATAGCCGGGGAACACCGCGGAGAGCTGTTCGGTTATGCGTTTTTCGTTTATTCCCATATCTCAAATATCGTCACTTGTTTTCCGGAACCTGAGCCGCGGGAGCCGGGGGCTGTTCGGAAGCGGCCGGCGGCTGCGCCGGGTTGACACGCTCGCTTTCGGGAGTCTCCTGCATGGCGGAGACAAGCATACGCATGTTTTCCTGATCGGACGCGATCGAGTCGGAAGCCTGATCCCGCGGCGTAAGCAAGCCGCTGGCCTCGGCCTTGTCGTGCTCCTTCTGATACGGCGCGTAGACTTCGTTTTCGAACACGTTGATCTCGCGCAGGGAGTCGCTGTAACGGCGGACCATATCTTCCAGCGAGGTGCTTTCATCGATGATGGTGGCGGTTATCAGCATCAGTATTTCGGTACGCTCGGATTTGCGCGACGAATCGCCCACCAGCCAGTTCAGCATCGGAATTTCCGCAATGACCGGGATGCTGGAAAGCGAGTCCTCGTTGCGGTTGCGGATCATGCCGCCCATGACTATGGTGTTTCCGCTGCGCAGCGAAAGGTTGGTCGAAAGCTGGTCGTTCTTGAACGTCGGGGTCTCCAGGCCGCTGGAGGTGGTGCTCAACACGTCGCTTATGGTCTGGCTGACGTCCAGCGAAATCAACCCGCCCTCGCTGATGGTGGGGGTGAC
The DNA here is from genome assembly GCA_034926605.1 of Victivallaceae bacterium. Taxonomy (GTDB): domain Bacteria; phylum Verrucomicrobiota; class Lentisphaeria; order Victivallales; family Victivallaceae; genus CALXXL01. Next base: position 1,825 of record JAYFQV010000013.1, read on the forward strand.
TTCCAGAATCACGCCGGTGTCCTTGTAAACATAGGCGCGCGACACCGAGGTGGTCACCGCGGTGGTACTGTCGATGGAAGCGATGTCGGCACGCAGGGTCGGCACCTCCTTGCCCACGCTCACAACGGCCTTGTACTGGCTGCGAACGAGCACCTGGGGGCTGGAAAGCACGGTAAGCTTGGTCTTGCCGGCGAGCGCCTTGACATACAGGAACTGGTCGGTCGGATTGTCGGGATCGGTAAGGTGGAGCAAACCGCCGTACTGGTTGACCGCGCCGGGGTTGAGATCGGAATAGTCGGTGCCGAAAGAGAGGTCCTCGCCGTTAATGGTGGTCTGGGCGTTCCATTCCAGGCCGAAGCTGTTGGAGTCGGACAGCTCAATCTGCACCACCATGACCTGAAGCAGCACCTGGGGAGGCACCGAATCAAGCCGTTCCAGCAGCGCCTTGATAATGCCCCACACTCGCGGCGTGGTCTGGATCAGCATCCGGTTATATTCCATGTTGGCCGCCATGCGGACGGGATAATCGAAGACGCTGGTGGCCGGCTGGTTGGGATCGGTGTTGGCGCTGGCCACGCCGTTGACGGTGGAGATGCTGGCGCTTTTGGCCTGGATCACAATGCCGACCATTTTCGGAAACAGCACCGAAAGTTCGGTGAGCAGCTTGGAGGCGTCGCCGTGCTTGACCTTGTAGACGTAGGCGTTCATCCGCTCCTCGGCGTCGGCCCGGTTGAGGACGTTTACCCAGTTGCGCAGTTCCACCAGCGGCTCGATCGCGCTGGCGGACGCCACCAGCACCTGAAGCCGGTCGAGGCTGATGACATGGATCGCACCGGGGCTGCTGTCCACATTGCCGACGTCGGTGACCGAGAAGCCCAGCACGGGCATGATCTGCTTGAGCTCGGAAAGCACCTTGGTGGAAGAAATCTGGTTGCACGGGATAACCACGCGATACCATCCCTGCTTGTAGCTTTTGTCGAGTTCGTTGATGATCTCCAGAGCGCGGTTGATGTTCTCAGGAGTGTCGATCAGCAGTATCGAGTTGTTCTGGGTCAGCACACGCGCGGTGGCGTCGTTGGAGAGAAACGGCTTGATCTGTTCGATGATGCTGGCGGCGGCCACATATTTCATGCGCACCGCGCGCATCGCCACGCCGCCGTTCTGATCCATCACCCGGCGGTCGCGCGAGACCGCCGCCAGGGGGCGGATGTAGAGCACATTGTCCTGAAAGTCGCAATAGGCTCCGCACATCCACAGCAGCTGGTTGAACAGCTCCCATGACTCGCTGAGCGTCATGTCGGTATGCAGCGACATTGAAACCGAGCCGGTCACTCCCGACTCGATGGTGTAGTTGAATTTCATATCCGAGGCGAATCGCGCAATGATGCTTACAATGTTCAGATTGTCCGCGTCGATGTCAACCCGCATCTTTTCGTCGCCCGGCCTTCCGGCAAAAACGGTGGCGAACGCCGCCGAACCGGTGTCCTCCACCCTGGCCGGAGTTTCCACTCCGCTCTTGGGCAGATTGTCCTCGGAGATCAGGGTATCGGTACGAAGCGGTTCCACCACCAGATTGGTGTTCACATCCCCGCCGGCAGACATGTCCGGCTTCTTCGCGGATACCGGGTTCTGATCCCTGATTCCACTTATGACGCCCCATTCCGACGGCTTGAGCGTCTCGTCGCGGCTGATCTTCTCATCCGCTTCGCCGTTGATCAGCTTGTCGATCCCTTCGCAGCCGGCGACGGCCGCCGCCAGCAGCAGAGCCATCGCGATTCTCGAAATCCGGTGCAGCAATCTGGGTTCCTCCGGTATGTTCATATTTATCTCAATTTTTTAATCTATTTTGACAACCCGTACCGCGCCGGCGGCGGCGCGGTTCATTTTCATCTCACGCAGTCCGTCCGGCTTGCGCACGAGCACGGAGTCCGTCCTTACCTCCAGAACCGTAATCTTTTCCGCCAACTCGTCGCCGGCACTCAGCCAGCGCACCGGAGTGGTGTTGCGGTCGGCACCGGCGGGCACGAACCCGGCCCTGGAACCATCCACCGCCACCAGTTCGAACGGCGGGTCCTCCTTGCTCCATCCCTCGGACGCCAGCGGAGCGGCGCCGCCGCGCTGCGATGAAAACAAGTTCTTCTGCACAATGAAATCGCCCCAGGCGCGCATCTGCTCCAAGGTCGGCGCCGTACCGGTCAAAGCCCCCCGGCTTACCGAGACCGGGCCGCCGGCCGCCTCCCCAGCGAACGAATGAAAAAGCAGCAGCCATACCAGAAAGGCCAGCAGAACCGCCAGCGCCATTTGAGAAACGATCAGCAGCCTGCGCATCAATCATTCCCCCAGTAGCGCTTGAGCACCTCGTCGCCGGTGACGACGAGAGCCTTGAGTTTACCTTCCAGCACCACCCGGCCGCCGGCCGGTTTTATGGTGATGCCGTCCCAGAAGAATCGCGGCTGCGACATACCGAGCGCGATCACGAATTTGCAGGCGGCGCCCAGTTCCACCGGATCGGTCCTGACTTCGAATTCATAACTGGAAACCCCGTCGGCCAGCGGCACGTCCTTGCGGGACTCGCTGCGCGCCAGGTTCACATTGCATTCCTTCGCCACTGTCAGCATACGCTGAAGCACCGCCAACCGGTCCTCGTGCACCCATACATCGTTCCTGCGCACCGTGTTGCGACTGGCTTCCTCCAGCCCGGCGCGCTCGTCGGCAAGCTGCTCGCGCAGATCGTCGTATTCCTGCTGACGCAGCTGATAGGTGCGCAAATCCGGCAGCATGTCCTTGAAATCGGTATTGAGCAGAAAAACCACAACGCATACGATCAACAGCGCGCCGAGTACGATAACCTTGTTGCGGTTGTCCGGATTCGCAAGCTCGCCGCGCAGACGGTTTATGAAGTTCAAACTCATCGGGCCGCACCTCCCGATGCTTTGATCCAGCCGACCTGGGCGGTGGAGTTCTTGCCGTCGGCGCCGGGAATTATCTTGGTGTCCTCGGTCAGCTTGTACCCGCTGATCGAGCCGAGCTGGTCGAGAAACGCCAGCTGCTCTCCCGAGTAAATCACGGTGACGTTGATCCGGTCTTCCATGCTGGAAAAACCGGTGACGTACATGTTGTCCGGCAGCGTCGAGGTAAGCCGGTACAGAAAGCCGAGCGTGTCGGTTTCCGAGGTTATGGAATCGGTGAATTTCCCGAGGATGCGGCGGCGGGTGTCCAACATTTGCGCCTCGCGCCTTACCTCGGAAAGCTCGTTCCGGCACTGCCGTATAAGTTCGCCGGTACGGGCGATGGATTCGCGTTGCTGCACCCAGCTTTTTACCATGACCGCCAGCAGCGCAACCATGCAGAACAGACTGAGGTAAATGATGTTGTGACGGAATTTACGGAAGCGGCGCCGGGTGGTGTCCGAACTCAGCAGCGCCGACCCGGCGGACGGATCGTGTGCCGACGCCGTTCCGGACGGCCGGTTTCTGAGCAGCGCCGCCGCCAGCAGCGCCGCCGAGGGATACGCCCCCGCCAGCGGCAATTCCGTCACGTTTTCAAGCTTAAGTTCCTCGGCGATGTCCGCCAGGTGGGTCACCGCCGGTGCGGCCGCGTAGCCGCCGATCAGCGCCACGCTCCGCAATCCGTCCGGTCCGGCCGGACGAAATACGCATTCAGGTTCGACGAACGGCAGAAATATCTCTCGCGAATCCAGCTCCGGGTCTATCGCCATGAAAGGATGCCAGAGCAGGTCCGCCTTGACTCCGGCGGCACGCAACGTGGTCAGCAGCTTGTCCAGCTGTCCGCGGTCAACCGCCATGATCCGGACCCTGATCGACCCGTCCGGCCTCGGCATGGCCCGCCATGCGATGCGCAGATTTTCCGGAGCGCCGGGGAAACTGCGGACGGAGGCGAACGTCACCGCCTCATGGAGTTCGCGATCCTGAAGGTGCGGGAAAACCCGTTCGATCACCGCGCAGCCGGGAAAGTAGCCGCCCAGCGCCAGCATCTCGTCCTCGTCGAGGTCCATTGCGGCCAGCAGCCCGCGCAGCCGCTCATCGAACGTCAGGTCGCCGGCAGTATTCGACAGGTGGTCCACCATCCGCAGCGTTCCGCAGCGCGCAAGTTCCATGCGCGCGGCATAAACCCTGTACTGGTGGTCCCAGCTGACAGCCCAACACCGCCTGGTCATTACAACGACGTCCCGTTTATAGTATGTTAATATAATCGAGGGTAATATACCCGCCCTTTCCCGGCATGGCAAGCGCGAAAAAAGGAAAAAACACTATTTATGTTAGACGTGCGGCATTGCCGTTTTGTTCGGTTGAAACCGCAAAAAACCGGGTTATATTATCGGTTATGGATGAAAAAAATTCACAATTACCGATGGAACAGCTCGTCGCCGAGATCGAGCGTCACAACCGCCTTTACTGGGAAAACGCCGCCCCCGAAATCAGCGACGACGCCTATGACGCGCTGCTGATCGAACTGCGCCGCCGCGACCCCGGTCATCCGCTGCTGGCCCGGGTGTTTCCGGTTCACGCCGCCGGAGCCGCCGGCAAGGTCAAACTCGCGGTTCCAATGCTCTCGCTGGATAAGGCGTACAGTTACGACGAGGTGGCGGAGTGGGCCGGAAAATATGCGCGCGACGAGCACGAGGCGATATTGGTTCAGCCTAAATACGACGGCATCTCCGCCTGCTATGACGGCCGCATCCTCGCCACCCGCGGGGACGGCGAATACGGCGAGGATATTTCGGACAAACTCCCGCTCATCGAACTCGAATGTGACGGCGAACTGAACCGGACGCCGCTGGCAGACATAAGCGAAAATGAAATCGCCACCCGTTTCGGGCGCCTGATACGCGGCGAAATCGTAATACGCGACGATGACTTCGCCACGCTTTATGCGCACATCGTCAAGCGCGGCGGCGGCACCTATAAGAATTCGCGCAACGCGGCGGCCGGCATAGTGGGACTCAAGGATATTTCCGACATGCTTTCCCAGCACGCGAAACTCACGCTGGTGGACTATTCCAAGATTTCGCGCCGGATCGAATTCCGCGACCTCCCGGCTCGCTTCGCCGACATGGTCAGAGAGATCGAGGAACTGCCCTATCCCACCGACGGCGTGGTATTCAAGCTGGCCGACACTTCCTACGCCGGGTCGCTCGGAGCCACCAGCCACCATCCCCGCGGCGAAATCGCGTTCAAGTTTTCCGGCATACGCCGCGAAACCGAGCTGCTGAAGGTAGAGTGGAGCTTCGGCAAAAGCGCCCTCACCCCGGTGGCGGAATTCGACCCGGTGGAGATCGGCGGAGTCACCCTGCGCCACGCCACGCTGCACAACGCCCAGAACGTGCTGGACAAAGATATCCGCCTTCACGACATCATCACCGTGGAACGCGCCGGAGATGTGATACCCTATGTTATTTCCCGCCGCGAAGGAAAGAACCGGCAGGACGTGATGATCGACCACTGCCCCTGTTGCAACTCCGAACTGGTGCGCAGGGGGCCGGAACTGTGTTGCGTGAATCCGGACTGTTTCGAGACCAATCTCCAGAAACTGGCCGCCGCGGTCAGAAATATCGGCATCGAGCAGCTCGGGGAACCCACGTTGCGCAAAATGATGACTTCGCTGAAGGTGCGCACATTGGCGGACGTATTCCGGCTGACCGTGACCCGGATCGCCGGACTGGACGGCTTTGCTGAAAAATCGGCGGAGAATCTCGCCGCGTCGATCGCCGCCGCGCGCCGCACCGCCGATTACCAGTTCCTCGCCGCGCTGAACATCCCCCACATCGGCCCCAACGTGGCCAAGGCGTTGTTGAAGGTCTATCCGCTGGAGCGGCTGGCCGAACTCTCCGCCGACGAACTCAAAGCCGTTCCAGGCATCGGAGACGAACGCGCCAAGGCGCTGGCGGCCGTGCTGCACGACGAAGCCGACGACATCGCCGACCTCGCGCAGGCGGTGGAGCTGACCTCCAGCACCGGCGCCGCGCAGGAATCGCGGCCAACCGTCTGTTTCACCGGCAAAATGCCGGAGAAACGCTCCTATTACGAGGAACTGGCCGCCGGACTCGGCTACGAAGCGGTGGACACCGTCGCTTCAAATCTCGCGCTGCTGGTCTGCGACTCGCTCGCCAGCGCCAGTTCGAAAATGCAGAAAGCCCGCAAACTGGGGATAAGAATAATCGAGCTTCCGGAATTTCTGGCGATTGCCGAAAAAGGCGCGGACACGCCGGATTCCGGGCCGTCCGAACTGGTCCAAGGCCAACTTTTCTGAGATTTTCACCGTTTTCGCATTTGCAATTTCCGGGTTTCGGAGTATCTTAACCACCGTGTGGCGGGTTAGCTCAGTCGGTAGAGCAGCGGAATCATAATCCGCGTGTCACTGGTTCAAGCCCAGTACCCGCTACCATTTTTTTTCAATCAAACATGGAACCGGTAAAGCTATATTACGCCAAACGGCACCCGAACCTCGGCGACGCCGCCAGCCCTTTGCTGGTTGAACGGTTGTCCGGCCGCAATGTTAAGCATGCCCATTTCCGCACCGCCGAGCTCTATGCGGTCGGCAGCATCCTCGGGAAAATATTCCCGAACACTCCACGAAGGTTCCGGCGGCTGTTCGGAAATTTCACTCCGGTGGCGCACATCTGGGGATCGGGCTTCATGTTCGAACCGGAAGAGGGCGTAAAACCGGAACGGCGCACCAGCATCGCGGCGCTGCGCGGCGAGTTGTCGCGCCGGGCGCTGGAAAAAATCCTTGGGGTGGAAATCGAAGCGGCGCTCGGCGACCCCGGCATACTGTTCGATTCCCTGCTCGACACTCCTCCTCCGAAACGGCATTCCGTCGGCATCATACCCCATTACCGCGAAAACGGGCGGCCGGAGTTTGCGGAACTGAACGCGAAAATACCGGACTCCCGCATCATCGACGTGATGAACGCCGACGTGCGCGCCACTCTCGCCGCCATAGCCGAGTGCGAGGCGGTAGTGTCCAGCTCGCTGCACGGGCTGGTGGCGGCTGCGGCGTTTCACATCCCCGCCATTCATATCTCGCCTTCAGGTGCGATAAGGGGAGGCGAATTCAAATTCAATGATTTCTACTCGGCTTTCGGAGTCGAAAATCCCCCGGACATAACGCTTGACGAAGCGCTTTCGTCTCCGCCGGGCCCGGCGGAGATCGCCGCCAGATGCCCGCTCGATCCCGCCAAAATCGACGCCGCAAAAAGGAGACTTATCGATGCGTGGCCTTTGTAGTGCGCTCGGTCTGCTGCTGCTGCCTTGGGCGGCGTTCGCTTCGCTTGAAGACCGCCGCGCCGAGCTCCAGCCCCGCCTGGAGGCGGCGTTCAATGACATTTTCAAAGACGTGAACCCGCCGGACGAAGTGGGCATATTCTGCTATTTGGTACGGGGCGGGGAATCCATGATGCTCGAATACCGGCTTTCCGGCGTCACCGCGGACACCAGTTTCCGCATCGCCAGCGGCACCAAGATGTTCACCGCCTGCGCCGTGGCGAAACTCATCCTCGACGGCAAGCTCGACCTCGAAGGGCCCGTCACACGTTACATCCCGGAAAACTACCTGATTCCCGACCGCGACAAAATAACCCTCCATATGCTGCTCAACCACAAGAGCGGCATCTTCGACCCCACCAATGCCGACATACCCGAAAACCTGAAACTGCCGTTTTCGGGACGGGACTATACCGACTATATCCAGGAATCCGATCCCGACCATACCTTCACCTGCGACGAATATTTCGCGCTGATCTCCAAATACCAGCTTCAGGAAGGCCCTCCCGGCGGCAGCTACTACTGCAACATGAACTATGCGCTGCTGACCGAAATAATCGGGCGCGCCGCCGGAACCGGCGCGACGGAGTTCATCGCCGCCAACACCATCGTTCCGGCCGGCATGGAACACACCTTCATCCCGGAAAACGGCGGCGACCGTGCCCTGCCCGCACCGTTCCTGCATGGTTATGCGTGGACCGACCGCGCCGCCGGCAAGGTCCGGGACGCCACCGGGCGGAATCCCTCGGTGTTCATCGGTTCCGGCAACATCGTCTCCACTCCGCGCGACATGACGCGGTTCGTGAAATGGCTGCTTCACACCCCGATGGGCCAAATAATGAAGCCGCCGCCGGAGGAAGGGTACGGACTGGGCATGATGCGCAAAGGCTCCGGCTACGGCAACGACGGTGCGTTCAACGGCTATTATTCGATAATGTTCTACAACGAGGAGCTGGATCTGGCCTGGTGCATCGTGATAAACCTGTGCGACTTCTCCGGCGACTTCGGATTTCAGGTCAACCGCATGACGCAATTCCAGGACGAGATGGTTAAAATAGTCGGCGACGCCGACAGAAAATAACAGGCCCCATTTTTACCTTGAGGCGGGGATTTTAAAGTTGACCGCCGGTCAGCAGCGAATAAAGCTTGTGCACTATGTTGTGGGGATTGCAGACCATCGGGTAAGGCCCATCCGGAAAATACATTGCCATTCTGAAGGCGTATAGACCGATGAACGTTATCGCCAACGCGACGTAAACCCACTTCAGGCGATGCCGGTTGTTCTTCCACAGCGACATCGCAAGAACCACCGACACAGGAATCAGCAGCGGATGATATTTAAGCGACGCGCCCAAATCACCGCGCAAAAGCGCCAATCCGGCATGTCCCAAGCCGCACCCCGGACACGGCAACCCGGTCCACGTGCGCACCATGCACAGCGAATGGCTGCCTGACCACCATACCAGCAGAAAAAAGGCGGCGAATGCCGCCGCCAATACTGCGATTCCGTAACTAACTCTGTTTTTTGGCAATTTCATTCAGTTGTGCCTGAAGAATCAGCATGGACACGATGCCAAACCCGAAAATATAAAGCAGCAGATTGACAATTGAGTTATCGGTGGGCGTAATTCCGGCTTTGGCTTCTCCTGCCGCGACTTCCTTGGAATATTTGAATATCCAGTAACAAGCGTATGGAAAACATAGCATCATCAACAGCACATCCAAGCCGGGATTGATGGATTCATCCTGCAAATACTGCTTCAGTTCGGATCTGGTCAAATATGCCCAAAACAGAAAATACAGCCCGCAAGTGATAAACGACAGCAACAAGACTCCCACCACCGAACGCTGCTTCATTTAAACCTCCTATTTATTGGTTTTGCACCAATATACACGCATCAGACACAGCTGTCAAGACCGGCGCGGCGCATCCTTGCGGCAAACATGGTGTCCGAGCCGTTTGCCTGCGGGTCCGGCTGAACATAGCCGGGAGTCTCCGCGCCGGTGATCGGATCGCGGAAAGCCTCCAGCGCAAATTCCGGATGCGCGGCCATAAACTTATCCACCACCGCGCGGTTCTCCTCCTCGAACATCGAGCAGGTGGCGTAAACCAGCACGCCGCCGGGCTTCACCCCGGCCGCCGCCTTGGAAAGTATCTCCAGCTGTATCGCGGCCAGGTCGGTCAGATCGGATTCCGGCAGCAGCCAGCGGCCGTCCGGATTGCGGCGCCAGGTGCCGGAACAGCTGCACGGAGCGTCCACCAGCACGCCGTCGAAATTGGCGCGACGCGGACGGCCTCCGTCCCACGGGCGGGTCTCGATGTTCGGAAAACCGGCGCGGCGGGCGCGCTTGCGCAAGTCGTCCAGCTTATAGCTCCGTATGTCGGTCGCCACCACCGTTCCCTTGCGGTTCATCAGCGCCGCCAGCTCCAGCGACTTCCCGCCGGCTCCGGCGCAGCAGTCCCACCACCGTTCTCCGGGGCGCGGCGCGCAGACCAGCCCGATCAGTTGCGAAGCAAGATCCTGAACCTCGAACCGGCCGGACCGGAAGGATTCCAATGTATATACGTTCACGCTTCCGGTCACCGCCAACGCCTCCGGCAGAGCCGGGTGGGGCTGCGCCGACAATCCGGCGGCAGTCAGTTCGGCCGCCAGCTTGGCGGGATCGCCGTCCTGTGTCCGCAGCCATAAAAACGGCCGGGTCGCAAGCGATTCCAGCAGTCTGACGGAATCAAGCATCGGTGTGATATGACTAAGCGCCCAGTCCGGCAAAAGCCCGGCCGGATCGCCCCAGCCGTCCGGAGCATGAAGCAGCCTCCCGGCCGCGGCGACATCCCATACCGCCGGAACCGCGGCCCGCAGGTGGCCGGCCCAAAATCTGGCGGCCTCCGGCAGCGGCCCCGGCTGGTAGGCCAGCAGCGCCGCGCCCAAAAGCAATTTCGACTCCTCGACAGCGGTGAGTTCCGCCGTGCCGGACGTCTCAAACGCCGCCGCCTTTTCCGGCGGCAGCAGCAGCCGCAGCCAGCCCCAGAACCGGAAGAACCCGAACACCGTTTCGGAGATGAAGCGGCGGTCGCGCGAACCGAATTCACGGTGTTCGCGCATGATCGCGGCCAGCACCCGATCGGCCGGCCGGCGTTTCCCGAAAGCCTCCGCGGTCAACTGTTTCCACACCGCTTGGCACGAAGCGGACTGCGTCCGCAATTTGTCGTTTGATAATGTCGGTTTTTTGTCCATGACGCTTAATATACACCCTGCGGCATCCAACCACAAATTTTTTCACGCAATGGAAACATGGAAGGGTTGTTTTTGATGTTTGACATGCTAAGTTATGGCATTTATCAACATCGGGACGAAAGAGAATGAAAAGATACCTGTACATGTTTCTCATGATTGTGGTCGGGGTGACCGTGGTTCTGGTCGTGCTCCAATGGCGCAAAGAGACCGCCGTGGTTGAACAGCCGCCCGGGTGGATGGACAAAATGGCGATCGCGGTGACCGACATAAAGAAGCGCGATCTCGCCGACGCCCGGATATTCACCGGCAACCTGAAAGCGAACAGCAGCTTCGACCTGGCGACCAAAGTGCCCGGACGGCTTGAAACCCTTACGGTCACCACCGGCAACCCGGTCGAACCCGGTCAGCTGGTGGCCAAGATCGACGATGTGGAATACATCCAGCAGCTGGCTCAGGCCAAGGCCAATCTGGAAGTGGGCAAGTCGCAGGTGGCGGCGGCCAAGATCACGCTGGAACAATCCGAGCGCGAGTTCAAGCGTTACAAGTCTATGTATGACAACAAAGTATGCAGTGAAGCCCAGTTCGAGCAAGCCGAGTCGGCCCGTAATTCCGCCCAGGCGATGCTGGAAATGCGCGAGGCCGATGTCAAGCGGCTCGCCGCCATTCTGGAAAACGCCGAAACCCGGCTGGCCGACACCACCATAACCGCGAACTGGACCGGCGGCGTCCGCTACGTGGGCAAGCGCTTTGTGGATCCCGGCGCGCTGCTGACGGTCAACGCCCCCATCATCACCGTGATCGACATCTCCGCACTGAAGGCCGAGATCAATGTGATCGAAAGCGACTATCCCAAGCTCAAACTCGGCGACGAGGCCATCATCACCACCGACGCCTATCCCGGCGAGAAATTCATCGGCAAAGTCTACACCATCGCCCAGAATCTCGACGCCGCGACCCGGCAGGCTCCGGTTACGGTTAAAATACCCAACACCGACGGCAAACTGAAACCCGGCATGTTCGTGCGGGTCACCATAGAATTGGCCCACCGCAAGAACGTGCCCACCGTGCCGCGCGAATCGATCGTCAAGCGCAGAGGCAAAATCGGGGTGTTCCTGTATCAGCACAAAGACGGCAACGTCCGCTTCATGCCCGTGAATACCGGGCTGGTCGACGGGAACGACGTTGAAGTCGACCTGAAAGACATATCGCTGCCGGTGGTTACCATCGGCGTCCATCAGCTAAACGACGGCGCGTCGGTCATCGATCCGGCGGAACTTGCCAAAAAAGAGTGATTTTCAAATGAGCGTTCCGCATTTCTCGGTAAGACGGCCGGTGTTTATCTCCATGGCCGCCTGTATTGTGCTCATACTGGGCGGGGTTGCCCTTAAAAATCTGCCGGTTGACCTGATGCCGGAGATAACCTTCCCCGCGCTTTCCATATCCACCTCTTACGAGGACGCCAGTCCGGAAGAAATGGAACAGCTGGTCTCCCGCCCGATCGAAGAAGCGGTCAGCGCGGTCACCGGGGTGGACACGGTCTCCAGCACGTCCAGCGAAGGCATAAGCTCGGTGGGAATCGAATTCACCTGGGGCACCGATCTCGACGAGGCCGCCAGCGACGTGCGCGACCGGCTGGACCGTGTGGTGGCCGGGCTTCCCGACGACGCAGACCGCCCGGTGCTGCGCAAGTTCGACTCCGCCAGTTTCCCGATCATGCGGCTTGGCGTGGGCACCAACCTGGAACTGCTGGAAGCGCGCAAACTGATCGAAGACCAGGTGCTGTACCGGCTTGAGCGCATCGACGGCGTCGCCTCCGCCCAGCTCGGCGGCGGCCTGGAACGCGAAATACAGATACTTTTCGACCGCGACAAGATCAAGAATCTCGACCTGACGCTGGACGAAGTGCTTTCCAAGATAAAGAACAGCAACGTCACCACCCCCGCCGGCAATATCAAGGAGAACCGCATCGAGGTGCGGGTCCGCACCCCCGGAGTATATACTTCTATTGACGAGATCGCCCGTACCGTCATCGCCGAACGCGACGGCGTACAAATACGCATCGGCGACATCGGCGAAGTTGTGGACACCCACAGCAAGGTCACCCGATATGTGCGGGTAAACCGTTCGCCCGGCATCTTCATCCAGATTTTCAAACAGTCCGGCGCCAACACCGTGCAGGTGGCCGACGCGGTGATGGAGGAAATCGAAAAGATCAACAGCGAAATGCACATGGTCCAAATAACGCCGGTGCGCAACAGTGCCGACTATATCAAAAATTCGCTGAACAGCGTGGCCGACTCCGCCATCTACGGCGGCGTGCTCGCCATTCTGGTACTGCTGTTCTTCCTGCGCAACATCCGCAGCACCATGATCATCGCAATAAGCATCCCTATGAGCATCATCGCCACCTTCGCGCTGATCTACTTCTGCGGCTACACGCTGAACATCATGACGCTGGGCGGCCTGGCACTCGGCATCGGCATGCTGGTTGACAACTCGATCGTGGTGCTGGAGAACATCACCCGCCTGCGGGACAACGGCCTGGACCGCCGCGAGGCGGCGGTGCGCGGCACCACCGAGGTGTATGCGGCGATCACCGCCAGCACCCTCACCACCCTCGCCGTGTTCCTGCCGCTGGTGTTCGTGCAGGGTATAACCGGGGTGATGTTCCGCCAGTTTTCAATGGTGGTGCTGTTCTCGCTGATGTGTTCGCTGTTCACCGCGATCACGCTGGTGCCCAGCATGGCCGGATTGCTGCTGAAGCGCAGTGTCCACCACAACGACGAAAACCTGAAGCCGGGCGAGCGCCTTTTCGCCTGGAGCGGCCGCATGTTCACCGGGCTCGAAAACGCCTATTCCTCGATACTGAGCGATGCGCTTAACCACAAACTCGTGGTAATCCTGATCGCGCTGGGCCTGCTGGCGGCTTCCGTCGCGCTGGTTCCGCGCATCGGCACCGAATTCATGCCGAAAAGCGATGCCGGCGGCATCCGCGGCACGATCGAGGAGATGGTCGGCACTTCCCCGGAGGAAGTCAATAAAACCGTTATTTCGATGGAAGACGATCTGTTCCGGCTGATACCGGAGTCCGAAATGCAAGGCTATGTGGCGAGCGCCGGAAGTTCGTCATGGCACGCCTCCGGCGGCAACAAGGCCGATATCAACATCAAGCTGTCACCGCGAACCGAACGCACCCGCAGCAACGAGGAAATCGCGGTTTTGCTTGGCAAATACTTCAAAAAAATCCCCGGCGTAAAAACCCGCTGGCAGGCGGAAACTGGCATGATGATGGGCGGCAGCTCCGGCAACGGCATCGAAGTGGAGATCCGCGGCTATGACTTCAAGGTGGCCGACCTGCTGGTGACACAGCTGCTGCCCAAGCTGGAAAAGATAGACGGCATCTCCAATGTGCGTTCAAGCCGTGACGACGGCATTCCGGAAAGCCTGCTTCGTATCGACCGCGACAAGGCGGCCGACCTGCAGGTCTCGGTCCGCAATATCGCCGAAGCATTGCGCACCATCCTCGCCGGCACCTCGGCCGGCGAGTTCCGCGACGGCGGCGACGAATACACCATTCTGGTAAAGGTGAAGGATGCCGACCTGCTGACAGTGGACCGGTTGCTGGATATGACCATCCGCTCCCAGAACGGCGGTAAGGTGGTGCTGCGCAACCTAATCAAACCGGAATCCACCACCGGCGCGGTGGTGATCGACCGCAAAAATCAGGAACGGCTGGTAACGCTGACCTGCGACATCGCCAACCGCGATCTCGGCTCGGTGGCCGCAGATGTCCAGAAAGCGATAGATTCCATACCAAAGCCGGGCAATTTCACCATCACCATATCCGGCGACTTCGAAGACCAGCAGGACGCCTTCCGCGAACTTGCCACCGCTTTCTGGCTGTCGCTCGTGCTTGTGTACATGGTGATGGCCTGCCAGTTCGAATCGCTGCGCGATCCGCTGGTGGTGATGTTCTCGGTGCCGCTGGCCGGCATCGGCGTGATACTGGCGCTGTTCCTGACCGGCAGCACCTTCAACGTCCAGAGTTTCATCGGCTGTATCATGCTGGCCGGCATCGTGGTGAACAACGCCATATTGCTGGTGGACACCGCCAACCGGCTGCGCCGTGAAGAAAACATGGAACTGCGCCCCGCGGTGTGCGAGGCCGGCCGACGGCGGCTGCGTCCGATCCTGATGACCACGCTAACCACCGTGCTCGGCCTGGTGCCACTGGCGTTGGGAACCGGCGACGGCGGAGAAATTCAGGCGCCGATGGCCCGCGCGGTGATCGGCGGACTCACCAGCAGCACGTTCATCACATTGTTCCTGATTCCGGTGATTTACATGCTGGCGGAGTCGATAAGGAAGAAGAAGAGTCAAGATTCTCCCGAGCCGCAAGACTGAACTCGCAGCCGCAGAAATTCTGACGGTAGAAGTTGTTTTCACGCGCTATCTGCGTTCCGCGCAGATAGCCGTTTTTTTTCTTGAAATCCCAGGGCTCGAACCCCATGAATCCGGAACCGACGGCGAGAATGACGGCGCTCGGCTTGCGCGGACTCACGGTAAGGCTGGTGGCAAATTTGGCGAATCCGGCGGAGGCCGCGAACGCGGCGGTCCGGCACAGACTGAATTCGAAGCACTTGCGGCAGCGCGCCCCGCCCTCCGGCTCATCGGCCAGCGGCGCGCATTTGGCAAGCCAGGCGTCATGATCATAGGGATCCACCCACACCCTGACTTTGAAGATGCTGCCGAGTTCGCGCACATATCTCAGGCGACGGTCATATTCCGCCCGGTTCGCAAGGTTGCTGTTGGAAAAATAGAACGCCACTTCGCCGTAGGTTTCCAGCAGACGTTCCACGCAGCCGCCGGCGCAGGGAGCGCAACAGCAGTGCAGCAATATGTTCCGTGAATCTTCCATTATTAATAAACTACCCGCAATTTGCCCCCAATGCAACTTGAAAATCCGCATTTCTGCTTTAAATTACTTTCATTATGATTGAACTGCTTTCCGCCAAAATCCCACTGGCCGGCGGGGGATGTTACGGATACACCGCCGACGGAGAATTTGCCGAGGAACAGCTCGCGCGCATCGCCGGTATCTGCGGAACCTCGGCCAAACGCGAGCCGCTGCCCGCGGACTGTTTCCGCTGTGACATAATCGAAGTGCCCCGCGCCGAAGCGATCCGCCTTACCGCCGCCGAACCCGGCCTGATCACCGTATGCGAGCCGTACATCGTGATAAAACTGCCGGAAGATCTGTCCGCAGCAAAAGTTTATGTGGTGCGAGGCGAGAAACTCAACGCCAAACGGCTCGGGTTCATGTGGCGGCGCTTCTACTATCTTGCCTTGATCTCCTGCGTGTCCCGCCGGAACTGCAGCGTGGTGCACGGCATCCTCGCCCGTCGGGAAGACGGCATGGCGGCGATCATTTCCGGCCCCAGCGGAGTCGGCAAATCGACCGCATCGCGCCGGCTGCCGCCGCCGTGGAAGGTGCTGGCCGACGACTGTCTGCTGGTCTCCCGCCTCGCCGACGGCTTCCACGCGCAGCCGGTACCCACCTGGAGCATCTTCTACGCCGGCACCGCCGCCGAACGCGATTTCGACTGCGCCCAAACTGTCAGACTGTCCCACATCTTCCTGCTCGACCGCGGCGCCGACTACACCGAGAAACTCGATTTCCAACAGACGCTGATGGGTTTCACCCGCTCGGTGGGCGACATGACAAGGCTGCTTACCGGCTCGGTGCCGCAGCCCGTCGGCAAATCCATCTACAACCGCGCGTTCAGACTCGCCTCCGAAATGGCGCGCGAACTGCCAAGCCACCATCTTTTCGCAACCTTGGACGGCGAATTCTGGAAGGCGATGGATACGGCGATGGAGGAATCATGAGCGAAGACAACCTTACCCCGATGATGCGGCAGTACCGCGCAGCCAAGGCCGACATACCGGCCGACGCTATATTGCTGTTCCGCCTCGGGGACTTCTATGAAATGTTTTTCGAAGACGCCTCCCGCGCCAGCGCCATACTTGATATTGTCCTTACCCGCCGTCAGAACCTGCCGATGTGCGGCTTCCCCTATCACAACCTCGAAGTCCAGCTGCCCAAACTGCTGGCCGCCGGAGTCAAGGTGGCGATAGCCGAACAGCTGGAAGACCCGAAACTGGCAAAGGGCATCGTCAAGCGGGCCATCACCCGGGTCATCACCCCCGGCACCGTGCTGGAGTCCAGTGTGCTCTCGCCGGGATGCAACAACTTCCTGTGTTCTCTGTGCAAGGGAAAAAGCGGGCTCGCGGTGGCGGCGCTGGACATCTCCACCGGCGAATTCTCAATACAGCAGTTTGCAAACGCCGAACAGGCGGAAAATGAACTGAACCGGCTCGGCGCCCGTGAATGCATCGTGCCGAACGCCATGCTGAATGAACTCACCACCGACTCCGCGCCGGTACATCTGCGCGACAACGCCGCCTTCACGCCGGTAGACGATTATCTGTTCGAACCGGCCGCCGCCGCCGAATTTCTCGAGAAACACTTCAAGGTCGCCTCGCTGGACGGCTTCGGATGCCGCAACGCCCCGCTGCTGGTCTCCGCCGCCGGGGCGGTATTGTGCTACGCGGTGGAAAACCTCCGGCAGGATGCCCGGCATGTGACCGGACTGCGGGTGCGCCACGCATTCGAGATAATGGAGCTTGACGCGGCGTCGCAGCGCAATCTGGAACTGGTGGAGCCGATGTTCGGCACCGACCGTTCGGCCACGCTGCTGGGAGTGCTCGACCGTACCTCCACCCCGATGGGCAGCCGGCTGCTGCGCAGCTGGATACTGCGCCCGCTGGCGGTGCGCGACGCGATACTGCGCCGCCTCGACGCGGTGGAAAAGCTGCTGACCGACGTGCTGACCTTGTCTGAAATCCGTGAAACGCTGGGCGTGGTTCGCGACCTCGAACGCATCGTGGCCCGCCTGAACCTCGGCACCGCCAACGCGCGCGATCTGCTCATGCTGGCCGCCTCGCTCGAAGCTCTGCCCGGAATAAAAATACTGCTTTCGGGGTTCGACACCCCGCTTCTTAACGACCTGTCCTCCGCCGTCACCCCCCTCCCCGAACTGGCCGCCGAACTGCGCCGGGCGATCGTCGACGACCCGCCGCTGGCACTGACCGACGGCGGCCTCATCCGCGACGGCTACGATGCAAAACTGGACGAACTGCGCAGCGCCGCCACCGAGGGAAAATCCTGGCTGGCCGACATTCAGGCGCGCGAACAGGAACGCACCGGAATAAGGACTCTGAAAGTCAAATTCAACTCCGTATTCGGCTACTACATCGAGGTCAGCAAGTCCTACCTCGACATGGTGCCGGAAGACTATGTGCGCAAGCAGACCACCACCAACGGCGAACGATTCATCACCCCGGAACTCAAGGAATTGGAAAGCAAGATACTCGGAGCCGAGGAAAAGTCCAAGGCGCTGGAGTTCCAGCTTTTCCAGCAATTGCGCGAACTGGCGCTTCCGCATACCCCGGACATCCAGGGTACCGCGCAGGCGCTGGCGGCGCTGGACGCCCTTTGTTCGTTCGCCGACTGTGCACGGCTCCGCGGCTATGCCCGCCCGCACATCACCGACGATGCGACTTTGAGCATACACGCCGGCCGGCATCCGGTGCTGGACGTGACCATGACCGCCGAACGCTTCATACCGAACGACGTCGGCATGGACGGCGACCTCAACCGCATGATGATAATCACCGGCCCCAACATGGCCGGAAAATCCACCTATATCCGCCAGACCGCGCTCCTGGTGCTGATGGCGCAGGCCGGTTCGTTCATTCCGGCGGAGGAGGCCACGATCGGTCTGGTGGACCGCATCTTCACCCGGGTCGGCGCGGCGGACGACCTGAACCGGGGGCAAAGCACCTTCATGGTGGAGATGAGCGAAACCGCCAACATACTGAACCATGCCACCGCCAAAAGCCTGGTGATACTGGACGAGATCGGGCGCGGCACCAGCACGTTCGACGGACTGAGCCTGGCCTGGAGCATCGCCGAATTCCTGCATGACGAGGCGAAATGCCGAACCCAGTTCGCCACCCACTACCATGAGCTTACCGGTCTGGCCCAGACCCGGAGCGGAGTTAAAAACTATCTGGTGGCGGTCAAGGAGTACGGCGACAAGGTTATCTTCATGCGCCAGATAGTGCCAGGCGGCGCCGACAAAAGCTACGGCATCTATGTGGCTCAGCTGGCTGGTCTGCCGCCGGCGGTGGTGGCGCGCGCCAAAGTGATACTGGAGGCGCTGGAGGATTCCTCCGCCAAGATCGACGAAAAACTGGCCGCAGCCGACGGTTCGCGCAAGCGCGGCCTCACACTGCACCGTAAAAAAGCCACCGGCGAAACCGAGGAAGAGTTCCTGCCCTTCCAGCCGACTCTATTGTAGGTTGAACTCTATGGGACTGTCAATACAGACTTTCAACTTCGGCGATGTCCGGGTGACCTCGATGTACGAAGGAGACTTCGGGTTGCCGGCGAAAGCCTTCACTGGCGCCGACGCCGGCGCAATCAATGAACTGCTGCCTTCCGGTTCCACTCCGTGCCCGATAATATCGTATCTGGTTAAGGCGGAAGGCCGCCTGATGCTGGTGGACGCCGGAAACGGAGCATTGCCGGAGCTGCTGGAA
Organism: Victivallaceae bacterium; assembly: GCA_034926605.1. Classification (GTDB taxonomy): domain Bacteria; phylum Verrucomicrobiota; class Lentisphaeria; order Victivallales; family Victivallaceae; genus CALXXL01. The sequence goes on from JAYFQV010000013.1 coordinate 21,011, forward strand.
CTCTGCGGAACCGCCCCCGATGCGATCGACGCGGTGATGCTCACCCACATGCACCCGGATCACATCGCCGGGCTGCTGGCCGACGACCGCGCCTTTCTGCCTCGCGCCACGTTTTTCGCGGCGGCGGCGGAAACCGCCTATTGGCTGGGGAAGCCGCCCCGCGACTCCGCCATGCAGCGCGCGGTGCTGAAAAAATACGCAGGCAGAGTACGAACGTTCGAACCGGACATGCCGCTGGAAACCGGTTTCATCCCCCGCGAGGCGTCCGGCCACACTCCCGGCCACACCGTATTCGAATACGGCAGCCTGCTCTTCACCGGCGATCTAGTGCACGCGGCGGAACTCCAGCTGGTCCGCCCAGAGGTTTCCTCGGTCATTGAAACCGACATGACGGCTTCGGAAGCCAACCGCCGCAAATATTACACCCTCGCCGCGAAGCGCGGCATGACCGTATTCGGGGCCCATCTGCCACGCCCCGGCGCAGCCCGCGTAAGGATTTCAGAAGACGCCTTTATCCTAACCCCATAAAACGGAGACCTGCGATGAATGGGAACCTGGTTCTGATCGGTTCCGACGGCGGCGACTTCGCCGAATTCTGCACTCAAAACAAACTGCCGTTCGAGGTGACTTCCGATGCCGCAAAGGCATTCGCCGATGCCGGAAAATCCGGCGCGGTCATCCTGCTGGCCGAGAATTTCCCGGTTACAACGGCAGTTCCCGGCGCATGGCGGAAAGCGGCCGAACGCGGCGTACGCATGTTCATCGAATGCCCGGAAGAGCTGGACGGGATCGAGTTCTCCGGCCCGGTGCGCCGCACCACCTTCGAACGTACGGTGGCAATGCCCGGCAAAAGAATCCCCGGGCTTGAGGAAAACACCATATTGCTCCAGCACGGTTCCTGCGTACGGACGGTGGCTTCCGAAGTGACACCATGGCTGTCCGCCTCGCGGGTTGCCGGCTACCGCCGCGCGGTGTTCGGCGTAGACGGAGAAACCATTCCACTGCTGTTCATGCATCCGGACCATCCCAATGTGCTGGTGTCCAATACCAGATTTTCAAATTTCATCACCGCCCGCTTCGCCCCGCAGTGCGACTGGCTCAAGGTGATCGGCGCCATCATCGAATTTCTGCTGCCGCACTGCCGGATATCCGCCCCGGACTACCGCATGGCGGTACGCCCCTACTTCCGCGACCACGCTCCGATCATCCATTCCGACGAGCGCGCCGCCATGCTCCGCAACCTGAAATTCATGAACGACCAGATGCTTACGCGCATCCACGAGCACGGCATGGGCGTGGCCGAAGGGTTCGATTCCGAGATCGGCTGCGACGGCAGCCAGCTACGCCGCACACTGAACCGCAGCGACTGCACCGGCGAGGTCGGCCTGACTCTCGCGCTTGCCTGGAAAGCCACCGGCAACCTGTTCTGGCGGGATTACGCCTCCCAAATACTCGAAGGCATGTTCAACGCCGACAACCGCTGGACCGATCCGGCCTCGCCGTTGTACGGACAGTTCCGTTTCTACGAACGCAACCAGGCCTGCTATGCCAGCGGCAACGGCCGCAGCTGCCTGTCCGCCATCATTGCGGGCGAACTGCTGGGCCAAAGCGACTGGTACCGCGACTGTCTGATCAACCTGCTCACCTCCTGGCGGCTGACCGGCGGCAACGGATTCCGGCGGCCGAGATTCGACGACCCGGAGTCGTTCAGGGAACACTCCGTGGAATTCTACCGCGGCGAGGATTTCGTTCATCTCAGTCCCCACTATCAGGCATCCCATCTGGCCGCGTTTCTGGCCGGCTGGAAGCTGACCGGTTTCTCCGGATTCAGGGATTGCGCCGAACGCGCCGCCGACATGATGATGGCCTCATATCCGAAATTGCGCTGGACAAACGGCCAAAGTCAGGAAGTGGCGCGGCTGGTCATGCTGCTGGCATGGCTGGTACGGGCGGAAGCCACACCGGCCCACATCGAATATCTCGACCGGGTGATCGCCGACGTGAAAAGACTGATGCAGCCGTGCGGCGCCATCGCCGAAGAGATGGGCGATCTGTCGATGGGCGACTTTCCGGCGCCGCAGTCCAACGCCGCCTACGGCACCACCGAGGCGGCGCTGATCCAGGCCAACGGCGACCCGGCCTGCGACCTGCTCTACACCGCCAATTACATGCTCATCGGCCTCCACGAGGCGGCCGCCGCCTGTCCGGACCGCCAGGAATATCGCGAACTCGAAGACCGTCTCTGCCGTTTCATCTGCCGCATCCAGGTGCACAGCACCGCCCGGCCGGAGCTGGACGGCGCGTGGATGCGCGGCTTCGACTGGGAACTGTGGGAATATTTCGGCAGTTCGGCCGATACCGGATGGGGCGCGTGGAGCATCGAAAGCGGCTGGACAAACAGCTGGATATCCTCAACACTGGCGCTGCGCGGACTCGGCATTTCGCTGTGGGAACTGATTCCGCCGGACAAACTGACCGGACTGCTGCCGGAGGTGCTCGCCGAACTCGACCGGCAAACCCCTTCCCGTTGAATCGGAAAAAAACCACCCGGGTCCGCGGCGCCGCTCGACGCGGACGGGCAAACCCGGATGGAAGAGGGTCAGAGATGCATTCCGCCATCCACCGGGATGTCGGCGCCATTGATGTAGCTGCCGGCTTCGGAAGCCAGCAGCAGCGCCAGTGCGGCGCAGTCCTCCGCCGTGCCGAACCGGGCGGCGGGGATAAGTCCCATGATCTGAGCCGCGGCCGTTTCGTTGGAGAGAACCTCCCGGTTGCGGTCGGTGGCGATCACGCCGGGAGCGATATTGTTGGCGGTGATGCCGTATTTGGCATAAATCCTTGCCACGCCCATAATCACATTGTTCTGCGCGGCCTTGGTAGCGGCGTAGACGGCCAGTCTGGCGGCGGGCCGGTACTGATTGACGCTGCCCAACGATATGATCCGGCCGAAGCCGCGTTCCCTCATGCCGGGCAGGAAAGCGCGAACAAGTTCGATCGACGCGCGCACGTTGGCGTGAAATTCGCGGTCGAACTCGTCATAGTTGAAATCCTCCACCGTCATGTAAGTCTGCACGGAGGCGTTGAGCACCAGAATATCGATGCCGCCCGCCGCCGCGGCCAGCCTGCGTATCCCCTCTTCCGAGGATACGTCGGCGGCGACCGCTTCGCACGAGAGCCCTTTGGCGGCAGCCGTCTTTACCGACAGCTCCAGCTTTTCGGACATCTCGATGCCGTGAAAGACCACATGCGCCCCGGCCTCGGCCATCAGCATGGCGACGGCATGGCCGATGCCGCGGCTGGAACCGGTTACCAGCGCCCGTTTGCCGTGGAGACTGAATATGTTTTTCAGCATGTTCCATCCCTTTCATCCGTTGCCGGAGCCACCCTTTCCGGCGCAGCTCCGGACGACTTGCGCCGCCCGGAGTAGCGCGCGGTGGGTCCACCCACGGCTCAGGATATGATTATATGGTGAGCCGATATTCGTTGCAGCTGTTCTTGGAAAGCACGGTTTTGCGCTCTACGCATTTGCCGTCGACGGTGATTTCCATGTCGTAGTCGCCGTAGAAGCCGTTCCAGTCGGCCACGCCGTCGGCGTCGGTTTCCGCCACGGTTTCGGTGTGCCACTCATGGTTGATGAGCTGGTCGAGCACCTTGTAGGCGGGTTTCTCGTCCATATCCCTGCCGATAAGCCCGGCGTCGAAATCGCTTTCGGAACCGAAAGCGGTCTTGTCGCACATGTTCCACCAGACCACCGACTCCATCTTTTCGTGGCTGAACCACATGCGATAGAACTTCCGCAGCAGGTATGCCTGCAGCTCCTCGCCCTCGCTGCGGGGAAGCTCGGGATAGGTCGGCAGCGAAACCTCGGTGATATGGATCGGAATGCCGAGTTTGGCATACTGATCCAGCACGTTGAAGTGATAATAGGGGTCGAAGTAGCAGTGGGCGCAGCCGCCGGAGGCGACCTCCTCGACCTTGGCATACATATGGAACTGCAGCCCGATGCCGCCGAGACGCGCACCGCGATCAAGCAGACTCCGGCACAGCAGATGCATCGGGGAATTGTCGTAATGAAACGGCTGATAGGCGATGTTCTGGCCGTCGTTGTAGCACAGTTCGGTGTAGTTCGGGAAATACTTCTCCGCGAGTTTGAACACCAGATAGACGTAGTCCTGCGGCACGCACGACCAACCGATCTTGGTGAACCAGCGTGGATAGGAGAAAGCCTCGTTCACCGCGTCCCAGATGGTGACGGTTTCGCCGTAGCGCCCGGCCAGATCGGCGATACGCTTCTCGATCAACACCATCAGTTCCTTGGTGTTTTTGGGAATCCACGACGGCACGAAATTGTCACAGAACAGCCAGTGCCCCTTCGGGCGAATGCCATTTTCCAGACACCACTTCACCGCCGTGTCGGTGGGCGGACGGCGCGGGATCACCGCGCTGTCGGCGCCGTAACGCGGCTTGCCCTGCTCCGGTTCCAGCGTATCCCAGTAGAACGGGATAGTGCCGTGATTGAAAACCCGCTTGAAGTAGGTCTCAAAAGCGCGGTTCTGCGCTTCGGATTCGAAGTCCTGCAGTTTGAACAGATTGGCGCCGAACAGAAATTCGTGCTTGGTCTGGGTGAGCTTGATCCTGGCGTTGGCGTACGGTTTCTCCTCCGCGTTGGAGAGGACGAACCGGCCCCATCCCATGCGATGGCGGCGAATGTCAAGCTCGATGCGCTCCTCAATGCCGCCGCGCGGCCTGTCCATTTCGCGCGTGATGGACTTGATGATTTCCTTGGAATCCATTGTGGAAGCCCTCGTGGTTAAAAATATCCGCCTTTTTCGATGATCTCGGAGATGGTGTCGCCCTGGCGCACCCAGGAGAAAATATCCACCTCGTTGCGTTCGATCCCCTCGGCGCGCAGCAGCACGTCGTAGGCGATCTCGCGCGGGATGCACAGCACGCCGTCGATGTCGCCGAAGATGATGTCTCCGGGACGGACGGTGACTTTGCCGATCTTGACCGGCACCTGATAATGGGTTATCATGCAGCGGCCAAGCGAACCGTTGCTGGTGCGGTACTTGTAAAAGACCGGGAAGTCCTGCTCCAGTATCTGCTTGGTGTCGCGGATGCCGCCGGCAATGACCGCGCCGCGAATCTTCTTGGATATCGCGGTGGCGGTCATCACGCCGCCCCAGAGAGACGCCTCGGTGTCTTCGGAGGTATCCCACACCACCACGCCTTCCGGCTTCATCTCGTCCAGCATCTGAGCGCGGAAAGTCATCTCGCCCTCGATCATCACGTTAGGCGCGCTCTTGACGGTAAACGCCTCGCCGCAAACCACCATCTCGTCACGCAGCGGCATGATTTCGGATGGAAGGTTCTGGTTCAGCAGGCACAGTTCGCGCATCACATCGTTGATGCAGCCGGTGTAAAGTTTCTCGTAGCGTTCGCAAAGCTCGCTGACGGGAATTGGAATCGAGTTGGATGGAATGTGCTGACGGTTCGCGATAAGGCGGTCCAGCTTCATGAGCCCGGCTTCCTTGGCGCGGGTTCTCATATCCTGCAGAGATGGCATGGTTTATATCCTTTCCTTAGATTATATATTACTGCAAGCGTTGTTCTTAATATCCGGCCTACGACCACTGGCGGTCGTTGGACCACTCCTTGTCCCACTGTTCGGTGGATTCCCAGGCTATCGGAAAGTCGGCGTGGAGTTTTTCGGCGATAAGTTCCTCGTTGAGCTCGTCGATGCCGAGGCCGGGTTTGTCCGGCACCGCGATATAGCCGTTTTCGATCTTCAGGGCCGGTTTGATCAGATCGGCCCACCACGGCACGTCAACCGAATGGACTTCGAGCGCCATGAAGTTGCGGGTGGCCGCCGCCACATGGACCGCCGCCAGACAGGCTATCGGGCTTTCTGCCATGTGGATGGACATCTGCACACCGTGCTCCTCGGCAAGATCGCCGATCTTTTTGGTCTCCAGAATACCACCGGCGGTAAGCACGTCGGGGTGGATCACCGCCAGCGCGCCGGATTTCAGCAGCGGCAGGAAGGATTCCTTGAGGTACATGTCCTCGCCGGTGCCGATCGGAGTGGTGGTGGCGTTGGCCAACTTCACATACTGGTCGGTCATCTGCCACGGCACCGGGTCCTCCATCCAGGCAAGATTGAACTTCTCAAGCCGCTTGGCCAGCTTGATGCAGTCCTCGACCGGAATGTGGCCGAGATGGTCGATCGCGATCGGAATTTCATAGCCGGTGACCTCGCGGCAGTCGGCCATATATTTCTCGAGGTAATCCAGCCCTTTTTCGGTGATATGAATGCCGGTGAACGAATGGGCGGTGTTGAACAGATCGTAGGCCTCGCCGCGCATGGCGCGCGGGTCGATCGAGCCATGCGGGGTGGAGAACACGGTTTTCTTGTATTCGCGCATCTTCTCCAGGAAGCCGAGCGGCGCGCTGAGTGCGCCGGGAACGTTGATGAGCAGTTCGATGCCAAGGTCCATCTTAAGAAAGGTATAGCCTTGGTCCATGCGTTCCTTGAGCGCCTTGCCCATGTCGCGGCCGCCGCCTTCGGAGTCGGTGTCGCAATAGATGCGGACGCTGTCGCGGAATTTGCCGCCCAGCATCTGCCACACCGGCACGCCCCAGGCCTTGCCGGCGATGTCCCACAGCGCCACCTCAATGCCGCAGACGCCGCCGGCCTGCCGGGAGTCGCCGCCGAACTGCTTGATCCGGCGGAACAGCTTTTCCACATTGCAGGGATTCTCGCCCAGAATGCGGCTCTTTAGCATGGCGGCATAGGTGCGGCTGGAAGCGTCGCGCACCTCGCCGTAACCCACAATGCCCTGATTGGTGTAGATTTTAATCAGGGTGCAGCGTTTCGGCGCACCGTCGATGTCGGCAAACCGCATGTCGGTGATATACAGATTGGAAGGATCGATTTTCATTTGCTATCTCCTTGGTTGGAAGATTCTTCCGTTTGACATTCATCAATTGCGTCACGCAGGATGGCGGCCAGTTTTCCGGCCTTTGCGCTCTCGAACTCCTCGGTATTGCCGATCAGGGTCAGCGCGGCGACCACCGAGCCGCGGTCTTCTCCGAACACCGGCATCGACATCGCGGCGATGTTCCAGCGGTTTTTCCGCAGGTTCAGCGCATACCCCTTGCTGCGAATCTCCCCGATGGCGCCATACAGCAACGACGGATCCAGTTTTTCCGGTATGTCCGCCGCGCACTCGTCCACCAGGGTTTCCAGCATCTCTTCCGATTCGGCGCACAGCAGCGCGGCCCCCACCGACCCCTCGATCAGCGGGAAAGTCGAGCCCGACTGGCCGGTCAGCGCGATCGGCCCCGGCGGCTCCGCCCGGAACAGCGTCAGTTGCTCGTCGTCCCGCCGGATCGACAGTTTGCAGGCAATCCCGTATTTCGAGGAAATTCGCGACACCACACCTTTGGCGTGATCCAGCCTCGCCAGCTCCGAACGGAAATGGTTGAGCAGCGGCATCAGCCCTCCGGAAAGCGAATATTCGCCGGTTTCGTTTTTGCGTACCCAGTCGTGCTTGCGCAGCGTGCTCAAGATACGGTAGGTGGTGCTCATGGCGATGTCGAGTTCCTTGCTCAACTCCGCCTGCGAGCTTTTTTTACGGGCCAACGCCCTCATAAGATGGACTGTCTTTTCTACGGCCGGGATCGTATTGTTCATATCTGAACACTCCATTTTCAAATCTGAATACTAAAAGATACCCTGCCCCATGAAGTTTGTCAAATGCGAAAATAAAAAAAAATGAAAAATGTTAAGAAGAAAAGAGTTTCAAACCAAACAAAAAGGGAGGCGCGTACGGCCCCCGGTTCAACGATGGTGATTTTGCGATCAGCGGGACCGGTTGCCGACTTCCGCATCCATGCTGCCGGAGCGGAATCCGGCGAGATCCAGTGTAACATGACGAAACCCGAGCGCGGCAAGCCCGGCAACGATCTCGTCGCGATGCTCCAGCAGCACACCTTGGAATTCCGGCGATACCTCGATGCGGGCGATGCCGCCGTGAACGCGGAGCCGAAGGTCGGCGGTATCCGGCAGAATCCGGCGGATCAGCGCCTCACCCCTGCCCACCGCCATCAGCGCGTCCAGCGTAAGCGCGGTGCCGTATTCAAAGCGGGTGGCAAGACACGGCGTTGACGGCTTGGACGCGCATTTCAGCCCAAGAAGAGCGGCGATCTCCCGTATTTTCGCCTTGCCGATGCCAAGTTCGGCCAGCGGAGAAACCACTCCGAGTTCATGCAGCGCCCGCAACCCGGGGCGATAAGTGGAAAGGTCGTCGGCGTTGGTGCCGTCGGCCAGGGTTTCGACTCCATGCGAGTCGGCGAACGCCCGGAACTCGGCGAATATGCGTTTTTTGCAAATATAGCAGCGATCCGGTGGATTCTGCCGGATTTCCGGATGGACCAGCGGCATGAAGTTGAAATACTCGACCTTCACCCCGTATTCATCGGCATGACGGGCAACGCTCTGCATCTCGTGCTCCGGCTGAAATACCGAGCGGGCGTTAAAAATCAGCAGCGGAAATTCCGTCTCGCGGCGCAAACCGGCCAGCACCGACAACAGCAGAGAACTGTCCACTCCGCCGGAAAACGCCAGCGCCACCCCGCCGGCGCAACGCGCGGCGAGGAAACTCTCAAGCCTGCCCAGTTGCTCATCCATGATTTTCACCGGCTTGACGCGCCAGTTCAAACACGGTTCGGAAATCGAGCCCGGAGGACGCGGCCGCCGCCTTCACGCTCTCATATTCAGGATAAAAGCGGACGATGCCGCCATAGGAACACTTCTTCAGCTTCACGATGCCGAACGGTAAAACCGCCTCCACGGTTTCGCGCTCCATGCAGGTGCGGGTCACCGGATACTTGCGAAGGCCGATGGTGGTGGTGGTGCGGAAAACCACCTCCTCCAACGCCGGAAGCAGCGCTTCGTCGGCGATTATCCGCAGCAGGCAGCCGGGGCGGTTCTTCTTCATGAAACACGGCACGAAGTGCACGTCGCGAGCGCCGGCTTTGAACAATTCCTCCATGGCAAGGCCAAGAGCCTCGCCGGTGGAATCGTCGATATTGGCCTCCATCGTGAACAGCCGTCCGGAACCGGCGGCGGCGCCCAGCAACATTGCGCGCAGCATGTTCGGGCGGCCGAAATCGCGTTTGCCCAAGCCGATCCCCACCTTATCCACCGTGAAACTCTCGGGAAGAACCTTCGTGGTACGCAGTGCGGCCGCGATCGCGATGCCGGTGGGCGTCACCATTTCGCCGCGGGCGTCCGAAATCGTCAGCGGGATACCGAATCTCCGCGCGATGTTAAGCACCGCCGGAACCGGAACCGGCAGATCGCCGTGCTGACACCGGACAAACCCGGAGCCTTCCACCATGCCGGTGACCACGCAACCGGAAACGCCGAGGTCGTCCGCCAGCACCGCGGCGCCCACTATATCGGCGATCGAGTCGATGGCTCCCACCTCGTGAAAGTGCACCTCGTCGGCATTGCAGCCGTGGGCCTCCGCCTCGGCCACGGCAACGATGTCGAATATCTTCTTGGCCAGTTCGCGGGCGGCGGCGGACATGTCGCCGCGGTCTATCACCTCGTAAACATCCGCGAGATTGCGGTGCTCATGGTCGTGATGATGATGATGGTCGTCGCCGTCATGCCCGTGATGATAATGGCCTGCGCCGATCATAACTTCGAAATCGCAGCCGGCCACTCCGTATGACTTGCTGCGCGACACCTCGTAGCCGAAATTTTCCAGTTCGAGACTGGCGAGCGCCCGGTCCAGCTTTTCACGGCTCGCACCGAGATCGAGCAGCGCGGCCACGGTCATATCTCCGCTGATGCCGCACGCGCATTCCAGATAAAGTACTTTGTCGGTCATTTGCTTCTCCTTTCCGCCATGCGGATCATCCGACAGGCGAGGATGCCGGCCCCGAATCCGTTATCTATATTTACCACCGAAACACCTTCGGCGCAGGAATTCATCATCGTCAGCAGCGGGGCGATGCCTTCGAACGAGGCTCCGTATCCCACCGAGGTCGGCACCGCCACCACCGGAGCTTCAACCAGACCGGCGATCACTCCGGCCAGCGCGCCCTCCATTCCGGCCACCGCCACCACCGCGTCCGCCCGGCGTATATCTTCCAGCCTGGCGAACAGCCGATGGATGCCGGCCACCCCCACATCGAAATGGCGCTCCACCCTAACTCCGAAAAACTCGGCGGTGCGGGCAGCCTCCTCCGCCACCGGGATGTCCGCAGTGCCGCCGGTGCATACCGCCACCAATCCGGACGCCGGCGCAACGGACTCCGTGCCCGCGGCGGTGACCACCTTTGAAACCGGGTCGTATTCGGCCGTGAAGCCGTTATCAACCAGAAAGTCGAACTGTTCGGCCGAACACTTGGTTCCCAGCGCCGGAACTCCGGCCCGCCGGAACTCAAGAAAGATATTCAAAAGCTGCTCCGCGGTCTTGCCGGGGCAGTAGACCGCCTCCGCGGTACCGGTGCGCGCGGCGCGGCGCAGGTCGAGCTTGGCGAAGCCGATGTCCTTGAAATCGTCTATTTCGCGCATCGCAATTTCTCCATAGGATTTTTGAATAAAATTACCTCCCCATCCCCGCCGTTTCAAGCTCCGCCCGAACATATTTTTCAATTTTTCTCTTCCGGTCCGGAAAAACGTTGCCGATTTCGCTTTTGCAATCGGCGGGTTGGCGGGCTATATTATCGACAGCAAACAAGAACAGCCGGAAAAAACGGCGGGGAGGAGATTTTTCATGCATATGGCCGATGCTTTGCTGTCGCCCGTCACCGGAGTGGTGATGCTGGCCGTGGCCGGGGGGCTGACCGCCCATTCGGTACGCGCCGTCCGAAAGGATTTCAACGAGCGCCGCATTCCGCTTATGGGGGTGGCCGGAGCCTTTGTTTTCGCGGCCCAGATGGTAAATTTTTCGATACCGGGAACCGGCTCCAGCGGTCACATTGCGGGCGCGGTGCTGCTGGCCGCGCTGCTCGGCCCCGCCCCCGCGTTCCTGACCATGGCCTGCGTGCTGCTGGTGCAGGCGCTGTTCTTCGCCGACGGCGGACTGCTGGCTTTCGGGTGCAATCTGGTGAACCTGGGATTTTTCGGCTGCTTCATCGCCTACCCTTATATTTTCCGCCCGCTCGCCGGAAACGATTCGAAACCGGGCAGGATCATGGCGGCCGCCTGCGTCGCCAGCATAGTTTCGCTTGAGCTTGGCGCACTGGGCGTGACGCTGGAAACTCTGATTTCCGGCATCACCAAACTGCCGTTCGCCGCGTTCGCCACCGCGATGCTGCCGATCCATCTGGCGATCGGGCTGGGCGAAGGTCTGGCCACCGGAGCGGTGCTGCTGTTCGTGCGCAAAAACCTTCCCGACCTCGAAGCGGCAAGGCTTGAAGACAAACCGCGTTCGATTTCAAAGCTGTGCTGGCGGTTCGGGCTGGCCGCGCTGCTGATCGGCGGCGGATTGTCGCTGCTGGCTTCGCAAAGCCCGGACGGTCTGGAATGGTCGATGGAACGGATCACCGGTTCGGCCGAACTGGAAAGTTCCGGCGCCGTTCACACATTTTTCACCAGAGTCGCCGATTTCTTCGCGGTGCTGCCCGACTATCAGCTGAAAGGGCAGGACTCCGTCTGGAGCTCCTCGTTCGCCGGAATCGCCGGCACCGCGTTCTGCGGGCTGATGCTCGCGCTGATCGCTTACGCGGTGTGCTTCCATCGCCGTAAAAAGGAGACGACGGGGCTTTGAACCGGGAGATAAACCGTTCACTTTCTTTGCTGAGGCTGCTGCCGCTGGCCGCCGAAGGCGCCGTTGTGCACCCGGCGCCGTTGCCGAAGGTGGTGTTCGTGCTGTCCTATCTGGTGCTTATCGTGTCGTTCGGCCGCTACGACTGGCCGGGCGCCATGCTGTTCGCACCGTTCCCGTTTCTGGCGGCCGCCGTCGAGGGCGTCCGGCTGCGCCCGCTGCTGCTGCGCACACTGGCGGCACTGCCGTTCGTATGCTGCGCCGGGCTGGCAAACTGCTTTTTCGACCGCGCCGGGCTGGAAATCCTGCCCAGGCTGTCTCTGCCGGGCGGCGTGGTTTCGCTGGTGGTGCTGACCGCCAAGACCGTCGGATCGGTAGGCATGGTTCTACTGCTGACGTCCACCACCGCGGCCACCGAACTGGCCGGAGCGCTGACGGCGCTGCGAGTGCCGTGCCTGCTGGTGCTCCAGCTTCAGCTCATGCTGCGTTATCTGCCGCTGCTGATCGAAGAGGCCGGCAACTCGGCCACCGCCTATTTTCTGCGCAATCCCGGCCGCCGGACGATCCAGGTGCGCGACTGGGGCAAATTCGCCGGGCGGCTGTTCACACGCGCCTTCGAACGGTCGGAAGCCATCTATCGTTCGATGCAGTGCCGACTGTTCGACGCCCGCGCCCCCCTCGCCGCCGCACGGCGGGCCGGAGCCGCCCAGTGGGCCGGAGCCGCCGTTCTGATTGCCATATTCGGCATCCTGAGGTATATGCTGTGAAAATAGAATTTCAGGAAGTTTCGGTAGTCCGTTCCGGCGGCGTAACCGCGCTTGACCGTGTCAGCTGCGTGATCGAAGGCGGCGCGGAAGCCTCAACCGCCGTACTGGGCGCAAACGGCGCCGGGAAATCCACTTTTCTTGAGGCGGTGCTCGGACTCTGCCCGCCGACTTCCGGCAATATTCTGGTGGACGGTCTTACCGCAGGCAGGCACCACACCGGAACTATCCGGCGGCGGATCGGCATGGTGTTCCAGAACGCGGACGACCAGCTGTTTTCACAGACCGTAGCGGAAGACACGGCGTTCGGCCCGCACAATCTCGGGCTGCCCCCGGAAGAGGTGGATACGCGGGTGACCGCCGCGCTGCGGGAACTCGGCATATCCCATCTCGCCGGACGCGACGTGAACAAGCTTTCCGGCGGAGAAAAGCGCCGGGCCGCTCTGGCCGGGGTGCTGGCCATGCACCCGGAGGCGCTGTTCCTCGACGAACCCACCAGTATGCTCGACCCGCGCGGAGCGCGCGAGCTTGCCGCGCTGCTGAATTCGCTTCCGAACCTCAAAGTCGTGGCCACTCATGATCTGCCGTTCGCCCGCGCCACCTGCCGTCAATGCGTAATACTGGCGGACGGTGCGGTACGGGCGAGAGGAACCACGGCCGAACTGCTGGCCCGGCATGACCTGCTGCGCGAATGCGGGCTTGAGTAAAATACTTCCTTCTATTCGAAAAGCTCACTCCAATTCCGCCCGTTCTGCAGCAGATTCAGCGACACTATGCTGAATTTCACGGTATATTCGGCAACATCGGCGGCGCTCATGCCGTTTTCCGCCGCCAGAGTCATCATATCCTCGGCATTGAAGATTTCCGGAAGCTCGACCCGGGATTTGCCTGCCGCCGCGCATGCGGCGTCCACCAGATCCCAAAAGTTGTTCCTGATCGCCTCAAACCTCGCCACCGCCGCCTGTATCTCTCCGGCGGATTTCGGGAACGCCGCCCGAACCGCGTACTGGTGGGCGGTGAAAGTGCCCTTGAGCTGCTGTTCCAGCTGTACCGCCGCCGGGCCGTAGAAATGCCGCCGCAGATCGGCGTAACCGGCGATCGCGCAGACGGCGTAGTCGGTCATATTCTGGCCGGTGTACGCGCACGGCACCTCGAAGCAGCGGAAAACGCCGCCGACGGCGCGCACGAACGCCGGAAATATCAGCATAGCCCCTTCGCGGCGAATGACGGGTTCGGAATCGCTCACGGTTTCGGTAAGAAAATCGGTCTGCAGATTTGCGGGGATGTCGGTATGTTCAATCATTTTCCTGTCTCCTTAACATGCGGTTCTGCCGCCGGTGCCGGTGGCGGTTATCGACAGCATGCCCTGGATGTTCACGCAGAACGGCCCGCCGCTGACGCTCTGGGTCTTGCCGCCGCCGCGCATCATCCGGTGCGGGTTGGCGTCATAATAGTAATAGTAATCGCACAGCCCGGAGGTGCTGCTCCCGGCGGCGGCCAGCGGCAGCATGGACGGAACCGCCCACGAGCTCATCCAGCCGGTCGACGGCCAGGCGTGGGCGATTTTGGCGTGGGTGGCGGCATAGTTGGTATCGGAATAGAGCGCCGGGTCGAACGTCCGGTAGAAACCGTCCGGCACCATGACGAATCCGTCGGCAAACTGCCACAGCGCGCCGTAGGGGTCCTGAATGCCGCGGTAGACGCACTGCACCACCTTGGCGGCGTCCGCGGTGCCGGCCTGCCAGGGAACGATGGCGTCGGTGACGGGATCGGCCGGAATATGCCCGGAGCCATTGCCGAAGTTGGCGCGGCCGTTGAGCCGGACGTGCGCATAGCCGGCGGCCGAATCGGCGTTGGTGAAGCCCGGCGAAAAGGCGCTCTGCAGATCGAATGTTCCGTACTCCACCGCCATCATCAGGGCTAGAAACTCGTAGAACGCCTCGTTGGCGGTGCGCCCCCCGGCCGCGTTGGCGGCGGTGCGCATGGTTGGCAGGTCCATGTTCGCAACCGGCTTGGCGCCCGCGATGCTGCGCAGGCGGCACCCGGCCGAATAGACCGCCGGGGCGGCCGTCGATTCGACCGTGGTCAGCGCCGCTCCGGAAGCGTCGCACAGCGCGGCCGGGAACGCGCCCATGAACTGTTCGCGGACGGTGGCGCCGCCGGGGCCGACCTTGAACCAGTCGAACGGGGCGCTGTTGGCGAACTGCCGGTCGGAAACCAGATGCACCCGGTGCAGATGGCCGGAAGCGTCGGTGTACTGGTCGGTGCGGCGGTAGACCACCGGCACCTGGACCATCACATCGCCGTCCGCGCCGGTGAGCACCGCGGCGGCGCCGTCGGCGCGGCGGGTCGAATCCTGCGGGTGCAGATAATACTTGACATGGCGCGCGGCAAGATCGTCCACCACGCAGCGGCGCCAGTTGTGCGCGGGCATCTGGGTGAAGCCCGGCACCGCCAGATAGCTGTAGCCGGACACCAGCACCACCCGGGTGCAGGCGGTGGCGGCGGTGGCAACGGCGGTATCGTGATCGATGCCGTATACGCAGGCGTCCACGATCGCGGCGGCGGCGGCGGCAGCGCGGTCGGCGGCCTGTACGGCCAGGGTTGCCGCGCTGCTCGCGGCGGATTCACTTGATTTTGCGCCGATTGCCGAAGCCCCCGCGGCGGCGGCGGATTCAGCGGCGGAACCGGCGGAACCGGCGGCCGACGCCGCGACGCCGTCGAGATGGTTGCGGCACTCCTGCGGAAACATGTTGACCAGCGCGGCGAGATTTATGGACAGCGGCGGAACATCCAGCTCGAAATCGATCGATTCACAGGCAAACCCCGGCTCGTCTCCGGCGGGGTCTCCCACGTTCAAAACTCCGTTGACGGTTTTGCGATAGTCCGCGCCGTCGATCACCAGCTGCGTCCGGTGCTCCCCCGTCTCCAGTTCCGTGGTAATCGCGGGAGCAAGCCGGAACAGAACCCTGCGGCCGTCGGCCGAAGGTTCACCGGCAAAACTGCGTTCGCCGATCTTCAATGAAAACTGGTAGTCGCCGGTTTTCACCAGTTCACCGCTTGCGCGCACCGCCAGCGCAACTTCCAGCGAATCGCCTTTAAATACTGCTATCGCAAATCCTTTTGCCATTCCGATGATCCTTTCAAGTTGGTATGAGCAAAAGGATTCTGTCAACCGGTTGACTCCGCCGACAAGCAATAAAAAAAGGCGGGAATCCCGCCTTGATCAAACACATTCTTACGAAGAAGCCCCGCCTGTGCGGGGCTGAAATTCTATTTTCCGGAGGTATCCGGACCGGGCGGCGGCTCGTCGAAATTAAGCCGTTCCTCTTCCACCACCAGCGGCCGGTTCTTGACCTGCGTCCAGACCGCGCCAAGATATTCCCCGATCACGCCGATGAATATCAGCTGCACCGCCGCCAGAAAAAACATCCCGATCATCATCGGCGCCAGACCGAACTGAAAGGTGTTCCACATGCACAGCTTCAGAATCAGGTATACCATCGCGGTTATGAAGCTGCCCGCCCCGATGATGAATCCGGTCAGCGCGGCAAGCCGGAGCGGCAGCCTGGAATGGTTCACAAAACCGGTCATCGCCATGTCGTAAAGCGTGAACACGTCGTTGTTGCTGCGGCCGTGACGGCGGCGATCCTGCACGAACGGCACCTCCGCACGGCTGAACCCGATCTCGCTGACCAGGCCGCGAAAATACGGATACGGCTCATGGAATTTGCGCAACGCCTCGATGAAGCAGCGGTCGTATAGGCCGAACCCGGTAAAGTTGCGGATCACCGTCCCACCCGACGCGCTCTTCTGCAGCAGCGCATAGTAGAACTTCCTAACCGACTCCATCAGCAGACCGGACTTTGTGCCGCTGCGCACCCCCGCCACCACCTTGACCCCCTGCTCCCACTTCTTTATGAAGTCGGAAATGACCTCTGGCGGCTCCTGAAGATCGGTGCACATCAGGACAACGGCGTCGCCGGAAGCGTTGAGCAGAGCGTTGTAAGGAGAACGGATATGACCGAAGTTGTTGGCGTTGAAAATGACCTTGAATCTGCGGTCGCGCGCCGCCAGCGCGCGCAGCACCTGCCGGGTGCCGTCGGTGGAACAGTTGTCCTCGATCACAAATTCGTAATCGTACTGCGGAAACGACCTCAGCACCGCCATGCAGCGCTCGTACAGCTCCGGCAGGTTCCGCTCTTCGTTGCGGCACCCGCCGACGATGCTGATCTTCCTCATGGCCAGACTCCCGCACACCGACGCAACCCGCCACGCATGGCTACTGGAGCACTCCGGAGGACGCGAGCCCGGCAAGAGCCTTGTTCATCGCGCGCTTCATGAGCACCGGGAACAGATTCGTGTCGTCTCCGTAGCGGCAGTAGAGCCAGTGATTGATGTAATCTGACTCGTCGAAGGTATACTCCCAGACGTTCGCGCCGGTGGCGCGGTCGATAAGGTCGAAGCGCACCGCCAGATGGCAGCTGGAACTGCCGGTGGGACAACCGACTATCCACAGCGGCGAAGCCAGAAGATAGGTGACGCCGTAAGTGAACCAGCGGGCCTTGTAGTCGGTGGCCAGCACGGTGCCGCGGAACTCATATTTTGCGTCGGACTTGGCGGCACGGCACTGGTCGACCCGGGCGAACAGCTTGGAGGCGCGCAGGCTCACCGCCGCCGCCTGAGCAAGATCGTTGGCCGGACTGAAATCATAGTAGGTTATGGAATAAAAACTCTCGTTGTTTTCCGGCTGATTCATTTCGGCATAGCCGAACGGGACCAGCGGGATCATACCGAGCATGCTTGACCCCATGCGGGAATCCTCGCCGCGTTCCACCAGAAACGGCGGAACCACCACGGTGGCGGTCGGCTTATCGTCAGGAAAAGAGACGAAACTGCCGGAATCCGCGGCATAGATGAACTTGTTGTTGCCGTTGCAGCCGGCGGCGAGAAGCGCCAGTGCGCCGAGAGCGAATGCGGAAAAGGCTTTAAACATGATTTTGCCTCCTTGCTGTTGAGTTTTACAGATTATAAGGTATCTTGTCTTTGCCGCAAAAGCAAGCCTGATGCATCTTTTTTCGGTTAAAAGCGCATTTTTTAGCTTTTTTGCGGGTAAAAGATGGCGTTTTGCTTGTCCAATTACTTGTCAAAACTTCAAACAAGGTTTATTGTTACTGTGGGAATCAAATCGGTTTAATACCGGAAACTTCAAGGAGGGTTGCAAAAATATGAAAAAGATTCTCGCGTGCGCACTGGCCCTGTGCGGAATGCTGCCGAGCGTCTGGTGCGAAGACGCGGCACCGCAGAATGCCGCAACGGCAAAAACCGGAGGCACGGCGGCACGGGTGGCGGTGCTCGACTTCAGTTCCGTCGACACCAAGGGATATTCGTTCCTCGAACGCCCGAACCTCGATCTTAACATCAAGCCGTCAAAATCGCTGAACAGCGAAGACCGCCGCAGCATAAACAGCGTGATGCAGGGGCTGATCGGCGCCATCGACGCATGGGACACCCATACCCGCAACCAGAAAGTGGACGACTGGAACCTTCAGCGCCTGCGCACTGAATGGGCCCGCTGGAACGAACTTTACAACACCATCAACAAAGGCCCGACCCGGCCGATGGTGATCGGCGCCGACTACCTTTCCTCATATCTTGCCGCCGCCAAGGTCGAGTGCATCGACGGCGACGTCATTGCCGAAGCGATGAACACGCTGCCCGCCCAGGAAAACTTCCCGGTCAACGCGCTGCGCCGCCTCGGCGAAGCCGCCGGAGTGACCCATCTGGTCTACGGCACGGTTGCCGATCTTCAGACCAAGACCCAGAAATTCTCCGGCTACGGTGTACAGACCGAAACCAAATATTACAGTCTCGAAGTCATCATCAAAGTGGTTGACCTGCGCACCCAGTCGGTCGTGTTCGGGCAGGTTTACACCGCCAAGCTCAAAGAAACCGCCCCATACAACCCGGGCGGATTCGACGACAATATCTTCCAGACCCTGTTGACCGACTGCCTTAAGAATGCCGCGCGCGACATCGCCGAATATCTGGCCACCGCGCCCGAACCGGTGATCAAACCGGAGCCGAAGCCGGAACCGAAACCCGAACCCGCTGAAGCATTGACCGGCACCGCCGAGGCTGCCGTCGCAAATCCGCCGACTGCCGCCATGGAGGCCGAAGTCAAGGCCGAACCCGTCGCCGTGCCCGAACCGGTCAAACCGGAACCGGCGGCAGCGGCGCAACCGGCCGAACCTGAACCCAAAGCGGCCGAGCCGGCCGCCGATCCGGAGAAAATCGCCGGTAAAATCGGCGGCAAGATCGGCTGGGCCAATATCGCGCCCGCGGGCGGAGAAGAAAAGCCCTCCCAGCCCGAAACCCAAAGCGGCGACAAAGCCGAGTCCGGCTCCGAGGCCGATCTGGACACCAAACTGGACGAATTGCTCTAACACGTTAAGGATATGAAAATATGAAACTCAGACTTCTTGCCATATTGTTCGCCGCCGCCGCGATGTTCACCGCTTCCGCTCAAACCGACGACGGCGCGACCGCCACGGCCGGTAACGATGCCGTCGCCGCCAAAGTGGAAACCGCCGAGGCGAAATCCGAGACCGCCGCAGCAAAACAGGAAACCGCCGAGGCGAAATCCGAGACCGCCGCCGCGAAACAGGAGACCGCCGCCGCCATGGCCGAGGCCGCCAAAGCCAAAGCCGAGCTCGACGCCGCCCGGCTCAAAGCCGAGGCCGATTTAGAAGCCGCCCGGCAGAATCTGGCAAAGGTGCAAAGAGACGCCGAAGCCGCCCGCAAGGCGGCCGCCGAGAAAGCCCATCGCGAACGGATCGCGGTGGTGGATGTTGTGGCGAAAGGCGGCGTGAACAAGACAGACGTGGAGAGCATACCCGACATGATCGAGGTTTTCCTCGGCGACCAATACGAAGTCATCACCCGCAACAATCTCGCCCATATGCTGACCGAACAGGGCTTCCAGCAGTCCTCCGGCATGGTGGACTCCTCCGAGGCGCGCGCCACGCTAGGCAACGTGCTCGGAGTCGACAACATTCTGGTGCCCACCGTATCGCAGGTCGGCAGCAAGAAATTCCTGACCATGGCGATCATAAACACCACCACCGGCAAAGTGGTGAACAGCAGCAGCCGGCTGTCGGTGCGCGACTTCGACGAGCTGGCCTACCAGCTGCCGGCGGAACTGCGCAAGATGGGCGTCGGCAAGCCGCTGGAACTCAATATGACCGTCGGCGTGACCAAACCGTCCGTTGGCGAAAGCGTGCAGCCGCAGTTCTGGGATCTCTTTTCCGACGATTTCGTGGCCCGCATGCAGGACTGCCTGATTGAAAACGGCGTCGACGTGGTCGAACGCATCGACCAGGCCGGTATCAACAAGGAGACCGGGTTCGACAATCACGAGGAGGCCGGGTACCTGATCGTCACCACCATCTCCCGTCTGGAATACGCCAAGGGCGAGGCCAAGGAGGGCATCTCCGGCACCATCCCGGGGCGTGAAGTGTTCTACATTCAGGGCAAAGTGGCGATTCAGCGCGTCCGCGACAAAAAGATCGTCGCCACCATCCCGTTCGAGGGACGCATGGCCAAGACCGACGTCGACGCGAACACCCGCCGCGACTGGCAGCCGCGCGACTTCTTCAACTATCTTACCCGCGCCACGCTCAACTCGATTGCACCCAAACTGGTGCAGGCGCTGGAAAAAGAGTCTTCGGCCGCGAAATAGACGTTTTTCTGTGAAAGATCGGGGGATTTGACATGGACATGTGGATTTTTGCGCGCCGTCTCGCCGCCGCGGGGGTGTTGATCTTAGCGGCCGGCTGCTCGAGCATATTCGACGCACACAGCCGCAAGGAAACCTTCCGCAATCATTATTATCAGGGTAACTACCCGATGGCCGAAACCGAGCTGTGGCAGAAGGTCAGCTCCGACCACGGCTCCGGCGACGAAGTCATGTGGATGCTCGAAGCCGGCAGCTTCTATTTCCTCACCGGCAACACCGGTCGCGCCGCCGTCTGTTTCGACGTTGCCGACGTACTGATCGAGGATTTCGACCGCCGCGCCGTGGTTTCCGCCCGCGACGCCGCCGGCGAAGTCGGCTCGGCTTTCACCAACCCTGCCGCCGTTGCCTACCGCGGCCTCTACCGCGACCGCGTCCTGCTTCCGGTATACGCCGGGTTCAACTGCCTCGCCGCCGGCGATGACGTGAACTTTTCCGCCTATGTCAACCGCATGCGCGACGCGATGGAGCAGGTGCAGCAGGTCTATGCCTGGGATATCGAACAGGAGAAAAAATCTTCCGAAAATTACGAAAAGCAAAACGCCGAAACCATAAAGAAATCCGGCATGACCGAGGACACCATCCGCTCCAAACTCGACCAGAGCGCCGAGTTCAAGCAGAGCGAGGAAGCCCTCGCCGCCGCCGCGCGGCCGGAATACGGCAATTTTCTGAACCCGCTGGCCATCTTCATTTCCGGCATGATGTATTGGCGTGACAACCAGGCCGACAACGCGCTGATCGAGTTCAAGCGCCTCTACGACGCGATGCCGCAGGATCCTCTGGCCCGGAAATTATATGTCACCGCGCTGCGCCGCAACCGCGCCGAGGTGCCCCCGGCGCTGGCGAATGTGAAGCCATATGACTTTCCGGTGGCATCCGATGTGGTCTACGTCGTTTTTGCCAACGGCCGCTGCGCCGACTACAAGCAGATCACGGTCCATATGGTGCTGCCTACCGGATATTCCGGCTTTGCCTATCCCACCTGTGAATACTACCCGGCGCCGTTCCCCCAGCTTGAGGTCACCGCCGGAGGCAGGTCCGCCAAGACAGAAATACTGGCCGACATGGACGCGGTGGCCTCCAACGAGTACAACGCACGCAAGACCGCCATGGTAACCCGCATCGTCATCAGCTTCCTGGTGAAGGAGGCCACCACCGCCGCCGCCGCGATTGTCGCGCACGAGACGGGCAACGACTGGGCGGCGGTCGGCGCAATCGCGGCCGCCAGCGTCTACAAATTCGCGTTCAACACCGCCGACACCCGCTGCTGGGAACTGTTGCCCAAGCAATATCAGCTGGCCATCCTCCCGATGCCGGCCGACCGCAAAATGACCTTCACCCTTCCCGGCGTCAAGCTGCCGCAGGCGGTGTTCCCGCCCGGCTGCAGGTCGGCGATCGTGCTGGTTACCGCGGCCAACGCCGCCACCACCGGAGTCAAGGTTCTGCCGTTTTCCGATAAATGAAATGATCGTCACATACTAAGGAGAAAAAAATATGAAAAGCATTGCAATCGCCGCCACCGCGGCACTGGCGCTGCTGGCCGGCTGCCAGAACACAGTGAATACCGTGGAAAACGCCGACAAGTCGGCCACCATGAACATCGTGGCCGACAAACGGGTCATCACCGACGGGTTTCTGCGCAACCGGCTGCTTATCACCCAGGTCAACACCTCCGAAACCGCCAGCGGGTTCATGCGCGTCCAGGTGGCCGCCACCAACGTCCGCACCGGTTTCTTCTCGGAGTTCTGGAGCGGATTCACCGGCGAGAACCCCTACCCGATCGACTATCGTTTCCGCTGGGCCGACAAGGACGGCATGGTTATGACCGGAGTCACTTCCGTCTGGCAGCACGCCATGCTGATTCCTGGCGAAACCGTCTATTTCGAGAGCATCGCCCCCTCGCGCGACTGCCGCGACTTTCTGCTCGACCTCAAGGAAGCCGGGAAGTGATCAAAAAACAAACAAGGAGATATAATATGAAAAACGCCCTTATCCTAGCCGCCGTCGCCGTCCTCGTGACCGCCTGCGGCCCCTCCGAGCCGCGTGTGATCGACACCACCCAGACCACCGGCCGGGTACGCTCGATGCAGAAGCTCTCGCCGGTCGACTTTCAGGAAGCCGCCCTCAACTCGGTCAACAAGATGCTGGCCAGCAAGCAGTTTGCGCGCTATCTCACCCAATATCAGGCCGGCAATACCGACCAGCCTCTGCTGATGCTCAGCGAAGTCGTCAACAAAACCTCCACCGCCGTCAACACCCAGGTGTTGACCGAGCGCATTTCCACCGCGCTTTCCGAAGACGCCGACATGGTGCAGGTCACCACCGCCGCCGCCGGAGCCGGGCAGCACCGCGACGAAGCGAACGCCCAGGTGCGCGACCTTGAGAACGACATAAATTTCGACCAGTCCACCGTCCAGCAGCGCGGCACGCTCAAGGCGCCCAACCTGTCGCTTTCCGGCACCATCGTCGAACAGCGCGTCCAGGAAAGCGGCACCACCGAGCTGACCTATTTCTTCTCGTTGAAGCTGACCGACCTGCGCAGCGGTGTTCAGGTGTTCAGCACCACCCAGGAGATAGGACGCCAGCAGGATTGACCCGATGAAACGGCTACTCACATTCGTTCTTCCGGCGCTGCTGATGCTGGCGGCCGGCTGCGCCACCGAGCCGATAACTGAGGCGGAACTGACCGCCGGCCGGGTGCGCAGCGAACAGGTCACGCCGCAGATGGTGGCGCAGGCCGCCGCCGGCGCCGCAACGAAAATGCGCAAAAGCAAGCCGTTCGCCGCCTATCTTGAAGCATTCCGCGCCACCGGACACCTCAACCCGCCGCTGCTGATGATCGGCAGGATCACGAACGACACCACCACCGTGCTCCACACCGAGGCGCTGACCGAACGCATCGCCACCTCGCTTTCCGAGGACGGCGACATGGTTCAGGTCACCACCGCGGTGGCGGGAGCCGGGCAGCACCGCGATGAGGCGAACGCCCAGGTGCGCGACCTTGAAAACGATGATAATTTCGATGCCTCCACCGTCCAGAAACGCGGCACTCTGCGCGCGCCGGATCTGGCGTTGACAGGTTCGATCATCCGGCAGAAAGTGGTGGAAGGCCGCAAAACCGAGGTGGTATACACCTTCGTGATAAAGTTGACCGACCTTGCCACCGGCAAGGCGGTATACAGCGGCATCGATGAGTTCGGAAGGTTCGAGGAAAAACAGCTGTTCGGGCTATAATTTCTGGAGTGCGGCGAGAATTTTCGCCTTTTCCTCGGCGGTCTGCGCGGAACGCAGGGCGTCGAGGAGTTTTTTTTGCGCAAACCCGGCACGACGGCGGCGCAACGCGGTCAGGCACTCTTCCAGCGCCTGCTCCTGCCGTTCCGGCGCAAGCGGCTCGGGATCGGTAAGTATCCGGCTCAAAATGGCGTCGCCCAGTTCGCGATCGAGCGCGTTGAGCTCCGGAGCCGCGCTGTCATACTCGCCGTTCAGCGCCAGCGCGGTAACCCGGTTCAGGGCGCGCGCCGCGGCGGATTCGGAAAGCTGGTCGGGGGTGACTTCGTCGCCGATGCGGCGAGCCATGGCCTCGCTCAGCAGCGCCAGCGACAGCAAGGTGGTCTCGGCGTGACGCAGTTCCAGATCGGCCGGATCGATCACCGCCTCGGGCTTTGCCGCGGCACGCTTCGCGGCCGGCGCGAAATGCGCGCGGCGCAGGTTGCGCATTTCGGCATAGATCAGTTCCACCTTCAACTGCAGAAGCTCGGAAAGCCGCCGGGCACAGGTCTCCCGCACCACCGGATCGGGCAGTTTGTCCACATAGGCGAGCACCGCCTCCAGAAAACGGCTCTGGCCGAACGGCGAATCAAGATCGAACTGCGGACGCAGCGCCTTTATCAGAAAATCGAGGATGTCAATAGAGTTATCCACCGTCGCCGCGACCGCCTCCACCCCGTGGCGGCGGAACAGGTCGTCGGGGTCCTTGCCTTCCGGAATCGCCAGCACCCTCACCTCGAATCCAAGCGGAAACAGTATTTCCACCGCGCGCAGGATCGCCTTCTGCCCGGCGGCGTCGGAGTCGAACGCCAGCAGTACGCGGTCGGTATAGCGCCGCAACAGCTGCGCCTGCTCCTCGGTGAAACTGGTGCCCTGAGGAGCCACCGCGCAGGCGAACCCGGCGCGATGCATCGCAATCACGTCAAGCTGGCCCTCGCATAATATGACCTGTTTGCCCGCGCCGATGGCGGTGCGCGCCAGCGGCAGAGCGTAAAGAATGCGGCTCTTCTTGAACACCGCGGTCTCGGGGCTGTTCACATATTTCGCGCCTCCGGCTTCCTTCTCCACCGTGCGGGCGGAAAATCCGACCACCTTGCCCTGTTCGTTCCAGATTGCGAACACCAGCCGGTTGCGAAAACGGTCGTAAATACGGCCGGATTCCTCGTTCTGCAGGATGACCCCGGCGTCCAGCATCTCCTTTTCGGTATAGCCGCGCGCAAGACCGAACTTCATGCCCTCGTCCCAGGAATCAGGAGCGGCGCCGATACGGAATTTCTTGATCGCGTCCGGATCGAGGTCGCGGGTGGCCAGATAACGCGCCACTTCCGAGTCCGGCCGGTTGGCCAGAGTGCGTTGGAAAAACACCGTAAAATCCTCCAGCAGACGGTAGAGCCGCTCGCGATAGTCGGCACGTTCGCGCTGTTTCGCCTGCTCGGCGGGTGACGCAGAGGAGTCCTCCGGAATAACCACTCCGCAACGGTCGGCCAACAGGTGTATGGCGTTGGGAAAATCGACGTTTTCCGTCATCATCACGAACTTGAACACGTCGCCTCCGGCGCCGCAGCCGAAGCAATGGTAGCGCTGGCGCTGTTCGGAGACAACGAACGACGGGGTCTTCTCCTGATGGAACGGGCAGCACGCTTTCCAGCTACCGTTGCCGGCGCGCTTGAGCGGCACCACCCGGCTTATGACGTCCACGATGCCGCAACGCGCGCGGATCTCCTCAACCACGTCATTCGGAATGATGGCCATGATCTACCGGTTGAGCGCCGCGAGGCGGCCTTCGGCCAGCAGCCGGGGTTTGGAATACTCCGTTTTGCCCGCGGTTATTTTTAGAAATTCGCGGTAATATCTGGCGGCGCCGGCGGGGTCCCCGCCGTAGAAGTCGAGAAAGCGGGCAAGATTCAGCACCGGGATCGGATTGTCGCCGGGCAGTTCGCGCGCGGTTATGAGGCAGTCGCGAGCCCGGTTGAGGTCGCCCGCCTTGGCGTAGATGATGCCGAGGCGGCTCTGTACCGCCGGGGTATAGAAATTGCGGTCGCTGATCATCTGAAGCGCGGTCAGCGCACGGCTGTCGGAAACCTGTCCGCAGGTCTCGCCCATCATCATCAGCAC
This sequence comes from Victivallaceae bacterium, assembly GCA_034926605.1. Lineage (GTDB taxonomy): Bacteria > Verrucomicrobiota > Lentisphaeria > Victivallales > Victivallaceae > CALXXL01. Next base: position 46,738 of record JAYFQV010000013.1, read on the forward strand.
CCGATTGTCTCCGGGGGCAAGCATCATAGCCTGTGAAAATTCATCGATCGCCCGGCGGGTGTCGCCGGAGCCGGCCATCGCCAGAAATCCCAGCATGTAATGACCGGCAAAACTGTCCGGAGACAGCTCCACCGCACGCCGCGCCGCCGCCTGCGACTCCGTGGTCATTCCCTGCCGGTAAAGCGCTATACTGTTCAACGCCAGCAAGTCGGCCGAAGCCGGGCTGAGCGCCAGCGCGCGGCCGCAAAGTTCCGAGCACTGTTTCCAGTTTCCGGCTTCCGCCGCCGCCAGCGCGCCGTTCGCCAGCTCCTGAGCCGACTCTTTCTTGCCGCATCCGACCGCCAGCATTGCGGCCAGAACCAGTAACACCGCCATCTTTCTCATTGTTTTCGAATCTCCCTATCGGGTAATATAGCCCGTCTGCGAAACGCTTTCAACCCTGCCTTGATGATTACCGCCAAAATATATCCGCCCGCCGCGAACAGTACGATCACCGGCCCCGGCGGCAGATTCCAGACATAGCTGGCGCCCAGTCCGGAAGTGGTGAAAACCATGCAGAGCAAGGCGGCAAGCAGCATCATAGAACTCCACCGGCGGACCAGCTGGCCGGCGGCGGCGGCCGGCAGCGTCAACAGCGCGATCACCAGTATTATGCCGATCAGATTGACGAACAGCACGATGGTCAACGCGGTCATCAGCAGCATCAGAAAATAGACGGCATCTGCCTTCACTCCGCGCATTCTGGCGAACTCCGCGTCGAACGAACAGGCCATGATGACCTGGAAAAACGCCGCCGCGAGCACCAGTACCACCGCGTCCAAACCCAGTATCACACAAAGATCGCCGCGGGTTATCAGCAGTATGTTGCCCAGCAGATAACCCTCAAGATCAACATATCCCGGCGTGATGCCCAGAAACAGCAGACCGGAGGCCATTCCTATCGCCCATACCGAGTTGATTATCGCGTCCTCCCGCTCCCGGGCGAAAACCCCGGCGGCGGCGATGATCGCGGCCGCCAGCACGCCGAAAGCCACCGCGCCACCAAGCGGCGTTACAAACTCCCAGCCGCACACCGCGTGCAGATAGGCGGCCAGGCCGATGCCGCCAAGCACCGCGTGGCTTATCGCACCGGCCAGCGCGGTCAGCCGCCGGGTGACAACCCACGATCCGACCACCCCGAACGCCACGCTTCCGGCCAGCCCGGCCAGCAGCGCATAGCGCAGAAACGGCAGCGGCGAGTGGAAAACGGCATTGTAAAGTTCCGTCAGCATTTCGGCGACTCCTCTTCCGCGTCGTTCAGGCAGTCGCAGTTCGGGGTATGCTCAATGCGGCCCACCTCGAAATCGAACACCTTGTCCCATTCAAACGGCAGCTCGCGCGACAGCGTGTGGCGATGCAGCCGACGGTTTACGCACAATGCGTAGTCGTAGGAACTGGAAACATACTGAAGATGATGGGATACCACCATCATGGTCATCTTCCCGCGCAGCTGCGCCAGCAGTTTCTGAAAATCCCGCTGAACCGCCACATCGGTTCCGGCGGTAGGTTCGTCCAGCAGAAGCAGTTCCGGGCCGCAGGCCAACGCCCGCGCCAGCAGCAGTCGCTGGCGCTGACCGCCGGAAAGCTCATAGAAGCGCCGGTTTTTCAACTCTCCGATCCCCAGCATTTCCATGACTTCGGCCGCCCGGCGCTTTTCGCGCCCGGAAAAAAAGCCGCGCCAGGTGGAATGAAGCAATCCCTGCATCACCACTTCGGCGGCGGAAATAGGAAACATCGGGTCGAGGTTAACACTCTGGGGCATATAGCCGAGGCGGCGGCGGGCGGCGGCGGGCGATTCGCCGAAGATACCGATGGAACCGGAGTCAGGCTCCAGCAATCCGCAGATGAGTTTCAGCAACGTGGTCTTGCCGCCGCCGTTGGGGCCGACCACGCAACAGACGTCGAACCGTTCCACGCTGAACGAGACGTCCTCCAGCACCGCTCCGCCGGACTGATAGGAAAAGTAGAGGTTTTTCACCTCAAGCACGGTAGTCACCGCCGACTCTCCGCATCAAACCCGGCCGCAAGTTTGTCGGCGATGTCGCGGAACGCCGCCGCCGGATCCGCCGGGAGCGGCTCCAGCAGCACCAGTCTTGCGTTCAGCGCCTTGGCCATCGCCATAGGATGGGTGAGATTGAACTGAGGCGAAGCGTAAACATATTTCACTCCGTCCTTCCTCGCCGCGGCCAATGTCTTTTCCACATCGGTGGGAGACGGCCGCTTGCCTTCGCGTTCAAGCGGACACTGCGTCAGCTTGTATTCATGGGCGAAATATCCGAAAGCCGGGTGCATCACATAGAACCTGCGCCCGGCGTAAGGAGCCAGCTGTTCACCGATCTCGGCGCCCAGTTTGCGCATCCCGGCCGCGTACTCGGCGGCGTTGGCCCGAAATTTCGCCGCGTGTTCCGGATAGCGGGCCGATAGTATCTCGGCCGCGCTCTCGGCGATCGCCGCGCAGTTAAGCGGCGACAGCCACACATGGGGATCGGTCATGCCGGCATGATGATCGTGCCCGCTTTCCGCGTCCTCATCTTCATCGTCCGTAAAAGGCAGCCGCTCAAGGTCGGGCGCCAGAACATGCACGTCGCCTCCCATCTTGGCGACCGTGGAAGCGAGCCGCTGCTCGCCGGCGGTGTTCAGACTCAAAAACGGGCCGCCGTGCTCCAGAGAGCGCAGATCCTGCGACGTCGGTTCATACTCGTGCACGTCTTTCCCGGCCGGCACCACCACGGCGACTTCGACTCCGGTACCGGCGGTCACCGCACGCAGGATCGCTCCGACCGGCGTAAACATCACAGTAACCGCCTCAACCGGCGGCGCCGGCTTCGAACAGCCGCACCAAGCCAGCAGAAACGCCGACAACAGTACATAACCAAGCATTTTTTTCATAGTAAGAATAATATACCCCGGCGAATCCCAATTGCAACCCGCCGGTCGCCCAATCCGGGTTTTCCGGGGTTTTTTGGCAACCGGAGTTGAAAAACAACTTGTTCGATGTATATTACTGGCTTAAGCTGCATCATTATAAGTTAAACATAAACGGAAAAACAGGTAATGACTAAAATTTTTCTGACCGGAGTGACCGGGCTGGTAGGCAGTTCTTTCGTGACGGCACTCTTGAGGGAACGCAAGGATGTAGAGTTCGTATGCATGGTGCGGCCCGCATACAATGGCAAAGTTCTTCCCAGAGTCGAGCAGGCCTTGCGCGAGCAGTGTGACTTCGACGGTTGCCCCGAGGCCCTGGATCAGATCATGCAGCGGGTTTCCGCGGTCGGCGGAGACGTCACCAGCATGGTGCCGGAAGAGCTGGCAAAACTCCCTGAACTGGCCGGAGTGGACACCGTGTTCCATTGCGCCGCCGACGTCAACCTCGGCAAGGACCCCACCGGTAAGACTTTCAATATCAACTACAACGGCACCGTCAACATGCTGGAGCTGGCCAAGCTCCTGAAAGTCAAGGCCTTCCACTACGTCTCAACCGCTTACGTTGCCGGCAAGCTGGTCGGCCGCGCCATGGAAGACGTGCCGCAGGATTGCGGATTCAACAACCCCTACGAAGAGAGCAAATGCAAGGCCGAAATGCTGGTTCGCCAGTCCGGCTTCCCGTTTACCATCTATCGCCCGGCAATCATCACCGGCCGCCGTTCCGACGGCCGCATCCGCAAGCCGCTGGCGTTCTACCGCATTCTCGAGTTTCTCGCCAAAATGAAGAAGCACCACTGCAACCAGACCCATCAGGACCCGGCCGACGTGGTGGACATGGCGATCCACTTCCTGGCCGTTCCCTCCGAGCACGTCTATTTCGTGCCGATCGATTACGTGCAGGAACTCATCACCGCGCTTTTCCAGAAACCGGTTTGCAACAGAACCTACCATGTGACCGGCGCCAGTCCGGTGACCACTATCCAGATCGATCAGGCCATGTGCGATTTCCTCCGCATGGAAGGCGTGCGGGTGGATGCCGAAAACACCGACCCCAATGTGGACGACAAGCTGATGACCCGCTTCCTGGGCGACCTGTTGCCCTATTTCGCCAGCGACATCGAGTTCGATCAGACCAACGTCGTCGCCGCCCTGGGGCCGCAAGTGATCGACTGGCCCTACGGAATGGCCGGCCTCCAGCGTCTGATGCGCAGTTACTACGCCGATTTCTATCCGGACGTGGAATGGCTGCAACGGCTGGTCGCCATCTATGACGAAAAGCTGGCATCGGAAAAATGAAATGATCGTAGATTTCCACACCCATATCTATCCGGAGCGGGTGGCGGAAAAAGCGGCGGCGTTCGTCCGCGAAATGGGGCTTGAACCCGGAGCCTCCGGTACGCCGGACGGGCTGCTGGCTTCGATGGATGCCGCCGGAATCGATCTGGCGGTCGGGGCCACCGTGGTGACCTCCCCGGAGAAGTCGCGCAGCATCAACGATTACGCTATCGCCTGCAATCACGGCCGGCTGCGCATGTTCGGCGGCGTGCATCCGTCGGAATCCAAACCGCTGGAAACCCTTGAGCGCATCGCCGGTGAAGGTCTTTTCGGCGTGAAGGTCCACCCCGAGTATCAGCATTTCGATTTCGAAGATGAAAGCCTTTATCCCATTTGGGAGAAGTGCATCGAACTGCGTCTGCCGCTGCTGACCCACGCCGGTTATGACATCGCCTACAAACCGCCGTTCCGCACCTGCCCGGAAAAACTCGCCGCGTTTCATCGCCGTTTTCCGGAACTGGTGTTCGTCGCCGCTCACTTCGGCAGCTACCGCATGTGGGACGAAGTTGAGGAACATCTCATTGGAACGCAAGTATATCTTGACCTGTCTATGGTGATGAACGAACTGCCGCCGGAGCGCGTGGTTTCGATGATCCGCCGACATGGAGCGGAGAAGGTGCTGTTCGCCACCGACTCTCCGTGGGACGACCAGACGCGCTGCGTCAAGAACCTCGAAAATCTCGGGCTGACACCCGAAGAATTCCGCGCGATTGCCGGAGAAAACGCGTTGCGGCTGCTGGCCGCCTCGCCCGGCGGACGCCGGTAGCCCCGAAATCCTGTCACTCCCCCAAAAACATGTGCAAAAATTCTCGTGCTCTCATGCCGGACCTTCGCCGCAATAGCGGCATAAAAATCAGCAGGTTCATATCTCACCAATATTACCGAACAGGAAGTTTATCAATAATGTTTAGAAAAAATTCAAAAAAAATCTGCTTTGCGCCTTTACAAATCCTATAAAAAAGCTACATTAAAAGGCGGTAAAAATGTCTGAACATTGAGAGGGAAATAAAATGCACAATCTGCAAGAGTTGTCCGGATTCATGGGCGGATTGACCCCGTCCGCCACGCTGGCCATCGCCGCCATGGCAAAAGCGCTGAAACAGCAGGGCGAAGACGTGGTGAGCATGTCCGCCGGTGAGCCAGACTTCGACACGCCGCAGGTGATCAAGCAAGCCTGCATCGACGCGATCAACCAGGGCAAAGTCTACTACACTCCCGCCAGCGGGCTGATGGAGCTCAAGAAGGAGATTGTGGAGAAGTTCGCCAAGGACAACGGCATCGTCACCGCTCCCGAACGCATCGTGATCGCTCCCGGCGCCAAGTTTTCGGTGTTCAGCGCGGTTGCGGCTCTATGCGGCCCCGGCGACGAGGTCATCCTTCCGGCGCCATATTGGCTCAGCTATCCCGAAATGGTGAAGGCGACCGGCGCCAAGGTGGTGCCGATTCCGACCACCGCCGCCAACAATTACGAACTCGACCCGGCCGAACTTGAAGCCAGGATCACCACCCATACCAAACTGCTTATCCTGAACTCCCCCAGCAACCCGACCGGCGCGGTGTACCGCAAGGCCACGCTGGAAAAAATCGCCGAGGTGGCGGTCAGGCACAACATCATGATCCTGGCCGACGAAATCTACGAGAAGCTGGTTTACGACAAAGACTTCCCGCATGTCAGCATCGCGTCGCTGAACGACAAAGTGGCGGATATCACCATCACCGCGAACGGTTTCAGCAAAACCTACTCCATGACCGGCTGGCGGCTGGGCTACCTGACCGCGCCGCTGTGGCTGGCTAAGCGGATCATCGCGTTCCAGAGCCACAGCACCAGCAACCCGACTACTTTCGTGCAGTGGGCCGGCATCACGGCGCTGCGCGAGGCGGGCGAGGATGTGGAGAAGATGCGCAAGGCGTTCAGCCATCGCCGCGACCTGATCTACCGGCTGGTTTCCGAGATCGACGGCATCAAGACGCACCGCCCGCAGGGCGCGTTCTATCTGTTCTGCGACGTGTCGAGTTTCGGCCTGAGCGCGGACGACTTCTGCAAGGAGCTGCTCGAGAAAGAGCTGCTGGCGGTGGTACCGGGAACCGGGTTCGGAGCGCCGGAGTCGATCCGCCTGTCGTATGCCTGCAGTGAGAACAATATCTACGAGGCGATGAAACGTCTCGGTAATTTCTGCGCAAGTTTGCGTAAACGGGGTTGACATCCCGCCGAAGAATGCTATATTAATGAATCGCGCATGATGCGGGGTAGAGCAGTGGTAGCTCGTCAGGCTCATAACCTGGAAGTCAGTGGTTCGATTCCACTCCCCGCTACCAATTAAATCTCAGCCGTCCAACTGGACGGCTTTTTTATTGCCGCAACTATCCGTTGCGCCACAGGGTTTTGCGGTTTCCGGTCAAGTCTCCGCATCCGTCCAAAGACGGTCGAATCCGCCCGAAACCGTCTCTCCGTCTCTGTTTTATAGATTTGGAGAAGGATTGATCCTTCTTTGCAAGCCATTGATATTCAGCAACGATGGATTTGATGTTTAGGCGTGCCGCTTGGAGTGGCTTCTTGCGATTTTTACGAACCGCCGACTTTCCGAGTCCTGAAAAGAAGATTCCCGGCAGAATACGACGCCTGCCGGGATCACGGGCGCTTATGCCATGCCGAACGCTTCGCGCTGCTCCCGCCAGTCGTCGGGAATGCCGCCGGCGAGCTTTGCCATGGTCAGCGTCTCCGGCGCGGTTCCGTTGAAAACCGCCGTCAGATAACATTTCGAAAGAAAATCTATGACTCCATTGAGATGTTGCAGAAAGACCTTGACGAATGGATGCTGGATTACAACGAGAATCGCCCTCATAACGGCAAATATTGTTACGGAAAAACGCCGATGCAAACATTTCATGACTCTTTGCCGCTTGCAAAGGAGAAAATGCTGCAGTATAATAACAAGGTGTCAGAGCAACAGAAAATATGACAAATCGTCAGATGATGTTTTGACTTCTACAACTTATTGCAAGTTCTTGCTTATTCAACGTGTATCCGTGTCTGTCCGAAGTCTGGGATGATTTGGCAAAACGTAAACGCTTGCACCGTAAAGCTAGTATTTACTCAGGAACACGACATATTGAATTGCTTTTGACTGCAGTTCCAATGTCAGGAAAAGCCGACGAAATTATAGCGGAACTTGTCGCCGGAGTATCATAATCATGCAGAAGATAGCTACAATTGAAGAGGCGTGGGGGCGGAAATATCCCGAACAAGTGGTCTTGGCGATTACGAAGAATGCCGAGGGTAGAGTTAATCTCATGGCGATCGGTTGGGTTTGTATTTGTTCGGATGAGCCGCCGATGTTTCTGATCGGGATCGACGACCACGCCTATACGCTGAAATTGATCCGGCAGAACAGGGAATTTGTGATCGCGTATCCGTCGAGCGCCATGGCGAAAGAAACGCTTTACGTCGGCACCACCCACGGACACCACGAGGACAAAGGCGCCAAGTCTGGCCTAGCATTCACGCAGGCTCAAAAGGTGAATGCGCCGCTTCTCGCCGACGCGGTGGCGAACTTCGAGCCGCTTCGTGACCGAATACCGTCCCGGCAATTGCCCCCTGATCGTCTGCAAAGTCGTCGCCAGTCATGTCAATACCGATGACGCGAGCAAGCGCCTCGTGAACCTAAGTAAAGGGTATCAACTCAAATAATCGCGGAGAAATTTATGGACTGGAGCATAGAAGAAGAAATCGATGATTTGCGTATTAGGCGGCCTCATTTAGTCATTCTCGGTGCAGGTGCTAGTTTGGCGGCACTTCCCGATGGCGATTTGAATGGTTATAAATTACCACTGATGAAGAATTTTGCATCTATTACAGGTATTGACGTTCTTTTGCGTGAAGCAGAAATACCGGAACCATACGATGATTTTGAAGCATTATATTCAGATATTATAGCCAATCCTGCGTTAAGTGAATTGACTGAAGATATTAATACATATATTGATCAATATTTTTCAAAATTAGAACTACCGACTGAGCCAACTCTTTACGATCTCCTTGTCTTATCTTTACGTCCCAAGGATGTTATAGCAACATTTAATTGGGACCCCTTTCTAACACAAGCAGTCCAGCGTAATTTAAATATCATAAACGGAATGGTACCTCAGATTCTGTTTTTGCATGGCAATGTAACATTTAAATATTGTTCGCCCTGCAAAAAAGCGTTTCCTAATCAGAATATCTGTCCATACTGTAATAAATCACTTTCAAGTGCGCCACTTTTATACCCTATTAAAAATAAAAACTATGCGAACAACCAGGCAATATCTGCACATTGGAACAATTTTAAGAATGCATTGAATCAGGCATTTTGTGTCACAATTTTGGGTTATGGAGCCCCCAAAACCGATATTGATGCGATTGAAGCAATGAAAGCAGCATGGGGAACCCCTGCCGAACGAGAATTTGAGCAAATTGAAATTATCGATGTTGCGGATGAAAACATTGTTCATGAGCGCTGGAGAGAGTTTATACATTCTCATCATTATGATGTAAAAACCGATTTTAAGAATTCTTATATTGCACGATACCCACGGCGAAGTTGTGAAGCTCTCTGGAATAGACTCATGGAGTGCAAGTGGTTTGGTCGGGATGGGATTGATGTGAAACAACAATCATGGTCTTCACTATATGAATCGATATTGCCAAGAATATACGCAGAACATAAAAAAAACGGCAACTAGGTTATATCCCAGAGGGCGGATAAAGAGGGATAATGGGAGTGAAAGTTGAAGATTTTGGTGTGAAGACGGTGGGTTGGGTGTGCAATTTGATGGATGCTTTACTATCAATGATTTAGGTGATATCCTACGCAAATATGTAAAAATAACTTTCAAAATTGGCAAGTTGTAAATCGGCATTTTACGCTCAGAACATCATTTTCGAGAGTTGTTGCCGGAAGGGAAATTGCTCTACCAATTAAATTTCAGCCGTCCAACTGGACGGCTTTTTTATTGCCGCAACTATCCGTTGCACCGCATAGTTTTTTAGGGGCGGTCGGTCACGCCATGCCGAACGCTTCGCGCTGTTCCGGTCAGTCGTCCGGCGCTTGATAAACACCATCGCATAATCATAACGTCCCAAGCGCAATCCCTGGCCTGCCGAAAAATTATTGTCGAATATGAGAATTATATTCAAATAATAGCAATTAATGAATGGCGAATTGCTTGAATTTACCGGAACATATTGTTATGGTATAGCCATTCTCGAAATAAGGAGATGGAAAGAACGACATAATACCAATAGCATAATCTTCCTTTTTTTTGTACATCTTATATAAATGCCGCCATTGGTGGAAACGGTCATCGCATACACGCCATGGCAACCCGAAGAAATTGACATAGAGTTCATTACGCCGTCAAAACGAGGTACATTGATGAATAGTTTGCGTTTTATGAGAGATATGATTGCGGGCCATTGGATTTTGGCAGGGTTGCTGGTTTCCATTGTGGCGGCGGGAATGGTCGGCATCTGGTGGCTGATCGTTCGTGCCGAACGCGACATGCGCGAGGAACTGCTGGGGCGCGCGCAATTGGCGGCCAATGCAGTAAACCTGGCAAGCGTCAAAACTTTGACCGGTTCGGATGCCGACCTCGAATCCGCAAACTATCTGCAACTCAAGGAACAGTTCGCCGCCATCCGGAAGAGCCAACCGGACTGCCGTTACATCTATCTCATGGGGCGCAAAGCGGATGGAACCATGTTTTTCTTCGTGGACAGCGAGCCGGCCGATTCAATGGACTATTCGCCGCCCGGACAGGAGTACGGCGAGGCGTCGGCAGATGATATTCATGTTTTCGAGGCAAATGTCGCTTCGGTTGTCGGGCCGTCATCCGACCGATGGGGAACGTGGGTCAGCGCCATGGTTCCGCTGACCGATCTGCAAGGCGGCGCGGCGCCTGCCGTGCTGGGCATCGATATAGACGCCCGCGACTGGAAATGGCGCGTGGCCGCCCGCGCCGCCCTGCCCGCGGGAATGATTTTACTTATGATGATCGGCCTGCTTACGGCATTGTTTGCCACCAGACAGGTTTCCGCCTCGCCCAAGCCGGTCATGCGCCGCCTGCTGCCGTTTCTGGCAATTATGCTTCTGGCGTTAATTGCCGGATCAGCTCTTCTTCTGTGGCGGCAGCATTATAATCGGGTGCTCGAAAGCACCGCCTTTGTGAGCGGCACGGTTGCGGAAAACTTTAAGACCGCCCTAAAACAGCAGACCAGCGGAATGGCCATGGCCGCGCAGTCCATAGCGTCGGATCCTCGCATATGCGAGGCGCTGAGCACCAATAATTCGGAGCGTCTTCGGGCCGACTGGCTCGGCCTGTTCGAGACGCTGCACCGGGAAAAATCCTTGACCCACCTCCTTTTTTATAACGCGAATCGCGTCTGTCTGTTCAGAGCTCACAACCCGAAATCGCACGGCGACAAGATCGACCGCCTTGCAGCCGTGGAGGCCGAACGCACGGGCCGGCCCGCATGGGGAATCGAAGTGGGATCGACAGGCACGGCCGCGCTGCGGGTGGTCCAGCCCGTCTTCGATGGCCCACGCCTTGTGGGATACGTAGAGCTGGGCAAGGGAATCGATGGTATTCTGAGAGAACTGCGGACGCCGCCGGGAGTCGAAATCGCCGTCAGCATAAAAAAAGATGCGCTCCAACGCGAGGGAGGAGAGGCGGAAACACGTTTTCATGGTCAGGACGACTGGGCGCGCCTGCCAAACAGCTTGATCATCTATTCAAGTCATGACCGCCTGTCTGATGCTTTTGCAAAACTGGCTGACCACGATACATTGGGCGATCATCACGACGGAACGGGGCGGAGTATCGTAGATGGCGGCAGGGACTGGAGCATAACGGTATCGCCGCTTGCCGATGCCTCAGGCAAAGAGTTCGGAGACCTGCTGGTCATGAACGACACCACCGACCTGAAAGCGGCGTTCAACCGCGATATAACTTTAGGCGGGATTGTGGGTGCCGTCATTCTTGCGCTGCTGTTCGGCCTGAATTTCGTGATGCTGCGCCGCACCGATGCGGGCATCTGTGCTCAGGAGGAACTTTTGCGAAAGAACGAGCAACATCTTGCGGCAACCCTTCGCTCAATCGGCGACGGCGTGATTGCTTGCGACATGGCCGGTGCGGTGGTGGAACTAAACGCCGCGGCCGAAACGCTCACCGGCTGGACCGGTACCGAGGCGGCCGGACGGCCGATTCAGGAGGTATTCCGAATAGTCAACGCCCATACCCGCAAGACGGTTGACAATCCGGTCTTCCGTGCCATTGCCGAAGGCGTCAACATCGATCTGGCCAATCACACGGTGCTTATCGCCAAAGATGGTACGGAACGTCAGATAGCCGACAGTTGCGCCCCCATAAAGGACATCTCCGGCACGGTCTGTGGAGCGGTACTGGTTTTCCGCGATGTGACCGAGGAATACCGGCAGCGGGAGGCGTTGCGGGCCAGCGAGGAGCGTTACCGTCTGCTCGGAGACAATGCGCTTTCCGGCATAGCCGTGCATAAGATAGTGCTGGATGCGGCGGACAATCCGGTTGACTACATTTTCCTGAGCGCCAATCCGGCTTTTGAAAAGCATACCGGATTGAAACAAGCCGACGTGCTGGGGCGTCGCATCACTGAAATTCTGCCCGGCGTCGAAAAGGCCCCATTCATCGATATCTACGGCCGGGTGGCGCTCTCCGGTGAGCCGGTCAGCTTCGAGGAATATTCGGAACAGCTCGATCGGTACTACGCGATAAGTGCCTATCGAGTGGGCGAAGGCTGTTTTGCCACTATTTTTGAAGACATCACCGAACGCAAGAGAGCCGAAAAATGTCGCGAGCTGAGTCGGGAGATACTGAGGATTCTCAACGATTTCAGCGACCTGGGCGAAGCCATCCGGGACATTATCGCCTTGTTGAGGTCCAAAATCGGAGTCGATGCCGTCGGCCTGCGCATGCAGAACGGCAAGGACTTTCCGTGTATCGCGCAGGAGGGTTTTTCAGACGAGTTTCTGACGACCGAAAACTCGTTGATTGAACATGGGAAAGACGGCGGCGTTTGTCGCGACAAGGACGGCAATGTCAGATTGGAATTCGCCTACGGCCTGGTCATCTCCGGCAAAGCCGACCCTTCGGATCCGCTCTTTACCAAAGGAGGAAGTTTTTGGACCAACGAATCCTCTACACTGCCTGACCTCCACCGGCCCTATGTCTCCATGGCCCTGATCCCGCTTCACAACAAAGGCAGGATCGTAGGGCTTATGGAACTCGGCGGCAAGCGGAAAGGGCAGTTCAGCCTCGAAACAATTGAGATGCTGGAAGACATCGCCGCGGATATCGGATTGGCCATATCACGAAAGCAGGCGGAGGACGCGCTCAAGGCAGGCGAGGCAAAACTTGCGAGCGCCGTGGACATCGCCAAGCTGGGCTACTGGGAACTGGATACCGCCAGCGGAATCTTCACTTTCTCGGACAGTTTCTATGCCATCTTCCGGACGACAGCCGAGGAAGTTGGCGGCTACCAAATGTCCATCGCCGATTATGCCGGACGCTTTGTGCATCCCGACGATGCGCGGATGGTCGGCGAAGAAACTCAGAAAGCCATGGATACCGATGCGCCCGATTTCAACCGTTACCTCGAACACCGCATGCTTTATGCCGACGGCAGCGTCGGACACCTCGCCGTCAAATACTTCATTGTCAAGGACAATACCGGCAAAACCGTCAAAATATACGGAGTGGATCAGGACATCACCGAGCGCAAGCGGATGAATGAAGCGCTGGCCAAGGCGAACGAGCGGTTTGAGCTTGCGGTAAACGGCGCCCACGACGGCATTTGGGACTGGGATATTTTAACCAGCGAAGTTTACCTCTCGCCAAGGTGGAAACAAATGCTTGGCTATAAGGATCATGAGCTTGAAAACCACTTCGACACCTTTATCAACCTTATCTTCGAAGATGATCTTGAAAGAGTGAATGAATATATCCGCCGGTATCTCAACGGTGAGATTAAAGAGTATTCCATTCAGTTCCGCATGAAGCATAAGGACGGCTCTTTGCGATGGGTGCTTTCCAGAGGGGCGGCAATTCGGGATAAGATGAACAAGCCTTTTCGCATGGCGGGATCGCAAAGTGATATCACCGAGCAGAAAAAGGCGGAAGAGTCACTTAAAATCGCCAAAGAGCAGGCCGAGGCCGCCAGTAAAGCCAAGTCGGAATTTCTGGCCAACATGAGCCATGAGATCCGCACGCCCCTGAACGGATTGATCGGCTTTACCGACCTGCTGAGAAACACGGCGCTTTCTCCTGAACAGCAACTTTATGTGGAAAACGCCAATGTGTCGGGGCACGCACTGCTCAACATCATCACCGACATTCTCGATTTTTCCAAGATCGAAGCTGGGATGATGACGCTGGAAATCATCAAGACCGACATGTTTCTGTTATTTGAGCAAAGCGCGGATATCGTCAAGTTCACCGCGGAAAAGAAAAAACTTGAAATCCTGCTGGATTTGGACAACACCATGCCCCGTTTCGCCATGGTTGATCCGATCCGCCTGAATCAGGTTCTTGTCAACCTGCTGGGCAATGCCGTCAAGTTCACGGAAAAAGGCGAGGTGGAACTCAAAGTGCGCTATAATGCTCTTGACAACGACCGGGGGACTTTCTCGATCTCGGTCCGGGACACGGGCATCGGCATCACCGAGGCGCAAAGGGAAAAACTGTTCAAGGCCTTCTCCCAGGCCGACACCTCCACCACGCGCAGATTTGGCGGCACCGGCCTCGGGCTGATCATATCCGATATGGTGGTGCGGAAAATGGGAGGCAAGATTCAGGTGGAGAGCGTGGCGGGAGAGGGTTCCACCTTCTTCTTCGACCTGACCGCCGATACCGAACGCGGTGAGGCTCGCGGCTATGAGGACATATCCCATATCAAACGCTGCCTGATAATTGACGACAACGCCAACAATCGGCTGATCCTGGAGCACATGCTGGCAAATTGGGATATTGCGTGTGAATCCTGCGCCGACGGGTTGACGGCACTGAGGATACTGGAAACCTCAAAACCCTTCGATATCATTATATGCGACTACAATATGCCCTATATGGACGGGCTGGAAACCATCCGCCTGATCCGGGAAAGGTTGAAGCTGGTGCCGGAAAAACAGCCGATGATTCTGCTGTACTCTTCTTCCGACGATCCGAACGTCCATAAGAAATGCGATGATCTCGGCGTTCGCTTCTGCATCGCCAAACCGGTGAAACAGGAACAGCTGTTTGCCTGCTTTGCCGCGGCCTGCGAGCCGACAAAAGAAGAATCGATGGCCGAACCGGCGCCCGCGACGGACGCGGCGCCAAAGGATGCCGAACCCGAACTGGTGATCCTGGTGGCGGAAGACGTTTATGTGAATATGATGCTGACGAAAGTATTGTTGTCAAAATTATTCCACAACCCGGTGATTCTCGAAGCTGAAAACGGCAGGGTAGCCATACAGAAATACCGGGAACTCAATCCCGATCTGATCTTGATGGATGTGCAGATGCCTGAAATGGACGGGTTTGATGCGACACTGGAAATTCGTGAATTGGAACGGGTTTCGGGCCGGCATGTGCCCATCGTGGCGTTGACCGCCGCGGCAATGAAAGAAGAAATGGAAAAATGTTATCAAGTCGGCATGGATGATTATATAACAAAACCGGTCGATGTGAAGAAGCTGAAAACGATCCTTGAAAAATATTCAAAGACACTTTTGAGAAACGGCTGAAACCGTCCCCGGAAGTGAAATTATTGTATTAAAACACATGGGGCGGCGCGTCGTGCGCGTTTACGCCCGAAACCGCCTGAAGGAGAAGTGGAAATATGAAAATCGTCATTCTGGTCGGAAGTGCCCGAAAAGGCGGCAACACCGATCTGCTCGCCCATGCCTTTGCCGTCGGAGCCGCGGAACATAACGAGGTGGAACTCATTTCGGTGAGCGACGTGCATGTCAATCCGTGCATCGGCTGCAACGCCTGCCGCAAACGCAAAGATCATGACTGCTTTCAGCAGGACGACATGCGTGCCGTCCATGAAAAGCTCAAGACGGCGGATTTGATCGTCTTCGCCTCTCCGGTGTATTTCTACGGGCTGACCGCCCAACTCAAAGCCATCGTCGACCGGCTCCACGCGCCCATCCGCAACGAATTCAAAGTCAAGAAACTGGCGTTGCTGCTCGTGGCGGCCGACACCATTGCGGAGGTATTCGACAGCATCCTCATACAATATAAGTCGGTGTTGAGCTACTTCAATCTTTCCGACGCCGGAAAAGTTCTCGTGCGCGGCGTGGAAGCAAAAGGCGCGATTCAAGGCAATCCGGCGCTGGACGAGGCTCGGGCATTGGGAAAAAGCATTTTGTAGATGAAGAGAATGGCAATATGGATGAATTTTTAAAAGCGGCTTACGAGGAAGCCATCACCGGATTGAGCGAGGGCGGCATCCCAATCGGCGGAGTACTGGTTCACCTGGGTGAAATCGTAGCGCGCGGCCACAACCGCCGCGTTCAATCCGGCAATCCGACGATTCACGGCGAGATCGATACGCTTGCCAATGCCGGACGCCATTCGGCCTCCTTCTATCGCGATTGCACGCTTTATACGACGCTTTCGCCGTGCATCATGTGTTCCGGCGCGATTGCGCTCTACAAGATCCCGCGTGTTGTGATCGGCGAGAACGTGAACTTTCCCGGCGAAGTGGAGTTCCTAAGGTCGCGCGGCGTGAACACAACGATAATCAACGATCCCGAGCTAATCGCCATGATGCAGAAATACATTAAAGAGAATCCGATCGTCTGGAACGAAGACATTGGAGAATGATTTCCCCTTTCCGCGAAAGGTTCCAGTTATAATGCCTGACGAGCCTCTGTTTTAAACACATGCAATATCATAGTGTGATTTATGCACGGCGAAGACCATCTTTAGCCAAGTAACCATTCCACTTTCAGCCGTCCGTTGGACGTCTTTTTGTATCTGACCGATTCGCCTTAGCGCGACCGAGAAATTAGTTAACATGCCCAATGACATGGTGCTTCCATTTTCAGCTACCAATCCTCGAGATTGAGCAAAGCATTCTCTTTTCCGTACTCAACTCAAGGCCATACAATATAGATTTCAACCTGAAGGTTCATATGAACCTTAATGTGCTGTACATGACCAATGATACCCTAGCAATTTTTGATATAATGGCAAGCGATTGGACAAATGGCCAATGATATATCTTATGTAATCAATATTAAATTCATTCCGATCGAGTACTCTAGGCTTACTACAATATCTTAAATAATATTTGTAATATTTTTGCAGTGAGGTATACTTACTATAATGTCAGAAATGCTAGCTACTCAATATACAACTGAATATAATACAAATATCTATATTAAATGTGAAAAAGATTAAATATGAACTTTATGTACAAGATTCTACCTATTGTTGTTTGTATTTTCTGCGGAATTAGTTTATTTGCGGGGTCTATGTATGCCCAAGAGAAATATATAGGCATCCTGCAAAATCTATCCGCCTCATTTATTACAATACCTTTGTTGTTCTATAGTTACGAAATTGTTAAAAAATTCTCTGAACGAAAATTAAATCGAGAATTATTTGATTATGCCAAAGTGCAAGTTGACTCTGAAATTTTAAGTGTTGTTCACATTTTTCAAAATATCTTTTTCTCATACGATTCTAGCGTTGCGTTGAGTGATATAAGCGAAATGATTCATGCTAAAAAAGCCATTTGGGAAAAGCATATTGCGAAAACCGAATTTCTAGGATTTCAAGTTTATAAGTCATGGGGTGTCCCCATGTTAAAAATACAAAAAATTCTAGAAAATACATATATTATCAATAGCTTAGAAAGCTCCCAGCTCATATCTCTCATCCATTTGGTAAAATCATTGAATCATTGGATTGCGTTCTCCAACAAATTACGTGGAAGTGAAATATTTATTAACACAAACAAAAAGACCTTCGATTATAAAATACTAATGCCCAATTCATTTTCGAACAGTAAGGAGTTTCCTGAACGCCGTGTTTTGGTGAGAAAGATTGATAAATCCCAGGCTAAAGTCGTCGATTTTGGAGATTTCAATACTATTGATGAAAAACTTATAGAGATTTATACGATTAATCCATTATATACAAAATATCTTGCGAATTCCATCGCATCGGTATTTGAATCAATTCGCGAATGGATTAATACAACTGGAAAAGAATTATTGTTAGACCCAAAAGAGTTTAGAATATCCGAAAATAAGGAGTAATTTTAATCTTCCTAAATATACGACGCAAATCAATCTTGTATCAGCATTATATTCAACATTTCCCGATTGGTTATATCCAGCTTGGTAATCACTTAATCTTGGAGTTCACAATTTACCCTCCAGCATTTGACAATACATACCATTGTCCTTTTAGCTTAAAAACATATATATATTTTTTGCAATCGACGGGTTCCAATGATATGTTAAACTATATTGGTAAAAACATGCTGAGGGAGCCGGAATAAATGGATTGTCCGATTTGCGGTCATAAACTGACGGAGGAATTTTCTGAGCGGAAGCTGGACTTCCATTGCCCCCATTGCGACGGTCGGCTGATTTCCTTTGCCCGTCTGCGCGGCCTTTGCGGTGACCGCAGGTTCATCGAACTGCTGTGGCAGACCGCCCAATACGGATATTCGACTCCCGGTATAATCTGCCCGACATGCGGAAAAGCCATGCGGCGGGTGATCCTGCCGGTGGCCGGCAGAGGGCTGGAACTGGATATCTGCTGCGCCTGCCAGATGATCTGGTTCGACCCCGGCGAACTGGAACGGCTTCCGCCGCCCTCGCCGAACGCCAAGCCGGACCGAACCAGTTTCGAGCAGGAGATGCCGGCCCTGCATCGCCCCAAACTCGTTACAAGTTGCAACAATTTCGATTCTGACTACGACGACTCCCCCGACTCGGCATGGCAATACATCCCCGCGCTGCTCGGTCTGCCGGTGGAATTGGATGCCCCGAGACGCCGGCACATGCCGTTCATCACCTGGATTGTCGCCATCGTGTGCCTGGTGGTGTTCATTTTCACTTTCCGCAATCTGCAGGACGTCGTCGACGACTGGGGCTTCATCCCGGCGCAGTGGTCGCGCCACGGCGGGTTGACCATCATCACTTCGATGTTCCTTCATGGCGGCATTCTCCACCTGATCGGCAATCTGTATTTCCTGCTGCTTTTCGGCGACAACGTCGAAGACGAATTCGGGCGTCTGAAATATATCGTGCTGATGGCCTCTTCCGGGGTTTGCGCGCTGCTGCTGCACTCGATCTTCGATCCGACTTCAACCGTTCCCTGCGTCGGAGCCAGCGGATTCATCGCCGGTGTGATCGCCAGCTACGCCATCTGCTTCCCCGAGGTGAGGCTTTCGTTCATGATTGCCACAAGAAGCCTGGTTTTGGCAGTTGCGTCGCGCCGCATGTGGTGGTCGATTCCGGCCTGGTTCGCATTCGCCCTCTGGCTGCTTTTCCAGGCCGTCATGGCGGGATTGGCCAAGTCAGACACCGGCGGTGTGGCTTACATGGCCCATCTCGGCGGCATCGTGCCCGGCATCGTGTTCGCAATATTCCATCGCTGTTTCCAGCGGGAGCGGTACCGGGCCTGGACAAGATACTGAAGACGGCCTGCGAACATTGACAAACGGCGCTGAACGCAATATATTACCAGCCGGAAAACAAAAATCGGCAAGAGGCCGGGCAATCGGAGGAAATGTTGAAAATCGAAAATATCGCGGCGTTCGCCGCATGGTTGGTAATTGCGGCGGCGGGTCGGGCGGCGGAGCCGATTAAGGTGCGTCCGCCCGAAGCGGTTCAGCAGTACGAGCAGTTCGCCTCTCCGGTGCCGGGGGTCAGTTCGCCGATGCTGTATGCCGACTTCTGGATAGCGCAGGAACCGGAGCCGGACCGGGTGCTTATGACTCCGGCCGAGATCGCCGAATACAACGAGTGGAACGTCAAAAACACCAAGGCGCTGGCCGACTGGGACGCCTTTCCGGACGAACTCTCCCGCGGGGAGCTTACCGCCTATATCGATGCAATCAGCGGTTCCGGCGGCGCGGCGTTGCAATACCCCACCGAGGGCTTCCGTTACGACGACGGCCGCGAGCTGACCGCGGAAGATTACGCCCGTTATGCGAAGAATCTCAATCTCGACGGGATAGCCGACCGCAACCCGGTGCGCTTCGGCCTGGTGGTCCGGCGCGAACTTGTCCGCCGCTTCCCCACGTTCGAGGAGGTGCGCAACCGCAATCGGTCGCCGCGTGTCAACATGTTCGTGGAAAGCGGAGCGTTCCCCGGCGAGGCGACGGCGGTGCTGCACACCAGCGCCGACGGCCGCTGGTACCTGATCCGCAAGCACGACTATCTGGCGTGGATCCCCGCCGACGCGGTGGCGGTGGGCGACCGCAAGACCGTGCTGGATTATCTTGAACCGAAAGAGTTTCTGGTGGTGACGGCCCCCCAGCTGCACCTTGAGAACAATCCGGATGACGCCCGCATCAGCGAACGCGTCTATGACATGGGCTGTGTGCTGCCGCTGGCGGAAAAAGTTCCGGACAAAGTGGGCGGACGGGTGCCGTTCGGCTGTTTTGTGGTGACGGTTCCGGTGCGCGAGGCGGACGGGTCGCTTCAGCTGGTTCCGGCGCTGCTGCCGCGTTCGGCGCCGGTCAACTGGGGCTTTCTGCCCTACACCCGGGCGAACTTCCTGCGTCAGGCGTTCGCGCTGGTGGGCGAGCGCTACGGATGGGGGGAGATGTACAACGGCCGCGACTGTTCCGGCATCGTCCGCTGCGTGTATTCCACCTTCGGCTTCCGCATGGCGCGGAACGGCACCGAGCAGAACTTGCAGATGCGCGGCCCGTTCTGGGATTTCGCGACCGACCGGTCGCCGGAACGGGTGAAAAAGCTGCTCTCCGAACTGCAAGCGGGGGACATCATGCGTTTCCCCGGCCACACCACCATGTTTCTGGGCCGTTATAACGGCAAGAACTATATCCTGCACGACACCAGCGGCTGCGAGTTTTTCACGCCCGACGGCATAATTTCGGTGCCGTTCTGGGGAGTGGGAGTGACGCCGCTGGACGACATGGCCGGAAGCGCCCCCGACGGCACCTACCTGGGCAACCTGCAAAATGTGAAACGCCTTGGGTTATCACCGCTGCCCGCCGGAAAGCCACAGCTTTAGCTATTTATTGCATACAATTAATTGAGCACCATGCCATTGGAACAAGTTAGCCAAAGTAATTACTGTACTTTTGCAAAAAATACCAGTAACATTTTATATCGCGATTCTACTATCAGCAGTTATTTTCTTTAATTTTTATTCTATCGTATGGAATATCTTTTTTTGCAAGCTTCAATAATTCTATGAATGTATTTAAAAAATCGCCATCAGATTTTTTTAAAAAAGACATTCGAACACATAACCAATATTCCATACTATCCGGATTTAACTCACAAACCCATTCCTTCATGTCATTGCCCGATAACTCAATATATCGCAAAGAAGCTGGTTCGCTACAATCATCATCGTTATTGTATTCAATTCCCAAAATTCGATCATATTTATTGGTTGCTTCTAGCTTGGTGTCAGATATTCGAAAATTAATAGCATCCAATCGCCTGTCGTGCGTCGTTCCAATAAACAACTCCGCAACCTCAATTGCGGTTTCTACATCTCTTTGCTTGGGTACAACATAAGTATGCTCAACGGAATGCCTCAACTTTCTCGCGTCGGAAATTAACACCATTGGCGACAAATCTATTGAAGCTATAAGTGCCAGCTTAAGTGCACTTTTCAGAGTCTTTTTAGACTCGCCATCACAGTACATAGCCATCATTCGCTCGACAATTTTCTGAGGCTCTTTTTTGAAATTATACCGCAATGAAAAAAGAATATTATCTATCTGACAATCAATAGCCCTTTTGGCATTTGTAACCGCATTAATGCGTGCTCTAGCATCAGCTCCTGATCTAAAATCACATTTGGCAAATTGTAAGTAATCTTCTGCGCGCAACTCATATCGCGACAAATAATCTTGGCAACCACAGAGGTCATCAGCTATATAGAGCCGCGTATAATCGACTTTAGCAACAGAAAATAATTCTTGTAATTCCACATTAATAGTTTCTCGTTTTTCTATAGGCGGACTGAGCGGAAAATCGTATTCCATTTTTACCTATCAATGTAATTAATATCTTTCCGTTTAATAATTCCGAATGTAGCTTCTTGACCGTCAGCCATCAATGCTGTCTATTACAAATCTATCACTCATAATAAATAGATGCAAATAGAATACTTTCAATATTGATGATTCTTAATTAATTTATCATCGATTTTGCTTGCAAAAATTCGGATTCCGGAGTATGTTATTGTTACAGTTTTTATCGGGAACTGCCGGTCCGCGGGAAAAGTTGTACTTGCCGATTATTCTTAATGCGTATTTTTACTGCTTTGGTTATGAACCACCATGCGTTGCGGACGGCGTGGCAAAACCGAAGGAGTAATGTAAAATGCTGTCCGCCGTCTATCACGTATTCTTTTTCCCCAACGTCGAGTTTTTGCGCAAGCTGGCCAAAGACCGTAAAAAGCTGCTGCTCGAAAACGACCCGGAAACCGTCGCATGGTATCGCAAAGGCTATGACGGCGGCACGGAAGTGTCGCTTCAGAAGATTCAGCACCTCACCGCCGTTGAACGCGGCTTCAAATCGTGGGCGGAACTGCTCCGCCATACCATTCCGCTGACCTGCCCGCCGGAACTGCGCGGCTTCGTCGGCGCCGACGGCAGACTGAAGGCCTGGCCGGGAAAAATGAGCCGTCAGATCGCGTTTCTGCGTATCATCACCGAACGCATCAAGCCGGGAATCGTCTACACCGAATCGCAGTTCAATACCATCCTGAACTGCTATCACTGCTTCAACGATCCGGCCAGACTGCGCCGCGACATGCTCGACCTCGGGCTGATAACCCGGAATCCGGACGGCTCCAACTACCGGAGACTGTAACGATTATATGGTCATCCCTCCCG
The DNA here is from genome assembly GCA_034926605.1 of Victivallaceae bacterium. Classification (GTDB taxonomy): domain Bacteria; phylum Verrucomicrobiota; class Lentisphaeria; order Victivallales; family Victivallaceae; genus CALXXL01. The sequence goes on from JAYFQV010000013.1 coordinate 69,161, forward strand.
CCTTGATCGCACGGCGGGAGGGATTTTTTTTCGTCACGATCAGCCGCGCCGGTTCTTCTCCTTGGCCTGCCGCCGAAGGGTCTTGAGGCCGGACATCCCGCCGAACATCGCGTCGATCTTCAACGCCTCGATCTGCCGCGAGTTCAACCCGTCGTACTTCGCCTCCTTGCGGAGCTTGAGATAACTCTCAAACCGGTCGGCGGCAAGCGCGCCCTCCCCGACCGCCCGAAGCACCGCGCAGCCGGGTTCTCCGTTGTGGGTGCAGTCGCTAAACCGGCAGCGCAGCGCCAAAGCGTCGATGTCGGCGAACGTCCGGGACAAATCGGCGCTTTCGAGCCCCAGTTCGCGCATTCCGGGCGTATCGACAACCATGCCGCCGGACGGCAGCATGATCAGTTCGCGCCGCGTGGTCGTGTGGCGGCCGCGGTCTTCATTGCTCAATCCGGCGGTGTCCTGACGGTTTTCTCCGGTCAGCCGGTTTATCAAGGTGGATTTCCCCACCCCGGACGAACCGATGAAGGCGACCGTCCGACCCTCCGACAGATAGCCGCGGACGGCGGCAAGGCCGTCCTCATGCATGGCCGAAGTCACCAGCACGTCGGCGCCGGGACAGACGGCGTTCACTTCGGCAAGACGGCGCTCGACCTCGCCGCACAAGTCGGCCTTGGTCAGCACCGCCACCGGAACCGCTCCGCTGTCCCAGCCTATCGCGAAATAGCGCTCGAGACGACGCAGATTGAAGTTATGGTTGAGCGACATGCAGATGAACACGGTGTCGATGTTGGCGGCCACCACCTGGTCGTCGTTGCCTGTTCCGGCGGCCCGGCGGATGAAGGCGCTCCTGCGTGCCAGCACGCGATGGATGACGGCGTTGCCGCCGGAGTCGCCGGAACGGTCCGTCAACACAAAGTCGCCCACCGCCGGAAAGTCGGACGGACGCTCCGCTTCGAACCTGAATCTGCCGGAAATCTCAGCCGTGAACTCGCCGTCCGCTCCGGCCACCCGGTACAGGTTGCGGAACTGTGACAATACGCGGCCGGGGTGATACCCCGGATAAAGCGCGGCCTCGCCGGCAAAGCCGCCGGTAAAGCCCCATCTATGGAAATCGTTGCTATTCAATTTTAATCCTCCTGAAAGTTTTTTTGTCTGCAAAACTCACGGGAGGCTTGATCCGGAAGCTATTCGGCGCAAACCTCCCGGTCTGCCGCAAGCTCCAACTTACCATGCTTACACATAAAACAATATCTCCTTCCATATGCCCCCTTGCGGGGATTGTAACAATACAGGTTTAATTTACATCCGGACACGCGTCAGTGCAAATCGGCGCCGGCGGTTTCCCGCGAAATCGCCACGGCCGCACGACGCCCGGCCCTAACCAGCCGGTAAACCGTAAGCAGCGTACCGGCAAGGCAAACCGCCATCAAAATAAGATAGACTCTCTTCATTCCATACACGAACACCTCGTCCCGGCCATAGATATAGTCGGACACCGCATACCCGATTTTGCCGCTCATGAAACAATAAAGCAGCGTGGTAGAAAGCACGACGCCGACATACTGCCCGAGGTTGCGCACCAGCGCATTTATGCTGCCGCCGATTCCCAGCTTGTTTTTCGGGCAGGAAGACATTATTATCGAATTGTTGGCCGGCTGGAACAACGCCTGCCCCACCGCCATGACCGCCAGAAACAGCACGCTGAACCAGATCGGCGACTGAACGTCCAGCCAAGACATCAGCAAAAAACTGACACTCATGATCGCAAGCCCGATCATAGTCATGAGTTCCGAGCCGATCCGGTCGGCCAGCATCCCGCAGAAGGCGGCCAGCATGGCGACGATAAACGGCGCGGTCATCATAAGCAGCCCCGCGGTGGACGGCAACATCCCCAGCGTGTTCTGAAAGTAAAACGGAAATAACAGAGTATACGAGGCAATGCATACGAACGAGACAAACGCGCAGACCAAACTCAGCGAAAACAAACCGTCCCTGAACATCCCGACGTCCAGAAGCGGCTGCTCATGCCGCGCTTCGTACCAGACAAACATAACCGTCAGAACAAGCGACGCCAGAATAGCCCCCATGATGTATGGATCGGAAAATCCGGTCTGCTGGGCCCGGATCAGAGCGCCGAACAACAGCATCGTACCAACAAACTGCATAACCGCGCCCGGCACGTCGAAATGCCGTTTGACCGACATCTTGTCCTCCGGCAGATATTTCAGCCCGAGAACATAAAATACCACGCCAACCGGCACCGCGATATAGAAGATGTAATTCCAGCTGAGCACCGAAACGATGAACCCGCCCAGCGGCGCGCCGACCATGGTTCCGAGCGCCACCGAAGCCGCCAGCACTCCAAGCGCCTTCCCGCGACCTTCGCGCGGATACAGCTGTGTCACAATACCCTGGTTGTTGGCCATGTAAGCCGACGCACCCAGTCCCTGTATGAACCGGCACACGATCAGCGGCACCAGACTGCTGCAAAACCCGCACAGCAGGGACCCGACGGTGAACAGCAGCGTTCCGCAACTGAACACCCGCGATTTGCCGACTATGTCCCCCAACCGCCCGAACATCAGGAGCGTGGAGCAGATTATCATCACATAGCTTGCAATCACCCATTCTATGGCGGAAAGCGGCTCGGAAAGGCTCTGCGACATAACCGGCAACGCAATATTGACGATGCTGGCATCCAGCGTGGCCATAAACGACATCGCCACCACCACCACAAGGGTTATTCCCCTTCCATCCGGCGGCGCCGAATTCTCAACGGCACTCATGTTTCCTATCTTCCTCTTCAAAATGTGAGCTATTAATATAGCATGGGACTTGGAACAATGCAACGGCGCCCGGCCCGCCAGCCGGCTGCATGCAGCCTCCGGAACAGTATTTTCCGGAAAAAAACTTATTCTACTCTTGAAATTCCATAAGCGATTGGATATAGTAACATATTATTGCATAACAACCAACGGGGGGGGTAAATATATTATGAGCGAGTCCGATATTGTAGTTTCCTACGGCGAACAATACGACGTCGGCAGCGGCGTCGAAATAGTCGGAATACTGGTGGAAAGCGGCGGAATGCTGAACGTCAATGGCGGCGGAGTCGTATCTGACGCCATGATCGCCTCCGGGGGCGCGGTACGGCTGTCCGAATTCCAGGGCGCCACAATCAGCGGTGAGAACGAGCTTGGCAGCTTTATATGTTCCGGCGGCATAGCCAGCAACTTTGTGTTCAACTACTATAATGCCCAGTATGATCATCTCATATCCCAGGCCAACGGCCGGTTCTCGCTGATCGCTCCGCGGATAAACCGCGACACGACGCTGACAATATCCGCGTTCAACGCCTACGCAAAACCCGACGGCTCGGAAATGATGATTGTGGGCAACGCGGTCATCGCCTCCGGCGGTTCGCTTATATTGAGTACCGAATACTATCTGGACATCGACCGCCCGACGCTGGACAGCCAATACTGCTGTCGCAACCTGTCGAACATTTCCGCCACGGTTTTGAACGGCGGTTATTTATACGGCGGCGGAAATTACAACACCGGGCTGCATGTCCTGTCCGGCGGCGTAACACGGTTCGCCGAAGCTACAATGGTTGACAACATGACGGCGGAATCCGGAGCGGTCGTCGTACTCAGCGGCGCCATCCTGATGGGCGGCACCACCAACATCGCCTCCGGCGCCATATGCCGGTATATATGGGATATTGATCTGTATCTGCCGTATGCGTCCGCCTGCGTGGTCGACGGTGTAGCCAGAGGCTTCATTCTGAACTCCGGGTTAAGCAAAATCAGCATCGCCTCCGGCCTTATCATGTCAGGAGCCCAGATAACCTATGAAGGATCGAAACTGAACGTATTGGAGGGCGGTATCGCTTCCGGCACCATAATATCGCTGAATGGCGGCCAGCCTTCCGCCGGATACTACAACCTTTTTGTCGGCTCCGGCGGCATAGCGGCAGGCACGACGATCGGCACCGGCGGCGCGGCGGTCAATTATGGCACCATGGAGAACGTTGCGGTGGCATCCGCCGCATGGCTGGTGAATTACGGTACGCTCGACGGGGTGGATGTCGCATCGGAAGGATGGCTGTTCCTTAAAGAAGGCGCAGCTGCCCGAAACATTAGATTGTCTTCCGGCGGCTACATAGGAAAATTTTTGTATTCTTCCCCTATCATCTCAGGCGGCACCGACTCATACATCGGAGAAATAACGATCGTGGATTCCGACACCGTCGAATTCGGCGGCAAAACCGGCAACCTGACCCTGCGCGACGGAACGTGGATACTGCGTTCCGGCACATACGCCGAAGGGCTTTGCAAGGACGGAGATTCAAACCAGTTGCTGGCGCGCTCCGGAGCGGCGTTGGAAAACACCTCACTGCGCGGAGACACCATGTTCGGAGGCTACTATTTCGGAGCGGCTCCCGGCCTGATCGTGCAATCCGGCGCCCGCAGCGCCGTCACTTCCACCTCCTATGCCTATGAACAGGTTTGGGGAGAGGCCTCCGGATCCATAATCGGGAACTATGGGCTGCAGGAAGTCATTTCCGGCGGCGTTGCTTATGGCTCCGAAATTGCGGCTAACACCATCGGCCGGCTCAGGCTGGTGGAAGGTTCGGCCTACGATGCAAAAATCGGCGACTACGGAGTATTGTACTGCTCCGGGGCCTGCGTGATTGGCGGCAGAACCGAGTTGGCCGGAAGAATGTGGGCTTTAGATGAGTCGCAGACCACCAACGAAGGCCTTCTGGTATTCAAAGTCGGGACTCACGACCGGCGGATGACCGAAGCCATGATATCCGACTTTTCAACTATTTCCGGTGGCGAATACCGTATCGAACTGACGAGCGGCTATCATTCAGACAAATATGTTCTGGCCGACAATATGACCGATGTCCCCACCCTGCAATGGGGCTCGGGAACCATAACCCCCGGCACCGCCATAACCGACGGCAATTATGCCATATATCTGGACTATACCGACTCCCGACTGACCTTGGACGTCTATTATAGTGCCGACATGCTGGTAGGCAAGCTGGACTCGGCGGGAAACTATGCAGTCACGGAATTCAGCGCCACGATCTCCCTTCTTGCCGCAGGAGCTCTTGAAAGCACCGAAGGCGGTGTATCCTTCAACCTCGGCCTGCGCGGGACGTCTACCGCCAACATCTACGGCGGAGGAGTCAACGCCTCCATCGGCGGGTCGATTTCGCTTGCCATCTGCAATACCGGCACCGCATTGGGCATGATCTACGGCGGTTCGCTCGCCTACGGTCAAGAGGTTTCCGTCGAAAATATAAATCTGACAATCAACGACATAACCCAGATCAACAACCCCAAACTGCTTTCGCGGGGCAACACCGCCTGGGTGGTGGGCGGCGGGGTGGCGGCATTCGGGGGATCACTGACCGCCGACGCGATATCGATGAAGCTGTCTTCCTGCAAACTGGGACAGGTAGTCGGCGGAATTCAAGCCGAAGGCTCCGGCAGTACAACGACAGCCGCGTCCACCGACATCAGCCTCTCCCAAGTCGCCGTGTCCGGAAATGTCTACGGCGGCGGTTACGCCTATAACGGCGGAATCAGCACGCTGACTGGAAACTCGGCGATCACCGTATCGGCATATGCCGGTGAATATATAAGCATCGAAGGTAACATCTACGGCGGCGGCGCCAATCCATATCACGCATCGAATGGCGGCAGCAGTATGGTCGAAGGCGACAGTACCATAACCTTCACCGGTCATGGCGACAACTTAGGCTTCTCCGGAACGGTATCCGGCGACGGAGCCGTAAAGGGAACCGTTCTCGGCAGCAAAACATTGGATTTTCATGGCTTTGCCGGCGATTTTTTCGGTAAAATAACCAGTTTCGACGTTATGAGCATATCGAACAACAGCCAGGTTGTATTCAACAGCGCGGTGGAAGCTGGAGAGCTGCACATAGACTTGCTCTATAATCCGGCGGAAATAGCCGACACCGGAAAAACCATGGCGAAATTCCAAAGCAGTTTCACTTTTACCGCCGACGAGATCGTAAAAGTCTATTTCGGCACCCTGGAAGCCGGAACCTACGAACTGATTGACGCCAACGATCTGTCGGCGTTCGACGATGCCGGGTTCAAGATGATCGGCAACGGTTCCGAACTCGGCACGATGGCGTTCGGCGACACGCTGGAATACCAGGGCGGCACCTTGAGTCTGGAAAACGACAACGGTATCAGATTGACATATACCCTTGCCTGACAACCCGAATACTTCCGGGCGGCAAATTGCCGCCCTTTTTTTTATCCCATCCGGTTGTCCATTTTCATATTGTTGAAAAAAAATCATTTTTTTTCTGATTATCCGCTTGCTTTATAGAGAGCACTGGTGTAAACTATATTAAAATCAGGAGGCGCAGTATGAAAGAAATACAAATATCGGACGGCGAAGCCGAAGTCATGAAAGTATTGTGGGCGAAGTCGCCTTTGACTCTTCCCGAGCTGGTCGAGGCGGTGATGCTGGTCAACAGCTGGAAGTATGTGACGGTCAAAACCCTGCTGCAGCGACTGCTGAAAAAAGGCGCGGTGGCGCAAAACGGAGTGAGACGCAACTACCTTTACACTCCGATGGTCAAAGAAGAGGATTATCTCGATTCGGAGAGCCAAAGTTTTCTGGAGCGCCGCTTCAACGCGTCCCCCACCGAGATGCTGGCCTTTTTCGTAAAGCGCGGAAAAATCACCGGCACCGACCTTAAGAGTTTGGAAACCCAGATCGAAAACCTGAAGGACGAGTAAAATGCTTGTACTTTCATATCTTGGCGGTTCCGTGCTGCGCGGTCTGTTCATCTGCGCGCTGCTGCTGCTGTTTGAACTGATATACCGGCGCAAACTGATGTTCGCCGGAGCTGGCAGGTTCTACATGGTTCTGTTTATGATGGCGGTGATCCCGTGCGGGCTGCTGAGTGTTCCGCAGTTCTATCGCCACACCGCCGAAACCGTCGAATCCACGCCCATCGTCGACGCGCCAGCCAATCCAACGCACGCAGATAAGACATCAGGCGACCACGCCGGAAATACGATTAATACGGCAAAACCCGGAGAACCGGCAACCGCGGCCGTTGTCGCGTCCGCCGACTTACCGGAATTTGGCGGATTCACCCTGTTCGGCGGCCACGCTCCGACCAGGGAACTTATGCCGCAACGCTTTAACACCAAAACAGTTGAATGGATAATGCTTGTCTACGGATTGATTGCACTGGGGCTGACGGCAAAGCGGCTCCGGCAATTTTTCATTTGGCGCGGCAGGATACGCCGGTGCATCGCGATCACCGGCGGTCGGGTGTTCGACATCTTCCAAGAGACGAAGCGCAAGGTGGGGTTGACCTGCGAAATCTCGCTGCGGGACGGCGGAACACTGCTGTCCACTCCTGCGAGTTTCGACTGTCTGCCCGGCAAGGTGCTTCTTTGCCCCCTCGCGGAAGTTGAAAAACTCACCGATGCGGAACTTGAAATGCTCATGATTCATGAACTTGGGCACTTCAAGCATTCCGACAATCTTGCCGCCCTCCTTGGGGCGCTGCTCGCCGATTTTCTATGGGTAAACGTGTTCCTCAGATTCTTCATGTCGAGGTTCGCGCTTGCCCGTGAATTGGAGTGCGACGCTCTGGTTCGGAGCAAAACCGGAGCAAAAAACGCCACTTACGCCCGACTGCTGCTGTCTTTCCAGCTCAAGGTCAACCGGATTCCGATTGCGGGGCTGGGAGCAACGGCGGAAAATCTGAAATTGCGAATAGAGGAATTCTCCATGAAAAACCAATTGAAGCATAAAAAAACAGTCATCGGCGCAGTCGCGATGTTCGCGCTCTGCGGTGCATTGGCTTCACCGGCACTGGCCGGCGGCCCCCCCGAATCGGCGGCTCCGGCAAAAGAAAACACGGCGGCTCCGGTAATGCCGGGAACTCCGGCGGCAAAACAGTTGCTGCTGCCGGAAGAATGGCAGAAGCTGGTTCCGGCCGATGCCGACAGCATTCTGTATATCAGCCGCAGCGACTGGAAGCAGTTCGGCTTTTTTGTGGAAAACGAAAACGAGCTAAGCAGTATTATGACAAGGTTCCCCTCCGTATCGCAGCTGATGGTAGCTGGAACCTCAAAAAAATATGTATTGACGGTCTACTCGGAAAAGCCGCTCTCCACAACGCTATTGGAGAACATCGGAAACGGTTTTTACCGTGCCGCCACTCGGGTTATCGTTCCGCAAGTCGCCGATGAGCATATGGGCATATCACAGGAATTGCTTGCCATAATCAACGAACTGCCTCCAGGAACCCGCAGTTTCGCCATCACCAGTAAAGTAAAAGATCCTAAGATTGAATTACTTAGGTTCTCCATCTCAGGCGAAAATCACCAAAACCGCATGCAACTGTATGTCAAGACTCCCGATGCCGAATTCAAAAAGAAGGTTGTTGCCACGATAGAGGACGTCATCTCCGCCATTTCCAGCGACTACCTGCAAGACGCCCCCAAACCTACCCTTAAAGTCACCACTCTGGACGATGGTGCTTTGCTGCTTGAGTCTGAAACACCGGAATTTTCCACCCTTGATGTAAATTTCTTCAGGTTTATAACCGGTATAAACTCCGTTTGGTTATACAATAATTTCCGCGACCGCTCTCTGGCCAGAGCCGTGCTAAATGCTCCCAACGGCAAGGAATTGATGGAAAAATTTGCCGAATCCTGCAAGCAGAAACTGCTTTCCGGACAATATTCCACCGAAATCAACGGCTATCCGCTATTCTTCCGGAAGTGGAAAATCAACGAACCAGCCGGTAAACGCGCAGTTGCGGCGAAACTCCTGATGGGCGACTATATGCTGGCGTGTGAACTCGCCGGCAACACCGCCGCGCCGGTCGAACTTTTCGAGGAGCTGGACAAGACCCGCAAGGAAATGGCCGGCTACACATTCGTGGTGGTACGAGACGCGCTGGTGGCCGACGGTAAACTGGAGCTGGCCGCCAAGTATTGCATCGAGCCGTATAAGGAGTTCGAGAAATCGGCCGACGTTGTTCTGCCGTATATCGCGGATTCCCGGGTCGGCATGGGAGCAGTCAAAGACAATGCCTATCTGCTGCGGGAGTGCGGAGACAGCCTGATCAAGATCGCCGAATATAAGAAACTGACAGACGATGCGGCCAACATCCGGGCCGGACTGGAAAAGCTGAAAGCCGCGGTCGAAAAGCGGAAGAGCAAACTTCCGGCGCCGCCGCAGGTTGTGTCGATCTCTCCGGCCAACGGCGCCACCGACGTCAGTCCGAATGTCACCGAAATTGTGGTGACCTTCGACCGACCGATGCGGCAGCACAGCTGGGCGTTCTGTCAAAACACAAAATTGAATTTCCCCGAGGACGGCGGTGAAATCCACTACACGTCACCCACCACCGTTGTGTTCCCGGTGAAGCTCAAGCCGGGAACCAAATACAACATCTGGTTGAACGGCGGGAAGTTCATCGGGTTTAGGTCGGAAAACGGCGGCGTACTTGAGGAATATGCCTACACCTTCACCACCGCCGAAAAATAACCTCAATTAAAACATCGAAAAAGCCCCGGAAGTTCCGGGGCTTTTTTATTTTTCAACGGCTCACCTGTAGGATCGCAACGTATTCCACAAAAACACTTCAAATGCGGACTCGAACTCCGGCGGCTCGTCCGGTTCCAGCCCCCGCCATTTAGACAGTTTTTTCCATAATTCCGGCAGCCTGACCCGGTACCGGGCCGGAATTTCCGCGACGGTGCGGGATGGATCGGGATTGCGGATTTCGGCGATAATTTCCCGGCACAGCGCATAAACGTCGATAAGTTCAAGCTCAACATCGTCGATCGCCGCCGGAGTCTGCCCGCGTGCGGCCATCGCGCAAAAGGTGGACACCACCGAATTGTAAAACGGCCGCGACCCCGAACCGAAAGTATTGGCCATCAGAAGCGTCCGCGAACGCCCGCCATTCCCGGCCGCCCACGCCTCAACAGCCGTGCGGCTGTCTCGCTTAGAAGCGTGATACGGCGCGTCCTTTTTTTCGTGGGTGGTCGAACCCAGCATCAGACACTGGCCCGTATGCGCGGCGGCGATCAGCGTCTCGGTCAGGCCGAGGTTGACCGTGTACAGATATTCGCCGTCCGGATGGCGGCTCAACCCGGCGAGATGCACGACCGCGTCGCAACGGGCGCAAAAGTCACGCATCCGTGCGGAATCCTCAAACCATTCCCGGGAAAACTCCACCGCCTCCAAGTCCGCCGCAACCGTTACCATCCGAAACAGATGCGACCCGATAAACCCGCTTTGCCCGGTTATTCCGACCCTGATCTTTTCCATGACTCACTCCGCCTCCGGCGCGGCCGGCGAATAGCCGCAATAAACATCGAACGGCATTATCAACAGTCGGGAAACCGGCTTCAGATATTCCCCGAAAAACCATTTCACCGCCTGCGCGTAATCGTCTTTCGTGGCAAACTCCCAGTATGAAACGTATTTGACGCTCTTTACTATTTTGGTCAATTCCCGCGGCGCCAGATCATCAAGAACGTATGTCCGCTTCAGGTAGCTTATGCGGACGCAGCCGCTCCGTCTCCGCTGTTCGGCCTGAATCCCCATAATCAGTTTTTCAAACTCGTCCAGTTTGTCCGGCCGCACTTGAAACAGTTTCATCTCCGAGAAGGTTCCCGCTTCCATGATCGACTCCCCTGTTATTTCTAATCCCGCTTCGCATTGAGACGGTCGAACCACCAGAACGCCTCCTGCTGCGCCTCGTAAAATCCTTTGGTGAACAGCCGGTACCAGCGCCCGGCGTCTTCCTCGTCCATCAGATCGAGAGCCACCAGCATCTCGCGTGAGAACTCCATCGCGGCGCTGCCGTTGGCGGTTACCAGCCCGCCACTCCGCACCGCCGGCTCGTTGCGATAATACTTTTCCCCGGTATAATCCGCCCCGGCATAAGACTTCAGATCATCCAGCATGTTGCTGGTATGAGGAATGCCGTTGAGCAGGCCGAGGGTTCCGGCAAATACGGTGGCGTCGCAGATGGCGCCGAGCGGTATGCCGTTTTCAACGGCCCGACGGGCCAGCGGCGCAACCGCCTTTGCCGCGTCGATGCGCCAGGACATTCCGCCGACCAGCACGATTCCGGCGAACTTCTCCGCCAGAGCCTGTTCCAGACTGTAATCCGGCACGGTGGCAAAACCTCCGATCGAACGCACCGCCGCACCGCCCGGCGCCGCGGTCTTCACACGCCATCCGGGAGTGGGGTTGATCACCGCCGCCAGCGGCGCGGCCTCCCAGTCGGCATACAGGTCGAGAAGTACGAACAAAACCGTTTTCATATTTGCCATTATCTCCATATGTATTCAATTCAAACTGTCGCTGCCGCAGATGCGCGGCTTGAAGTCCGCTATTTCAAATAGGCCAGATCGCTTAGTCGGGTAATCAGTCGTTTGCCGTCCGCATCCTCCGCCATAAATGAAACCCCTCCGGGGTGCCCGCTTATCCGGCAACGGTTCAGCATCCCCACCTCCATCCGCAGCCAAACCGCATTAAAAATGCTCAAGGCATCGCCATGTGAAACCACCATGATTCTCTCATGCGGCAGAGCCAGCAGCCTGCCGACAAATTCTTCGATGCGCCGATACGCTTCTCTGATGGATTCCGCCCCTTGAAAGACCTTGTCGTCGATCGACCATTTGCGTGTTCCATCATAGTAAGCCTGATACTTTTCACGCGCCCAGACCGAAGTTTTACCAACCGCTTCCCCAAGGTTACGCTCTCTAAGCGCCGCATCGGCAATCGGTGTGACGTTGAAATGTCTTCCGACAATTTCAGCCGTCCGGCTGGCCCGCAATAAATCGGACGTATAAATCACATAGTCTCCCGATGCCAGTTCCACCGCAAGGTTCCGGCCAAGAGTTTCCGCCTGTTCCACACCAAATTCCGATAATGGCCAGTCCGTCCACGAGCCGATCATGCCGTTTGTGTGATGAACCGACTGTGTATGCTGGATGGTAACAATGTTTTTCATGCCGCCTCCATCTCGAGCGAAAATCACTAAAACTTTTTATAACATAACATTTTTCCAGCAAATTGCAATACCGGAATAGTCTCTTTATCGACAATATATTCATCCAAGGCGGTTCCGGCGCTTGCAATCGACGCAGTTGCGACTATAGTAAGTTCAGGTGTCCGCGACGGCATTCCGGGGAAAACGGCATAAATCCGGAACTGGACGCGCAGTTACATGCGCCGGGTTCCGCCATCCGGGGTGCATCGGCACGACGCCGCGGCATTGCCGCCGTTCAACCCGGGAAACTTTTGGAGCATTGCAGAAAATGAACGCCGACAGTCAGGTATCAGGCGTAATTCAACCTAAAATATATCAGGATGAGCCGATCCGCAGAACCGCGGAACAGCTCGCAGGCGCCGCCCCGCCGGAATACCGCGAGATGCGGCGGATAGCCTACGGCAGCGCCGGCTATCTTTCCGACGTGGTCATATTCTGCCGTCAGGGCAAATTCATGGAAGATTTTGAAGACGACTTCGAATATGACGGCGAATTTTTGAAATATTATCCCACTTACCAGGATATGAACGACCACCAGTTGCGCGGCTACTTCTCCTGGCGCACGAAAGTCCGCCGCGGAATCGTCGCGCCCACCTCGCTGTCCTTCGCCTTCGTGTATATTTATGAACTCATAAACCAGATAGGAGTCAGCTCCCCGGCCGAAGGCTTCCGGGCGTTAAAGGAGTTCTGGACGGCCTACCGGGAGATCGCCCCCGGGATCGACCGCTACTGCAAATTATGGCTCAAGGACTATGCCGTTTATTACGGCCTCGACCGCTCGCTGCTGGACGATGTTTCCAGCGTCTGCTTCGACCGGGAGATAATGACGCTGCAGAATCCCCGCGAACACGCGCCGGACGAACTGTTTTCCGCGCTCGACGCCATGTCTTCATATAAAATGACGGAATCCAGGTTTTTCAAACTCCACCCGGACGACGTGACGGCCGTGGTATGCAAAGTTTATGCCGCGCTGGCCGACCATTACGGCAAAAACGGCAAAGGCGGCGTCTGCGAAAAACTTTTCGGGAAACTGCATTCCGGCTCCTATCGCATGTTCACTTCCGCCGTTTTTTACGACCGCAGAACCAGAAGCGAGGCCGCTTACGCTATAAACGATTTTCATAAATACAGATGCGTCGGCGGCGAATGGAGCTGCGAAAAGTTCCTGTGCTACCGGGAGAAGATGCACCGGCTCGGCGCCCTGCTCAAAAACATCGATTTCCTGATGCGCGGAAAATACGGCTTCAACTCCGCGCTGAAACCGGAGAAAATGACAAAACTGTTCGGACGCATCATAACCGGCGCAATCGACGAATATCTGGAATGCAAAAGAAGAACCGCCGCACCGAAGATCGAGATCGACCTTTCAAAACTCCACGGCATCCGGAGAACCTCGCTGGAAACCCAGAACCGGCTTATCGTGGAGGAAATCGAATCTCCGGCCCCCGCGCCGGCCGGCCGGCCCGCCGGAAACGGCGCCGGCCCTGCGCTGACCGCTGTCGAACTCCGCTTCCTAGGCATTCTGATGCGGGGCGAAGATTATGACGGCTACTTGAAATCCAACCACCTGATGCCGTCGGTGCTGGTGGATTCGATCAACGAAAAACTGTTCGACCGGTTCGGCGACACGCCGATCGTCTGCGACGGCGACCGGCCGGAATTGCTTGCGGATTACCTCGAAGAGCTGAAAGGAATCGTCCAGCCATGAAAATACCCAAACGAATATCGACCGTTATCATCAACTCGCTCAAGGGCGGCGTAGTACCCCGAATCGGGCTGCCGTACATCACGGTGGGCCGTGAAACCGAAATCGGCGCGCTGCTGCACGATGTTGACATCATCGCGGACGGCGGCGCATCGTTCCGTTTCATCGTCGGCAGGTACGGCAGCGGCAAGAGCTTCCTGCTGCAGACCATAAGAAACTACGCGATGGACCGCAATTTCGCGGTGGCCGACGCCGATCTCTCGCCCGAGCGAAGGCTCCAGGGCACCAAAGGCCAGGGGCTCGCCACCTACCGGGAACTTATCCGCAACCTCTCCACCAAGACTCGCCCGGAAGGCGGCGCGCTCACACTGATCCTCGACCGCTGGATCAGTACCATACAGACCGAGGCGGGAATGCAAAGCGGCCTTTCCCCGGCCGACGCCGGGTTCCGGCAGCTGGTCGAGCGAAAAATCTACGAGGTGATCGGCGCGTTGAACGAGATGGTTCACGGCTTTGATTTCGCAAAGCTGCTGATAATCTATTACAAGGCATACGTCGACGGCGACGACGAAAACAAAGCCAGGGTGGTGAAGTGGTTCCGCGGCGAATACGCAAACCGGTCGGAAGCAAGAACCGAGCTTGGCGTAAACATAGTGATAACCGACGACAACTGGTACGAGTACATAAAACTGTTCGCCATGTTCCTGAAGAAAGCCGGTTACAACGGGCTGCTGGTGCTGGTGGACGAACTGGTGAACATCTACAAGATACCCAACAGCATCACCCGGCAGTACAATTACGAAAAAATCCTCACGATGTACAACGACACGCTTCAGGGCAAAGCTCAATACCTGGGGTTCATCATGGGCGGCACGCCGCAAAGCATCGAAGACCCCCGGCGCGGCATATTCAGCTATGAGGCGTTGAAATCGCGGCTGGAGGCCGGGCGCTTCGGCCGCGAGGATGTCCGGGACATGCTCGCGCCGGTGATCCGGCTTTCACCGCTGACCTATGAGGAGATGCTGGTGCTTATCGAAAAGCTGGCCACCATCCATGCCGACCTCTTCGACTACCGGCAGATCATCGGCCAGGAGGACATGATAAAATTCATAAAGATCGAATTCGGCCGGATCGGGGCGAACACCCACATCACCCCGCGCGAGGTGATACGCGATTACATCGAGCTGCTGAACATCCTGTGCCAGAACCCGCATATCGACGTGTCCGGGCTGCTGGAATCGGAAAAGTTCGCATTCTCGCCGCCGGCCGCCGACGGCGGAGCGGTCGAAAAAGAGTTCGAAGAGTTCGAGATCTGAGGTGCATGATGAATGTATTCGACCGCTATGCGCCGTTTATCCGCGAGTTCATCTACTCCAATAACTGGGAGTCTCTGCGCGCCATTCAGGTGGCGGCCGCTGACGCGGTGTTCAATACGGACGACAATCTGCTGCTCTCCGCCTCCACCGCCTCCGGCAAAACGGAAGCCGCCTTCTTCCCGATACTCACGCTGTTCACCGAAGATATGCCGAAGTCGGTGGGCGCCATTTACATCGGCCCGCTTAAGGCGCTGATAAACGACCAGTTCCTGCGACTAAACGACTTGTGCCGGGAAGCCGCGATTCCGGTCTGGCACTGGCACGGCGACGTGGCGCAGTCGCACAAAAACAAGCTGCTCAAGAATCCGTCCGGCATACTCCAGATAACCCCGGAATCCCTCGAAGCGTTGCTGCTGCACAAGCATGCCTACATCTCACGACTGTTCGGCGACCTGCGATTCATCGTGATCGACGAAGTCCACTCCCTGATGCGCGGTGACCGCGGCGGGCAGACCCTCTGCCTGATCGAGCGGTTGTCGCGGCTGGCCGGAGTCAATCCGCGCCGGATCGGGCTCTCCGCCACCATCGGAGACCCGGAGACCGCCGGCCGGTTCCTCTCCTCCGGCACCGGCAGAAAAACCGCCATCCCCCATATCCCGTCCGCCGGAACCAAGTGGCGGCTGTCGATGGAACATTTCTATGTCCAGGGCCCGCAGGCGGCCGAGGACCGGGAGATTCCGGACGCCATGCCGCCGCTGGCGATCCAAACCGACCGCGCTCCCGTCAACTCCGACCCGGGCATGGGATATATATTCGAACACACCCGCGGCCGGAAATGCCTGGTGTTCGTCAATTCCCGGGAAGAGTGCGAAGCGGTCACCACCACCCTGCGGCAATACTGCGAAGCCAACCACGAGCCGGACCGCTTCCTGATCCACCACGGCAATCTCTCTGCCTCATATCGGGAAACCGCGGAGTCGGTTATGAAAGACGAAGAGCAATGCCAGACCACCGTCACCACCGCCACGCTGGAGCTCGGCATCGACATCGGCAGACTGGAACGGGCCTTCCAGATCAACGCGCCGTTCATGGTGTCCTCGTTCCTGCAGCGGCTGGGCCGCACCGGCAGGCGCGATCTGCCGCCTGAAATGTGGTTCGTGATGCGCGAGGAACAGCCGGAACAGCGGGCGATGCTGCCCGCCACCATCCCGTGGGAGCTTATCCAGGGCATCGCGCTTATCCAGCTTTACATCGAGGAACGCTGGGTGGAACCGCCCAAGCTCGACCGGCTGCCGTTCAGCCTTCTGTACCACCAGACCATGTGCACCTTGGCCTCCTGCGGCGAAATGACGCCGGCTGAGCTGGCTTCGCGCGTGCTGCCGCTAAGCTATTTCCACCGGATAACGCCGGGCGACTACAAGGTGCTGCTGCGCCACCTGGTCACCACCGAACACCTGCAGCAAACCGAGGAAGGCGGGCTGATCGTCGGCCTGGCCGGTGAACGGCAGACCAGTTCGTTCAAGTTCTACGCGGTGTTCAAGGAGAACGAGGAATATACCGTCCGGAGTCATTCGCAGGAGCTCGGCACGATCGTGCTGCCGCCGCCGGTGGGGGAGAAAATAGCGCTGGCCGGGCATGTGTGGATAGTGGAGGAGGTTGACCACAAGCGCCATCTGGTCTATTGCGAGCAGGTAAAAGGCAAAGTACCGGCCTATTTCGGCCTGTGCCCGGGCGACATAAACACAAGGGTGCTCGAGCGGATGAAACTGGTGCTGAACGAGGACGCGGCATATCCGTACCTGATGAAGAACGCGGCGGCGAGACTTGGCGAAGCCCGGCACACCGCAATAAACTCCGGCATGACCGCGGAACCGCTGATAAATCTGGGGGGCGACATGTGGTGCTTGTTCCCGTGGCTGGGAAGCTATGCTTTCCTGGCGCTGGAACGGTTCATCAAGATCAAGTGCGCGCCGCTGCTGGGGCTTTCGGCGCTGGACTCGTCACGCCCTTACTTCATGCAGTTCAAAATGAAGGCCGGCAAAGAGGAGTTTTTCAAGGTGCTTGCGGACATGGAGCGACAGCCGCTCGATCCGATGGAGCTTATATACAAAGGCGAACTCCCGCTGTTCGAGAAATACGACGAATTCCTGCCGCCGGAACTGGTGCGAAAAGGCTTTGCCCACGGCATACTTGGAATAGATGAAATGAAATCCCGCATACGCGGCTGGGCGGAGTAACCGCGGCTGCCTTGAAAAGACGGCACAGCCGCGCAAGGCGCGGAAACCGAATGGTGAAAAAAATGAATTGGATCAAAAAAGAAGATTGTTACCGGATTCCGGTAAAGAGCTGGTGCGCGGACGTCGAACCGGGGGCGCTTGAGCAGGCGGCCAACCTTGCGCGTCACCCCGTGCTGGCGCATCATGTGGCCCTGATGCCGGACTGCCATCAGGGATACGGAATGCCGATCGGCGGCGTGGTGGCGGCTGAAGACGCGATCATCCCGAGCGCGGTGGGTGTGGACATCGGCTGTGGCATGGTCGCGGTTGAAACCGACATTCCGGCGGAACGGTTCAAGGATCTGAAGTTCCGCCGTGCGATCCAGGAAGCGCTCAAGAACCGCATCCCGGTCGGCGAAGGAGTGTCCCACAAAGAAGACCAGAGCTGGGACGGGTTCGAGTCCTACCTCGGCAATAACGGCAGGACGGCTGACTTCGCCAACGGCCTCGACCGCAAAAACCTCGGCACCCTCGGCGGCGGGAATCATTTCATCGAACTCCAGAAATCCGATGCAGGATTCGCATGGCTGATGATTCACTCGGGCAGCCGCAACCTCGGCAAGCGGGTCGAGGAGCTGTACCACCGCAGGGCGCAAAAGTTCAACGAGCGCTGCCGTGTGGTGCTGCCAGACCCCGATCTGGCGTTCCTGCCGCTCGACGAGCCGGATGGCCATGACTATTTCCGCGACATGTTGTTCGCGCTGAGTTACGCGCTTGAAAACCGCCGCCGCATGATGGCGGTATTCAAGGAGACTCTGGCCGAATTCGTGCCGGAGGCGAACTTCCTGCGCGAGGTGAACATCCATCACAACTACGCGGCGGTCGAGGAGCATTTCGGCGAGAAACTTTGCGTCCACCGCAAGGGGGCCACCAGCGCGAAACTTGACGAGACCGGCATCATCCCCGGTTCGATGGGAACGGCAAGCTACATCGTGCGCGGGCTTGGCAACCCGGAGTCGTTCATGAGCTGTTCGCACGGAGCCGGGCGCAGAATGAGCCGGATCGCGGCCTGCACGAACCTGACGATCGAGGAGTGCGACGCGGCGATGGACGGCATCGTCTGCGAGCGCTGGCAGCCGTACCGCAGGCATGGGAAAGCCAAGGGCCGCATGGACCTTTCCGAAGCGCCTCAGGCATACAAAGCCATCGACGAGGTGATCGAGGCCGAACGCGACCTGATCGAACCGCTGGTGAGATTGACTCCGATGGCGGTACTTAAAGGCTAGCGCCCTCCCGTTCCGCCCGCACGTGGGCGGAACAGGCCTCCGACGCGACGCTATCTGGGATGGGAATGGAAATAGGCCGTTCCGGTATCCCGATCATAAGCCGCCCAAACTCCGCCGCCGTTGCTGTCGCCGTCGCATATTACTGCGAAAATTCCATTGGTTATTTTGGTATTGGTCTTCTTCTGCAGTTCGTTAAACGCGTCATCGTCACCATTCGGATATTCCCGCCTGTACTTTTCGTTTTCGTAAATATCGTTGTAGCGGGATACATATGCCGGTTCGGATACTTCGCTGAACTGCCACGACGGATTCGCCCATTCGCGGAAATCCTTCTCGCTTATCTTGAATTCATACGACGTATAGGAATATGTCTTGTAAAAAGAAACGTCGGATGCCAATGCCGGCAACCACTCAACGCGAGGGACGTGTTCGCCAAATTCAGGATGAGCATTCGACCAAGTCCCGAAAAATAACAGTAACAAAAAGATTTGAACAAGCAAGAGCGGCAACATGAGCACTGAAAAAAGAAACGCGGAGCTCAATGTCATATATTTTTGCCCGGCAGCCTTATAAAGCAAAATAACCAATAACGGAAGGAATACTATTGTCAGCAACACCCACAATATTATTTCCCTTTTACCAGGTTTGTCTTCCACCATGTCCACTCCCTATTCGACTTTTTTGTTATAGTTTCCGTATTCGTAAAAATACAAGTTCTCGCCCTTTTCGTTCAGCTCCTTGTTCTCCGCGTCGACACGAATAACGGTGAAAGATTTTCCCGGCAGCGGCTTGGGAAATTCGGTCTGCACGATATAACCGGATGGATAGCGTCGATTCCGGTGCTGCTGCTCTACGCCCTGCTGATCATAATCAGGAAAGCTATGAACGCCGTCCGGTCAAACCGGACGACCGCCGTGAATCACTTGCCGAAATAGCTGGCGTCGAATTCGGCGGCAATGGCTTTGAGTTTGTCCACCTCCGCCGGATCGGTCGACTGCTTGACCTTCATCGCCTGAATCAGCATCCGGTGCAGCAGGGTTATTTGGCGGACATATTTGTCATATCCCGGCTCGCCCGGCTCCGCCGGTTTTATCCGCTGAGTCATGAAATACTGGCTGACGATTTCCTGAAGCTGGTCGGCGTGCTCGTCCTTGTTTTCGATCCACCGCACCAGCTGATTGTAGTTCGGCTTCTCCGCCTCGTTCAAATGATTGATCTCGTGAACCGACTTGTCGAGAGTCGTTATGTGCTCGTAAATCATCTTCATCCGCATCGGGTCGTCGTAGATGCCGCATGGGATCTCGCAATGCGCATAAACAAACCACGCCATGCAGGCGGCCGCCGCGATTACCGTAAAAATCACCGACTTCATCCTCATGTCACCCCTCCTTAGAAGTTGAAATACATTTGACGGGTCAGGAAATCACTTTCTGCATAAACACCATGTCGAACGGCTGACCGTGCTTTTTGCCGACTCCGGCCAGCGTTCCGCAGTGTTTGAAGCCATGCTTCCGGTGAAAGGCCAGACTGGCCTCGTTTTTCGATGAGATTTCCGCCAGAATATTGCGGATTCCGATCTCGCGCGCGTCGTCAATCAGTTTGGACAGAGCCAGTCCGCCGATGCCGCGCGCGGTATATTCAGGAGCGATGAAGTAGGTTATTGCCGCCGTCTCCCGGAACGCGTCCATCGGGGAATAAGGGCTTAGGAAGCAGAATCCGGCCACCGTCCCGTCGTCCTTCGCCGCATAGGCCGGATAGCCCTGTATTTTCTGTATGATGATCTCGAAAAACGGCTCAGGCAAAGCCCGTTCCGGAAACGCCGAAAAGCTGTTCTCAACATAGTAATTGAAGATGCGCATCACCGCCGACCGGTGCCCGGCGCCCAACGGTTCAAATTCGATGTTCATTTTTCGGCCTCCTCCGCCAACATAACCGCAACCGGGTTCCGTCATAAACCGCTCCACATTTTACCATATATCGCGGGCCGCGACTTTGCAAGCCGCGACTTTATAAAAATACTCACGGCAAGCCGCTTCGCCGACGTTTGCATTTTCCGCCACGGACTGTTATAGTTAAGCTCACCACGCCAACCACGGAGCCCGGACATGAAAAAAAACGTTATCTACATCGCCGCACCGCTGCTTATTCTCCTGTTGATATTTCCACTGCTTACTAAAGAAATAATGCCGACGGCAAAGCTGTACTCCAGGGATGCGCTTGAGTCATGGAACAAAAACGGCGGCAGTTATGAATTGGGCGGCGGCGGCTTCACGGTAAAAATAAAGGACAATATCGCGCGCACTTCGATAAAGGTCATGGACGGCTATGACTTCGACTTCAGCATCGATTTGTGCAAAGGTGATCTGATCGCCGGAAAAGCCGCGTTCAGCGGAAGCGGCTACTGGTCGCCCAACGTTGAAAACAGCCGATTCTTCCGGAAAATAAAGACCGACAACCCGAACGGACTGCTGCGCGGCGCCAACTGCTATGCCGTAAAAACGCCGGAAGGCATGTTTTTCGTCATCCGGTGCATAGTGAGGACCTCCGGGTACCAGACCACGCTTGACATAACCTTTCCGCTGTCGCCGGACGACGAAATCTCCAATCCGGTAGAGCTCCCGAACCTCGAAGCGCTGGAGACAACCGAACTCGAGCCTTACAACGCCAAGACCGACGCCCGCTGATACCCGCCTCACCCCAGTTCCAGCGTGGTCGTACCCCAGATGCCGGACACCGGCAATTCCCACTTGCCGCCGCGGTACATGCGCGCCGTCTCAAACACCCGAGTCATCCCGAAGCGGCCGACGGCAAGCTCAAGAGCCGCCTGATTGGGCTCCGGAACATCCCAATAGAAATTGCCGGCCGTGCCGGTGGCGATCAGCGCGTCGACCAGCGCGGCGGCGGTGTCGCGATCCGGCGCAAACACCGGCCCCAACTTCCAGCCGTCACCGCACGGGCGGATCGTGCCGTATCCCGCCAGACCGCCTCTGCCGTCGTCGATCCCGACCGTGCGGGTTCCGGGAGCAAAGCAGAACACCCGCAGAAAGTCCCGGCGGACGGTTCCGAAATACTTTTCATCCAAAGCCGTTATGGCATTGAAATCACCGGGCGCCAGCCGTCTTGCCCGGCAGGAAGCCAGGTCATCGGTGGTCCGCCCCCGGAACCGGATATGGCTGTAAGCCAGCTCAAACCCCGATCTGCGGTAATTGTCCTGCTGCGCGACCACGCCGTCAAGCCCCACAATCCGGCCATCCAGTCTACGGCACGCCTCCTGCCAGATCGCCAGACCGAACCCCATGCCGCGGTACTCCTCCTTGACGATATAAAGCCCGATGAACCCGAAGTCCCGGCCGTATCCGACCGCCGAAATCGTGGCGACCGGAATACCGTCCAGCTCACCGACCAGATATCCGACGGGCTCCGCGGCATGAAACGCCTCGGCATCGTGAAGCCCCGGATTCCACCCTTCCCGCTTCGCCCAGTCGATCGCCATCCGCAACTCTTCGCGGCGCATCGTATGTATTGAATAAGATTTTTTCATGGCTTCCCCTGCTGCTGTTCTACATGAAGCACCTTATAATACCACCGCCCCCGCAAAATGCAAGCCGGACAGCCTGCCGGTAAACCGCTATTTGCAATTTGCAAATTTGAAGACTATATTACTTCATAATAAGACACTTTTTAGGGCAATACTGTTTTTTTTGCTGAAAAAATAAGTACGGCTGGCATTAAGAAAGAAAAATACCAGGGAGGTCGGTATGAGCTTCTTCAGATCAATAAAACCCAGTGTTTTTGCATCGGCGGAAAGAAAAGACGCAGACCTGGTACAAAAAGAGTCCGACTTCCTGAAAAAAGAGATACAGCACTGCGTGGTCATGGACATGCTTCCTGACCCCGTCCTCATAATAAATCAGGAACGCCAGATCATTTTTGCCAATTGTGCCACTCTTGATTTCCTGAAATTGGAAGACGCGTCCTCCATCATCGGTGCCCGGCCCGGTGAGGCGCTGCACTGCATTCACGCCCAAAACGACTCCGGCGGCTGCGGAACCACCGAATTCTGCGGAGTATGCGGCGCGGTCGACGCGGTGCTGAACACCCAGCAGTTCCACAGCAGCACCATGCGGGACTGCAATATACTCACCACCGCCGACAAAGCCTATAATCTCAGGGTATGGACACGACCGTTTAAGAAAGACGGCTACGAGTTTATCGTAGTGATACTCCACGACATCGCCGACGAGGTCTATAAGAATTCGCTTGAGCGCATATTTTTCCACGACATCATAAATATCGGTTCCGGACTCTACGGCCTGCTTTCGATCATAGACGACGACCCCGATGCCTTCAAAGAAAATTACCCTTTGCTTATCGGCCTGACGGAGGAACTTCTGGAGGAAATCAATTCCCAGCGCGACCTCATGGCGGCGGAAGCCGGTTCCATGAACGTGAAGTTAAGCGATGTCAAAAGCAACGACATTCTGAAATGTGTTGCGGATATAATGTCCCGCCATCAGACAGCGGAAAATAAGAGGATAACCATCGGTGACAATACTATCGACATCAATTTCAAAACCGATCCCTGCCTGCTCAAAAGAATTCTTATAAATATGACAAAAAATGCGCTTGAGGCCTCAAGCGCCGGAAATACGGTGGCATTAAGCGCGTTCGTCCACGGCGGCAAAGCCGTTTTTGAAGTTCACAACTCCGCATACATGCCGGAAGATGTACAGCTGCAAGTTTTCAACCGCTCCTTTTCCACCAAGGGGCAAGGTCGAGGACTAGGCACTTACAGTGCAAAACTGCTTGGCGAAAAATACCTGCGCGGCAAGGTATATTTCACCTCCACCAAAGATGACGGAACCTCGTTTTTCCTGGAACTGCCGCTGAATCCGGAGCCGAACAGCACCACCGGCTCGCTTTGACATCCCGGCCGCGGTACTTTTAGGATATGGGGATTTGAATCGCGCATGGCCTCAACCGCCGTGCGCGTTATTTTTTTTGCCACACCGCGACTTTGTTATGTTTCATGGTTTTTTGTGCTATATTAATTGAAAATCACGGAAGCAAGGAGAACTATGACCATTGTCCGCATCCCCTACGCAACGGAGTTCATGAGCGCTGAGATAGACGACGCCGAACTGCTCGGAGTCTACCACTCCGCACTGCCGCCGGCGGCCGCCGACCAGACCGCCGAGGTCGAACGCGCCCTCGACGCCCCGATCGGTTCGGAAAAACTTGAAGCCATGGCCGCCGGCGCCGCCAGCGCCGTCATCATCTGCAGCGACCATACCCGGCCGGTGCCCAGCAAAATCCTGATTCCGGCCATGCTGAAACGGCTGCGCCGCGGCAACCCGGACATCGACGTCACTTTGCTGATCGCCACCGGCTTCCACCGCGCCACCACCCGCGAGGAGCTTGTGGCGAAATTCGGAGAAACGGTGGTGGCGTCCGAAAAGATCGTCGTTCACGACTCCGGGGACGATTCGGCCATGCGCCGCGCCGGCATCCTTCCATCCGGAGGCGAACTGGTGCTGAACAAACTCGCGCTGGACACCGATCTGCTTATCTCGGAAGGATTCATCGAACCACACTTCTTCGCCGGATTCTCCGGCGGGCGCAAAAGCGTGCTTCCCGGCGTGGCCGCGCGGCAGACGGTGCTGGCCAACCACTGCGCGGAATTCATCGCCAGCGACCGCGCCCGCACCGGCATCCTCGACGGCAACCCGATCCACCGCGACATGCTGTTCGCGGCCAGAACCGCCCGCCTGGCGTTCATTCTGAACGTGGTGATCGACGGTGGAAAACAAATCGTCCGGGCGTTCGCGGGCGACTGCGAGGCGGCGCATCTCGCCGGAGCGGAGTTCCTCGCCGGCTGCGCCGGAGTCGGCGTGCCGGAGGCGGACATCGCCATCACCGGCAACGGCGGCCATCCGCTGGACCAGAACGTTTACCAGACCGTGAAAGGCATGACCGCCGGGGAAGCCGTCACCCGCGAAGGCGGCGTAATCATCATCTGTTCAAGCTGCCGCGACGGCCACGGCGGAGAATCGTTCCACCGCCAGTTAGCCGCCCACACCCCGGAGGAGATACTGGAGCAGACCGCCATGACGCCTCGCAGCGCCACCATCCCGGACCAGTGGGAATACCAGATTCTGGCAAGGATTCTTTCAAAACGCAAGGTGATCGTGGTTTCGACCCATTGCAGTCACGAATTGCTGCGCGAAATGAAACTCGAAGCCGCCGCGTCGGTCGAAGAAGCGCTCGCCATCGCCCGCGGAATGATCGGGCGAACCAAGGCTAAAATAGCCGTGATACCGGACGGAGTTTCGGTTATCGCAAGAAAAATATAGCGGCAGGGGAGCCGGGGAAATGAATGACACTTATCTGATCGTCGCGGTGGTCGCGGCGTTCATCGAGCAGATATTGACGTTCAGGCTGTTTTACAAGAGCTTCGACGATTATTTCTTCGCGTGGAAATATTTGCTTCTGCGCCGCGACAGATCGACGGTCGGCAGAGTGATAGATCTTATGAACGACGATGACGAGTATGAGTACGACGGAGTGCTGAGCCCGGTCTGGAATCTCGCGCTCTACATGGTATGCGGTGCGATAACCGGCGTTGCGGTGTACAAGGGTCTGGTCAAATTCTTCGGATGACCGCCGGAACCCGGCTTGCATTTTACATTTGCCGAGATATTGTAGTTCGGGGAGGAACAGGGCATGAAAAAGGTTGAAGTAATCGTCAACGACCTGATGCAACGAAACTATCGCTATTTCCGCACCGAGGAGCCGGGAAGCAATTTCAATCCCGGATTCCGCCCGGAACTGACTCCGAAGGAGATGCTTGAACTCGGCGTCTTCGGCGGGAAATACATGACCGACTGCCGTGCCGAATTTCCGGCCGAATGGTTCGAAAACGCCAGGCTTTGCCCGCTGAAACACGACCCCGAACTGAATTATTTCAAAATCCTCGCCTCGCAGCCGCTCAGCGAATGGATACGCAAGGGCTGGATATATCCGCAAGACCCGCGCGGCTGGTTCCAGTGGTACTGCCGCTACTACATGGGGCGGCGTTGCCCGGACGACGACCGCCAGATCAGGCGCCATCGCGCAATGCTGCGGCATATCGCTCAAATACACTACAACTGCGCGTTCGGTGACGAATCATGCCGCCCTAAACAGCGGCAGGCTCTGCTGCAATGGGCCTACGACAGCCGCAAAATGTGAGAATTCCCTCCGATAAGCTACCGAAGAAACGCCCGATCACCGGCGCGCTTTCCGGCTGTCCTCCGGGCGCGGCCCGGCATAAGGAGCAGGTTGCGGCGCATATTCCATTGAAGTGAAATCCCGCAGAAGTACGGGCTCATTCATGACCGCCGAAAGCGGCAGGGCAGAAAGCTTGCCGCCTTGCGCAAAAACGATCCGATCCCGCGCCGAATCGTACTCGGCCCAATCCCAGTCGGTTCCGTCAACCTCCGTCCGCCCGAAAGCGTCAAGCAGCCGATGCATCTTTTCCCCCTCAATCGAATCACCCGGAATAAGATGCTTCTCAAGTATGCGGCCGCCGGGAAGCGGTTTTCGCCAGACCCTCTCCGAGGCGCGCGACCACCCGGCGTAACAATTCAAATACCTGTCGCAGTCATAAGGCAGAACCGATTCCAAGTTGGTCAGATGCCGGTCTTCCGGATACCGCACACCGCCGGCCCCGTAGAAAAAGACCTGCGTGTTATCGATGAAACAACCGCCGCCGACGTCTATATAGCTGTGAAAATACAAGTCCAAGGCATGAAGATATGGCGCATAGGATATGCCCGTATGGCACTCATGAGTATGGCGACCCTGAGGCCCGTGATAGGTGGCAATGTCATAAAGCAGGAACCGGCCGTCGGGCGACAGGTCGCTTCTGTAAACATCTATTATGCCCCTGACCCATTGCCCCATTGCAAATGTATCGTCCTCAAGATTCCAGCCGACGGTGGCAAATATCTTTGACGGCCCGCGCCGGAACACTACCGCGTATGGCGCTTCCCTCGCCATGATCGCCTTCAATCTTATCCTGGCTTTTGGTGGTTCCATTCCGTCCTCTCCATTATTACGGCATTACGTCGTTTCGTAAAATATAACCCGACTATCACCGAAGTCAAACCGCCAGAATGATACTTCCCTCATTCCAGCCGATAATGACTGCCGACCGTCAGATGCCTGACAGCAGCCGGCAATCCTAGCGGTATGCGCGGTCGCGGTACCCGTGAGAATCCCGGTAAAAATCCTGAAAAAAGACATCTCGGCCTTGCATATCTCAAATTCGATGTTATTTTATATTTGAACAGTCGTTCAAGACAATCGTTCAATATAAAATTATTGAGGAGTGGTGAACATGGAGTCCCGAAAGAATCAGAATGAGACAAGAGCAAAAATCATCGCCGCCGCCGGCAGCCTGTTTGCAGAACGCGGATACGATGCGGTAAGCATCCGCGACATCGTGCTGAAAGCCGACGTATCCCTGGGAACGGTAAATTATCACTTCCGGAACAAGGAAGGCCTGTATCGGGAAACCCTGACCGCGGCGTGCGAGTCCACGGCGCTGAATCGCAGCCAGATCGCAGAACTGGGGCAACTTCCGGCGCAGACCGCGCTTACCATATACATCAGAGAATTTATAAAGTTGGGCGGTTCACCACAGAACTGGTCTTGGGAAATGCTGCTGCTGCGCCGGGAATATGCACTACCGGGACCGTTCTTCAAAGAAATATTCGGAACCTGCTCCCGCGCCGAACTGGCATTCCTCGCGGAACAGATCGGGTGTCTTGCCGGTGTGGAGCCGCAATCACCGGATGTGGAATTCGCGGCCGCGACACTGTTTTCCCAGCTCAACATGCTGGCGCTGGACAAAAATCTGATGTCTCAGGTAATTCCGGACCTGATCGAATACACCGGTACTCATCCGGACTGGCTTACGGAAAAACTTCTGCGCCAGCTCAACAGCATTGTAAAAGCCTGAACAGGCCCGCCGGAGGAGTCTTCCATGCTTCGCGTAGCATTTAAAATGTTATTTCACGACCGGGCGAAATTCCTGGCGCTGATTATCGGCATTGCCTTCTCGGCCCTGCTGATCTCGCAGCAGTCGGCCATATTCGATTCGGTTCTGGAGCAGGCGGTACAACCGATCCGCGCGGTTCCGGAGGCTGAGGTCTGGGTATTGAAGAATGGAGTGGAAGTGCTGGATGAATGCGAAATAATGCCGGAAGCCTGCCTATACCGGGTCCGTTCCGTCCGCGAAACCGCCAAGGCCGTTCCATACTATATGGGAATAGCGACATTGAAATCCACGTGCGGGCGCAGCAAGTCGGTGCAGTTCGTCAGCTGCGACGGCATGATGCCGCTCGCCGCGCCGTCGGACAACATGCTCGAAGGCAGCCCGGAAATACTGGCCCGCCCGGGTGCGGCCATCATGGATATGCCCGGATTCCACCAGCTTTTTCCTGGCAGGGAGCCAATTCCCGGCATGAAGGTCGAGGTCAACGGACAGCGGCTGTCGCTGGATGGATTCTGCAAGGTGCCGCCGAACTGGAGCGGACTGCCGATAATGTTTGTGTCCATGAAGACCGCCGGAGACATAATGAACAGCGAAACCATGCCGATGGGCGCAATACTGGTCAAGCCGGTGACCGGATACAGCGCGGAAAGCACGGCGGCGGCAATCCGTGAAAAAACCGGTCTCCAGGCGCTTACGGCCGAAGATTTTGCCCGCAGAACCATCGAATGGGTGGTGGACAACACCGGCGTCGCGGAAAATTTCGGCGTCACCATCATACTTGGAATCATAATCGGCGTGGCCATCGTCGGGCAGACATTCTATCTGTTCTCGGTGGAAAACATAAAACAGTTCGCCGCGATGAAAGCCATCGGAGTAGGCAATCCACGAATACTGGCGATGATCGTATTTCAGGCGATATATGTGGCAGTCATAGGCTATTCGCTGGGCATCGGGTGCGCCAACGTGTTCTTCGCGGTTGTGAATCCAGGGAACGGCGGTATGCGCGGCATGTTCATGTCGTGCTGGATTCTGGCTGGAACCGGCGCGTTCATCGTCGTCATAACCCTTGTGGCGTGTCTGTTCTGCGTCAGAAAAGTGCTGACCGTGGATCCAGCCGAGGTATTCAGGAGTTGAGATCATGCCCGGAAACGGAATAAATTGCCTTGAGATCGTGAAGACTTTCGTATCGCCGTCCGGCCCCGTCCGAGTTCTGAAGGCGTTGAATTTCCATGCCCCGCCTGGAAAGCTTACCCTGCTTGCCGGGCCAAGCGGCTGCGGCAAGACCACCTTGCTCTCCATAATCGCCGGGCTGCTTTCAACAACATCCGGAACCGTGAATATATTCGGCCGCGAGCTTACCTCCATGCCTCAGCGCGAACTGTTGAAATACCGGCTCAACCATGTGGGGTTCGTATTTCAGCAGTTCAATCTGATAATGGGGCTGAACGCACTGGAGAATGTCTGTCTGCCACTGGTGGCCGCCGGAAAAAAATGGCCGGAGGCGACCGGCCGGGCAATGGATCTGCTGGACCGTCTCGGCCTCGACGGGCACGTGCACAAGCTGCCGCGACAGCTCTCCGGCGGCCAGCAGCAGCGTGTGGCGATAGCCAGAGCGCTGGTGAATAGTCCCGACATAATGCTGTGCGACGAGCCAACCGCTTCGCTGGACAGCCGCAGTGGCCGGGAGGTTATGACGCTTCTGCGTGAGCTGGCGGTGTCGCCGTCCCGCGCCACGGTGATCGTCACCCACGACCCCCGGATTTACAGTTATGCCGACCGAATCGTCCACATGGAGGATGGAATGGTCGAAAAGATCGAAGCATGTGAACCGCAACCGTAAATGCCGGGTTTACCCGGCGAGAGGACCCAAAAGGTGTTTGTAAAGTATGTAATACCGCCGCTGGCGGCGTTGGCGCTGGGTTTCGGCCTGGCAACCGCGATCCGCTTAACGCCCGACCGCTCCAATCCGGGCGTCTCCGCCCCCTCCGCCCAATCAGTCATGACGGTCGACAAAATATACGGCCTCGGTCTGATAGAGTCGGCCGGAGGCAATGTAACGATAAGCTCTCCGCTGTCCGGTACTATTGAAAAAGTATCGGTCCGGGCCGGAGACACGGTTCGCCACGGCGACCCGCTGTTCACCGTCGACGGAGCTGAACTCCGTGCCGAAATGACGATAATGGAGAAGGAGATGAAACTGAAGTCCGCCCAGCTCAAGCAACTGCGGGCAGGCACCCATCCCGACGAAATAAAAGCGGCTGAATGCCGCGCGGCAAGCGCCGAAGCAGGACTTATGGAAACCCGGGACGAATGGGCGCGCGCCCAGAAACTGCTGCAGGCCAACGCCATCAGCTTCAGCGATCATCAGCGCAAACGCTTTGCCTTCCTGGCGGCGAAAGCCGCTTTCGAAAATGCCGAAGCGGCCGTCCGGCGTCTGCGCAACTGGCCGCGAAACGAAGACATAATGGTGGCACGGCGCGAACTGGAACTGGCCACCGCCCGCTGGGAGCGGGCAAAAATAGACTATGACCGCAGCCGGATAACCGCGCCGGAAGATTGCAAGGTACTGCAAGTCAACATTCGCAAAGGCGAATATATAAACCTTGCCGTCAACAGCCGTCCGCACATTGTGCTGGCGCCGGAAGCGCCGCTGCAGCTGCGGGTGCAGGTGGACGAGGAGCTGGCGGCCGCCGTCAACGCCAATGCGGAAGTCACGGCAACAATCCGCGACCGCCGCAACACCAAGCTCGAGTTGCGCTATGTCCGCACCGAGCCCATCGTCATTCCCAAAACCTCGTTCTCCGGAAGAGTGACTGAAAAACAGGACACCAGGGTAATCAATATCATATACGAAATCACGGGCTCCGACGGCCCGGTTTTTATCGGCCAGCAAAGCGACGTATATTTCCAGCCAGCCTCAACCACGGAAAAATGACAAGGTGACGGCAGGCCGCTGAAAACTCAAGGTTGCGGCAGCTCGAAACTTCGAATAAAATCTCCGCCGTTCTCGTCGACTATAACCGTCGCCCACCCGGTGCCGCGCAGGGAATTGCCGACGATCACCTCGTCGGCGGTTCGGAGGTCTTCGATCCCGAGTACGCATTCGACCGCGTTCAGCGCCGCCAGCCGCTCCGCGCGCCAGACTCCCGGCAGCAGCCCGCAATCCGGCGCCGGGGTCAGCCAGCGGTCGCCCTTGCGGATGAACAGACTGGAAACCGCGCCTTCGGTGAGTTCACCGTTTTCGTTCATAAATATTACCTCGTGAAATCCATTCGCCTTGGCGGCGGTAAGGCGTGAGTCGTAAAACTCCCGGTTGGTGGTCTTGTGATACAAATAAACATCCTGCGACGAAGTGCGATCCCGGGAGAGCAGCAACCGCAGCGGCAGGCCGTGCCAGTCCGGCTTGCGCGGCGGGGATATTTCGACCGTCGCTTCGCCGCCGTATCCGAGGCGGAATTTCACGCAGGCGCCGTCATGGTAGACCGGATTCCCGGCGAGTTCCGGCTCCTTTGCCGCAAGTGCCCGTTCAATGTTCCCCGTCACATACCCGCGGCAGAAATACCGCTGGCTGGCCACCGCCCGGCGGACATGCTTTTCCAGCCTGCAAAATCCATCCCGGGCATTCCAGCCCAGAGTTTCGAACACCTCGAAATCAGGCATCCGGCAGGTGGCGTAGCGGGACTTCAGCAACGCCTCGTTCCACTCCGAATCCGGGGTGGAGTCGCAGACCACGCCGCCTCCGACGCCTGTTTCCATGCGGTCGCGCAGACAGATCAATGTGCGTATGGCTACATTGAAGCGGAATCGGCGGCCCGGAAGCACACAGCCGACCGCTCCGGTATAGATCCGGCGCGGACTTTCCTCAAGCTGAGCAAGCAGTTTCATCGCGGCCACCTTGGGCGCGCCGGTGATCGAAGCGGGCGGAAAAGAAGCCCTGAAAATATCGAACAGAGGCAATTGCTCCGGCAGTTCGGCATGGACGGTACTGATCATCTGATGAACCGTGTTGTAGGTGTCGACGTGGAACAGCGGATCGACTTTCACGGTGCCGCAACGGGCAATCCGGCCGAGGTCGTTGCGCACCATATCGGTAATCATCAGGTTTTCGGCACGGTTCTTGGGATCGGCGGCGAGAGCAAGGGCGGCGGCGCGATCGGCCTCCGCGCGCGGCAGGCGCTTTGCGGTGCCCTTCATCGGCGAACTTGTGAGGCGGACGCCGTCGGCGCATTCCAGATACAGTTCGGGCGAGAGCGAGAGCACCTTGCGGTCGCCGGACAAGTTCAGGTAAGCCGCACACGGCACCGGATGCCGGGTGAAAAGGTTGAGAAACAACCGTTCCGGCTCCGGTTCCGGCCCGGTTCCGGCCCGAAACGTAAGATTCGCCTGATAGATGTTGCCCGCAACGATGTTTTCCAGCACACGGTGGCACTTCACGGCATACGCCTCCCCGTCCAGCTCGGGCATCGGCGGACTTTCCAGCGCATAGTCGTTGAGATACGGCAGACGCACCACCCTCGGCGGATTGCGGTAGCAGGCGAACTCGAGCAGCGGAAAGCTGCCGTCGTCCGGTGCCGTCACCATCCCGGCATCGAACGCCGGAGCCGCCTCGTATGTGACGAATCCGGCCGCGCAATACCCGCCGGCCAACAGTTCTTCCAGCGCCGCGAAGGCCGCGGCCACCTCCCTCGTCGAGCCGGCCGATATGACGGTTTCGGGGTCGAGGAACAGCCCGGCGGAAAAAATGTCCGCGCCGCCGGGCAGAGGGACCAGCGCCGTGCCGGGTCTCCGCATAAGGGAAATCAAATTGTCCGCACCTGTCATCTATGCCTGATTATTTCCCGGCCTCCGGAAGGCCGTAAAAGATTGTCTCAAGATCGCCGGATATATAATATACTCCGCATGGGCGGCGGACACAAGGCGCAGACGCCAATACGCAAGCGCCGATATTTTCCCGATGTTTTGTGGCGCACAGGGTTGAAAAAGCGAATCGCGCATTATATGTTATTTACCGAAGTATCATGCTTTCAGGGAGAAAAGGCGTATGATCTACTATTTTTCGGCAACCGGAAATTCGAAGTGGGTTGCGGATGAACTGGCGAAGGGCACCGGCGACCGGGCCGTTTCGATAACCGGGGTCATGAAAAGCAAACAGCTGCCGCCGCCGGTAAAGTCCGGGGAGACGCTGGGCCTGGTGTTCCCGGTGTTCGCGTTTGCGCCGCCGCGCTTCGTGATCGACTTCGTGCGGAAACTGCAGGTGGCGGACGATGCTTTCGTCTACTCGGTATGCACCATGGGCGGCGCCGCCGGCGGCACCTTCCGCTATCTCGAAAAATTCATAAAGCTGAACAGCTGTTATGCGCTCAAGATGCCGAGCAACTACATCGTGATGTCCGGCCGCGAACCCGACGGCAAAATCGCGGAGAAAATCGCCGAGGCGCAACGGCGGCTTCCGGCAATCTGCGAAAGCGTTAAGACAAAAAAGCCGGAGCTGAAAGCGCGCAACGGTTTTGCGGCGTTCCTGCTGACCGCCGTCGCGGCTCCGCTGTTCAACAAGTCGGCCTCCGACAAGGCTTTTCACGCGACCGACCGCTGCACAGGCTGCGGGCTCTGCGCCGACCTGTGCCCGCTGGGCAATATCACGATCGAAAACGGCCGCCCGCTGTGGCACGGCGACTGCATGCACTGCATGGCCTGCATCCAGAACTGCCCCGCCGCCGCCATCGAGTACGGCGACAAGACACGCGACCGCGAACGCTATATTTTCGATTTCATGAAATAGCCGCCTCCTGCAGCGTTCCCCCTTTCAGCAACGTGTTCACTCCGTCCGCATTCTCGCCGATATGCCAGTGAATATCGCAGGTGTTCCTCAGAAACGCCAAATCGTGACTTACCAGTAACAGTGCCGAACAGCACGCCCTCAACGCCGTCTCCAGGCATTCCACCGAAGGCAGATCGAGATGGTTGGTCGGCTCGTCCATTACAATCAGGCTTATGCGGCGCAACGCCCCAAGGCCGAAAAACAGCTTGCGCCATTCGCCGGGACTGCATTTGTTAGAGTCAAGCACCCGCTCCGGCCGCGATCCCAGCGATGCAACCACATTCATAACCAAGCTGAACTCGCCGCGAGAAAGGCCGCGCATCTCTTCATGTATTTCGGCCTGCATCTCCGGTGAAAATTCTTGCGGCATGAACAGATATTCGTCCCTCCCGAGTTTCAGTTCGCCCGCGATCACAGCCAACAGTGTTGATTTTCCGCTGCCGTTTACTCCGGTCAGCGCAACGCGGTCCCGTTGTTCCAGCCGGAGTTCCGGAATCAGCAGCCGACGATCCGCCCCAAGGCCAATCGACCGCTCCGCCAACTCAAGCAGCGTATTTTTCGACGAATAGCATCCGTACGGAATCTTCAGTGAATACCGGGGTATCTTTACCTCGCCCAGCCCGGCAAGCATTTCTCCGGCCCGGGCCACAACCTTTTCCTGAAGCCCGGCAAGATCGCCCTGCCTGCGGTCGCGTCCGGAAACCCTTGCGGCATCGATTTTCGATTTGCCATCATGGTCATGACAGTCGAGTTTCTTTTTGTTGTCACAGCTGCGGGCCCGCTGTTCTTTTTCCCGACGACGCTGAAGCTCCCGTTTGCCGCGTTTCAGCTCATTCT
Source organism: Victivallaceae bacterium (assembly GCA_034926605.1). Lineage (GTDB taxonomy): Bacteria > Verrucomicrobiota > Lentisphaeria > Victivallales > Victivallaceae > CALXXL01. The sequence goes on from JAYFQV010000013.1 coordinate 103,473, forward strand.
TCAACTGACGCCGGCGTCCCAGCAATGACACAAGCTCGCTCCTCGCCTGTCCCATGCCCTCGCCGATACCGCCGGAGCGCATGATCGCACGGCCGGATTCAAGGAAAAGATTTTGTGCACACAGAAAGTCCAGCAGCTCGCGATCGTGGCTCACCAACACCCCGATGCCCTTGAAATTGCCCAGTTCACCGGCAAGCAGCGCTTTTGCCTCGATGTCAAGATGGTTGGCCGGTTCGTCCACGCACAGGATTTCCGGATGGCGGAACAATGCGCAAGCGATCTGCATCTTTTTGCGCTCGCCCCAGGACAACGTCCCCCAACGCTTCACCATATCCGGTTCCAGTCGCAGGCCTTCAACCAGCCGGCGGCTGTAGGAATCGTAAGCACCGAACAAACCCGGCAATTCAGATGGCGGCAAAGCCGCATCCTGCTCACAGTAGACCGCCATGCCGGAACGGCGCACCGTTCCGGCGTCGGGTTCCAGCACACCGCATAAAAGTTTCAAAAGCGTGCTTTTCCCGGTGCCGTTGGCACCGACCACACCGGTCCAACCGGGAGAAAACTGAACCGACAATTCGGCGAACAGCGGTTCGGACGAGGATTCATACTCAAAAAAAAGATCGGAAGCAGAGAGAAAAACAGACATACGCCACCATATAAACAAACATTCAAGCCAAGACGTCCCGTCCGGCCAACCTGATACTCCGGAAATAATTCGGCCTTCGAATGTATGTTTATTTACGCAACGGCGTATCCTCCTGATTTGATTGTCCTTAATATAGCACCGCACCGCTGCGGATGCAAGCCGGTGCGCCAGACGGCGGCAATCCTATTTTTCCATCAGCAGCATAACGGTGCCGCCCATCTCTTTTTTACCCACCACCTTGTAACCCAGCTTCGTGTAGAGGCGGAAAGTGTGCGGCGTCTCTTCGCTGGTGAACAACGCGAACCCGGCACAGGCGGGGAAATATTTCTCGATCTCAACCATCAGCGCTCCGCCGATGCCATGCCCCTGGCATTCCGGATCGACGATCAGCTTGCCGACGCGGCAGATATTTTCCGCGTCCAGCCGCCCCCTCACCGACCCGACGATCCGCCCGTCCTCCGCCGTACATTTCAATATCACACCCGCATCGTATTCCCCGGCGATCTCCGGTTCGGTCTGGCGCAACGCCGGAAGCTCGAATTTGCCTATCGCCCGGGCAACCTCCATGAACGCCCTCTTCTGCAACGCCAGTATCTCCGGCAGGTCGCATTTTGCAACCTTGGTTATCGACATATTGTTCATTTAATCAACCTGCTGACCATATCGCATTTATAGTGAAAAATCCTCGGAATGGAAATGGGAATAGTAGCGCCCGGAAAAGGCGGTGAACCGCAGCACGCAATAGTCCGGATCGGTCACGCCCTGTGCGTAATACATTTCGTCGCCGTCGCGCCAGATGCGTGCCTTGCTGTCGGCGTCGGTAAGTACCTCCACCTCGCCAAGCAGCATCACGCCGCGAAAAAAGCGGGTATCGGCAAAATAGGCGCACGCCTTGGAATTCTCACGGAACTGCGCCACCCGGCGCGACGAGGTATTGGTGGTAAAGTACAATACCTTTATTCCTTCCCGCTCGCGCGGCGCCAGCATGGCTTTGGTGTTCGGGTACCCCGCCGCATCGACCGAGGACAGATAAGCGATCCTCTGCTTGTCGATCAGCCCGCCGATTGTGCTTTCAACATCACGCATATTTTCTTCTCCTTTTTCATGCCGTTTCCGGCAAGGTCGCCTTCGTCATGACGCGTTCCCGGCAACAGAATGCCGCGGTAAGAATTCAATGCCGCCCCCTCCGTGCGGCGGCAACCGGATTACTTCTCCGCCGTCGGCTTGGCGAAAGACTCCGGCACGCGGGCAAAGCATTCCTGCTTCAAGTCGGCGGTGCGAATCCAGGTGGAGAAAGAACGGCTGTTTTCCTCCAGTTCAATCACCCGTGCACCGCTGGGCAGCCCGTGATAGCAGAACTCGCCGGTCTTACGCCCGTATCCGAGGCAGATTCCCTTGAACGAAAATAAATAATCGTTATTGTGGTCGTGGCCGACAAAACATCCCAGAATGCTCCGGCTTTCCAGCATGGCGCAGAACATCCCCGAGTTGATCTTGGGGCTGCAGACGTCTTCACTTTTTGCGCCGATAACTTTTTCCGCTTTCTGCACGGCCTCGTATTCCGGCAGCGGAATATGGAAAAAAGCCAGCGCCGGCAGGGGCTTGCCTCCATTGCCGGTAGCCAGAGCCTGTGCCTGCTGGCGGAACCAGGCGATCGCAGCGGGCGAGAACCATGCGTAACCGTCGCTCAAGCGCTTGTCGGCATAGGCGCCGGAATCCATGCAGAACAACGCGAACCGCGGTTGATCCGAGGTGGCCGCCTTGATCGTCAGGACATAATTGCCTCCGCCACCAAGCTCATCCGGGCCGCAGGCCGTCAGCGAACCCGGCAACTGCTCCAGAGCCGCGACTGTTTCGCGGTTCGGCTTCAGTGAACACTCGCAGTCGTGGTTGCCCATCACCGCCACCCAGGGAATATTGCGGTCGTTCAACGGTTTCACCAGCTGCCGCCACATGCCCGCCGGATCGCGGGGAGTAAGCACATTATCGCCGGAGAAAAATACAAGGTTGGGCTTTTCCGAGTCCAATATCGCCGCCATATCGCGCAGTATCGCCTCTTTTTTTCTGTTCGCGCGTTCGATTACCGCCTGCTCGCTGTTGTCGGCGTTGTCCTCCGATTCCCTGTCATTAAAATGCGTATCGGCAAACTGCACGATCTTGAACTTTCCCTGCGGCGAAAATCTCAATGTCGCGGCCACCGGCTGCTCCGCCCGTACGCCGGCGGCGCAAAAAACACTCAGCCCCAAACCGAACAATACTTTCCCGAATCCCATATTCCAGTTCCCTCCTCTATACGTCTTTAAAATTTCAATATCGATTCAATATATGCCGATATATTTGTTTTCGATAAAATAGCATTGCCGCCTCGTCTTTGCAACAGCGCGGAGCACTTGAATGAGACCGATATTGGATATATTTTATAGGACAGAATACAATCAACGGAGAATATCATGACAATTCCGAAATCGGCACTGATCGTTATCGATATGCAGAAAGACGGCATGAACATGCTGCCGCCGGCCCGCGAGGTCATCCCGGCGGTCGCGCGGCTTATCGCCGCCTGCCGGAAACATGGCGTCCATATCATCTACAAAAGCCGCGTCCACCGCGCGAACGGAGTGGATGTGGAGACTTTCCGCCGTGAGCTGTTTGCGCGCAATCCGTTCCTGGTGGAAGGTTCCGCGGGAGCCGAAATCATCGACGAACTGAGCCCGCGCCCGGAAGACATCCAAGTTCGCGGTACCCGCTTCAGCGGCTTTTTTCAAACCGATCTGCAGCTTATCCTGACCCGGCTTGGCATCGAGCGGCTGCTGATCTGCGGAGTCCAGACGCCGAACTGCATCCGGGCCACCGTGACCGACGCCATCGCGTATGATTATCAGGTAGTGCTGGCGTCCGACGCGATCACGGCAAAAACCCCGGAAGTCCATGCCGCCAATCTGGCGGACATGGAAAACATGGGCGTGACCATCAGTACCACGGACGAAATCATCGACGCGCTTGTCGGTTGCCCGCTAAGCGCAGTCGAATAATTACATCAGTTCTCCCAGCACAAAGAACACGATGAAAATGCCTTCATAAATCAGCATATCGCGCACCGTTGCCCGGCGCTTCGCGGCCAAATACCAGAACCTCCCCACCAACATAAGAAGAAAAACGAATCGGTACTCGGCCAGAATAACGCCCTCGCGGCACAAGCTGGGCATCGACATAAATATGTTGGTCACCAACAGCAAAACCGCGCAAACGTGAAGCGCTGAGCCGGTTTTCCGAACCGTTTTCCGGGGGCTGCCGCCGCTCGCTCCGACCTTAGTTCAGGCGCCATCACTTTGCGACGGCCTCCACCAGGATGAAGTCATGGGAATCTTTGCCGTTGAATTTCACCTGATATTCCCTGACTCCGCCGATTTCCGCCATCCGCCTGCCGTTGTCCGTAAGCACATATTTCCTGTCGGGCGAAAGGTTAACCACCTTGAAGCCGGTTTCGCCGTCGCTGCCGCCGCCGATGGTGGAGACAACCAGAGCTGCCTTGGCGCGGTCGTAGATCGCGCGCTTGAGGATGACGGCCGTTATGTCCACATCGGTAATCTTCGGTTCGCTGAAGTGCTGCCTGTCAAACGGTTCACTGTACATCTTCAACAGTCCGCTCGGAGGAAGCGCCCGCGCCATGCCGAACAGCCGGTCCTGAACATTGTCGCTCTGGAACTTCTCCTTGCAACATTTGCCCAGCCCCAAAGACCCCATCGGAACCGCGACATGGGTCTTTTCGGTTTCTTTCTCCTTCTCCGCGCAGCAGCATTTTTCCGGCTTTTCCGCCTTTTTGTCATCGTCCGGCTTGGCGCCGAAAGCATAATCGGTATCGAAATACTTGTAGTGATAGGTGCCGTCCTCCCACACCGGATCGTAGAGTTTGTCCGCCCGTTCCAGCAGTTTGATCTTGGTCTCCTCATCACCCATTTCCGCCGCCAGCAGCGTGTAGAAGCCGAGGAAGTCCGGCAGGAACATCTTGTCCTCGCGCACCGCTTCCGAGCCGTCCGGGTTGACCACCACAAAATATTTGCGAATATACGGATACTGTTTTTCGATGACCTCGGGAGCCCAGGCGTGCATGAACGCTCCCACCCAGCCGTCGTTGCACGGAGAATTCAGCGATATTTTACCTTCTTTGACCGCCGGAATCAGCTTGGCGTCCAACACGTTGCCAAGTTCAGGATGCCATTGGGCCAGCACATAGCCCTGCTTGATGAGATAAGCGAACGCGATCTCATGAGTCTTCTGGTTCAACAGAACCTCCTCGAACCATTTCTTGAACAACGGCGCGGCCGCATCGTAATAGCGGGTGCCATGCAGATAATCATAATGCTTCCAGCCGAGTATCGGGTGCTGGTTGCAGGCCGGAAATATCGCGTTCGGTTCGCACTCGATGCCCGGAACCGGATTGGTTATCATCTGGAGGAACATGGCGTTCTGAACGCTTTGGTTGTCGTAGGAAAACTTGGTGTGGTCGTCCCAGCTGAGCACGATGGAGCCGGGTTCGTCCCATTTCATGTCATTATAAAGCATCTCGTACTGCCCGATCATCATCCCGATATGGCCGGAGTACATGATGTTGCGGTAGGCTATCGGGTCGGCGGTGGGAGCTTCGGGCGAATCGAATCCCGGCTCATAGAGCGGGCGCCCGGCGCTGTCCTTGCTCCAGTACTGCCAGACGGGTTTTTCAAACATTTTACGGATAAGACGGTCGTACCCGTTTTGAATCGGGCCGTCCCACGCTGGAAACTTGTGGAACTGTTCCGCTCCGAGAAAATAACCGGAAAAGGCGATTTCAAACCGCCGGGCGCTGTCGCCGATTTCGTCGGCACACTCGTAATTGGTGAAATCGTCCAGCGGCTGACCGGCGATCTTAAGCACCCAGCGAAGCTGTCCCCACTCCTTGTGGTCGGCGGCCGGATAATCGTCGGGATTTACCGCATCCGCGGCATAGCACGAAAGCGCCGCCCCCAAAAAAAGCCACGACAATTTACGAATTGCTGCACCCTTCAACATGATTCACCCCCTCCATTTTTGCCATTCATTGACAACACGGCCAACGGAAGCCCCTTCGGCTGCCGTCGCTCCCCCTTGCATTTCTGAATATAGGCTGCATTTCCGATGTTTTCAATGTCCGACTCGGTTTATTTAAAAAGAAATTACCTGTGTCTTATGTTGCCGGCTCCGCGCTCCCGGCGTCCATCGGGTGCTTGCATTTTATCCCGGCCGGTGCATATTAATTGGAAAGAGGCCGAAATATTCAGAAGGAGTAGAATCAATATGGACATGCAATTCGCCCGCAACTTTGCGGATGAGTGGGTCGCCGCCTGGAACGCGCACGACCTGGATAGAGTACTTTCCCATTACCGCGACGACTTCGTGCTGGCGACGCCGCTGATAAAGAAAATCGCCGGAGAACCGTCTGGCGTGCTGACCGGCAAAGCGGCGATCCGTCCGTACTGGAGCCGGGCCTTGAAACTGGTGCCCGACCTTCGTCTGAAACTGCTGCATGTAACATCCGGCATCGACATGGTGGCCGTCTGCTACGAAACGGTCGGCAACCGGATCGCCATCAAGAACTTCCTTTTCGACTCCAACGGCAAGGTTTGCCGCTCAACGGTTTGCTACAACTCATAAAATGTAATGGCAGACTATGGCACTCCCAAGTAATTGATACTTAGCACTCCGAACAGGAAGACCAGCGGGAGCACGACCATGGCAATGTTTTTTAGCCGCCGCCAACCGGATTGCCGTTTCCATCCGCAACTGAGATTTACCAGCGGCAACAGGCAGAACACCGGCGTTAGAATCGCCATCCAAGAAATTGCCTCGCGCTCCCCGAAGTAATATATCAGTCCGGCCACCGCAAAAGGCAGGATGAACGCCGGAATATCCGCCCATTTCGGCGCGATGAACAAAGCAATCGCATACATCGGAATAGGAAGAAAAATGCACCACATTGCCGTATTCCACCAGAGATCGACCAAACTATCCATATCAATATCCTATCTTTTTATATTCACCTCCCGACCGTGCACCTGGCATAGACCGTCAAAAAAGGATTAGACGGTTTGGCTGTCGCCCCGTCCGTCGGGGTCGGAGCGGACCACATAATAATCACAGCCGGCAGGAATCGCCGATTTGCGCCGGAGCCGCCACCCTCCCATATATGGCGTAAAAAATACCGCCTCGCTTGCCAACGCCTCCTCCGTGGTTTTGAAATACAGGTTGCCGCCATAGCTAAAGTTGTCATGTCTTCCGATCGGAATCTTAATGTCAATATCGTTGTCAAGTATCCGCGACGCCATCGGAAAAATAGAGACAACCTCGACGCTGGTCTTTTCAATTGAGTTGATGTCGGGCAATTCCTAACCTACTTTTTATAGCGTATGTAATGCGATACGTCTTTTTTTTCCTCAAAATATGCTTCAAGTCCAATCTCTCTGAGCCGTCTGGTTTCGCTCTCCCAGCTGGCCGTTATACTGTCGTCCCCCAGAGTGGCGAAGAAATCTTTTGCTTCCCGGCAGGGAAAGTCATTGCACTCCGCGCAGAAATCCACCCCGTGCGCCTTCGCGCAAGCCGGTATTACGCAGCCGTCAAGGCACCCCCACCCTGCCTTGCTGGAGGGGGGATTGTTCCGGCAGCCGGGACATGATGCCCCGCCGAGGAACTGAAGAGTATTATCAAACGCATTGAATTCCGCATGCCACTTGTCGCGGCTTTCCTCCGGCAGATGTTTGCTCCTGAACTCGCAGAAACCCTCCCAGTAATTATGCAGTTTTCTCGCACATTCCGCAACGGTGCCGGTCTTGAGCGACGGACATGCGTAGCACAGAAGAGAACATGGCGCAACATAGTCCAGCAACTTTTCTTTTTCCATGATAATCAAGTTTCCCCTGCTTAGGTTTCGGGTATCGAGCCTGTTTAGATTTTGCTATTGATCGGCATTGAACGTCTCAAGGAATGCGTCATTCCCTCTAAACAATATATGATAGTTTCCAAAACGAAAAAATACAAGTGTGGTTTGAAAAATTTATAGTTAAAATTATCAACAACAGAGGAAGAAGCTTTTTTTGCTAAAACAACCACCAACTGCTTCATACCACAAACCGCTCCCATTTTACCTCGTTGAAGCAACACCATCATCGGCCTCATAATTTTTCCGAGAGGTGGCGAGACCCGCGTCACACTTACAAGATTATATACACCATGATTTTACAACTCCAGGTGCAAAAATGCTTTTTCGTCAATCACACACTGGCGATTTAGTGGCAAACAGTAATCGAACCGTCCAGCTCACGCGCGCGAGATAGGCACGACACAGATATCGCGAACGGCCCAGCATTGGCAGTCCAACCCACGCGCGCGTGATAGGCACTTTGATAAACGCTTCATATACCAATTCCAGCTGCGTTAATGATAAAATACCATTTTGTTACTGAAATTATTTCCGTGAAAAATCCGGCCGGAAAAAAGCAAAAAAAAGGCCGCAGAAATGCGGTCAATATCTGCAATACAATTTGACATACAAGATTTCGGCAAGCTACGCCAATGGCGAATAATTTATGAGCTTGCAATAAATAAAAAATGGTCGGGGTAGAGGGATTCGAACCCCCGACTTTTTGGTCCCAAAACAAAAAATCTAGGTCAAAAAAGCTAAAAATAACAACTTTTGAACCACATTTCGCGGGTGAATCACTGGTCAAACAGCCCGGGAGTTTCCCGGAGTGCGACAGCGCCTTCGTAATCTTCGGAATATATATCGGTTATGTTATCGCTGGTCTGGCCGGCCATGCCGCGGGTGGCGGATCTGCGAATACCGGCAGCGTCGCAACGTTGGATAAATTTCTTTCGGATGGATCCGAACCGAATAACGCCGGACTCATTAGAGGCGATGCCACACTGTTCGCAAGCCCGCATAAAATCGCGGTCGCCAAGTTTGCCGGCAAACCCGAGGACGCGGCCATCGGCGCTTTTCGGTAACTTTGCCAGGTATGCGTCAAGCTCGGGGTGAACGGGAATCTTGACCGCGCGGTTGAAGCGGGCGGTCTTAGGAGGCAGATGCAGAATATACTTGCCGCCATGCTCTGCGTCCGTGTGGATCTCATCCCACCGGAGGGCCAAGCATGACGTGCCGCGCAGCCCGGTATGCCAAGCTATCATTATTGCGGACTTCAAAGGTTCGGCAGCCACCGCGATCAAACGCCGCACGTCATCCGGCGACAAGCTCCGCTGATGATCCCCCTTATACTTGCGGCGCGGCACCGCGGCAAACGGTGACGCGGTTATGCCGGCATAAACCAGCAGCCGCGAAAACATCACGTTGCATCCGATCTTCGCCTCGTTGAAACTCTTTCCGGAATCGGGGAAGGTGTCCCATAGCCACTTAGCGGCAATATCCGGGGTCACTTCGTCCATATGCCTCAGGCCGATGTCACGGCAGAAACGCGGAAAATAGTAGCGCGTGGCAAAAGCCGGCTCGCCATAAAGCGCCCGGTACCGGTCGAGGGCTTCGGCAAGTTTGAGCCGCGCCCTCCCCTTATGATTGTCTAGCGTTGCGATCGCGCGGTCCTTGACGGCGGCGGTATTGAGAAAGTCGCCGTGCTTGCGGCGCTGCCGTTCGGCGCGGATCTGCGCCATCCAGGCGTGTTCCTTCTTCTCCGCCTCCTCGCGGACGGTGTCGCCGGTGGACTTTGTCCGGACGGTGCCGGACAAGTCCCGGTATTTGATATGGTATATTTTGCCTTTTTTGACCAGAGCCATGTTAATTGTCGCTCGCCGGCCTCGCCGCCTCTACCATGGCGGGGGCTATTCTTGTCATTATTTCTTCCGGAGTTCCGGCATCGAGCAGCTTCCAGTTGCCATCGCCCACATATTCGACTTCAAGCATGATGTTGCTGCGAATCATGGCGCCGAAGCTGTTCTGCGAGTCCACCGCCACGGTGACCACGAATTTATTGTCGCCCCACCACATGACACTACCCACGGTTTGCGGCTGGAACTTTGCGCTGTCTGGAGATTTTAGAAACTTCAAGGAAAACTGCTTGGCTATCGCAAAGGCATCATTCTTTAATTTTTCCGCCTGCTCGAACTGCGCGTCCTTGCTGGCGGAAATATCCACCATCGGCAGCGGCCCGGATGGCTTTCCGCCTCCGCTGCACGACCCGATAATCACGGCGATTATCACGATAACGATAAAGATTCCGCATCCGATGCCCCAATTTTTCATGTTCACCTGCTCGGACTGGCAATACGGGCATTTCTCCGCCTTAACCGGAATGTCCATCTGGCATTTTGCGCACTTCTTGGTTTCGCCCGCGATCTTCTTCCCCTGCTCTTCAGTCATGGTTTGCTCTCCTTGAATTAATTATTCATCCGAAAGCATGTAAACCTTACGGTTACCGCTTTTCATCTCCGCGATCTCATCTTCGGAAAAAACGACATTGAACCATTCTATTTCATCGTGAAGCCGGAACGGAAGATTTGCTGACGGTGGAAAAGAAAAGCCGTTCACCACCGGCGCGTTTCCGGCCTCAAGCTCGGCACAATACCAGGGCGGCGGCGTTCCCATAAGGTAAAAAGTCCATTGCCAATAACTTTCGCCCTGTGTATAGGCATCAACGCTGAACATGCGGACGCAAAGCTCCCGCGCGTCACGCGAGTAGACCGGTGTCCTTAACAATTCGCGCAACAATAACGGGGACAGGTATTCTCCGCGGCGTTTTGCAAGCAACGTCATATTGACCAGCCAGCACAAGCCGCCGGGCGAGCATGTAATATTGTTCTCAAACGCGGTGAAATGGACAAAAACCCCTCGCTCGTTCAAAGACTCCATTTCCTGATCGGTCAGGCGGACGAAATAGCTGGTGGTCTGTTCGCGCAAAAGCCGATCGGCTTCTTCAAAAACGATTCTGGCACGATCCGGCTTCAAGTCCTCGAATATCCGAATCATCGGAGCGGTCAGCTGATTTTGGGATTTTGCCAGCAAATCCTTCGGTTGCGGCTCCAGATATTTTTCAATCTGGGGCAGCAACCGTTCCCAGGTCTGAGGCGATATTCTTTTTGTCTCTCCGCTTATATATCTGCTTATATAAGAAGGAGACAACCCGACAATGGCGGCAAAGTCTGCCTGCTTGCCGCCAACCTTCTTTACCGCTTCCCGAATTGCGGCAATATGTTCCTTTGAGAGTTCTATCATGATTCCCCCTCCTTCTTCCATAAAATAACTCAAAATTACAATTATTCTATTTTTTTGCAAAAAAAATGTTTTCATTGCTTGTATTCCTTTAAATTGCATGGTATTAATATTTTTAGAATCACAAACAACCACCCAAGGGAGAACTTATGAAACACCCACAACGACCTGGTTACCATTCTGTTGCCATCACAGACGACGCCTATCAATCGCTCAAGCTGTCCGCCCTAAAAAACCATCGTACCATCTCCGGGCAGGTGTCCGCATTGGTAGAACTTGCGGAACAATGCAATTCCATGCAATCAGTAGAGCAGACGAAGTCGGCCAACTGACGCAACTGGCGGGGAATCATCATGGAACAGACTATTCAGATTGATTTTCACGACGACAAAATCACGGTGCTGGTGGAAAACGGCACCCCGTTCATTGCAGTTCGCCCCGTTGCGGAGGCTTTCGGGCTGGTTTGGTCCGGGCAGTTGCGAGTCATAAAAAAGGACGAAGTTCTGGGGACCTGCGTGTACCAGAAGTACACGCAGGTCGGCCCCCAAAAGCGCCGGATGGTGTTCCTGCCTTTGAATCTTTTTCATGGATGGCTGTTCACCATCAACCCGGCAAAATGCCGTGCCGACCGCCGCGAAAAGATCATCGCCTATAAGCGCGAATGCTACGACGTGCTGAACGACTATTTCCGGCACGGCGGCGCGATCAACCCGGAGGCGACGGAATCGCAGCTGATCGGCCTGCAAAGCCGGATCGAGTATTACCAGCAGTTCATGCCGCAGGCCGACCAGGGCACGGAGAGCCGGGTAAGCGGACGCGACCGCGTTCTGCTGGTGCGCTCCTACTTCCGCGCCCATCCGCGCAAGCCGTCCGAACTCGGCGGTGCAAGACAGCCCGACCTGTGGCCCGTCGGCGGCGAAGGAGGCGTGATATGAGCGCGAGAATCTATGAGAGGGTAACGCTCCACGGCAAGAATGGCCGATTCGAGATTGAACTGGAAATCAAGATCACCGTTCCAGACGGGGAGGAGAACCCGAAAGCCATGCTCGCGGAGGCCGATAAAACCATCCTTGACTATATCACCCAGTCCCGAGTGCCAAACAACCCGAATAAAAATTCAACCGATAATACAACTGCCAGACAATAATAACAAACTGAAAATCAGGGGAGCAAATCATCATGAACACGCGGAAAACACTTAAGGAAGCGCTCGTCGGCTGCGACCGCGGCAAGGCCGCCGAGGCGGCGGGAATTACCCTGGGGTCGCTGAATAATCAGGTCTCCGGGGAATTGCCGTATTTTCCGAAGGGGACCACGCCGAACTTCCTGGATCGCGTCTACAATTTTGTGGATCTCGTTTTCAGCGAAACCGGCAAGGTGGTGGTGCTGGAGAAGCTGGCCGAGGAGTTCGGCTTCATGCTGATCGCCAACCCGGTGATCCGCGCCACCGACTGCCCGGCGCTGGGCCGGATCGCGCAGATCATGCGCGACTTTGCGTCGACGATCGACGAGATGGGGAAAGCGGTCGAGGACGGCGTGATCGACAAGGACGAAGCCGCCGGGATCCGCGCCCGATGGGAGATCGTAAAGCGGCAAACCGAAGAATTCGTGCTGGCCTGCGAGACTGGCGCCTACAGCCGCAAGCTGACCAAGTAAATGAGGCCGGAAAATGATTAAAAGCGAATTATTGGAGGAAGTCCGCCGAACCGTAGTCGGCAAACAAGTGTGGGTGATTGCTCACGGATGGATTCCATGCCCGGAATGCGACGGATCGGGAACTGTTGATTACACGACCAAAGACGGTGCTACACATAAGATCAAGTGCCCGGAATGCGACAGTACGCGGCACATAAAGATCCAAGGGCACCGCGTTCTAGCCCAGTCCATAGACGCGGTGCATATATCTTCCCAGGAACTTATCGTTAAATGTGCCGATGTAGTTTTTTTCGAGAATTGCGACGGCCTCCCCCTACTTTTTGAGACCGAAGCCGAGGCGCAGGCGAAATGCGACCGCCTGAACCGGGAGGCCGCAGATGGGAACTAAATTCAACTCGAATCCGTGGGAAAAGAAGATGCTGCCCGACGGCAGGCTTCAGATAATAATACCCGAATGGCTTTATTTCGAAAACCCGCGGGAGGTCCACATCGGGCCGAAGCGAATACCATTTATAGAAATGAGATTCGCGGATACAACCATCCCCACCGGTCACCTTATCGGTGCCGCGCCCAAACTGTACGGGGGGTTAAAAGAGGCAATTATGAGGTGCTGTTTTAATTGCTGCGACTTCCGGCCCGGCGCCGGGCGTGATTATCTGGACCCCCTGTGCGGCCCAACCGTGGACACATGCGCCGTCAAAAAGTGGATCGCGGCCATAAAAGAAGCGGACGGTGAGGAATGAGCGCAACAGAACGAACCCTTGGTGAAATCCTTGATATGGCGCACTTGGGTGAAAAGCCCGAATATGAAGAATTGCTTCTCGCGCTGGAAGCCATGAGCGCACTTGCAACACTTGACCGCATGGCGCTTCGGGAAGTGGCCAAAGCCGAGCAGGAGGGGAAAGATCGAATTTTAACCTCAAGCGCCTCCTGGCAGTTGGATAATCGCCGCAGACGCATGCAGAGGGCGATGACCAAGCCGCCCGCCCAGTGGCTGGGGTGGAACAATGATCCCCGGAACCCGGCGTGCGTAGCCGCCCGGAAGCTGGCTCAAGAGATGTTTGCCAAATTCGAGGAGTGATTATGAAAAAACATGACATCAGATGCGCCCGGCGGGAATGCCGCTGGTGCTACATTCCGGTTTTCTACCCTGGCAATCCGGATTTCTTCCCTGGCAATCCGGACGTGCTCGGCATGTGCGAACGCCCGGCGATGGTTGAAATCGATATATTCACCGGCGAATGCCTTGATTTCGAACCGAAGGATTGACGGCTAACCATGACGGCGGAACAGAGAATCAGGGCGAAGATCATTGAAGTCCGGGACGAGGCCGAGGCGGCGATGATGGACAGTTCCGACGCGGCGCACGAGGCCTGCGGCCGGTTCGCGGCCTGTTCGGCGCTTCTGTCCGGCATGACGCCGGAGGACGCGGCCGACGGCTGCCGTATTCTTCCCAAGCACTGGCCGCAGTACCGCGGCTGGCTGCAGGTTATCAAGCAATTCAAAGGACTTTTATAATTTTAACGGAGGACGAATAAAATGGAGCACACCATTCAAATTGATTTTCATGGCGAGAAAATCATCGTCGTGGTAAAAAACGGATTGCCGTATATTGCCTTAAAGCCGATATCCGACTCTCTCGGATTGGCATGGCCGCGACAATTTACAAGCCTTAAAAAAGATATTGTTTTATCTACCTGCATTACCGTGTGGGTAACGCAGGTAGGGGCTCAAAAGCGAAATGATGAAGTTTTGGGAACCTGCGTGTCCCATAAGAACACGCAGGTCGGCGCCCAAAAACGAAGCAATGAAGTTTTGTCATCAACTGTTGACTTAAAAGCAACGGTTGACAGCGGCGACGGCAAGCGCCGAAAAATGGTAATTGAAGAAAAAGGTATTGCCAAATTGGCAATACCTTCCGCACTTGAACGCAATCAAGATTTACCGACCTGCGTGACAACCATTGTCACGCAGGTCTCCGGTTGTTTCAAAATTATAAGGGAGGCGGCATAATCATGGAACAGACCATTCAAATTGATTTTCAGGGCGACAAAATACTCGTCGTGGTAAAAAATGGCACGCCTTATGTTGCACTAAAGCCGATATCCGATGCTCTCGGATTGGCGTGGCCTCGGCAATTTACAAGCCTCAAAAAAAATAAAATTCTGATGGAAGGTATTACCAATTTGGTAATACCTTCTGCAGGTGGCGTACAGGAAATGGTATGCCTGCCTTTGAAGTTTTTAAATGGCTGGCTGTTCCGAATCGACATCAACCGCTATTCCGGCGAGCGGCTTCAAAAGCTGGAAGAATATCAGCGCGAATGCTACGACGTGCTGAACGATTACTTCATGCACGGCGGCGCAATCAACCCGGAGGCTACGCCGCTGGAACTGAAGGTTCTGCAGGCGCGGCTTGAGGATTACCGGAAGCGGTTTTTGCCCAAGACGGAGGAGGGAACAATCAGCGATGTGTCCGGCTGGCCGCGCATCATGCCGGTGCATGCCTATTTCCGCGCCCATCCGCGCAAGAGCGCCGACTGTACGCCCGACCTGTTTGAGGGGAGACGGGCGCAAAATGCATAAATTTTTCGTTCCGGGGCTTGACTGTGCGGACAACGCCGTTTATTTTAATGGCGTGGGACGTGAGAAATCCCCATCACACAGCGGCAGTCGCACCGTCATCGGCGGCGCAACTCCCGGAACAACAAATGCGATCCCAGCTTTAGGGCTCGCGGGGCGGTCTTCGGACCGGCATGACTGTGTGCATGTTTCTCACCCCCGCGGGCCCTTTTTCTATTTCCGGCGTGAGAACCGGAAAGGAGGGCAGAAAAAAACAAGACCTAACACACAGGAGGTCAAAGATGTGCATTCGTGTATCATTCCTGCCCGGGGCGCGTATTTCCGCAAAGCGCCCGCTCCACCGTTACCGCCGCCGCCAAGCCAAGGGCTTCTTCGCCCGAATCTTCGGCCGGAGGTGACACAATGAACTATACCGAACTTATCGCCCTGGCGCGGAAGATCCGGAAATCCCTGGCCGTGGCCAAGCGCGCCAAGAAGAAGCTGGCCAAGGCCGTGCCGACCGAAAACCCGGTGTTCCTGGAAGATCCGCGCGAACAACTTAACATCATCGGCCGCGAACTGGTGCTGCACGGCAAATGCCCCTGCTGCTCGATTTGCGCCGAGACCATCTTATCCCTGATCGCCGACGGCGCCAAGCCGGAAGCGATCGCCCACCAGATCCGCAAACAACAGGAGAACGAAATATGATACACAATGCAGGAACCCTAAGATTGGGAGATCAATTATTCCGAGTTGATAAGGAGACCGGTAAAGTTGAGAAAGTAGAAATACAGGGCCTCAGCCAGGGTTCTTCATCTTCAATTTATATCACAATTATTGGCGACGGCTTCCTATACGCGGAAACCTGCTATCCGAAAGACTACTTTTCGCTTTTCTTTACCCAAGAGGAGGCGGAAGAAAACCGTAGGAAAGTTCAGATCACGTATCTTGAAAAAGTCCTGGCGGAATACGAATTCATAATGAACGGGTACCGGGCGCGCCTGGCCCAGCTGCTCGCCGAAAAGCCGGAGGCGGCGGAAGCATGAGCTACTCACCGGAAATAATCGCCGAGATCCAGAAGGCGTTATTGAACGATTCGGAGTTCGGCTTCAAGCAGGCCGGGCGCAAATTGCGTCAGGGCAAATGCCCGAACTGCGGCGAACGCGAATGCTTTGTGGACTTGGACCAGCCGTTCCGCGTCACCTGCGGGCGGCTGAACAACTGCCGCTGGAGCGCGTCCACCAAGGAGCTGTACCCGGAAATATTCGCCAACATATCGCACCGCCACCCGGCGACCGAGGCGAACCCGAACGCCCCGGCCGATGCGTATATGACCGAAATACGCGGATTTGACCGCGAAAAGGTCAAGGGCATGTACTCGCTCGGCTACGTTAAGCACCCGGCGAAAAAGGAGTTTTACCCGGCGGTCAAGGTACCGATCACCAAGGATTGTTACTGGTGCCGCCTGATCGATGCCGACGACGTGCGCAGGAACGGCGCAAAAAGCAAGATCGTGGGCGACTATAAGGATCTCTGCTGGCAGCCGGACGGTCTGACCGTGGAGGACGGCGATACCGTGTGGATCGTGGAGGGCATCTTCAAGGCGCTGGCCTTTCTGCATATCGGGATTAAGGCGGTTTCGCCGCTGTCGTGCTCCAACTTCCCGCGCAAGCTAATACAGGAAAACAAGGGCCGCGGCGTCACCTGGGTGATCGCCGAGGACGCGGACAAGGCCGGAACCGAAGCGGCCGCCAAGTACGCCGCCGAGCTGGCAAAAATCGGCGAGAAGTACCGGGTGGCGTTTCCTGAATCCGGCGAGGACTGGGACGACGCGTTCCGGGACGGCAAGCTGACCGAACGCTACCTGCAGGACGCCTTCTGGCGCGGCTTCTACTTTCTGGCGAAGTCGCCGCTGACCAAGGCATTTTTCTACTGGGCCAAAACCGACAGCGACTACCACGTGTTCGAGCTCGGCCGAGCGATGTATCATTACAACTGTACCCGCAACAAGGCGAAATCGGACGATTTGATCCCCTATCCGGATCCCGAACGTGGCTGGAACGTTGACGACAAGTCGCTTGACGACTACATCAAGCGTTTTTCCCAACGCTGCAAGCTCTATGAAATCTGCCCGGCCAAGCTGCAGTTCCTGTACATCGAACAGGATATTCTGACCCAGGAGCGGCTGAACACCTTGTCGATCGATTTCGCCAACGGCACCCCGTCCATGCTGATGAGCGCCGACGGCACCATCTATAAGACGCCGGACAACTTCTCCAACGCACTTTTAAGGGCCACCGGCTTCGTCCCGTTCAACGGGGACGGCGACGACCTGGCCGCCCTTCATAGTTCATGGTTTTCCAAGCCGGTGAAGTTCGTGCGCGCAGTGCCTTTTCTGGGCTATGAAAGTCAGAGCAAAATCTACGTTTTCCCGGACTTCGCCTACTGCAACGGCCAATATCTGAAGATGAACGAACACGGCTTCGTTTCCTTCGGCCGGAACTCGGTAAAGTGCAATCTGGCCGGGCTGACCATCGTAAAGTCGCCGGACGAGTTCACCGGCGACTGGATCGGCGACTACATCGAGGCGTTCGGCAATAACGGCCTGGCGCTCTTAGGTTGGTGGACCGGTACGCTGTTCGCCGAGCAGATCCGTGCCCGCCAGGATTCCTGGGCGTTCCTCGAGTACACCGGCGAACCCGGCAGCGGCAAGTCCACCCAGATCCGCTTCTGCTGGCATTTGCTGGGCATCGACAATTACGAGGGGTTCGACCCGAACAAGACCACCCCCGCCGGACGCGCCCGGCAGATGACGCAGGTTTCCAACCTGCCGGTGGTGCTGCTCGAGGGCGACAGAGAGGAAGACGCCACCCGGCGCAATACCCGTAGTTTCGACTTTAACGAGCTGAAAGACCTGTTCAATTCCTCGGCGCTGATGCGCACCACCGGAGCCAAGACGGTCGGCAACGAGACCGCCAAGCTGATCTTCCGCGGCGGCATCCTGATCACCCAGAACGCCCGGGTGCAGGCCTCCCGGGCGGTGCTTACCCGTATTGTCCATTGCAATGTGACCAAGGAGCATTTCACCCCGGCAAACGGCGAGATAGCCGACCGGCTGAAGCAGATGACGCCCCAGGAACTCGGCGGCTTCCTGCACGCCGCGCTGCGCAATGAACGGCGGCTGCTGGAGAGCTACTATTCCAATTATAAGATGGTGCTGGCCGACTTCAACGCGCGGAACGACTCGCTGCACGAGGTTCCCGAATACCGCCTGCGCCACTGCCACGCGCAGGTGGCGGCCTGGGTGCTGACGTTGCCGGTACTGTTCGGCAACAGAATAACGCGCGACCAGCTTAACCTGGCGGTGGACCATATCTGGAGACGGGCTTGCGACCGACAGCAGATACTGTCTTCGGACGATCCGCGGCTTGAACGCTTCTGGGAACTCTACGCGTATTTGCATTTGCAACGCAACAATATGGGTGAAGACAAGGAGATATTGAACCATTCCAAAAAACGAAATCTGATCGCCATCAATCTGCCGCATATGACCGAGGTGGCGGCCGATCACCGGCTCCAGATGCCGGACACCGCCGAACTGCCGACACTGTTCAAGTCCAGCCGCACCCGGCGGCTGGTGGGGTTCAAGATGGTACGCAGTGCGCTGACCGACAAATCGATGAAATGCTGGGTGTTCGAAACGAATCCCAACGATCCGATTTTTGCGTCCCCTGGCTACGATTTTTCCAAATGACGGGGAGTGATGTTTAAATGGGTAACAAAAGATACATTTAGATAAAGCCATAATAATAAACATATTATGAATTAACAAATGGGGATACATTGAGGATACATAGGATACATTTAAAAGATACATTGAGGATACATTTTTTTTGTAGTAAATATATAATCATTAGCGTGTTATCAAAGTAGCCCCAAAACGATGTTAACAAATGTATCCTCATGGAAGCTACATATCATGTTTATTATAAAGATTTAATGTAAATGTATCCTATGTATCCTCAAAAAATATGGCTGATGCCCAAAAACGAAAAAAACGCCTAAAAACCGAAAAAGGAGATAGAAAATGATTGAAAAGCAAGCAATGGACGCGATCGCGCTAAGAATCGTTGAAAAGATATTTGGGAAAAACAGCAAACCAAGGATTATAAAGCATCGGAAAACGACATTTTTTGTGCGCAAGAACGGCGAGATCCTTGCCCAGATCAATATGTTTGCGGAAATGAAGCGCGGTCGGCTGGATATATCCACCTCCATCATCAACCGCCCCAGCGTAGATAGATATGATCTGATGGACGGCGAGATCTTCGATATGAAACAAGATTTCCCCGAGGAAAGCAATGGCCAATTTTGACGTTTTGGCCTGGGAATTTCCCAGGATTACATTGCTGGACATCCGGCTGTTGAAGGTGCTTAACGGCCACCCGGGCTTGTCGATCGCGGAACTGGCGGAGCTGGTAAGGATCGATTACCGCACCTGCCAGGAGCGCGTGGCCATTCTGGCCACCGGCCGCAAACGCAGGCACGGCAAGGCCAGCTACGGCTTCATCGCCGCGGCCGACAATTATGCGGACAAAAGAAAAAAGTCGCTGTCGCTCACCGATAGCGGCGAACAGTTTATATCAAGAGTATAAAATATGATAACCCCACCCGGCGACCAAGGGAAACGGAGTAAACCCCTGCTGCTTCTCTGATGTTTCGGTCCCGCGCCGTCAAGTCTCCAGGCGGCGCCGCCGGGAAGCTTTAAAATTAAACCGCCGGAAATCCGGCAAAAAATGAGGTGAAACTATGGCAGTATGTGGCGAAAAATGCGAGATTTACAGCCGGGTCTGCGGCTATTTCCGGCCGGTGGCCAACTGGAACCGGGGTAAGCAGGCCGAATTTGCCGACCGCAAGACCTTCAAAGTGGATAACCACCTGAACCGCCGACCATAGAATCCCCGGCCGACCCGCGTATTACTGACGCCCGCCTGCTTCAACCGCAGGCGGGCTTTTTTATGCCTTTTTTATTTTACGCGCCCGCTCCGTTGACAGTCACGGTATCTGTGCCGTGATAAAAGAAACCTTGATTAAAAAAAAGGAGCAAGGTGGTAATCATGAAAATGTTGTTACTCATCGAAGCAGTGCGGACCGTTAACGCCATCGTGTCAAAACTGAACCCGGAAGGGAACTCCTCTGCAACCTTGTTTTTATGGACGGCGCTGGCGGTGGTGGCGTATATCGTTATGAAGGCATGAGAACAAACTCGGCCGCCAAGGCGTTGATCTTCGCTGCGGCAACCTATCTTCAAGCCTCCGGAAATACTCCGGAGGCTTTTTGCTTTATAAGGGGAAATTGAGCCATTCGGTATATATATCTCCCGTCGGGCATGTTTTGCTGCCGTTTTTCATGTTGACATTCGCCGCAGGGCTGAACCCGATGTTTCGGCAACCTTATATCCGAGTTTGAAAATCAGGTTTTTTTTTAGCGCGGTTGACCGTGATTGGGATATTAGGACATTGACGCGTGGTGCATGCGTGATGGGGCTTTTTACTGCGCCAAAACGAGGTCGGCAGAGCCACGGAAATATTTAAAAGTCAAAAATGCTACGGTATATCAAAGCCAAAAACAGAATGGAGGCATAGGATGCAAGAAAATCTCAAAAAACTAATGGCGGCAATCATAAACCTTGCGGTAGCATGGTACGGCTTGCCGATCGATCCGGGCTGGCTGGATTTTGCGCAGCTGGTCGAGCCGGGCTGGAACGTGGTTCTGGCGGCCATTGCACTGTTCCGACGCGAAAAGCCGCCGCCGGAAGATTGACAGCGGCCGGGAGTAAACTATATTATTAGCGCGCCCCATCAGTACCCTTTGGTGCGCACCCTGCCCCGGTGATGAAGCACCGGGGGCAGGCAAACTTTTATCGGAGTTGCACAATGGATGACGAGAAAAAAAGGATGGTCGAGAATCTGGCGAAGAAGTGGGCTGGGCTTCCGCACATTGGCGGTATTGACGAAAGCGCGATCGGCATCGTCGATTATTTTGAATTTTCGAGTCTGCCGGTCAAGCAGTGGACGGACATGCTGGGAATTTCTCCAGAAACGTGGGAAAATTATTGCAACGGTCGCTTGACCGTGGCCTCCAACACGCGGCTAAAGGCGAAGACGATTGCGTTTAGATTCTGGGCGATGCGAAATAACATCATGCAACCTGCACTTGAGGACAACGATAAGATCCTGGCACTGCACATAGCAAAGGCGCTGATCCCGTTGCTTGAACCTATGTCCGCCGCAAGCCTTATCGTCGGAGAACTGGCTATTACACCGGACGGTAACGCTTGGTTGGCTGAACATGATCGGAAAGGGCAATTAAACATCAAAACAAAGCTTGATGCACTGCACATAGCAAAGGCGCTAATCCCGTTGCTTGAACCTATGTCCGCCGCAGGCCTTATCGTCGGAGAACTGGCTATTACACCGGACGGTAACGCCTTGTTGGTTGAAAACGATCTGGAATATAAAAGAAGCCTCATGGCATGGAGTCGCCAAAAATAACGTTTTATAGGGTATGCCAGTCTGACCACTTGGATGCGGGCGATCAGGCGGCCCGAAAATTTTTGCGCTACTGGCAACCGGAATAAGGACAAGCAGGCCGAATTTGCCGACCGCAAGACCTTCAAAGTGAATAACCACCTGAACCGCCGACCGTAGGATCCAAGGCCGACCATCCTATCCTCAAGCCTCCGGAAACGCTCCGGAGTCTTTTTTTTTCATTTTTTTATTAATGCCCTCTTGACTTTTATCGGTTGTTTTGGTATGATGGGAAATGTGGCCACGGAATAATTCCGTGGATTTTCAAAATCCTAAAAAAGGAGGAAAAGTTGACTTCAAATGAAGTTAAAATCGCGGTCCTAAACCGAGCGTTATTCCGGAGCAATTGTACCGCTCACGATGTGAAACGCAGCGAAGAAAAAGGATATCTTACCGAAGAGCTTTACGGCGGACTGCCTGTATACTGGTATTGCGATGATGATGGATTCCAGGCTGCGGCTTATGCCGATAGCGGTGAATTCTTATCCGACGAAGATATTGAAAACTTGTCAGAATGAAGTGCTTGGCTTGTGACTAACTAAGCTATCCTAAAACAATTTTTGTTGCATGCGCGGAGCTATTATTCGTAACAGCTCCGCTTTTTCGCGCTCGGGGAGGTTCGCCGCCTGCTCAAACAGCGAATTGGTGAGCACCCCCACCGGCGGCGTGATGTCATGTGAATAATAGACCCTGGCCACGAAGCGCGCGGCGCATTCGGCGGAGGTGCATTCCGCGTAAAATTCGGTGATCTTGTCGGACAATTCCTTCCGGTGGGTGATGATCGCCTTGGATCGACAGTGCGGGCAAAGAATTTTCATTATATTGTGTCCTGTTTCCTGCTGATACACAATATATAGTGGTATTAATGAGTTGTCAAGCAATTTTTCATCATTGGCAAAAAAAAGCCCGGGATTTGCTCCCGGGCTTTTTTGTCGCGGCGGTATCAGGCTTGGCCCTTGATATATTCCAGGGCGGCCGTTACCATGAGTTCCGACCGGCTGCGGTGCTTGCGCTTGGCGAAATCGGTGATCGCCGCCAGCTGGTCGCCCTTGGCGAACACGTTTATACGCTCGGTTTTGGCCGGTGGGTAAACCGTTACCGGAACCATGCAATACGGCACGCCCGCGTCCGGATCCAGCTTTGCCTTGAATTCCTCGCCCCGGGTGGGGGCGGGCAGCGACTTGCCGTGTTCCACCATGTATTCCACCGCGTCGGAGACGAAAGCGGAAGCCTGGTCCACCGCGTCGTCGAAATTGGCCCCGAAATCCGGCGCCAGTTCCGGGAAGTCCGGGAACACCGTGGTATAGGCGCCGTTCTCGTCCTCATACACCGCGGCAAGGTACGTTATTTTTTTGCTCATATTCCCTCCTTATCGGTTAATTGCCGGGTTTGAAGTTATCGCCCCCGGCGTTCTCCTACTTGATTCCGGCCTTTTTCAGGATTCCGGCGGCGGTTCCGGTTGGAACCTCGCGGCTTCCGTGATAGTGGACTATCAGGATTTGCCCGGCGCGTTCGAAAACCCGCAACGAACTCTTACCTGTTTTTGTCAACCTCCAGCCGTTTTTTTCAAGTATTTGAACCAACTCGTTGAATCGCATTGGCGGTACCCTCCTTTGCTGTCAACACCAATAATATACCACACTTTTGTGTGTTTGCAAGTGATAAAGACAAAAAAACACACATTTTTGTGTGTTTTTTTACTACGATGCCACGCTCCAGCTGGACGGGCGGTCGTTGTTGACCAGCTCTTCGTGGCTGATGGCGTGGAGGATCGCCCAGGCGGCGTCGGCGTGGCCGGTCTTCTCGGTGCGGTTGGTTATATAGATGATCTTGTCGCCGGAGACGGTCTTTTTTATCTGCAAAAAGCCAGCGGCGATGTCCGAATACCCGGCGTCCCATTTGATCCGGCCGCCGTTGATCACCGCCTGCCCCTTCAAGACCAGCTTGGTTTTTACCTCGGTATTGTAGGAAATGCCTTCCGCGCGCGGGAAAAACATTTGAACCATTTCGAACACGCCGGATCCCGGCCCCGTCATATCGATGCCGATATATTCCACGTTGTATTTCTGGCAGAGCCGCCGGATCTCCGCCGCCTGCGCCGCCCATGCCACGTTCAGCAACGTGATCTTCTCGATGACGTAGAACGTCCCGGTGCAATCGTCCGGTGGAATCACCACCACAATACACGCGCCGTCGCGCACCCGGGAGGGATCGTATCCGATCCAGACCCGGCGCGGGTTCTTGGGGAAGCTGGAAGCCTCGCCCAGGCACTCCTTGAGCTGGGCGTACTGGAACACCGATTCCTGATCGTCGATGAAGCGGCAGCCGAACAGCTGCTTGAACTCCTCCGGCGAATATTCCAGCTCCAGCATCGCCCGATCGAACAGATTGCAGCCCATCCGTTCCGCGTCGTCCAATGTAATGATCCAGCGGGTCTGGCCGTCCGGGCAGTCGGTGGGCGCTTTCCGCAGCGCCTTGAAGCCCGGGAACTCCTGGATCGCGCGGTTCTGGCGCCGGTTGCGCTCGTTGAACTCGTCGCCGGACCAGTAGCCGTAGGCTTCGTGGGTGGTGGTGGACGGCGTGGAAAAGAACGTCCGCGCCCATTGCTTCTGGCTGGCCGAGGCGGTTACCAGCTTTTTGACTTTGGCAAACCCGGGCATCCAGAAATATTCGTCCAGGTAAACGTCGCCGTGGCGGCCCTGCCCGGTGGCGGAGTTGGTGGAGAGGAAGTATAAGGTGGCGGTGCCGTGCGGGGTGTGCAGCTCAATCTGCTGGCTGCCTTTTAGCTCGATCTGGTACCATTCCCGGGCGAACTCCTTGATATAGTCGCGGAAAATCTCGCTTTGGGCGCGGCTGGCGGAGATGAATATCTTGTTCCGTCCGGTCAGCAGCGCGTCCACGAACGCTTCCCGGGCAAAATAGAAGGTAAGGCCGATCTGGCGGCTTTTCAAGATGTTCCGGGTACGTTTGCGGCGCAGCTCCCAAAGCTGCAGCTGGTAATCGAACAGGCCTTCGCGGAACTTTTCCATGAGTTCGTCTTCGTCGATTCCGGTAAAATCGTTCTTGCCGGGCTTGCGGCCGCGCTTCTTGCCCGGCCGATCTTCCGTTGCGTCTCCGGCCTGCCCGGCCGCCTTTTGCATCGCCAGCTTGGCGGCGGCCAGCTTCCGGAGCTGCTGATGATGCAGGAGCCGTTCCAGCTCCAAAAGCTCCATCATAGTCTTGTCGTCCTTGGTCAGCAGATAGCCGATCCGCAGATCCAGCGCGGAATCCACCGACCCGCGCGGCGCCGCCTGCTTCCAGCCGCCGGACTTGACCCAGTTATACAGGGTGCGCGGCTCGATCTCCATCGCCGCGGCGATTTCTTCGACCCTGGCCCCGGCGTGATAGCGCCGGAACGCCTCCTGTTTTTGTGTATCTGAGTATTTCATACTGCTCCAAAAAGTTTCGCTCGCCGGCCGATACGGCGGCCGCCGAGTTTTTGCCTTCGCAAAAAACCGTACTTTTCGGAGGCCACGGCCTCCGCGCCTCCGCTTGCTTCGCAATGCTCGGCACTGCGGCAAAGGAATCTGCCTTTATGGAGAAAATAGCGCACTTTTTATTTGATTTCTCAAACTTTTTTTGTGCTTTGGTGTGATACGGCCCATATCACACCGTATCACACTATAAACGCATGGAAAGCAATCATTTGCGATTGTATTATGCGCATGGAAACAAACTTTTGGAGGTTCCATGCCTGTTACTGTTTCAGACTGGTTTACGATCGCGCGAAGCGGCGCCACCATCGACGGCCGCGAACTCTCCGCCGCCACCCTGAAGAAAATTGCGGCGTCATATGATCCGGCACTATATACCGCGGTCATCAACTACGAGCATATGTACGGCAATCTCGGCTCCGTGCGCGAACTGCGCTGCGTGGAGTCCGGCGGCGGCAAGGTCGATTTGCAGGCGCGGATCGCGCCGAACAAGTATTACTACCTATACAACGCCGAATCGATGGGGATTTTCTTTTCCATCGAGTATATCCCGAAATTTGCCGACACCGGCGAACCCTACCTGTTCGGCCTGGCCGCCACCAACCGCCCCGCCAGCCTTGCCACCAGCGAACTGCATTTCTCTTTCTGCGGCCACGAGGACATCGTGGAGCGTGGCGAGCCGGTGAAGGCCGAGAAGCTGACCGTCGAAGAACCCGCCGCGCACGGCATGCGCGAGGCCATTTTTTCAGCATTCAAAGAAATTTTCTCAACAAAAAAGGACACCCCCGACATGACCAAGGAAGAGCTTTCCGCCACGCTCAAAGAGGAGCTTGCCACGTTCAAGCAGGAGCAGATGGCCGCGATCGATGAGCGCTTTGCCGCGCTTGGAACAAAATCCTCCACCACCGACAAGACCGAACCCACCGATAAGAAGACCGAACCCGGCACCGACAAGGCCGCCGATGGCGGCGACTACAAGGCCGACTATGCGAAGCTCCAGGAGAGCTACGCCGCGATGAAAGCGCAGATCGAGCAGCTCTCCGCCAAGATCGAAGAGCTTTCCACCACCAAGACCGACGGCAAGGCCGACAAGACCAGCGCCGGTCCGTCCGGCGACAATAACGACTTTATCCTGTAAGGAGACAAGATGAGCAAGTTTTACAGTCTCGAGAAGTTCAACGCCCTTTGCGCCAAGATGGCCGCCGCCTACGGGGTGCCCAGCACCGACAAAATGTTCTCCGTGGATCCGCCGCGCGCCATTAAGCTGCTCAACGCCGTTCAGGAAAGCGACTCCTTCCTGGCGCTGACTTCGCTGCTCCCCACCACCGACATTGCCGGCGACGTGGTCACCTCGGCAATTTCCGGCACCGTGGCCGGTACCACCGATACTTCCGCCGCTGAACGCACCCCGATCGAAGTCGATTCCCGCACCAAGCGCTCTTATCTTTGCCAGCAGGTGAATTTCGACTGGGCGATCCGGTACGCCATTATAGACCAGTGGCTCCGGTTCGGCAATTACGATTCCCGCGTGGCCCAGATGATCCTGCGGCGCATCGGCCTGGATCTGCTGCTGATCGGCTGGTACGGCGAAAGCCACGCCGCCACCAGCAACCGCACCACCTACCCGCTGCTTCAGGACGTTCATCCCGGCTGGCTTTATGACCTGAAGACCAACAAACCCGCCAACTACATCACCGCCGAAGCGCTCACCATCGGCGGCGCCGCTTCCACTTATAAGAACCTCGACTCCGCCGCGTATGATCTGCTTACGCTGATCCCGAAAGAGAAGCGCAACGGCAACGAACGGCTGATCATCGGCCAGGGGCTGCTTTCGCACGAGATCGACGTATTGCTGGAGCTGCACGGCCGCACCCCGACCGAAAAGCAGGCGATGCAGGTAATGAGCAAGACTTTCGCCGGCATGAAGCCGGAAGTTCCCGCCGGGTTCCCGGACAAGGGCCTGATGGTCTGCGATCCCGCCCAGCTGCAGCGCTATGTGCAGGATTCCTCGCTGCGCAAGCAGCTACTTGACAACCCGAAGCGCGACCGTGTGGAGCATTACCAGAGCGAGAACCTCGACTACAAGATCGGCGATCTCGACTGCGTGGTGTCGCTGGACTATACCAAAGTCGAATTTGGCGACTGATAGGAGGCCGTTATCATGGGAATGGCTCGTCAATATCACGAGATGATGATGCGGCGCGAGGCCGAGGAAGCCGCCGCCAAGCGGCTGGCCGAAGGCGGCGCCGCGGCGATGAAGGCCGCCGGGGACAGCGCGTTCACGTTGCTGGTGGACGCGCTGGCGGCGGCCCGTAACACGGTACACGCCGCGCCGCAGGGCGAAGCCCGGGTGGCGCTGAAGCGCAAGTTTTTGGCCGAGTTCATGCCGGCGGTGGAGGACTATCTCGCCACCGGCAAGGTATACGCCAACCCGGTGCTGATCTGGTGCATGGTCTGGAGCTTCGACGTTGGCGACGCCGCCACCGGCATCCGGCTGGCGGAAGCCGCGATCGCGCAGCACCAGAAACTGACCGCCCCGTTCCAGAATGACTACACGGTGGCGAGGTTCGCCGCCGACGCGGTGCTGGAATGGGCGCAGGCGCAGGTCAAGGCCGGAAGCAGCGCGGAACCGTACTTCACCAGATTTCTGGACAAGGTGCTTTCCGGCGCGCTGGCGGTGCATGACATCGTTAAGGCCAAGTATTGCAAGCTGGCCGCGCAGATCCACGCCGCCGCCGGCAACCCGGCCCCGGCGCTGGAGTACGCCCGCAGGGCGCAGGAACTTGGCGGCGACAAGGCGCAGGTCAAGACCCTGATCTCCGCGCTGGAGAAGACGGTGGCCGAGAAGGCGGAAGCCTCGCGGTATGAGCAGAAAAACGACAATCCGGACGACGAGCCGGAGGAGCAGTAAAATGGATAACTCCTTTGCCGGAGCCGCGAGCATTGCGCGGCAAGCGGAGCGCGGAGGCCGTGGCCTCCGGAAAACGGGGGAATTTGCAAGGCAAACTCCCGAGCTCCGTGAGCGAAGGGAGCCCCGTTTTTTGGAGCTTTAACCACACCCCGCCGGGCGGCCGGCCGGGGTTTCGCGCGGATTTGGGTACTCCCCCCCCCCTGGTTGCCGCGCGATCAACCGGCCGCCGCTCGGCCCTTAACGAGTTTTTTTAACGCGACAAGCGCAACTTTTTGGAGACGATCGGATGAATAATACCTTTCCCGAAGTGCCGAGTACGGCGCACCGCGCCGCACGGAGAAGCGGCGGGCGTGGCCTCCGAAAAGTAGCGGTATTTGCAAAGCAAACTCGGCGCGCGCCGTATCGCGCGGCGAGCGCAACTTTTTGGAGAAGCTGATGGCTTGGGGCGACACACCTGCTTCGGGTAAATTGAAAGACATCGTGCTGGGCGGCTTCTGGCCGGACATCTCGGCCGAGAAGTTCAAGCTCCGGTACCGGATCCCGGCGGAGATCCCCGGCGACACCATCACCGACCATTTGCGCCTGGCTGCGCTTACGGTATGCAGACAGCTTGCCGGCTGGCAGGCGCAGCAGACCGTCGACACGCTGGCGGAGGTTCCGCAGGCGTCGGTGGATTTCGAGGGATCGCTGGTCCCGTTTTTCGAGCGCGCGGTGTACTGCGAGGCGAAAGCCGCGCTGCTGCGCGAAACGGTGACGGTGGACCGCCGCCCGGCGGCCGAAAACGCCGCCAAGGCCGGCGACGCCACCGAGGACAAGTACCGGGAGTTCGCGGCGGAGGCGATCGCGGCCATCGTGGGTTCCTCACGGATAACCGTAACCATAATTTAACGCCCAAGGTGCTTTAGGCATGATCAGATCACGGTTCGACGAATTGGGTGAATACCTGAAAGGCAAGCTGGCAGCTTTGCGGCTGCAGGCGGATAACATCGACTTTTGCGTTGAGAAAATCCGACCAGAGGAAGGCGGCCACCAGGACGACGAGAACGGCACTTATCTGTGCAATCTCGCCTATACCGGCGTGATCTATATCGAGCGGCTGCAATATGCAAGGCTGCCGATGCTGCTTCTGTATATTCGCAGCTGGCTCGACGAATTCGACGACTCCCGCGGCGCGTTCAAACTCCCCTCCCCGCAGTTCGACCTGATCAAGCTGGACTCGCTGTATTACGACGTTCAGGTTTCCATCGAATTCATCGACCCGGTTTACATTGCCGAGGCCGACGGCACCGACGCCGCCGATGACGTGATCACCTGGAACGGCAAAAGTTACGCCGCCAAGGAATTTATCTATAACGTGGCCGATTCCGGCGACGTGGCGGGCGCGCCGACCGAAACGGAGGCAGTGGAATGACCAAACCGATGTTCAGCGCCTCCGCCGGCGGCTTCCGCGAAGCCCGGGACCTGCTCCGGCTGCTGGAGATGACCCCGGCCCTGAAGCGGCGCTTCCTGGCGCGCCTGGGCCGCATGGCGATCGCCCAGGCCAAGAAAAATATCAAAGACCAGAAGACGGTGGACGGCTCGGCGTTCGCGCCGCGCAGCGCCAAGAGCTCCAAGAAGGGGCCGATGCTGCGCCACCTGGCCGACGGCAAGTGGATTAAGGTGTTCATGCGCGGCGACGACGCCGCCGAAGTCGGCTTTCTGCGAAACGTGGGATATGTGGCCAACAAGCACCAGACCGGGAGCGACGAACAATACAAGCTGAACAAGCACCTGGACCTGTTCCCGCGCTCGCTATGGTATCATCTGGTGACCGAGCCGCAGGCGCACGAGCTGATCCGCTGCGGGCTGAAGCTCCCAAAATCAGAAATTTTAAAAACCGTCACCGT
Source organism: Victivallaceae bacterium (assembly GCA_034926605.1). Classification (GTDB taxonomy): domain Bacteria; phylum Verrucomicrobiota; class Lentisphaeria; order Victivallales; family Victivallaceae; genus CALXXL01. The sequence continues at coordinate 133,421 of JAYFQV010000013.1, forward strand.
GGGCGACGCCGTCAACTGGCTGCGCGCCCACAAGGATTCGTGGACGATCCGCGTTCCGGCCCGCCCGTTCCTGGGCGCCGGCCGCGAACAGCGCAAAATATGGGCGGACACCCTGATGGGCGACATCCGCGAACGATTCCGCGCAAAAAATTACGCAAACCTTTTAACTTAGGAGTTAAATTATGGGCATTGGTACTGTGGGTATCGTTACCCTCAACAATCAGCAGGGCGGCTTCAAACAGCCCGAAAAGACGTTTTTGTACATCGGCACGGCGGGCGCCGGCGGCACCGCCTCCGGCGCGGTCACCATCGGCAGCGGCAGCAACCTCGACACCCTGTTCGGCGCCGCCGCCAGCAACCTGAAGACCCAGCTGGCGGCCGCGATCGCCAACGCGAAGGACAACAACTTTTTCGCTTACGCCTACCCTCTGGCGGCGGAGGAGGATTACGCCGCCGCGGTCAAAAAGCTGCTGACCAAGCCGGACGATCTCAATGTGGAAGCGATCGTGGTCTGCGACCCGGTTGAGACCAACGCCGAAGTGGTGGCCGCCCAGACGCTGGCGGACTACATCACCAGCGCCTACGCGAAGTTCGTGGCCATCCACCTCTGCGTGGCCGGCATCGATTCGGAGACGCAGACCTGGGCGCAGTATGTGACCGCCGCCAAAACCGTGCGCGGCAGCACGGTGGCCGATCGCGTCACCGTCACCCTCAATTTGTGGGCGGACTGCCCCGGCACGGTATGCGGCCGGCTCTGCAGCCCGGCCGCCAGCATCGCCGACACCCCGATGCGGGTCAAGACCGGCGCGGTCACCCTTTCCGGCGATCTGCCGGTGGATTCCACCGGCGCTCCGCTGGATATGACCATCATCAAGGATCTTTCCGAGGCCGGGTTCAGCGTGCCGCAGTGGTACGACGGCTACGACGGCATCTACTGGGCCGACATGCCGGTGCTGGACGCCGAGACCGGCGATTTCCAGGTGATCGAGCATCGCCGGGTGATCGACTATCTTTGCCGCCGCGTCCGGATCCAGGCGATCAAGCGGATCGGCGACCGTTCGCTGAATTCGACGGACAAATCGATCGCGGCCGCCAAGACCTACTTCGCCGCCCCGCTGCGCGCCGCCGCCAAGCCGGTGGTGGTGGCCGGGGTGGAAGTTCCGGCGCTGATCCAGCCGCCGGGCGACGACGCCGTGAACATCACCTGGACCAGCCAGACCGAGGTGTCCATCGCCATCACGGTGCAGCCGTTCGGCTGCCCGAAGAAAATAACCGTCTATCTCGGCCTCGATCTGAGCGTCGAGGCATAAGGAGAAGCTATGAACAAGCAGAGATTCAACGGCATGAGCTTCGATCTGGACCTTGGCGTGACCGCGCTGAAGGTTCAGAAGTGCACGCTGGACATAACCGACAACACCACCGTGGCCAAGCGCAACGGCCGCCCGGACGGCTATCTGCCGGGCGACGTTTCCGCCGCCGGCACCATTACGGTGGACCGCGACGGCCTGGCCGCCCTCACCGAGCAAGCCAAGTCCGCAGGGTACTGGCAGGGGATCGAACCTTTCGACATCTGCACCTACGCCAAAGTCGGCGACGACGAACTGAAGATCGAGGCGTTCGGCTGCAAGGTGAAGATTTCCAAGCTGCTCGACATCGACAAATCGAAGACGGACGAAACGCTGTTTGAGATCCCCTACGATGTGACCAGCCCCGACTTCGTCAATATCAACGGGGTTCCGTACCTTGAACCCATAACCGAATAATAACAACTGAAGGGAATGGAAAAATGGATGCCAAAAAGATCGTGCTGGAAGTAGGTGAGGCGGAGCTTCACTTTACGGTAAGCCTCGACGACTACAACCGCTTTGTCAATGAGACTATGCCGGCTGACAAAATATCGCCGTCTCTGCGCTTCCTGCGCCGCTGCGTGGATCCGAAGGACGCCGCGGCCCTGAAGACGTTCACCGACCAGGGGCTGACCATGGATATTGTGTCGGCGCTGGTCGAGGAGTTCCGGCCGCGCCTGGAGATCATGGCAAAAAAGTAAGCGAGCGCCTGGCTCACCTTGAGGCGGATAACGGGACCTACGACCTTATGTGCGTCTACGCCCGCCGCTGGTTTCCCGGGCGCAAAATCGATGAGAATTGCCTGGCGGAAGCGATGTTCCTGGAACGCGACTTTTGGCGGCATTGGGAAAAGTTGCTCGGCGCGGAATAAAACTAACGGTAACGATGTTTTGCCGCGATACGCCAGGGGTGATTGATCGGAAAGAACACAAGGATGATGAAGTCCGGAATGGCAAGGATCAAAACAAGCGCAAGCGCGCCAAGCATCCCGGAGCAAATCGCCCCGAACAAGGTGGCGGCGCCGGCGGCGGGAAGCACAATGCACACAACGATGCCGATGGCGATTTTGATGTACCAAGCTGCCTTTTTCATGTTGATCCTCCGTTCTTTATCATAATTATAACACACTTTTCATAAAAAGGCAAATTTAAATGGCTGACGGCGCCTTGGAAAAACTTTTTTTTCAGATTTCGCTGATCGATAAGATCACCGGCCCGTCCCGCGGCGTGTGCAGCGCGGTTGCGCGGATGCAGCGCCAGTTTGGCGACGCCGCCGTGCAGCTTTCGTTCGGTTCGGCGGCAATCGGCGGCGTGATTAACCGGATGAACGCCTTTGTTGCCCCCGCCCGGGATATGAACAAGGCTTTGAACGAGGTGGCCAGTTTGGGCGTTGCCCCGGCGGAGCTGGCGAAACTGGAGGCCGCCTCAAAAAAAATCACCTCAAGGTTCGGCGGGGACGCCGCCGAAATGGTGCGTTCCGCCTATGACATCCAAAGTGCTATCCCCGGCTTGGCCGACGGCGCACTGGCAGCTTTCACCAGCACCAGCGCCGTGCTGGCAAAAGCCACAAAATCATCCAAAAAAGAGATGACCGACTACATGGGCAGTATGTACAATATCTTTGAGACGGACGCCAAAAAGATCGGCCAGGCCGAATGGGTGGAGCAGCTGGCGGGCAAGACCGCCTACGCCGTACAGATGTTTAAAACCACCGGTCCGGAAATGAAACAGGCTTTCGAAGGAATCGGCTCCACCGCCCAGCTTATGGGCGTGAAGATGGAGGAACAGATCGCGGTGCTCGGAACGTTGCAGGGATCCATGGGCGCGGCAAACGCCGGCACCGCCTACAAAGGGCTTATGACGCATTTGGATTCCGGCCAGAAAACACTGGGGGTTAATTTTAAGGACGCCAATGGCAACTTGCTGCCGATTTATGACATTCTGGGCAAAATCCAAGGGAAAATCGGCGGCCTCGACAAGGACCAGCGGGTTGCCATGCTGACCAAGGCATTCGGCGAAACCGGCGCGCAGGCGGTGATGAACCTGATGGAAAAAACCGGCCAGTTGAAAACCTCAATCACCGACCTGTCGGCAATACAGGGTTCGGAATTGGCGCTGAAAATGGCCGAACAGATGATTGACCCGGCCGAACGGCTGGATGGGGTGTTGAACGTGCTTAAAACCACACTGGGCCAGGCGCTGCTGCCGGCGGTAAATATGGTAATCGGGGGATTGGCCCGAATGGGCATCTGGCTCAACTGGGCGGTGGAAAATATCCCCGGGATGAATGTGGTGGTGGGTGTGCTGGTGGGAAGCGTCGCGGCGCTGGTACTGGCGTTCGGCGCATTGAAGGTTATCACCGGCGTTCGCGGCATGTTGAAAACCCTGCATACCTCTTTCCGGGTTTTGCGCGTGGTAATTCACAAATCGCACCTGGCCGCAAGAATTTTCAATCTTACCAACCTGAAAATGACCGCCGGAATGATCTGGCAGAAAACGGTGATGATTGCAAGCAAAATCGCCATGCTGATCTATGCCGGGGCGATGTGGGTATTGAACGGCGGGCTGATTACCGCCGCCATCGGTGTATGGAGTTTTACCGCGGCGTTGCTCGCCTGCCCGATCACCTGGATCGTTATCGGCATCGTGGCGCTGATCGCGGCGGTGGCGCTGCTGGTGGTCTACTGGGACGAAATTTGCGCCTGGTTCAAAAAGAGCTGGGAATATCTGCTGCTGCTGATCGGCCCGATCGGCTGGGTGATCTTCGCTTTCCGCAAATGGGGGGTTATTAAGGATATTGCCGGCGCCGTCTGGCGCGGCATCGTGGCAGGATTCCAGTGGATGTGGGAGCGCCTGAAAATGGTTGGCACCGCGATCGGCGACTTCTTCGTTGGCATCTGGGACATGATCGTGGAGGTGTTCCAGAGCATGATCAACGCCGTTATGGGCGTGATCCAGGGCGTGGTCAACGGCGTGCTGGCAATCTACAACAAGATCACCGGCAAGAACGTGCAGGTGAACTGGTCGATCGACTACAAGAAGAACCAGCCGGCCGTCTCCGGCGCCGCCGGGAGTTCCTCGCGCGACATCGCCGCCGGCGGCGTGCGCGGCGGCACCACCACCAACCGTACCACCAATTACGGCGGCGTGACCGTCAACGCGCCCAACGGCCTTGGCCCCGGGCAGCTCGAAGAATATATGGCGCTTCAGGGATAGAATGATTTACAGCGATATACAACTTGAAAACGACGATCTGGCGCTTTCCGGCGCGCAGGCCGCGATCATCGAAGACCGCGACGTGATAATCCAGGACGTGGTCACCGCGCTGCGCGTCTCCGGGCTGCTGGTGCTGCTGGTCGGCGACCGCGACACCGAAAGCCGCGCCATCACCGAGGGCCGGATCATCGACCTGGTGGAGGAGGATTCCCGCATCGTTCCCGGCACCGTCGCCTTTTCGGCCGAAACCGGCGGTTATCTGCTGACCGGCCAAACCTATGAATTCGGCGGCTTCGCCGAGGAGATTTCGATATGATCGATACCAGTTCGCTTTCCGCCACCGAAAAGATCTTCTTTGCCGCGCTGGTCGATTCCGGCGTCCCGGAGACCGAGGCGCTGTTCAAGGCGCAGATGCAGGCGCAGGCCGAGGCCGCCAGTCTGCCAATCGCCAATCCGTCCGCCTATTCGGCGTTCTGGAATTTTGTAAAGTCGGCGGTCACCGCGCCGTTTCAGTCGATCGTCAGAACGCTGGTCACGGTGGAGATGCCCGGCTTCTACGCCAGGACCGCCGCCGGCAGCCGGCTCGATCTGATCGCGTGGGCCTACGGCCTGGAACGCAAGGCCGCCGCCAAGATGACCGGCCTTCTTACCTTTTACCGCGCTTCCGGCGTGTCCGGAGCCGTGGAGATACCGGCGGGCAGCCGCGCCCGCTCGATCGCCATCAACGGCACGGTTTACCGCGCCGTCACCACCGAAGATTCTTTTATCCCCGACGGCCAAAGCTCGGTCGCCGTTCCCGCCGAAGCCGAGGCCGCCGGGGAGAACTATAACCTTGGCGCCGGCTATTACAGCCTGCTCGATTCGGACGTTCCGGGCGCGGGCAGCGTGACCAATCTTGCCGACTATCTGGTCACCCCCGGCGCCGACGCCGAACCGGACGACGAACTGCGCCTCCGGATCCGCAACCAGTTTCTGGCGGTGGGCGACTGGCACACCGACGCCAAGTACCGCGCGATCGTCACCGCGAGAAGCGGGATCAGCCCCGACCGCTGTTATTTCGACCACACCAACCCGCGCGGCCCGGGCAGCGCGGACTGCTATATCATCTTCGAGGCCGGCACCACCCCGGCCGCCTACCTGGCCGATTTGAACGACTATATCACCAACCAGGGCAACCACGGCCACGGCGATGATCTGGTGTGCAAGGCGATTCCGGAAACGGCCTACGACCTTGCCGCCACCTGCCGGTTCGACGCCGCGGCCACCACCGACCGCAAGGCGGCCTGCCTGGCCGTCATCGAGGCGATGATCCGGTGTGCTTTCTGGGAAAACTCCGATTATGACGCCGCGGTGGAACGCACCTGGCCTTACGCCACCTTCAGTTTTTCGCGCCTGGCGGCCGCGCTGCACAAGGCGGTGCCGGAACTTTCCAGCATCGTTTTCAGCCGCGGCGACATCACCAGCGCTCTCGATCTGCCGAAACTCGGAACCCTTACGGTGAGCGAATGAAAATAACCCTGAACTTCTGGCAGTCCGGCAGCTTCGCCAAGGCGCTTTGCGGCGTGCTGGAGACGGTCTACGGCGCCATCGAAACCGCGCTGGACAAGGTGACGCTCACCGCCGACCCGGAGCGCTGCCCGGCGGAACTGCTGGACCTGATCGCGTGGCAGCGCGGCGTGGACCGCCTGCCCGGCGAGGATGAGGCGCTTTACCGGCTGCGCATCAAATACGCCTACGCCAACGCAAGGGACGCCGGCAGCCCGGCCGGGTTCGCCAGGATCTGGTCACGGCTTAATCTTGGCACCATCGCCCAGACCGAGCGGCCGGACCTGGCCGACAACTGGGACGTGATTCTGGTCCAGGTGGACTACGCGGTGTTTTCCCGTTACGCCGGGCTGTTCGACGAACTGGTGAGGCTCTACGGCCGCACCTGCCGCCGTTATGTGCTGGCCCAGGAGGAGGCGCCGGCGGTGCTGCAGGCCGCCGCCACCGTGATCGACGCGACATATTCAACCTGTAAGGCGGTTTACTGATGGACGACAACCAAATTCAATCCTTTTACGCTTTCGGCGATCCGGAGCCGGTGCAGGCCGATCGCATTCTGGACTATCTCGGCACCTTCGCCGACGACGACGGCGAATATTACCTGCCGCCGGTGAGTTTTGCCGGTCTCGGCCGGCTGCGCCACGCCTGCGGTCATCACGGCAGCTGTCTGGTGTTCCGGCGCAACATGGCGGTCCGGGCCTTCAAGTCCGGCCCCTGCACCCTGGCCGACTTCATGCGCTCGATCACCGACTTCCTGACCTTTGGCAACGCCTTTTTCGAGGTCCGGCGGAACGCCTTCGGGCAAATCCTCGGTCTCGACCAGGTTCCGGCGGTAAATATGCGGGTGCTGGTTAAAGGCAAGGGCTTCCGCCAACTGCTGCGCGACGGCAAATACATCGATTTCAGCCGTTCGGAGATTCTTCAACTTACCGAGTACGACACCAACCAGCAGATCTACGGCATGCCGGACTGGCTGGGCGGCATGCAGAGCATTTTGCTGAACCAGGACGCCACGCTGTTCCGGAGGAAATATTACAAAAACGGCTGCCACTTGGGCTATATCTTCTATACCAACGACCCAAAGATGACCGCCGCCCAGGAGGCGGAGATCAAGGCGGCCCTGCGCGAGGGCAAAGGCGCCGGCAACTTCCGCACCATGTTCGTTTCGATCCCGAACGGCGGCGAAAAGGCGATTCAGCTTATTTCCGTAGGCGACATCAACCAGAAGGACGAATTCGCCAATATCAAGAACATCTCGGCCAATGACGTGCGGGAGGCCCACCGGGTGCCGCCGCTCTTAATGGGCGTGGTGCCGCAGGGCACATCCAGCCTGGGCGACCCGGTGAAGGTGGAGCAGGTGTACACCGTCACCGAAGTGGCGGCGCTGGCCAAGACCTTCGAGACGCTTAACAGCGAACTGCCGGCCAAGCTCGGCTTTAAATTCGATTATGAGATCAAGGAGCAGAACAATGGATAATACCATTCCCGAAGTGCCGAGTACGGCGCGGCGCGCCGCACGGAGAAACGGAGGGCGCGGCCTCCGAAAAGTACGGTTTTTTGCGGAAGCAAAAACCCGGTGCGCGCCGTACCGCGCGCCGGGCGCAACTTTTGGGAGCTTAAATGAGTAAGACTATATTTACTGACGCCGGGCGCGCGCTGATCGCCGCCAGGATCGCCGCCGGCGAGACGCTGGCGGTCGATTCCATGATCTTCGCCTACCGCGAAGGCCTCGACCCCGCCGCCGACCCCGCCGCGAACTTCACGGTGGCGGCCGGCGAGCTGTGCTATACCTGCAATGACCTTACCGGCGGCGTGTCCGGAACCGACACCGCGATCTTTTCGGCGGTGCTCACCGCCGCGATCGGCCCGTGGACGTTCAACATCGTGGGGCTGATGAGCGGAAGCACGCTGCTGGCGGTGTCGGTGCAGGAGGTGCAGTACAAGACGGTGACCGAGGCGTTCACCGCCGGCAACACCATAATCAAGAACTTCGCGCTGCAGATCGCCGGCGCCGGAACCCTGACCGGGATAACCACCCCGGCCGCCAGCTGGCAGCTCGATTTCACCGGCCAGTTCGCCGACATCAATCATAACCACGACACCGCCTATTCCAAGCTCGGCCATACCCATAGCTACGAACCGCTCGGCGCGGTGGCCACCCATAACGGAGACGCCAACGCCCACCCGGCGCTCCGGACGCTGCTGGACAACAAGGCGACGAAGGCGCTGGATAATCTGACCGACGCCGGGCGCGCGGTGATCAAGGCGCTGGCCGTCGGCTATCCGGACTACGCCAACCCGGTGGGCGCGTCGTTCAACGTCTCCTATACCGCGGCGGCCTCCGGCTGGCTGCTGGTCTACGCCCGCACCGTCTATGTGGACGACAAGCGCATGATCAAGGCGATCCTCAATGGCCACACCTACCTCTTGTTCGAGTCCTGGGCCTACAACGGCGCGCAGAGCTGGGCCGGGATGATCCCGGTCAAGGCGGGCGACACCTACCGGATGAACTGGCTGGACTGGACGGACGCCAGCAAGACCGACTACGCCAACTGCGATTTTTACTTCATCGCCGCCAGATAAGGAGCTTTCGACATGTCCAAATACTTTTACGAAAACGCGATCTACGACGACGCCGCGCACGTGATCCCCTCCGGAGCGCTACGGCTCTCCGCCGACCGCGCCGCGCAGATCCACGCCGCGCTCAAGCAGGGCAAGGCCGTGACGGTGACCAACAACCGCACCCGGATAACCGAGGCGGAGCCGGACCGCGCCCGGCTGCTGGAGCTGGCGGTGGCAAAAATCGACGCCGCCACCGACGCCGCCATCCTGACCGGCTTTGCCCATGCCGGATCCGCGTTTTATTTATCGGTAGAAAACCAGCTCAATTACCAGGCGGAATACGAGCTGCGGTACACCCGGGTGTATCCGCGCCGCCTGCGCTCCGCCGACGGCTGGTTCGAGGCCGACAGCCCCGCCGCGATCGCGGACTTTTACGCCGCGATGCGCAACCACATCTCCGCGCAGGTGGCGGCCGGGGTGGAGAAGAAGGCCGCCGCCGCCACCATGACCGCCGCCGCGCTGCGGGAGATTATAAATGCCTGTTAAAATTCATTCACGAAGCCGCGAGCATTGCACGGCAAGCGGAACGGCGGAGGGCGTGGCCTCCGAAAAGTACGGTTTTTTGCGGAGCAAAAACCCGGTGCGCGCCGTACCGCGCGCCGGGCGCAACTTTTTGGAGCTGCTGAATGTCTGACGATTTCACCATACCCGCCGGAACCGATCCCGACACCGTGCTGTTGCCGGCGCACACCCACGCGATCGGCGAGGTGACCGGTCTGCCGGAGGCGCTGGACTCGCGCAGCCTGCAGGGCCATGGCCACGTTGTTTCCGATGTTTCCGGGTTGGCCGAGGAACTCGCCCAGCTCGAGCAGAAGACCCAGGAGGCGGCGGCCGCGGCGGCCGCCGCGCTGGCCAACACCCAGCCGCCGGCGATCCCGGACTATACCGCCGTCGGCGGGCTGGTGGAACAGTTGGCCGGCAAGTCAAACACCGGCCACGGCCACACGGTTTCCGACATCGACGGCCTGGCCGACGAACTGCTGACGCTCTCCGGCTCCGTTTCCGGCGGCGGCGGCCTGGTGGCGCTGCCGGACTGCGCCTTGCTGGCGCAGCCGGCCGAGGGGTATTACACCGTCCGCCTGTCCTATCCGGGCAGCGGCCACCGCTTCTCGATGCGCGTCACCGCGCTGGCCGCGGGCGACGCGGAGGTGACCGCCTCCGGCTTCGCCGACGGCGATGTGTTCATGCTCGATTTCACCACCTCGGCGGCGGCCGCCTACAACGCGCGCGTCAACGGCAAGGTCTTCCCGGTACGCTATGCCGAGGGCGACGCCGCCAACGGCCTCACGCTGATGCTGCTGCAGCATTCCGGCGCCCTGGTGCCGGTCAACGCCTGGAACGGCGCGGGAAATCAAGTGGTGGCGTCCGGCGCGTGGGCGCCGCGCAAGATCACCTGGGTGACCGGGCAGATGGCCAATCTGGTTTACTCGTCCGGCACGGTGACCGGCGCCACCTACAGCCGCACCGCGGCCCAGCTGGGGCTTGCAGGCGAGACCCAGATCCAGGTGCTCGTCGACGGCGCGATCGTGGCCGCCGGAGACGACAAACACCATTTCTACTGGTCCGACGGCACCCTTTACCTTCAGTTCCAGAATTATACCACCACCCTCTACGGCCGGAGCTTCGCGTTGCTTTACACCGGCTGCTCCGGCGGCACAATACTCAACCAATAGGAAATCATATGGACACCGAAATCAGAATCAAGCTGGCCGAACCGGCGCCGGTGCTGGTGGACGCCTCCGGAGCGGAAACCGCCACCCTGCCCGGCGTCCGCCTCGGCGCCGTGACCCATTTTGCGTTGTATATTTTTGACGCTGCCGGCGCCGCGCTCGATCTTTCCGGCTGCGCCGAATTCAAGCTGACGCTGGCCAAAACCTACGGCGGCGCCGGCGTGATGTTCCGGGCGCTGGCCGGGTTCACCCGGTCCGCCTCGGCCGCCGACCCGGTCCGCGCCGACCTTTACGTCGACACCGAACTTTTGCGCCGCTACCTGGGCAGCCAGGCGCAGGGCCGCGCCATTCTGGCGCTGAACGGCTACAAGCCCGGCTCCACCCTGGCCGAACTGGCGGTGGAAGTGCCGGTCTGGCTGCTGGCCCGCTCCGACTACGACGCGCTGCCGGAGGATCTCGAAACCGGCGCCTACAACCAGGCGCAGGTCAACGTGATGATCAACGATCTGCACGCCGAGACCGCCGCGCTGGACCAGCGCATAACCGATTTTGAGGCGCTGCGCGAGGACGCCCGCGAGTTTTCCGAGACCGCCAAGACTTCCGAAGACAACGCCAAGGCGTCGGAAGACGCGGCCAAAACCAGCGAAGACAACGCCAGGGCGTCCGAAAACGCGGCCAAAACTTCCGAAGACAACGCCAAGGCGTCGGAAGACGCGGCCAAAACCTCCGAGACCAACGCTAAAAACAGCGAAACCGCCGCCCAGAACTCCGAAAACGCCGCCGGAATCAGCGCCGCCGAGGCCGCGGCCGCCAGCGCCAACGCCCAGAACTATGAACTGCTGCGCGACGACATGACCATCTCCGGGCTGGAGGAGGACGCTTCGCACAATATATACAAGCGCCTGACCGCCGCGGGCGACACCGTCCGCTTCGGCTACAATTTGACCGACTGCCTTACCCTGTCGCTCCACCTGAAATCATACAACCCCGCGATCGCCGGCAGCATCACGCTGGCGGTAAAGGTCGCCGGGATGACGGTGCAGACGCCGGTCGTTCCCGTCGGCGCCGCTTACGCCTGGATCGATCTTGTGTTCGATTCCGCGCAATCCGGCGGCCTGGTGATCGAGCTGGTTACCGGGCTGACCGACGGCGGAGCGCCGGTGGCGGTGCTGCTGGACAATGTCCGGACCACCAGCCGGTTTACGCCGCTGGCCGTCGGCCGCGTCGACCGCAAGGTGGCGCTCAAGCCGTGCGACTATTCGGACGCGGACGGCTATCGCTGCTTTTTGGACGGCGCCCGGGCCATCGCGTTCGGCTACCCGGTCGACGGCTGCCGGGCGGTGGCGCTGCGGGTTGCCTCCGGCAACGCCGCGATCGCCGGCAACGCCGTACTGACGGTGACCGTGGGAACCACCGCCAAGACGGTGACCGTTCCGATCGGCGCCACCGCCGCGTGGGTGCTGCTGGCGCTCGACGCCGCGGCGTCCGGAGCGGTGACGGTTGCGCGCGACACGGCGGCGGCCGGCGACACGCTGAAAGACGGCGCCGCGGTGGTCGCCGCGGTGGTCACCGACATCAACACCTATTATCTGGAGGCTTAAATGAGATACGTCAAACAAGTGGGGAATGCGATCGTCGAATACACCGGCCCGGCGCTCGGCTCGGAACACTGGTACACCGAAACCGGGTGGACGCCCTATGCCGGCGAACTGCCGGCTTCCCGCCTGTCCATCGTTGACGGCGCGGTGGTCGAACTGCCCGCGCCGGAGGTGCCGCGCCTTATCTCCAAGCTGAAACTCAAACGAAAACTTGCCGGGCTGGGCGCCTGGGACACTTTCCTTGCCGCGCTGGCCGACGGCGGTTATTCGGAGGATTTCGACCTCGCGGTAAACCTGTCGACCGCCGACCCGGCCTTCCAGTCGGCGCTGGCCGGGCTTGCCGCCCTGGCCGACGGGCTGGGCACCACCGCCGGCGAAATCATCGCCGATTGCCTTTGGGAGGGCTAAGCCATGCTGAGGGACAGACTGCTTGAGGCGGCGCGCGATCCGGCGTGCGCCTATGCCATCGACGCCAAGGCTTCGGGCGGGCGGCTGATCAGCCCGCTGCAGGCGCCCGCCTGGGTGAATTTCGCCGACCACAACAAAACGTGGACGGGCACGGCGGCTATCTTCAATGGAATAGCCGGAGATTTTACCTTCGAAATCAACCTGACGGAAAAAGCGTTCGTCGCCAACGGGCTGTTCTTCCGGGGTTCCGGAAAATTTGCCATCGTCGAATACCCGTCGAACGACGCCACCTACGGCTGGGTCATTCTGCTGACCAGCCTGTTCGCGTCGCATACCTGGACGGTCGTCAACTCCGCCTACATCGCCTATACCTCGCAGGGGCAGCTGTGCCTCAAGCGGTCAGTATGCCAGCTTGATACCGAGGTCATCATCAAGCTGAAGCGTGTCGGTTCGGTCATTTCGGCATATGTCAATAACGTCCTGATCGCTACCGACACCGGGACGATCGCGGCCACGACCAACACCGACGATTTCATTTCCACCGCCAGTTGCAACATCAAAAAGGCGGAACTGCAATCAGCAACCACCGTTGTCTGGCAGGCTATAACCAATGAAATTTATTCCACCTGGCGGCCGGTGCCCGGAACGCCATGGAATCCGTCTTTGTTCGGGCAGCTAAGCTTGTTCGGCATGGCCGAAGCGCTAATATCGGCGAGTGCTGGGGATTTTGGAATTCGGCTAAAGGTAGCACGATCCTCAACCCCGACAGTCGCGGCGTGGGTAATCTACCAATCTACTTATACTTTAGGCGTGCAAGCGCCGTTGTCGGGAACGACAGCATACATAGTTTATATTACAGGGTTTGCCGCGACCGGAGGAGTTTGGACGGTGCTGGATGATACCCGGATTAATGCCACATCGGCCGGAACTTATACCTATTTTGCTATCCCTCTATCTTACGCCCCCATTGCATCGGAGCCTGAGATTAATTTGCACCGAGTGGGAGACGTGGTTAATGTCTATGTTGATTCTGTCTTATCCGCTACGTATGCGGCTCCGGCGGCGTTGTTATCATCTACAGCCACTTTTTATATGAGTCCTTCTTTTAATGGCAGTGTGCCGCTGCTCGAAATTACAGATGCAGACGGTACCGTCATTTGGGACAAATTGGCCGGATGGGAGGTCGATAGCGGGCTGATCACGGCAAGTAATGTCAGGGTAGTTGACGGCGAATTTGTTAAATATATTGATTCTCAAAGCGGTCAAATGTTAACGCCTATCGACCTTCGTGGATGTGCCTCCAGCTTTACTTTTCAGTGGCTAGGTTATCTCGACATTGTCGGCACAACGACCCGAATTCTGGCGATACAAGGAACTTCCACCAGTAACGCCACGATATATCTATACCTATCTGCGACCGGAGTTCTGGTGTGTACTATAACCGACGGCACAACCGTTGTCTCCACCTCTGGATATATGACCAGTTATACAGACGGGTGGTATCTAATTTCCGCCGTGGTCGATTTTAATGCCATGCAGGTAAAAGTATATGTTGGGCCGGATTTGCTGGCCACCACCACCCTGACTATATCAACCTTATATGCAAATGCGCCCAAAACTAGCATTGACGTTCGGGCGCTTGATGGGCTAAAATTTTTCGGCTTCTGGGACAAGGCGCTGTCGGCGGAGGAAGTGAGGGCGTTATCATGATCGAGCAAGCCTATTTCGCGCGGGAATCGTACATCGCCAAACTGCGGACCAAAATCGGCGAACTGGAGTTCAGCACGCCGGAGGGCTTCGGCCTCACCCCGGCCCCGACGCTGCGCGCCGTCTACAACGGCATCGGGCCGGACCGCTGGAGCCGCCGGTTCCGCAAAATTACCACCGCGATTTTGGCGTGGTTCGAGCCGTCCGCGCTGATCCATGACTGGGAGTACACCTACGGCACGAAAACCTACTGGCGCTTCACCGTCGCCAACGCGCGCTTCGCGTTCAACGCCGCGTGGGAGGCGCTGCAGGTTTACGCCGACGCCGAACACCGGTGGCGAAAGACCCTGAAGCGCGCCGCCCAGGGGCTGGCGCTGGCGCTGCTGTGCCAGGCGGGCGGCTACAAAGGCTACAAGTCGGCCGTGCCGCCGGACGAATGGCGGCCGCCGGAAAACGAGGAAACGGAGCTGATCTCATGAACAAACTTGTGGAAATCGGCGAACGGGTGGCCCGGATCGAGACCGACGTATCGTATATCAAGGAAGCCATCAAGAACAGCGAAGCGCATGAAAAGCGGCTGGTCACGCTCGAGAGCGACAAGAAGAGCTGGGCCACCGTGCTGCTGGTGGGCGTGTTCCTGGTGAACCTCGGAATCTCGATCGCCGCACTGCTGAAATAACCGCGGCGAAACGCCGCAGAAGGGAATGATATATGAACAAGTATCTGGAACGGGGCTGCGCCCTGGCGGCGATCGCCCTGGCGGGGCTGGCACTGGCCGGGTGTGCGCTGCCGGACGGCGACACGCTGGCCGCTCTGAAGCAAAAGGCGGTGACGGAATTGAAGACCGCCGGGCCGGCGAAAGCCAAAGACCTGGTGGAACAGGCCGTGGCCGACGGTAAAATCACCCGGGCGCAGGCCGATCTGCTGAATCAGGCGATCGCCGACGGCGCCGCAAAACTCGAAAATCTCAATATAACAGAGGAATAAAAAAATGAAAATCGTGTATGAAAATGCAGAGTTCGCGTTACATGAGGGTGGTTTGATTGTGGACAAGGCCACGAACGTGATGGTGGGAACTATCACCAGTGGCGGCATCGATTGGAGCCAACCGAGCGATCAAACCAAACTTGCGGCGTCCGCATTCGTCGGCGAAGTGGCTATGGAAGGCATCGAAGTTCTATCTGGCGGCATGGAGGAATAACCCATGAAGAAGTTTCCAATTTTCCTATTCGTACTGTTAATGCTGTTTGCGCTGTTCGGCGTAATGCTAACCGGCTGCACCGGTACCGGAAGCACCGTCACCGAATACGACCCGGCCACCGGGGCCGTGGTCAAAGTCACCCAGACCAGCGAAAGCGTGGTCTCCAGCGTGGTCGCGTCCACCAAGGACAAGATCGTGGCGGTCTACGACAACAGCTTTCTGGCCTACGTTTCGGCCAGCACCGCCACCACCGAAGACCCGACGCCGCATGTGAAGTTCGGCCTCGGCCAGGCGGACAAGGGCGCGCTGACCATGCCGAAGGATTGCGACGTGTCGGTGGCGCCGAAGATCATCGAGGCGATGCGCGCCGGCGAGATCGGCGTGTCCGCCACCGGGGTGACTTACGGCGACAAGACCGTCGACCCCGCCGCGGAGGCGACCGAATAAGATGCTGCTGTCCTACGGATCAAGCGAGCTAAAGATTCCCGGCAAGAACCTGAAGGTTCGCGTCGGCTGCCCGTTCGAACGCAAGGATCTTTCCGGCGACGGCTCCGGCACCGAATTCGCGGCGGCCGGCGACAAACCGGCCAAGATCTCGTGCAGCCTCCAGCTGCCGATCGCGGAAGCGGCGCAGCTTACCAAGCTGGTGACCTGGGCCAGATGGCGAGACGAGAACGGGGATCCGGTGTCCTACCGGATCTCCGATTACCTGGTCAACGCCTTTCAGATCAAGCAGGTGATCTTCGAGGGCGACTTCACTTCCGAGGAGGATTCCGAACTGCGCGCCATCAACGTGGCGTTCGGCCTGCGCGAGGTAAAAAGCGTGGCCGAAAAAAAGGAAGCAGACATCAAAAAAGAACTGGCCAAGATCGAGCAGGAGTAAGCCGTGAACATCGTCCGGATATTGACCATCGGCGGCGAGCCGATCAACTTCACCTCGATGGCGCTGACCCTCGACCGCGACGCGCCCGGCCGCGGCGTGATCGTGGCGCAGACCCCCAAAAACCCGGAAGGCGAAGTGGCGGTCGACGCCGGCATCGACGGCGACATCAACCGATACTTCACCGGCTACATCGAAAGCGCCGTGCGGGTGGACGGCCACCAGATCCGGCTGTACGTGCGCGAATTTTCCGGCGTGCTGGAAAAGCGCTGCCCGGTCGCGCTGCGCAACGTCAAGATTTCCGACTGCGTCGCCGCGGTGGCCGGTCTGACCGGCCTGAAGCTGCAGGGCCTCGGCCCCTGGCTCGAACGGCCGGTGGCGCGCTTCCTGAACCTCGGTTCCGGCTTCGACGCGCTGCGCGAGATCGGCCAGCTCTCCGGGCTGGAACACTATGTGGCCAGGCCGATGCCGAAGCCATGGGTATGGCTCGGCGACCGCGCCGCGATCAAGAATTTCGACCAGGCGTTCGAGTTCCCCACCTCGTTTTTTACCGCGATGAGCGTTTCAGGCGGCGACTGCCGGTTCGTGCCGCAGCTGCGCCCGGGCATGCGCCTATGGATCGGGGGCAGCGAGGAAAAAGTGATAACCAAACTCGACACCGCCGGCGCGACCATGCGGATAAATTTTGAAAAATCGGATTACGACGTATGAAGGAAATGGTCAACCGTATCGCCCGGCTGCTGTGGCCGGAGCTTGACAATCGCGTCCACCTGCCGCAACTGGCCAGAGTGGTCGCCATTCCGGACCCGCCCGCGAACGGCGGTTCCAGCTCTCCCGAACGCCCGCGCTACGCGGTGGACGTGCGGCTGCTCACTCCGGAAATGCGGATCGACGACGATATGCCGCTGATCCGCGACGTTCCCGTCGGCCTGCCCGGCGCCGGTCCGGAACGCGGCTTCACCGCGCTCCCGAAGCCCGGCACCATCGTGGAAATCGCTTTCGCATTCGGCCGGCTGCAGCTGCCGTTTGTCCGCACCGTGCTGCCCGACGGCCTCGCGCTGGCCGTCACCGACGGTGCCAGCGCCCGCTGGCAGCAGTCCGCCGACAGTTTCCAGGAGGTCGACGCCGCCGGAAACTGGAAACGCGCGACAACCGGCAACATCGCCGACATCGCCGACGGCAAGATCGATCAGGCCGCCCTGGGCAACTGGACCGCCTCCGGACAAAAGGTCTGGCTCGGCACCGCCACCGACAACTCGCTTTCCGCCATTTCCGACTGCCTGGCGTCGATTCTGGCCGCGATCGGCATACTTGCCGGCCATACCCACCCCAACGTGGGCGGCTGCGAGCAGTCCGGATCAATATCTTCCGCCAAATCAAGCGGCGACACCGCAAAGGAGAGGCTCGACCTCATCAAACAATAAAAATCAACAATCAAACCCGAAAGGAGGCGAGAAGGCATGAAAACCCCGATCGTCTACTACGGCGGCAAAACCAACATGCTGAAACGCATTTTGCCGCTGATTCCGGGAGACCACCGCACCTACGCCGAACCGTTTTTCGGCGGCGGTGCCGTGTTCTTCGGGAAAGCCCCCTCGAAAGTCGAGGTCATTAACGACAATCTCGACCAGTGCGTCAATTTTTTCCGCGTCTGCCAGACCCGGTTCGAACAGCTGGCCAAGCTGATCCAGGCCACGCTGCACTCGGAAACCGAGCTGCGGCGCGCCCGGGCCGTCTACAAGGCGCCGCCGGAGGAAAACGACCCGGTCACCCGGGCCTGGGCCTTCTGGTGCGAAACCCGGCTGACCTTTTCGCACAAAATAACCGGCGGCTTCGCGTTCGCCCGCGACGGCATCGCCAAAACCACCGCCAACAAGGTGCGGGAATTCACCACCGAGATCTGCGACCGTCTGCGCAATGCGCAGATCTTCTGCCGCGACGCGCTCGACGTGATCCGCCGCTTCGACGCCGAAGACACCTTTTTTTACCTTGATCCGCCTTATGCGAACTCGGATTGCGGCCATTATAACAAGGGTAAAGGCGTCTATTACGATCTGGTGGCCATGCTGCCAGGCCTGAAGGCGAAATGGCTGCTTTCCAGCTATCCCACCGCCGAACTCGCCGCCGTCTGGCGGCTGCCGGGCGTCCGCCACCAGGAGATCGACAAAAACCTTGCCGTCGACGGCAGACGCACCGCCGGAAGACGAAAAGTTGAAACGCTTACTTGGAATTACGAGCTGAAGGAGTAGATTAAAGAGATCGAGCGGCCAGGACGATGCACAATCCGGGCCGCTCGCAAGCGATAGAGGACCGTGCCGGCCGGAGTAACCGCTCCAGTCATAGCAGCACCACCTGTTTATGACCTGCCGGGCACGGTTTTTCCGTGTCCACGTCAAGCCTTGGTGGGCCTACATACGACGACCGCGCGGTTACGCGGCATCGATAATTTATCACGCAACCCCTAAAAAACAAAATTCGACCCCTAAAAAAGCTCCCTAAATATGCGGACAAGTCCGCAGAATGCCATAAAAACCCCTAAAAATGTCAAAAAAACGCGATTTTTTGCACAAAACAGCGTCAAAATGTCAAAAAATGGCATGTTTGCCCCTAAAAAATGCGGACATGTCCGCACATAGGGCACCCCAACCCGCCCGCCGCCAAAAATCACTCACCCCCGCCTCCTTTTTTCAAATGAAAAGAGTAATTTTTGAAGGCGTTTCTGCCGGACAACCGCACGATAATTTCAAAAAACTGAAATGTTTATGAAAAACATGATGCGGGAAAAGGGAGGATTTAGATTTTATGGCAACGTCCGAACCACATTTTGAACCACAAACTGAACCACATTTTGAACCACATTTCGCAAGAATAACTCTGCCGATTTTTCACCTCGGCAGGGCTATTTAAGGTCAAAAAATGGTCGGGGTAGAGGGATTCGAACCCCCGACTTTTTGGTCCCAAACCAAACGCGCTAGCCAGACTGCGCCATACCCCGACAATGAAAGTTGTTTAATTTACACCAGGTTTGCCATTTTTGCAACCTCTTCGGCTGCCCGGACGCGTCTTTTTCAGCATATCAATCTGCCCGCGCCGCTCTTTCAGGCCGCGATTCACTTCTATCGGCGTGCCGTCCGGCGCCTTGCCGGTGTAATACATAGCCGCCCCCATCGTCATCGGAAGCGGAATGAAGTCCTGAACCTGCTGCGGACTCCAGTTGTTTTTATTCAGAAAGTCGTCAACCACCTTCATTTCCTTGTCGCCGCAACCGGGAAAATTGGAGATGAACAGCGGAATCACATACTGCTTCTTTCCGCACTTCGCGCTCTCTTCGTAAAAACGCTTCATGACCTCGAAAAAGTCCTCGGCCGAACTCTTGCGCATCAGCTCCAGCACCCGCGGGTGCAGATGCTCCGGGGCCAGTTTCATATGCCCGGACACATGGTACCTGATCAGTTCGCTAAACAACTCCTGCTGATGCAGAGTAAGGTCCAGCCTGATGCCGGAATTTATGTACAGATGCTTAACCTTCGGCATGTTGCGTATCTCGCGCAGCAGTTTCACCAGCGCCAGTCCGTCGCAGTGGAAATTCGGGCATATCTTGGGAAAAAGACAGCTGACCCGACGGCATTTCGCGCATTTTTCGGTGTCCGCAATCTCGCTCATGTACAAATTTCCGGCGGCGCCGCCGATGTCGGTGATGGTGCCGCGGAAATCCTTGCGTTCGGCGATCGCTTCCACCGAATGCCTGATCGACTCCGGCGAGCGGCTGGTCACATAGCGCCCCTGGTGGGACACCAGCCCGCAGAACGCGCAGCCGCCGGGACAACCGCGAATCGCCGGGATCGAGTGTTTGATCGTCTCGAACGCCGGAATCCTTTTCCTGTAGCTCGGGTGCGGCGACCCGGAATACGGCAGATCGTGCACCTCGTCCAAATCCTTGCAGCTCATCGCCTCCGGCGGCGGCTCGATCACCAGCAGCCGGTCTCCGTAGCGCTGGAACAATCCGTGGTTGCCGAACGGGCTCATCGCAGATTCCACCAGTTTGGTGGCGGTCATGAGCGCATCCTTATCCTTCTGCGTATCCTCCCACGAGGGAAGTTCGAGGTATTTATCACCGGGATTGAAACTCTGGGCGGCATTTTTGCCGAGAAAAATCGAGGTTCCCCGGATATTTTCTAGCGTTTTGCCATCCTTCAGACGGCCGAAGATCTCGGTTACCGACTTCTCCCCCTGCCCGAACGACAGGATGTCGGCCTTGGTATCCACCAGCATGCTGGGGCGCAGCTTGTCCTGCCAGTAGTCGTAGTGGGCCACCCGGCGCAGACTCGCCTCCAGCCCGCCGACCATCACCGGCAACCCGGAAAACGACTGCTTGACCAGCTGGGTGTAAACCACCAGAGCATGAGGCGGACGCAGGCCGGTACGGCCTTCCTCGCTGTATACGTCCTCGCGGCGCAGACGGCGGCCGGCGGTATAGATGTTCACCATCGAGTCCATGTTGCCGGAGGACACCCCGGCTCCGATGCGGGGCCGCCCCATCGCCTTCATGCAGTTCGGGTTCTTCCAGTCCGGCTGGGCGATGATGCCCACCCGATACCCCTGCGCCAGCAGCATGCGGCCAATCAGGGACGTGCCGTAGGACGGGTGATCGACATAGCAGTCTCCGGTGACCAGCAGTATGTCGAGCTCGTCCCACCCGAACGCCTCCATCTCGGCGCGGGTCATTGGCATATAGGGAATATTTCTGGTGTTTGTCATGATATTAATATACACCGTATCGACGGTTTATTCAATGCGGAAAAACATGGCGGCGGCCCGGTCCGGTTAACATTCCCGCCCTTCCCGGCGCAAAGTGATGAAAAATACTCCCGCCGTCTTTACGTGGATATAGCGGCCAATTTCGCCGTTTCGATTTGACGGCGGTGACTTCGCGTAGTATATTGTTGCTATTATGAACAACAGACTTACTCTATTCAATACCATGAGCCGCCGGCCGGAAGAGTTTATTCCGGTTCAGGCGGGTTCGGCCGGAATGTACACCTGCGGGCCAACCGTATACAATTTCGCCCATATCGGCAATTTCCGCGCCTATACTTTCGAAGACCTGCTGCACCGGGTGCTGGCCTGGTTCGGCTACGACGTGACCCAGGTGATGAACCTGACCGACGTGGACGATAAAACCATCCGCGACTCCCGCAAAGCCGGGCTCCCGCTGAAGGAGTTCACCCGCAAATATATCCAGGCGTTCTTCGAAGACCTCAAAACCCTGAACATCACGCCGTCCGCGGTCTATCCGGCCGCCACCGACCATATCCCGGAAATGATCGCGCTGATTCAGACCCTGATGGACAAGGGATTCGCCTATCAGGCAGAGGACAAATCGATTTACTTCTCCATCGACAAATTCCCGGAATACGGCAAGCTGGCTCATATCGACCGCGAAAACCAGATCTCCGGCGTGCGCATCAAGAATGACGAATACGCCAAGGACTCCGTTGCCGACTTTGCGCTGTGGAAGGCCTGGGACGCCGCCGACGGCGACGTCCGCTGGGAAAGCCCGTGGGGCCCCGGCCGCCCCGGCTGGCATGTCGAATGCTCCGCGATGAGCATGAAATACCTCGGCAAGACCTTCGACATCCATACCGGCGGAGTGGACAACATGTTCCCCCACCACGAGGACGAAATCGCCCAAAGCGAGTCCGCCAACGGCTGCCGGTACGTCAATTACTGGCTCCACTGCGCCCATCTGATGGTGAACGGCGAGAAAATGAGCAAGTCGGCCGGCAATTTCTTCACCCTGCGCGACCTGCTCGCCAAGGGGTACTCCGGCCGCGCGATCCGCTGGGTGCTGCTCTCCTGCCACTACCGCAAGAAGCTGAATTTCACTTTCGAAGCCTTGGCGCAGGCCGAAGACACCTTGAAAAAATTCGCCGAATTCTTCCAGCGCATGCGCGAACTTCCGGAAACCGCCGCCGAAAGCGGGCTTGATCCGGCAAAATACGAAGACGAATTCACCGCCGCGCTCGGCGACGATTTGAACGTCTCCGCCGCGCTGGCGGTGCTGTTCAACCTCCAGCGCGACGCGAACAAGGCCGCCGACTCGGGCGCCCTTCCGCAAAGTGACGGCAACGCCATACTGGATCTGTATCGTAAATTCGACCGCGTCCTCGGCTGCCTTGCCGTGGACGAAAAGAATGAAGAAGCCGTTCCGGCCGAGGTGGTCGACTTGGCCGAACAACGGATCGCGGCGCGCAAAAACAAGGATTGGGCCGCGTCCGACCGGCTGCGCGACGAAATAAAAACATTCGGTTATACCGTTGAGGACATTCCCGGCGGATGGTACCGGCTTAAAAAGTAAATTCTCGAACAGGAAAGGTTTCTCCCATGCGCAGGATTCTGACCATCTTGGCAACGGCCGCCGCCTTTGCCGCCGCCGCCAATGAACTGTCGCTAACGCCGGCAGGAGGATTGAAGATTCATTCCGAACTTTGCGACCTGTCGCTCGGGTCGCGGATCATCGCCGTCGATCCTTCGTGGACTACGCGCTATTTTATGAGCATGATCCACTCCACCGCCTCAAAACCGGCCGGTTCCAGCGTTGAAATGGTTCAGAACTCCCCCGGCAAATTCGAGCTGATAAAGTACTCGGCCGAGGCCGCGGACGACCACAATCAAATCAAAATCGAGCTGTCCGCCCGCATGACCGAAGACCTGCCGGCCGAGCTTGAATATACCATTCTCTGCATTCCCGAATATCTGCTGACCGGAGCCAAATACGAGTTTTACGGCTCCGACGACGACCAGCAGCGCATCTCCGACACAATAGGCGACCCGCATTCCGAAATCTACACCTACGGCCACGACCTGCGCCGGGCGGTATTCCACAGCGATCTCGGCCATCTCGTGATCGAAGTCGAAAACGGCCCCGGTTTCAACATCACCGACCGCCGCGGCAATACGTTCATGGACAACAAATGCTTCTGGGTCGGATTTTCCAAGCGCTTCGACGGAACCAAACCGATAGACTCCGTCATAACCGTCACCTTCAACCCGCCCAAGCGTCTGAAGCTGGCGGTGCCGCTCCCGGCGGTGGAAGCGCCCAAGACCAGGCTGATACCTGAAGACGAGCTGGTTCGCGGCATCTCCCCCGCCCAGCTGCCGCTGCTGCCCACACCGTACAAAGGCTCCCTTACCGGCGGTACCTACGCGCCAGCCGGCAATACCGAACTTGAATGCGCAATAAGCGACGAACGCCTTCCGCGCGCCATCAAGCGCATCTTCGGAGATGCTTCGCTGGGCCGGATATCCATCAAACAGAACGCCAACCTCGGAGAAGAGGCATATACCCTTGACGTCAACGCCGGCGGCATTGCCATCACCGCCGGTTCCGCACGAGGCGCATTCTATGGGTTGCAGACTCTGCGCCGCCTGTTCAAGGACGGAGCGTTCCTCTGCGCCTCCATCGAAGACCACCCCGACCTCGCATTCCGCGGCATCCACCTTTGCATGGACGCCGCCTCGAACACCTATCCAGAGCTGGTCGAAAAAGTCTTCGCCCCGATGAAGATAAACGCAATCGTCGGCGAGGTCGAATATGTGAAGTGGAAAGCCACCGAGCATCTCGGCATCCATCAGCCCCGCGGCATGACTCCGGAACAACTGGCGGATTTCGTCAAACTCTGCGACGACAATTTCATCGAGTTCGTTCCGCTGCTCCAGACTCTCGGTCACAGTGAATGGCTGTTCAAGAACGGCAAAAACCTCGACATGTGCGAAGACCCGAGCCACCCCTACGCCTACAACGTTTCCAACCCCAAGGTTTATCCGCTGATGAACGAAATTCTTGACGAGCTTTTCTCCATCAAGAATTTCCGCTATCTGCACATCGGCCACGACGAAGTGACGCTGGAAGGCACCTTCCCCAGCCGTCCGGAAAACATCCGGCGCGGCATGCGCAACATTGTGTTCGAAGACGTGATGTTCTATTACGAGTACGCCAAAAACCGCAACTGCCGGATCATGATGTGGCACGACATGTTCATGACCCCGCAGGAATCGCGCACCGCTTTCGGCGGCCCTCCGAACAATCTCGCCGAACTGCGCCAGCAGTTCCCGCGCGACATCATATTCTGCCTGTGGCGCTACGACGGCGACACCCACCCCGAGATCAAGATACTGCACGATGACGGCTATCAGGTGATCGGCTGCGCATGGTATGACATCGGCAATCCCGAAAGTCACGCCCAGGCCATTCTGGCCGCCGGCGAACTCGGGGCGCTGGTCACTACCTGGGCCGGCTACTTCGACAGTGACAAGCTCCTCACCGTCAACTTCAACCAGGTCGAACCATACGTCCGCGGCGCCTGCTGGTTCTGGCGGGCCATCCCGGCCGCCAATCAGTACAACTTTCACCGGATACTGTGCGACCTGCTCGCCGCTCCGCGCGATCCGGTGCCGCCGCAATCCGGCTTCGAGGTCGATATCTCCGACGTGGCCAACCTGTCGCTCGACAACCGTGCGGCGCCGTTCATGAAACGGCCTTCACGCGGTCTCGACGAACTGCCGAAAAGCGACTACTACGGCGCGGTGCGGTTTGAAATACCGCAGCGCAACGACAAAAACGCCGCAATCGCTTTCCGGTCGCGGCTGAACCCGCAATTCCCGGCCGAAGAGGTCACCGTTCCGGTGGACAACGCCAAGGCAAACCGTGTGTTCGTTCTTAGCACCACCATCGGCACCGCGAAGATCGGGTCGAGACTCGGCACCGTCACCCTGCACTATGCCGACGGCACCGACTACGAATATCCGATACTCTATGGATGCGACGCCGCCCCCACCAACGGCGAGTACAACGCCAAGCTGAACAACATCAACGTGCGCACCTGGAGATGGAACCGCATGGAACAGCGGATATGGTATGCCGACATCGTGAATCCTCAACCGGACAAAGAGATAGCTTCGATAGGACTTAAGGGGTCCGACGACGGCCAGCCCTATTATGTTCTTGGCCTGTCGCTGGAGTCTCAGCTGAAATCCAAATAGGAGGCGGCCTTCATGGCATTGACGCCGACAAGTCCGATGTCGGCAAGGCTGCGCAGGGTGTTTTCGCGCCGGGTTTTGAGAATGCGTGAAACATAGACCGGCCCCAGGCCGGGCACCCTGAGCAGCGCCTCCCGGTCGGCCGACTTGAGCCGCAAAGGAAAAAACGCCGGATGGGCCTGCGCCCAGCGTTCTTTGGGATCGAACTTCAAATCGAGCTGACCGTCCGACTCGAATACCAGCTCAGACGGTGCGAAATTGTATTTGCGCAGCAGAAAATCCACCTGATAGAGCCGGTGTTCCCGCGTCAGACGGTCGCGTCCGTCCGACAGATCGAACCGGTGCTGTTCACCGGGAATCGCCGGATCGCCCAACCCCTGCTGATAGGCCGAAAAATAGATGCGGTTCATCTTCAGGCGGTTGTACAGACCGTCCATATAACGGACGATCTCGGCGTCGGTTTCGTCTGACGCCCCCACGATGAACTGCGTGGTGGTCTTGACGCGGCGCCGCCCTTCGCCGGCGGCGGCCCGGGAGGTCATGAATTTCAGCGGACGCACTATATCGCGTTCGAAGTCCTTTGCTTCGGACAACTTTTCGAAATGGCTCTTCCCCGGTACCTCGATGTTCAGAGATACCGACGAGGCGTAACGCATGGCTTCAAGAATGGCGGCCTCCGAAGCGCCGGGAATGATCTTCAGGTGTACTTCCCCCCGGAAATGCTCGCGCCGGCGCAGCATCTCCGCCGCCGCTATCAGCGGTTCCATCGCCCGGTCCGGAGTGTCTGGCACGCCGGATGAGAGAAAAATACCGTAAAGTCCCATCCGTCGATGATAGTCCAGAAAAGTTCCAACCACCTCCTCCGGCGTCACCCGGCAACGGGCGGCGTTGCCGCGGCTGCGCAGCGGACAATAGCGACAGTCGTTGCCGCAGGCATTGGTCATCAGGGTCTTGAACATGATCCCGAAGCCGCCGGAGGTCATGGGTACCGGATATAACCACTTGCTGCCGTCGACCGAACGCCTGCGGCGGTCGCGGCCGGTGCCGCATGCGCACGCCAGATCGTATTGCGAGTCGGCCGACAGCAAATCCAGTTTTTCACGCACATTCATTTGCGCGCCGGATCAGTACTCCCGCTGCAACGCCACCACTTTGCCTTGGATCGCGACTTCCTCCTGCCGGTAAACCTGCGTGGTATAATCGGGATTGGCGGGTCGCAATTCCACCCGGCCCTGCGAAAGCGGGAAGAAACTTTTGACGGTTGTTTCGTTGTTCACCAGCGCCACCACGATGTCGCCGGAGTGGATATTGGAGGTGATGCGGACCACCACGATGTCGCCGTCCAAAACGCCGACGTCGCGCATGCTTTCGCCTTGAACCTTCAGCGCGAAAAGACGGTCTCCCGGGAAGCGGGCCACCAGTTCCGGGGCCACATAGATTTCCCCTTCCTTGTACTCCGGCGAATCCGACGGCATCCCGGCGTTGATCCGCCCCAGCAGCGGTACCGGAACCAGGAATGAGAGGTGCGGCGAGGCATGGCGTCCGCTGCGCAACGCGATGCTGCGCGCCTTTGAGCTGCGGGTCAGCTGATTCTTCCGCTGCAGCGCTTTCAAATGTGCGAACACGGTGGAAGTTTTGATGCCGAAGCGCTCCCCGATCTCGTATACCGTCGGGGCCATCCCCTCGCGAATGGAAAACTCTTCGATGAACTCCAGAATTTTCCTCTGCTTTTCAGTAAGTTCTCTCATGACAAGCTCCTTTTGGATTTGGGTTCAAGTTCCGGATCAGACTGCCGGCCGGAAATCGACCACGATCACTCTGCCTTGGGCGTCACATACCACCGACACCAAAAACAGAACCTCACTTTTTACTTCCGTTATTTTCCCCGATTCGTCCTTCCCTTCATCCACCAGCACCAGTTTATAGACCAGCTTGTTTATATAAGGTGAAAGTTCCAGCGTGGTGACCAGTTGCCTGCTCCGGAGCTTGCCGCTTTTCGCGAACCCGTCGTGCAGCATGTCAAACGGCGCTTTGAAATCGTCCTCCGGCGTGAAGCCGCCCTCGAAAAGCGGGCGCGCCGCGGCGAAATCGCCGGCGAATATGGCGTCTATCAGTTTCTCCCCGGCGGCGTTGCGTACATCGGCGGTGGCCGACTCGACGGTATTGAGTTTCACCGTGCGAGTCTCGGTGGTGGTACAGCCGACGGCCGCCATCAGCGCCGCCGAAATCATCAATATCGCAATTCTCACTTGAAACCTCCTTCGGTCTTCACAACCAGCAGCTGATAATTTTCAAAATCCGGAAGCGACGCTTTCGCGGAGGACTCAATACTCCGCGAACCGTCGGAACCGACGGCGCGCACTTCGAGGTTTCCGCCGGAAACCAGCCGCAGACGATGCCCGGAGATGATCGGAGTCTCCCGACCGGAAAGCGCGGTTCGGTTGATCAGCACGATTACCAGTTCGCTGCGGTCGTTGACTCTTGCCGACACTTCCACATAGGCCGGAAGATTTTCGAACTCGAACGGCAGCTCGCAATGCTCCGCCGCAAGCTTCTCCACAAACTGCTCGAGTCCGGGATAAAAGTGGTAGCCGTTCCAGAAATAGCCGCCGTCCATCAGCGCGAAGCAGTAGGTTTTGCCCTTGCCGACGGAGTTCTCAACCATTCCGATTCCCCGAATGTTCCACAAATAATATTTGCTGTTGTTTTCATACCCGAGACGCAGCACGTCGGAACCGCTGTCGGAACCGACGGGCCCGAACGGAGTTCCGCAAACGCCGCCGCCGGGCTGAACGCCGTTGAACGACGCGCCAAGCAGGTCGCCCAAGGCCGGAGCATGAAGTTCGGCTCCCCATTCGCTGCGGGACGAAATGCCGCCGAAAGTCACCAGCACGCCGCCGTTTTTAACGTAGGCTCGAAGCATATCGCACTGCTCTTTCGACAGGCATTCAAGCCCGCCGGCAAACACCACACGGTACGCCGCCAGCCGCTCCGGGGTCAGACATTCCATGAACTCCACGCTGCAGGGCACGTTTGCCGCCACCGCCGCGGAATAAAGCCCCACCTGGGCATCGTAATAACGACGCGCCCGGCCGGAAACGATCGCCTGCCGTTCGGAGAATATCAACGCCGTCTGAGCGATCGAGCGCCGGTTGGCGATCGAAGCATTCCCGGCGACCGCCCCGAACCGTCGGAACGAGTCCCACAAATCCGGCGACCAATTGCCGAGCATCAGCCGGCCGCGGTCATCCAAATTGGGCGGGGCGGATCCGGTGCGCCAGAATATATTGGGATCCCGATATTTGGAACAGTATTCATATGTCCAGACCTGCACGCCGTCGCCATAAGCCAGCCCGGCGGCCATCGAACGGTCGAACGCGGCGGCGCTCTTGCAGGAATATCCGGCGCCCGGCCACATCACCGCACGGTCGAGCGCGGCGCTTTTCAGCAGCTGCATGGAAAAGCTCTCGCTGACGTCGCCATTGTAATAAAGATCGGTGCCGACGTACGGCAGTTTGGAAGCCATCGACACGAAACTGGTGCATTGCGGATTGGAGGAATTCCAGTCGGTCAGCACCGCGCCGACCAGTTTACCGCCGGAAGAAAGCGCCTTGACTGCCAACGCCAGATGTTCGCCGGAATAAGCGGACTTGAAAAACTGCCATGCCAGATATTCGACGGTGTCCGGAAAGCGGCCGTTTCTCTCCGAGGCCGGACGCCGCTGGGATATCGTCACCTTGGCGCCCTGCTTTTGAAGCTCGGTGGCAACGTCGCGGGCATAACCCGACCATTGTTCCATCATCGCCCGGTTGTGAATGAGGCGGCCGAAACGGCTGTGTTTGTCAAGAATCATCGGCTCGTCAAGCTGAAATCCGGCAAAGCGGTTCAGCCCGGCGAAATTTTTGGCAAACGCCCCGGCGTCGGAGGCAAGCTTGCCGACATTGCCAAAATAGGCGTAACTTATGGCATCACCGTCGGCAAACGCCTTCTCATCGCTTGTCCAAACCAGGAACGGACAGGCCAGATTACGGTCCAACGCCGAAACAAACTCATGCCATTTTCCATTCCGTATCACATTGAGAGTAAGAATGTTGACACCGGCGTCGTTCACCGCCGACGCCACATATTCCGGATCGAACCGATTGCCGGTGTGCGCCAGTTTGCCCTCTCCGAAGAACTCGTATCCAAGATCGATGCCGAACGTGAAGCGCCCGGTAAGGTAATCGCCGGACGGCTTTTCCGCGCCCGGCACCAGACTGAAAGCAGGCCCGCCGGGCGGCAGGTCCTTCGTCAGCTCGCGGGAACGGGCCAGCACCGCCTCGCCCTGAACCTGAAACTGCTGAAGTTCATTCTCGATGGTCGCCCGACGCTGCACGAATTCCACACCGGAACCCGGGAGAACGGAATATGATTCCGCCAAATTGTAAAACCGGTCCATCAATCGCACATAGGCGGCTCGCAAAGTGGCGGAGTCCCGCCACACGGTCTCGGCGTCGGCGGCGCGGCCGACCCCGTCCAGCTTCATGGCCGCCATGTCAACGGCGGTGCCGCAGTCCTGATAAAAGCAGTCGGCCCGATATCCGAAGTCGGCATAAAATTCCAGCATCTGCCGGTGGGCTGACTCGTCAGGCTTCAACCCGTCGGGCAGCTCCGGAAGGTTCAGCGGCTCGGCGGCAAGTTCGAGGTTGTCAACCGTCACCACCGTGCCGGGCTCCCCTTTTACAACCAGCTCAATCGACATGAACGGCACCAGCGCCGCGCACTCAATTTCGCCGGAAAGGCGGTGGAACGCACCGGGACGGCATTCGACTCCGGAGATGAATTCGCCGAATCTCGACACCCGATGCAGCCGTACCGTACCCACTGAAAAACTCTCGCCGGGAGCGCGCATCAAAGTCACCGTCATCCCGGAGTCCGTACGCCTAACCGCCTTGATCCCCACTTCGCGCACCATCAGGGTCGGCAAGTCGGAACCGTCCGGAGAAGCGTAAAACGCCACGGCCAAGTCGTCGCCGGGCCGCCATGCCGGATTCCAGGCCAGGCTCAACACCTTGCCCTCCGGCTCGATCTTGACCAGCTGCCGGGTCTCGGTACTCGCCACAGGATTGCCGGCCGTCCGCTCGAAAGGATGGCCGTACCGGTCATACATCAGCGGCCTGACGGTTACGGCCGCGTTCCGGTCCGCCGAATAGAACACGCCGGAAAAATACAGCCGCGCCGGTTTTTCGCCGTAGCGGAATGCAGTTCCCAGCGTCATCCTGGCGGTTCCGGACTCCGGAATCCTTATTGCAAATGCATATTTTCCGGCAAAAACATTGCTGTCGGCCAACGCGACATCGCCCACCCAGCCGGCCTTGCCCTGTTCGGCACCGCCGTTGGGCAGCAACCCGGCGGCGCAGACGCCGGGAATCATTGCGGCACAGCAAAAAGCCGCAATTCTCTTAGTCCATCTCATATCTCGCCCTCTTTTTATTTTCTGCTATTTTAATTATACCGCATCCGCCGCAGTTTTGCAAACAAACTTTGCATTCCAGCCGGAAATTTCCTATTATTTTTTCCGTATTCCGTGCGGATGAAGATGGATTAAGATACCGGAAACTTATTTGCCGAGCACGGCCATGACCTGCTTGAGGTCGCTCCAAGCCAGCCGTTTGTCTTCCGGTACCCGCAGGAGATAAGCGGGGTGAAAAGTCGGCATTGCGCGAATCCCGCGATACTCGCACCACTCGCCGCGATTCTGTTTGATGCGCAGCTTGCCGGTAAGGTATTTCAGTGGCGTGGCGCCAAGCAGCACCAGCACTTTGGGGTGGATAAGATCGATCTGGCGGTTGAGATAGCCGACGCAGCAGGCGGCCTCATCGGGTTCCGGCGCGCGGTTCCCGGGCGGGCGGCACTTGACCACGTTCGCAATATAGACTTCCTCGCGGCTGTAATGCATGGCGGCAATCATCTTGTCGAGCAGCTTGCCCGCGGGGCCGACGAACGGACGGCCCTGCACATCCTCCTCGTATCCCGGCCCTTCGCCGACAAACATAAGTTCGGCATTGCGGTTGCCCTCACCGAACACCACCTGGCGGCATCCCTTGCGCAAAACGCACTCGGAACACGCCAGCGCCCTCGCCGTCAATTCCTCCCAGTCGAGACCGGAAACGGCGGAGTCGGCCAAACCTTCCGGCGGACGTACAACGGCATCCGCCGCCGCGGGAGCACCGGGCGGCGGAGACGGCAACGGCGCGTTCCCGGCATTGCCGCCGACAGACCGCCCCCCGTGGACGATGGGAGCCTCCTTCTCGACACTGCTGCAAAACTCGCCCCACACCGCGGCCGATACCGCCGCCGCATCCGGACAGGCGGCGATGGCGGAGGTCATTTCACTATAAAAATCCTTTTCTTCGGGCATAACAGCTCTTTCGACTTTAAAAAACCGTATTTTGTAATATATTAACGATACAGTTTTATTCAAATTGCAAACGAGGAATAAAATGGATAAAAACCGGACATCCCTGCTTGCCGCGCTGACGACGGCGTTCTTCGCCCCCTTGCCGCTTCTGGCCAAAACCGACGAACCGCGACTGCCGGCCAGCCCGGACGAGATCGCCTCATGGTTCAAGTCGGTACTGTACTGGTTCGGCGAGCGGCGCGAAAGTCTGCTTGTCCTCGCGTTCGGCGCGCTCGGCAGCCTGCTGCTGGCCGTCATCACGGCGCTGATATTCAAGTTCATCTTCCGCAAGCTCCCCGGCAGGAAGTCAACCGGCGCCCGGGCGCTGCTGGCTGAAAAATTGCCGATCCCGATCGGAACGGCGGTGTTCGTGCTGGGGCTGTTCGCCTCCGCCGTCCGGCTGATCGAATCGCTTTCCTCCGGCGCCCGCAACGTCACCACCCGCCTGATGTGGGCGATTTTCGCGTTCGCGGTGCTGTGGTCAATCTTCCGCAGCATCGGAGTGCTCGACGGCGTGCTGAAAAAGATGATAGGCAAAGACAAGGGAAACCTCAACATACTTCTGGTAAATATGATCCGCAAGACGCTCAAGGCGGTTATCGCCGTGATCGCGCTGCTGTTCATTTTCCAGAACATCCTGGGCCTGAACGTCACCACGCTGCTGGCCGGCGCTGGAGTGGCCGGGCTGGCGATCGCCTTCGCCGCTCAGAACACCATCGCCAACTTCTTCAGTTCGATCATGGTGATCATGGACAAGCCGTTCGCGGTGGGCGACCGGGTGCGCATCAACAATATCGACGGCACCGTCGAGGAGGTTGGTCTGCGCTCCACCCGCATCCGCGCCCTGGACGGCAACCTGTTCGCGCTTCCGAACTCGATGGTGGCCGACAACGCGATCGAAAACGTCTCCCGCCGCCCGTCGCTCAAATACAATTTCGACATCACACTGACCTATTCCACCACTCCCGAACAGATGAAGCAGGCGGTGGCGATACTGCATGACATCCTCGACCACCGCCCGGAACTCGATCCCAAGCAGCCGCCGTGGATCCATTTCGGAGAGTTCCGCGACTGGAGTCTGGCCATCAACGTCGTCTGCTGGTTCGGCAGCGGCAACTGGGCGGATTTTTTGAAATCCCGCCACGAGATCAACCTGGAAGTTCTTGAAAAGTTTAACGCAGCCGGCCTCAACTTCGCGTTCCCGACCTCGACCAACTATCTGGCGGGCGTGAAGCAGGAACCGGTGATAATCAACAAGGAGAGTTAGATAATGAAAGTCGTAGTTGCGTATTCCGGCGGGCTGGATACGTCGGTGATCGTGAAGTGGGTGAAGGACACCTACAACGCCGAGGTGATCGGGTTCTGCGCCGACGTGGGGCAGGAGGAGGAGCTTTCCGGAGTGGAGGCGAAGGCCATCGCCACCGGCGCCACCAAATGCTATGTGGAAGACCTGAACGAGGAGTTCGCCCGCGACTTCATCTTCCCGATGATGCAGGCCAACGCCATCTATGAAAACAACTATCTGCTGGGCACCAGCATCGCGCGCCCGCTGATCGGCAAGCGGCTGGTTGAGATCGCCCGTCAGGAAGGCGCCGACGCCATCTGCCACGGCGCCACCGGCAAGGGCAACGACCAGGTGCGCTTCGAGCTGACCGCCTATGCGCTCCAGCCCAACATCAAGGTTATCGCCCCGTGGCGCGAGTGGAGTTTCACCGGCCGCATGGACCTGGTGGAATACGCCAGGAAAAACGGCATTCCGGTATCCACCACCGCCAAGAAGCCGTACAGCATGGATCGCAATCTGCTGCACATCAGCTTCGAAGGCGGCGTCCTCGAAGACCCGTGGAACGAGTTCCCGGAAGACATCGCCATCATGACCAATCCGCTCAGCAAGGCGGCCGACGAAGCCGAGGACGTGATCATCGCGTTCGAACAGGGCATCCCGGTGGCCGTCAACGGCGAAAAGCTTTCGCCGGCCAACCTCATGCGCAAACTCAACGCGATCGGCAAGAAGCATGCGGTCGGCCGCGTGGACATCGTGGAAAACCGCTACGTCGGCATGAAGTCGCGCGGCGTTTACGAGACCCCCGGCGGCACCATTCTCCACCTCGCCCACCGCGGCCTCGAGGAGATCACCATGGACCGCGAGGTCATGCATCTGCGCGACAGCCTGATCCCGAAGTACGCCGACATGGTTTACAACGGCTTCTGGTACGCCCCGGAACGCGAAATGCTCCAGGCGGCGATCACCCACAGCCAGAAATACGTCACCGGCGAAGTCCGCGTCAAGCTGTACAAGGGCGCCTGCCATGTGACCGGCCGCCGTTCGCCCTACAGCCTCTATGACGAGGCGGTGGCCAGCTTCGAGGGCGCCGACGCCTACAACCACAAGGACGCCGAGGGCTTCATCCGTCTCAACGCCCTGCGTCTCCGCGTCCGGGCCCGCAGCAAGCAGAACGAGTACTGACCGAAAAAACATGGGGATGGGAAAACATGGAACAGACAAACGGGCTGTCCGAATGGTTCCGTTTGCGCAGTGAAGACCTCGAAACGCACCGGCGGCAAGACCCGCCGGCGCGTTTTTTTCTTTATCTGCTCGAATGCCGCGACGGCCTCAGCTATATCGAACCAGATGAGGAGTGCGAGGACATATATCTATACCTGGAGCAGAAATACGAAAAGGAACTTGCAAAGGTTTCGGAAAAGATAGAAGACTGGATCCGCAGTGACATAGAGTTCATGGCTAAACTTCCGCCGGACAACGAACTGACGTTTTCCGAGGAAGAGATGCGCAACCGCGTCCGGGCCTCGGAGATCATGGAGCGGCTCCTCATATCATGCCATGAGCTTCAGGGGTACCTGCCGTCTCCCTCCGCAATCGCCATTGGATTCGGACAGGCCGCCGTGGCCGCGAACAAGACCACTCCGGACGTACAAAACACCTTTGACGAGTTATGCCTGGCCAGTCATTCGGTAATGCCGTACAACCTTACCAGAACCGCACGGGAAACCAGGCGGAAAGACGAGTTAAGCGCCACCATACTGCGTTATTTTGTAACCGGCGGAATCACGATCGCGATATATGTGGCATTCATCGAAGTCCTAAGAATAAAAGGTTTCGTCCCGGCTGCCCTTGTGGCGGCGGTGGCCGTCGTTGCGTGGTTGATAATCGCCGGAAAGACCGGACCGAAGAACAACGGCCCGCGATGCACGCCCCCCATCGACACCCCGGTGTCAGGACCGGAAGAAGATTCGGAAACCGCAACAAACGCCGTCCCCAGGGAATCGGAACTAATGAAAAAACTCGACGCCTCGCCGCAATTCTGCCCGCAATGTTTCCTCCAGCTTGAGATAGCCAACATCAAGGGCAGCAAGCGCGCCTACTGCACCCGCTGCGACAAAACCTACTCTCTGGACGAACTTTCGCCCGATCTGAACACGCTGGTTCCCTATCGCTGTCCGCGGTGCGAAACCGAAATGCTGCTGCCGGAGAAGGCGATTCATCAGCTTATCACCTGTACGGCCTGCGGCCGCCAGAGCGTGCCGCGCCACGGTTGTCTCAGAATGCTGGCGATTATGCTGATACCGGTACTGATCGCCGCCGCCGCGGTGTGGTTTTTCTTCCTGAGAAAGTGACCTATCCGAGCGCCACCAGCAACAGACCGGCAACGATCATCGCCACGCCGGCCAGCTTGGGGGCGCCGGACCTCTCCTTCAAAATCATCACCCCGGCCACAAAACCGAGCGGCAGACTCAGCTGCCGGAACGCCTGAATGTAGCTGACGTTGGTGACAAAGTTCATCGCCAGCAGAACCAGCCCGTAGGCCGACGAACTGCACACCCCCGCCAGCAGCGGGTACAACGGCCTGCGCATGATAACACGGAAAGCGCGGCGTTCCTGCCGGGAAAACGCCACGAACGCGAACTCGCCCACGCACAGGCCCAGCTCGATCATAAACAGATAACTTAGCGTGCAGCCGACACCGAACCCGGCCACTTCGTCGCGCATGATGCCGGTGGCACCCTTGTCCACAATGGTGTAAATGGTGGTGCCTATAGCGCCGAGCACCACAAAGGCGATGGTGCGGTTCCAGTAGTTGGAAAACCTGAAGTCGCCGAACCTCGCCAGCGGCATAACGAGACAGCCGGCTGAAATCAGCACCATCCCGGCCACCGCGGTGGCCGAAAGCGAAGTGCCGAATCCCGTCAGCATGGTGATCGCCGCCACCATCAGCACCGGCAGCGCCCGGACCACCGGATAGACCAGACTGATGTCGCCGCGCTTGTAGGCGCGCGCCAGCCCCAGCATATAGAGCAGTTCACCGAACACGCTGGCCGCCAGCAGCCACCAGAAACCGGAAGACAGCTCGGCAAGGCGCAGGTTGGAAAACGCGAAGAACCCCAGCCAGACCGCCGAACCGGTCAGCGACATGATGGCAAAGAAGGCGACCGACGGCCGCACGCTCTTTGAGAGCATGTTCCAGGACACATGGAGGAAAACCGAAACGAATACCAGCAGAAACGCAGTCCAGGTCATTTATGAACGTTACCTCCGGAAATCCGGCGGCACCGCGTCGGACGGCATGCGCCAGTCGCCGCGCGGCGAAAGCGAGATGGAACCGACCTTGGGACCGTTCGGTGCGGTGTCGCGTTTGAACTGAGCCGCCCAGAACCGCCGCAGGAAGATGCGGAGCTTGTCCTCGATGGTATCGTCGTCGAAAGTCCCGTCGAAGGCGTAGCTGGCCAGGAAGAACAGTTTTTCCGGCGAGGCGCCGTGCTTTACGAAATGGTACAGGAAGAAGTCGTGCAGCTCGTAGGCGCCGAGCAGCTCCTCGGTTTTCTGCACTATGTTGCCCTCTTCGTCGGCCGGGAGCAGTTCCGGGCTTACCGGAGTGTCCATGATGTCCTCGAGCACCGCGCGCAGACCTTCGCCGGAATGTTCGGCATAGTCGCCTATCACAAAACGGATCAGGGTCTTCGGCACCGAGCAGTTCACCGCGTACATCGCCATATGGTCGCCGTTGAAGGTGCTCCACCCCAGCGCTATCTCGGAAAGATCGCCGGTGCCTATCACGATGCCGCCGGACTTGTTCGCCATGTCCATCAATATCTGGGTGCGTTCGCGCGCCTGGGTATTCTCGTAGGTGACGTCGCGCACCGCCTCGTCATGCCCGATGTCGGCGAAATGCTGGCGGCAGGCCGCGGTTATGTCGATATGACGCAGCCTCACGCCCAGCTGCTCGCACAGGATTTCGGCGTTGCCGCGGGTGCGTTCGGTGGTGCCGAATCCAGGCATGGTCACGGCCAGAATATCATCAAGCGGGCGGTCGAGCAGCCTGCAGCTCTCCACCGCCACCAGCAAAGCCAGGGTGGAGTCGAGACCGCCGGAGAGACCGATCACCACGGTCTTGCAGTCGGTATGTTCCATGCGCTTGGCCAGCCCGGCGCACTGGATGGCGAATATTTCGCGGCAACGCGCGGCGCGGTCATCGTGGGACGACGGCACGAACGGGCGGGCGGCGACATTCACGTATTTGAGTTCTTCCACCCCGGGAAGCGGATCGATGGCTACAAGGCGCAGGTTTTTATCCGGCGCCTCGGCCGTTTCATTGAAGCTGGATTCGCTCATCCTGGTGGCGGCTAACGCCTCGGCATCGACATCGGCGCAAATAATGCCGCCGCTGCGTGCGAAGCGTTCGTTTTCGGCCACCACCCTGCCGTTTACGGCAACCAGACTGTGGCCGCCGTAAACCACCTC
Source organism: Victivallaceae bacterium (assembly GCA_034926605.1). Classification (GTDB taxonomy): domain Bacteria; phylum Verrucomicrobiota; class Lentisphaeria; order Victivallales; family Victivallaceae; genus CALXXL01. The sequence goes on from JAYFQV010000013.1 coordinate 170,849, forward strand.
GGCGGTGGATTCGCCGACTCCGGCACCGGCCAGCACATAAGCGGCAATACAGCGGCCGCTCTGCTGCGCCACCAAATTGCGGCGATACTCGGCCTTGCCGATCAGCTCGTCGCTGGCGGAAAGATTGAACAGCGCCTTGGCACCGGCCCGGGCAAACCCGGACGACGGCGGCGCAACGCACCAGAGATCCTCGCATATTTCGACGCCGAACATGAAATCATCGGCGCCGCCGAACAGCAGGTCGCAGCCGAACGGCACGGTTTCGCCGTCGAATTCCACTTCGCGGCGGATCGCGCCGACGCCGCTGCGAAACCAGCGCTTCTCGTAAAACTCGCGGTAGTTCGGCAGCATGCTCTTCAGCGCCAGGCCGCGCAAACGGCCGTTCTGCACCACCGCAGCGGCGTTGTACAGCGCCGAATCAACCCGCCAGGGAATGCCGACGATCATCACGGTGCCGCAACCGGCCGAAACGTCGATCAGCTGGCGCAGGCCGATAAGCGCGGCATCGAAAAGATAGCTTTGAAAGAAAAGGTCGCCGCAGGTATAGCCGGTGACCGCCAGTTCCGGAAACACCACAGCGGCGGCCTTCTCGCGCACCGCGGCGCGATAAAGTTCAGCAATCTGTGCAACGTTGAACTCCACATCGCACACCTTCACTTGCGGCACCGCTGCCGCCACCCGGTAAAATCCGAACATTTTTCACCTCCAGTATCGGAGATCAATAGCCGAACACGCCCTTGCGGCTGCTCTTGCTGTCGATTTCATTCTGCTTGTGGATCGCATCGATATATTTGCGCTCCGTGTCATTGTATCCACCGGTAAGCGCGGGGTCGGGTTTCGCCGCCTCGGCCTTTTTCTTCGCCTCGGCCTTCTGCTCCGCGGTCGGCTCCGGCGGGTTCAGGAACTTGTCCATGCTTTCGCACCCGGCGGCCAGCAGCCACAGGGCGGCGCAAGCGGACATTACGGCAAATTTACGCATATCAGGCCTCCTCCCAAAGTTCGCCGGTGACGGAATGGCGGCGCAGGGTGTCGCGTTTGACCTTGCCGGAGAAGGTCTTCGGCAGCGAATTGACGAATTCTATCTCGCGCGGATACTTGTACGGCGCCGTGACCCGCTTGGCATGGTTCTGAATGTCCTTGATCAATGTTTCGGTCGGATCGAAACCGATGTTCAGTATGATGTAGGCCTTGACCCGGGTGCCGCGCAGCACGTCCGGCACACCGATCACGGCGGCCTCGCGCACCGCCGGGTGCTTCAGCAGCGCATCCTCCACCTCGGCTGGGCCGATACGATAGCCGGAGCTCTTGATGATGTCGTCGGTGCGGCCGATGAACCAGAAGTAGCCGTCGGCATCCCTTCTGGCCTTGTCTCCGGTGAAATAGTAGCCGCTCTGAAAGCTTTCGGCGTTGGCCTCGGGATTGCGCAGATATTCGACCAGCAAACCGGGCGGCGGCGGATCGAGCCTGACCGCAATGCGCCCCTCCTCGCCCACCGGAACCTCGTCGAAACTTTCGTCTTCCAGCAGCCGGATGTCCCAGTACGGACTGGCCTTGCCCATCGACCCGGCTTTTACTTTGTCATGCCGGAAGCAGCCGATCATGCACGGAGTCTCGGTCTGCCCGAATCCCTCGTGAATAGTGAGCCCGGTGCCCTCGCGCCACAGCCGGACGGTTTCCGGATGCAGCGGCTCGCCGGCGGCGGTGCAATGCCGCAGTTCGCCGAGGTCGAAGTTGGCCAGCGCGTCAAGCACCAGCATGCGGTAAGCCGTCGGCGGCGCGCAGAAACTGGTGACGCCGTATTTCTGGAGCAGGAACAGCACTTCGTCCGGATTGAACTTGCCGCGGAAGTCATACACAAACAGACAGGCTCCGCACAGCCATTGTCCGAAGTAGTTGCTCCAGATGTGCTTGCCCCATCCGGTGTCGGTTATCACATAATGCAGGTCGTTGGGGCCCAGCCCCTGCCATAATTTGGCGGTTATCATGTGCGCCAGCGGCAGCGCATGGTTGTGCAGCACCAGTTTGGGGGACTTGGTACCGCTGGTGAAGATCATCAGCAGCGGATCGGTGGAAAGAGTCTGCACCTTGGTCTGGGTCAATACATGATGCCTGGCAAGCGGCGACCGCCCGGAGACAACGTCCTGATAGGCGACCCAGCCAGACCGTTGGCCGTCGATCAGAATGCGCTCGCACAAGGTCGGGCAGTCGTCGAATATCGCGTCGAATTTCGGCGCGTTCTCCTGATCGGTTATAATCATCTTGAAGCGGCCGACCGCCATCCGCTTACGGAGGTCGTCGCTGGTGAGCAGACAGGGAGACGGACACTGCACCGCCCCCAGCTTGATCAACGCCAGCGAAAAAATCCACCATTCCGGCACTCTCGGCAGCATTATCATCACCGGATCGCCCTTGCCGATGCCGTGGCGCAGCAGCAGATTGGCGGCCTGGTTGGAAAGTATGCTCATATCATAGAACGTGAAGCGCCGCTCTTCCCCTCGCTGATTCACCCACAGCATCGCCTGCTTGTTCCGGTTGGTCTCGGCCATCCGGTCGATATAATCGTAGGCGAAGTTGTAATATTTGGGGATGCTGATTTCAAAACCATCGCGCGCGTTCGGAATCTGACGGGGATCGGCCGCATTGTCGCTCATTTTCCCAAGTATTTCCTCAGTTTAGGTTGTTTTGACAAATATAGCGTTTATAATAGCCCCGGACAAATTATTTTTCAAGGCCGGCCGGTGATTTTTGCTCCGAATTGCGGGCGGCCAGCCGGAGCTGTCCGCAGGCGGCATCGCGGTCGGCCCCGCGCTCCAGCCTCAAGGTGGCGTGGGCCTTGGCCGCAAGCAGCCGTTCAAGAAACGCTTTTATCCTGGCCCGCGGCGGCCGCTTGAATCCGGAACCGGTGGGATTGTAGCCGATCAGGTTGATCTTGCAGCAATGTTTTCTTGCCAGCCGCGCCAGGTCGTCGGCACATCTGAACGAGTCGTTGATGCCGTCCAGCAGGGTGTATTCCAATGTCACCATTCTTCCGGCGTGCTCCCGGTAGAAATCGACATCCGCCATGATTTCGGCCACCGGACGGCGCAGCGCCGGCGGGATTATTTTGGCGCGGGTCTCGTCGTCGGGAGCATGCAAAGACACCGCAAGATTGTATTCCCTCCCCAGCTCCGCCAGCTTGCGTATGCCGCCCTTGACCCCGCTGGTGGAAACCGTTATCCGCCGCGGTGACATGCCGATATAATCCTTGCCGGTCATGAATTCCAGAGTCGAAAACAAATTGGCACAGTTCAGCAGTCCCTCGCCGATCCCCATAAAAACCACGTTGTCCGGCCAGCGGCCGATCTCGGCGGCGCCGAGGCACAGCTCGGCAAGCATCTCGGAAGCGTCGAGGTTACGCTCCAGCCCGGCCGCGCCGCTGGCGCAGAAAAAGCATCCGACCGGGCACCCCACCTGAGTGGAAAGACAAAACGTGGTGCGATCTTCGAACGGTATCACCACCATTTCAATATTCGCCCCGTCGCGCAGCTCCAGCAGCAGCTTAACCGTCCCGTCGGCGGCCTCGCAGCGGCGGCTTACAACGGCCGGGAGACCGCCGAGTTCAGACGCAAGTTTCTCCCGCAACGCCGAAGGCAGCGTGGACATGCCGCCGAAGTCGAACACGCGGCGCTGCCATAACTGTTCGAGCACCTGACCGGCGCGATAACGCGGCTCCCCCCATTGCGCCATCAGCGCTTCGAGCTCGGCCCGTCCAACGGCTGGAAACGCGGTCATGGCGCGGCCTCCGGTTCCGGTATCAGAGTACCGCAATATATCTGGAGCGATTTTTCGTCCGCGCTGGCATCCACCAGCTTGGTGTCCGCCAACTTCACCCATGCGCGTTCCGGCAGCTGCGGGAACCCGGTGGAAAGCAGATACACTTCCGGTTCTGTCGGCGATATCGCCGACAGGTCGGTAATACTCGTCACCGGAAGCCCCAGATAGAAACATTCTCCGTAAAGCCCGGCAATGTTCAATTTGTAAAGACGTTCGACATCGCGGTCTTTCAGCGCCGTATGCAGCGCCTCCGCCAAGCGGCGTTTCGGCTGCTTCTGCGCGGAATACGGCCGCGAAACCGCCCAGAAGAACAACATGGCGGCCAGCATCACCAGCGAAACCTCGATCCACAGCGGCGTCCTTGCACCGCGCCACAAAAGGAACACTCCGATCCCGGCGATCAGCCCGCCGTAGACCACGCCGACAGTCATGCACATGGGGGAGTTCCGGAACACCAGCATCTCGCGTCCGACGCCGAAGTAATTGAACACCGGTTCGATCACCTCGTTGCCGGTCAGGAAAAACGCCGCCGTCCCCACGCCCAGCACCACCGCCACATACGGCAGCCCCTGAAGCAGCCTTCGGTAGAATTTGCCGTGCCGGCGCATCAGCAGATTATAGTTTATGCCGATGAGGATCGACAACGCCGGCATCAACAGCGCGATGTCGCGAACATCGGTGAACGGGCTGAACCACAACAGGAAGAAAGTGGATATGACCAGCGTACGCAGAAAACGGCTGAACACCGGCGCCGGATCCAGCGGCCGGTAAGACGCGCAGAAAACCGGCCATGCCGCCAGGCTCCACGGCAGAAGCCGCCACACCGCGTCAAACGGAAAAGTCCACAGATGGGAGTGGTAACCGCCGAAATCGGTGTCGATGAAGGCCAGCCGCCCCCGAATCGACGTTTCCGCAAAATACGGCGCCAAATAGGCCGTCACCGCCAGCACGATCAGCACCGCGCCCGCCGCCGCGCCCGGTTTGCGCAGTTTCTGCGGCACCGAAAGCGGACGGCGCATGAATATGAACGGAAAAGCAAAATACAGCAGCGCCGGAAACCCCGCGGTCAGAAATGCCAGAACCGCGAAAGCCGCCGCCGCCATCCATGCCAGATTCGGCCGGTTGTAATGCTGCCACAGCGTAAACCATATGAACTGCCCGCCGGTAACGAAGAAGATCATCGCCATCTCGGGGTAGCCGTCCAGCGTTTTCTCCATAACGATATTGCCGGTGATCCATGCCGCCGCCGCCACCGCGCCGCACCCCAGCCCGGCCGCGCTGCGGCCAAGCAGAAACACCCACAGCGCCACCCCGAAACACGGCAGCACCGAGAGCAGCCGCAGAGCAAATTCCATCGGCACCCCCAGCCAGTACAAAAGCCGCACCGCGGCCGGATAAAGCGGATAGCCGGAACCGAGCAGTTCGCCGTGGGCGCGTATCGCCAGCGACGGAAGATTCAACTCCAGCGCCTCGGCCGCGTTAAGCCCCTCCTGCCAATAGAGCTCCTTCATTCCTATCTGCCACGGCTGGAACACCAGCAGAAACAACGCAGCCAGAAAGAGCACCACGGTCAGGGTATTCGGCACGGATTCCTCGTAGCGAGCCATGAAAACCACCTTGACTTTTAATTTGCAATGAGTTTAATATACCACCGCTGGCGGAAAAAGCAAAGAGAAACCGCCGCGGCTCACGCGCCTGCCGCCGCGTACGCAAATACCGGCGAGGACCGGCGTTACAGCCGGATGGCCGGTAAAACCATATTATTTTGCCCATTGCGATTTGATTTTCACGACTTTCCGATGTATAATATATGGCATTGAACGTCATCAACCCAATATGGAGATTAAAAAAATGGCTGCTAAAATCAATTCCGAAAGCTGCATCGGCTGCGGCGCCTGTGTGGACTCCTGCCCGGTCAGCGCGATCGCCATGGACGGCGACAAGGCGAAGATCAACGCCGACGAGTGCATCGATTGCGGTTCCTGCGTGGGCGAATGCCCGCAGGAAGCGATCACCCTCGGTTAACCGGGGCGGATTGCTCGTTTCAAAACCCGGACTCAACAATTTGCTGTTGACGTTCGGGTTTTTTGTGCGGATCCGACACCGATCATGAAAAAGCTGTTAGCCATAACCATCATGTCAGCCCTGGCGGGCGGATTAGCGGCCGACGAGAACCGCGAAAACCGTATCACGCCGGTGGTGTTGTGCATCAATAAAGTGATGCCGTCGGTGGTCAACCTGTCGGCCGAAAGGTTGATGCCGGCCGGGTCGGATGATGAGCTGCCTTTCGCCACCGCCCACGAACCGGCCATGAACAAAACGGAGTATTCCCTGGGTTCCGGCTGTGTGGTTGACCCCAACGGCCTGGTGCTGACCAACGCGCATGTGATATTCCGGGCCGCAAAAGTTCTGGTGACGCTCAGCAACGGCGGCCGCTACTGGGCCGACGTGATCGCCAGCGACAACTACAACGACCTGGCGTTGCTACGGATAAACGGCCTCATCTCGCCGCTGAAACCGGTGCCGATGGCGGAGCCGGGAGACCTGATCCTGGGCGAACCGGTGATCATAGTGGGCAACCCCTACGGGCTGGGCGGCACCATTGTGGAAGGCATCCTCAGCGCGATCAACCGCCGCATATCGGTAAACGACGTTGTGGTATTCGACGACCTCCTGCAGACCGACGCCTCCGTCCACCCCGGCAACTCCGGCGCGCCGCTGCTGAACATCAACGGCGAAATGATCGGCATGTCGCTGGCCAATTTACAGGACGCCCCCGGCATCAGTTTCGCCCTGCCCCAGCAGCGCATTTCGGACGCGCTCGGCATGTGGCTTATACCGGAACGTTTCCGCGACGTGTCCCTGGGGCTGATACCCGCAGTGCGACGCGAGGAAAGCGGTGAACTGGTTTTCTATATCAGGGAAGTCCTTCCCGACTCCCCCGCCGCACGCGCCGGATTGCGCGCCGGCATGACCATAAGCCATCTCAACGGCAAACTGCTCGAACACGACATAACCTGCATATCCGGCGCTCTGTGGAAAATCGCCGCCGGAGACACGATAACCCTGGTCAGCAACTCCGACACATACACCATCACCGCCGAACCCCTGAAAAATCAGGACTGGCGGCAACTGGCAAAGCTCAAGCTGGGATTGTCGCTGCTTAAACTCACCCCGGAAATGGCCGAGGCGCTGAACTATCCGGACATGGATGCGCTGGTGGTGTCATCTCCTCCGGCCAACGCCGGCGTCGGCCGCGGAGATATTCTGATCCAGCTTGGCGACGCCGCCATCAACACCCCGGACGATCTTGCGCGGGTATTGAACAACGTCAGGTACGGCAAAGAGATGCGTGCGGTTTTCTTCGAGTATATCCCGGGTACGCGCCCGGCCCAGTTCAAGCGTAAAACCGTGGTGCTTTCGGTCAACAAAAAGCCGTGACGACAGTCACGTTGTCGCGCCCCCCGGCGGCGAGCGCGGCGCATACCAGCTGCTCGTTTACCAGCCGCGGATCGGCCGACTCCGTCAGAACCGCTTCGATTTCATCGTCCGGCACCATGCCGGTAAGCCCGTCGCTGCAAAGCATGATGCGCTGGAACGCACGGCGTTCGAAGCAGCATAGGGCGGGCGAAACCCGCGAGGCAGGTCCAACCGCCTTGTTTATAATGTTAGACTGCGGCAGATTTTCCCCGCAGCATTCGCCGCCGCGCGCGATCATCGCGGCGCGCAGGGTATGGTCGCAGGTAAGCTGGCGCAGACCGGTGCGGCACAGCCCGTAACAGCGGCTGTCGCCGGCGTTGGCCACCAGCAGCGCGTGGGGGGTGATCACCGCCGCCACCACCGTACACCCCATTGGCCGCGACTGCGGCGAAAGGCTGTTGATCCGGTAGATCGCGGTATTGGCGCTCTCGATCATCCACTCCAGAAAATCGCGCATGGTCGCGGTATCCTCCCGGGTGCCGGCGCGATTCTTTTTCCATTCCCGCGCCATAACGTCGCAACACATCGAGCTGGCCACCTCGCCGTGGGCGTGGCCGCCGATGCCGTCGGCAACCACCAGCAGGGCGTTGCGGTCTCCGGGAGAATACTGGAAAACGTAGCTGTCCTCATTGTTGGAGCGCACTAGCCCCACATTACTTTCACCGGCGATGCGCATATGCCGGCCGGACCACGGCCAAAGGATCGAAAGATCGATCATCTAATCCTCATATTGTATTGGAAAACACCTGATAATCACACAACCAAAACTTAGCACCAATTTTTTTTTTGGCAACAAAAATTGTGAATATCTTCTTGATTTTTTAATATTGGCGTGCTTCTGTATAGAAGGAAATAGCCGGGGAGAGCCCTCCCCGACGAGCCACAGTTTTTTCGCATGATGAAATAAGAACGTTGAACATACGTATAACCAAAGGAGATACCGAATGAAATCAACGGAAATCAAAAACTTCGTCATCGCCGGGCACAGTGGAGCCGGAAAGAGCTCGCTGTGCGAACAAATGCTGTTCAAGGCCAAGACAACCGACCGCCTCGGGTCAATCGAAGCCAAGACAACCGTTTCGGATTATGCTCCCGACGAACGCGAAAAACTTTCAAGCATTTATGCCAGCGTGCTGAACTGTGAGTGGCGCAACAAGCACTTTTTCTTTATAGACACCCCCGGCTATGCCGAATACGTCGGTGAACCGGTTGCCGCCATTAGCGTTGCCGACGCCGCGCTGGTGGTGATCGACGCCATCGACGGCCCGCAGTTCGGCACCGCCAAAGCCTGGAAACTGGCCCGCGAGGCCGCCATGCCGCGCATGGCCTTCGTCAACCGTATGGACAAAGACCGCGCCGATTTCGCCGCTACTCTCGAACTCATGCGCCGCAACCACGGCAAAAGCGTGATCATCCCGGTCACCTACCCGGTCGGCAACGCCGCCGATTTCACCGGAGTGGTCAACGTGCTGTTCGACAATGACGTTCCTTCCGAAATCGCCGACGCTGTGGCCGAATGCCGCGGCCTGCTGATGGACGCGATTGCCGAGACCGACGAAGACCTGATGATGCGCTATCTGGATGGAGAAACCATCCCCGAAGACGAAGTCCGCGCCGGGCTGAAAGCCGCGGTAAAAGCATGCAAGGTCATCCCGGTCTTCGCGGGCAGCAGCACCAAGGACATAGGTGTCACCGAGCTTATGGACGCGATCGCCGACATGTTCCCGGAACCGCTCGACCGCAAGGAACTGAAGCTCGCGGACGGCGGAACCCAGGCGGTCGGGGAAACCGGCCCCGGCGAGGCGTTTGTATTCAAGGTGGTCAACGACCCGTTCATGGGGCAGCTCGCCTATTTCAAAGTAGTTACCGGAGTCCTGAAAAGCGACTGCGACGTCACGAATCTGACCACCGGCAACAAGGATCGGCTCGGCTCGCTGCTGACCATCAACGGCAAGAGCCAGACTCCCGTATCCGAACTGCCGGTCGGCGCCATCGGAGCGGTGGCAAAGCTCAAGGACGCGCACATATCCAACACGCTGTCCATGGACTCCTCCCGGAAGGAACTCGAACACATAAAGTTCCCCGGCCCGGTCATGAGCTACGCCGTCTCCGCCGCCAAGGCCGGCGAGGATGAAAAGGTTGCCAGCGGCCTGGCCAAGATTGCCGAATGCGACCAGACCGTGCACCTCTCGCGCCAGGAGGAAACCCACGAATTCCTGCTCTCCGGCATGGGCGACATCCATTTGGCGAACGTGGTACACAAGCTCAAGGACATCTACAAGGCCGAGGCCGCGCTCGCCACCCCGAAAATTCCCTATCGCGAAACCATCACCTCCTCCGGCGAGGGCCATTACCGCCATAAAAAGCAGACCGGCGGCGCCGGTCAGTTCGCCGAAGTCATGCTGAAAATCGAATACAACGAACCCGGTTACGAGTTCGTCAACGCGGTGGTCGGCGGCAGCATACCCCGCAACTTCATACCGGCGGTGGAAAAAGGCGTGGCCGAGACCCTGGCCAAGGGCCCGCTGGTTGGCTGCACGGTGGAGCGGGTCAAGGTATCCATTCTGGACGGCAAATACCATCCGGTGGACTCCAGCGAAATGGCGTTCAAAATCGCGGCCCGCATGGCTTTCCGCGACGCCATGGCCAAGGCTCACCCGGTTCTGCTCGAACCGATCATGAAAGTCAACATCCATGTTCCGGACTCCAACATGGGCGATGTTTCCGGCGACCTCAACCACAAACGCGGCCGTATCCTCGGCATGGGAATGGAGGACGGCATGCAGGTGATCCGCGCCGAGATTCCGCTGGCCGAGCTGAGCCGCTACGCCACCGAACTGCGCAGCATGACCCAGGGCAAAGGTTCCTTCGACATGACGTTCGACCGTTACGAACAGGTTCCGTCCAACGTCGCCAATGAAATCATTGCGAAACATCAAGCCGAACAGGTGGAGGAGTAAGTTTTATTCCGGAATACCGGACCGGGAGCCGTCCTTTCATGGGCGGCTCTTTTTTTGTATGTGTTTAAAAATAAGCAGGGCCGCTTTGAAGCGGCCCTGTCATAATCGCGGCTCAGAAGCGGAAATCCCGTTTACCTTCGTGAAGCTCTTCCAGATGCTCGCGGGTGATCCGGCGCACCTTATCGTTCGGAACGCCTTCGAGCTTTTCGTGAATCATCGCCTCTCCCTTGGCGCGGGTTTCCGGGCTGGCGTAATCCTCAAGATACTCTTTGAGCGTCATCAGCGCATTTGGCAGGCAGCAGTTGGCAATCTGCCCCGCCTTGACCAGCGACATGAAACGGTCTCCGGTGCGCCCCTCACGGTAGCAGGCGGTGCAGAAACTGGGAATATATCCGAGTGAAAGCAGCCAGTCCACCACCTGATCGAGCGGCCGGGTGTCGTTGACGTCGAACTGGGTGGTGTCGGAATGATCTTCCTCCGGCTCGGCATAGCCGCCGACGCTGGTACGGCTGCCGCCGGATATCTGGGAAATGCCGAGATCCAGCACCCGCTCACGCGATTTGCGCGATTCCCGGGTGGAAATGATCATGCCGGTATAGGGTACCGCAATGCGGATAACCGCGACGATCTTGGCGAAGGTGTCGTCGTCGATGGCGTTACTGAAATTCTTGGGGTCGATGTCGTCGGCGGGACGAATGCGCGGTACGCTTATGGTGTGCGGCCCGCAGTTGTAGGCCGCCTCGAGGTGTTCGGCATGCATGAGAATGCCGGTAAAATCGTAGCGATAGGTGCTCAAACCGAACAGCACGCCGCAGCCCACGTCGTCGATGCCGCCTTCCATCGCGCGATCCATCGCCTCGGTATGCCAGGCGTAGTCGTGTTTGGGGCCGGTCGGATGAAGCCGCTCGTACTCTTTCTTGTTGTAGGTCTCCTGAAACAGGATATAGGTGCCGATGCCGGCGTCTTTCAGCTTGCGGTAGTTTTCGACCGTGGTGGCGGCGATATTCACATTCACCCGGCGGATCGCGCCGTTCTTGTGCTTGATGTTGTAAATTGTCTTGATGCTTTCCAGCACATATTCGATCGGATTGTTCACCGGGTCTTCGCCGGTCTCGATCGCAAGGCGCTTGTGCCCCATATCCTGAAGCGCGACCACTTCGCGTTCGATTTCCTCCTGGGTCAGCTTCTTGCGGGTTATATGGCGGTTGGTGCAGTGATACGGGCAATAGACGCATCCATTGACGCAATAATTAGAGAGATACAACGGCGCAAACAGCACGATTCGGTTGCCGTAAAGCTTCTGTTTGATCTCCTTGGCAAGCGTGAACATCTCTTCATTCAGATCTTGCTGGTCGCAGTCAAGCAGGACGGCGGCTTCGCGGTGGGTCAGCCCTTTGCAGAGCCTGGCTTTCTCGATGATTTTGCTGATCAATGCGCGGTTGGACTTGTTGGTGCTCGCGTAGGTCAGCGTGGACTGGATTTCACCGTCATCGATGAACTCCTCGGCTTTCTTGCTTGTCACGCTGTACATGTTTCATCTCCCGTTTTTACAGGATATTAATATAGCACGTACAGAAGGCAAAATCAATTGCCGGAGGCGGACTTTTCCTTGTAAAGCAGTACCTGGCGGCCGTGGCGCATCACCATTTCGCTGTTATCCGACAACATCAGCATGACCACCAGCCGGGAACCGTCTTCCGACCAGACCAGTTGAAATTTTCCGCGCATGGCGTCAAGCTGGGGATAAACCACCGGCCGTTGCGGATCGTCAACCGCGAAGTCGCAGTAACCGCGAACAATCATGCGATTGCCGTCCCCCGGCGAATTGTCGGAGAACGAGAATTCGATGTTTCCTTCCCGATCCAGCTTCAAAAACCACGGTGTCTCCGGCGAGGAGTAGCGGCCAACGAACTTGTCCGGCGGCTCGCTGGTGGCACAACCTACGGCCATGACCGCGGCGATCGCCGCGGCCAGCCAGCAGAATATCCGTTTCATTTCGCGGCACCTCCGGCGGCGGGAGTAGCTTTCGGTTTGGACTCCGGTCTGACCGCGGCATCATCGCCGACGAACTGCGCGACGGCGGCCTTGGCCTCCGGGTCGTCCGTGGCGGAGAGCCGGGCGACGGCATATTTGCGCAGCGCCGCCCTCGCCTCGGTGACTTTCAGCTGGAGATTCTTGTTGGCAGCGCGGTCGGCAACCTGTTCGAAATAGATCTTGCCCAGCTCCCGCACCGCGTCGTTGCGCGCCTTGGTAACCTCGTCAATCAGCTTCTGCGAAGCCTTGGACGCGGAGAGTTTACGAAGCGTAGCCTCGCTTTCGGCGATCTCGGAAAGCAACACCGCGCCCTCGCCGTCGGCGGACAGGGCTTCATGCTGATATTTGCGAAGTTCCTCGCGGGCTCTTATATAGCTGTTGCGCAGGCCGATGTAGGCGTCGTCGTTTTCAAACCAGCGTTTCTCCCAGTCGGCCAGCGGAGCGACAGGCGCGGCGGGAGCGGCAGCTACCTCTATCTTGCCGGAAAGCGGCGCGCCGTTCAGCAGTCGGATACGCCCGCAGAGGGCCTGCGCCTTTGGATCGTTCTTCATGGCGGACAACAGCTCCATACCGCGCTCGTATTTTTTGAGGTTGGCCTGATAATAAGAATCGGTAAGCACCTTGTTCTGGCGGTCGTTCCGGAAACAGTAATACTGAGTCCGGCGCAGTTCTTCCGCGGCACCGGCCAGCTCGTTGCGAGCGGCGATAAGTTCGGTGGAATTGGCGTCTTTACCGGCGAGCTGTTTGACCTTGGCGGCGGCGGCCTCGAAATTCTCCAGCATCTTGCGGCCCTCCGGCGTGGCGGAAAGCTGAAGTTCCTGCCATTTTGCAAGGATGCCGAAAGCTTCGTCGCTGCGGGCTTTCAGGAATGAGTAGCCAGGGTCCTTCATAAGCGATTCACGCTCGTATTTGGCGTACAGTTCGTAATCGGACAGTGCCATGGTTCCGGTGCGGGGCGCGGCTTCGGCGGTGATCTGCCTGGCGGCCTGCGGGATGGCCACGGCGTTGGTGGCGTCCATCATGCGCAAAGCCCGCCGGGCGGTGCCGCTGTCGGCCAGCGTAAGAACCCGTTTGGCCCGCTCGAACAGCTTGGCGGTATCGGAATTGAGCGTGTCGGTAAGCCGTGTGTATTCGGCCGAGCTTTCGGCGTCATTCCAAAGACCGTCGATCTCGCGGCGGGCTGTATCCACCTCATAACTCTTGGCGGAAATTGCGCTGCGGGAGGCCGGATTTTCCGCCTCCAGCGCACGGAGTTCGGCGGACAGTCCGACAAGTTTGCGGTTGGCTTCGGCCATGGCCGGAACATCCAGCTGACGGTTCCGCCACGCCTCTATCGCGTCCAGATCGCCGATGCAGCGGTTGAGCAGTTCGACATATGCGGCATCCTTGAGCAGATATTCGCTCTCGGCCGTCGCCCAAGCGTTAAGCGAAAACGCGGCCGGCGCCGGCTCCGCCGCCGGAATCGCCGGGATCACGGAAAACAACACAACCATTGCGGCAAAAATTCTGGCGCGCATGACGGGCTCCTTTCAATTTTATGACTTATCGCATAACGATACAATTATTAACGTGAATTTGCAAGTTTTTTTCCGAAAAAAAGTCATCTGGCCAGTGCCGCCGCGAACTCAAGATCGGCCGGCAGCAGATCGAGTTCATGCAGCCTTCGGCGGCACACCCACCTGAACTCCTGCTTTTCGCACGGCACCGGCTCGGCGCCGCCGGAAATGCGACAGCGAAGAAAGTGAATCCTGACTCTTTTCTCCGGATACGAAAACAGTTGGACCGCCAGCGTATCCAACACGTTCACCCCGGCCAGCAAAAGCTCTTCCGCCAATTCGCGGCGGGCGGCCTCCGCCGGAGTTTCGCCCGGCTCCAGTTTGCCGCCGGGAAACTCCCAGCATCCGGCCATAAACCCGCCAGCCGGTCGGCTGCACACAAGAACATCCTCGCCGCGCTCGATCACCGCCGCGGCCACTTCAATGGTTTTCGTCATGAATATTGACCTCCCGGAATTGACAAATCCGCATTCCGCGTATATAATATACACCGGTATCTTTGAAGGAGGAAACCCGTTATGCCGATTTTCGATTACAAATGCCGCGACTGCGGCGCCGAGTTCGAACAGATCGTAAGGTCAGGAAACGACACGGTGGAATGTCCCGGCTGCGGCGGCTCCGCCGTCGACCGGCAGTTTTCCGGATTCGCGGTAGGCCGCGCCTCCTGCGGGCACGAGGAAAGCTGCGCGCAAAGCCACGTATGCTGTTCGGATCATTGCTGTCACCGTCACTAAACCCCGAGGATATATTTATGAGGAAAATTTTTGGATTCGTCGCCGCCGCGCTGGTGACGCTGCTCTTCTGCGGCTGCCAGTCTATGTTCCCCCCCAGCAACAACCATCTGCAGCCTGAGGACTTGTGCGCCCATTTCATCGCCGACGGCATTCCGGTCACCCAGGTGCAGCCGCTGCGTACCGACGTGTTCCACTGCGAACGCGGTTTCTCTTTCCAGATCGACAACAAAAAAGACCAGGAAATCGGAGTTTACAAGTTCGACATCCACAACACGAAAATGCGCGAACAGCTCGAAGAGTATAAGAGACAGGGGTACGCCATGTTCAACGCGCTGAAATTCCAAGTGGTGGTCGAAGGTTCTTTCCTGCTGGTCGGCGTTGAGCACAACGAATACCGGCAAAAGATCCTCGACTCGCTGAAAACCTTCTACTGAGGTGATGAAATGACAAGCCGCGAGGCCGATTTCTACAAGGCGCTCGACAACGGGTCGTGCCGGTGCGGGCTGTGCCCGCACCGCTGCCTGATCGCCCCCGGCAAAACCGGCAGATGCCGGGTTCGCCGCAATCTCGGCGGCAAGCTGTACAGTGAAAGTTACGGCCGCATTGCCGCCGTTCAGATCGATCCGATCGAGAAGAAGCCATTGGCGGATTTCATGCCCGGCACCACCACATTTTCCATCGGCACCCTCGGCTGCAATCTCGCCTGCAAATGGTGCCAGAACGATTCGCTCTCCTACGCCGACTACGCCGCCCCCGGCGCGCAGCGGATACCGGAACAGTCGCCGCAGGATATCGTCAGAGCGGCCATCGCCCATAACTGCCCGTCTATCTCGTATACCTACAATGAACCGACGGTTTTCGCCGAATTTGTGATCGACACCGCCAAGCTGGCCCGCGAGCAGGGCCTCAAGAACGTGCTGGTGACCAACGGCTACATAACCTTGGAAGCCGCGAAGGAGCTTTACCGCGACATCGACGCCGCCAATATCGACGTAAAGGGTTTCACCGAGGAGTTCTACCGCAAAAATACCGGCGGCGAACTCGCCGCGGTAATTGAAAGCGCCAAATACTTCCATAGTCTCGGCAAGCACTTGGAGCTGACCATGCTGATCGTGCCGACCATAAATGACGATCTCTCGGTGGTCGGGAATTTTCTGGAATGGGTAAAACGCGAGCTATCTTCCGATGTGGTACTGCACTTTTCCGCATTCCATCCCGCTCATCTCTGCATGAACCTGCCGAGGACTCCCGTAGACATTCTCTTGAAAATCAGGGAAATGGCCGTCGACGCCGGAATCCGGAACGTAAAACTCGGCAATATCTAAATGAATTTTTCAAGCCTAATCCGCCGCGAGTTGATCCTGCCGCTCGGGGAACGCAATGTCAGGATCAGCTACCTCGATTCCGGAACCGAGGCGGAACCGCTGCTGCTTCTGCCGGGATTGTTGCCGCAGGGAGCCGCAAGTTTCAGGCCGCTGATCGGAGAATTCCCGGACGAGTTCCGGGTGATTGCGCTGGATTTCCCCGGGTTCGGGCACTCCGAACATTGCGACCTTTCCACCATGCCGGAATTCTTTCCGGCAGTTGTTTTACGCGAATTCATTCAGGTGCTCGGCCTTGAAAACCTGCGGATCGCTGCCCACTACTGCGGAGCGGCGGCGGCACTGGCCGCCCTGTTCGTTCCGGCTCTGCGCGGCAGGATAAAATCCCTTGCGCTGATCGATGCCGCGCTGCCGGGCTGCACCCCCTCCCCGTTCGCCGCCCAGCTGGCTTCCGCCGATCCAAAAATCCAGCCGCTGTGCCGTCATGCCGATCCACGGCTTTCCGCCTATCTGCTTCTGCGCGAATATTACGCCGATCCCGCCGCCATCACCGATGCCGCAGTCGAAGCCGCCTCCGAAGCACTCGCCTGCCCGAACGCGGTTGAATGCCTCGCGTTCTGCGCCTCGCTGCCGTTCGGAGGCGACCCGGCCGACTTCCGGCGTCGGCTGACCGGAATCGACATACCGATCCTTATATTGTGGGGTGAGAAAGACAGTTTTTCTCCGCTCGACCATGCGTTTGAACTCCACCGGCTGCTGCCGCGCAGCACCGTGCGAATTATATCCGGGTGCGGCCACGCCCCGCAGATGGAGGCACCCCGCGAAACCGCCGGAATTCTGACCGCTTTCTTCGCCTCATGCGACGGCCGCCCATCTCGGCAGTTCGATCCGTCCCGAACGGTGGCCGAACTCGACATTCCGGCCGAACCGTCGCCAGCCGCAAAAACACCCAAGCCCGCGACACATATGCCGGAAGGGTTGCGATTCAGAAAGTTGTTCGACCGCTGGAACGTCGGCACCATTACCTTGCTGGTGTTCATAAAGATACTCCAGCTGCTCAAGAAATGCGGCATGCGCGGCCAGGAAAACGGCTGGCGCGCCGCCACCGGCATCTTTCTGCGCACCGAATATTCGAAATTCCTGCTTGGCTCGTTCCGGTTGCGTTACTGCCCGGAATACCTCAAACCGACCTCTCACGCCGAAGCGAAACTCCAGCTTATCCGCCGCCTCGGGGAATTCCTGCGAGAACAGGGCGACTACTACTGGGCGGTGCAGCCCGGTCTGCTCAAACTGTCGCGCCGCAAAGTTTTTTTCATCGACATCGTGGAAGCCGAGTATGATGCCGGCGGCAAGATCGTCCGCCTGATCCCCCATTTCGACGACCGCCAGCAGAGTTTCCACGCCCTCTCGCCCGCGGGAATCGAAGCGGTTATAAACCTGTTCATCCGCGAATACAACCAGCTGCGCAGCTCCTCGGAACGAGTGCGCGCCCAGGAACTCGGCTGGCGGCTGGCCTACCGGACACGACGCCTCCGCGGGATCGGCGTCCCGGCAAAAATCGAGACAAAACTGCTGCTCGACCGGCTGATGACCGCCACTTTCATCCACTTCGAATTCGACTGCGACGAAACCCTGCGCCGCCGCCTCCGCACTCCCGACCTGAACAAGCGCCGCCATCCCGGCTGGGGGCTGCTGAATATCTTCTGCCGCTTCACCTCCGACCTCTCGGAAACCGATCTATGGTTCCAATACCACCACGTTCCGGTGGACGGCGTGCCCATGCAGGAGATTCTGGAAAAACTGAAAGAACAATGGGGTACCGCCGGCAGCATAGTGTTTCCGGCCCTCGACTCCACCGAGGCGCGGCCTGAGGTCATCTATTGCGGAGACCGCGTGTTCCGCGCCCGCGTCTATATCGACTTCGCCCCGCTGCTCAAGCTGCGCAGCTACCTGAATTCAAGATTTTCCGCCGTCATGGAAGGCCCCGCCACCGTGGCCGGCATGGTGATCTGGGGCATGATGCACCACGAATATTTCCGCGACGGCAAGGTGCTGTTCCCGGTCGACCTCGCAGAGCCGGAGGAGATAACCAACGAGCGCGAGCTTTCACTGGTTTTCATCCGCCCGAACCGCTATTACTATCCGGACCGTAAACTTGCCTCGTTCGTGCTGTTCCAGCGCGAATTCAACCGCCGCATCGCCGCCACCCGGCTGCGCCGCAGCGAAAGCTACGAGCTGCTGGAACTGTACAGCATGATAAACCCGATCTTCTATTATATCGCGCGTTATTTCATGCCGGAATCAACCGCCGAAATGCTCGGGTCGATGGGCCTGAGCATCATCAAGAACGCCGATGTGTTCGTAAGCCCGCTCAGCGACCTCCAGTTCCACGGTTTCATGGCCATCGGCAACCTGTGCGTGCCGACCGCCGACGGCCGCACCGCCGGCTGCGTCAGCATCTGCGCCCGGCGCAATGTAATCAAATACTACATCCGCGCCCTCGCCGAACTGGGAAAATACGCCGAGTTCCTCGATCTCGACGAAAAACCATGCTGAACCCCAACCGGAGCAAGTAGATTCACATTTTTACTTGCTTTTGGCGTGCAACGCGGTATATTAATGAAATTTCGAATCATAAAACAGGATTTTGTAAAGATGCCTACCATTGAAAATGTGATCTCCCATGCGATCGTCGCCTCTTTCAGCGAAAAACTTACGGACGCTTTGAATATAGACGTGGCCATCGTCGGCGGCGGGCCGTCGGCTCTGGTCGCCGCCCATGACCTGGCAAAACGCGGCGTTAAAGTGGCGATATTCGAACGCAAACTCGCGCCCGGCGGCGGCACCTGGGGCGGCGGCATGCTGTTCAACGAGGTGGTGGTGCAGCACGACGCGGTGGATATCCTTGACGACTTCGGCATCCGCTACCGCGAAATTCCCGGCAACCCCGGCTATTACACGCTCGATTCGGTTGAAATGGCTTCGGCGCTTATCTATGGCGCCGTCCATGCCGGTGCACGGCTGTTCAACTCCATCAGCGTCGAGGACATCGTGTTCAAAAACAACAAGGTGAACGGGCTGGTCATCAACTGGACTCCGGTGGAGCGCCTCGGCATGCATGTCGATCCCCTGACCGTCATCGCGGAAGCGGTGCTCGACGGCACCGGTCATCCGAGCGAGATAATGAACCTGGCCACCGAAAAGGCCGGCATAGCGCTCGACACCCCCACCGGCAAAGTGCTCGGAGAAAAACCGATGTGGGTCGATTCCGGCGAGGCCTCCACCGTTGAAAACACCCGCGAATATTTCCCCGGCCTCTTCGCCTGCGGCATGAGCGGCAACAACGTGGCCGGCGGCTACCGCATGGGCCCGATCTTCGGCGGCATGTTGATGTCCGGCCGCAAGGTCGCGAAACTTATCGCTGAGAAATTCGGAAAATAAGACCGTATGCATCCGCCGTGCGCGGAGATGAAAAAAGCCGGAGCGTTTTTACGTTCCGGCTTTTTCTTTGACTTTACAGAGACGGTCAGCGAATCACCAAATAAGAGGTGTAACCGATGAATATGGCCAGCAGCAGCGCGCCTTCGAGCCGGTTGATGGTTTTGCCGGTGGCCATGAAAATCCAGATCAACACCGAGACGCCAAGCATCACCGCCCAGTCCAGCGGCGTGATCCCGGTCGGGCGCAGCGGCGCCAGCATCGGAGCGATTCCCATAATGCACAGCACGTTGAAGATATTGGAACCGATCACGTTGCCGACCGCGATGTCGCGCTCGTTGCGCATCGCCGCCACCACGCTGGTGGCAAGCTCCGGCAAGCTGGTGCCAACCGCCACGATGGTAAGCCCGATCACCGCTTCCGACAATCCGGCCCGGCGGCCGCAGACCACCGCACCGTCCACGAACAGATCGGCGCCCCAGACCAAACCGCCAAGTCCCATTGCCGCCAGTAGCAGAGACACATACCATAAACCCGCCTCCGGCGGTTTTTCATCGTCGCTTTTTCCGGCGCGGCGGGATGCGGTAACCATATGCACAACATAAACCAGCAGCGAAAGAAAGAACGCCGCGCCCACCAGCCGCCCCACTCCGCCGAGGAAGAAACACACCGTGGCGAGCAGTACCGCCGCAATCAGCATCACCGGAGCATCGAGCTTCAGCAGCTGTCGCCGAACGGTCAGAGGAGTTATTACGGCCGACAATCCGAGAATCAAGGTGATGTTGCAGATATTGGAGCCGACCACGTTGCCGACGGCGATGTCTCCCTGGCCCTTCAACGCAGCGGCGCAGCTGACGGTAAGCTCCGGAGCGCTGGTGGCGAAAGCGACCAGCGTCAGCCCGATCACCAAAGGCGACACGTGCAGACTGGCGGCCAGTCGGCTGCCGCCTTTAACCAGCCATTCCGCGCCGAAATAAAGCAGCACCGTCCCGGCCGCCAATTGTATCAATGCGATTATCATAGTCGCATAATATAGCTTGCCGCCCCTGAAAAAACAAGTACGGCAATCTATTATTCGTAGCGAAGCGCCTCGATCGGGTCAAGCTTGGCCGCTTTCCACGCCGGATAGAATCCAAAGACCACCCCGACCGCCGCCGAAACGCCGAACGCGGCGATCACCACCGTCAACGACGATTCTATCGGCCAGCCGTTGATCATATGAACCAGCTCCGCCGCGCCATGGCCCAGCATTATACCGAGCAGGCCGCCGACCAGACACAGCATGATCGCCTCGGTCAGGAATTGTTTGAGTATGTCGCGCGAACGCGCCCCGACCGCCATGCGCAGCCCGATCTCGCGGGTACGTTCGGTGACCGAAACCAGCATGATGTTCATAATGCCGACGCCGCCGACTATCAGCGAGATGAGCGCCACCGCCAACAGCAGATTGCTCATCATGCCGGTGGTGCTGGTAAGGGTGGTCATGAATTCGGCGGAATTGCGCACCCAGAAATCGTCGTCGTCATGCGGGCCGATATTATGGCGATCGCGCAGCAGCGAAGTCAGCTCGGCACTGGCGGCGGTGACCTTTTCAGGGGAAGCAGCCGAAACCATGATCTGATTTATCTCGGTGAATTTCGGAACCAGCAGGGTATCCTCTTCGAGATTCTCGCTTTGCTCCGGATAGAACGCCAGACCGCTGGTGGCGTAAAAGTCGCTGGGCGAGGTGCTCGCCTTGCTGGTGGTGTTGGTGGCGGTGCCGGAACGCAGACCGGTCAGGCGCGAACGCGCGGTGGTCCACGGAAGCACAACCACGTCGTCCTCGTCCATGCCCATCATATTGGAGCCCTTCTTGGCCAGCACGCCGATGATGCGGAAGCTCACGTTCTTGATGCGCACCTGGCTGTCAACCGGCGAAGCTCCGCCGAACACTTCGTTGACGATGGTCTGCCCGACCAGGCACACACTGGCGCCGGAGTTCATTTCGGCCTCGGTGAAGCAGCGGCCGTCGGTGACCTTCCAGTCACGAATTTTAAGGTAATCGGGAGCGGTGCCCACGATCGACCGCGGCGTCCAGTTCTTGCCGCCGAACACAAACTGGCCGGAGGCGCTCACTATCGGTACCGCGCAGGCGATGTTGGGGCATTCCCGCAGTATGGCGTCGCAATCGTCCGGGGTCAGGCTCATTGCGCTGCCGGCCTCCTGCCGCACTCCGCCCGGCGGATGCGGCGTGCCGGGCATCACCACCAGCGTGTTAACCCCCATCGACTCGATCGAATGGCGTATCGAATTGCTGGAGCCTTTGCCGATCTCCATCATGGTGATAACCGCCCCGATGCCTATAACAATGCCGAGCGTGGTAAGCATGGCGCGGGTGGGGTTGCGCCGCAGCGCCACCACCGACATATTAAAAGTACGCATGAATTTCATTTCAGCACTCCTTCCAGCAGACCGTCGCGCATTTTCACGTTGAGTTTGGCTCGCGCGGCCACATCGGCGTCATGGGTGACCAGAATGATGGTGATGCCTTCGGCGTTAAGCGCGTCGAACATCGCCATGATCTCCTCGCTGGTGTGCGAATCGAGGTTGCCGGTCGGTTCGTCGGCGAACAGCACCGGGGGGTGGTTGACCAGCGCACGCGCGATGGCCACGCGCTGCTGCTGGCCGCCGGAAAGCTGCGACGGGAAATGGTGCATCCGGTCGCTCAACCCCACCTTCTCCAGCATCTCCAATCCGCGGCGCTTCATCTGCGACGAGGATAAATGCGAGGCGGTGTACCCCAGCGGCATGGTCACATTGTCCAGCGCCGTGGTGCGGGCAAGCAGATTGAACGACTGGAACACAAAACCTATCTTATGATTGCGGATCAGCGCACGCGCGTCGCCGGAAAGCGACCCGACCTCTTCGCCGTCGAGCCAGTACTCGCCGCCGGTGGGGCGGTCGAGACAGCCGAGGATGTTCATCAACGTACTCTTGCCGGAACCGGACGCGCCGGTCAGCGCCACGTATTCGCCCTTCTCGATATCGAGGGTGATGCCATTGAGCACCGGAACGTCTATCTCGCCGACATGATATACCTTGGTGATGTTTTTAAGCTCGATAAAGCTCATTTCTTCTTGCTCCAGCCCGGCCGCGGCATTTTGGGCAGAAACGGGCTGCCCGCGTTGGCGTCGGCCGCCGGAGTGTCGGAAGACACCGTGGTGGCGCCGATCACCACATCGACACCTTCGCCAAGGCCTGAGACTATTTCGGTGTTGGTCCCGTCGTTCAGCCCCGTGGTGACCACCAGCGGCTTCAGCCGCCCGTCTTCAAGCGTCCACAGCAGCCGTTCGCCGTCTTTGAGTTCAAGGCTGTGATATTTCTCCGGAACCAGGGAGACATCCGGCGTGAAACGCAGCGCCCCGTTCGGAACATACAGCACACCCTTGCGCCGGGCCAGAATGAAATCGACGTTGGCGGTGAGATATGGCATCAGCGTGCCGTCGGAATTGTCGGTGACGACTTCCGTCACAAACGTCACCACGTTCTGGGACATGGTGGCGTTGAGCCGGATTTTGTTGACCGATCCGGCGAACACCCGCCCCGGGAAGGAATCCACGGTGAATTCGACTTCCTGCCCCGGCCGGATGCTGCCGATGTCGGCTTCGTTGACCGACACCCAAACCTCCATCCGCTTCAGATCCTTGGCTATCAGGAACAAACTTGGCGCGCTCATGGAAGAGTTCACCGTCTGCCCCACGTTCACCCGGCGGTCGATGATGACACCGTCCACCGGCGAGGTGATGACGCAATATTTCAGGTTCCACTGGTCGCGCTCGAGATTGGCCTGGGCCGCCTTAAGCTGGGCGTCGGCCTGCTTGAGCGCCGCCTGTTTGACCGAAATGTCGGCCACGCCACTGGCGTAGTCGGCCTTGGCGCTGTCGTAGTCGCTGCCGGCGATCACGCTCTTTGGCCCCAGTTTTTCAGCGCGTTTCCAGTTGGCGTCGGCCAGCTCGAGCTTCGCCTGACTTACCGCCAGATTGGCCCGGGCATTGGCCACCTGCGCCTCGCATTGCGCCACCTGCGCCTCCGCGCTTTTGACGGACGCGGCATACAGGGCGTCATCGATCCGGGCCAGCACGGTACCGGCGGTCACCCGCGAACAGTAATCGACCTGACGGCCCTCGGTGTCGGTACCGAGCGTAGTGACCATGCCGCCGACCTGCGCCCCGACATTCACCAGTTCCTCCGGTTCCACCGTGCCGGTGGCGCTGATCACGCTTTTGAGGTCGCCGCGTGTCGTCTTGGCGGTGGAATACGTCACTTGGCTCTTTACTGTGGAAAACTGTCGATAGACAAAATAAGCCGCCGCCAGCACCACCACTAAAAGCACGCACCACTTCAGAAGTTTATACACGAATTTCATTAGCCCCCCTTTCATAAACAAATACAGGCGTTTACCGGAATAAACGCCTGCAAGGGTGATTTTATTGTAACTTCAACCTCAGAATTTGCCACCCATCGCTTTGAATACCGCCAGCGAAAGCTTGCCTATGAAGTCGCGGGCGTCGGCGTTGCTGGTACAGTTGCGGGTCATAACGGTAAGCACATAATCGTTGCCCTCAACCCAGAAAATTCCGGTCTCATGCTCAAGACAGTCCAGCGAGCCGGACTTGTGCGCCACCACCAGATCCTCCGGCATGTAGCGCTTGAACGACTCGATGTCTTTCTGCATGTTAAGCATGCGGATCATCTCCTCGCTGGCGTTCCGGCTGATCAGACGGCGCTCGCCGATCGCAACCATAAGCTGGTCCAGATCGTTCGCGCTGGTGTAATTCTGCTTTCCGGCCTTCACCGCCTCCCAGTCCAGCATCTTGCGCTGAAGGCTGGTGGCTTTCAGTCCGAGTTCGGAACCCAGCTTGTTAACCGAATCCATGCCGACCAGATCGATCAGAACGTTGGTGGCGGTGTTGTCGCTTTCGATTATCATCATGGTGGCGAGGTCGCGCAGCGTATAGTTATCCTGTTCAAGGCAACCGATTATGCTGTCGGCCAGCTTGGCCTCCTGCGGCACCGGCACGCGCTGTTCCAGCGAAAGATTGCCGGCTTCCACCTGCCGCATGATCTCGGCCAGTATCAACACTTTGATGGTGCTTGCCGACGGCATCTGCACCTGCGAATTGCTGCTGTAAAGCCGCTCTCCGGAAGAAAGTCTGGTCAGAACCACCGCCACCTCGCCCGGGGCTTCCGGAAGCAGCCGTCTGATCGCCTGCGGCGCGGGCTCCTTGTCAACGCAGTTCCCGGCGTCCGGCCGACTGCCGGAACCGGCGACGCATCCGGCGGCACAACAGGCCGCCGCCAGCAGCATAATCTTCGACTTCATTCCCCCTCCTTTGACACCAGAGTTCCGGCGGACAGATCGCCGGCAAGCACCCGCCCAAGACTGGACGGATCGAAAAAGTCAAACACCACAATCGGCAGGTCACGGTCGCGGCACAGAGAAAAAGCCGACTGATCCATGATCTTCAGATTGCGCGAGATAGCCTCGTCATAGCTGAGGCGGTCAAACCGGACGGCGGTTGGATCTTTCTTGGGATCGGCGGTGTATATGCCGTCCACCTTGGTGGCCTTCAGCACCGCGTCGCAGTCCATTTCCAGCGCGCGCAGCGCCGCGGTGGTGTCGGTGGTGAAAAACGGGCAGCCGGTACCGCCGGAAAAGATGACCACCTTACCGGCGTCCATGGCCTCCAACGCCTTGCGACGATCGAAACGGGGAGCGATCGGCTCCATCGCCACGGAGCAGAACAGCTCGGCGGGAACCCCGGCGGCGCGGAAATAGTCCGCCAGACACAGGCCGTTCATAACGGTACCCAGCATCCCCATATAGTCGGCGGTAACCGGGTCCATCCCGGCACCCATCACGCCGCGCCAGATATTGCCGGCGCCGACCACCAGTGCGATGCTCGCGCCGCCCTCAACCGCCGACTTGACAGTCTGCACCACATGGCGCACCGCGCCAGCCTCGTAGCCGTGCTCCTGTTTGCCCTTCAAGGTTTCCCCGGAAATCTTGAGCAGCACCCGCTTGAACTTCATTTATCACTCTCCGTTATGGTTTCAATTAAAAGCGAGATCGCGCGATCGACCGCCATACGGCGCACACTCTGCCGCGTTCCCTCGAAATGTTTCTGTTCCATCCTGAAACTCACCGGCGTGGCCGCGGCGATCCACACCGTGCCAACCGGTTTGTCCGGCGTTCCGCCGGCCGGCCCGGCAACACCGGTGGTAGAAAACGCGCAGTCGGCGGCAAACCTCGACCGCGCCCCCTGCGCCATCGCCTTCGCACACTCGGCGCTGACCGCGCCATATTCTTCAAGTATATCCTCGCGTACGCCCAGCGCGCGGACTTTCGCCTCGTTGGCGTAGGCCACCACGCCGCCCTTGTACACCTCGGAGGCGCCGGGAACGTCGACTATATCCGAAGCCGCCATCCCGCCGGTACACGACTCGGCGGTGGCCAGGCTCCACCCGTGCTTCTCCAAAAGTTTCAACAGTTTTTCAGCTTCGCTCATTTTTGAAACAAGTCCATGATAGCTTTTTCCTGGCCGATGACCGTAAGCTGGTCGCCCTTGTTCAATATCACGTCGGGGTTCCAGACCGTCTCGATATTGCCGCCCGGCTTCTTGAGCAGCAGCACGGTTACATTATGCTTGTTGCGCAGATCGAGGTCCTTGATCGACTTGCCGTTCATCGTGTCCGGCACCAGCACGTCGGCGATGAAGGCGCCTTTGAATTCGAACATGTCGCGGATATTGTCCATCGACAAATTCCGGGCCAGCCGCTCGGCCACGTCCTGTTCCGGTTCGATCACCTCATCCGCGCCCAACCGGAGCAGAATGCGCTTCTGCACCGATGAATTGGTCTTTACGATCACCCGCCCGGCCCCCTCCTGTTTAAGAAAGGTCAGCGCCATGATCTGCGCTTCGAAATGGGTGGACATGCAGAGCACCACCGCATCGAACTTCTTGACATTCAACTCCTTGATGACATCGGGGTTGGTGACGTCTCCCACCAGGGCCTCGGTCACGTCGTCCTTGACCGACATCACCAGCTCCTTGTCAACGTCCACCGCCACCACACTGTTGCCGTTTACCGACAACTCCCGCGCCAGCCGGATTCCGAATCCGCCCAGCCCGAAGATAGCGTAACTGCCTTTCATATTGCCAACCTCCTTTTACCCGATCAAAATCCGTTCTTCCGGATACTTCAGCAGCGTCTGCTTCTCCTGTCCCAGCAGGAACAGGAATATCGTGAACGGCCCCACCCGTCCGATGAACATATATGCCACCAGCAGCAGACGCGCCACCGTGCTCGATTCCACCGAAAACCCCAACGACAGCCCAACCGTACCCAGCGCCGAGGCCGTTTCGAAAAGCGTCTTGTCGGTTCCCATCCCCGATATAGCCGCCAGAACAATGGTGCCGATCACCGTCAGCACCACATAGATGTTTATCATGGTAAACGCTTTAAAAATATTGGCCACCGGAATTTCGCGATGAAACACCACCAGCTTGCTGTTGCCTTT
This sequence comes from Victivallaceae bacterium, assembly GCA_034926605.1. Classification (GTDB taxonomy): domain Bacteria; phylum Verrucomicrobiota; class Lentisphaeria; order Victivallales; family Victivallaceae; genus CALXXL01. The sequence continues at coordinate 197,747 of JAYFQV010000013.1, forward strand.
GATCGTGTTGTACACCGCCATAACCGCCAGCGCCACCGCCGGCACCTTGATGCCGCCGCCGGTGGAACCGGGCGCCGCGCCGATCAGCATCAGCACGATAAGCACCGCCACCGTGCCGGGACTCAACATCGACATCGGAACCGAGTTGAACCCGGCGGTGCGTGCGGTAACCGACATGAAAAACGCGTCCAGCCATCCCACCGGATGCCGCAACTGGCACCCTTTTATCGCCAGACAGCCGCCGACAAGCAGCACCGCCGTGGCAACCAGCACCACCTTGGTATGCGCCGCGAGCCGCCGGCCGGAACGGTAGCGGGCCACGTCGTAGACCACATAAATGCCGAGACCGCCAAGTACGATCAGCCCGGCCATGACCAGCTTGATATAGGGGGTCTGCCCCACCAGACTGGTGTCGAACGGACTCAACCCGGCGTTGCAAAAGGCGCTGACCGCATGGAACAACCCCAGATATGCCGCCTCCAGCGCACCGTGCCCCGCCAGATAGAACGCCGGCCCCAGCAGCAGCCAGCCGGTGAACTCCACCACGGCGGTGTATATTATAATGTTGCGCATCAGATCCTCAACGCGGCGCATTGAAAAATCGTCGTTAAGACTCGACAGAATCAGCGTGTTGGAAAAACTGAAGGTCCGCCCCAGCAGCAGGATGATGAACGCGCTCAAAGACATGAATCCCAGCCCGCCAAGCTGGATCAGACATAGAATAACCCCCTGCCCGAACCCGTTGAACCCGGAAACCGGCACCGTGGTCAGCCCGGTCACGCAACTTGCGCTGGTGGCGGTGAACAGCGCGTCCACCCAGCTTACGCCCACCCCGCCGTGCGTGGCGAACGGCAGCTTCAGCAGCAGCGTACCGACGGCGATAAGCGCCAGGAACGACACCATGAACAGAAGCTGCCCGCGCCTGATCGGATTCCTTTTGCGTTTCATCATATCACCCAAGCCAAATATTACGCACGCCCACAACTATCATCTGGCCGGCCAGCGCCGCCAGAAACAAGCCGGTTATGCGGCTCAACACCCGGATCACCTCATCGCCCATGATCCGGTGCAGGAAACTGGCGAACACCAGCATCCCGCCGTATATCGCCACCGCCGCGGTCACCGCCGCGGTGAAACCAAGCATGCCTACCAATGTTGAATTTTCGACGGCGTAGATCATAATCATACCGATCATGCCCGGCCCCACCGAGAACGGAATCGCCAGCGGCACAATACTGAAATCCCCGCCGGACGGTCTGGCGTCCTTGGTGGACGGCGACCCGGCGATACAGCCAAGCGCGGTTATGAACAAAGTTACCCCGGCCCCTATCCGGAACCCGTCAAGCGTGACGCCAAGCACCTTGAACAGCGGACTGCCGAGAAAGAAGAAGATCATCGACAGTATCCACACCCACAGCGTGCATTTGACCGCTATCCGCCGCTTCCGGCACTCTTCCATTCCGTCGGTGAAGTTCAGGAACATTGCCAGACCGAAAAACGGCGTCAGCATCCACAGCATCTTAACCATCATGGTCAGAATCGCGATCATATCCCGATGTCCTTAAAATGTCAAAGGTTCAAATCTGAAGCGCCCTTCCAGCGGCTCGCTTGTTATCAGTATCGCCTGCGAATTGGCCGATATGCTGCCGGACACACATTCGCCGTGCCCCGCTCCGTCCACCCGCAGCTGCGGCCGGTGCACATGCCCCGCCAGCGACAGGTCTATCGAGCCGTTTGCCACCAGCTTCCACAGCGACTTCTGTCCCAGCATCCGGTGCCGCAGCCGCAGCCAGGGATGCTCCTCGACCAGCGGAAAATGATTCACCAATATCCGCTGACGCCGCTTCGGTTCCGCGCACATATCCGACACTTTTGTCAGGTCGGCCTTTCGCACCCGCCCCCATGAACACAGAATATTGCTGGGGAAACTGGTGTTCAGCATTATGAAGTCGCAATCACCGATGTTCCGCACAAACGGCATGTCGGCCAGTTTGTACGAACCGCGGCTCAGGTACTCCACCATATCGTTGACCGCTCCGACGCATTCCGACCGCTTCACATAACAGTCATGATTGCCCGGCGTGTACAGTATCGGCACTCCGGACTCCACCAGCGGCGCCAGCAACCCGCGGATCCGCGAGAATTCGCCCGGCTGGCCGGTGCTGGTAAGGTCGCCGGTACAAACCACCACGTCCACCGGGTGCGCAACCGCCCATTCCACCAGCTTCTCCAGCTTTTCCAGTTTGAACTTGAATCTGCGCCGGAAATGATAGTTGAACACCCCGATGATCCGCTTATCAAAATAGGCCCGCAGGCTTTCGGCGGGGCCTCCGGCGTGCGGGTCGGAAAAATGCAGAATCCTCATGGCAGCGGATCGGCCTTGGCCTCTTCCAACAGCGAACGCTGGTTGCGGAATGCTACGGCCAAATCGTTCGCGGTGGCGTTGTAGTAGCGCAGACTGATTTTGAAAAAGGCGCGCACGAATTCGTCCGGGTCAAAATCCATCGGCCGGTCGGAGCTTCTGAGCCGCGCTATGTCGTCGAACGCCAGCGCGCAGAACCCGTAGGAGTAGTAAGGATACTTGACCCCCAGATAGTTGCCGACCTCCTCGATGAACATCTTGCGCTGGTTGTAACTCATCTGCGGATCGAACAACACCACATCCACCATCATATCGGGTTGGAGTTTCATATGCATCCGCACTTTGCCGTTGTTGACAGAGTCCACCACATAGGTGGCGTTCTGGTAACCCAGTTCCATTCCCACAAGCTGGTCGCCAGACAACACCGCGTTACGGATTTTCATTCCGCCCTCGGCCAATTCAAGCACCTCGCGGCAGTGGGAAAGCATGTTGTTCAACCGGTTGAGTCCGCCGGCTTTGCGGTCTTTTTCGCTGATATCCTGAAGCGCCTCGCGCGCTATGGCTTCGCGCATAAGCCGGAAACGGTCGGCCGCCGCCTCGGAATCGGTCATCTTTAGCGTCTCGCAAACCGCGAAAACGAAGTTTATATATTTAGAGTTGAGCTGTTTAACAAAATCTCCCGACACTTCCACCGGCGTATAGAACACCGATTTCAACTGCTCGTCGCTGTAATTGCCGGCGGTATCCGATTTCTTGCCGTCCGAACCATCCGACGTCGACACCGAGGTGGTGTGCGACACCGCCCTTCCGGAACTCTTGTTCCCTCCATTGCGAATCAGGAAAAACACAATGCCAAGGCCGACGATCAGCAGAACCACAAGCATGGCCCACACACCGCCGGAGGACTTCTTTTGAGCCACCGGCATCACCGCGGAAGCCTTGGAAGTGGGAGGCGGCGCCTCCACCGCGTTCAGCTTCAGGGTCTTTTTGGCCGACGCCGGCTGGGTTCCGGCCACCGCGTCTTCCAGACTGGCAGGCACATCGAGTCCGATGGTATGCAGCTGGTGCGGCTTTTCACCTTCGGACGACGAGTCCGACGGTCGATGAAACGCGGCTTTCAGCGCGCTGCCGCCGGAACTCGGCGCTTCAAGCACACGCATTCCGCCCTGCCGCAGACCGCCGCCCAGCGTGGGCGCCGCCGCTCCGCCATGAAGCTGACTCTGCGCGGAAGCCGCCTCCAACGCCGCATTGCGCAACCTGCTGCCGGCAGAAAGCCCGCCCTGCGCCGGAGCCGGATTCAGAAACGCGTCGAGGTCTTTGGACAGCTCGCCGGGAGACTGATAGCGGTTTTCCGGATAACGCGACATCATCTTCATGATGATGCGGTTAATCTCTTCAGGCACATTGTAGTTCACCTCGCGAGGCGGGGTGAGATTACCGATGACGTGCTGTTTGGCTATCTCGTTCACGTCCGGCCCCTCATACGGGAACCGACCGGTCACAAACTGATAAAAAGTGGCGCCGAGACTGTAGATGTCGCTGCGGGTATCGACCGGAGCGCCGGTAAGCTGCTCCGGACTGATATATTGCGGCGTACCCATAACCTCGTCGGAATCGTCCTCTTCAATATGCTCTCCGGCGCGGCGGGACAGCCCGAGGTCGGCCAGCTTCGCCTGGTTGCTGGTGGTAAGCATGATATTATCCGGCTTGATGTCCCGGTGGGTCAGCTTCTGCTTGTCCCATGCGAACTGCAGCGCGTCGGCGATCTGCTTGATGATCGAAGCCGCGCGCTTGGCGTCCAAGGTGCCTTCGCGCTTAAGTACGCTCTTCATCGTTTCGCCGTCGATATATTCCATGGCAAAATAGAATATGCCGGAGTCCTCGCCCACGGCATAGGCCTGGACGATGTTGGGATGGTTCAGCTTGCCGGCGGAACGGGCTTCGCGGATGAGATCCTGCACGGGATCGTCGGTGGCGTCCGGCTTGGTGTTGCGCAGAATTTTCAGCGCAGCCGGGCGGTCCAGCGATATCTGATGGGCCAAATATACCACTCCGGCGCCGCCGGAACCCAACTGCTTGATTATGATGAAGTCGCCTATCGCCATGCCGGATCCGAACGCGGATTCCGGGGTAAGGGTCGGTGTTTTACAATGCTGGCAAATTACTTTTTTGCCGTATTGACCGTCCGGAGCGGTGATAATGTCTTTGCATGAAGGGCACTGAAATCGCATATCGTTTCCCGACTGTATTTAAAAATTTTTCATTTGTCTCGCCATTTCAACACGCAAAGCCAACCCATTTTTTCCGTGAATCGGCGTATTTATGGCTAATATAACACCAAAACGTAACATGCCAAGTTTTTTTGCATATTTTATCGTTTTTTTTCGTCCTGCTTCATTTCCTCTTCTGCCGCCGGAAAAAGGTTCTCCGCCGATGCCAGCAACCCCACCTCAGGCGACCTCAGCAGCCTCACAAACAATCCGGCCAGCGGCGAACCGCCGGGCCGAACCGCCGCCGCCCGCACCAGCATCAGCGGATAAGTGTGATCGCGCAGATGCTCCGGCGACGGCGATATGCCGTTTACCTTCAGAGCCTTGACCTCCTGCGGAAGCATCACCGGAAACCCGCCGAAGCCGATGCCATATTCGCTGCCGGAAACTCCGGCCACCACCTCCGGAGTGGTGGCCACGCTCATCATGGAATCGGTGTAGCCGACCTGCCCCATCGCCCGGCGGCGGAACGCCCGCTCCCCGGCGGCGGGATGAACCACCCCGTAACGGTGCAGGGAATACGGCTTGGCGGTAAGTTTCAGCCAGTCGGCAAGGTCGCCGCAGAATACCGCGTTCAGGTCGCCGACCTGAATGTCGTCCAGCGGGCAGGCCGCGTTGACGAACACCAGCGCCGCCTCGATCGCATAGTCGGAGCTTTCACCTTCCGGCTGCAGCTCGTACTTGCTGGAGGGGTCGTACTGGTAAATCACCAGATCGTAGGTTTTGCCTCCGGTCTTTTCCGTGACATCGAGCAACGTGGTCTGCTCTAATTTTATTTCGATATTCTTGTTGGCGGCCGCCCACCCCAGCATGGCACGGTAAACCACCGGATCGTTGCCGACGGTATCGGCTATGGTCAGCGAACCATTCGCGGCCAGCAACTCTTTCTCCAGCTCGGAAGGCTCGCCGGCCAGCACGGCGGACGCGGCCAGCGACAACAGGGCGCAAAGCAATTTCAATCTCATGTTCTCTCCTCGTAAGATGACGGCATAATATACCCGTGTCGCGACGAAAATTCAAGTCGGATTTCCGTCATCTTGCCATCGGCGGCAAAAATAACGATGCCGCCCTTCCCTTAATGACACACGCGCCGGTACCGGAACTATTTTGCCCCGGCTTCCAGAAGCCGCATCACCTCGTCCGGATTGTCGAGGTTCCTCATCAGGTCGTCAACCAGCGCCTGATTGGTCAGAAACGTGCCGGCCACACTGCTCAGCAGTTCGAGATGGAGTTCGAAGTCCATATAATCGACCAGTACCAGCAGCACCAGCCGCACCGGGCTGCCGTCCAGACTGGAATAATCGTCGATGTTTTCCCGACAGATCCCCAGCACCACCATCGGCGGGCCGAAACCGGCCAGACGGCCGTGCGGAATCGCAAGTCCGCCGCCGACCGCGGTGCTCATGACCTTTTCGCGCGCCATAACCGCGGCGAATATGTCCTCGGCGTCAACGCTGCGCTCTCTGGCCACGTAGTCGATAAGTTCGGTGAAAACCGCGGCACGGGTACCGCCTTTCAACCCGACGATGTGATCCCGTGACAGATACTTCGTGAATTTCGGTTTTGCCAATTACTTGTCCTCCCTTTTTACCCAGCCGTCATCATCGGGGCTGCGCTTCAGTTCCGCCAAGGCTTTGAACAGCCTCCGCAGGTCGCGCGCACCGCCCCAGCTGAACCACACTGCAGTCACCCCCCCCACGATCAGCGCCAGCGGCACCGTGTAGTAGCGCCACAGCGCAAACCACCAGCGGTTGTCCCACGGCGAAATGAAATTCCATACCCATATCACGGAAAACAACAGCAGCCCCCATAAAGTCCAGCCGATCGCCACATAGGTGACAATCCGGTCGCCGCGGGTGTATTCGTCGGTGATGCCGGTAAGCCGCCGCCATGAAAACCGTTTCTTTCCGGCGACGGAAGCCGCGGCGTCGCCGCAATGCTCGAGGTTGAACTTTCCGCGGTTCAGCAATTTGTCCAGATCGAATTTTTCGCGGCAGGTTGCCAGCGACACCAGAATATATCCGGCCACCGCCAGCAGCATACCGAGCATCGCCAGCTCCTGGCCGGTGACGGGAAAGTGGGTGGGCGACATCTCCCAGCGGCCGAACGCCCCCAGATGGGAATTGAGAAAGTCCACCACCGAGCGCATGAAGCCGATAAACCATTCCGGCATCGAACTGTATTTATCAACCCATATCTTCGGAACGGCAAACCCGACGATTCCGAACAGTGCCCCGACGATCATCGCGGTCCAGGCCCCCGCCGCGGTGCCCCGCCGCCAGTACAGCCCGCCGATGATAACCGACCCCGCCCCCGCCAGATAGATCGAGCCGGTAATCGCAAAGAACATCGCGATAAATGTAACCTGCCCGAAATACATGCTGAACACCCAGGCGAACACCGCCACAAACAGGATTGAACAGCGCAGCAGAAACATCTGGGTCTTGGGCCGAAACGGCTTTTTCCGGAACGGCAGGATCACGTCCTGGATCAGAATTGAGCCCCAGCTGTGCAGATATGTGGTGTCGGTGGAAATCATCATGAACACCATCACCGCGGCGAACGCCCCGGCAAAACCCACCGGCAGCAGCGTGCGCAATGAAACCGGAACCAGCATCTGACTGCGCAGCGTGGCGGTGGTGGCGGAGGACGCCTCGTTGATGCGCTGCGCCAGTTCGCTGCTCACCAGGGCCGACTGATCGGCGAAATCCGGGTGATTCATATAAGTATAGGCCGCCAGCACCAAAATTATGGTCATCAGCGGAGTAAAATTGTATCGCCAGGACGAGATCAGGCCGCCCATCTTCTGCTCGTGCGGCGAAGCCCCGGCGCAGTTGTAACCCTGAGTGCCCTGCCACGCCATGCGGGTATAGATGGCGGTGAACACGCCGATCATGACGTACATCAGATTGAAGTCGGTCATACCGGAAATGTCGAACGGGTTGAGCAGCGACTGCCCGAGCGGACGGCTGGTGAGCGCATACTCGAACTGCGCTCCCGAGAACAGGAACATCACCACGATCAGCAGCACCGTGAACACGAAATAGCTGAATATGCCTTGCAGGCAGTCGGTCACCATGGTGGTGAGCTGGCCGCCGCTCAGCGTGATCAGCAGCGCCACCGCCAGGCATATCGCCATCAGGAACCCGAACATCTGAATGTGCAGCGATCCGATCACGATCGCATCCGGCAGCCGGCAGTAATATATCAGGAAACGACCGGCCACCGCCGGAAACAGCGCGTAGTTTATCAACCCGGCGGTGAACGACAATATGCCGGTGAAAATACGGAAACTGCGCGAATAACGCTCCTCCAGAAGCTGCGCCATGGTCAACACCCGGGTCTCGCGGTAGCGGTAGTTCACAAACCCGGTGATCGCCATGATCCAGATGGCGGCGTACAGCAGGTTCTGCCAGAAGAAAAAGCTCCACCCGGATTTGTAATATATCTCACAGTAGTTGACCACCGTGATGAGCCCGAGCGTGGCTTCGCCGGCCGCGACCCCGATCAGATAACGCCCCGCGCAACGCCCGGCGGACAGAAAGTCCGAGACCCCGGTGACATAACTCTGCGCGCGAACTCCGAAATACACTATCGCCACAAACGGCACCGCTATCACCAGATAGTCAATCCAGGTCATGAACTTCCCCCAGAAGTTTACTTTTTGCCTTCGCCTGCTTCGTCCTTGAATTTCTTGAGGTCGGATTCCGCGAACTCCACCACCTTCTCGAACTTGGCGATGTTGTCCAAACTCACGTCCATCAGCGTCTGGTGGGCGTCCACCACCGCTTCGGCCGCGCCGATCTTGTCCTGTTTCTCGGTGCCGCACAAAGCCGACTTGCCCTCTTCCGACGCAAGATCGGCGGTGGTAAATACAAACATCTTCTCCACCCCTAGCCCGCGCAGAAGCTGACGGCAGAAATCGGAGGCGTTGGCCAGCTCAAGCGCGGTGCTCTGCTTCTTGGCACGCAGCGCCAGCATGGTCAGAATGCCCATGAAAGTGCTGTCCATGCTCTCGCATGCGCCGAGATCGATAACGATCTTCTTCACATTGTCGCCGAAATTCTTGGCGAAGGAACGCAACGGCATGCCGCATTCGAAGTTGGCGCGCCCGGAGACGCGTATGCAGCTTACACCGTTGCACTCTGAAATGGTCAGATCAGCTCTTGACATCTCGCAGCCTCCTATTTATTCCAGAACCGCCTTGATCCGGCGCACGCCACGGCTGGAAGACTCTTCTTTCAAAATCTTGAAATGGCCGAGTTCCCCGGTGTTGGACGCGTGCGGACCGCCGCATATCTCTTTGCTGATTTCGCCCATGGTGTAGACCTTGACCCGCTCGGAATAGCGGTCGCCGAAAAGTCCCATCGCGCCGGTGCCGCGGGCGTCCTCAACGCTCATCTCGTCGCAAATGATCGGCAGATTGCGGCCGATCGCCTCGTTGACCAGTCTTTCGACCTCTGCCAGCTGTTCCTCGGACATCTTGTCCGGGTGGGAGAAGTCAAAGCGCAGCCGGTCGGCGGTAATATTGCTGCCGCGCTGCTCCACATGACCGCCGAGCACCTTGCGAAGCGCCGCCTGCAGAAGGTGGGTGGCGCTGTGGAGTTTCGCGGTGGCGTCGGAATGGTCGGCCAAGCCGCCCTTGAAACGCTGCTCGGCACCGGCGCGGGATAGTTCCTGATGCTTTTCATAAGCCGCATCGAATCCGGCCTTGTCCACTTCGAACCCGCGCTCTTTCGCCATCTCCACCGTCAGTTCGAACGGAAATCCGAACGTCTCGTAGAGGTAAAAGGCATTTTTGCCGGAAACCACCTTGCGCGCCACAAACTCCGGAACGCGGGCGATCAGTTTCTCGAACTCGCGGGTGCCGCGTTCGAGCGCCTGGGCGAAAACCTTCTCCTCAAGCTCCAGCTCCTCGAGTATCTTGGCCTCATTCTGCTTAAGTTCGACATAGAAATCACCAAACTCGCCGATGACCGCCTTGCCGACGCGGGCGATGAAACCGCCCTCGATGCCAAGCTTGCGCCCTTCGCGTATCGCGCGGCGAATCAGCCGGCGCAGTACATACCCCTGATCCACGTTTCCGGGGGTGATGCCGTCGGCAATGATGAAGGTGGCGGCGCGAAGATGGTCGGCCACGATGCGTTCGCTGGAGGTACGGGTCTCGGGCGGAACGGCAAGCCCTCGAATGGCGTCGAGTTCGGCGAACATCGGCGCGAATATCTCGGTCTGGTAACAGCTGGCCTTGCCCTGCAGCACCGCGGTCACGCGCTCCAGCCCCATGCCGGTGTCAACATTGCGCTGCGACAGCGGCTTGAAGGTACCGTCGGGTTGCTTGTCATACTGCATGAAAACATCGTTCCAAATTTCCACCCAGAGCTTGTTTTCCGGTTCGAACACATCGGGAGCGGGACCCTCTCCGGTCCAGTAAAACATCTCGGTGTCGGGACCGCAGGGGCCGGTCTGGCCGGCGGGGCCCCACCAGTTGTCGGCTTTCGGTCGCTTGGCAATGCGGGAGGCGGACACGCCGAGTTCGAGCCAAAGATCGTAGGCCTCCCGATCGAACGGAGCGTCGTCGTCTCCGGCGAACACGGTCACCGCGAACCGGGAGAGCGGAATATTCAGGTATTCCGGGCTGGTCAGAAATTCAAAGCTGAAACGAATGGCCTCGTTTTTGAAATAATCGCCCAGCGACCAGTTGCCCAGCATCTCAAAGAAGGTCAGGTGCACGGGATCGCCGACTTCATCGATGTCGCCGGTACGCACGCATTTCTGCACATCCACCAGGCGGGTGCCGAGCGGATGGGCCTGCCCCTGAAGATAGGGAACCAGAGGATGCATTCCGGCGGTGGTAAACAGGCAAGTCGGGTCGTTTTCTGGAATCAGCGGCGCGCTTTTGATCTCTTTATGGCCCTTGGAAACAAAGAAATCAATGTACTTTCTACGCAGTTCGGAACCGGTCATTTCAGTTCTAAATCCTTTTTATTTTGTTTGATTTGCTTATCAACATTATAAACGCAATCGTCCGGAAGAGAACCGATCTCTTCAAGGTCCTGACGGATCATCATCTCAAGAACGTCCAGGTTGCGGGCGATGTTGTCGGGAGGCAGAATGGCGAGGCCGCGGTACTGGTCGGCATAAAGGAACTCCACGAAATGGAACTGGTGCATGGCGAACTTGCTGCCGGAGTCGCGCATGTCGATCACCTGGATCTTCAGGTTGGCCGGGCGCTTCTTCACCTCCGAGAGCAATGCCAGCGGCCACTTCATCAGCGGCATCTTTTCTCCCAGCGCCAGTTTGGGCGCGTTGGCATACACTATGATATGCGGAAGCAGCTCAACCCGGGTGTCGCCGCAGTCGCGGTCGGACATCACGGTGGTGTCGGCTCCGGCAAACAACGCTTTCACCCGCTCGCGGGTTCCGGGTTTGCGCCCGCTTACCGGCACCAGAAATTCGGTCTCGCGCACATAGTCATTGATCCATGGTTCGATCACGGCCATAGGCACACGTTCAAACACCCGGGCCTGTATGGTGTCGGGCAATACCCGCGCCACCTCGATGCGCTCGATGCCGGGACAGAACGCCTCGGCGCGCATGCGAAGGCTGGGAAGATCAAGCGCGAAGATGTTGGACTGATCCCTGACCAGCCCCATCCACTCGCCAAGCTCGGCCGATCCGGCCGGCGTCATCCAGCGGCTGCTGGGACTTCCGACCACCACCCTGACATCGAAATTGCGTAGAGTGAAACGCGGATTCTTTGCGAACAGCTGCTCGTCCAATATCATAAACGCCGCGATCACGGCGCCCGCGCCGAGCAGAATTATGAAAAAGGCGATTACGCCGCGCCAAAAATTGCGATTTTCCAGTTCCGCCACCGCACTGGGTGGAGATTTTTTACCGTCAAAGTCCATGAGAATCCCTAATTATATACTTTAACGGGTATAATATAGCCCGAAGTCGCGACAAAGGAAAGTCTTTTTCGAAAAAAAACGACCGGAATAAATAATTACGTGCATTTTTGCCGAGACCGCAGATATTCACCGGCCCCGGACTGTACAACCCGGCATGGTACAAAATCAACCATAGTTCAGGCCCGTTGCATGTTGGAGAAAGGGAGATTTTTGCAGAAATAATATCCATCCGGCGCATTGCACGCCCGTATGACAACCGGCATTGCCGGAGCTCGCCAAAAAAAATTGGCGAGGAAGACGGGGCTCGAACCCGCAACATCCACCGTGACAGGGTGGTACTCTAACCAATTGAGCTACTTCCCCGCTCGATTATCACATCGAACAGCATTTAATGTAGCCGCCATTTTGATTTTTGCAAGCATCAAGCTCAAAAAAAATAGAAAAAAGCTCCGGCAGCGAACTGCCGGAGCTCTTCGTTTTTGAGGTTAACCCTTAGGCCAGCAGGCCCTTGGTGTAGCTGGCAACCAGCATGCCGGCGTCGACTTCCAGCGACACATAGCCCTTGGTGCCGATCGCGATCGTTTCGCCGAACGCGCAGCTGCCGATCTCGGTGCCGTCCTGATCGTAGAACACCACCGTCGAACCTTCGAGCTCCTGCTCGTCGGAGACGTCCATCAGGTCGTAGCTCACGTTCGAGGTCGTCGCGAACGACAGCCCAATCACCCGCTCGTCACCGACCAGGTTGAAGCTCTCGGCATCGGTCACGAACGGCATCGCTTCGGCGCGATTCCAGGCGTTGAAGTACCACTCGGCGGTATCGACGGCGTTGCTCAAACCGGTCAACTGGGTGTCGCCGTTGAATCTCACAGCGTCGAAGTTCACGAACATGCCGCCCATCGTACCGGAGATGTCGGTGAAGCCCAGCGTCTTGGTACCGATCACGCTGCAGGCGCCTTTGCCCAGAGCGTTCACGGTGCCGACCGAGATGCTCTCGGCCACGCCGGAGAAGTTCACCGACACATTGCCTTCGACGTTCACGGTGCCGCCGGTGCCGACCGTCTTGCCGGCCGCGAACACAATGCCGCCGATGGTGGTATTGCTGCCTTCGTTGCCGGTGATGTTGATTACAATGTCGCCGGTACGTATCGCACCGCCGTCCGCCGCGTAACCGGCGCCGAACACGCTGTCGGTGATGGTGGTGTTAGCGATATTGATCTCCACGTCGCTGACCGCGAGTACGCAGTTCACACCGGTGGACTGGCCGGCGCCGACCACGTTCACCAGGTTCGAGGCGCCGAGGTTCATCACCACGCCGCCGGCGATGGTGCCGCTGGCCACGCTTCCTTCGTTGTCCTGGATCTGGCTGCCGCCGATCACCCACGCCGTGCTGCCGTCTTTCAGCATCTTCACGTTGTCGGTGGAAGTGATGGCATTCACGGTGACCGTCACGGTGCCGCCGATAATGGCGCTGGTGCCCCACGCACGGCTGCCGCCGAAGATGATGCCCTGATAGTCGCCGGCGTCAAGCGTCATCGTGACATTGCCGGTGATAACGGTATTATCGCCGCTTCTGGCCGCGGAATCAACCGCCGCCACCGCGCCGCCGTAGAAGTTGCCGGTCATCTTGTTGCCAAGATATTCGGGCAGATTCAGGTAGGTCTTGACGTTGCCGTTGACGTTGCTGTTGCCGGCGCCGGAGTAGAGGCTTGCCACCTGGCAGTCGTACACCCATATGCCGATATCGCCGTTGATGGTGCATCCGCTGCCGCCGCCGAACACATAGCGGTGTCTGCCGCCGCCCACATCCATGTTGATCGCGTAGACGTTATGTTCGCCCACGGAGATGGTGGAACCCTGGCCGCCGCCGAAGATGATTCCGGTGGTGGTGGTGGAGTCGCCGGTGATGTAGACGTTGGTGCCGTCGGTGATGGTGTCATCGATGCCGCCGCCGTAGATGGTGTTCTTGGTGCCGCCGAGCACGCGCAACCAGGTGGTTGCCAGCTCGGTACCGCTGCCGCCGCCGTAAACCACGGTGGAGTTGATGCCGGAATCGACCATGCCGCCGGTCATGTAGCCGCCGAACGCGTTGGCGATCACATTGCCGCCCGCGCCTTCGGACTTCTCACCGAGCAGGATGGTTCCGGAGGTGGTGGCCGTCAGGCTGCTGACATACATCGGCGCGAAGTCGACGGAGTCGGACCAGGCGGTCGTCCACAGGAACTCGGCGTTGTCGCTGTTCTTGGACAGCACCGACAGACGGGCCACATAAACGCCATAGTCGGAGAGATAATCCTCGTAGAACCTGACCTCAAAGCCATTGACTTCCTTGGTATCACCGATCTTCATGGTGAACGACTGATCGCCCATTGTCATGTTGAAGGTGGTGGTGAAGCTCAACGGGGTGGTTCCGGTGTCTCCGAAGTAGAAGAAGTTCTGGCCGAGACTGCACTGGAAGGTGATGGTATCGGCGGTGATGTTCTTGAGGAAACCGACCAGGTTGCTGTCGCTGAACCACACGCCGGTGGTATCGAACGCAACAGTGCCAACATCCACGCCCGAGGTGCCGGTGCCAGTGGCACCGTACATATTGTTGGCGACGCCCTTCAGGGTCAGAACCGAGCTGCTGCCGCCGACTATGTTGGTACGGATGTTGGTATTGCCGCTCAGGGTCAGATTCATCTTATCCAGGTCGAGGGCAATCACCGGTGACGCCGCATCATAAAGCGAAACCGTGGTACCGGAAAGATCCCAGTCGCCGGTAGCGTTATAAACCGCGCCGGCAGAACTGTACTGGTTTTGGAACTGGAAAACGCCGCCGGTGGCGGTGAGGTTTTCAACCGTGCCGTTGCGAAGATAGAAATATCCTCCGGACATCTGGTTGTCGATCGAACTCGCGGCATGAGTGCCGTCGCCGATATAGACTATACCGGAAATAACACTGACATTCCTGAAATTGCCGCCGGCAGTAGTGGAAACGTAGCACCCCTTGGATGGATACTGATTGTTGACAACTATGCCATCGATCCAGACTTCGACTTTGTCTTGACCGCCTATCGAGGTCCAGCCGCCAAGCAGGGTCACATTTTTGACCGTGGAGCCGGAATACAGATACCAGTTGTTTCCCCAGTTGGACGTCCATCCGGACTGGCTGGAGTACAGACTGCCATAAGTGACGGCGTCGCAGTCGATAACCAAACCATCGACGCTGAAAGCGGCGGAGCTTTTCAGTTTATTGTACTGGAGGTTCTTCAGGGTAAGATTGACATAGTTGACGGTACCGTCGAAAGTCCATATCCCGGTACCCACTCCATCATACATCCAGTTGGTAAGGGTTTTGGTCCCGGAATCCCACTGAACATCCTCATAACCGTTCAGCGTTGTGTTGACCAGAGAATAGCCGGGATCGAAAGTCTTCCAGGAGACCGTCACCGACTCGTCCATGGTCACGTTCTCAAGACTGAACGCGCCGTCCAGAAGCAACAGCGCGCCGCTGGATAATTCCACATTGCGAGCGGTGCCGCCGGAGGTGATCTGCAGAACGCTCTGCGCATAGTCGGCATTGCCGCTGGCCACCGAACGTTTGCCGGTCACAACCGAGTCTTCGATCACGGTGCCGGCGTTCGAATAGTAGAAGCCGCCGCTTTCGATCAAAAGATTGGTGGCAAGGCCGCTGGCCACGTTGAACACTTCGCCGGTATCCTGATTCACACCGCTGGTGATCACCGCGCTGCCATATATCTGCAGTGCGGTATGATTCTTAACGACCATTCCGGTATTGACGGAACCGTTGGCAACCACCAGAATACCGCCGTCCACAGTCAGGTTCGAGGTGGTGCCGGCATCGGTGGCGCCGGTGGTGCTGATACCCTGGATCACAAAGCAGCCGGAATTGATGTACAGGTTGCTGGCCGATCCCTGGCCGAAGCTCCAGTTGACGGTAGTGCCGCTGGCAGTATAGGTACCGGTGGAAAGCTTGGTGTCGTCGCCCTTGCGCCCGGTGCGGAATCCGTCGAGAATGCCGCCCTCGAGAATAGCAACGTTGGTCAGCTGCGGACGGGTCGAAGCCACCGAGTACTTAATGATGTCGCCGCAGAGATTCATGCCGGAACCGAGCACATATCCAGTCACCGTGCCGCTGCTGAGCGTAAAAGTCTGGCTGCTGCCGTTGCCGTAGATGAACTTGCCGGTCATCTTCGAGTAGTAGGAGACGTCGTACATCACGCCGCCCTCGTAGATGGTCAGGTTGGTCATCTCGGTGGCGGTCGGGGCACCGGCC
>JAYFQV010000021.1:0-29272 GCA_034926605.1 Victivallaceae bacterium
TCACTAATCGCCACACAATATAATATTAAATAGCGATACTGGGAATGAATCATGGCTCCATAACCATAATGGTCGAACTACAAAAATGGTACGCCCGGAGGGAATCGAACCCGCAACCTTCTGGTCCGTAGCCAGACGCTCTATCCAATTGAGCTACGAGCGCACACAACGCCGGATTTCCCGACTTCATTTAATTTACTACACTTTCCG
Organism: Victivallaceae bacterium; assembly: GCA_034926605.1. Taxonomy (GTDB): domain Bacteria; phylum Verrucomicrobiota; class Lentisphaeria; order Victivallales; family Victivallaceae; genus CALXXL01. Next base: position 211 of record JAYFQV010000021.1, read on the forward strand.
CTAAAAGCAAATTTTGCGGTAAAAAAAATACCGATTTCCTTGCATTCAGACAAAGCGGTGGCATTTTATCCAAAAGAGGCAAAACCTGAAAAGGAGTCTGAAAATGTGGAGTTTTTCAGTTGACAGAACAAAATGCGTGCACTGCGGCCGCTGCGTTGCGGAGTGCTCGCGGCTTTGTCTGATGATGACCCGTGAAGGTCCGGAACCGTTGCCGGAGGCCGCGAACCGCTGTTTTCATTGTCAGCATTGCCTGTGCGTATGTCCTACCGGCGCCATTACCGTAGAGGGCGTTTCTCCTCAGCAATGTCCACCCGCCGCCCCTATTCCTGATTCCGCCGCCATGCTGAACCTTATTCGGGCACGGCGTTCATGCCGCATATACAAGGAGGAAAATCTGCCGAAGGACACCCTTCATAAACTGCGTGCCATGCTTCCCTATTCGCCCACCGGCGTCAACGCCAGAACGCTGAAGTTCATAATCGTCAGCGAAAAGCACAAGATGGATGAAATCCGCCGTTATTCGGCGGGAAAGCTGCTTGAACAGATAGCCGCGCGTCCGGAGGATCCGGAGCTGGCCTATTTCGCCCGGTTCAAGACTCCGCTTTCCAACGGCATCAACCCGATTTTCCGCAACGCGCCCCACATGATCGCGGTGGCGTTGCCGGAGTCCACCCCGTGTCTCACGATGGATCCCATAATCGCGCTTAGCTACTTCGAGCTTTATGCCCAGACTCTGGGAGTGGGAACCTTGTGGTGCGGCATGGCATACTGGTTGCATCGCCTGATGCCGGAGATCATGCTGAATCTCGGGATGCCGGCAGACTACAAGCTCGGCTATGTGATGCTGTTCGGCCCACCGGCGTGGAACTTCGCGCGCGGCGCCGTTCGGCACTGAACAATCACCGCCGTCGCCAGCGCCAGAAGCACCAACGGGTTGATGGCGGTGCCGATTCCGACCCAGCTGTTGCCGAAAAACCAATAGTTTTTCGGGATCACCGCCGTCGCCAGCAACAATGCAAAGGAGACGTCTTTGCCTCCGGAGCCGTCGCGTATCCAGAACAGGATCGGCACATACAGCGTAAGCAGGCGGTAGTCCATCGAGAAATTAGGGCACAGGATGAATATGGCCGCCGCCAGCGTGCTAGTTGCGAAGGTTGTCGGCGGTTTCAAGCGCATGGCCGCCGCCAGCAGTGCGGCTCCGAGCCCGACGGCGAAGAACCAGTAAACGGTTTTTATGGCGCCGGGGGAAAGAAACGGTCGCAGTGCCGCCTTGAAAACTCCGAACATACTGCAGTTATATAGAAATGCACTGTTGCCGTATATGAAATTGGTCTCGAATATTGCCAGCTGGGCCCGCCATCCGGCCAGTGCTTCAGGAACGGAGTGGCGCAGCATCGGCAGCATCGCCAAATTGAGTGCCACCGCAACCCCCGCCGCGATTGCAGCCGCTCCGTACCGGCGTTTGGCCAGCGGGACTGCAAGAAACACCGCCGGCGACAGTTTTACCGCGATCGGGAACGCCAGCAGCAATGCGCCCGTCAGCGGCCGGTCGCGGTCGAAGGCATATATTCCGAACGCGAGAAAGGCGAAATTCAGCAGATCGATGTTGCCGCGGTCGAACGCCATCCATGCCGGATAGCAGAACAGCAGCATCGGCAGTGCGGCCCATCTGTGTTTCGGGAGGACGGCTGCGGCAAATGCAATAAAACCCGTCGACCCAAGTGTGGCAAATACCGGGAATGCCCAGCGGCCCAACTGGCCGAACAGAAAAAATACGCCGTACGCGAACGGCAGAAATACAGTTTCCTTTGCTTCCGGCCGATACGGGGCCAGGCTCATGGCGGCATTTAGGTGATTGGTGAAGTCGGAGAATCGCACTTCCGGATTGAACAGGAAGGTATTCCACGGGTATGGCAATTCCAGCAATCGCCCGCATAACAGAAAGTGGAAGATAGCCGCCAGCGCCATACCGCCGCCGGTAAGAGCCAGAATCCACCACAGTCTTTGCCCGGCCGTGGAGTTTTCTGCCGTCGACCGGTGATCAGACATCGTCCTCATCTTTGCTCACCAGCGACAGTACTTCCGGCGCCACCTTGGCAAGAACCCGGTTGGCGATCTGCATGACCTCCCTGCTGGTGGCGCACTGCAAAGCCTGTTGTCCGGCCTGCTCGGCTTCGAGCATTGTCATCTGGCGTATCACACGGCGTACCGGGTTCAGGTTGGCCGGCACCATTGAAAGCTCATGAACTCCGAGCCCCGCCAGCAACAGCGCCAGCCGGGGATCGCCGGCCGCCTGTCCGCAGACGCTGACATAGATGTTATGCCGCCGTGCGACTTGAGCTGAACGCCAGATCAGGTCGAGAATTACCGGATGGGCCGGCTGGTAGAGATATGCCACGCGTTCGTTGCCGCGGTCGATGGCCATGGTATATTGGATCAGATCGTTGGTGCCGATACTGAAGAAGTCGGAGACTTTGGCGAGATGTTCGACCTGGAGCGCCGCCGACGGGGTTTCGATCATGACTCCGAGTTCAAGGTGCTGCACGAATTCCCGCCGTTCGCCTTTCAGCTCGTTCTGCAGTTCCACTATTATCGCCTGGACTTCGCGGACTTCCTCCACGCAGCTGATCATCGGCAGCATGACTCGCAGATTGCCGAAGACCCCGGCGCGCAGCAGTGCCCGCAGCTGGGTGCGCAGCAGGTCGCGCCGCGCCCGCAGGCACAGCCGGATACCGCGCAGGCCGAGGAACGGGTTGTCCTCTGCGTAGCTGTTGATGGAGCCGACCAGCTTGTCACCGCCGATGTCTAGGGTGCGGACGATCAGCGGGTCGTCTCCCAGCCCGGTCAGCAGGGTCTTGTAAACTTCAAATTGCTCGTCCTCTTCGGGTGGGGTGTCCCGGTTGATGAACATGTATTCGGTACGGAACAGCCCGACTCCGCAGGAGCCGGACATCTTCACCATGTCAAGGTCGTTCACCGATTCGATATTGCTGGAAAGCTGCACCATGTAGCCGTCCTGGGTTTCGGGCCGGAGTTTTGACTCCTGCGCCAGCACCGCCAGAAAACGGTTCATCTCTTCCAGTTTGCGCAGATAGAAGTCGCGGGTTTCGGTGGACGGGTGAACTATCAGCAGCCCCGAATAACCGTCGATCACGGCTTCGTCGCCGTTCTTGAGCGGTGAAAATGCGTGCAGGCCAAGCCCGACCAGCGCCGGTAGCAGCATGGAACGCGCCAGCACCGCGGAGTGGCTGGTTTTGCTGCCGGCCTCGGTAGCGAACCCCAGGACCTTTTTGCGATCCAGCGCGGCGGTGTCCGACGGGGTGAGGTCGTGTGCGAGAACAATGAAGTTGCCGTCGTCTTCAAGCTTGACCGTCGCTGCCTGCGAAGCGCGCAGATTGCGCAGCACACGTGAGGTGACGTCGCGGATGTCGGCGGCGCGTTCTTTTATGTAGCTGTCGGGCATCGCGGCGATGGCCGAGGCATAGTGGTCCATCACGGAATAAAAGCAGTGGTCGGCGGCAAGGTGTTTCGCCGCTATCATCTTGTTGACCTCGTCGAACAGCATGCGGTCGTCGACGATCATCAGGTGGGCATCGAAAATCTCGGCGTCTTTCGCGTTGACTTCCTTCGCAAGTCTGGTACGCAGTTTTATCAACTCGTCCCGGGTACGATTTAGCGCATCCGCGAATCGCTGCTGTTCGGCGGCGACCTCGGATTTGGCGATGGTGGTTTCTTCCGGGGCTTCCTGTTCGGAGCCCTTCAGGATCAGTATTCTCGCGATTGCGATGCCGGGAGCGGCCGCAATGCCTTCGAGTCTCAATTCCGGTTGCTTGTCCGCCTTGGTCGTCATTTTGCCGGTTCTCCCGCAAGGCGAGGGAATTATTCCTCGCCGAATTTAGATTCGAACAGTTCCACCAGCGCGGCCACCGCCCGCGTCGCGTCTTCTCCGATCGCGCGCACGGTCAGCTTGGTGCCTTTTCCGGCGGCAAGCATCAGTATGCCCATCAGGCTGCGAGGATTGACGCTGTCGCCATCTCGCTCCAGCGTCAGGTCGCTTGAAAACTCCATCGCGGTTCGCGCCACCATGGTGGCCGGACGCGCGTGAAGACCAAGCTGATTGAGCACTTCCACTTGCGCTTCAACCTTGTTTTCAGCCGCCATAATTTAACTGTCCGATCCTTCTGCCTAGTAACACCCGAGGGTTATTAATATACCTCTTCACTTATATTTTTGCAACCCCGAGGCGGTTTTTTATGAAAAATCTGTTCGGTGGCTGGGTTTTAAGTCGGGGGTGTGCTATATTATGTAAAATCAAGGAGAAGCGACAAATGGACGAAAACTGGAAATTTGAAACCCGCGCCATACAGTGCGGTTATAATCCTACGCAGAACAGCGATCCGCGCATTCTGCCGATAGTGCAGAGCACCACCTACAAGTACAATGACGCTCAGAGCGTGGCCGATTGGTTCGACCTCAAGGCGCCTGGTCACATCTATACCCGGCTGACCAATCCAACCGTTTCCGCATTCGAGGCGAAAATGGCCGCGCTCGAGGGCGGCGTGGGCGCGATCGCCACCAGCTCGGGGCAGGCCGCCAACATGCTGGCCATCCTGAACGTGGCAACGTCCGGCAGCCATGTTGTCTGTGTCAGCGCCATCTATGGCGGCACCTTCAATCTTTTCAAGCATACGCTTAAGAAGATGAACGTGGACTTCACTTTCGTGGTGCCGGATTCCACGCCCGAGGAGATCGAGGCGGCTGTTCGCCCGAACACCCGCGCCATCTTCGGCGAAACCCTCGCCAATCCCGCGCTTAACGTGCTTGACCTCGAGCGTTTCGCCGAAGTCGCCCACCGGCACGGACTGCCGTTCATCGTGGACAACACCTTCCCGACGCCGTATCTGTGCAACCCGTTCAAGTTCGGCGCCGACATCGTCACCCATTCTACCACCAAATACCTTGACGGCCATGCCACCAGCGTTGGCGGCGTGATCGTTGAGAAAGGCGATTTCGACTGGAAGAATGGCAAATTCCCGGAATTCACCGAACCGGACGAGAGCTACCACGGCCTGATTTATACCCGCGAATTCGCGGCCCATCCTTTCTCCGCCAAGCTGACCGCTCAGTGGATCCGCGACCTCGGTGTGCCGATGGCGCCGTTCAACGCGTTTCTCACCAATCTCGGGACTGAAACTTTGCATGTCCGCATGGATCGTCACTGCTCCAATGCTCTGGCGTTGGCCAGGCATCTCAAATCCCATCCGAAAGTCGGCTGGGTCAACTATCCGTTCCTCGAGGATTCTCCGGAGTACGAACGCGCCAGGAAGTATCTGCGCGGTGGATCCGGCGTTCTTTCGTTCGGCATCAAGGGGGGCGCCAAGGCGGGAGAGACGGTGATGAACGCGCTGAAACTTGCCGCAATCGTTGTGCATGTGGCCGACGTGCGTACCTGCGTGTTGCATCCGGCCAGCATGACCCACCGCCAGTTGAGCGACGCCGAGCTGATAGCCGCCGGAGTCCCCTCCGATCTGGTGCGGGTATCGGTAGGCATTGAAAATGTCGAAGACATCATTGCCGACTTCGATCAGGCATTGGCCAAGGCATAGGGCGGCGATGACGAAAATCGCGGAAGTCGACAAGAACATGGCCGCCCGGCGGGCGGCCGACGACGGGCTTCGTTTCTTCAAACCGGAAGATTCGCCGTTCGTGCTGTCAGGCTTGCCGTTTTATCTGCGCGACAAGGTTTTTCGCCGTCTGCCCGCCAATCCGGTGCCGGCCCCGCCAAACGAGGGGGTGGACTATCTTTCGTGGCATACCGCCGGGGCGCAACTGAAGTTCCGGACCGACTCCACGCGGGTTACGGTGAAGGCGGCTTCCCATTACGCGGTGCTTATGGATCACATGCCTCAGACCGGCATCTGCGGCTGCGATTTGTATTGCGACGGCCGATTCTGGGGCGTCACCCGATATGGCGTCGGAGAAAAATCATATAACGCCGAACTGTTCAAAAATGCCGACGGACCGCGGCGGATGAGGGAATTTATTCTCAATTTTCCGCTTTACGACGGTGTCGATTCGCTGGAAGTCGGCCTCGACGAGGACGCGGCGGTGGAGTCCCCCGCGCCGTGGAGCCGCTCCGGTTCCATCGTATGGTATGGCACCAGCATCCAGCAAGGCGGCTGTGCCAGCCGCCCCGGTATGGGGCTTACCAACATTCTGAGCCGGCGGCTGAACATGGAGATTGTCAATCTTGCGTTTTCCGGCAGTGGCCGCGGCGAGTCAGCCATGGCGGAACTGACGCTTCAGGTGCCGAATCCGGCGATGTTCATACTGGACTATGAGGCCAATGTCGGAACGGCGGATAATCTTATTGCCACACTGCCGAGGCTGATCGACATACTGCGCGCGAAGTGTCCGGTGCTTCCGCTGGTGGTGATCAGCCGAATAAAGGCTTCGGTGGAGTCGGCGCCGGAATATCGCGGCCACGGCTGCAGGGAGCTGCGGCAGCTCGGCATCAAAATACAGCGAACCGAGGTGGCAAAACGGCTGGTGGCCGGCGACGCCCACATCTATTTTATCGACGGCAGCGATCTGCTTGGCGACGATTTCTGGGAGTGTACGGTGGACGGCCTGCATCCGACCGATCTCGGCTTCTACCGCATGGCTGAAAATCTGGAGTCACCCCTGCGCACTATTCTCGGCCTTTGAGCAGTTCGGAAAGTTCCTTTTCGAGCCGCAGAAGCGGCAGCCCGATCACGTTTTCAAGTTCGCCGTCGATTTCTGCGGCAAGCATTTCGCCATGGTCCTGAATGCCGTAGGCGCCGGCCTTGTCCATCACATGAACCAGATCGAGATAACGCTCTATGTCCTGCCGGGACAGCGGTTTGAATTTTACAAGAGTTTGTTCCGTCCAGGCGCGGTCGACACCGGTGGACAGTCCGATCAGGTTAATCGCGGTGAGCACCCGATGGGTGCGGCCGGACAATTTGCGCAGGATTGCACGTGCATGTTCCAAGTCTTTCGGCTTGCCGATTACTTCGCCGTCGATTTCCACCACGGTATCGGAGCCGAGCACCAGTGCATCCGGATATTCGCGTGCCAGCGCCATGGCTTTGCGGCGGGCATTTTCCGCCACCAGTAATTCCGGCGAGGCTGCCCGCTCCAGTTCCGGAGCGGACGACACCTTAACCGAGAATGGCCGCCCGAGGCGTGCAAGCAGTTCCTTGCGGCGCGGGGACCGGGACGCCAGAATCAATTCCATCGGGCGGTCACTGCTGCTTTGCAGCCAGACATACCACCTTCACCTCGATGGGCTCGGAGATGCCGAGCGTGTCGGCAACTCCGGACTGGATGCGGGCGCGGAATTGCTCCGCCACCGCCGCCAGCGAAGTGGCAGGGGCAATGTGACAAGCGCAACCCACTGCCAGCCGGTAACCGGCGCGGGTGCGGTATATCTTGGTATAGCGCAACGACAGCGAACTGAATTCGGCACCCAGAATGCCCACGATCGAAGCGACCGCGCCCGAGGTGACTTCCAGCGAGCCGTTGGTTCCGGCCACCACCACCGAGCGGCACCGCCGCCCGCGGAACAACCGGATCGCCAGATCGGCGATCCAGCACAGCAGAAACAAACCCGTCAGCGTAACAGCGCCCCAGAAGAAGCCGCTGTTGAAGTCGCCGGCACAGATCAGATCACCACACCACTGCCACATTGACGTCCTCCCGTCCGGAATGGACTAATTTTCAGAAGGTTCCCCGGGTTCCTCCTCCTCGGAGGCCGCGGGCTTATCTTCGATTTCCTGAATCGCCACATTGACGGCGGCCACGATCACGTTGGCGGTGCTTTCCACCATTTCGATCACGGCGCGCTGGACTTCCTCGGCCACCTTGTGAACCTTGTAGCCGAAGAACATATTGATCTTAAGCTCAATGGTGATCTTGCTCGGGTCGCTTTCGTCCTTGATTATGGAAATGGCGCGGTCCTGCATCTTGCGGCTTCCGACCAGCTCGGCAAGATTGTCCACCAGACTGCTGCCGGCCAGACGGCTCACGCCGTCGACCTTCAGCGCCGCACGGCGCACCAGATTGGAGATCACGTTGTCGTGCAAACAGATGTTGCCCAGCTCGGAGCCGGTTCCGGGAGCCGGTTCCTTGCAGCCTGCCACCGGGGCGGGGTTCTTTGCTTTTCCGGAATCTTTCATGAAAAGACCTCCTGTTCAGGTTATTTGCCGGTGCCCGGAGCCTGGGGTTCCCCCTGGCCGAGTTCCTGGGTCATGCGTTCGATAAAACCGGTGTCATATTTCCCGGCGATAAAGTCCTTGTTGGCCAGAATCTGCTGCGCAAACGGAATGGTGGTGTGCACGCCCTCGACGATGAACTCGTCAAGCGCCCGGCGGCAGCGGTCCAGCGCCTGTTGGCGTGTGGCGCCCTTGACGATCAGCTTTCCGATCATGCTGTCGTAATACGGCGGAATCGCGTATCCGGTATAGGCGTGCGAGTCGATGCGCACGCCAATGCCGCCGGAGGGAATGAACAGGCTGATTTTGCCGGGATTGGGGGCAAAGTTTCTGGCCGGATTCTCGGCGTTTATGCGGCACTCGATTGCGTGGAAGCGCGGCTTCACGTCTTTCTGCTTGATGGAGAGCTTTTCTCCGGCCGCAATCCTGATCTGCTCCTGGATGATATCCACGCCGTATACCTCTTCGGTGACGGGGTGTTCAACCTGGACACGGGTGTTCATCTCCATGAAATAGAAATCGTCCTTGGAGGTGAGCAGAAACTCGATGGTGCCGGCACTGGTGTAGTTGGCGGCCTTGGCGGCCTTGACCGCGGCGGCGCCCATTTTCTCGCGCAGTTTGGCGTTCAGCGACGGCGAGGGCGACTCTTCCAGCAGTTTCTGCTGACGGCGCTGGATGCTGCAGTCGCGTTCGCCGAGATGAATCACATTGCCGAAATTGTCGGCCAGGATCTGAAACTCGATGTGGCGCGGATTCACCAGGAACTTTTCCATATACAGCGCGCCGTCACCGAAGGCGTTTTCGGCTTCGGTCTTGGCGGCGTGGTAACTCTGGATCAGGCTGGCGTCGGTATGGGCGATGCGCATGCCGCGCCCGCCGCCGCCGGCGGAAGCCTTGATGATTACCGGATACCCGAGTTTATGGGCGGTGTTCAGCGCGTCGGACTCGCTGAGGATCAGGCCGTCGCTACCGGGAGTGGTGGGCACGCCGGCGCGTTTCATGGTGTCGCGGGCGGTGTTTTTGTCGCCCAGTGCGCGCATGGCTTCAGGCGTCGGTCCGATAAAAGTGATCTTGTGCTTGCGGCAGGCTTCGGCGAAGTAGGCGTTTTCGGCCAGGAAGCCGTAGCCGGGATGTATCGCGTCGACGTCGCAGATGGCGGCCACCGACAGGATGCGGTCGATCAGCAGATAGCTGGCGTTGGGCTGCGGCGGGCCGATGCAGATGGCGGTGTCGGCATATTTCACATGCAGGCTGTTGGCGTCCGCCTGTGAATATACCGCCACGGTTTTGATGCCGAGCTCTTTGCAGGCCCGGATGATGCGTATGGCAATCTCGCCGCGGTTGGCGATCAGGATTTTGTTGAACATGGAAAAAATCTCCCGCCGCGTTATTCTATTACAAACAGCGGCTGGCCGTATTCCACCGCGATGCCGTCGGCAACGAGGATGTCCTTGATTACGCCGGAAGTTTCAGCCTTGACTTCGTTCATCACCTTCATGGCTTCGATTATGCACACCACGGTCTCCGGGGTGACCTTGTCGCCAACCTTGGAGAATGGCGGGGCGTCCGGGCCTGGCGCGCGATAGAAGGTACCCACAAGCGGGGAGTCGATGGTCTTGGCCGGCTTGGCCGGAGCCGCCGCCGGTTCGGCCGCCGGGGCCGGCGCTGCGGCCGGGGCCGTCATCGGAACGGCCGGAGCGGCAACCAGCGGAATCGGTGCGCCGTTCTGGAATGCCTCCACCGTCCTGCCGCCGCGCCTGATGCACAGCCGGCACTCGTCGGCGGCGATCTTGAATTCGGTCAAATCATTGTCCGACATCAATTTGACGATGGCTTTGATCTCTTCAACGTTCATGATGGACTTCCTTCTTTCTTTTATGCCTATTCAATTATTTTTCAAGCAAATGATAGTGCAGGCCGCGCAATGCCAGAACATAGCTTTCAGCACGGAAACCTGCCACCACGCCGATACATCCGGCCGCGGTCACCGACTTGTGCCGGTATTCCTCGCGTCCGGAAATATTGCTCAGATGAACTTCAACCGCCGGGAGTGCCGCGCCGCGCAGCGCGTCAAGCAGCGCAACGCTGGTATGGGTCAGCCCGCCGGGGTTGATGATGATGCCGTCGAATTTGTCTTCCGCGGCCTGCCAGATGCGGTCGATTAGTGAGCCTTCGCTGTTCGATTGGAAAAAAACAAGCCCCATACCGAGTTCGGCGCCTGCCGCCTCCAATTGGGCGGCGATGTCGCTCCAGCTCAGTTTCCCGTATATCCCGACCTCGCGGCGTCCCAGCGCCTGAAGGTTCGGGCCGTTGACGACCAGGATTTTCATAGCCATATAATATACTCCCGCATTCCAAAAAAGCAAAAAAAGCCCCGCAACCGGCTGGCTACGGGGAAAAATCAGTTCATTTCAGGCAACTCTGGAACCTGTATCTGCGGTTCCGGCAACAATTTGTCTATTTTGGCGGCCGAAAGTGCCGCCACCGGGGCTCCGGGCGCGGCCGGTTCGGCCGAGCCGTGCCAGAACACCACGCCAAGCAACACCGCCAGCAGAATGAAGCCAGCCACGGCGCCGCCGAATATCCAGCACAGCTTGCGGAGTTCCCGCGCGTCGGCTTCCGTCGTTTCGGTGTCCAGTTCGACCTGGTTGATGATCGAGTCCGGCAGATCGCCGCAGTTCAACTGCTCGCGCAGCGCGGCGGTCATGCGTTCGCACGACTCCGCAGAGATGTTATAGAAATCCGCCAGCTTGCGCAGATAGGCGATCACATAGACGGTCGGTGGCATTTTGCGCATGTCGTCATTCTCGAGCGACTCAAGGTAGCGCTGCCCGATCCTGGTGGCGGATTCCACCTGCTTGAGCGAGAGTTTCGCGTCTTCGCGGACCTTCTTCAGGAACGCTCCGGCGGAAAAAGCGTCCGGCATTGCCAGCGGCGGCTTGTCGTGGTTTGGCAGCAGTATTTTGGGCAGCTCGCGGCGCTCGCGCGCCGTCTGGACCGGAATCGGAGCGGATTCGACGGCGGGCTCTTCGGCGGTCTTCTGCCGTTCGGCCTCGAGATCTTCGAGAGTCGGCAGGTCGGCGTCGTCGTCGAGACGTGCGGTAAGCGGCGTGGCGAATAGTTCGTCACCGCCGTCCGCGGAGGGCTTGTTTTTGATGTTTTCCATAATCCTATTATTATACGCCCGTTTGGGAAAAATGCAAGTGTCAGTAGTCGCCGGATTCCAAGCCGTCGAACACCAGAACGTCGCGCGGCCGCCCCCCCTGCTGGTCGGGGCCGATCAGCCCGCGGTCTTCAAACAAATCCATCAAATCGGCGGCACGGTTGTAGCCTATCTTGAGCCGCCGTTGCAGGCTGCTGGTGCTGGCCTTGCGGTCGGTGAAGATCACTTCCAGCGCCCGGGCCACCAGGTCGTCATCCCCCGGCTGGAGGTATTTCTGCACCATCGGGCTGGCGGACGTACGGGTGATGCGGCGGAAGTCGCGGTTTTCGCCTTCACTTGGTGCGGAATCTCCATCGGAACCGGATTCTCCGCCATCGTCGGTATCGACCACCGAGGCGTCGAACTGCTGGGATGCCTGGCCGGATATGAAGTCCACCACCTTGCGGATGTCTTCATCTTTTACGAACGCGCCCTGAACGCGTTCAATTCCGCCGCCCTGGCCGAGCAGCAACATGTCGCCCTTGCCGAGCAATGTTTCCGCCCCGTTGCAGTCGAGAATCACCCGGCTGTCCAGCTGTGATGTGACCGCGAAGCTTATTCGGGTGGGGAGGTTGGCCTTGATCAGTCCGGTGATGACATCGCGCCGCGGGCTCTGGGTGGCCACCACGATATGGATGCCGGCGGCGCGCCCCTTGGCGGCTATGCGGTTGATGCAGATTTCGACTTCGCCTTTGAACTCGGTCATCATCAGGTCGGCCAGTTCGTCGATGATGATCACCAGTACCGGGAGCCGCTCGGGATCGCCCGGCTGGTGTTTGGCGTTGTATTCGTTGATAGACTTCACGCCCTCCGCGGCCAGCGCGCGGTAGCGCTTCTCCATTTCGTTCACCGCCCATCGCAGCGCCAGCGGCACCTTCGAAGCATCGCTTATTACCGGGGTTATCAACTGCGGCAGATTTTGGTAGGCGGCGTACTCCACCACTTTGGGGTCCACCAGTATCAGCCGCAGGCCGTCGAGCTCGAAATGCAGCAGCAGGCTCATGATCAGCGTATTCATGCACACCGATTTGCCGCTGCCGGTGGTACCCGCAACCAGCAGGTGCGGGGCGCGCGCCAGATCCATCACGATCGGGCGGCCGGAAACGTTTTTTCCCAGCACGATCGGAATGTCTGCTTCCGACTTTCTCCATGCGGCTGTTTCCATTATCTCGCGGGCGTAGACCGCCGAAGGCGAGGAGTTCGGCACCTCGACCCCCACCGCGTCGTGGCCGGGTATCGGCGCCAGAATGCGGATGGTCTTGGCGCACAGGCTCATCTTGATATTTTCTGACAGGCGTGAAACCTGATTCACGTTAACGCCCGGCGAAAGCGATATTTCATAACGGGTCACCCGCGGTCCCGGGATATGTCCGGTGACTTGTCCGTCAACCTGGAAAGAGTCCAGCACATCCTGCAGTATCTGCTTGTTGCGCTCTATCACCTCGTCCGGTTCGGCGGCGCTGGCGTTGCCGATGCTGAGCATGGAAACCGGCGGGATCACATATTCCTGGCCGCGCCGGAGCGCCGGAGCGGCGTCTCCCTGCACACTGGACATCCGCATTTCCGGGATGCCCGGAGCCGCGGCCGGTGTAGGTGATGCGGCGGGCGTGGCAGGGCGGGCAGCTGGCGCGGCTGATTTCGGCGCGGCCCCCGGAGTTACGGTGATAGTGAAATTGGCGGTGTTTACGGAGGCCGCGGCCGGCTGTGGTGCCGTAGCGGGCTGAATCGGGGTTGCCAGCGGCGCCGGCTGCGGTGTCTGACGGCGCTCGGCGAGCACCGAGGTCAGGGGCTCGGAGGTCGGTTGCACCCGCCATGGGCGCGGTGCCTCTTCCGCCGGAGCTTCGGACAACGGCAGCTCGGTTGCCGCCGGAGCTTCCGCCCCAATGACCTCCTCTTCGGCTTCCATTTTTTCGCGGCGGCGGAACAGGCCAAGCCAACCGCGCCGCGGCGGGCGGGAGTCTTCCGTTTCGGGTTCCGGCTCAAGTGCCGGTTCTGGTTCCGGTGGCGGCGTCTGGCGCGGGGTAAAGCGGCGGGTGGCGGTTGCCGCGGGAGCGGCGGGTTCGTCGTCATGGGCGGCTTTGGCGGCGGCACGGCGGGCGAGCACGTATTCGCCCACATCGCGCCAGTCGGCGAAGATCATCAGTATCATTCCGAACAGGGTAAGCACCCAACCGACGGCCAGGGTGCCGAGAACGCCGATCGGGCCGCGCAACAGGCCGGCGGGGATGTCTCCGGACGGCGGCCCGGCCAGCCAGGCGCCGAACGCTCCGCCGGAAAGGGCAAGTTCCGGACAGCTGAGGCGGCCAAGCCCGAGCCGTGCGGTCTGCCCGACGAAATATGACGGATTCAGCGCGAACACCAGCGAACAACCGAGTAAGAACAGTATCAGCCCCGGCCAGAAGCCGCGGCGCGGATATTTGCGCGGGAACACCGCCCGAACTGCTCCAGCGATCAGCACCAGCAGCACCGGATAGGTGGCGATTCCGAAGCGGTAGAAAGCAAACCTTCCGATCGCGGCGCCGTAACTTCCTATGGCGTTGGATATTTCACCTGAACTGCCGCCTTCGAGCACCGCGTTGTCGGCCGGACTATAGGTAATGATCGCCACCGCCAGCAGCATCACCGCCAGCGCGAAAAAAATGTGGCGGAACCGGATGGCGTAGGTAACCGATGGATTTTCCATGGACAAAAATACCTCCCGAGATTATTGAAAATAATATAGCCCCGCCCCCTGCATTTGCAATCGCCGGGCAAATTTTTTTTGCCGCTTTTGCCTTTGACATGGAAGATCGGCTTGAAAAATTTGCGGAGGAGTCATAAATTAAGGCAGTAACGCAAACGGGAGGTCTTTTGCGATGAAGCGGTTGTGGTTCGGAATAGGAAATTATTTTGCATATGGATTGTGGCATTGCGATCTGCGCGATGCGCCGTTCTGGAAGCGCCATGCGGTGGCATGGCTCCGTATCGCGGTGCTGCTGCTGCGGAATCTCAAGTCGACGCGCTGCCAGCTTTGGGCGTCGGCATTGACTTACTACTCGATGTTTGCGATGGTGCCGATAATGGCGCTCGGCATTGCCATCGCCGGCGGATTCGGTCTGGAGTCCAACCTGCGCCGCTATGTCACGCAGCAGCTCGCCAACAACCCAGGCGTGGCCGACTACCTGCTCGGGTTCGCCGACCGGATGCTCGAGAATACCCGCATGGGGCTGGTGGCCGGAGTGGGGGTGGTTCTGCTGTTGTTCGCCGTAATCAAGATGATCGGGAATATCGAGAACGCTTTCAACTTCGTTTACGGCGTCCACCGAAGCCGTCCGCTGCTGCAAAAGGTCGGCTATTATCTCTCGCTGCTGCTGATCTGCCCGGTGGTGGTGGTGGTGGCCGGAAGCGCCACCGCGCTGGTGACAAGCGTGGTGAACAACCTCGCGCGCCGGTTCGAGCTTCTCCCGCTGGCGGCGTTCGGCCTCAAAATGATCCCGTTTGTGCTGGTGTGGCTGCTGCTGGCCCTGCTTTACAAGTTTCTGCCCTATACCAAGGTTCGGTTCAAGCCGGCGCTGGCGGGGGCGGTGGTGGCCGGGACGCTGTATCAGTTTCTGCAGATGGGATTTATTTCGCTGCAATATTCGCTGTCGAAATACAATGCGGTGTACGGCAGCTTTTCGGCGGTGCCGCTGTTCATGATCTATTTGCAGTTTTCATGGCTGATCGTGCTTTTCGGCATCCAGATAACTTTTGTCTGTCAGAATATCGACAATATTGACGCCGAGCCCGGCGGAACCGTCTATTCCGGCCGCTACCAACGCAAGGTGCTGCTGTTGCTGGCCGGGTGCGTGCTGAGGCGTCAGCTGGAGCACCTGGAACCGCCGACCGCTGAATTTCTGGCGGCGGAATTCAACCTGCCGTCGCGCATTGTAAACCGGATGCTCGGCATGCTGGTTGATGCCAAAGTGGTTATCGGTGCCGGGCTGGCCGGCGGCGATACCGGCTATGTGCCTTTGCTGCCGGCCGGAGAGATGACGGTGCTTAATGTGCTGGCGCGGTGCGACGCCGTGAGCCGCGGCAATCCGCCTCCTCCGGAGGGGGAGCTGGCGGAAAAAGTGGAATCCCTGCTGGGGGAGCTGACTTCCAAGCTGGAGAAAAGCGGCTACGACGTCCGGCTGGACACGCTGGTGTAATTGCTGAACTCTCCGCCCGGTAAATTGTTCCGGTCGAACGCGGGAGACGGTTGCGGAACGACGGCGCGGCTCAGTCCCGGCCGCGAAGAAGCTCGTCCATTTCTACGGTGCGCTTTTCCTTGCGCGACATTTCGGCGGCGAATACCATCATGTGGGTTTCCAGCGCCACTTTGTCGTCGGACAGCACTTTGGTCGGGTCGTTGTCGCGAACCGCATCCACAAAGGCCTCGATGCACGCCTTGTCTCCGCCGCCGTGATGGGTCTCGAGCGTTCCCTTGTCCGGCTCGATCTCGATCACGTTGGTGCGGTCGCGCAGGTAACTGTAAATGGATATTTTGCTGCCGTCGCAGGCGATTTCTCCTTCGGAACCGAAAATGGTGGTGCGGCGGTCGCCGTACTTCGAACAGCCCGCCAGTGTGAACGCGGCGGTGGCGCCGCCCTCGAACTCCATGGTTACCACCTGATGATCGGCAACGTTGTTGTCGCAGGCGAACACGCAACGACCGTAGGGGCCGTTGCGCATGGCGGCGAGAATAGCGTCTTCGCTAAGTTCGCCGGTGACCGATTCCAGATAGTTGTTGATTTGCCCGGAGCGGAACCTTTCAAGGTAGAAACGGGGAGCGTTATAGGCGCAATGCCCCGCCACGCGGCAGTCCAGACAGCGCGGCGTGGCACCATCCGGCATGTTGTCCGGCCTGAAAAAGGTGAGGCTGCCGAAACTGGAAACCCGCAGACATTTCTGGCTTACGATATAGGCTATCCAGTCGAGGTCGTGGATCGATTTCGCCAGCAGAAAGCTCGACGACTCTTCCTCCCGGCGCCAGTTGCCGCGCACATAGCTGTGGGCGAACCGCCAGTGACCGACCGGTTCAAGATGCTGTATGGACAGCAGTTTTCCGATGGTGCCGGAATCTATGACGCTGCGCAGTATGCGGGTGTAATTCGCGTAGCGCATCACATGGCATACCGAGAAAATCAAGCGGTTGTCTTTGGCCGCCTTGCAGATGTGGAAGCACCCCTCGGGGTCGGGCGCCAGCGGTTTTTCGATAAGGATATGGTAGCCGAGACGGGCGAACGCTTCCGCCGGTTCAACATGCATGCGGTCCTGGGTGCCGATGATTAAGGCGTCGGCCATTTTCGGGCGCAGCGCGGCCTCCTGCCAGGTGGCGAACGCGTTTTCGGCGGGAATGCCATGCTCTTCCACGATACGATCCCGGAAAAATTGGCGAGGCTCCGCCACCCCGACAACCTTGGCTCTTGCGCCGAGACGTTTTATCAGGTGGGAATATATGGAGCAACGACCTCCGGCCCCGACAAGCAGTATCGTAACCGTTTTCATAATAGCCACAAACTATACCACGGAACCGCGATTTTACAAGCCGCCGGGGTTACAAAACATCGGAAATCGGACCCGTCGAACCCGGTTATTCAGGCGGTGGAAAAATTATTGCGAAAAAAACAAAAAAAATGTTGTTTTTTCAGTGCGAAGTTTTATATTTAAGATGCAAAGATGTAAATCTCAAAAACACAAATTCTCGGGAGGGTGTCATGAAAATTAGAATGTCCGGAATGGTTTATTCGGCTTCCGGGTTGGCCATGCTGCTGGTATTGAGCGGCTGCGGGCCGGAGGCGAAGGATGTGCTTGCCAAACGTGATTATATCCCGGCTCCGAAAAGCGACGTTTCGGTGCCGGAACAGTCTCCGGCAATGGTGATGCAGCCAACCGGCGCCGCGGAGTCGATGCAGCCGTCGGAGGAAACGCCCGTCGTTTCCGAAATTGCCGAGGTTGCGGTCGTGACCGAAGTCAAGACCGAGGCCGAACCCCGTCCGATCACCTATCCGAAATTTGTCGGCAATACCAGCAAGCCGGTAGTCAAGCCGGGTGCGTCCGCCGTGCCGCAATCCGGGGCCAAGGCCGGCGACGGCGTTTACACCGTTCAGCGCGGCGATACTCTTTCCGGCATCGCGCATCGGTGCGGCGTCAAGACCGCCGATCTGGCGGCGGTGAACGGACTTGCGCTCGACGCAACCATCCGCGTGGGCCAGAAGCTCAAGCTTCCCGCCGGCGGCAAGGCGGTGGCGGCATCTTCATCCTCATCATCCAAGAAGAGCTCCGGTTCCGGCGCGAAGTCCACGAGCAAGCCGGCGGCCAAGACGGTCAGTCGGCCGGCCGACGGTGTCTATGTTGTGCAGAAGAACGATTCGCTGTGGACGATCGCCCGCAAGTTCGACACCACTGTGGCTAAACTTTGCGAATTGAACGGTATTCCCGCCAACAAGGCGCTTCAGTTGGGCCAGAAGATCAAGTTGCCGGGCGCTTCCGCCGCGCCGGTCGAGGCCGCGGTTGACGCCGCGACCACCTCTTCTTCCGCGACCGCTTCGGTTTCCGGCTCGCCTTCAACCGGTTCCACCGTTGGTGCCGCCGACGCCACGATTTCGTCCGGCGCTTCCGGCGTGTCGGCGGTTGGTGCCGAATCGGCACAGCCCGCCGCCATCGAGGCTTCGACCGGTTCTGTCGGAACCGAAACGGCCGTCGCGGCCGAGCCGGAGCCCCGCACCCAGGTGATTCAGCGCGACGTTGAGGTTTCCGCGCTTTGCGATCTGTTCAAGTGGGACATCGAGGAGTTCAAGAAATTGAACCCCGGCCTGCCCGCCGACGGCATCCTGCGCCGCGATCAGGTTATCACGGTTCCTGCGAAAAAGTAGCAACTGCCGGGCCCGGATATGCATCCGGGCCCTTTTTGTATTATTATGACCACAGCATTGATTCTTGCGGGAGGCGGAAGTTCATCCCGGTTCGGCGGCGGCAATAAACTGCTTGCCGTGTTTGACGGGCTTCCGGTGTTCCTGCACTCGGCGAAATGTTTTGCACCGCTTTGCGCGGAGATGGTGATGACGGTTCCGTCCTGTCTTGCGGCGGATTTTGAAGCGGCCCGCGCGGAATTCGCGCCGGAAATCGCCATTGAGATGGTTCCTGGCGGGGTTTCCCGGTCCGGTTCTGTCCGCAACGCGCTGAACGCGCTGAGGCGAGGCTGCGATTTGGTGGCGGTGCATGACGCCGCTCGCCCGTGGGCCGATGCCGTACTGTTCGAAAAACTGGTGCTGGCGGCGGCGGAGCACGGCGGCGCGATTCCGGGGACACGCATGACCGACACGGTCAAACAGGTGCTGCCGGACGGCCGGATCGAGCGGACGCTGAACCGCAATGCGCTGATTACCGTGCAGACCCCGCAGATATTTCGGCTCGACCTGCTGGTCGAAGCCTACCGTCGCGCAGGAGAGCGCGAATTCACCGACGACGCCGCGGTGATGGAGGCGGCCGGATTTCCGGTGGTATGGATCGAAGGTCCCGCGGACAACCGTAAAATCACCTTCAAAAACGATCTTCCCGGTCTCGGGAATTGATTATTGCCGCGAAACTTCGCCGAAACGGGCGGGCGCGTTCTACACAAAGCGGATGTTGACTTCTTTCATGTATTTGTCGCGCAGGACATTGCCGATGCGGGCCACGATGTTGCGCCGCAATTCGAGGTCGGCCGGCAGGTTCGGGTCCTGATGGGCCTGGTTTATCTTGGTTCCAACCATGAATTCGATCACGTCGTGGCGGCGCATCAGCTCCACTATCTTACCGGCGGGGTCGTTGCGCGACTCGTCGCCGTGTTCGAGATAACGGGCGGTGCGATTCAGGGTCAGTATGCCCTCGGTGACCAGGTCGGCGCCTTCCAGTTTCGACATCGGCGGCAGGTCGCTGCCGAGTTCCGCCGGCAGCGGAATTACCGGTTTGCCCAAGCCCCTGCCCACGATTTCGGCGGAAGTGCCGCCGCAGATGATTTTGGTTCCGCCGAACTCGGAAAAATAGCGCACGCAATCGGCGTCGCGCGCGGGGTCTACCGGCGGGCCGGTGAACACCAGCATCTTTTGCGGGTGGCGGTAGTAGAACGTCACGGCGGTGATGTCGTCGGCGGGACGAAGGTGCGGTTCGTGGGCAATAGCCTCGCGCAGCAACCGCTCGGAGAGCTCCTGTGCGGATATTTCAGGCATTGCCGATATTTGGTGACGGGCGTACAGAAGCGCGCCGTCACGTCCCCAGCCGGTCGGCAATTTGGCGGTGCCGAGCCCCGCCTGGCTTACGCCGTCCGAGAAAAAAACGATGCGGTCACCGGGCTGCACGGTGAAGCTGTAGCAGGTCATGGCGCGGTCGCGGTATTTTGGCGAGGCCACCTCGCGGTGGTCGAGCTTCACCTCCTTGCCGTGGCGCAGCAGGAGCATCGGGGGATTGCCCATCTCCACCACGCGGGTCTCGCCGCCGGGACGGGTGTCGAGGATGGTGAAGGTGGCATAGCTGATATGGCGCTCCTGGCATACCGGAAGGGAGTCCATGATGATCTCGGAAAAATGCACGATTTCGCTGTCTTCGGCCATGAATTTTATGGCCATGGTGGTGGTCATCAGCGCCAGGATGTTGGCTTTCAACCCGTGGCCCAGACCGTCGGCCATGACGCACAGAAGCCGGTCTTCGGAGGCGATGCGCTTGAACGCCACCGCGTCGCCGCAGGCGCGTTCGCCCCAGTGACAGGTCTGGCTGTAGCCGGTGTCGATGAACAAATCCTTCATTTGCCCTTTTCCCGGTCGTCGGCGTAGTCTTCCGCGATGCTGCGCAGCAGTATTTCGGTGTCGGCCATCTGTTCGCCGAGGCGGCAGGCGATTTCCTGAACCGCGGCGATGTTGCGGTCGATGACCTGCTTGGCGCGGTCGGCGATCTCGCTGCGGCGCAGCTCGGTCTTGGTGACGTCGAAGATCACCGCGCCGACCACCGCGTGCGGTTCTAGGCTGAAAATGTTGATATTGTAAAGTTTGTCGCCGTATTTGAACGAGTCGCGGTTGACATCGCTGCCGGAGGCCAGCGCCGAGGCGAAAAGTTCATGGAACGGTACGATCCGCTTGAGGTCGGCGCCGGCCATTCCGGGCGAAGCGTCGAACATATCGGCCACGTCGCTGCCGAATAGTATCGCGAAGTTGCGGTTGCACTCGATGATTTCGAGATTTTTGTCCACTATCACCACACCGGAAGGAATGGTGCGAAGCAGAGCGTTGGCTTTTTTCTGCGCCTGTTTGCGCAGGTAGGAAACGCACATGGACGGCTCGGCCTTTCCGGCGATCATCGCACGGGCGAAATTGCGGCAGGTGTTGTAGCCGCAGCTGTCGCAGTTAAGTTCGTCCTCGGGGGTGAACTTGCCTACCTTGTGCAGCGCGGCGGTGATCTCGTCAAGCCCCGGCTCGGGGGTGGCGACCGGTTCAGCCGGGAAGTCGGCGCCGATGCCGGCGGTCAGCTCGCGGTTGCGCGGCTTGGGCGGCATTTTGGTATAGTCCAGCACCCGCAGCCGCTCCAGCAGTCCGGGCGAGTCGTGTTCGGCGCAGGGGCCGTGCACGCAGCCGCCCGGGCAGGCGAGCATTTCCACGAATACGGTTTCGCCCTCGGGAATGTCGGCGATGCCTTCCAGCGCGAGATCGATGTTGGAGAGTCCGGTCAATGTGGCGTAATGAACTTTCGGATTCTTGGTCTGGAAGGCGATGGTATCGTTCATGCCGCCTTCGATCGGATAGCGTGCGCCCTCTTCGGACGCCTCCGGCACAAACACGTCGGCGGGGTCGGCGGCGAGGCTTTCCGGCACGATTCCGGCTTCGCGGAACATGCTGCGCAGTTCGGGATAGGTGAGCGCCAGCGCCAGGAGTTCGGGATGGCGGTCGGCTTCATTCTTCTTTGCGATGCAGGGGCCGATGAACACCACCTTGACATTTTCGCCGTACTTCGATTTGAGCAGGCGGCAGTGCGCCATTACCGGCGAACCGACCGCGGTGATACGGTCGGCGAGGTGAGGCAGGTATTTTCGCACAAAGTCCACCGCGGTGGGGCAGGCCGACGAGAGTTTCAGACCGGCGCCGCCGGAATCCAGTTCCTTCGCCACTTCGAACGACACCACCTGGGCTCCCAGCGCGGTTTCGCTTACTCCGGTAAAGCCCAGCAGCTTGAGCGCCCGCACGATCTTGCCGGGTTCCAGTCCGGCGAACTCGCTGACCCATGACGGAGCCAGCGACACGTATACCGGGTCTTTCCCCGCCAGCAGCGCACGGGCGGCGGCGACATCGTTGCGTACATGTTTTGCCTTGACCGGGCATACCTCCACGCATTTGCCGCAGGCCACGCACATGTTTGGTATCACCGCCGCGTGGCCGTCGCGCACCCGGATCGCCTTCACCGGGCAGTGGCGCACGCATTTGTAGCAGTCCTGGCATTCGGCTTCGGCCGTGTACACCGGATAGGAATTGTTCATCGCATCACCTCCAAATCTAAAAATATCCGGAGATCGGCGAAAGTCAAGTCTGTTTCAGCACGAAAACCAGATAGCGCTTGTATTTTTTGAAGTTGTCCTGATTGCGCTCTCCGCTGAAATACTTGTATTCCAGCTTGGCCAGACGGCGTTTGAAGAACAGCTTGGCCACCCAGCTGACAATGCGGAAGGAAACCGGATAATTGCCGGAAAGCGATTCCAGCAGGAGGTCGCGGGCAGGAATGGCCACCTCGCGCAGAAATTCGTCGACCAGTTGGAGATTGGGGGCGGTGAATTCGGTGATGTCCTCCTCGCTTATCGCCTTGTACGGCGACTTCTCAAGCGCCGCGCGGAAATGCCGGAGACGGTGGCCGCCTCCCAGCGGGCTAGAACCTTTGGCCGGAATCCGGAAGAAGTCGGCAATAAGCACGATGCCGTCCGGCGCCAGACAGCGCTTGATTTGGGGGAAGACCTTATTGAGCTCGACATACTGAAAACTTTCGCTGAACAGTACGCAGTCGTACTTTTTTTCCGGAACGAGTTTTTCGAATGTGGTGCGGTATAACTTGCCGCGCCCCTCAAGTGTGCGGCGGGTTTCATCCGACAACAGATCGGATGGCGAAACACAGTCCACCTCGAAGCCGTGTTCCAGCAGAAGATGGGCGTTGCCGCCGGTGCCGCAGCCGACGTCCAGAACGCTTTTCGCCCGGGGCGGAATATGCGAAATCAGGAAATCGGTGTATATCTCCTGGGCGCGGCGCATGTTCATCAGTTCCACCGGCAAATCCGGCGGCCAGTATCCGTAGTGCAGGTGGCAGGTGTTAAGCAGATAGCGACCGCCAATGCTTGCTATGCGCAGGCCGATGTCCTGAAAATCAAGGTTGGCGTCCTTGCGCCTTATGTGCCTTGCGGCCATTTAAAATTGCTTTCTTGGTTAATATCAACTCCCACTATACACCCCATCCCGGACAAAAACAACCGATGCGGCGGTTGACTTTGCTTTTTTTCGCCAAAAGGAGATGTTTCGATGAAACCGAAGTTCAACAAAACGCCGGACCAGAAACGCGCGGTCACGCTGCTGGGCGGTCAGGCGAGGAATATATTGCTTTATGGCGGATCGCGGTCCGGAAAAACCTTTATTACGGTTTATGCGCTGATTTACCGGGCACTTAACGTCCCGGGCAGTCGCCACGCCGTACTGCGCTTCCGCGCCAACGCGGTGCGCCAGAGCGTGGTGAATGATACCCTGCCGCAGGTGGTCAGGCTCTGCTTTCCCCGGCTGCGCTACAAGCTGAACCGTACCGACATGTTCATCCTGCTGCCCAACGGTTCGGAGGTGTGGTTTGGCGGACTTGACACACCGGAGCGCGCCGAAAAGATACTGGGCCGCGAATTCGCCACACTCTATTTCAACGAGTGCTCGGAGATCAGTTACGATTCGGTGCTGCTGGCCATGACCCGTCTCGCCCAGCGCACCCGTCTGCGCACCCGTGCTTATTTCGACTGCAATCCGCCCGGCACCCGGCACTGGACTTACAAACTGTTCGTTCAGAAACTGGATCCCGCTTCCAACCGCCGTCTGCGCAATCCGAAACTGTATGACGCCATGCAGATGAATCCGTCCGGCAACGCGGCCAACCTGCCGTCCGGATATATCGACGAGACGCTGGCATCGCTTTCGTTCCGCCAGAAGAAACGCTTCCTCGACGGGCAATTTCAGCTTGAAAACGAGGGGGCGCTGTGGGACGCCGGGCTTATCGACCAATTCCGGGTGGACTCCGCGCCGTCCGGACTCGAACGCATCGTGGTCGGCGTCGATCCCGCCGTTACCGCCGGGGCCGCCAGCGACATCACCGGCCTCGTGGTCTGCGGCCGCGCCGTCGACGGCCATTACTATGTGCTTGCCGACCGTTCCCGAAAGGCCACGCCTCTGGGGTGGGCCACCGCGGTCTGTGCCGCTTTCGACGAATTCGCGGCCGATTCGGTGGTAGGCGAATGCAACAACGGCGGCGACTTGATTGAAATGGCGTTGCGCAGTGTCAATGCCGATCTGCCGTTTCGAAAGGTCACCGCCACCCGCGGCAAATTCCTGCGGGCGGAACCGGTGGCGGCCATATACGAGCGGGGGCTGGCTCACCATGTGGGGCTGTTCGGTGAGCTGGAGGACGAAATGTGCGGATATGTTCCCGGCGCGGAGGACAGTCCGGATCGAATGGATGCGCTGGTATGGGCATTTCACGCGCTGCTTCAAAACACCGGCGGCGACCGCTGCATTCTGGCGTGAACCGGCCGGAGACTGTCAGCAGTATAATGATTCCGCGACGGCTTTCAGCGCCTGGAGGTCGATCTTGCCGGACCCGAGCAGCGGTATCGCTTGGACCAAATGGAAATCCTCCTTGCGGGGTATCCAAAGATTTGGCAGTCCTTTGGTGCGCAGTTCCTCGGTAAGCGCCGCCGCGTCCAGCTCCGGCACCGCATGTATGACCACCAGCCGTTCGCCGCGCTTTTCGTCGGCCACGCTGGTCACCGCCAGCACCCGGCCCTCGGCGGCCAGCAGTTCGTTGAGGTGAAGCTCCACCAGTTCGTCCGGGACCATCTCTCCACTGATCTTGCTGAAGCGCGAGAGCCGGCCGGTGATGGTGATGTAGCCGCGTTCGTCCATCGAAGCTATGTCTCCGGTATTGTAGAATCCGTTGATGATCACCTTGCTGGTGGCCTCCGGATCGTTCAGGTATCCCTGCATGACCACGCCGCCCTTCACCAGCAGTACGCCTTCCTCGTCCGGTTGGCACATCTTGCCGGTCTCCTGATTTACGATCTTTACAAACAGCCCCGGCATCGGAACCCCGATGCTGCCCGGTCTTCCCGCCTCCCGTCCGAGCTCGAACGAGTTCAGCGCCAGATTGATCGACACGATGGGCGCAAGTTCGGTGCATCCATATCCCTCCACCACCGCCAATCCGGTCAGCCGGCGAAAGTTTTCCGCGATGTCGCGGCGCAGTTTTTCGCCGCCGGTGATGGTCAGCCGCAACGTGGATAACTGCTCCCGGGTGCAGCGGCGCATGTAGGTCTGCAGAAAAGTCGGGGTGGCCATGATCATGGTCAACTTGTGCTGCTGGATGGCTTCGCCGGTGAATGCCGCGTCCAGCGGGTTCGGAACAAACACCACCTGGCTGCGTGCCATGGTCGGCACCCAGAAGCCCACCGTCAGCCCGAAGGCGTGGAACAGCGGCAGGTTCCCCAGCAAACGGTCTTTGCGTGACCAGCCGATCACCCGGAAGAAGCTGAAGAAATCGCAATTTATGTTGCGGTGGGAAAGCATCACGCCCTTGGGTACTCCGCTGGAGCCGCTGGAAAACAGCAGTATCGCGGTGCGGAACACGTCTTTGTATGACTTGCGGCTGAACAGCCAGCCCAGAGTCCGGCGCGGCAGCATCGCCAGCGCCAGCATCATGCCGACTTTGTCCCAACTTGTCACCGTGGAGGCCATGTCTTCCAGACAAACCATGCCCGGTTCCTTTTCCAGTTTCAGTTTGTCCAGAAACTTGCGGCTGGTCAGCACGGTTTTCACGCAGGCTTTCTCCAGCGCCTTCCGGCGTATTGCCGCGCCGCTGGTGTAGTTGACCAGCGCCGGTGTGCGGTCTGCGAAAAGAACCGCGAATATCGCGGCGGCGGCAGTGGTGCAATTCGGCAGCATCACCCCGACATATTTCTCGGTTTCCGGCGCCAGTTTTCGTATTTTGCGGCTAAGGATCAGCGCCTTAAGCGCCATCATGAAGTCTGGCACGCCTTTTTCTTTTGCGTCGCAATAGGTGCGTTCGAACGGGAACAGCCGCGCGTTGCGCAGCAGCTGGTAGTGGATCGGCATCTCCCGGTACTGGCGGCCCATTTCCACTTCGGCGCCCATTTCATGCAGAACCTGGCGCATTTCGAAGCCGCTTAGGTGGCGGTCGATCGGGTTGCCGACCGAGATGGATGCCAGCATCGGATAATAGAGCACCTTGTTCAGGCGCAGCTTGCCCTGGTCGATATTCAGCAGCGGGCCGTGCAGCAGCCCCAGCCATATCGGTATCACCGGCACGTCCACCGGGCCGAGCAGTTCGTCGATGGAGCCGCGGAAGGTCTGCATGATGCCGTTGGGGCTTACCTTACCCTCCGGGAACACCGTCACCAGTTCTCCGTTGAGCAACGCGCGGCGAAGATTTTCCCGCAGCTGGAGCATCTCCTTGGCCTTGCCGCGGCCCGGCACTTTCCATACGCCGAATATTTTGAATATGAGCCGTAGCGGCCACGGCTCGAAAAATGATTCATGAATCATGAACTGGATGCGGCGCGGAGTGGCGCACAGCAGAATCAGCGCATCGAGGATCGAAACATGGTTCGCCATCAATAAAGCCCCGGAATTGTCCGGTATGCGCTGGGTGTTGAACAGTACCACTCGGTAGATGGTGTGGGTTAGAATCAACGCAAAAAGACGCATCCACAGATACGGCACGAAACAGCTTACCGCCATGCAGCCGGCCAGATATAGCCAGTAAAGCCACCACCACCATTGATCCGGCATTCTCCATACATGCAGCGATACGATGCCGCATGACAGCGCAAACGCGAAGGCGGCGATCGCCGCGCCGAGGAATCTGCCGCGGATGCGTTCCGAGCCGCCGAGTGCCGCCAGGATTCCGGCGCCGCCGGCGCCGAGTGCGGGGCAGGCCACCCAGAACATCCACCAGTCGTCCTTGTACTCATAGCCAAGCCCGAGCATGGTCAACCCCAGCGCCAGTAACGGCAGCACCACGCCGGAGCGCCACTCGCGGCGGACGTAGAAGGTGATGAATCCTCCGGCCACAAACCCGGCGGAGGCGAGAATCAGAAAAATCGGAATGGTGTCCCAGATAAGAAATTTGGGGTCGGAATAGGTGATTCCGGCAAGTACTGCGCCGCCGCCGAGAAACACCGTGATGAACAGCCAGTTCACAAAAAGATTATTTTTCATTCGCTACCCTGATTTTATGCAAACAATCTTTTAATGTAATTCAAAAAATCAGATTATCAAGTGTTAATGGCGCGCATTGCCGCCCAAAATGGTGTTTCAATCCAGAATTTTCCAATGGCGGTTGACAATCCGATATTCCGTCGAACCGCAAATTACAGGAGTGCCCATTATGAAAATAATCCAAACGGCCGCACCGTCCCTGAGCTGGGTAGTTTCCGGCGAAGTGCGTTGCTCGACCCGCTTTCGGGTGGTCGGTTGCGATGCCGCGGCGGCGGAGCTGCTGGCGGGAGCGGTGGGGGATAATATGCCTTTGCGGGCAGCCGCCGACCATGACGCTCTGGAACGAGATGCATCGCTTATGGTGACCGATTTTTCAATCGACGAAGAAGGCGAGACCGGTTTTTTATTGAAATTCAACGGACGTCGGCGCGCGGAGGGGTTGGAGCTGCGCAGCGGGATATCCGAGGAACTGACAGGCGAGGGCGAAACCTTGAAGCGGGCGGAGTTTGTGTTGCCGTCGGCGCTGCGGGCGGCGAGGCTGCCGGCTCCGGGCGACGCGGCGGAATGGGCGGGAGACGGGTTCCTGTGCGTGGAGAGGAGTGTGGAGACTCCACACGGCGGCGAGATTAAAATCAAACTGACGGCAAAGCGGCTGGACGCGGTCCGGTTGCTGTCGGTCTCGTCCGGCGAACAGCATCTCGGTTACAATGCGCTGGGCGTGCGCCGCCGCAACCGGACATGGCATGGCGTTTGGAGCGTTCCGGCGCGGCTGCTGGCCGATTTTCCTTACGCACCGGGCGGGTCCGCCGAGGATTGGGCTGCCGACAACACCATCATAACCAGCATGGAGATGTCTCCGCTCTCCAACCTCGAATACCGGATAACGCTGGAAGCACGCGACCTCGGGGGGTGGTTCAGCACCACCCGCATCGGCATGAGCGGCGACGATCGCAGCAATCTTGCCGATCGAGTGGATGTGGAGATCACGTTCGGCGAACTGCGCATATCGGCCGCCGAAGCCGGTTGGCGGCTCAACGAACGGGGATACCATGAGGCACTGGCCGGTTGGGACGCCTCGAAATGTCCGGTGGCGCTGGCCGCCGGGGACCGCTGCGCCAAATACGATCGCCCCCTCAAGACCATGGTTGCCCGCGAAACCCGCTATTACTCCGGCTCCACCGGCGAAAATCTGGAACTGGTCGCCAATTGGCGTGCCGACGGCTCCATTCATTCGGGCAAGGTCGGCAATTTGACCGCAAAATGGCTGAAGGCCGAGATCCGCGCTGCCGACACCGCCGACAATTCCGGCCGCATATTTACCCGGATCGACCGTTACTACCGGCTGCCGCCGGAGGGCGAAGAGTGGAATGCCGCCTACTGGGATGCGAGGTGAAAAATGGTGGATATTCGGATGGAAGATATGGAGCAGGAACTGTTCATGCTGTCGGAAAAAATCACGGCTCTATCCGATCGGGTACAGCGCCAGCAGCCGGTGGCCGGACACAACATGGTGTTTGAGTCGACAGAGCGCGGTATCGTGATCGGGCAAGCCCCGACCGCCGGAGTCGCGCCCGTTTATAGCGGCGATTTTACACTGATCATCACCGAGACCCCGGCTGGAACCGATGTCCCGGCAGCGGCGGTTGTAGACCTTGAACGCGGGCAAAATTCTACGGTCGCGGGCCTTGTCGGCGTCACCGGATATTCCAGTGTGCCTGTTCCTCGTTACGACTTCACTGTAATGGACGGAGACACCATTGTCTATATGCGAACGACCCTATCAAATAACGTCGTGACTCCCGAGATCATGCTGACGCAAACGACCATTCCGTATTATACGACGCTTTATGACGTCATTGAGATCGGCAGGGTGCATTATTCCGTGACCAGTGGCGCACTGACGTTGGAGCAGTCGTGGCGGGGCGGGATGCGTACCATCGAATACCGGTGGTGGTAGCATGGGCTGGCAATATTACGGCCCGGAGGCGATCGCCGCCGCCGATCCCGTTGATGTGCTGCGCGAACTTGTGGCCGCCTGCGCGGAGCGCGGACGTGTTATCAGTTTAGCCTCCGGGTTTCTGCGGTGGAATCAGATACGCACCCTGGTAGCGGACTTGGATGAATGGATA
>JAYFQV010000008.1:0-67666 GCA_034926605.1 Victivallaceae bacterium
CTCCTTAATCTTCTCTTGGAATAGGCAATTCGAAAAATGGATTATAAATATAAAACTTTTCGTTATCTGTTTTCGTGATTTTGCTTGTTTTGCAAGAATATTTATATTTTGCCTCTCGTGGGCTTACCAACAGGGAATTCCCAAAACCATCGGTGACGTTAGAAGTAATCACAATGTCTAACTCCGAACAACATCTTTGGTTACAGAATGAGCGGGCCTTAGATTGTGCACCCGCAGCTAAAGCCTTTCTCTCGTCTTCTTTTTCAATGCTAGTATAATATGGAGTCGTTTCGTTGTCAAGAGCGATAATAAAGAAATAGCGCACATCCGACAATCCCGATCAGATCGAAATTAACGAATGTGCGCCTAATTCATAACATGTTTCTATGCTTTAGCGATTTCTGTATCTACTTATAATCCCAACGTACCATTATCGATATTTTCAACGACGGGCATAACATTTTTATGAAATCAGCAAAAGTAAAGTGTAATGCTTCTGCTAATCCATAAAATCCTATTTTCCAAACGGATTTATTTCTAGAATCGCACATAACATCATGCTTGCTGCGAATGTTGAGCCTAGATAAAAATACCACGGGAACCGCATGTAAAATGAAATAATAATAGATACTCCAATAAACATCAACACAACTAGAGCAATTATCTTATACGCAATTCTAACTTTCGTTTTCTTCATAGTTTACCGATATCTCCTCTTGTGAAATGATTCCTATACCTCTTTAGTTTCTGGACAGCTATATCTCCATTCTCCACATTCTCCGGTAAAGAGCCTTCTTAGTGTGCCATATGAATACCAATATCTTGTAGGTGGAACAACCTTAGTACACATCATCATTCTACAAGAAATATAACACCCTATTGGTATGCCCGCATTAAAACCGCCAATTGCGGTGCCACCAATCGCGGCTGCAGTTGGATATTTAGCGGCGGCGATACCGACCCCAATCCCCAAGAAATTCAAAGTTCCCGTCCAATAGCGACTAGCGCACTTATATGCGCAGTCGTCTAATGAAGGATTGCCACAATATTTCCAGTAGGGCTTTTCTTCGACACAGCATGACTCGGTACTGTCAACGTCATCGTCAGGACCATTAACTACTTGTCCCCAATTATCCCATTTTGTCACCGGATTGTTCCCGACGAAGTTATAGAGGTTCACTCCGCCGTCTTCGCCGATCGGGTCGCGGGTCAGGAAGCGCTTCAGGCTCGGGCTGTAGTCGCGGTAGAGATACCGGAGCAGGCCGTAGTCTCCAAGCCATTCCTCGCTGCTGAACGCGAACCGTCTGACCGATGTGGTCGGCTCGCCGAAAGGCGTGTAGTTGCAGGCCATGAGCATGGGTACAAAGTTGTTCCATTCGTCAGGGACCCATTGTCCGGTAACGTTTTTATTCGCATCGGTAGCGTAAATCCCGTTGGTGTCGAACAGCACCACGTCAGCATCGCCGGAACTTGCCGGCTGCCACACGTACTTCTCAGCCAGTGAGCCATCTCTCAGCACCGCGATTTTCTTGTCGTTGTCGTAGATGTAGTATTCGTCCGGAGTCGAGCCGAATATCTCGCCGCCGGCGTCCACTATCATGCGATTCCGCTGATAACAGCGGCCGGCGTAGTCGTAGAAGAACTCATAGGAGTTCGCGCCGCCCAGCGCCTTGGCCATGCGGTTCTGGCCGTCGTACACGAAAGTATGGATGCCGTCGCCGGTCATGTTGCCGACGGCGTCGTAGGTCAGGTTCGACGGCTGGTTCACGCTGTTTACAGTCACACCGTCGACAAGGTGATTGCCGATCGAGTCGTAGCTGTAGTCGTAGGTGGTGCCCATAGGGCCTTCTGCGGCCATGATGCCCAGGATACCCTGGGTCAGCTGGCCGGAACCGTCATAGGTGTTGAACCATGAGAGGGTGTATTGCTGATATCCCAGGTCCGAGTTAATGAGAGTGGCTTCGTCCTTGGCGTTGAACTCGCTGGTCCAGCCGCCTTTGTGGGTGAGACGCAGTTGCGAGTCGTAGCCGTAGGTGGAATCCGGACAATTGCTGCTGAAACCTGTATTGCTGAAACTTACGCTGCTGATACGGTTGGAGTTGGTGAGGCGGGTGTAGGTGGCCTGTTTGCCGAGTCCGGAGATCGAATGCAGACGGCTGGTCTTCAGCGTGCTATCGTTTTCATAGGTATATACGGTCTGCGTTTCCCAGTTGCTGGTGCCGGTGTTGTAGATCCCCATTGTCGTACGCCTTCCAATCGCGTCATACACGTATTTTACACACCTACCAGTATAGTACGGAATCGTCACGTTGTCAAGCAGATTTTGCGAATTGTAAGTGAAATAATGATTTCCTGCCATGTCTTTCTGGCGTCTGACCCGCCCACGGCGGTCATAGAAGGTGGTCACGATTTCATCATCGTTATTCGGCGGCAGCACCTGCTGGATGCGGTCGCCATAGCCGGGCCAGTAGGCGTAGCCGATATACAAGTTTTCCCCGGTCGGAGACCAATTGTCGTATCTGGCGCGCAGCAGCCCGTCGGCGGTATAGCTGTAGGCGACGGTGACGCCGTCGGCATAGTGCTTCCGTTTTACGTTGCCTTCATAGTTGTGCTCCCAAGTGGTCACCGCGCTGGTGTTGTCGTCCTGCCAGGTGGTCAGGCTGACGACCTTGCCGTAGTTGTAACCGTACTCCTGCTTGTAGACGCCGTAACCGCTGGTAAGGATCACTTGGCTCTTGGGGTTGTAGTCGTAGGTGACGGCGCGGCCGCCAGGCTGGATCTCCGCGGTCATGCGGTCCATGTTATCGTAGGTGCGGCTGGTTACGCGGGAGTTGGAACCGTTGAACGTGACGGTTTCGCTGGTGATGTTGCCGCGGCCGTCATAGACGTTGGAGGTGACCACCGTGGTGCCGCCGTCCGGCTTGGTAACGGTGGACAAACGGCCGATGGCGTCATAGGCGTAAGAGGTACCGCCCAGGAAGCTGTGGCTGGAGGAGTCCAGACGTCCGTTGTGATACATATTCAGTACGGTGGAACTGTCCGGGTAGATGATATGCTCGTTCTTGCCGTCGGACTGATATACGACGTAGCTGCTGGTCACGCGGCCGTTTTCCCATATTACATGTGCATTGTTGGCATTGCAGGAATCCTCGGATTTCACCATTGTGGCTGAGGAGCCGAAGCTCACACCGTCGTCATACTCGAAGGTCTGCAGGCGGCTGATGCAATGCCCGCCGGAGGAGATCACGTCCCGGACGTATTCGGTGACGGTGTCTGAAACGGTGAGCGCGCTGCCGTTGGTGGCCGCGATGCCGGTACGGAACACCCGGCCGAGATTGTCGTACTCGGCGACGGTGACCATCCCGTTGCGGTTCCTGATGCGCCACGGGCGGCCGGCGGAGTCGTAGTCTACATAGTCGACGCCGCCGTAGGCGTGGATGGTTTTGTATTGTCTGCCGCCGAAGTCGGTGAACTTGAGCAGCTGCTCAATGGGGCTGCCGTCGTTGGTGAGGACATAACCGCTGGCGAACAGTTCGCCGCTGATGATGCCGGCGCTGAAGCGCTCGGGGCGCGCCACCGCGGTGCCGCTGCGTTCGTACATGGTGTTGTCGGTGTTGTATTTCTCAATGATGGTGCCGCCGTCGGGATTGACGGTGGTCTTCTGCCAGTAACTGCCCACCTTGGCCGCCGAGTGCGTGGTAATTGCGCAGGCTGAATTTGCCGGTTCGTCGACCGAAAGCTGCAGACCGACCTTGGTTTTGGCGAGCTCGCCGTTGGCGGCGTATTCGCGCATGGTCCAGCGACCGGCGCCATCGGCTTCGGGCCGTACATTGACGGCAGTCTCATTTCCGGCGGCGTCATAGTAATGTTCGGTGACCACGCCGCCGTAGGTCTCGGTGGCGACATTCTGGTCGGGAGTATAAGCGTAGGTCTTGACGCTGCCGTCGCGGTAGGTGACGCTAAGCGGCCCGCAGCAGGCATAGGCGGTGCTTTCGACCGAGCCGTCCATATAGGTGGTGGTGGCCGGACGCCCGAGGTCGTAGGTATAGGTCTGGGAATCCGTCACCAACCCGGAAGGAACGTCCTTTTCCAACCGCTCGACGATATTACCGGCGGAGTTCGCCTTGGTCACGATGCAGGTGCCGCTTATGATTGCGGCTGAAGCCGCATTCGGAATGCCGGTGGCCGCCGAGGTGTATAGATATCCTCCGGAGCTGACGTAGGTGTTGATGGCCATGGTGCCGTCCGGATATTCCGTCTTCCAGTTGCGGCCGGAGTAAACACCGGAACTATAGGAACGGTGAGTGGTGACAATATTGGATGAGGCCGAAATCACCGCTCCGGAACTGACACAGACCTCTTCGCGATACTCATTGGGCGCGTAGACATGGTATTTCCGGGACACCTCTGTACCCTTGACCTTCTCGGTAATACGGCGCGGACGGGTATCTCCGGCCAACGGGGTATCGCTGGTGACCGTGCTGGAGTAATTGTACTCGACAATGCGGCAATTTGAGGCGGCCGGCGTGACTACTGCGCCGCTGGAATCGAATTGCAATGCGGTGTTGCCGAACGGCATGACCTCGGAAGTGATTCGATCATAGGCGTCATAGCAGTAATATACCCACGATCCATTAGGATTCAGCTGGTATTTCAGCTTGCCGTAGCCGTTTGTTCCAGCCGCGTCCCAGTATCCGTAACTGGTTGTGCGCAGTGTCGTACCGGAACCGGTTGAACGCGAAACCACCCGGGTTGCTCCGGCAATAAAGCGCAGAGTTTCCTTGACGGCGAATATGTCCGTGGAACTTCCGTTCGGCTTGGCCCATTCGGATATGCGAATTCCGTCGCCGGATTCCGATACGGTGAAGTTTTGACTTTCGGTCAGGTAGGTCGTTCCGTCGCTTGGGTTGATCACGACAACGCCGATCTGATTCTCGCTGGTTGCGGTACTCGCGCCGCCAGCTGCGCCGTAGATCGAAAAATCGGTCATCGGGATGGGCGTGGTCGACCCCGGAGGATTGTACCGGAATACTTTGACGTTGCGGCCGGCGGATGAAGTGCCGGGACCGCTGCTTTCCGCCACGCGCACGATCTGCCCGTTCTTGCGATAGGTGATCCTGACGTTGCAGGTCTGGTCGGCCTGTATGGTATATTGGATTTCCGCGGTTCCCTGGGGAGCGATGACATTGGTGCTGCCCTTGGTGATGCCGGTCCAGGTTCCAACGATGATACCCCCGTTCTCTTCCTTGTAGGCGCGTACGAAAGTTCCGCCGGCATCGAACTCGTGGACGATGTTGCCGGTAAACCGGACTATGGTTCCCGAGCCGGTGTTGTGAATTGAATAACCCTTGTTGGTCACGGGCAGCCCGCAGACCGGGGTGTCACCCTCGAATTTCCAGTAGTTGGGGATCTCGGTTCCGTTCGGCCGCTTAAGCATGGAAAAAGCCGCGACAACCGTACTGCTGTTGAGCAGGGTTTTTCCGAAGATGAACTCTATTTCGCTGATTTGCGATCTGTATTTCTGGAAGTAGAGAGTGGTGTCGCTGTAAATATACGATGATTGCGTTTTGTCTTCGGGCATGACATAGCGGTTGGTCAGATAGTAGTGCATCTGAACGCCGCTGATGTTGTTGCTGGTGCCGAGGTCGTATCTGATCTCGCGAGGACTCTTTCGCTCCGCGGCGGCAAAGTTCTCACTGGCGCAGCCGAGCTCGATCAAACCGTCTTCCTGGTGGTCGTCATCCATATTGTCGATTTGAACGGCGGGAGCGTTGGCGAGCAGCGTGATGGATTTCAGTATGCGTGATTCGCTTTTAATTATGTGATCACGGTTGGGATCACTGAAGTTCGGGGGCGTCGGATCCGGCAGAGAAATCTGATCCCGGCTGAACGGCAAATTGGTCTGCTGCCATGAGCTGACCTTCGGTTCCGGTGGCGGCGGGTCTCCGTCATAGATGCCGTTGGTTTCGTTCTTTTCATGGAAGTAGAGCAGTTTCCAGTGGGATTTCAGGGATTCCGGAGATGAGTCCACATGCAGCCTGAACGCGGTGCTGCCGGCGGAGTAATTCCACATATTCGGTCCGTCGCTGTCATTATACGAATAATAAACGTCGCCATTACCGTGATATCCGGTCCAATCATTGTCAATCACCATCGGTCCGACCGAATTGGTTCCTTCCTGACTTTTCAGGATTCCCGGTCCCCATTCTGATTCAGGACCGCCGATCGCAACATCTTTCAGCGAATTCAATACCTGGACGACGTCATCCCAGTGTTCGTACAATTCCGGCACGTCGGCGAAGGTGCATACCGTCACGCCGTTCTCGTTTTTCTCATAGATGTCCTGGCCGGTTTTCGAATACGCGGCTGGAATGATCAGGAATCCGCGTCCGTTGTTGATTTTGACGTCTTTGTACTTAATGGTGGAGCTGTCGTCGTCAAGCCCTTCAATGTCAACGCATTTTCCGGTGAGGGTACGAACCGCCTCCCGGATCAGGTACAGGCTCCTGCCGTTGGGAGCCGCCTTGTAAATCTTCAATGTCTCGAGGATTTTACTGGCGTAGTAATCAAATATCATTTCCATCGTTTGTGCTTCCTTTCTTGATTTTATTAAGCAACGATGTTTGAGAAGGTCAGCTTTGTTCAGGCCGTCCCGGCGGATGCCTCCGGCGATCCGAACATTGCTCCGTTTTATGAATCGGATAAATTCGATGCACCATACCGCAACTATTCCGGTGTTGCATCCATTATCAGATTCATAGTGTCAACCATCGTGTCAGAGGTATTTGTCAGGAGTGTCCGGGCGCGGACGCGAAAGGTGGATGTTGTTGCTGGAAGGCGGTAGGAAATTATGATGCGGAAGGGTGGACAAAAAAAGAAACCCGGGAGGAACCCGGGCTCGAATTTATTTTATTATAAAGTTTGCGGAGCCGACCGCTCTCATGCATTGGCCGGCTCGTGGAAGGTCATCGACCGGCCATCATGGATGCCACGTCGGTTTCCGGATCGGTTATGGCTTTGATGCCGAAGGCTTCCACCAGCACTTTCGCCACACCGGGAGACAGGAATGCCGGCAATGTTGGCCCCAGCCGGAGGTTCTTGAAGCCGAGGGCCAGCAGCGCCAGCAGCACCGCCACCGCCTTTTGTTCGTACCAGGCGATGTCGAACGAAAGCGGCAGTTTATTCACGTCGTCCAGCCCGAACACCTCTTTGAGTTTGAGCGCAATCACCGCCAGAGAATAGCTGTCATTGCACTGTCCGGCATCCAGTACGCGCGGAATTCCGCCGATGTCACCGAGATTGAGCTTGTTGTAGCGGTATTTCGCACAGCCCGCGGTCAGGATTACGGTATCCTTGGGCAGTTGGGCGGCGACTTCGGTGAAATATTCCCGGGTTTTGTGTCTGCCGTCGCAGCCGGCCATCACCACAAAACGCTTGATCGCGCCGGATTTGACCGCCGCCACCACCTTTTCCGCCAGTGCCATAACCTGATTATGAGCGAAGCCGCCCACGATTTCGCCGTCTTCGAGCTGAGTAGGCGGCGGACAGGTTTGAGCCAGGGCGATTATAGCGGAAAAGTCTTTCGGCTTGCCGTCTTGGCGGTCCGGAATGTGCGGAACGCCCGGATAGCCCGCCATGCCGGTGGTGAATATCCGATCCTTGTAGCTCTCCTGCACCGGGGTGATGCAGTTGGTGGTCATAAGGATCGGTCCGTTGAACGGGCCGAATTCAACGTTCTGGCGATGCCAGGCGTTGCCGTAATTGCCGTGCAGATGCGAATGCTTCTTCAATTCGGGGTAATAGTTTGCCGGAAGCATTTCGCTATGGGTGTAGATGTCGATTCCGGCATCTTTCGACTGTTCCAGCAGTTCCTTCATGTCGCGCAGATCGTGACCGGATACCAGAATACCCGGACGTTTGCCCACGCCGGTCTTGACCCGGGTGATTTCGGGGTTGCCGTAAGTGCCGGTGTTTGCCGCGTCGAGCAGTGCCATCGTCTTTACCGCGATATGGCCGCATTCGATTACCAGGTCGATGAGTTCCTTCGCCGGAATGTCTTTGGTCGTGGCCGCCAGCGCTTTGAATATGAACTCATAGATGGTGTCGTCTTCCTTGCCCAGCACGGCGGCGTGTTCGGCGTAGGCGCTTATGCCCTTCAATCCGTAGGTGAGCAGCTCGCGCAGCGAACGGATATCCTCGTTTTCGCAAGACATGACTCCGAGCGGAGCCTTCGCATCGGCGTTTCCCACCATCTGTTCGGCCTGGGCGATTCTGGCGGTTATCCGCGCCTCGTCGAAGTTGGCATTGGTGATGGTCATGAACAGCGACTCGGCGATGAACCGCCCGAGCCTGCGGTCGGGTTTTTGGGTCAGCGCAATCAGTTTGAGTTGCCGGACAAGTTCGTCCATGCGATTGGCGGTTTCGGCCTTCTTGCCGCACACCCCGGCCATCATGCTGCAACCGGTGTTTCTCATGGTTTCCTGACATTGAAAGCAGAACATGCTCATAATGGACTCCTCCCTATATTGAGTTGTTGTTTTATTGAAGATCGCCGCCGATACCGACGGTTTTCACTTCGATTTCAAGCGATTTTCCGGACGCTTCCAAGGCTTTTTCCACAATCGCCACCGTTCCGCCGCAGCATGGTACCTCCATACGGGCCACGGTCACCGACTTTATGGGATGGAGACGGAAAATTTCGGCCAGCTTTTCCACATATTGATCGAGTCCGCTGTCGAGCTTCGGGCAGAACACGATCAGGATTTTTCCGCTGAGCAGCGCGCTGTGAAAACTTCCGAAGGCGTGGGCGACGCAGTCGGCCGAAACCAGCAGATCGGCGTTGTCGAAATACTCCGCCGCCGGATTCAGCAGTTTGAGCTGCACCGGCCACTGGCGCAGGGCGGAAGCTGACGGCGATGGCTTGTCGGCCGGCGGCTTGTTCAATCGTTTTGCCAGCGTACCGGGGCAGCCGCATGGAAGGTTACCGGGTTCATCGACTTCCGGAACCGGGATGCCGTGTTCCTTGAGGTATTCGGTCGCGATGCCGAGCAGCTTCAGCTCGCCATGTTCTTTCAAGTGCTTCAAATGGGCTTTGATGGTGTTGGCTCCCTGCCGTGCGATATTGACCATGACTTTTTGCTCGTCGTAAGGGGCGGCCTCGCGTTCGACCACCTCGATAGCCCCGACCGGGCATTCGCCGATGCAGGCGCCGAGGCCGTCGCAGAACAAGTCGCTTATAAGCCGGGCCTTGCCGTCTATCAGCTGAATGGCGCCCTCCGGGCAGTTCGGAATGCAGTTGCCGCACCCGTTGCATTTCGATTCATCGATTTGAATGATTTTCCTCTTCATAATCACTCCTTATGTTTGTTAATAAAAACTAACCTAGTGCCGCATAATAAATTCATCGCAGAATCTTACGCAGGTTTTCCAGCAGTTCATCTCCTTTTTCGACAAGCGGGAATGCCCCGTTGGAAATACCCCACTGTTTTACCAGCAGGCGAACCGGTCCGAAAACCAGGCGGAACAGCATGTCCAGCGATATGTCATTACGGATTTCACCGCTGTTTTGAGCTTCGATAAAGTGCCGTTCCAGAGAATTCTTGTGCTTGTGCATCATGCCAAGCATCAGTTCGGAGAACTCGCGGTCGTCCATGAACAGCTCCTCGGCGAACATCACCTTCGCCAGCGGAGGATTGGCCGCTACCTGTTCGAAGCGCGAACGGGCAAATGCCGCGATGGCGTCGAAGCCGTGTCCGCCGTTTCCGGCCGCCGATGCATTGTCGAAGCCGCCGATCATGGTCTTGACGATCTCCGATTTGTTTTTGAAATGGCGGTAAATGGCCGGTTCGGTTATCCCAAGCGCGCCCGCCAGGTTCTTGATGGTGAGATTCTGGATGCCGCCTTCGGCCGTAAGTCTCAGCGCCGCATCGATTATCTCGGTTTGCCGTTTCGTCAGTTCCATTTTTGTATCGCCTCGTTAGTTATAATTCACTAACAATATAATGCGCTCATATGATATGTCAAGCCGGATTGCGATTTTTTTTCAATAATTTCTAACATGATTCGGCTGAGAGGCGGGTATCGGATACGTTTTAATGAAGTCATTTGGTAAAAAACAGTATTTTTTTTGAACTTTTTTTGCAAAAAATGCTATTGTGGACTTTGCAAATTAATTATCGATGTAATATATTCAACCCGTAAAAGATATTTTCCGGCCCGGATGCATAGGCTTGCGACGAAGGAGAGACGGCGCAGGAACGTTTCCGGGCGGAGAAAATATGTTGATGCAAGACACGGGAGGGCTGAAATGAGACACGCATCAGGGCTGCCGGCATCGTCCGGCTCGAGGGTGTCGCGCGCTCCGGGGGCTGGGGAGAATAATTAGACGGGGAAGCCGTCGGCATCAGGGAATGCCGCGGCGGTCGTAACCCGTGCGGGCCAAACCGGCCCGCACGGGGAAGCCGGGCGAAATGTCGGCACATGCGCTGACAGGATGGCATCGTCAGCCGTCGGCCTATACTGAACAACCGGAGCAAGAGAGATATAAACGCGATGACCACTGCTTCTGTGAATTTTCTGACCGTCGACGGTCATCTTATGGTTGCGGGATGCCCCTTGCAAGCGGCCCTGCTTCAGCAAATTCTGTATAAACTTAAAGACATTCGCAGCCGCCGTCTCGGCCGGCCCGAAGATGGTGACTGTTATGCGAAAATCGGCAGGTAACAGTTCTTTTGCGGCGGTTATGCTGGCGGCGGTTATGGCTTTCGGATGTGCCGCCCCGCCGGTGGTTCCGGTG
This sequence comes from Victivallaceae bacterium, assembly GCA_034926605.1. Classification (GTDB taxonomy): domain Bacteria; phylum Verrucomicrobiota; class Lentisphaeria; order Victivallales; family Victivallaceae; genus CALXXL01. Next base: position 10,796 of record JAYFQV010000008.1, read on the forward strand.
ACATTTCAACCGGAGAATCTGTCATGCAAGGTTACTTCCGGCCGTGGCATAAAAGGCGGGATGTTTGCCGGAGAAGTTCTTTTGTCAAGACGGCGGTCGTTTGACTGCAATGATGAATATAAGCTGTACTATGCACTGAATATCGGCGACGGAAATGCCGGCATGCTGTATTCGCTGGCGGATTTCTCGCTGCGCGGCGTGCTGGTTCTGGAACGCAACGGAGAAATTCGCGGAATCCTTGCACTTAAGCCGGTGACCGGCTGCATTGCCCTTAACGGAGGAACCCTTTCGCCGGCCTGCCTCAAGGGAACCGGTCGGGATGGTTCATGGTGCGGCATCGCCGGCAACGGCCCGGTTTCCATCGCGTTTTCAGACCCCAAGATGGAGTTTCCGGAAATGACGCGGGTCGGGATGGCCATATTGTCCACCTATGTGGATTTTGTCACCGGGCAGGGCGACGGAAGTGTTCGAATTGATTTTCAAATTGCGGTTGAAGATGTCGCCGTCATTAAGAAGTGATTTGGCATCGTCGGCATTATCCGATGCGGAAACGGATTGCATAAGACGTTTATGAGTTTTTGGCGCGAACTTTGGCTGTGGCGCACCCAGATAGCGGTGTTCGGGCAGATTGTCGGCATCGGACTGTTCATGTTTGCCGTCAGTGTTGGCGGTTTTTCCACAGGCTGGGTCATCGCATCGTGGGCATTTCTGCTTCTCCCGCTGATATTCGGTTCGGCTCGGCAGCGGTTCAGCAGTCTTATCTTCATCCTTTTTCTCGCTTCCGCTGGCGGAACGGTATTACACTGGTTTTGACATTGACGGTCTGTTCAGGCGGACTTTCAGCAGATTCAGGAAATTCATGAGCGCCGGGATGTCGTTGTCGGCGGAACGGACGGAATAGACCGGCAGCCGCGGCTGGAAGTCCTTGAAGTTGCGATAGCATAGCCGGTTGCTGAACATTCCAGAATAGGATGATGATACGATGGTTACGCCAAGTCCGGCGGCGGCGAGGCGCAGCGCGGTATATGAATTGTTGATCTCTTTTGATACTTTTGGGGTGAATCCCCCGCGGACCGCACAGAACCTGAAGAGATAATTCCGGAAAACCGCCGAGGTGCGCTCGGGTACCATGATGAACCGTTCCCCGGCCAGGGCCGACACCGGAAAATCATCGAGTCCGGCCAGCCGGTGATGGCGGGGCAGCACCACGGTGAGCGTGTCGTCATACAATTTCTCGCACAGCAGTTCATCGTCGGAAAAAAGTTCGTCCGACAGTCTCATCAGCGCCAGATCAAGCGTTCGCTCCCGGATCTGTCTGGTGAGTCCGGTTGAAGTGGAATCGATAATTTCCACTGTCACGCCCGGGAAACGCTTTTCTATTTCGCCCAGCGAGTCGATGAAAGCCGGATTGCCGAGCATCGATGAAATCGCTCCGATGGACAGTCTGCCGCGCTCTCCCTTTCCGGCGGCGCGGGCGAGCGCCTCCGCCGAAGCCAGTTGCCGGAGGAGCCTTTCCGCTTCCGGGAGGAACGTTCTGCCGGCGGCGGTAAGCGATACCCGCCATCTGTTGGAGCGTGAAAACAGACTGACTCCGAGTTCATTTTCCAGTTTCTGGATATTGCGGCTCAACGAGGGCTGGGTTACGCCCAAATTTGCCGCGGCTCGCGCAAAATGCAATTCTCGCGCCACTTCTATGAATCCGCGCAGCAGGGAAATTTCCATAATTCAATACGTTTTCTGCATTTATTTTTGAATTTTAATATATTGAGCGGATTGCTCATTTCAAGTATATTTATGAAAACAAATTAAAAATCAGGAAAAAACATGGAAACAAGTCAGGTTTGTGAAAACGCGTTCTATTTGCTCGCATTGCTGAATCCGGCCAGCAAGATCATGTTCCTTGCCACTTATGAACCGAAACTGGACAACCGGCGGACATTTGAACTGTCGTGGAAATCTTCGGCGGCGGCATTGGCTATTCTTATTTTGCTGGCGGGAGCCGGAAACTTCATATTAAGCCGCATATTCCGGGTCGAACTCTATTCGCTGCAAATCACCGGCGGCATGATCGTGTTCATGATCGGCTGGACGGCGATACGCAAGGGGCGGTTTCTGCAGAGGCAGCACGACGAATTGCGTGCCAGTTATACCGATATTTCGCTGGTTCCGCTGGCCGCACCGCTGATTGCCGGGCCGGGCATGATCGCCGCCGCCATCGCCAGCAGCGCGGAGTTCGGGCTTGCCGCCACTTTTCTGGCGCTCACGCTGGCGATACTGGTCAACTTTGTGCTGATGCTCTTTGCCGGAGCGATCAACTCCGCACTGACCCGTACTCATATGCTGGGGCCGCTGATCCGCCTGACCGGTCTGGTGATCGCGGCGGTTGCGATGCAGATGATGATAGTTGGGATAAGAGCCGGGTTCGGTCTTTAGAGCGTGGCGGTTTCATCATTTTTTATTATTGATCGTGTAGCGATTTGACATCGATGAAACAAATGCTATATTCCGACAGTAAATAATATTCGGGAGTTCATGGCGATTATGGAAGACGTCACTTTTTACGCGAAGGCATTTATTTCGTTGCTGGTGCTGATCAATCCGTTGGAGGGTATTCCGATCTATTTGTCCGGCACCGAACAGGCCACACCGGAAATGCGGCTGGCCATTGCCAAGCGTTCGGCATTGGCCGTGACCATTATTCTTTTAGCCGCGCTTTTTCTGGGCAAAGGGTTGCTGGCACTGTTCAGCATAAGCACCGGCGCGTTTCAGATCGGCGGCGGTTTGATCCTTTTTCTGATTGCGGTGAATATGGTGCTGGGGGCTGGCGGAGCGCCGATGAAGTCGGCGGACGGCAAGGTTACGCTTCAATTTGCCATTGTGCCTTTGGCAATTCCCATTATGGCCGGGCCGGGTGCGATCAACGGCGCAGTGCTTTATGGGACCCAGGCCCCGTTGTGGCCGGGAACGATTATTCTTGCAGGGGTGACGATATTGGTCGGCCTTGCCACTTACGGCTCTCTGCGTGCGGCGGTGCCGCTGGTAAAATATCTGAAAACCACCGGCATCGACATCGCCAGCCGGATCATGGGCCTGATAATCGCGGCTATCGCCATTGAGATGGTTGCGCATGGCATCGGTTCTATTTTCGGGCTCAAGGTTTCCTGAAAAACGATCTTCCTTCCGGGGCGGCCGCTCCGGTTTTCATGTGGACACGCCGGGGTTCCCGGTGCGGTCCGATCCGCATTGTCATGCGGTTGGCTTAACAAAGTCGTCGTCCCTCCAAAATAATTGTTTGCGTTTTAGCACAAAATCGCAGGCAATATCAAACCCGTTTTATTGACGCCCGGCATTCCCGGTTTAACTTAAACACTGTAAGCCGCAAACGTATTCTTAACACGGAGCGGCTGTGTCGACGGCAACGATTACTCAACGGTAAAGACAAATAACACAGAGGAACCCGTAAAAGGATTCCCGCCAAACAAAGGAGTTGTTGGAAATGGCTTTTACCACACCAGTAACAGGAACCGTAACCGGGGAATTGATCGACAGCGGAGTGCAGGTAGTACAGAGCGGCGGCATCGTCATTGATTGCGTGGTGAACGGTGCCACCAATGTCTGGGACAATTATCCGATTCAGCAGGTCGAGAACGGCGGTACGGCGTCCGGGTCAATTATTCGAACCGGCAAACTTTATCTCAACGGCGGCGCCCAGGCATATGATGTGGTGCAGTCCGGCGGATTGGTCTGGCTACTGAACGGAAGCAACACCATCAGCGGGCTCACCGTTTCCGGCGACGGCTGGACTCAGGACCTCGGCGGCAACCAGGTCAGCAACGTTACCATGACAAATTATGCCGTGGTCGAGGTTATGGGCGGTTCCGTCTGGCAGAACGTCGTCATCGACGCCGGCACCAGCCGCCCGCTCAACGTCGCCAGCGGCGGCGCCGTGCTTTATCTCACCAACGCCACCTGCGACACCATCACCATCAAAAACGGCGGTCGCGCCGACATCTACGATTCCGGCATCGCCACCAACGTCACGGTCGAGGCCGGCGGCACGCTTTTCATGAGCGACGATTCTCTCGGCACCGAACCCGACTGGGCCGGCAACTGGCCGGCGTTGAACGGCACGGTGGAAAATGCCGTCGTCAAGTCCGGCGGCGCGATTTGGATATCCAGCGCCGCCACCCTCAAGAACGTGACCATTGAATACGGCGGGACTTACTATCTCGGCGAAGTTTCCGCCACCCAGTACATCGACATCAAGGTCTACAATGCCGACGGCACCTATTTCACCATTTTCAACGATCCAAGCGGACTTCAGCAGCTTATCGTCCGAAAGGGCGAGAGATACAACGCCGGGGGCAAGGATTTCATTTTCACGGTAAACGACCTGCAGATATACGAAGGCGGCATGATTTATAATATGTCTTACGCCTCCAACGTCGGCAGCGGCACTTTCATTTTTGACGACGGCACTAAAAAGGCGTTCACCATTCGCTATGGGCAGGTGCGGAATTATGTGGTCGGTTCCGGATGCGAAGTGCTGGGCAACTATGGAGTGACCAATCCAAACATTAATCGTAAGCCGGCGCTTATAGATGTACTGGTGCTCGAAGGCGGCATTCTCAACGGATTCCAGACCTCCAATTACAGCAGCTACGGAACCTACCGTTACGCAGACGGGACCACGGCCAACTGGAGTTTCGGTAACGGCGCCGCCTCCGGAATGATCATAAACAGCGGCACTTTCGTGGTGAATGGCGTCTCATCCGCCGGAGCCGACGATGGCGGTTCCGCCACCGACATTACCGTGAATCACGGAACCCTGATCATCGGTAACGGCGCGACGGTGACCGGTCTTGTGACCACAGGAGCCTCCGCGCTTCGGATTTATGGCGGCGCCACCATCTCCGGTATCGACAAGGATACCGGCAAGACCATCAGCGTTTCCGGCGGAATCGGCGACGACCTGGTGATCAATCGCGGCGGGTTCTATTCCGTCGGCGACGGGCAGACTCTCAGGGACACGGTGTTCAAAGATGGTTCGACCATTATGCTTTCCGGTGCTTTCACGCTGGAAAACTGTACTTTCGAAGGCACCGTCAGCATCGCCTGGAACAATTTCAACACCGGGTTCAAGCTTGTGAACACCGTTTTGCCGGGCAACATCTATTTTGAAGAAGATACCAACACCCTCTACAATTACACGCAGGACGGCGGCAGTTTCTCCGTTCCGTCCGGCGAGACGCTCAAGTTCAACAATCTTACGGTCAAGAACCTGACGCTTAACATAGCGAACGGCGCATATGTTGACGGGCTGACCATCGTGAGCTGTACCGGTCTGGGTTACTTCGGCTACAACGCGACGCTGAAAAACGTCAAGACCAACACCGGCTGCGACGGATTCTACGGCAATGTGGACGGTCTTTATATGGACCAGGCCGAATGGGTGCATTGGTGGCAGAACGGCGGCCTTGCCGAGAACGTCAACATACATAACGGCGGCAGCTTCATCGTGAACAACGGCGCCGCGGCCAAGAACGTGACGGTGAACGCCGATGCCCGCTGGTATTACACCTATGTGACGGTTTACGGGCAGGCAACCATCGAGAATCTTTCGATCCTTTGCGGCGGCGGCCTGTATTTCGGCGAGACCGAGAACGGCATGAACCTCTCGCTCAAAGGCGACTGCTACTTCTCAAACCTTTACTACATCACCAACGGCAATCCCTGGGGCTTCGGCGATCAGGGCATCGCGCTGGCGATCGACAACACCACCAGCTTCGTGCTCGGCGGCAAGACCAACATCTATTGCGACATCATCCAGAAGGACCAGACTGTCGACAAGACCGTCACCTTTACCGGTGTGGGCAACGACATCTACTCCGGCCATGTGATCCGGGTCGCGAACGTCAACTTCGACACCCGCACAATGTGGTATCAGGAGGATTACGACTCCAGCTATATTATCGAACTGACCTATGTTCATGCCCAGAAGAACCTGACTGTTACGCTGCGCGAGGGCCAGTTCATGTGCGGGTTCGGCAACCTGAACGATGCGGATGTTGCTCAAGACGTGCATATTGTGCTCGGCAATCAGACTTTCACCATGCATTTCGGCGAGACTCGCGAAATCAACGGCTGGACCGTCAAACTCTATACCGAGGGCGACAGCATGGCCGGCCGTCTCTCCATCCGCGCAACCACCGCCAACACCGAGCTTGGCTGGAACGATCTCGGCTGGTCCGACTGCAAGCAGTACGCTCCATATTACGTCAACGATCTGGCGGCCGGTTCCGGCCTCACCATCGCTTTCGGCGACAAGTTCGAAAACGAGGGCGGCAACGCGATGAACGACATCTTCGGCACCATCACCACCGGCGGCGTGGTGACCGATAGCCAGAACAGCTCCACGATCTACGGCGGTTCAACCACCCGCGGGATTGCCACCAGCTGGGTGCGTGTTTCCGGCGGTACCAAGAACGTCATCTACGGCGCCGGACTCGGACAGACCAACTCAGACGGAGTGAACGTTTACCTCGGCGGCACCGCCGCCACAACCACCAAGCTGGTGGTGGCGGCCGGCAAAGACGCAGTGATCAATGTGGACAACATCAATGTCTACGCCGTGAATATGGATGTGGCAGCCGGCAAGCACCGCTATGTTACCGCCGGCGGCGAAAACTGCACCATCAACGGCGATATCATCTGCAGTCTGTATGGCGGTCTTGTCTACAGCATCTTTTCCGGAGCTGGCGCCAGCGATGTGAACGGCGATATCTACATCAGTCTCAACCTCACCGAGTACGACGGCTATCAGCAGACCGGCAACTTCTACGGCGGCGCCACCGCCGCGATCAACGACAGCGCCACCGTCGGCCGCGACACCGCAATCGTCGGCGACGTGGTTATGGATGTGAGCGGCGGCGACTACCAGGGCATTATTTTCGGCGGAAGCCGTGCCTGGGGAACCGTGGCCTCGATCGACGGCGGCACCATGCTGAAGCTGGACAAGCTGACCATGGTCGACAATCCGAAGATGCTCAAGTTCGGCTCCACCGCCTGGGCAATCGCGGGCAGCCAGATACAGAACAACGGCACTGCGGCCGGTATCGGTATGATCACCGGCAAGGTGGTGGCCGAAGTCGGAGCCGCCAACCTGGTGAATCTGGTCGGCGCCGGTCAGGCCACCGGTGCTGGTTCCACCCTTACCGTCGGCGGCGTTGAGATGAACATCGACGGCGCCACCATCACCGACAGCGTGTTCGGGGCCGGCTATGCTTCCGAAGATGCCGCGATCACGGTTGCCGGTAACGTGGAAATCAACATCAATGGCACCGCCGGCAGCAGCACCAGCATCGGCTACGCGATCTATGCGGCCGGGCGCACGGTGGGCGGCAGCGGTTCCGTGACCGTGAACGGCGACTCGATCGTCCGCTTCTCCGGCATTGCCGAAAGCATTTCCGTCGGTACCGTTGACGCGCTCGGCAAAGGCAACTGTGTGGTGAACGGCAGCACGGTCGTCGAATTCAACGATCTTACCGGCGCTTTTGCCGGTAATCTCAGGAACTTCGATACCGTGGTCTTTTCCGGCAACACCGCGCTTACGGCCGCCTCGGATTATGCGTCGTCCAATTGGATGTTCGACGCGTGGGACCGTACCGCCGCCGGCATGTTCGCTCCCTCCGCCTTCGATCTTGAAGGTGACGAGCGCACCATCTCGCTGTCGTTCTCGACCTCGGCCGACGCTTCGTTCGACCTTATCGATGTCAGTGACGAAGACCTCGAAGGCGTGAACATCAGATTCCTTGACGCCGACGGAGCCGTGCTAGCCAGCGGCGTGTTCGGCGACTCGCTTTCTTTCGCCGACGGAGTGGTGGATCTCTCCATCGACCGTGGCGTCCTGGTGGCGGCGTTCACCAAGAAGACGCAGGCGTAGGAAAATTCCCAAGACTCCTTCTGGTAATCCCCTTTCCAGAGGGAGTCATTCTTTCCCTTCGGCTCTTGCAGGTCCCCTTTCCTGCAAGGGCCCTTTGGCGTTTCCCGACAGGCGAATAAAAGCAAGGTGCCGGGTACCCGGAGCCCGGCCGCGTGTGGAAGAAAAGGGGGGGAATAAATTACCGGCCTTCCTCGGAAAAGTCTCCGAGCCAGTCGATGTCCCGCGCGTTGCCGTTGCGGAATTCGCGTGGGAATGTGTGGTAGATGCGATAGAACACCCGGCTGAAGTATTCCGGGTTGTCGAAGCCGCAGGAATATGCGATTTCCTTGACCGGAGCGTTGGTGCTCTGAAGCAGACGTACTGCCTTGCGCATTTTGAGGTCCAGCACATAATCATGCGGCGAATAGCCGGAAAGTTCCTTGAACCGGCGCGAAAAATGCCAACGGGTGCAGCCGGCCAGCTCCGCCAGCTCGTCAACCGAGATCCGGTCCTGTATGTGGGCCAGGCAGTAATCGTGAATGCGGCGGAGCAATTTGGTGTCCTGCCGGTTGTGGCCGCCGACCGATGCGCACATTTCAAGGATGAATTCATAAGCGGCGGCGCTGGCGGAATAGCAGTCGAAAATCTCCCCGGAGCGGCTGCGGCGCAACAGTTCATAAGCCATCTTGACCACCAGTGAGTCCGGCGCAAATTCGCAAATGGAGCCATGCCGCCGCCGGAATTCCTTCTGGAGCCTTACCGGTTCCGGGCCGTACAAACTGACATACAGGAACTCCCATTGCGGCGAGCTTTCCGGCAGTAAATAGACGTGATCCTCCGGCACCTCCAGCAGCATCGCCTGCCCCGGCTTGATGGTGTAGCGCTCCTTGCCCAGCTCCAGCGCGCCTTCTCCTGCCAGTGTGTATTGCCAGATGGTGAATTTCACGTTGCCGCGCAGCAACCCGCTCCACCGGTAGTCGTGGCGGGTGATCAGCATATGACCGCAGTGGAGCAGCATGCAGGTGAGGGCGTCGCGTTCGGACGGGAAAAAGATGTCGTTGAATTCCTCAACGGTTCCGGATTTGTAGTCGCCTGACGCGGAAATGTCTTCCGGCGTGTATATGGCTTCGGAAAGTGGAGGGCGCCGGCTGCAATCGTCATACTTCATCTTCATCGCCTCCCAGCACGCCCCTCCGGAACTCGGTGGGAGATACTCCGTAAGCCCGTTGGAAAACCCGGCAGAAATAGCTCGGAGAAGTGAATCCGCAGGCGGCGGATATATCCTTGATCGTCGTATTTCCGGCCTGAAGTTTGGCCACCGCTTTCTTCAATCTGATATTCAGTACGAACTCGTTGGGGGTGTTGTGGGCTATTTCCCGGAACCTTCTGGAGAAATAAGCCTGGGTACATCCGATCAGTTCGGCCAGCTCCGCCACCGTGATCTGGCGGTGTACGTTTTTCTGGCAGTAATGCTGTATGCGCAGCAGCAGACGCTCATCGCGGTCGACCTCGTCGTCCGGCACCGAGGCGCACAGCTCCATCACAAAGCGGTAGGAGGCGATGCTGGCGGAATAGCTGTCGTGAATCCTGCCGGAGCCGCAACCGCCGATGATGTCGCGGGCGCAGGTGACGACACGGGAGTCAGGAGCGAAACGGCACAGCGAGCCGTAACGCCTCCGGAATTGATTGAACAGCCGCAGCAGCTCCGAACCGTATACGCTGACATATAAGAATTCCCAGTACTTGGAGTGGCGCGGCAGATAGTAGCAATGGCGTTCAGGCACCGTGAGCAGCATGGCCATACCGGGTCTTACCGCCGACAGCTGGTCGCCGACTCTCAGCGCACCTTCCCCGGCCAAAGTGTACTGCCAGATGGAGAATTCCTGATTGCCGCGGGACATCCCGTCCCAGCAGTAATAGCGGTAGGAAACCTCCTCGTGGCCGCAATGGATCAGCGAGCCGCGCAGGTGCTCCGGCGTATCCGGGAAAAGCAATTCGTTATACATTTCCATACGCTATTGACAATATCATGTTTTGTTCGACATTTCAAGTGACGAGCCGTCCAACAAGCACAAAAGATAAGGCAATGTTTTTAAAGTGCAAGCGCCTGAGGATAAAGCCGCGAAGCCACGGATGACGGATATGCCGCAAAGTGTCCGCCGAAAGGCTTCTCTTTGCCGATCTCCGCTTGAAAAAAAGCGGTTTATGCTCTATTTTATGAACCACAGGCGCAAAACATGACGGCCGTTATCAAAAAACTGCGGATTCTTCTGGCTCCGGGCGACAAGGCGCGGCTGCTGGGCGTTGCCGTGCTTATGAGCGTCGGCGCTTTGCTGGAAATCGTCGGCATCTGGCTGGTGCTGCCGGTGGTGGCTGTTTTCGTCAAACCGGAGATGCTGGAGCAGAATCCATATTTGAGCTGGTTCTACCGGCTGTGCGGCATTGCCGATCATCGGGCGTTTATGATATTCTGCTGTCTGCTGCTGGTCGGCATATATGCGCTGAAAAACCTGTTTTCACTTGCGGTGGTGCATGTTCAGGCGGCTTTTGTGTTCCGCAAATACTGGGAATGGTGCGAACGGCTGTATCGCACCTATCTGCTGGCGCCGTATCGTTATCACCTCGACCATTCCGCCGCCGAACTGAACAACAACATCGTCCGGGTGTCGCAGGTATGTTACGGGTTCCTGCTGCCGGCCATGCTGCTGCTGACCGACGTTCTGGCGGTGCTGGCGCTTGCCGTTGTGCTGTTCTTTTTCATGCCGTGGGTCACCTTGGGGTGCGCCGCGTTCATGCTGATCGCAGCGTCGGCGATTTATCTGCCTACGCGGATGCTCAACGCACGTTGGGGACGGCAGGCAATGGATTCCGATATGGCCGCCGCCCGCGGCTGCATGGGCGGGCTGCAGGGCGTTAAAGCGGTGAAAGCCGCCGGGGCCGAGGATTTCTTTGCCGCGCGCTACAGACGGTTTCAGCGTGATTACTGCCGTTATTCCCGCAAGCTGTATGTGCTTGGGCAGGTTCCGCGGTTCGGTATGGAGACGGTGGCGATCTTCGGTGCGCTGGGGCTGCTGATGACGATGCTGCTGATCGGCTGCCGCACCGAGACCATCCTTTTGACTTTCAGTTTGCTGGTGGCGGCGATGTCCCGGATGCTTCCGGCGTTCAGCCGGATGCATTACAACCTGACGCGGATGCGTCAGATGGATTGCGTTTTCGACAGCATGTTCACGGATATGACCTCGGTTGAACCGGAATATCTAGGTATGGATGGCGGCGCCGAAGCTGTTCATCTCCGCGAGCGGCTCGAAATTCGTGACATTGTATTTGGTTACGGAAACGGGCCGGTGCTCGATCATTTTTCCTTGGATATTCCGGCGCGCACCAGCACGGCGCTGGCGGGAGCCACCGGCTGCGGAAAAAGTACGCTGGCCGATCTGATCCAGGGATTTCTGATTCCGGACGAAGGTGCGATACTGGCCGACGGCGTGAACATATCGGAAAACCTGCGGGCGTGGCGGCGGATAGTGGGCAGTGTACCGCAATTCATATACCTGATGGATGATTCCATCCGCGCCAACGTTGCTCTGGGGGTGCCGCCCGATGATATAGACGACGAAAGAGTATGGGAGTCGCTGAAACTGGCGCAGGCGGACGGATTCGTTGCCGCAATGCCGGACAAGCTCGCCACAAAAGTCGGCGACAACGGCGTCAAGCTCTCGGGCGGCCAGCGCCAGCGTCTCGGAATCGCCCGCGCATTGTACCGGCGGCCCGAGCTCTTGATTCTCGATGAAGCCACCAGCGCGCTGGACGGCGAGACGGAATCGGCGTTTGTCGATGCGCTGGAAGCCATCCGCGGCAGAATGACGGTGCTGGTGATTGCGCATCGTCCTTCCGCGATTGAGAAATGCGACCGGGTGGTCAGGCTCGACGGCCGGATTTCGGAGCGCTGACCATGGCGTATGACCGGGGGCGGGTGCTGGCGGTGCTGAATTCCGGTATCGGCAATACGGTTCAGGCTCTTCCCGCATTGCGTTTTCTCAGTCGAAGTATTTCTCCGGACAATCTGACGATAGCGGCGACGCCTCTTAATTCGGAGATAGTGGAACCGCTGAAGTTGGGAACTTCCTGCTGGCGGCTTCCGGGAGACCGCAGCATTCTGCGTTTTCTGATCGAAAATCCATCGAAATTGCGGTGTTTTGAACATGTTTTTCTGTTTTATTCCTGCTATCCCGGCCGTCTTGACTGGTTTCGGCGGCTTGGACTGATCAGGCATCTGTGGCAGATTGATACGGCATCCATGACCTTACCCGGGCCAAGTAGGGAGATCATGCCGGTTCAGGCTGAGATGCACGAGGCGGACCAGGATTTGCTTCTGGTGGAATTTGCCGGATTGGGGCGGGGGGCGCGGACGCCGTCCGACCTCGGTCTGTCGGCGGAGGAAAAGACGGAGGCCCGGTCGGTGCTGGCGCATCGCTTCGGGGTGGAGCCGGGCGCGGTATGGGTGCATCCGGGCTGGCTGGACAAGACCTTCCACAAGGCGTTGCCGCCGGACTGGACGCTGGCTTTGCTGAATGCGCTGCAAGGTGCCGGGCACAAGCCGGTGCTGGTGTTGGGCCCGCAGGAAGCCGATTGGCTGGCGCGCAGCGGACTGGCACTGCCGGACGGCTGCCGGACGGTTGCCGGATTGATGCCGTTGCGGATGCTGGCGGCCGCGTTGGCGTCGGCGGCATGCCTGATCTCCGCCGACTCCGGAATCGGGCATCTGGCTTCGGCGGCGGGAACGCCGCTGGTAAGCTGTTTCGGTCCGACTTCGCTTCGGCGCTGCCGGGCAAACGGCATAGGCCCGGTACGGGTGATGGTTGCACCGGAACTCACATGCGGCGGTTGCGAGGAGGACAACAGAATATGCGAACGGCCGGAATGCATGTCACGCATTTCAGTTCAGGATGTGGTAACGGCGGTTTCCGGTATTGTCGCGGCCGGGTGCGGAGCCTGAACCCGGATTATTCCATGAATTTGACCACTTCGGAGATCGGCCGCTTGGCCGGGCCGGTGGACGGTCGGGCCGGATAGCCGATCGGCACCACGGCCATGAATTCGCCTTCTGGTTCACCGAGGAAATTCAGGACGCTGTCCTTGATCATGTACAAGATTCCCAGCCAGACGGTGGCCAGCCCCAGCGACGTGGCGGCCAGCAGCAGGTTTTCCACCGCCGCGGCGGAGTTCTGGATCTCCATGGTGCGGAAAAAGTCGCGGCCCTGATCCTGATCGACCTTGAACAGTTCGGTACCGTGTTTTATCAGCTCCGAAGTATTGGCAATCGCGATGACCGCCGGAGCGTTCAGGATGCTTTTGGCTCCCATGCGCATCAATACCGATGACGGGCGCGGAAAACGGTCCACCTGTGCCGACACCAGTTTTGCCAGTTCATCTTTCTTTTCGCCGCGCAGAACGATAAAGCGCCATGACTGGCTGTTGTGGGCGGACGGCGCACAGTTGGCCGCCTCAAGCACGGTCATTATCAACTCGTCGGATACGGACCGGTCGGAATACTGCCGGATGCTGTGACGTTTCCGTATGGTCTCAATCGTACTGTTATTGAAATTGTTTTCGCTCATATTTTCTTTCGTTGAAATTCCGGCGCTGTCAAGTGCCGTCATATTTAATATAGCATCGATATGGCGTATAACAAAATTTCATCAGGCCGCGTCGGCCGGCGACAACACACAAGCAGAATGGTGCGGTTACGGACTTTATGCGCCGGTCTTGCGGGCCACCAGTTCGATTTCCACGCTTGCGCCCAGCGGCAGAGCGGCCACCGCCACCGTGCTGCGGGCGGGGCAGGGCGTGTTGAAGTGGGTCTGGTAGACGGCGTTCATCTCGGCGAAATCCTGCATCGAGGTAAGATAGACGTTGACTTTGATCACGTCGTCGAGCGAAAGCCCGGCTTCGGACAGTACCGCCGTCAGGTTGTTCAAGACTTGACTCGTTTGCCCGGCCACGCCTCCCTCGGCCAGTTTTCCGGTTGCGGGATCGAGCGGAGTCTGACCGGAGAGAAACAACAGGTCTCCAGCCCAGACGGCTTGCGAATATGGGCCCACCGCTTTGGGAGCGTTCGGGCTGCTGACGATTTTACGGGTCATTTGGGGACTCCTTACGGTTCGATTTTTCCGGCGGTAATTCATTTGTTAATTTAATATACCCGCCGGTATGTAAAAACAAAATCCGATGTCTGGCATTTTCCGGAATAGAGATTATCGGGTTCGCCGCGGAATTTTATGGCACACGGTTGAAACTTTGCGGAAAAGCGGTAAATTAATAGGACATAATTTATCATCGGCCCCGGTTTGCCGCGGCGTATCTATTGCAGACGGAGGCGATTTTTTCAAATGTTTTCCCTATCCGGTTGGTTTGTGCCGATCCTGATATCCGCGGTGGCCCTCGGCCTCTACGACTTATGCAAGAAACATGCGGTCGACCGCAATTCGGTGATGCCGGTGCTGTTTTTTGCAACACTGTCGGGAACGGTGTTTTTCGTTGCCGTCACGGCGCTCACCGGCGGACTTTTCGCCGCCGCGGAATGTTCTTGGCGGGCATGGCTGCTGATCGGCGCAAAGTCGGTGCTGGTATCGGGCGGCTGGATCTGCGTTTATTACGCGATGCGCGAACTTCCGATTTCAATAGCCTCGCCGATCCGCGCCACCGCGCCGTTCTGGACTTTTATTGGTGGAATGCTGCTTTTGGGCGAGGTTCCCTCGCTGCTGCAGGGGGCGGGGATGCTGGTGATATTCGGCGGATACTATTGCTTCTCCGTGTTGGGCAGACTGGAAGGAATCAGTTTCAGCCGTCACAGAGGGATTCATTTGATTGTGGCCGGAACGTTGCTTGGCTCCGCCTCGGCGCTGTACGATAAATTCCTGCTGGGGTCGCTGGGGCTTCCCCGCATGACCGTGCAATTCTGGTTTTCCGTTGACCTGGTGTTCGTTCTGGGGCTTGCCTATTTTATAAGAAAAACGCGGTTCCGCAGCGGCGTGCCGTTTGTCTGGCGCTGGAGCATCCCCATGACCGGCGTGCTGCTGATAGCGGCGGATTATCTGTACTTTTACGCGATTTCGATGCCGGACACCCAGATCGCGATACTTTCGCTGCTGCGGCGCTGCAGCTGCGTGGTGACGTTCGCGGCCGGATGCGCCTGCTTCCGTGATGCAAACGTGAAGCGCAAGGCCGCCGCTCTCGCATTGATCCTGCTCGGTGTCATATTGCTGGCGCTGGCAGGCTAGGGGCGGCGTCACCGTTTGAACAGCGCGCAGATTCCGACCGCGAGATTGAGCAGGAACCCGACCACGATGGCGGCGCCGTACCAGTGCTTTTTGTCGGATTCCAAGGTCTGGACCTTGCCATCGAGAGTGTTAACCTGCTGAACCAGTCCCGGATTGCCGTCTCCGCCCCGCAGGCACTGACCGTCGGAATCCAGTTTGGTTTCTATCCTGGCAAGACGGTCGATTACATCCTGTTCGAATTTAGTCATTTTCCGGACTCCATACGGCAAGCGAGTCGGCGGTTGATAGCGGCGTTTTCTTCCGCACGGCAATGCGGCCGAGTATCCGGAGCAGCATTCGCGGAATGCGTTTGATCCCCGGTTCCCGGTGTGATTCTCCGGCAACCGCCGGAGCCATACGATTATTTTTCCTGTTCATGGCGTATATTCCTTTTTCCTAGCCATAGTTGTCAACTTATGGCGTGTTCCGGGGATTTTTGCGGCATATGAATTTAAAGACTACCTTTTTTGTAGTTTTTATTCGGCGGCAACTTGACTTTGTGGATAATGGAAGTATCTTATGTTTGCTAACATGACAATAATGGTAGCTTTTTGAGGACATGTTTTTAATTGGAGGGGGAAATCATGATATGTTGTTGCAGGTCAGAAGTAATCATGGATGGATGATCTTATTGCGGGCATAAACTTGAGGAGGGCGCAACTATGGAAAACATTGCGAATACGGTAGTGGAGAAAATCGGCAACACGCCTCTGGTGAGAATCAACAAACTTGGCCGGGGCGCCGCCGAAGTGGTGGTGAAATTGGAGTCTTTCAACCCGGCCAGTTCGGTCAAAGACCGCATTGCGCTGGCGATGATCGAGGCGGCGGAAAAATCCGGCGTGCTCAAACCCGGCGGGCTGATAATCGAACCAACCAGCGGCAACACCGGCATCGGACTGGCGCTGGTGGCGGCGGTGAAGGGATACAGACTGCTCCTCACCATGCCGGACACCATGAGCGTCGAACGCCGTAAACTGCTTCTTGCCTATGGTGCGGAGCTGGTGCTGACCGAAGGCGCCAAGGGGATGCCGGGCGCAATCGCGAAAGCGGAGGAGCTCCATGCGGCCAATCCGGGGTCGTTCATGCCTCAGCAGTTTGAGAATCCGGCCAATCCGGAGTACCACCGCCGCCACACCGCCGAGGAAATATGGCGGGACACTGACGGCCGGGTCGACGCGTTCGTGGCCGGTGTCGGTACCGGCGGAACCCTGACCGGCGTGGGAGAGGTACTCAAACAGCGCAATCCGGCGGTGAAAATCATTGCGGTGGAGCCGGACGCCAGTCCGGTGCTTTCCGGCGGCAAACCGGGGCCGCACAGGATACAGGGCATCGGCGCCGGATTTGTTCCAAAGGTGCTGGACACCAAGATAATCGACAGGATAGTCCAGGTTTCAGCCGAAAATGCCGGGCGTACCGCCCGCGAGGCCGCCAGGCTGGAAGGTCTGCTGATAGGCATATCTTCCGGGGCGGCCTTGTATGCGGCGCTGGAACTGGCCAAGCAGCCCGAATTCGCGGGCAAACGGATTGTGGCGCTGCTGCCCGATTCCGGAGAGCGTTATCTTTCAACCTGGTTGTTTGAATAGAACCGAGGAGGCGCCCATGACCGACAAAAAATACCATCTTGAAACACTTGCGCTTCACGCCGGCCAGGTTCCCGACCCGGCCACGTTGTCCCGCGCTGTGCCGGTGTATCGTACCACCGCTTACAGTTTCCGCAACTCGCAACACGGCGCCGATCTGTTTGCTTTGAAGGAGACTGGCAATATCTACGCCAGACTGATGAATCCCACCAACGACGTGCTTGAAAAGCGGTTGGCGGCGCTCGACGGCGGCAAGGCGGCACTTACCTTGTCCAGCGGCACGGCGGCGATCTATTTTGCGATCACCAATCTGGCGAAACTGGGCGATGAGATCGTGGCCGCGAGCAATCTGTACGGCGGCACCTTCACCCAGTTCGACGCGATTCTGCCCCAGCAGGGTATCACGGTGCGTTTCACCGCTGTGAACGACTTTGCCGAAGTCGAAGCCGCGATCAACGGCAAAACCCGCGCGATCTTCATCGAGACGGTAGGCAATCCCGGCCTGGACGTGGCCGACATCGAAGGCTATGCGGCAGTCGCGAGAAAACATCATCTGCCGCTGGTGGTCGATGCCACCTTTACGCCGCCCACGCTGCTGCGTCCGATCGAACATGGCGCCAACATCGTGATACATTCGCTGTCCAAGTGGATCGGCGGCCACGGCACCGGCATCGGCGGCGCGGTGATCGACGGAGGGAACTTCGACTGGAGCGATCCCAGGTTCGCGCTTTACAACGAACCCGACCGCGGCTATCACGGTCTTCGCTTCGCTCACGACCTGGGCGATTTGAATCCGCTGGCGTTCATCCTGCGTCTGCGAACCGTCGGTCTGCGGAATCAGGGGCCGACGCTGGCGCCGGACGCGGCATGGATATTCCTGCAGGGGGTGGAGTCGCTGCCGCTGCGGATGAGAAAACACAGTGAAAACGCGCTGGCGGTGGCGGAATTTCTGAGCAGGCATCCGAAAGTGTCGTGGGTGAAGTATCCCGGACTGAACGGCGGAAAACTGGCGGAGAAGTATCTGCCGGACGGTGCCGGCGGGATGGTGGTGTTCGGCGTCCGAGGCGGCGCGACGAAGGCGCGGGAGCTGGTGGACGGCGTGGAGTTGTTCAGCATTCTTGCGAATGTCGGCGACGCGAAGAGCCTTATCATTCATCCGGCCAGCACCACCCATTCGCAGCTTTCGGCGGAAGATCAGCGGAAGTCCGGTCTCCCGCCGGAGCTGGTGCGGCTGTCGATCGGAATAGAGCACATCGACGACATCATCGGCGCGCTTTCCGACGCGCTGGACCGGATATGATGCGGACGTGGTTGTCGCCCGCAATCCGGATCGGGAGATATTGATGGATATGGCAAGAGAGATCCGCCGTCTGCAAGCGATGCGTAACGCGGTGATTCTGGCTCACAATTACACCGTGCCGGAGGTTCAGGACATCGCCGATTTCGTGGGCGACTCGCTGGAACTGAGCCGCAAGGCCGCCGACTGCCGCGCGCCGGTGATCGTGTTCTGCGGGGTGAGGTTCATGGCCGAAACCGCCAAAATACTGTCGCCGGAGGCGGTGGTGCTGCACCCGAATCCCAACGCCGGGTGTCCGATGGCGGACATGGTCGGCCCGGAAGCGGTGGCGACTTATCGGAAAGCGCATCCGGATACGGTGATCGTGGCCTATGTCAACACCACCGCCGCAACGAAGACGCAGGTGGATGTCTGCTGTACATCGGGCAATGCCGAGAAGATAATCGCGGGGATTCCGAAGGATGAAGAAATACTTTTTCTGCCCGACGCCAACCTGGGATGCAATATCGCCGGGAAGCTGAACCGCCCGATGGATTTGTGGCCGGGGTTCTGCCCGACGCACAACCGGATTTTGCCGGAACAGGTCGCGGCGGCCCGGATGGGGCATCCCGGCGCAACCGTGCTGCTGCATCCGGAATGTCTTCCGGCGGCGGCGGCGCTGGCTGATTATACGCTAAGTACCGGCGGCATGCTGAAATTCGTGCGGGAATCCGCGGAAACGGAATTCGTCATCGGTACCGAAACCGGCATCCTTCACCGTATGAAAAAGGAAAACCCGGACAAACGGTTTTATCCGCTTTCGCCGGAGCCGGTATGTCCTAATATGAAGAAGATCACACTGGAAGATGTGCTGTTTTCGTTGCAGGACATGTCCCCGCGGATCGAACTCGACCCGGAAACCATTGCCATGGCGCGTTTGCCCATCGAACGGATGCTGGCGGCGACGCCGTAAAAGGAATTTATGAAACTGAATCATGATATCGTCAGCGCCTATAAGGTGCTCGACGGAGAAAAAATCACCGAATCCGAAGCGATGTCGCTGACCGGAGTTTCCGGAAATGATATTCTCGACCTCGTGTCGCTGGCCAACAAGGTGCGGGACAAATTCGCGCCGAAGATCGTCGCCTGCTCGATCATCAACGCCAAGTCCGGCGTCTGTTCCCAGAACTGCAAGTTCTGCGCGCAGTCCGGCCATCATCGCACCGGGGCCGAAACCTATGCGCTGCTGCCGCCGGAAGAGATTCTGGCTTCGGCCCGGAGGATATACGACCTTGGCGTCAGGAGTTACGGCATTGTAACCAGTGGGTTTGGCTATACCGAACCGGGCGGGGAATTCAACCGGATAATTGCCGCGATGGATTTGCTGAGGCGGGAGTTGCCGGAACTGAAACTCTGCCTGTCGCTGGGGGTTTTGTCCGAAACCACCGCCCGGATGCTGGCGGAGCACGGCGCATGGCGCTACAACATGAATTTGCAGACCAACCCCGACCGCTATGCCGAACTGATTTCCGACACCCATTCGATCGTCGCCAAGATACAGACCATCCGCTATTTGCAGAAGCACGGGGTCAGCATATGCTGCGGCGGGATACTCGGACTCGGTGAAAGCTGGCAGGATCGGGTCAAAATGGCGTTTGCCTGCCGAGACCTCGATGTGGACGGCATTCCGCTTAACGTGCTGCTGCCGATCGAAGGCACGCCGCTGGAGGATCAACCGGTGATGGATGCGGCAGACGTCGCCAAAGCCTTTGCGATTTTCCGGCTGGTCAACCCCGGCAGAATGATAAAATTCGCCGCAGGTCGCGAAACCGCGATGAAGGACTTTCAGGGCCTCCTCATGCTTGCGGGCATGAACAGCATGATTACCGGCGGCTATCTCACCACCCGCGGGCGCAGCGTCGAGGAGGACCGCGGTTTTCTGCATCAGTTGACTCTTTTTACCGAGAACGCATAGGCCGACCATGAAGATCGTTTATCAGGGCAGAGCCGCGGAAACCTCCGCCGTCACGGTGGCCGGGTTCTTGGCCGAACGTCAAATTCCGGTTCAGGCCGTGGTACTGGAACTGAATGGAGAGATATGCGGCGGCCCGGAGGCGGAGACGCGGCCTCTGTGCGAAGGAGATGTGCTTGACGCTTTTCGAATTGTTCCGGGAGGATAATCGGATGCCGGCGAATTTATATCTTTCGGAAGCGGAACGCGGCGCGTTGGAAAATGCGGTCGTGGGAATAGCGGGGGCTGGCGGATTGGGGTCGAATTGTGCAGCGCATCTGGTGCGGGCCGGAGTCAGGCGCCTGGTGATCGCCGACTTCGACACCGTGACCGAGAGCAATTTGAACCGCCAGTTTTTCTTCCGCGACCAGATCGGCTACAAGAAAATCGATGCGCTGCGGGAGAACCTTCTAAGAATCGAACCCGGACTCGAATTGGAATTACATGATTCGGAACTGAACGCAGGCAACATTGCCGCCATATTCGAAAAGTGAGGCATTGTGGCAGAGGCGTTCGACCGCGCCGAAGCCAAGGCAATGCTGTTGCGCGAACTGCTGCCGTCCGGCAAAACGGTGGTCGCGGCCAGCGGCATTGCCGGCTGGGGAGATTCCAACACGATTACCGTGCGCCGGATCGGGCGCAATCTGGTGATGGCGGGTGATTGCCGGTCCGCAGTGGATCCGGACGCGGGGTTGAACCCGGCTTCGCCGCGCGTAGGCATTGCTGCCGCGATGCAGGCCAACAGCATCGTGGCGATAATACTGAAAAAAGAGCTGTAAACAGAGGAAATGCCAACATGAAAGAATTGATGATCGGCGGGCGGACGTTTGCCAGCCGTTTTTTTCTCGGAACCGGCAAGTTTGCTTCAACTGAAATCTTCGCCGCCGCGCTTGAAGCGTCGGAAACCCAGCTGGTTACCGTGGCGTTGACGCGGGTGGACCCTGCCGATGCCGCGCACGACGGCATTCTGCGCGCCGTTGACCGCGACCGGGTTGAGATCATGCTGAATACTTCCGGGGCCCGCGACGCGGAGGAGGCCGTCCGCATCGCAAGAATCGGCGAGGCCGCCGGGTTTCGCTGGATAAAGCTGGAAATTCATCCGGATGCCCGTTATCTGCTGCCTGATCCGGTTGAAACGCTGAAGGCGGTAGAAAACCTCGCCAAGCGCGGGCTGGTGGTTCTGCCCTATATCAACGCCGATCCGGTTCTGGCGCGCCGACTCGAAGAAGCCGGAGCGGCGGCGGTGATGCCGCTGGGTGCTCCCATCGGCTCCAACCGCGGCATCCGCACCCGGGACATGATCGAGATCATAATCGAACAGAGCCATGTTCCGGTGGTGATTGACGCCGGGATCGGCCTGCCGTCCCATGCGGCGGAGGCGATTGAAATGGGTGCGGACGCGGTACTTGTCAATACCGCGGTCGCGGCGGCCGACGACCCGGTAGGGATGGCAGAGGCGTTCAAACTGGCGGTCAGGGCCGCCGAACTGGGGATTATGGCCGGGCCGCCCGCTGTCGGGCGCGTCGCGTCGGCCACCAGCCCGCTGCGCACCTTCGATATTTTCAAATGAGGAAAACGGCATCATGTTTCCCGAACTGAAATTCACCGGAACCCATATAACGGATTACTGCGAATCGGTCACGCCGGAAATGGTCGCGGCATCGCTGGAAAAGTCGAGATGCGACTATTTCGACCTGCTCAATCTGCTTTCGCCCGCCGCCGCCGGGCATGTTTACGCCATGCGGAAACGGTCGTCGCTGGCCCGCCGCCGCTATTATGGCAGAACAGTTTCGCTTTACGCGCCTCTGTATATTTCCAACACCTGCGTCAACTCGTGCAAGTATTGCGATTTCAACATTCGTCACAAGGCCGAGCGCCGGATACTGACGATGGACGAGATAAGGCGCGAAGGCGAAGCCGTGCGGAAAAGCGGCATCGACTCGCTGTTGATCGTGGCCGGAGAAGACCCGGCGCATATAACGACGGATTTTTTGTGCGAAGTCGGGCGCGGACCCGGAAAAATGTTTTCCTATCTCGCGCTGGAAGTCGCTCCGCGTGACGAGGCGGACTACCGCGGGCTGTTTGCCGCCGGGTACGAAGGTCTCACCTGCTTTCAGGAAACTTACGATCAGACACTGTATAAAGAACTCCATCCCGCCGGCCCGAAAAGCGACTTCGAATATCGGGTCTGGACTCAACGGCGGGCGGGAAGGGCGGGATTCCGGACGCTCGGCATGGCGTTTCTGCTTGGACTGGCCGACTGGCGGACGGAAGCCGCCAGCCTCGGTGCCCACGCGCTTTATCTGATGAAGGAGTGCGTCCGAAGCAAAATTCAGTTTGCATTTCCGCGCATTACGCCGGTCAGCGGCGGATTTCAGCCCGCGCATCCGGTCGGCGACGTCGCACTGGAGCAGATGATGCTGGCCTTCCGCATTGTGTTTCCGGAATGCGGCATTACCGTCTCCACCCGGGAAACACCCGAGTTTCGGGATATGATAGTGCAGAGTTGTGCCGACAACATGAGCGCCGGGTCCCGGGTCACGCCCGGCGGCTACGCCGTTCTCGCCGCCCGCGATGTGGCGCAGTTCACACTGAACGATTCCCGCAGCCCGTCGGAGGTCTGCACCGCCATACGTCGAAACGGTCAGGAGGCCGTATTCAAGAATTGGGACGGCCGCATATAAGTCAGCCGTTGCGGCGGTCGGCGGTGTCGAGTGCGGCGTTTATCCGTGTTGCAACCTCGTTTACGGCGGGCGGCTTGAGGATTTCGTCATGCCTGCCGCTTTCAAGTTCGTCTATGCGCATATTGTCCACCAATCCCGTCCATCGGCGGTCGCGGGAGGGAATTATCCCGTAGAGATCGGCGGCATCGACGCAGAACAGTTCGATTTCTCCTGGATAGTGCCTCATATAGTAGTTGTTGACCGCCTGGAGGTTGATGTTGTATATTTTCTTCAAATGTTCAACTTCGCCCTGTTCGCGCGATCCGCTGAATCTGGACGCGATGAAGTCCAAATTCTCCCGCTGCTGCCGGAAACGCTGGTCGCCGCCGAATTTCGTCATGAGGTAAGCCATCCAGCCTTTTGGCCCCCAGCGCAGGAAGTCCCTGCCGAGCCGGAACAGATATGGCAGAGACATCGGCGGACGCCCCCATGTTTCGATCAAACCGAGGAATCCCACCTCTTCTCCGTGCTCTTTGAGCTGACAGGCCATCTCATAGGCCAGAATGCCGCCGAAACACCAGCCGCACAGATAGTATGGGCCGCGCGGCTGGTGTTCGCGCAGCAGCCGGACATAACAGGCAGCCATTTCCGGAATCGTCCGGTGCGGCTGATTGCCGCAATTCAGACCGCAGGCTTGGAAGGCGTATATCCGGCGGTTTTCAAGCCTTCCGGCCAGATTCACATAACCGAGCACATCGCCGGGAGTGGTGTGCAGCAGGTACAGCGGGCGTTGTTTGCCGTTGTCGGCAAGCAGTACCAGCGGGCTCCAGGCGGCCGCGGAGCATCGTTGTTCTCCAAGTGCTTCGGTCAGGCCTTTTATCGAAGGATTGCGATAGAACTCCTCCATGCCGAGCTTGCATCCGCAGACGCGTTCCACTTCCAGGCAGAGGCTCAGCGCCGAAAGCGAATCGCCGCCGAGGTTGAAGAAACTTTGCTCCGGATCGACCGCCTCGCGGCCGAGCAGCCGCCGGAAGATCAGGGAAATCTGCATTTCCAGCGTCGAATCCGGCTGGTATTCGCTTTTCGCCGCTTCCTTCCGGCGCGGTGGCGGCAGCGCTTGCCGGTCGATTTTTCCCGTTGGTGTAACCGGCAGCTCCGCCATGATGGTGATGGTTGCCGGAACCATGAATTCCGGCAGGACGCCGGCGAGTTGTTCCCGTATATGCGTCGGGTCGATTCCGGCCGACTTTATGGTGACATAACCGTCGAGACAATACGTTCCGGTATGAGGGTCACGGTTGACCGCCACCACTGCGTCGTCGATGCCGGTAAGCTGCCTCAGCGCGTCCTCCACTCCTTCCGGTTCGATTCTGAATCCGCGTATCTTTATCTGGCGGTCGGCCCGGCCGAGGTAGATGATCTCGCCGTGTCTGGCGTGGCAGCCGAGGTCGCCGCTGCGGTAGATTCGGCCGCCCGGCACGAACGGGTCGGGCATAAATACCCGGGCGGTGCGCAGCGGGTCGTTGATATACCCCTTCGCAACACCTTCGCCGCCGATGAATATTTCACCGGGGCATCCCGGCGGGCATGGCTGCATGAAGCGGTCGAGGATATAGCATGCGGTGTTGGCGATCGGCCGGCCGATGGTGGAAAAATCCTCGCTGGCGGTGGCGATCACGGTGGTCTCGGTGGGGCCGTAGGTGTTTAGCAGCCGTACGCCGGGGGCGAGTTCACGCCAGTGCTTCAGGTGTTCTTCCGAAGCGTGTTCTCCGCCGATGACCACCAGCCGAAGTGATGGCGGAACGTCCTCGGCGCGCAGGGAACGCACCATGCCGTGCCAGTAGGCGGTAGGGAGGTCGAACACGCTGATCCGTTCGCTTCGGGCGAAGTCCAGCAGCTCCGCCGGGGAGGGCGGTACCCGTCCCGGGCGGAAGACCAGCGTTCCGCCGGCAAGCAGCACCGGGAACAGCTCTTCCACCGACAGGTCGAAACTCAGCGAACCGAACTGCAGGACGCGGTCTTCCGGCCCCAGTCCGAAAGCGTCGATCACCGCCTGGTTGTGGTTCAGCAAATTGCGTTGCGAGATCATCACGCCCTTGGGCGTGCCGGTCGAGCCGGACGTGAACATTATATAGGCGGTTTCACTGCCGTCGCATTCGGGCGCCTCAAACGAGTCGGAGAAGGCGGCGATGACTTCGCGCTCGGCTGCGAGGTCGATGACGTCCAGCCATGCCGGGAATTCCGGCGGCGGTACGGCGTGATCGAAATACAGCAGTATTTTTGCCTCGCCGGTTTCCAGCATCGTGTTGCGGCGTTCGGCGGGGAACTGGCCCGGTTCGAGCGCAAGGTAGGCGCAGCCCGCTTTGAATATGCCAAGCAATGCACCGGCAAGTTCGATCGACCTTGCCGCATATATGCCGATGGTGTCGCCATGGACGGCTCCGTGGGCGGCCAGTATGTGGGCGATGCGCGAGGAATAGGCGTCGAGTTCGCTATAGCTCATGCTTCCGCCGGTGGCCGACACCGCCGTCCGGTCGGGGTGTTTGCGCAGGCGTTCGGCGAACAGTCCGGCGTATGAGGTGTTCAGTCTATAGTTGCGGCTGTTGTGGTTCCAGTCGAACACTTCGCGGTGGAATTCCCGTGCCGTTTGCAGCCGGATGGCTTTCAACGGCGCATTCGGGGTTTGTGCAAGGTTTTCAAGGAAAGCGTTGAAAAGTTCGATCAGCCGTCCGGCGCGTTCATCCTCGCAATCCAACAGATATGCTTTGCCGGACTCGTCGATCTCCAGCGCGGGCGAGACGCTGGAAAACCAGCTCAGATTTTTGCGGCGCAGGCAGATGTCTCCTGGGCAGGCGCGGCGTTCGGCCAGTTTGGACAGCATGGCCGCGATGCCTTTCAGGTTTTCGGCCGCTTCGCGGTCGAAGTCGGCTTCCGCGCGCAGCGGCAGGTATTCCAGCAGAAAGTCCGGCGGCAGTTTGCCGAAAGGTTCTCCGGAAAATCTGACCGGCAGATGGACGCGTTCGGCGGCGCACAGGCGAGTCATAAACAAAGCGAAAACCGCGGCGGAATCGAATCCTTCGGTTTCTTTCAACGCGAATCGCCGTTGTGCGCCGGTCGGGAGCTTTTCCCAGCCATGAAGCGGGATGTCCGGGGTTTCAAGTTCGGCCAGTATTCCGGCCCAGAATTTCTCATTGCGCGCGGCGGCGCGATAGACGCGGTCGAGTGTTGCGAAGTCGAATTCCTCGGGATATTCGAGGCGGTCTCCGACCGGTATCGAACGCGGGTTCAGCCGTGAGCCGGAAGCATCCCGCAGATCACCCAGTCTTATCAGCCCGCTGCCGGCGGAAACGGTTATGGCGTCGTCGTCCGCTCCGAGCACGATGCCCGGGTCGAAGTCTGATTGCGAAAAGGCGGCATCGGCGGTTTCCGCCGTGCCTGCGATTACGATTTTTCCGCCGTACATGAATTTTGCGCAAGCCATCTCACTGTTATAAGCGCCGAGATCCAGGCCGCGGACGAGCGCGCAAAGTTCTTCCGGGCCACGCGTCCAATCAAGCATGGCTCCGGCGTATGGCCGGTCGGCGCCGCCGTAACAGCTGCGTTGGGAAAGGTCCTGCGGACGCGGTTTCAGACGGCCGGCGATCAGCTCGGGAGCGAGTTCGGCCAGCGTTGCCACCCCGGCTTCACTGCATTTCAAGCTAAGCTGTACCGCGGTGTTTTCCGGAGAAAGTTCGAATTTGCGTTGGATGCAGATGTCGCCGGTGTCGATGCCGTCCGCGATCAGGTGCCAGGTGACGCCGTGGGCTGGTTCTCGGTTTATCACCGCGTGGCATGAGGCGTTCAGCCCGGCGTAGCGCGGGAGCGGAGAGTCATGGTAGTTTATCGCCGCTTTTCTCGGCATGGACAATATGTCTTTGTCCAGAAGCAGACTGTTGATGATGCTGAACAAATAGTCGAACCGGGTAAGCCGCAGTTTGTCGCGCAGTACGGCTGCCGACGGGTTGTGGCACGGTATCCGGTGCTGTTGCGCCCACTTGATCGCCGGAGTATCGCCGGAGAATACGCCGAGGATATGGAAGCCGTTGCGCCTCAGAATGTCTCCGCAGGCCGGAACCAATCCGGTATCGCCGACTATATAAGTGCCGGGGCGCGCCCCGGCGACGGACGGGCAGTGAAGCGAGGCGATCGGGGCGCCGGAGTTTTCGATCAGGGTTGCGGCGAAATCCGCGAAGGCGTCGCAGAATGACGCGACACTTTTGCGCGTGAACTGCGATTCGCGGTACTCGACGTGGCAGTCAAGCGCGCCTTGGCGCTCTTCCATCACCAGCGTGAGGTCGGTCTTGGCCACTCCGCTGCCGAGTTCGTCGTAGCCGATGCGCAGCGCCTCCGCGCCGTTTTCCGGCCACGGCAGATTCTGGAGCAGCAGTGAAACCGGGAACAGCGGAGTATCGCGGCCGGACAGACCGCACTGCTCCATGATCATGTCCAATGGAACGTCGCCGTGCGCGACGCAGAGCTTGACCGTCCGGGCGAAACCTCTTACGAAAACGTCGAAATCTTCGTCCGGATTCAGCCGGTGGCGAAGCGGCAGGGAGTTTATGAACATGCCGATGATGCCTTCGGAATTTTTCAGCTTGCGGTTGGCGAAGGCGGTGCCGGTGACGATGTCGGTGACTCCGGTGTATTTGTGCAGCTGCAGATGCAGCACGGCCTGAAGCAGTGTAAACAGCGTGGTTCCGGCCTCCAAGGCGTAATTCCTGAGTCGCGAACAAAGGTTTTCGGGAATGGTGAATTCATAACGGCCGGCGGAGTTGCGGTCGCCTTCAGGTTCGTTGCGTTCGAACGGGAGTTCCGGCATCGGCTTAAGTTGGTCCAGCATATCGCGCCACACCTCCAGGCCTTTGTCGAAATGGCCGCTTTCCAGCAACTGACGGTGGCGATTGGCGAAATCGGAATAGTCGGGAGCATCGGCCGCAGGGCGTTCCGGTTCCCGACCGGCGGACAGTCGCAGATAGTCGTCGCGCAATCTGGAAAGGAACAGTGCGCCGCTCCAGCCGTCGAACACCAGATGGCATACGGTGAACAGCAGTTCGCTGTGCCGCGGCCCGAATCTGAAAAGTTCGGCCCGGAACAGCGGCGGGGTGTTAAGCTGGAACTCGTGGGCGCGATGTTCATCGATTTTCAGTGCGAACAGTTCTTCGATGCGTTCAGGACTTTCGCCGGACCAGTCGTGGAACGTCAGTTCCACCGGCACCTCCGCCGTCACCTGCTGCCAGAGTTGTCTGCCTTCGAGACAGAAGCGGGAGCGCAGGCTTTGATGGTCGGCGGTTATGCCTTCGAGTACGCGCCGAAGCAATGCCGGGTCTACTTCCCCTTCGAGGTGTACGGTCAGCACGATGTTGTTGAGATTTGAGGTACCGGAAAATTTTTGGAGTTTCCACTGCGCCGTCTGATAGGAAGTGGCAGGGAAGCAGGTTCTTGCCGTCTCGTCGCCGCCGTGCGTCAGTCCGCGGGAGGCTCCGGTTCCAGCCTGCCTGCCGACGAACCCGGCCAGTTCGTCCAGTTCCGGGTGCTCGAACAGCAGCGAGGCGGGAGAGTCGAAATTGAACTCATCGCCGATCCTGACCGCCAGCATCGCGGCCTGAAGCGAATCTCCGCCCAGTCTGAAAAAATTGTCTTTCAGCCCCGGCGGCGGGCAGGTGAGCTGTTCCTGCCACATTGCCGCCAGCTTTTTTTCGCATGGGGTTGCGGGCGGAAGCCATTGATTTTTTGACGCTTCCGGTTCGGGCAGGGCGGCGCGGTCTATTTTCCCGTTGGCGGTGAGCGGGAAGGCGTCGAGTATGCGAAGAGCCGAGGGCACCATGTATTCCGGCAGGCTGCTTCGTGCCGATTCCAGCAATTCATTCTCGATGCCGGGAGCAGGTTTGTGCAGCGTGACATAAGAGGCAATATACTTTGCACCGGACGTGGAGTCACGCACCACGGCCACACATTTCGCAACGTTTTTGTGCGATGCGATCACTTCCTCGATTTCTCCGAGTTCGATGCGCAGGCCGCGGATCTTTACCTGAAAATCCCGGCGGCCGATGAATTCGAACCTGCCGTCGCATTGGCGTATCCCGATGTCTCCGGTACGGTATATCCGCTTTGCCGGGTCGGCGGGATCGGCGGCGAATGCGAGCGCGTCGAGATCGGGACGGTTGTGATAGCCTCTGGCCAGCCCGATGCCGCCGATGCAGATTTCACCCGCCTGACCGTCCGGCAGCGGCTGAAGATTGTCGTCCATTATGCGGACGTTCAGGCGTCCGAGCGGGAATCCGATGTCCGGAGGCGGCTCCGGCGAGTCGCCCGGAAAGAAAATGGAATACGTGCTGACTATCGAGCATTCGGTGGGGCCATATTCGTTTACCAGCATGGCGGGGAAATCGGCGGGCGGCTTGCGCGTGAGGCGGTCGCCGCCGACTCGCAGTATCCGCAGCGCGGAGCCGGGCGGCATGCCGTTGTCCATCAGCAGTTCGGCCAGCGGCGTGGGCAGAAAGCATTCGGCGATCAAGTTGTCGGCCAGCCATTTCGCCAGTGCCGGCGGATTGAGCAGCAGCTCGTCCGGAATTATATAAATCGTGCTGCCGGAACACAGCGCCGGCCATATTTCGGAGCCGGAGGCGTCGAATCCCGGTCGCGCGGCCTGAGTGGTGCGGTGAAGTTTTGCATGTGGGAACACCCCATTTTGCCATGCCACGAAATTGGCCAGCCCGGCGTGTTCTATCTCCACCCCTTTGGGGACTCCGGTGGAGCCTGAAGTGTAAAGTATGTAGGCGAGGCGGTTGAGGTCCGGCGGCGGAAAGTCTTCAGCCGGTGGAATGGCGGACCAGTCCAGCCGATCGATGAACAGGGTCTTTTCCAGCAGCTCCGGCGGTATTGTCCGGTCGGATACGCTCAGCAGGATTTTGCACGCGGTATCCTGGGCGATGAACAGATGGCGATTTTCCGGCCACGCCGGATCCAGCGGAACGTAGCATCCGCCGCATTTGTGGGCGGCCAGCATACCAAGGCACAGTTCCATCGAACGGTCGAGCAGCAGCCCCACCGAATCTTCAATGTTCACGCCGCGCCGTATAAGTTCTGCCGCCAGCAGTTCAGCCCGGCGGTCAAGTTCGGCATAGGTGAAAGTGCGGTCGCGGTCGACGATTGCCGGCACTTCCGGGCGGGCCGCGGCGACGGCGGCGAACTGGGTTGATACGCTTTTCAACGGAATATCGGAGTTGCTCATGCCTGTTCACTTGTGGTTCTGATTAAATCGTAACCGCGAGGCCGCCGTTTCCGGATAATCAATCGTTCCCTGTATTGCTCCATGAAAAACATCTCCCGCGCTCCTTATATATTACCCTAATGCCTTGAGCATTTTTTTCAAATCCGCCGCTATGGAAAACTTCATAATTCTACAGATGAATCGTTTTGAACGGCCTTCCATTTGTTTTGTCGTTTGGGTGAGGTTATTATGGACTATTCCTATAACAAAAATTTCCATAACTTCGGTCATCGGTCCTCCCGCGCGCATATCTATAAAGAACAAAGAGGTTTTCGCAGGTGCCCTTACGGTTTCTGAGGTTAATTTAACCGCCGCGCAGTTTTAACACTTTTGACGTTTTTGCGTGTGCGGACACGGGGTTTGGCGCACATCCGCGAGTGTGCGGACTCATAGTTTTGAGTGTGCGGATGTGGGCATAAAAAAAGCCGCCATACGGCGGCATGTGTTGCGATCGGGAGTCAGATCAGTATATTAGACAGGCGCCGGGCCGCGGATTCGGCGATGCGCTCGTCGCGCTCGATCAGGATCGCGCGGCGTCCGGTCTGGATCGCGGCCTCTCCGGTCGATGCGCTGCCGGCGAATGGATCGAGCACCAGGCCGTCGGGCGGACAACTGGTGGTAATCATATCGGCGATCAGATCGATCGGCTTTTGCGCTGGGTGTATACGCGACCGACAACCGGCCATGATCGGCGGATATACCCACAGATCGGTGTACGTGCGCGGTGTTGGCCGATGATACCGCCGCAAACTCTCATACTCCCGCCGCAAACTCTCATACTCCCGCCGCAAACCTGGCATCAGCGTTTGAGCGGCCTCGTACTGTTCGCGCGTGGGCAATTCCCATTGAGACTCAGCGAGCGCGTGACGCTCAAAAACGTAACGCTTGCCGGTCATGGCGTGCATCCGATCGCGCAACTCAGATCCGGACAACTCCGCTCCCTTACGGGCCGCCTGAAAATATGCGATCAACGGAGCCATTACCTTGTTGCGGACGCGCTCGTCGTGGTCGCCATAACCGGAATCGGCGCCAGACATCTCGGCAAAAACGATCCGCTCAGTTTCCGGGAATGGCACGCGCAGCGACGCAATCTCGGTATGTCGAGCCCGACCCGGCGCCACCTGTTCGAGGCGGTCACGC
This sequence comes from Victivallaceae bacterium, assembly GCA_034926605.1. Classification (GTDB taxonomy): domain Bacteria; phylum Verrucomicrobiota; class Lentisphaeria; order Victivallales; family Victivallaceae; genus CALXXL01. Next base: position 42,018 of record JAYFQV010000008.1, read on the forward strand.
TTACACCAGACAATATTTTGGAGTATATGCAGATGATTTTTAGCCGCGCCGGCGACGGTCTCCAGGTTGGTCGGCCAGCAAAAAATATAAGCGGCGGCATTGTCGCGCAGTCGCGGTACCGCGGCGGTCAGCATCGCCTCCAGCAGCCGGGAGAGCTCCGCGTTGTCCATGCGATCCCATTGCTCGTCGAGCACGCGGGAATACGGCGGATCAGTCAACAAAAGATCGGCCTGGACATCGAGCGTTGGCAAGACATCCAGGCATGATCCAAGATATAGTTTTATATTGTTGTTTTCGAAATACGGCTGCATTAAAACGGCACCGGGGCCACTTGGTCGACGCGGCGCTTGAGCGCCTCGATAGTCTTATACGCCTCGCGATCGCTGAGCGCGGCAAGGCCGGTAATCTTGTCGTTTCCGGATGCCCGGCGGGCGATGGCCAGGAGATAGTCGACGGTGCGCTGATCGGGGGTGAGATACGGCTTGAGATCATACCACAAGGCCCATATTTTGCGCTCGGTCGCGGACTTCGGCCGCTCGCCGGCCCACCGGTGGATCGCGGCGACCAGCTTGTCGCGCTGCTCGGCGGTCAGATATGTGCAACTGCCGGCCGAAAATTGCCGCGCGAGCAGATCGCGGTACGCGGCCTCCGGCATGTGCGCCTGTTTCTGCGCGATCTTGACTGCTGCTACGCTGGCCATTTTACCGCCCACATCCGGAGACATAGCCGCCGATCCACGCGCCCAATATTGCAATCAGAATATTCCAGGGAATCTTGACTCCAGTGCGGCCGGCAAAAATTACGATAGCCGCAAACACCCCAAAAGAAATGATAAAATCAACGAGATTTTTCATCATTCACCGCCTTCCTCATCGCTCCAGGGCAATTCTCCCCGATCATCCAAGCACGCATTACAAAAAACACCGCCCGAGGTAAAACTATATTCCTCCGGTTCGAACTGTTTTCCACAGTCATCGCAGGTTTCATAATATTGGCTCATTGGTTGCCTCCCTCGGCCAGTAGCCGGTCGATGGCGGCGGCGATCAGCGCGCCGGCTTTTTCGAGATCGCGCAGTTGGGTGGACGGCCTGAACCAATGCCATGACCACGGCCACAGCGCAGACAAGTCGCGGCGGCTCCGGCCGGTGCTGGAAATCGCATATATGGCACCAGCGAGAGCAAGATCATCACGGCCATGGCGGCGGTCATGTTTGGCGTCAAACCCTTCCACCTCTATCTGCCTCCACCGCTCGGCCATGATCCGGTACGCGCCCTGGTTGACGTGATCCAGTTGCGCGATTATGCAGTTTAGTTCATATCCTACATCGACACGCGCGGTGCTCTCCGGCTCCGCGTCGCATACCATCGGCGGCACATCCAGCGCGAGTTTTTCGCGGATCATCTTGAGCTGCTCTAAAACAGTAGTCATAACACTACCCTCCTTTTTTTGTTAAAACCACTTTATAATCGCGGCACAAACGGGAATTTCCCGGCCGTGTTTTTTGATAATTTCCTTGGCTGTGGCGATCTCGGCCGGGCTCGGATTATTGGCGATCTGGATATATCCGGAGCGGTCGCCGCCGGAGTGTCCGCAGCAGCTGCCGACCGTGACCACGCCGGCGTTATTGATCTCCTGGATCAGGTCGGCGATACACGCGTCCACGCAGACGGTGTGTTTTTCGCCGTTGTGGCAGAGATCGATCTGGCGTTCAGCCCGCTGGCCGACCTGTTTATTATAGGAGCGACAGTTGCACATGATAATACCTCAAATAAAGACGATAAAGAGCGTCCTCTGCATAGTAATAAGGGGCTCCTGTTTGGCGACTCAAATTTTCGGCGGCAATGCTTATTTCGGTTGGGATATCCGTATTAAGATGAAGAAAAACCGTAGGGCGCATATAAAGCGGCTCCATGTAAATGGTCAATGGCTCCTTTACCTGAATTGGAGCGAAGCTCACGGGTTCCCGCCGAGCAAAAACCTCGCGCCTTAATCGCTTACGATCTTGGCTATTCACCCCACGCCTCCTTTATCAGACTGGCCAGCGGCGGCAGATCGGCAGGCCCCAGGTTACTCAGTGGAGACAGGCGATACTCTGCCGCGATGAGTCCATTAACTATATCCGTATAGATTTGCCACCCGCATCCGGCCTCCGACGTGATACGTTTGGCACAATCATTTGCCGCGGGGCACCCGCGGCAGCTCTCGCGGCCGTCGTGTCTTTCGCGCGACGCCCTGATGTGCCTACCGTCGCGGTGGCTGAAACTCTCCTCAATCGTGAAACCCATCTCACACCTCCGGCCAGACGCCGCCGGACTTGCGCCAGACGACAGCGGCCTTAAGATCGTCGACGGTCAGTTTCCGGTGCTCGCTCTCGGCGAAAGCGCGAGCCTTGCGCAAGTCCTCGAAAAGCACGCGCAACTTACCGTCGCGTTTGATCGCCGTGGCGTAGGCGTAATCGACAAGTCGGTCGTCCGCCTCCGGAATGAATGACCGGCAAATCTCGGCCACCTCGCTGCGGAAAATCCGATCGGGAATTTCGACGGAGAACATGATGCGGCCGATGAACTGCTCGAAGAAGTCGGCGCGGCGGCCGTTGCGCATATCCCGAAGATAAACGTCTGTAAAGATCAGCGCGATGCCGCATCCCTTTTGGTCGTGGATGTCGCGCACCAGCTCCAGCGCGCAGTTGTTGGTCTGGCCGGACGGCAGCAGAAACCCCGCCTCGTCGAAGATCAGCACGTTGCGCGGTGTTATCTCACGCATGAGCTTCTGCGCCAGCTCCTGAGTGGTGCAGCCGGTCTTGGCGATGCCGAAGTGGTCGACCAGCAGCTGCAAAATCGACTTCGGCGTCGCGCCCGACGGCACGCGCAAATACTTGGTCTGGCCGTGATTGTTGAGTCTTGCCCAGTGCATCGCGGTGTAGCTTTTACCGCGGCCGGTCGGCCCGGTAACAGTGACCAGCGCCGAGTTGTCCCGGGCGTAGTCGAGCGCCTCGCGTATTCGAGTCGTCACGATCGTATCGACCAGCGGCATTTTTTGCGCGACTTGAACGCGCAGTTGGGCGATAATCTCCATGAGCGGCGCCAGATCGACCTCTGATTTGCCGATAAAAACGCTGTATAAAAATGCCCACTCCAGCCCGGTGGCCCGCTCGATCTCGTGACGCGAGGCGCCCAACACATCGTGCGAATACCCCCACAACCACTCGAGCTGGCACTGTTCCGCCGCGGAATAGCGGCGAATGCCCGCGCGGAACTGCGCCGCGCGCACCATCATGGTGTCATACCCATAACCCACGCCCTGCTTAATAGTCATCGTCCTGATCCCTCCTGTAGTTGTTGGTCACAAAATTATGGAATCCCGAAATATCCACATCGGCGTCCGCGGCCGGCAGCGCCGGCGCGGCGGTCTTGGCGGGCGGCTCCGGCTCCGGAGCGGGAGCGCCGAGCACATGGTGATCGTAGCGATGAGATGCGCCTTTGACGCTGACCACGCTGCCGACCTTGGCCAGAGCATCCCCCGCCGCCGCCCGGAACAGCTCGCTCGGGCTGACCAGATGCAGCCCGCCGGTGGCGGCGTCGATCATGGTGTAAACCTGTTTGACCTCGCGGCGCTGACGCGCCATCTCGGCTGCGATCGCCTCGCGCGCGGCCGGATCGTCGAGCGCCAGCGCCTTGATTGCCCGGCGCGTCCGCGCCTCGCAGATCAGCCGCCCGGCGAGATCAAAAACCACCAGACGGTCGCGGTCGAGCCGGTCGACTTTCAGTAACACCTTTTCGCCGATCCGCGGGAAAAGATCATCGTTAAAATAGCCGATCTTGTTAAGCTCGACGGCCGGGCCGCGCTTGACCTGTCGCACCGCCACCGGCAGCAGGAACGCAAACGGCAGCCGCTCGGCCGGTACCGCCGGACGCGCTGGACGCGATTGCCAGACGTCGAGCGGCGTGTGACCGTCGAGGATTTTGCCGCGGCGCGGCGTGCGGTGATAGGTGTCCAGCCAGTCCGCAAACGCCGCGCAAAACTCTTGCAGGCTCGGCAGCTGCTCTGGATGGCGCTCGAACCAGTTGGCCGCTTGCGAACGGTCGGACGGTTTACTGCCGAGATAATCCGCAAACGACTTGTCAAACTCTTGCATCATGTCGCGGAAGCAGCGTTCGATGGTTTTCGCGCGCGCATTATATGGTATAGCGTTTATGAGTTGGATGCCCAACTCCTTGAAAATGCTTTGCCCCTCGAGCGGCTTGCTGAAACCTGCCTTGCAGTAATCGGAACCGTTGTCGCAGTAGGCGATGGCCGGCGGCACATTGCCGGTATTGTGCAGATAAAGCCCGAGCGTGTCGATCAGGTTTTCGCTGCTGATCGCGCTGTCGGTGATCCAGTAGGCGGCCATGTACCAGCTGCGCGCGTCCATCATGCCGGCGATCGTGGGGCGGCGCGCCACCCAGCGCTGACCGGCCTCATCCCACACCCTGATCCGGGTATCGAACGTGCGCGAATCGCAAACCACGCACTCGCCCGGGTAGACCTCGCCCCAGCTGCGCTCCACGAAAGACCCGAACTTGTTTTTAAGCGCCACTTCGCCCTCGCGGGCCAGCACCACCATCTTTTTATCGAGCTGGTCGATCCGCCAGCGCAGCTGGGCGTAGCTGGGGATGATCGCGGCCGGGTCTTCCCGGCGCAGTTTTTCGGCGGCCATTTTGTAGCATTTGGTTATCGGCAGGCGGTTGCGGTTGAGGTAAAAAGCCTGGGCATAGCGCCAGAATCGCGCATCGCCGGACTTGTCACGCACTCCGGACGCGTAGCGATCGGTCAGAGCCTCGAGCTCTTTGCCGGGGTGGGCCTTGGCGCGGCTGCGCCACTGGCGATAATTGGGGTAATTGAGAGCCGAGCTGCCGCCTTTGCCGGCGGTGGTCAGCAGTGGGAACTCGAGCGCGTGGTTCAGCGCCACAAACTCTACCGCCGACTGGTCGTTTTTGCCATACTGGATTTTCGCTTGCCGAACCAGCTGCAGAAAGCGCCACCGCTCGGCCGCCAGCTGGCGGTACTCGGACGGCGCGGCCTCGGCTGCGGCCGGAACCTCGGGCGCGGATGCCCGGGCAACGGCCGAACTGCCCGGCTTTTTGACGACCGGCAGTAAACTTTTTTTAACTAAATCACCGAAAAGCATTTTATTCCCCGTTTGCTTTTGTTGATTATTAAATACTTACAACTTTTCTTGGTGCTCTTTGATTGCCTGGTCGATCGCGTCCAGGCTGGTCAGGACGCCCGCCTTGAGCTGTTGAAGCGCGGCGAGGCTGTCCGCGTCGGGATGGGCGAGGTAATACTCCGCCGCGCCGCCGATCAACCCGAACCCGAGCCGGAGGCATGATTGCGCGCGTTCCGCGCTGGCTGCGGCGGCGGAGAATACGTTTTCGGCGGCATCTTCGTGCTCATCGAGAAACGAGATCATCGCGTCGATGCCGGGCAGGTTGAGCTGCACCGCGCGGGCGGCGGGCTGCTCGTGCAGCCACTCCGCCACGGCGGCGCGCACCTGGTCGCGGCTCATCCGCGCCAGCGTCGGGTTGACACGGACGAAATTGCCCATCTCGGTGGCTGGGACGCGAGTGAGCGGTACCAGCTTATTATATGCGAGGCTGAAAAGCAGTTTATAGTGTTGCAATGCAACACTCCCGCCGATCGCGCGAACGTCCAGCAGCATATCGCCGACGGCGCGGAGATGATGGAGATAACTGCCGCCCAGCCCAAGCTCGTCCGCCGCCCAGTCGGCCCACCCGGCGGGGTTATGCCGCTTTGCGGCGGCGACGATCACCGCCAGCGTCTGGGTCTGACGCGCCGCAAAAGCCAGCAGCTCGCGGGCGGACGCGGTCAGCTCCTCGAGTGTCTCGGGGATAATCCCCCCGGCGATGGCGGTAAGATCGATCATCTGCGGGCCTCCTCGTCGAGCGCGGCGGTGTCCACTTTATAACTGGCAATATCACCCTCGGAGATTCGCGCGCCGGGAACCTCGAGCCCGCCGCCGATGGCCTCGCAAATCTGTTTGGCTTTGAGCTTGATCTTGGTCTCGCAAAAATCGTGACCGCCTTGCCGGGCAAAATCAATTACCGCCTGGCGATCGGAGATCACCAGCTTGCTGGCGTGTTTGAGTCCATAGGTGCCGAAGATCGTTTTGCGGCTTCGCGGCTTGCGGAACCGCTCCGGGCACGCGACGATGTAAGCTGCCAGTTTTGCCTTGTACATATCAAGCTCGGTGCGGAGCTGCTCGGTCTCGCGATCGTAGTTGTCCTTGAGTTCGGCGATCTTTTTGTCGAGCGCGGCGGCTTTTCGCTTGGCTTGCACTTCGCGGAGTGCGAGCTCGCGGAAAAGCGCGTCGGCCTCCTCGATCGTCAGTTGCTTGCGGCTGTCGGCCAAATGGACGGGAGTAGTCATATTGCCCTCATGAGTGATTTTGACATATTGAGATTGTACAACATAAATCCGCGCGCCGAACCATCCGATGCGCGTGATTAGAGATCCGCCGCGGTAAAACGGCCCGGATATGCCGAATGTGTCCGGTGGAGCGACAAACTCGAAATCGTTGGCCATTGCCTCGTGTTTCGCAATGGATTCTTTGCGGTAGAAGCGTACTGTTTCGATGTTCGGCACGGCGGCCAGGAACGTATGGCCGGCGCACTGCCGCGTGTGCTGCGAATACGACAAGACACACATCATAAGCTCGCCCTCGGGCGGGCGGCCGGGTAGCCACCACCGGAGCCACCGGAACCAGTTTTTTAGCCGCCGAATCATTCCGCGGCCTCCGGATTATAGAGACGGAACGTCTCGCGCACGCGCTTGTCGATGCACGGCGTTACTGTGCCTTTACGTAAATAGCGCATTGACTTCGGGCCGGTGCCGATCACCTTGGCAAACGTGCTCATAATCATCAGTTCGGGAACCGCGTCTATAACACCGGCTACGGTTGATATTTTGTCGCGATCGATGATCCGTTGCATCTTGGCACGCAAGGCCGGGAGCTGGTCGTCGAGCTCATAGGGCTTGACAAGTCCGGCCCCGATCGCGTCGAGCAACTCCTGCTCGTCCGCGAAATCAACCGATGCGTTGACATGGACGCCCACCAGCACGATCTGCCGCTGCGGATTGTTCGTGCCGTTGAAAAAAAGCCTGGCGGTGAAATCCGAGCGTTTGGTCTTGACGGTGCACAGTGCCTTTTCCGTAGCCCAATCCGGCAGCCTGTCCGGAGCCGGCGGCACCTCGGCGTCCGTGGGTTCCACGGGGGATTCTTCGGCGGCTTCCTCCTCGGAGTGTTGCGGTGCAACACTCTTCCCCACCTCGGCGGCGGGAGTTTGGGGAACCGGGCGCGGAATAAAAGTACCGGCCGCGCCGGCCAGCCACTTGCCCGGAATGGCTTGTACTGGATGCTCCGGGCTGCCGGATAGCCAGTACGCGGTATTGTCACAGAGTCGGATTCCAGCCTCGATCGCCCAGTCCGGGCAGTCCGGCCGGTCGAATACGGCCGCGGTCAACTCTTGGGGTTCATCCTCGGAGTGTTGTGATACAACACTGTTATTCTCCTCGGAGTGTTGCACTGCAACACTTTTTTCAGGCTCCGGCTCGGCGGCCGGAGCTTCCGGCGCGGCTTCGCGGCGAGTGTTGCAATGCAACACTATCAGCCGCGGCGCCGACTCGTCCGCGGCAACCTCGTCGCGGATGATCTTGGTGGCGGTGTTGACCGCCGTGTCCATCGCCACGGCGTCGATAATCTCGGTCGCCGCGGAAATTCTACCCTTTGCAAATTCGTTCATTTCTTTTGATCCCCCTTGTTTGAAAAATTGAGTCCGATGATTGCCAGTACCGCCGCCGTGAGCAGCGATCCCAGCGCCATGCCAAGCGCGAAGTATGCGGTATCCGTCATGGCATCACCTGCAGCACACAATTATTAAGCCAAGCATCCCCGCCCCGAGCACCGCCCAGCGCAGCCTCAAACTCACCGCCAGCCATGTCTCCAGTCTCATCGTCCGCCTCCGTTTCCGCCGCTTCCGCGGCCTGGTTAAAACTCAAATCCGGGACTCGCGCCAGTCGGCGCGCCGTCCTGGCCGATATTCCCAGTACCTCCGCCGCCCGCTCGAGCGGTACCGGCGGTGCGGCATACAGCATCCGCAACAGCCGCCAGCGGTCGGGCTCTGCTGCCGCGAAGTCCGCCAGCGCGATCGCGCGCCGGGCGGTCAGCCCGGGAACCACGTCGCCGGCCGGCAGATCGTACATCTCCACCGCCGGCGCGAAGCCGTCATGGCCGAGCCCGTCCGCCGCCTCGAACTGGTGCCGGGCCAGCGCCCGGCGGACGCTCAGCGCGTCCATCGATATGCAGAGGCCGAGCTCCTCGGCGTCCAAATCTCCGTACTCGTGCCGCATCCGCACGACGCGCCACCAGTCGCGGTCATCGGCCGCGGTGTCGGCCAGCCACAGCATCAGCGCGCAGATCGACGACGCGGGATACTGGTCGATCGTCCACCAGCTCGCGCGATCCGCGTCAAGCACTGTCATAACCTGGCCGCTGGTAAGTTTCATGTTTTCCCCGTTTATATATATTGTATTAATCAGTCTATCAGCTCGAACGCCGCCACCCCGAGCGCCGCGGCATATACCCGCGCGGTGGACGCCCGTTTGATCCCGCAGCGCTCCAGCCACGCGACAGCCTGCTGCTCTCTGCCTATCATCTCCGCAACTTGCACTTGGGTCATGCCAAGCGCGCGTCTGATTTTTGCAATTTTTGTCATTTTGCGTCTCGCCGCTCCTTGAGTTCCGCCGCCAGGGCGAGGATACGGGCCCGGTCGGTCAGGTCTTCCGGCCAGATACGCAGCAGTTCGGTCAGTATATTATCTTGGCGTGTCGATGTATCTGTAAGCCGAGGAGTTAAATATGATTGCAGATGCGGGTGAATCTGCTCCCAATTATGATCGGAAATCGATCTGGTTTTGCCGATCAGCCAATTGCGCACAGTAGTCTGGCTGATGCCATCTAATAATTCGCTGAATTTGTTTGAATTACCGGCGCTACTAACGGCATTGGCCAATGCTTGTTTTATTTCGTCCGTAATTATCATTGTTTCCCTATCTCTTTATATCTCTTTCTCTATCTTTGCCCATAAAAGACAATAATGCTACTTTTAAGATATTCAAGCTAATTTGATATAAAATAGGTATTTTTTTGATTTTTTTTGAAAATATCTTTTTTGGGTGTATTGTAGATGCATGAAAATCAATCAAACGATTATAGACGCACTCATTAAGGCCATCAACGATTTAGGGTCACAGCAAAAAATCGCGGAAGTGGCTGGAGTTGGTATATCCAATATCGGTAAATATATTAATGGAAATATAAAAACCATAAGACTATCAACATGGGAACGGTTATTTCCGTTGCTAAAAACCTATCTGACCCAAGAGCAACAAATTGAGTTGCAGCGTAAATATTTCGCGTCCGGGTTAACCGCCGATGCAATTAAAGGTATTATCGCAATTAGGGACGCGGCACAGGATGAGCCCATGTTGAAGCTACTGATCGAATATTGGCAGGAATTGGATGATACGCGACAATTTCAGCTGCTCTCGCGAGCAGCTGAGTTGAGTAAAGAGAAAAGGGGGAACGCGGAAGAATGAAAGTGTTTTGTCCACATTGCGGGGCGGCATTGGAGTGCCCGCCGAAAATGGCCGGGAAAAAAGCACAATGCAATCAGTGTCGCGGTGAATTTTTAACTCCGCTGCCAACCGCCAAGGCCATCCCCTCGGAAGCGGGCGGTCAGTCGCGGAGAATTATACGCCGTTATACCGGCGGCAACTGGGCTGCGGCTGGCTGCGGACTTGTCGCAGTATTGTTCGGCGTAATTTTGGCGGTTACCGTTATCGGCGCGATTCCGGGCATAATTATAATACTATTGGGTGTGATATTGCTAGCGATTGGCGATCGACGACAAAAAATATATTGCTGCCCGGGGTGCGGCGACGTGCTGGCGTCGCCGCTGGTTATCTCGTGTCGCAACTGTGGTGCGCCGTTGCGGCCGCCATATAGCCGGATTTGGCTATATTTGGCTTTTTTGGCAATTGGAATTTTTTTAATTGGTGTTTCTAGCGCGGTATCCAATAATCGTCCCAATGTTAAGCTTGTCACAAATGATGTTATTTCGTCACCGGGGGTGATAGACCCAATTAGAGAAAAATATGGCCAGTCAGCCGATAAATTTAAGTCGGATGCTTATCAGATGGCTCAAGCAGCGGTCTGTAAATATTTCAACATGAAATTGTCCGCGGCAAGCTGGCCGTTTTTGGCGGCAAGCGATCATACAAAATTTACCGAAGTTGACCATATGGATATGGCAACGAACCGTCTTATGCAATGGGTTGGTGTTAACGTTTCCAGTTATGTTGAATTTGATAAAAGTGACGCATATGGTAATATATCGCGCGTGCGTTATCCTTTTTGGGCAACATATAATTTTGATCCCGCCACAAAGCTTTGGCGTTTGTGTAGCTTGAAAATCGGAGATGTACAAGTGGTCGGTTAGTGACCGCGCCGCCACTCCCACGGCGGCGCCGGATTGTCGGCCGCCCATAATCCCGCCAGCGCATTTTGTGCTTCGGCCTCCGCGTCCGCGATCGTTCGATCGCCGGGCGCGTATTTTTTATACCACCAGGCGGCGCCCCGCCGCGCCATCTCGGCGTTGACATAAATATCTCCGCAATAGACCCGGGCCACGGTGCGGCCGTAGCGGTCGGTCTCCACCGGCTCGACCCGCACCCGCTTGCGGCCGGTCAGCGCGATCAGCTCGCGGGTCGCCTCCGGGCCGTATGCCTGGTCTTTTTCCGGCGCGTCGATGCCGTAGAGCCTCACAACCTGCCACGTCTTGTCCGGCTTCTGCAGGTTGATAGTGTCGCCGTCCACCACCCATATCGCGCGGCCGGTGGCGGCGTCGGTCGCCGGGCCGGCGCACGCCGCCAGCGCCAGCAAAACCATTGGCATCATGATTTTTTGTAAGATTTTCATGGCGTAAAATTACAGCCGCCTACACGCTTTTACAACTGGTTTTAGCGAAAAAACAAGGTTTCTGTCAAAATTCGCGGGTTTTGCCCCAATAGTGAGAGGGCGCGTCCCCGTGCGCACTCTCCGCGGGCGTGGCATTGCGGTTTCCGTCTCCGTCTGCGGGGTATCCCCGCCGCGTCCCGCGTAATTTTTGTAACAGCACCCGCCGCGCGGATGGTTTCGGCCATCCGCGAACCGGGGCGGGTCATCTATTTTTAGGGTCAGTAGGATAGCGGCCATCCGGGCGTAATGCCCCGCGGGCGGTATTGGCCAACGCACGCCCGCCGCGTTGTACAGCGCGTACGCAAGTTCAACTCTTGCCTGACCCGCCTTTTTTTGCTCCGGGAGCGGGCCGGTAAGCGTTGCCGGCTTTGACTCGTCAACGACCGGAGCATTTTTCACCGAACCTTTGCCAGTTTTGGCACGTATGGATTATGCCCGGCTCCGGCTTTTTGATGAGCCGGAGCCGGGCGCATTGAACGAAATCCCTGTTCGATTACCCCCTGCCGCTTCGGCGGCGCGCGGGGCCGGGTTTAACCCTTCCCGGCCTCGCGTTTTTGTTTAACCTCCGCGCGCGAGCGCCATTATCGGGAGCTGCCAATGTTCGACCTTTTGACCCTGTTGACCTCCACCGGTGGCGCGATCTCCGGCGGCACCCTGACCGGTATCATCATCCTGATGTATATCCGCCACCAGCTGGCCGGCGACCGGGTGGAGCGCGCGGAGTTGCGCGCCAAGGTCGACCGCCTGGAGACCGAGCGCCTTGGCAAGCTCGAGCGGACGCTGGAGGAGCATCTCCGGATCGACAATCCGGCCGCGACCGATGCCAAGGTGGCGGCGGTGAGCAATACGACGGACGCCAAGATCATGGCGCTGGCGGGCAATGTCGAGCGTCTGATCAACAAGGTGGACTATCTTGCCGGCGGCGTCGCCCGCCTCGAAAAAGGCGCCGAAAATACCGAGCTGTATCTGGATAATCTCAATAAATCGATCTCGAAAGTGCGGGAGGAGCTGTATCATGGCCGTTAGCGTTTACGCCCTGCGCAAGGCGATTTTGCGTGATTTTAAAAACTACCTTCGCGCGCCAATCCGCGCCGCGGAACTGGTGGAAATATCCTGTGAGCCCGCGATCGTCGCCGATCAGGTGGGCGCGGTGGAGCAGGTCGGCGAATTGCTGGCGATGGGCTATCTGGAGGCTATCCCGGGCTGGTCCGGCAGCTATCTGCAGATCAGCAAGCGCGGGCTGGAGCAGCTCGCCCCCGAGTTTCGGCCTGACGCGTTTATTCACGGCCCGTCGGCGTTGGCCTGAGGAGGTGCTCCGATGGCCAGACAACGCAACAATGTCACAAAATTGCCGCTGGAAATGCGGCTTACTATCTGCCAGCTGCTGGCCGACGGCGCGAGTTATGATGATATCCGCACGGATGCCGATGTGGCGGCGGCTTGCGCCGATCGCAATCTTACGCTGCACAACAAATCGCTTTTAACCTACTCGCAGTCCGCGGAATACGCGGAGTATAAAACGATGCGGGCCGGTTACGCCGAGGAGCTCGAGCGCCGCCGCCTGGCGGCGTTTTTCGTCCAGGCCGAGGGCGGCGCGGACGCGATCGCCAACGTGGCCAGTTTTGAGCTGCTCCGGATCGTGCTTGATAAATTGCAGTCCGGCGCCGCGCTGGAGCCGAAAGAGCTGGCGGCGGCCTCGACCGCGCTGGCGGCGTATCAGCGCAACCGGATATCCGAGCGACGCGACGACGCGGCCCGCGACTACGCCGCCCGCGAGGCGGAATACCAGGCCCGCATCCTCCAGCTCGAAAAGCAGCTGGCGGAACGCGCCGGCGCATCTTCCGGGCTTACTGTCGACACCCTGAAAAAGATCGAGGAAAAGCTGGGGTTGCTGTAAGATGGGCAATGCAAAAATTATCCCAGTCAACCGCACGCCCGGCAGCTTTTTGCCGTTTCAGGCGGCGTGGATACGCGACAATTCGCGGCTGAAACTCATGGAAAAATCGCGCCAGATCGGCGTTTCCTGGACTGCCGCGGCCGGCATTGTCCGGCGCAAAGGCCGGGCGGACGCCAAGCTGGACGCCTGGATATCTTCACGTGACGATATTCAGGCGCAGTTGTTTATGCGCGACTGCGCGGCATTCGCGGAGATTTACGAGTTGGCCGCCCAGGATTTGGGCGCCCAGTTTTTAGACCCCGAGAAAAAAATCACCAGCTATGTGCTGCAGTTCGCCAACGGCTGCCGGATCAACTCGATGTCGTCGAGCCCCGACGCTCAGGCCGGCAAGCGCGGCGACCGTCTGCTGGACGAGTTCGCCCTCCACAAAGACCCTCGGAAACTTTACTCGATCGCCTACCCGGGTATCACCTGGGGCGGCCAGTTGGAGATAGTGTCCACTCACCGCGGCAGCGCGAATTTTTTCAACGAGCTGGTGCGGGAGGTGCGCGAAAAGGGCAATCCCAAACGGGTGAGCCTGCACCGGGTGACGCTGCAGGACGCGCTGGATCAAGGCTTTTTGTATAAACTCCAGGAGAAGCTCGCCCCCGAGGACGAGCGGCAGGAGATGGACGAGGCGGCGTACTTCGCGTTTATCCGTTCCGGCTGCGCGGATGAGGAGAGTTTTCTCCAGGAATACATGTGTGTTCCGGCCGATGACAATTCCGCGTTTTTGACCTATGACCTTATCGCCTCCTGCGAGTATGGCGAGGGCGTCGAATGGCGTCAGCCGCTTGATGCGATCACCAACCCGCTTTATGTGGGTGTGGATATCGGCCGCGAGCACGACCTCACAGTTATTGCGATCGCGGAAAAAGCCGGCGGCCGGTATTGTTTGCGCGAGATGATCGAGCTTAAACAAACCACGTTTACCCGGCAGGTAGAAATCCTGTACGAGGTGCTGGCGCGGCGCAATGTTGTACGCTGCTGCATCGATGCGACGGGCCTCGGTACTCAGATGGCGGAACAGGCGGCGGAACGGTTCGGCAGCTGGCGGGTCGGCGGGATAAAATTCACCGCGCCGGCCAAGGAGCAGTTGGCTTATCCGCTCAAGGCGGCGTTTGAGGATCGTAATATCCTGATCCCGATGGATCGAAACCTCCGCGCAGATTTACGCAGTATTAAAAAAATCGTCGGCGCCGGTAACGTCGACCGGTTCGCGGCCGATCACGGGCCGAATGGCCACGCCGACCGCTTTTGGGCGCTGGCGCTGGTGATCGAGGCCGGTAAGACCGCCGGCGGTTCGCCCGGCGTTGAGCCGCTGGTGACAGGCCGGCGCACCGATCCAAATGCCGGGTGGAAATATCCGGATCATTCCGATGACAGATAGGAGGCGAGATGAGACTGGTTAATAACCTGGCACGCGGCATCGTGCGTTACCTGGCGCCGCGCGCCGGTCTGGAACTGATGCCGGAGGCCAACGATCGTAATTTGATCGGTTCGCCGATCGTTACGCGGCCGGAGGATGTCGAGCGTATTTTGCGGATTGCGGAAACCGGCGATACCCGTGAGCAATGCCTGCTCGCCCGGGAGATTTTCGAAAAAAACGAAAACGTGGCCCACGCTATCGAGACCCGACGCAACGCGGTGACCGGCTGCGAGTGGCGCATTGAGCCGGGGGATACCAGCGCCGAGGCCGGGATCGCGGCTCAGGAGTTGCTCGACCAGCTCAAGGCCGCCGGTGCCGGAGACCTTGACACTTTTCCCGAGTTGATCGATGATCTGACCGGCGCGCTGCTGCCGGGCTTCGCCCTCAGCGAGATATGTTGGGGGCCGGGTGGCGAAATTCAGGGGTTTCAGTCTATCGAGCAGCAGCATGTGACCTTTGTTAACTCGCTGCGGCCGCTGCTGGTTACTGTCGACACCCCGTCCGGTGTCGAGCTGATGCCGGACAAGTTTGTTTTCCACCGTTACCGTCGCCGCGGCCGCGATCCGGTGCGCGGCGGGCTGATCCGACCGTTGGCCTGGTTGCATTGTTTTGCTACATGCAACTTAAAATTCCTGCTCCAGTTCGTGGAGCAATACGGCACGCCGTTTTGGCTGGTTAAAGTTTCCGACGAAACTTGGGAAACCGAGCGGCTCAAGCTGATTAAGCTGGTTAAGGGCATCAGTGCCGGCGGCGGCGCGGTGGTCAAACAGTCCACCGAAATCACGCCGGTGCAGGCGGCGAATGTCAATGGCGACGCACATTTCAAACTTTTGGATTATCTCGAGCGGGCGATCACCAAGGTGGTGCTGGGGCAGACCGCCACCGCCGGCGACGGCGGCGGCTGGTCGAATGACGGCGCCCAGTCCAAAGTACGCCAGGATATCCTGGAGGCTGACTGCCGCTGGCTCGAGGGCACCATTGCGCGCAAACTGATCGCACCGTGGACGCGATTTAACTTTATCAATGTCCGGCCGCCTGAGTTCAAGATTTTGTGCGCGCCGCCCGAGGATGATGTCAAGAAAAACCAGGCGTTGCAGTCCAAGTTTGAGGCGGCGGGTATCGCAGTTCGCGGTGGCTTGCTGACGCCTACCATTGAGATCGAGGAAGAAACCCGCAAGATGCTGGGTTACCCGCCGCCGAGCGAGGCGGCAAAGACGGCCTGGGAGAAGGCCAACGGCGTGCGACTGCCGATTACTCTGCAGTCGGGTGGCCAGCAGAACGCGCTCGGAAGCGGCCTGCCGATGGGCGCGGAGACCGCTCCGGCGGTTCCGGCCGCCGCGATCGATCCGGCGGCGCTGCGGGCGTTTGACGCTTTCGCGTCGCCGCTGCTCGACGAGATCGAGGATTTGCTCAAGTCCGGCGATGAGGAGGCGGCGCTGCGGCTGCTGATTGAGCGGGTGCCGGGCCTCCAGGGCCGGGCCAACGCCGAGGCGCTGGCCGATTACCTCAAAAAACAGATCGACAAGGCGGCTGAAAATGGCCGACGAGTTTGATCCCAAAGCCGACTATCAGGCCGGCAAAATAAACGTCCTCACCAAAAAGGCCGCCGCCCAACTGGCCGCCAGCCCGGACTTCGACGCCCGGGCCAAGGCGCACTGCTTCTTTTCCGCCAAAGTGGCGGAGGCGCGGATATTGACCAGGTTAAGGTCGATCACCGATGCCTATGTGACCGGCAAGGCCGACCGCTCCACCGCCATCGCCGACCTGCAGGATTTTCTGCGCGGCGACGGCTATCAGACCGGCGAAGGCGTCAAGCCGCCGCCCGGACTCAGTGAAGAGGACTGGAAGCGGGCGCGCAAGCTGTCCAACCTTGCGTCAACCAGCCGGCTCGGCCTAATTTTGGACACCAACCGCCGCGAGGCGGAGGCGGTGCGCCGGTATTCGGACATGCGCAAGAGCGGCGCGCCGTATCTGCGCTACGTTGAGAGCTATAAACGCGACAAGCGGCCGTCTCACCGTGCGCTGGTGGGTATGGTGCTGCCGGCGGATCACCCGTTCTGGCAGCATTTTCCGCGCGATTACAACTGCGGTTGCAGTTACGAGGAGGTGTGGCCGGACGAGCTGGCCGATAGTGGCGGCGCCGGAGAGGCGACGCGGGACGACGCGGGAAACTGGCGGTTTACCCGCGGCGGCCAGACGATTACCGATCCGGCCAACCCGTCCGGATTCGATTTTGACGTCTCCGGCGCGTTTGCGGACTGCGACATGTCGCGGATCGACGACCCGGCTATGCGCCGGGATGTCTACCGCGATCTCGCGGATTACTGCGCAAAAAATAACGCGCAGACCACGCTGATAAGCAAGGCCGATCCCGCCGGCAACGGTGTGCGCCAGCCCGAAAATCTCGACCAGATACACCAGGCGCTCGCCTCGGTCAAGGCCGAATACGACCGCGCCAAGGCGGCGGGCGGGCAGCCAAAGTACCCGGCGATTGATATCTCGTTGGGTGAGGTGCTGCCCGGCCATGCCGCGCAGCTCGGCATTCCGGCCAAGGAGATGCAACTGCGTTACGTCAGCCCGGGCGGTGCCAAGTACGGCCCGGAACACTGGGACAACCACCACGCGGACACGCTTGAGCCTGAACGCGCCCAGGAACTTTTTTTTCGGACAGTGTGGCGGGAGAATGCCAAGGCTGAACTCCAAATCGAGGGGAAAAGTAAGCGGCTGGTTTTCCGGGAGCCCGGAGCCGGGCGGGCGGTAACGGTTTTTAAGATGGTCGGCGGTCAATGGGTTTTTAACGTGATCGATACTTGGGAATTATCCGACCTCTACGTGGCTGCAAAGATAAAAAAATAACAGTCCTGTTCGGCGACTCGAACGCCTTCCGCCTTGCGGCATGGCTTCCCTTTACCAACAACTTAGGACTGTTATCTATCAATCAAAATACCGCACTCGCGGCGGTTTGTCAAGAGGTTTTAACGAAAAAAATGCCAGAAAATCACGACTATCAGATTTATGACGGCCTGGCGCTCGGCGCGGAGGCCGCGCTGGAAAGCGTCGACGGCGTGCCGCGGGCGTGGCGGCTGCTGCGGGTTGGCGCGAATGCGCTGGAGATATCCGGCAAGAAACTGACGCTGACGTTGAGCGCGGAAAATATCGCCCAAATCGTAGACCGCTATAAGGCGCGGGGCGAAAAAATCCCGCTGGACAGCCGCCACACGCTGTACCTGGCGGCCGAGAAGTTCAGCGTGGACGAGGCGGCGGTGGCCAAGCTGCTGCCCCACGGCACCGCCACGCTGGGTTATGCCGACCTGGAGGCGCGCGCCGATGGCCTGTGGGTGGCCAATGCGGAATTCATCCCGCTGGCGGCCGAGATCGTCAAGGCCGGGATTTTTAAGTATTTCTCGCCCGTCGTCCGCGGGCTGAATGACGGCAATCTGCGCGTCACCTCGGTGGCGCTCGACAACGTGCCGGCGCTCAATAAACTGGAGGCGATCGCGGCGAGTGCCGAGCGTCTCGTTAACCCTAAACAGGAGGTCAAGATGACCAAAGTGGAAGAGGCGCTTGCAAAGCTCCTCGGAAAAAAAGACGCGCTCGCCCTCGGCGGCGAGACCGATGACGCCGCGCTGGCGGCCGAGATCAACGCGAAAGGCGCCGATCTGCAGGGTAAGACCGAGCTGATCGCCGTGCTCAAGGAGGTGCTTCAGCTGCCGGACACGATGCTGCCGGCCGATCTGCGCACCAAACTCCAGACGCTGGTGGACACCGCCGCCAGCGCCCCGCAGCTGGCGGCCAAGGCCGAGACTGCGGCGTTGTCCGCCGAACGCACCCGCGGCCTTGCCGAGGGAAAACTCACCAACGCGATGCTCGAAACTGAGCCGTGGAAATCGTTCACGTCCGCCGCGATGTCGGCATATCTTTCCACCGCCCCCGTTGTGGTGCCGGTAGGTTCCGGCGGCGCCGCGGAAGCGCAGAAGCGCGACAATGCGGTCGCGCTTTCGGCGGAAGCATCCAAAATTTTTGACGTACTCGGTCTTACCGGCGACGTCCGTAAAAAGGCCGAGGAGGGCCTGAAGAATGGCTAGTCTAACCGCACCCCGCAATACTCCGGCGCTTGCCGGTTCCCGCGTCCGCGAACTCACCGCGGGCGAAACCATCTATGCCGGCGGCATCGTATCTGTCAAGGCCGCGGACGGCCTGGTCTACCAGGCTACCGACGCGGAAGGCTACAGTATCCTTGGCCGCGCCGGGAATACCGTCGATTCCGGTGGTGTCGTGGTCGTCGAGCGCGGCATTTTCCTGCTCGATAACGATGTCACTTCCGGCGCCACTATCACCGCGCAGCACATCGGCTCCGGCTGCTGGGTCAAGGATGACCATACCGTCACCGTCGCCAGCGGCACCCTGCTGCTGGGTACCGTCTGGGATGTCAATGACGACGGCGTGTTCGTCGAGATCAACTAAGAGAGGCTAAAAATGGAAATCAATCGTGCAACGCTGAATGCGTTCTTTGTTGGGATGCGCGCCCTGTTTGACGAGGCCGCCGCCGGCGCGAGTACCGACTATCTCAAGTTCACCACCGAGATCTCGTCCTCCACTGCGATCGAGATTTTCCGATTCCTCCAGCGTTTTGGCGGAATGCGGGAATGGGTCGGCGAGCGCGTGATCAACAACTTCGCCTCGGGTAAGCTCGATGTCGTCAATCGCGATTTTGAGGATACCGTGGCGGTCGCCCGAAACGATTATGAGGATGACCTCCTCGCTCAGTACGCCGCCGCGATTCGGACTATGGGTCAGGGCTCCAAGGAGCTTTGGCGTGATCTGGCGGTGGAGGCGCTGGTCAATGGCGCCGCCGCGGTGTGGCTTGACGGCTTGAACTTCTTTTCCACCGCTCGTAAGTACGGAAAAAACACTATCAACAACAAGGGCACTGCCGCGCTGTCGGCCGCGGCCTATAAGTCCGCCCGGGCCACGATGTTCAAGTATAAGGACGCCACCGGCAAGAACGGTAAGGTTCGGCCGACGCTGTTGCTGGTGGGGCCGGATAATGAGGATGTCGCGTTCGGCGTGCTCCAAAATGAGCTTACCCTCAATATTGCCAACGGCACCACCGCAACCGCCGCCAAAAACCCGTGGGCCGGCAAAAGCGAGTACCTTGTGCTGCCGGAACTCGGGAGCGAATGGTTTCTGCTTGACAACACCCGCCCGACCAAGCCGATCATTGTGCAAAAGCGCCGGGAGCCCGTGCTGGTCGCCAAAGACCAGCCCACCGACGACAATGTTTTCTTCAAAAAAGAATACATCTACGGCTGCGACGGGCGCGGCGCCGCGTTTTTGTCGCTGCCTCATCTGATCTATGGCAGTTTTCCGGCGTAGGTGAGCGATGGCGCAGGTATACGCTACGATTGATGAGCTGCGCGGCCGGATCGGAAAGGAGATATACGAGCAGCTCTATGGCTCTGCGTCCGATGCCGGAGAAGCGGCGGCGGCTGATCTTGAGGCCGCCGCCGGCGAAGTGGATGCGTATCTCGGGCGGCGCTATGTGGTGCCGGTGGTAACCGTCCGCGCCGGTCTTGCCAAAGACCTGGCGTTGACGCTGGCGGAGGAGCGCGCCTGGGCGCGTGCCTCCGACAACGAGCTTCCCGCGTCCGTTACCCGTCGCGTCGATCACGCCCGGGACATGCTTGGCAAGTTCGCTGCCGGTACTCTCAGGCTGTACGGCGAGGCCGAACAGTCCGGCGTGGTTGCCATTGCCGGCGACCCGCCGTTGATGACCCGCGAGGGCCTCAAGGGGTACTGACATGGACACCCCCGAGGCGCTCGAAAAGCTGATCGCCTCGCTCGACAATCGCGCCGCGTTCGTCGCCCAATGGGCGGCGCGCTCGGCTACGGTGGTCAGAGCCAGAGCCCGGGCCAAACACCCGGGCTCTGAACTTTGGGGCGGTACGATTCCCGGCGCGGTGGTGGTCAACCACTCCGGCGAGCAGGCCGAGGTGGGGATGGATATGGCCAGCAAGGGCGGCCAGATCGCCGCGCACAAGGAGCATGGCGGCACTATCCGTGCCCGCCGCGGCAAATATCTCGCCATACCGCTGATCGCCGCCGCCGCCGGCAAATCCCCGCGGACGTTTTTCGACATGCGGGATACGGTTTTCCGCAAGACCCGCCGCGGCGGGGTGCTCGGCTGGATGGACGGCGAGCAGTTCCGGGCGGTATTCGCGCTGGTGCCATCCGTCGACCAAAAGGCCGAGCCGTGGTGGCCGGCCGATGATGAGTTTGCCGCCCTTGGTGAGCGGATTGCTAAAACCTTTTTTACCGGAGGTGCGTAATGTCGCGCTTTATCGAGCTGGAGGAGGTGGCGGCGGAAATCAAAAGCCGGCTCACCCGGACCGGCGCTTTTGACGCGGTCGAATACGCCGCGGCCGACTCATTCGAACAGGTGGCGGAAAAAGTCAAAGTCATGCTGGCACAGAAAAAAGCGGTCATTTTGATCGGCCGGATGGAGTACCAGAAATCCTGTTTAGTCCGCAAGTACACGATCGGCGTGGTGGTCTCCGCCCCGTTCCGGGCGACGATCGAAACCAAGGCCGACGCGGTATGGGCGTGCGCCTACGCGGCCGCCCGGCAGTTCATGCCGGTTTTCTCCAAAACCGCCGCGCCGGTCATGCCGGAGTGGCGAACCATTGGCTTTGAGTTGCAAAACTGGGCGCCGATCAATCTCGACGCGAAAAATTCAAGTATAATTCTAGAGATCGAGGCGGTCGAAAAGGCGGCCTACGACAAGGAGTAAGATATGGCAGACGATGTAGTCGTAAACGGCGCGGCGGTGCTCGCGTTCGGCACGGCCAGCGCCTCGATTGGCGTCTATGAGTCGGTGACCGACGCCGAGGAGGCGGAAAAGAAAGTAGTCACCAACCACCTGGGCCAGACGATCACGGTGATCCACTACGATCACCGCCGGAAGGTCTCCGGCGAGCTTACGCCGCTGGCGGCCGCGTCCGGAGCTTTCCCGGTGGATTCCGGCATGATTATCGGCCAGAAGCTGGCCCTGCCCACCATGCAGGGCCAGACGGTCGAGATCATCATCGACGCCGCCAGCAAGAAATACGCGAAAGGCGATATACTGACATGGTCGGTCGAGGGGTACTACTACCCCGCGATCAGCGTAACCCCCTAAGAAAAGGAGACAGGGTAAAATGGCAACGATTCCCCAGGTTCCGGACGCGATCAAGGATCAGATGGCCACTGTTGAGGCGGCGCGCAGCCGTCAGGCGGTGGGCGCCGAGGCGGCAAGCGATTACGAGATGATCGACGGGATTAAGTTTTTTAAGCCGACCTTCGCCCACACGTGGTTTGTCCAGCGTGTCGCGGCGATGCCGGTCAGTGATCCGTCCCTCTCCGACTTCGGTGTAATCGTTACCGCTTCGCTGCTGATGGATTCTGTCGCCGTTCGTAACGAGGTGATACCGCTGGCAGATGACCGCCAAAAACTGGCAACCTGGGCTTATGGCATGCTGATCCAGTTCAGCGTGGAGTTGGATACCGTCAACACGGTTTTGACGGGCATCGCCGCACCGCTTTTAAAAAAAACGGTCAACATGACCGTCAAAAAGCAGGCGCGCTCGAGCCGTGCTGGTGGGCAAAGCTAGTCAACGCGATCGCGATCAACTACCATTGGAGCGAGGCGGAGATTTTTTCGCTGCCGGTGACCCGGCTGTTTGAGTATTATAACGAAATCGCCATATACAACGGCAAGAACGTCGTGCGTCAGCTCGAGCCCCTCCCGGAGGAGCTCGAGCTGCAACGTATGATGCAGGAGTGGATAGATGGCCAAAGAGCTTAAAATCGTCTTGTCGGTGGACGCGCAAAAGGCGCTCGGCGCCTGCCTGCAGGTCAATTCCAGCCTGGCCGATGTCGGCCGCGAGGCGGCTGCCGTCCGGTCGCGGCTGGACGCCGCCGGACGGGCCGACGCTGGCGCGGTCGCGCCGGATATCCGGATGGTGGATTCCGCGCTGGTCGGCGCCGGGGCCGAGGCGGTACGCGTCAGGCAGAACCTTGACCAGATGGATAATGTCAACCTCACAGTCGGCAAAAAAATTGCGGACGTGCGGGATGAGCTCGATAAGACGGGCGACGCCGCGAAAAAAGCCGGCGCGGACAGCGAGCGCGCGGCCGATCGGAGTAACTCCGCGCTGAACTCGATCAGTGGCGGGCTTAAGCACCTTGGCGGCAGTCTGGTCAGCCTCGGCATCCAGTGGGCTAAATATATTGCCGTGGCCGCTACCGCCGCCGCCACTGCGGCGGGCTATGCGCTGATTAAGCTCGGTGCTGGGATGGAGCAGACACGGCTGCGATTCAAGACGATGCTGGGTTCCTGGGCGACCGGAAACGCTATGCTTAAGCAGTTCAACGAGTTTGCCAATGTGACGCCTTTTACTAACGATGAGGTAATTAATGCCGGCCGGGCTTTACTGGTTTATGGTGTTAATGCTCAGAAAATTATGTCGACACTCAAGGCTGTCGGTGACGTCGCTAGTGGCTCCGGCAAAAATCTGGAAGAGCTTGCCGGAATTTTTGGTAAGGTTATTGCCAAAGGTAAGGCTGACAGCGAAGCGCTGAATCAATTGGCAGAAGCCGGCATACCCATTATTGCAACTCTGGCGCAAATGTATGGAGCAACGGGTGAAGCTGTATACGAGATGGCTAGTAAAGGCAAAATAGCATCCGGAGATATTGAGATGGCGTTTCAGCGAATGACCGCCGCCGGCGGAACTTTTGAAAATATGATGGCCCAACAGAGCCGCACCGCCGCCGGCCAATGGTCGACGCTGGTCGGCACGTTGGAAACCGTCGCGGGAACGGTCGGTGAGCAATTGATGCCGATCGTCACGGCATTTTTGGCTAAGCTCAATCTTGGCGTTGAGTCGTTGAAAAAAATGGCAGACGATAAAACTTTGCTGGTTTATATCCTGGATATTGCTGCTTATGGCCTTGATGTGATAAAATCCATAACGGTTGGCGCGGTCGGGCTATATGGATATCTGACAAGCGGCATTAGCATGGTATATCATGCGATCAGACTTGCTTTAACGGCCATATTGACGTTAATATCCGGAGCTTTAACCGGAGTGGTGGCGGTGGTTGAGGGGCTGATCGACTCCTTGACATGGATGTATAATAAAATCGCCGCCATCACTCCAGGAATGGATAAGATTGAGCGTCAGCAAGGCAAATGGACTAGTTTTATGGCGGATGTCACATCGGAGCTTTTCAAGTCCGGCGGCGCGGACGCCACTGGTATAGCTGCCGCGGCGTCCGACATGGCAGGTGTCGGAGACAAGCAAAGGTCGGCCGGCCGTGCGATCGGCGCTCAGGTTGATACTATTAAGGCGCTTATTGCGGATGTGAAAGCAGGTAAGTTTGAAAAGCGTGATGTGGCAGAGGAGACTCAAACACAAGGCGCTGCTGGTTCAGCGGCAATTGTAGCATCTGATAAGTCAGCGGCCGCCCTGCCGACGGCAAAGGATGTGCGTGTGGACTCGTTGGCGCAGATGGGCCTCTATAACTGGGGCGGCCTGGCTGATAACGGCAACCGCCTGGATACCGAGCGCAATGGCATTCTTAAGCAAATCCTGCACGCGGTCAGTAAGGACAAGGCGCCCGCGCTGGCGCTGGAATTTGCGGAGGTGTGACGATGGCTGCTGTGGTTAACGGTGTGCTTGTTTGGGAGCTCCAGGCGGGCTATCCCAAGCTTTCGGGCAAACAGGGCGACGAGAAGATCGTCGCGCAGTACGCCGCCTCGGTGGCGGCGCTCGAGACACAGCTGCCGGCGTTTTTCACCCCGTTCGATGCGGCGGCGTGGCCGAGTTGTTACAACCTCTCCTATCTGATCCTCACCGAGCGATCGGTTGAGCCGGACGCGGCGGGGCAGCATTATGTCGTAACCCTGACATACTCCAATCCCGAGGGTGAGGCCACCAGTTCCACCGTCACCGAAGAGGTGGAGCTTACTAGTCAGGATGAGTCGGTGCCCATCGAGCAGAACCCCAATTATCTGACCAACTGGAACAACCGCCTGATCGCCAAGGGCGGCTTCACGGCCACGCCGGCATGGTGGGCGACGGCCAGAACCAAGGTTACCGGCAGTGAGTATTATGCCTGGATCGGCGTGTCAGACCAGGTGCCGGAAGGTTGGGTCGAGCTGCAGGCCGCGGTTAAGCCGCATTTGAGCACGTTTCTGGGCGGCGTTAAGGTTGTGCGGGTCACGAAAAGGTCGCGCACTAAAACCGCCTTGCAAAATGACGCGAACGATGATTATAAGCTGGTCGATCCTCCCGAGAAATTTGGCATCGCGGGCGACTGGCTCCGCGGCGGATCGTCGATCAAGCGCGATGGCAAATACTGGGTTATGACGGTCGATTTTACCAATGCGAGAAACATTGACGGAGATGTTTATGGGGAAGCCTAAGTTGCCACAAAAAATCACCGGCCGGGTGCAGTCTATCGCGGCCAGCACGTGGAACGCGTTGATCGACTGCGTCGATTGGGCCATGCGCCACCCGGCGGCGGACAACAGGACTACTGTTGTGACGACTGCCGGTGAGATCGCGGTACTCAATCCGCGTGGCGCGGCCGCCGGCAGTGGCGGTTCTGGCGCCTATGCGGGCGATTTTACGTTGATTATTACCGGGTTTAATACCGAAACCGGCGCGCCGGAGGCGGCGGTGGTCGACTTAGAGCGGGGCCGGACGACCAGTTACGCCGGGCTTGTCGGCGTCACCGGCTATTCCAGCGTGGATGTGCCGCGTTATGACTTCACTGTAACGGATGGCGACACCATTGTCTATATGCGAACAACCCTGTCAAATAACATCGTGACTCCTGAGATCATGCTGACGCAATCGACCATTCCGTATTCTACGGCGCTGTATGACGTCATTGAGATCGGCAGGGTGCATTATTCCGTAGCTGGCGGCGTATTGTCGCTGGAGCAGTCGTGGCGCGGCGGCCCGCGTTATATCGAATACCGGTGGTGGTAGCATGGGCTGGCAATATTACGGCCCGGAGGCTATCGCCGCCGCCGATCCCGTTGATGTGCTGCGCGAACTTGTGGCCGCCTGCGCGGAGCGCGGACGTGTTATCAGTTTAGCCTCCGGGTTTCTGCGGTGGAATCAGATACGCACCCTGGTAGCGGACTTGGATGAATGGATA
>JAYFQV010000018.1:0-22719 GCA_034926605.1 Victivallaceae bacterium
AGTGGAAAAAGATAGGTTTCCAGCGTAAAGTAAAGCTTCGGCAGATTGTTCATTTTTCCTCCAGTTTGTCAGACCAGAGTTAAGATGAACCTTCTGCCTCTTTTTTCATCCCGCCGAATTAAAAACTTTTGAAATTACCTCTATAGAATACCCAGATTTCGCATACGTTATGGCCGGAGGGGTTCTATACAACAGTTATGTTCTTAATAACAGTATTCTTACCGTGAGTAGCGGAGGTATTATTGTAAACTGTAACAATGGCTTTGGCGGGGTCATACATATTTCATCGGGAGGCGTTGCCGTTGGGACATCCGCAGATGATTATCTTGGTCTGGTTGTCAGCTCTGGCGGCATTGCATACGATACCGTGGTACATACCACGGACACACCACCACCACTTGCTGCTCTTGATGTTGCGACTGCCGCCTATGCCAAAAGGAACCTGATATACTCCAACGGGTTACTAAAAGTTATCGATGGCGGAATCGCGGAAGACAATATCGGGGAACGATATATGAAACAACCGTGGCCGCCGTGGCATCTGGCACGGTATATTCCAGTGGCTATGCTTCCGGCACCTTGACCCGCGGAACCATTGATATTTATGGTACCACGTCTTCAACCGTTATCCTGGGCAACGATGGAGTTGAAATTATCAATTATGGTGGCAAATCATATGATACGGTCGTGGAATCGGGGGCAATACAACAAGTCAATGGCGGAAGCGCAATAAGAACCATGTGCCGGAATGGAGGACGGCAGATTGTGGAAATAGATGGTAAGGCCATAGATACCATCATCTTCAATGGCGGAACGATGGAGATAAAATCCAGAGGCACTGCATCCTCAACGAAATTATATGGTGGCATGTTAATAAGCTCGAGGGGAATCGCGTCCTCAACAACGATATTGGGCGGTACGATGACAATTTCCTCCGGCGGCAGTGCGATAGCAACTCAAATCCGTGGCGGCGGACTCCAAATAATTCATTCCGGCGCAACATTGATTGGCAATATCGTCAGTGATGGCGGAATGACTTATTCTCAAGGCACTTCCAATTTGATGATTTCTGGAAGACCAGTGGCCGGTTATTCACGTGACCTTGAGGGTTCTGGCAATGCGATTCAAAGTTTGTGCGTTTATATTAATCAAACAAGTCGCGTCGCGCTAGCAGCAGGAACTTCGTGGAATTATTTTTGTTGATCGTGCTGGAAACGAGGAACCTATCGAGTCGGCGGCAACCGGGCGGTTGACGTTCTCTTTGGACAGTGCAGGCCGACAACTTGAGGTTTATGACAGCTATTATTATTTATACGGGCGCCAAGAAGGAAATAACTGTGAGTTAATCGCTGAAAATTGTCGGTTAAGAAACGGACTTTTTGGTGTAACGTCAGGTGTGACCTTGATCAACGGCAGTGTTTTGGCAATGGTTAATCTTGCCGATGTCACCTCCAATACCGGAAATATATATGCTGGCGGTACCGATGCATCTGTAGGCGGCAAGATAACTTTGAATATTGCCGGTAGCGCAACATATCTAGGAACAATCTGTGGCGGATCCTTCGCGGATAGCCTCAATCCTACGATTTCAGGTGGAATCGACATTGATGTTTCTGGCATTTCTCAAGTTAACAACAGCAAGATAACGTCTGCAAGAACCGATTTACTAATCGGCGGTGGTATTGCCATCAATGGTAAAACATTGACGGTTAACGGTGGAATTACTATCGACATATCTGACGGAGCCTCTCTCGGCAGTGTCGTCGGCGGTGGGTATGCGCTTACCAGCGGTACAAGCGCAACGGTAAACGGAGACATAGATTTGACAATAAAAGACGCATCGACCCGTAGCATTTACGGTGCCGTATATGCGGTTGTATCAGGTGCTGCGGTCTCGGTTGTTGGAAATGTGTCCATACTGATTGACGCAACTGATGCCGCCGTCTCGATTTCCGGCGGCATCACTGCGTCCGGTTATGGCAACTGTACTGTAACCGGCGACAAGGTTGTCACCTTCACCGGGCTCGGCAGCAACTTGACATTCTCCAGCTCGGTTTATGGGGGAGGTATTCTTAGGTTTGACGACTATTCCGGTTTATTTTCCGGGAGCGCGCAAATGTCTAAAATTGCGGTGTCGGGAGACTCGGAGGTAGAGGGCGCAACCCTCATATCATGCAATAGTTTTGAGTTTGATATCACTGATCGCCCATTCGGGCTTTGCGATGATGTAATGTTAAAAGGAGGATTCTCTTTCTATCCGTTTGAGACTACCGTGAGAGTCAACTTATCTTTGGCTGAGTTCGCGTATCTTGACAGAGTTGAATTGTTAGAAGGGGATCCAGGTTCATTCTCGGATTTGACAGTGGAATTGTACAATGAAAATAACGTACTATTAGCCACGCTCGATTATGATTCGGGAGACACTTGGACCACCGGGAATAAAACTTTCTCAGCACAGGTGGTGGATGGAAATTTCGGGATCACCTGCCAACGCAGTTGATCACTATTTTCGCAGGTCAGAGTGATTTCTGACCTGCGAAAACGTATTGTTGTAAAAAAAAGCCGCGCATTTGCGCGGCTTTGAATCGTCGAATAAGCAATTACTTGCGGCGAATCGACAACTCACCGGTAATGGAGATGAAGCGGTCGTAATTTTCGCGGGCCAGATAAGCGAGCAGCTTTTTGCGGCGGCTGACCATCGCGAGCAGTCCACGGCGGGTGCTGTGGTCTTTCTTGTTGGCACGCAGGTGCTCGGTAAGCTCGCTGATGCGGGTGGAGAGCAGAGCGATCTGCACTTCGGGGGAGCCGCAATCGCCGTCCTTGCGGGCGTACTTCGCGATTACCGCGGTCTTGGTGGCCTTGTCCATTTTCTTATTCCTTTTTCTCGTGTTCCGCAGCCGTCCGAACCGGACAATCCGCCCGGATACCGCCTGAACCGTTTTCAATTCCATTTAATATAGCATACGCCGGAAAAAATGCAAACCGTTCCCGACGCGAACACCCAAAAGACACATCTACTTGATCGACTGGCACACCGTGATGGCGGCATTGCCGAAAATATCCTCGGCCGAGCAGCCGCGGGAAAGATCGTTCAACGGCTTGGCCAGTCCCTGGAGTATCGGGCCGTAGGCGTCGGCCTTGGCCAGACGCTGCACCAACTTATAGCAGATGTTCCCGGCGTTGAGATCCGGGAAGATAAGCACATTGGCGGAACCGGCGATCTCGCTGCCGGGGGCCTTGGCGGCGGCCACCGAGGGCACGATCGCGGCGTCGGCCTGCAGTTCGCCGTCGGTAATGATGTCGAGCTTCTCGGCAATGACTTTTTCCTTGAACATCTTGGCGGCGGCAATCACCTTGTCTAGCAGTTCGTTCTGGGCGCTGCCTTTGGTGGAGAATGAAAGGAACGCCACTTTCGGGGTTTTGCCGAGCAACGCGCGGTAGGTGTTTGCGGTGGCAGTGGCAATGTCCACCAGCTGGCTGGCGTCGGGATTCGGATTCACGCCGCAGTCGGCGAACAGAAGCACCGAGTCGCCGGCGGGCGACGGGGCGGCAAGGTCCATAATGAAACAGCTGCTGCCGATCTTGATCCCGGGAGCGGTGCCGATGCACTGGAACGCGGCGCGGAGCATGTCGGCGGTGCTGGAGATGCTGCCGGCCACCAGCCCGTCGGCAAGGCCGTTGCGGGTCATCATCGCGCCGAAATAGATACGGCTCTGCATGGCCTTGCGGCCGGTTTCGATGGTGGCGCCTTTGGAGGCGCGCATTTCGGCGAACTGGGCGGCATACTGCTCGAACAGGTCGGACGCCAGATAGTCCAGACTTTCGAACTTGCGCTCGGCAACGTTCGCTTTTTCACAGGAGGCGGAAATCTCGGCTTCGGAACCGAGCACGATAACTTTCGCGGCCACGCCGCGTTCAACCGTCATGTTGGCGGCGGCCACCACACGCGGGTCCTGCCCCTCGGGCATAACCAGAATCTTCTTGGCGGTGCGGGCTTTTGCCACAAACAGATCCAGAGCACTCATTTTATTTCACAGCTTTCTTCGCGGGGTTCAAACGGACCTCTTCGTTTTTAAGGGTTTCCAACACACTGCGTGCGATCATCAATTCCTCGTCGGTCGGCATGACAATGACCTTTATCCGGCTTTCGGCGCCGGAAATAACACCGCAACGGCCGAGAATCTCGGAGTTGGCATTCTCGTCAAGAGTGACGCCGAGGCAATCCAGCTTGCTCACCACTTTGGCACGCACATAGTTGCTCCACTCGCCCACGCCGCCGCAGAACACGATCGCGTCGGCACCGCCGAGCAGCGTGTAATAGGCACCGATATATTTGACCACCCGGCGGGTGAACATGCGCCTGGCCAGCAGAGCCTGCTGGTCGCCACGCTGTTCGGCGGCGATGATGTCGCGCATGTCGCTTGAACCGATGCCGCCCACACCAAGCAGACCGCTCTGCTTGTTCAGCAGCTTGTCGATTTCGGCGGAGGTTTTGCCGAGTTCCATCAACCGGATCACCACCGCGGGATCGATGTCGCCGGAGCGGGTACCCATCACCAGGCCCTCGAGCGGAGTCATGCCCATGGAGGTGTCGATTACGCGGCCATTGTTGATGGCGGTGATGCTGCATCCGTTGCCGAGGTGACAGGTGATCAGCTTCAGCGTGGCAAGCGGTTTCTTGAGGTAACTGGCGGTGGCAAGCGCCACAAAGTGGTGGCTGGTGCCGTGAAAACCATAGCGGCGGATGCCGTACTTGGTGTAATATTCATAAGGAATGGCGTACAGATATGCCTGAGGCGGCATGGTCTGATGGAACTCGGTGTCGAACACGGCCACGTTGGAAATACCCGGGAAAATGCGCTCGCAGGCCTCGATTCCGGCGAGGTTGGCCGGGTTATGAAGCGGCCCCAGCGGGATGCAGTCGCGAATGATGTCCTTGACTTCACAGTTGACCAGCGCCGGACGGGTGGCGCGTTCGCCGCCGTGCAGTACGCGATGGCCCACCGCCTCAATTTCCTTCAACGAGCCGATCACACCGGTTTCAGGATCGGTCAGACGTTCGCATATGGCGCGGATGGCGTCCTCGCAACTCTTGATGTCACGACGTTCCGATTCGTACTTGTAGCCGTCGGCAACGCGTTTATAGATCAGGTTCGGATTCTCGAGGCCGAGACGTTCCACCTGTCCCTTGGCCAGCACCGTCTCGTGAGCCATGCTGTAAAGCGTGAACTTCACCGACGACGAGCCGGCGTTCAATACCAATACTCTCATTTCCAGTCCTTATTTTTTACGGAATACGATTCTGCCTTTGGTCAGGTCGTAGGGCGACATCTCCAAGGTCACGCTGTCGCCGGGCAGAATGCGGATGAAATTCAGCCGCATCTTGCCTGAAATGTGTGACAGGATGGTGTGGCCTCCGGGAATTTCCACCTTGAACATGGTGTTCGGCAGAAGTTCTTTTACCACACCGTCGATTCTGATTACATCGTCTTTGGCCACGTCAGTATCTCCGGGGTTGTTTCAGTGATTAAAACCAGATGTTCGAAATGGGCGGACCATTTGCCGTCGCAGGTCCGAACCGTCCATTGATCGCGTTCGCAACGCACCTTCCAGGTACCGAGGTTGAACATCGGCTCGATGGCGATGGTCATTCCCGGCCTAAGCATTGGGCCGCGGTAGCGGCTTTCAAAATTGGGAACCTCGGGAGGCTCATGCATCTCAATGCCGCAGCCGTGGCCCACATAATCGCGCACCACTCCGAGTTTTGCCTTGATCGCAACCTGCTCCACCGCGCGGGAAATATCGCCGATGTGGTTGCCGGATTTCGCCTGTTCGATCCCTTTCATCAGCGCCAGCTCGGTGTTTTCCAGCAAATGGGCGGCCTGCGGCGATATCCTGCCGACCGGCACGGTTCTGGCGGTGTCGCCGGTGGCGCCGTCGATAGTGACGCCGACGTCTATGCTGACGATGTCCCCCTGCCTTATCACGGTCTGGTCGTTGCCGATGCCGTGCACCACCACGTCATTCACCGAAACGCAGACGTTGCCGGGATAGCCGTGGTAGCCGAGGAAGGTACTGGTGCCGCCGGTCTCGCCGATCAGACACCCCGCGATCACGTCCACCTCCCTGGTGGTCATGCCCGCTTCAATTCGTTTGGCGAGTTCGTCGCGAACCCACGCGGTGGCCTGAGCCGCCCGGCGAATGCGCGTGATCTCCTCCGGAGTATGGATGATTACGTCTCTTGGACTGACCATATCTGCCGCCAAAATCCTACGCCAAAGCAGCGAGAATCCCCGAAAGTTTCTCGGGAATGTCGTTGCCGGTGATGTCCACAATTTTGCCGCGCCGACGATAGAAATCGATCAGC
This sequence comes from Victivallaceae bacterium, assembly GCA_034926605.1. Taxonomy (GTDB): domain Bacteria; phylum Verrucomicrobiota; class Lentisphaeria; order Victivallales; family Victivallaceae; genus CALXXL01. Next base: position 6,368 of record JAYFQV010000018.1, read on the forward strand.
GGGCTGGTGTTTTTATAGAATACTTCGAGCCGCTGCTTGACGGTCTCCAGCGAATCGTCGGGGCGCTGGAATATCTCGCCGCCGCACTTGTCGCAGACGCCTTCGGTCTTGGGCGGCTTGGATATTTTGTTGTAGATTTCACCGCACTGGCGGCAGCAGAGACGGCTGGTAAGGCGGGTGATGATGACCTCGTCGGGAACCACGATGTTGATTACCGCGTCCAGATTCTTGCCGAGGCCGGAAAGCACTTCCTCGAGTTTTTCGGCCTGCCCGATAGTACGGGGAAAACCGTCGAGGATGAACCCGTTGGCGCAGTCGGGCTGAGCCAGGCGATTCCTGACCATGCCGCAGACCACTTCGTCCGGAACCAGGCCGCCGGCCTGCATAATGCCGGACGCGGCTTTGCCGAGTTCGGTACCGCGCTTGATCTCGTCGCGCAGCAGGTCGCCGGTGGAGATGTGAGCCAACGGCTCCACTTCGCGCAGCGCCGAGGCCATGGTGCCCTTGCCGGAGCCGGGCGCGCCGAGGAAAATCAGATTTTTCTTGGTGATAGCCATTTTCTTCTTTCCTTATTCATTATTTCGATTGCGAAAAAATCTTCCTGCACTCTTCGGCGGCCTCGCCGCGCGGAATGGTGCGCTGTTCGCCGCCGGCCATGTCGCGCAACTGGACGCTGCCGCCGGCAAGTTCGTCGTCTCCGGTGATAAGCACCGCCGACGCGTTCAGGCGGTTTGCGGTACGCATCTGCCCCTTCATCGACTTTGACTCCACCTCGCATTCGACTCTCAGCCCGGCCTTGCGCAGCTCCGCGGCCAACAGCAAGTTGGCCGTCACCGCGCCATCGCCGAGGCCGATCAGATAAACCAGCGGCTGCGAATCCACCGGTGGAACAAACTTCAGCGCGTCCTGCGCCATCAAAATGCGCTCGACGCCGGAAGCGAAACCGACGCCGACCACCGGGCGGTTCTCGCCGGGAAGAAACAGTTCATAACGGCCGCCGCCGGCGATCGCGCTCTGGCCACCTAGCCCCCAGTGGGAAACTTCGAACACGGTATGCACATAATAGTCCAGCCCGCGAACCAGCAGCGGATCGCGCCGGTATTTGACCCCGAGCGCGTCGAGCGTTTTCAGCACCCGCTCAAAGTAGGCTTTGGAGTCGGCGGTGAAGCATTCTAGATATTCCGGAGCCTCCGCGATGATTTTGCGGCAGGCGTCCTGCTTGCAGTCGAGAATACGCCAAATATTGCCGGAAAGTCGCTCCTTGCAATCGTCGCACATTTCGGAGATGCGGCTGGAAAAGTAGTCCCGCAGCAGATTGGCGGCGCCGACGCGGTCGGCCGCAATCCCGCGGGTGTTCACCGCAAGTTCGGCATCTGGAATGCCCAGCTGCTCCAGCAGCCGCATCAGCATTGCAATGTTCTCGGCGTCAAGCTCGGGAGAAACCCGTCCGGCACATTCGGCGCCGATCTGGTGGAACTGGCGGCGGCGGCCGGCGGCCGGGCGCTCGCCACGGAACATGGGGCCGTAATAGAACACGCGCTGTTCGACGCCGTTGAGAACGTCGGTATTGAGCAATGCGCGCATCACGCCGGCGGTACCCTCGGGGCGAAGCGTCAGGCTGCGCCCGCCGCGGTCCTCGAAGGTGTACATTTCTTTTTTCACCACTTCGGTCTCGTCTCCGAGCCCGCGATGAAAAACCTCGGTATACTCGAACACCGGGGTACGCAGTTCGCCGAAGTTATAACTGGAGAAAACTTCGGACGCGGTCTTTTCGATAAAACGCCAGCGCGGCGACTCGGCGGGAAAAATGTCGCTGGTGCCGGGAGGCGGGGCGGATTTAGCCACTTTGTCACCTCAAAATCAAATAAAAAAACGCACCGGGCGCAATACTCCCGGTGCTCAAAACTCTCTTTACTGCCGGAAAAACAGGCGCTGCCGTGCCCGCAGTCATACCGTCGAAGATTGGGAACTCAACCGTAAACACCGCAAGCACCACAGTTCGCCGGGTTGCTTAAAGGAAGCGCTTGGGGTTGAGCTTCTCGACCGCGTCCTTGAGCTCCTTGCCCGCGCGGAACTTCACCACGGCGCGCTCGGGTATGATAACCTCGTTCTTCGGCTGGTTCGGGTTGCGGCCCTTGCGGCTCTTGCGAACCTTGATCTCGAACACGCCGAAGTTGCGCAGTTCGATGGTATTGCCGGCGATCAGCTCGGCCGCGATATAGTCAAGCGTCTTCTGAACGACCTGAGCCACGTCGTTCTGAATCAGGTCGGTTTCTTTAGCGATTTTAACAACCAGGTCTCTTTTCGTCATCTTCCCATTCCTTATGCTGTATTTGTCGATTGAAAATCATATCTCGGTTTATATAAAATAGTTTCAACTTGCCGAATCGTCAAATAGAAATACGAAGAAAAAGGTGAAATTTTTTAGAAAAATCCTTCGGCGGCGTTATATTATTATAAAAATCGTGAGGAATCCGCATGATCGTTGCAAAAGTATTGCTGGACCTGTCGCTGGACCGCGGGTTCGATTACATAATACCGGAAAAGCTGAAAAAAACCGTAGGCGTCGGCTCGCAGGTTATGGCTCCGTTCGGCCATTCGGTGCGCAAGGGCTTCGTGGTGGCGGTTGCCGGAAGCACCGACTATCGCGACGAGTTGAAGGAAATCATCGGCCCCGCTCCCGGCGGTGCCCGCATCCCGGAAAAGTTGTTGGAACTGGGCGAGTGGATGGCGCAATATTACTGCGCCTCCGGCGAACAGGCGGTGCGGTCACTGCTGCCGGGCGCGGTGCGCCACGGCAGAGTCAAGGAAAAAACACTGAAATTGTATTCGCTGGCCGAATCTCTGCCGGAAACGACCGTGTCAGGTGCTAAGCAGAAAATCGTGCTGGACGTGCTGCGCAAGGAAGGCGAACTGCCGCTGGCCGCCGTCAAGTCGCTGGCCGGCTGCTCGGATCAGGTGGTGCGCAATCTGGTAAGCCTGGGATATGTGTCGGCGCGAGAAACAGTTTGCGCGCGTAAACTGTTTTACGATGAAGTCGCCGCCACTTCGCCGCTGGTGCCGACCCCGGAACAGGAGAAGGCGCTTGAAACCTGCGCCGCCCTGCCCTCCGGCGGCGTCATGCTGCTGTACGGCGTTACCAACTCCGGCAAGACCGAGGTCTATTTGCAGGCGATTGCCGGAACCCTGGCCGCTGGACGCTCGGCCATTGTGCTGGTGCCGGAAATATCGCTGACTCCTCAAACGGTGCGCAGATTCCGTTCCCGCTTCGGAGACAATGTGGCGGTGATGCACAGCCGACTGACCGAAGCGGAAAAGTTCGAACAGTGGAACCGCATCCGCAAGAAAGAGGTGTCGATCGCGGTGGGCGCGCGGTCGGCGCTGTTCGCACCGTTCGAAAATCTCGGGCTTATCGTGGTGGACGAGGAGCACGAGTCCAGCTACAAGCAGAACGAGTCGCCGCGCTACCATGCCCGGGATGTGGCGGTGATGCGCGGAAAGCTCGAAAACGCCAAAGTGATCCTCGGTTCCGCCACGCCGTCTTTCGAGAGCTACACCAATGCACTCAACGGCAAATACGCGCTGGCTCACCTGACCGCCACCGCCGCCGGTGCTCTGAAACCGGATATAGTCACAGTTGACCTGCGCATGGAAACCGGCGAAATCGAGGAGGGCGAAAGAAAGAGCGTACTTTTTTCGCCTATGCTGGTCAACGCGATACGCGACCGTCTGAGCCGGGCCGAGCAGACCATTCTGTTTTTCAACCGCCGCGGCTATGCGCGTCAGATGATGTGCGAAGACTGCGGATATGTGCCGGGATGCCCGGAATGCTCGGTGGCTGGCGACCGTCCTGCCGCGTTCACCTATCACAAGCGCGAAGGGCTGCTGACCTGCCACATGTGCGGCTTCACCATGCCGGCGCCGAACGTTTGCCCTGAATGCGGTTCGCCCAGCGTGCATTTTTCCGGTTCCGGCACCGAGAAACTGGAAGCCATGGCCCGTAAAGTGTTTCCCAACGCCCGCATCGCGCGTATGGACGCCGACACCACCCGCGGCTCCGACGGTCACGAGCGTATCCTCGATCGCCTCCAGCGCAACGAAATCGACATCCTGATCGGCACCCAGATGATCGCCAAGGGACTGCACTTCCCGAACATCACACTGGTGGGAGTCGTCAACGCCGACCAGAGCCTGTATCTGCCGGATTTTCGCTCAGCCGAACGCACCTTCGGCCTGATAAGCCAGGTAGCCGGGCGCGCCGGGCGCGGCGATGCCCCCGGCGAAGTGATCGTACAGACCTTTTCACCGCTTAACGAGACCATCCAGCTGGCGGCGCGCGGCGGCTACGAAGAGTTCTACCGCTATGACATGAACGTGCGCGAACTGCTGAAATATCCGCCGGCTGCACGGCTTATACTGATCCACTTCCGTTCGGAAGACCGGGAAATCTGCCGCCAATGCGCCGAGGAGTTCTATGTGGGCCTGGTTCCGTTCATCGGAGCCGACGTTCAGGCGGTTGCCCCGATGCCGGCACCGGTGGAACGCATAAAAGGCAAATTCCGCTACCAAATCATGCTCAGGGGAACAAAAATGGCCGGTCTGCGCCGCAAAGTGCGCGAACTGGCCATGAAAAAGTACAAAAACGCCGAAGTGATTGTGGACGTCGATCCGCAATCACTCGAATAGTGTCAATCCTGCTGTGCCCGCATAATCCCGTATTCGAGTCCGCGTATCTCGGCCATGCCTTTCATGCGGCCTATCGCGGTGTAGCCGGGGTTGGGACAAGCCGGCTTGGAAAGATCGTCCATCATGGTATGCCCGTGATCGGGGCGGAACGGGATACGCCAGTCGGCGCGCCCTGCGGCCTGACGCCGCTTCTGTTCGACCATGATGGACTTGACCAAGTTGTACATGTCAACCACGCCTTCGAGATGATTGGCCTCGAAGAAATCGCCGTTGGCAAGGTGCTCGGTGCTGCGCAGGTGCAGGAACGCCACCCGGGGGGCGCAGGAGTTGAACATCCGAACCACGTCGTTGTCAAGCCGCCCGGAGAAACTGCCGGCGCAGAAGTTGATGCCGTTGGCAGGCGAGTCCACCGCTTTCAGCAGCCAGTCGATATCCTGCTGGGTGCTGAAGATGCGGGGAAGACCGAGAATAGAGCGCGGCGGATCGTCCGGATGGATCGCTATCACGCAGCCCGATTCTTCGGCCGCCGGAATCACCGCCTCCAGGAACCGCTTGAAATTGTCGCGCAGCTCTTCGCGGCCGATTCCCTTGTAGCGGGCCAGCATCTTGCGCACGTCTTCGATGGTAACCCCTTTGAACCCGGGGAAATTATCTATGATGTTGGCGCAGAGGCCGCGGCGCTCCGCACTGGTCAATCCGTCGTAATATTCCTTCGCGTCCGCCAACTGCGCGGCGGTGTAATCCTGTTCCGCGCCTTCGCGTTCGAGCATAAACAGTTCGAACGCCGAAAACTGGCGACAGTTGAAATACAGCGCCTGCGAACCGTCCGGCAACCGGTATTTGAGATCGGTACGAACCCAGTCAAGCACCGGCATGAAGTTGTATACCACGGTTTTGACGCCGCAGAATCCGAGGTTGCGCAACGACAGCTTGTAGTTCTCTATATACTTCTCGAAATTGCCGGAACGCAACTTTATGTCCTCGTGCACCGGAAGGCTCTCAACCACATTCCAGCGCAACCCGGCATCGGCCACGAACTGCTGGCGTTTCCTTATCTCGTCCACGCTCCACAGCTCGCCGTAGGCAATGTGGTGCAAACTTGTCACCACACCCTCCGCGCCGGCCTGACGGATGAAGTTCAACGGCACCATGTCGCCCGGGCCGTACCAGCGCATCGAAGGTTCCATGAACATATTAAACTCCCGAGAACGCCGAAAATCCGCCGTCCACCGGCAGAATGGTGCCGGTAACGAACTTCGAGGCGTCGCTTACCAGATAATGAATGCAGCCGAGAATCTCCTCCGGCGTGCCGAAGCGGCCAAGCGGAGTCTTGCGGATCACGTCGGTACCACGCGGAGTGAAGCCGCCGTCCGGAGTGGTCAGCAACGCCCGGTTCTGGTTGGTCACAAAGAAGCCGGGAGCGATCGCGTTCACGCGAATCTTGCCGCCGAACTTGGAAGCCAGTTCCATCGCCAGAAACCGGGTAAGGTTGTCGATGGCGGCCTTGGCATTGCCGTAACCCATCACGCGGGTCAGCGGCTGGGTGGCGGACATGCTGGAAAAGTTGACGATCACACCGCCGTTATCCTGATCCTTCATAACCTTGGCGAAAGCCAGAATCGGCATCAGCGTACCCTTGAGGTTAAGGTCGAGCACCTTGGAATAATCGGCCATTTTCACATCGAACAAGGTCTGATCCGGGCCGATGGTGGCGCCCGGCATGTTGCCGCCGGCGCCATTCAGGAGCATATCCACGCGACCGAACTTGGCAGTGACTGCCGCACAGGTCTCGGCAATGCTTGCTTCGTCCAGCACATTGCAGCCGAAACCGGTAATATTTTCTCCCATGTCGCGAACCGCTTCCTCCCGCAGGTCCAAAGCGGCCACCTTTACGCCCTGTTCCGCCAGATAACGCGCAACGATTCCGGCCAGCACTCCGCCGGCGCCGGTCACGACCGCCGTCCGTCCGGCAATGTCGAATAAATTCATTTGGAAGTATCCTTTTCTTTGTTAACAATTTTAATATACCAATAATTCACGCGGTTGCAAGCCGGCACGGCCAAAAAAGGGCGTTTTCTTCGCGCGCGACTTGCCTAATTGGGAAAAGGCTTTATATTATACCGTCGATAATTATATTTTTTAACATATAAAACGGAGAGAAGTATGAACTTCAACACCACTTGCAAGATCAAACCCGAACTCGACCCCGAATTTGTGCCCGCAGTGCTGTGGAACCGCGCATATTCCGCCGAAGTGGCCAAGTGCGCCGCCAAGCGGGACATCGTGATCGCGCTGCGCCGGAGCAACGGGACCGTGTCCACCCGCAAGACCACGATCTTCCCGCACGAGGGTGAATACGCAGCGGCTAACATCAAGTATGTCGAGCGACTGGTGAAGTTCCTGCTGTGGATGAAGGGCGGCTACGAAGTCACCATAGCCGGCTGCGACGCTCTCGCCAAGGATCTCGCTAAAATCTACAGCGAAGACGGCGAGCGTTCGTTCGACTATAATATCATGGGCCAGGTAATTTACGGCAAACCGTTTGCAATCAAAGCCGTTCCGCTTGCAGACGCCCCCGAGTCGCACGAGATCCAGGTGAAGCTGGGCGGCCACCTCGACGGCTGCCGTATCGGCTTCGACCTCGGCGGTTCCGACCGCAAATGCGCAGCCGTGATCGACGGCAAAGTAGTCCATACCGAGGAAGTGGAATGGAACCCCTACTTCGAGAAAAACCCGGAATACCATCGCCAGGGCATCCGCGACTCGATCAAACGCGCCGCCGACAAACTGCCGCGCGTGGACGCTATCGGCGGTTCCGCCGCCGGCGTTTATGTCGACAGCCATCCCCGCCTTGCCTCCCTGTTCCGCGGCATAAGCAAAGACGATTTCGCCAAATTCATCGTTAACATTTTCGACGAAATCCGCGCCGAATACAACGTGCCGCTGATCGTGGCGAACGACGGCGAAGTCACCGCGCTGGCCGGTGCCATGAGCATGAACGCGGTCGGCGTGCTGGGCCTCTCGATGGGCACCAGCCAGGCGGTCGGCTACGTCAATATGGAAGGCAACATCACCGACTGGCTCAACGAACTCGCTTTCGCTCCGATAGATTACCGCGACAACGCCCCGGTGGACGAATGGTCCGGCGACGGCGGCTGCGGCGCCCAGTACTTCTCGCAGCAAGCGGTGGCCCGCCTCGCTCCCGCCGCCGGGCTGAATTTCCCCGGCGACATGAAGTTCCCGGAACGCCTGGTCAAGGTGCAGGAACTTATGAACCAGAACGATCCGCGCGCGGCCGCCATCTACCGCACCATCGGTACCTGCTTCGGTTATGCGATCGCACATTATGCCGACTTCTATGATAACGACATCCACAATCTGTTGATCCTCGGCCGCGTCACTTCCGGCGAAGGCGGCCAGATCATCCTCGACGAGGCGCGCAAGGTACTCGACACCGAATTTCCGGAGGTCTCCAAGCAGATCACTTTCCGAACCCCCGACGAGAAGTTCAAGCGCCACGGCCAGGCGGTGATCGCCGCCAGCCTGCCGGAACTTGCAAAGTAATTTAATTTTAAGAGGCTGGATATGAAAACCACACTATTGACCAATTGCCACATCATCTCTCCCGATTTCGAGGCGTTCGACGCCTCCGTGCTTATCGAGGGCGAATACATCAAACGCATCTACGCCCTGCCCGAGGGCAAGATCAAAGCCGACGAAATCATCGATCTCGGCGGCGACATGCTGCTGCCCGGTTTCATCGACGTCCATTGCCACGGCCGCTCCAATGCCGACTTTTCCGACGCCTCGCTCGAAGGCCTCACCCGCATCTGCGTGGACAAGCTATCCGAGGGCGTTACCTCCCTCCTGCCGACCAGCCTTACCCTTCCGGAACCCCAGCTTGCCGCGGCGATGAAAACCGCCGCCGAATATGTGGCCGCCGGCACCAAAGGCTGCCGCATCCCCGGCATCCACTTGGAAGGCCCGTTCATCAACCCGAAGTGCTGCGGCGCCCAGAATCCCGATTTCGTCCGCAAGCCGGACATCGAGGAAGTCAAACGCCTCAACAAGATATTCAAGGTATTAAAGGTCTCCTATGCGGTGGAGGCGGAAGGCGGTTATGAATTCGCCGAGCAGCTGCTGGCCGAGGGCATCACGCCCAGTTGCGTCCACTCGGCCGCCACCTACAGCCAGTTCCTCGAGGGTAATGCGCACGGGCTGCGCAGCCTCTCCCACTTCTGCAACCAGATGACCCCGGTCCATCACCGCGAAATCGGGTTGGTCGGTGCCGGATTCATGTGCGATGATGTCTACATTGAAATCATCTGCGACAAACTCCACGTCTGCCCCGACATGATGAACTTTACCTTCTCCTTCAAGAACGTCGAACGCATCCAGCTGATTTCCGACGCTATGCGCGCGGCCGGCATGCCCAACGGCGAATACGATTTGGGCGGTCTCGATGTGGTGGTGGCCGACGGCGCCGCGCGCCTCAAGTCCAACGGCGCCCTCGCCGGCAGCACGCTGCAAATCTGCGACGCGCTCAAGAATGTCTACGAGGTCACCGGAATGGAGCTGACCGAACTGATAAAGTGCACCAGTTACAACCAAGCCCAGCTGATGGGGCTGGAAAAAGTCGGACGGGTCGCCCCGGGATACTTCGCCGACCTTGCGGTACTCGACGGAGACTTCAAAGTCAAAAAGACATTCGTCGGTGGTGTAAGAAAATTCTAAAAACAACCTCCGGGCCGCTTCCAAGCGGCCCTTTTTATTTACCGGAACACAACTATGAACATTCATCTGACCTGGCTCGACTGGACGATCATCATCGCGTTCTTTTCCCTGACCATTATTCTCGGATTGATTGTAGCTAAGAAATCCGGAAAAAACGAAGAGGAGTATTTCCTCGGCGGCCGCAATATGCCCTGGTGGCTGCTGGGATTTTCAATGGTCGCCACCACCTTTTCCACCGACACCCCGAATCTGGTGACCAATCTGGTCCGCCTCAACGGCGTTTTCGGGAACTGGGTCTGGTGGAGCATGCTCCCCACCGGCATGTTGACGGTGTTCCTTTATGCCAAGCTGTGGCGGCGTTCCGGCACGGTAACCGATCTGGAATTCTATGAAATGCGCTATTCCGGCAAGCTGGCCGCGTTCCTGCGCGGATTCCGAGCGGTATATCTGGGGCTGTTGTTCAACGTTCTGGTTATGGCGTCGGTATCCCTGGCGGCAATCAAGATCGGCGGCGCGATGATGGGGCTGAGCCCGTACCAGAGCGTATGCTTCGCAATGGTGGCAACTGTGATATTCTCGGCGGTGGGCGGCTTGCGCGGCGTACTGCTGACCGACTTCGTGCTGTTCATAGTTTCGATGGTTGGTGCAATCGGCGCGGCCTATTTCGCGGTAAACCTGCCGGAAGTTGGCGGCCTTTCCGCCATGATCGACAAATTGCAGGCGGTTCCGGAACTTGCCAGTCGCATGGAAGTTTACGACTACCTGAACCGCGGCGATCTGATCGCCTGTTTTATCGTGCCTTTCGCCGTAACCTGGTGGAGCATCTGGTATCCTGGCGCGGAACCCGGCGGAGGCGGCTATCTGGTGCAGCGCATGCTGGCGGCAAAAAACGAGAACCACGCGGTAGGCGCCACGCTGTTCTTCAACGTTGCGCATTACGCCTTGCGCCCATGGCCCTGGTTGCTGGTGGCACTTGCAAGTTTGGTGGTATATCCCAACCTCGCCTCGATCGGGACGGCCCTCAATGGCGTACTGCCGGATTCCCAGATCAAGGACGATGTTGCTTATTCTCTGATGCTGACAAAACTTCCGGCCGGCTGGATCGGCCTGGTTTTGACCTCGCTTTTAGCCGCCTATATGTCCACCATATCCACTCATTTGAACTGGGGCTCAAGCTATCTGGTGAACGATGTATGGAAACGCTTCTGCCGACCGAATGCCAAACCGGGAGAATTGGTCTGGATGGGGCGGCTGTTCACGGTGGTGTTGATGGTAATTGCCGGTCTGCTGGCACTTCAGCTTCAGAGCGCGGTGGACACCTTTAAGATAATGCTGTCAATCGGCGCGGGAACCGGCCTGCTGTTCATGCTGCGCTGGTTCTGGTGGCGAATCAACGCCGCCGCCGAATTGACTGCAATGATCGCTTCATTCCTGCTGGCGGTCGGAATACCATGGGCCATGCCCCACCTGCAAGAAATGGGATTGCTCGACAGTCTTTGGACGGATTGGGAGATCATGATAATATCAGTCGCCGCGACCACTGTCTGCTGGCTCGCTGCCTGTTATTTCGGCCCCCGGACCAGCGATGATAAGTTGCGTAAATTCGTCGCCAGAATCAACCCCGGCGGCCCGGGCTGGAAAACCGTGCTTGCCAAGGCAAAAGCCGACGGGCACCCGATCGTATTTTCACATCCGTCCCAGCATATAGGGCAAGGCATCCTCGCAGCGGTGGTCTCCTGCTTCGCCGTCTACTTTGCTTTGATAGCGACCGGGGAATTCATCTATAAGCGCAACCTGTCGGGCACCTTGTTCGCCGCGGGAGCACTGGCGGCAGGAGTGGCGGTAGTCGCTCTGTGGCGCCGCATGAATCGCAATAGCGACATCGCCGTATAATAAATATAAAATCGAAGGCACGGTAAAAAACCGTGCCTTTTTTATTTTAATGGTTTGAAATCGGCGCGTCTCCATGCGACAACGGCTTTCACCATCAGACTGCTTCATCCCCTTTTTACCGAACGACTCAGGAGAGGTCCCTTGTCGTCACCGTCCTGATTCCATGCCAGTCATGCTATTCAAAAAGCCATGTGGACAGATAACGCTCTCCGGAATCCGGCAGAAGCACTACGATGCGCTTGCCGGCAAAGTCCGGCCGCTTGGCCAGTTCCAACGCGGCAAACAAAGCCGCCCCCGACGATACGCCTATCAAAAGAGCCTCCTGCTTCGCGGCAGCACGGGCGGTACGCCCGGCATCTTCGGCTGAAACCTTTATCACTTCGTCGATCAGCGCAATATCCATTGCCTTCGGAATAAACCCGGCGCCGATTCCCTGAAGTCTGTGATCACCCGGCCGCTCTCCGGAGAGCACGGCACTGCCATCCGGCTCCACTGCAAACAACTTTACCGCAGGATTCTTACCGCGCAAATAGCGACCGACGCCGGTCAGTGTGCCGCCGGTACCGACGCCAGCTACAAAAGCATCGACCCGGCCATCGGTATCCCGCCAGATTTCAGGGCCGGTGGAAGCAAAATGGCAGTCCGGATTTGCCGGATTCTCGAATTGCTGCGGAATGATGGAACCTGGATTGGCGGCGTGCAGCTCATTTGCTTTGTTTATCGCACCGGCCATTCCGGCATTGCCATCGGTCAATACCAATTCGGCCCCATAGGCTGCCAACAGTTTGCGGCGTTCGATACTCATGGTTTCCGGCATTGTAAGAATCAGCCGGTATCCTTTGACCGCCGCCGCCAACGCCAAACCGACTCCGGTATTACCGCTGGTAGGTTCTATGATAAGTCCTCCGGGCTTCAGCGCGCCCGAACGTTCGGCTGTTTCGATCATAGCCACTCCAACCCGGTCCTTGGCACTGCCTCCGGGATTGAAGCATTCCATCTTCGCCACCACTTCGGCACCACCGCAGTTTAGCTTGCCGATCCGCACAAGCGGAGTATTACCGATTTCCTCGAGTATATTGTCTGCGATATTCATCTGAATCCTCCTTACCCATATAAAATACACCCTAACTCGGCATAAACAAGCATTCGCGGCCAAATCGCAACCGCAACACCCGGAATGCGAACAAAAAAAAGCTCCGGCAGCGAACTGCCGGAGCTTTCAGGTCGAGTTAGAACCTTAGGCCAGCTGGCCCTTGGTGTAGCTGGCAACCAGCATGCCGGTGTCGTCGATGTCCAGCGACACATAGCCCTTGGTGCCGATCGCGATCGTTTCGCCGAACGCGCAGCTGCCGATCTCGGTGCCATCCTGAGCAAAGAACTTCACGGTCACATCGTCGAAGGCTTCCTCGTCGGAGACGTCCATCAGGTCGTAGCTCACGTTCGAGGTCGTCGCGAACGACAGCCCGATCACCCGCTCGTCGCCGACCAGGTTGAAGCTCTCGGCATCGGTCACGAACGGCATCGCTTCGGCGCGATTCCAGGCGTTGAAATACCACTCGGCGGTATCGACGCCGTTGCTCAGGCCGGTCAACTGGGTGTCGCCGGCGAACATCACTGCGTCGAAGTTCACGAACATGCCGCCCAGCGTACCGGAGATGTCGGTGAAGCCCAGCGACTTGGTGCCGGACACGCTGCAGGCGCCTTTGCCCAGAGCGTTCACGGTGCCGACCGAGATACGCTCGGCCACGCCGGAGAAGTTCACCATCACGTCGCCTTCGACACTCACGGTGCCGCCGTTGGCACCAACCGTCTTGCCGGCCGCGAACACACTGCCGCCGATGGTGGTATTGCTGCCTTCGTTGCCGGTGATGTTGATAGTCACGCTGTCGACCGCCACCGCACCGCCTTCAGCCGCATAGCCGGCGCCGAACACGCTGTCGGTGATAGTGGTGTTAGCGATGTTGATCGTCACGTCGCTGACCGCGAGTACGCAGTTCACACCGGTGGACTGGCCGGCGCCGACCACGTTCACCAGGTTCGAGGCGCCGAGGTTCATCACCACGCCGCCGGCGATGGTGCCGCTGGCCGCGGTGGTTCCGTTGTTCTGGATCTGGCTGCCGCCGATCACCCACGCCGTGCTGCCGTATTTCAGCATCTTCACGTTGTCGGTGGAAGTGATGGCATTCACGGTGACCGTCACGGTGCCGCCGATTGCGGCGGTGGTTCCCCACGCACGGCTGCCGCCGAAGATGATGCCCTGATAGTCGCCGGCGTCAAGCGTCATAGAGACGTTACCGGTAACAGTGGTATCAACACCGGTCTGGGCAGAAGCGTCAACCGCCGCCACCGCGCCGCCGTAGAAGTTGCCGGTCATCTTGTTGCCAAGATACGCAGGCAGGTTCAAGTAGGTCTTGATATTGCCGTTGACGTTGCTGTTGCCGCCGCCGGCATAGAGGCTGGCCACCTGGCAGTCGTACACCCACACGCCAATATCGCCGTTGATGGTGCCGCCGTTGCCGCCGCCGTAAACATAGCGATGTCTGCCGCCGCCCACATCCATATTCACCGCATAGACGTTGTGTTCGCCCACGGAGATGGTGGAACCCTGGCCGCCGCCGAAGATGATTCCGGTGGTGGTGGTGGAGTCGCCGGAGATGTAGACGTTGGTGCCGTCGGTGATGGTGTCATTGATACCGCCGCCGTAGATGGTGTTCTTGCTGCCGCCGGAAACCCTGACCCAAGTGGTATCAAGTTCGGTACCGCTGCCGCCGCCGTACACCGCGGTGGAATTGATGGTGGCATCGACCATGCCGCCGGTCATGTAGCCGCCGAACGCATTGGCGATCACATTGCCGCCGGCGCCTTCGGATTTCGCTCCGAGCAGGATAGTTCCGGAGGTGGTCTCTGCAAGCTTATTGACATATTTCGGCGCGAAGTCGACGGAGTTGGACCAGGAGTTCGTCCACTGGAAGTCGGTGCTCTCGCCCACGGTGGATTTCACCGAGAGACGCGCCGCATAGACCTTAAAGTCGGAAAGATATTCCTCGTACAGCTTGATCTCAAAACCGTTGAGCGACTTGGTCTCGCCGATCTTCATGCTGAACTTCTGACCGCTCATTTCGAAATTGAAGGTTGCGGTATAGCTGCCTTCGCTGCTGCCGGTTTCACCAAGATAGAACAGGTTCTGACCAAGACCGCACTTGAAAGTGAGAGTATCGGCAGTGATGTTCTTGAGGAAGCCGACCAGGTTGCTGTTGCTGAACCAGACGCCGGTGGTGTCGAACACCACTGTGCCGACGTCCACACCGGTGGCGGCGGTGCCGTCATAACCGAGCATGTTGTTGCCGACGCCCTTCAGGGTCAGTACCGAGCTGCTGCCGCCGACAATGTTCGCCGAGATGTTGCAACCGCCGCCAAGAGTCAAAGCGTTGTTCATCTGGTCGAGATTGATGTCGTTCTGCGAGTTGGTGCAGCTGATGCTGAAGTTGGATAGGTTCCAGTCGCCGGTCAGCTTGAACACGCCCTTGGTGTAAGTGTCGGTGTTGCCGACAATGACCAGCTTGCCGCCGGTGGCGGTAAGGTCCTTGATCTCGCCGTTGCGCAGGCTCAAGGAACCGGTGGACATGGTGACACCATTGATAGTACTGTAGTTGGCGCCCCAGGTGCCATTGGAACCAACATAAGCCACGTTGTTCGACTTGATGGTGAGGTTGGTAATGGTACACGACTCGAAGTCGACATAGCAATCAAGTTTCGTGTAGTGATTGTCGAGAGTGACGCCATTGACATCGAAGAGAATACCGACGTCGCCGCCCCAGATCTGAAGGTTGCTGACCTTCGAACCGGCGCCGACCTGCCAGTTGCCGGCCCAGGTGTTGGTCCAGGCGCCGGAGATGGCGGACACGCCCTTGACCGCGCCGTTGAGGTCGAGAATCACACCGTCCATATCGACGACAATGTTCTTGTTCGCATCAAGAGCCAACGTGTTGTAGGGGATATCCTTGATGGTCAGGTTGACGTATTTTACGGTATCCGCTGGAGCCGGAATGAAGTTGGCGGTACCAACACCGTTATGCAGCCAGCCGGTAAGGGTTTTGGTCGCGGAATCCCAAGAAACGTCCTCGTAACCGTTGATAACCGTATTGACAAGAGAGAAGTTTGGATTGAAGGTCTTCCAGGAAACCGTCACCGACTCGTCCATGGTCACGTTCTCAAGACTGAACGCGCCGTCCAGAATAAGCAGCGCGCCACTGGTGAGTTCCACGTCACGCGCGGTGCCGCCGGAGGTGATCTGAAGAACGCTCTGCGCGTAGTCGGCGTTGCCGCTGGCCACCGAGCGCTTGCCGGTCACAACCGAGTCTTCGATCACGGTGCCGGCGTTCGAATAATAGAAGCCGCCATTCTCAATGAGCAGGCCGGAAGCAACGCCGCCAACCACGCTGAAAGTCGCGCCGGTATCCTGATTCACGCCGCCGGTGATGTTTGCGCTGCCGTAGATCTGCAACGCAGCATTGTTTCTGGTAATCATTCCGGTATTGACGGAACCGTTGGCAACCACCAGAATACCGCCGTCCAAAGTCGTGTTCTCGGTAACGCCGGCATCGGTGGCGCCGGCGGTGCTGATGCCCTGGATCACAAAGCAGCCGGAATTGATGTACATATTCTTGGCGGTACCCTGACCAAAGCTCCAGCTGGTCTTGGTGCCGTCGGCGGCAGTATAGGTACCGGTGGAAAGCTTGGTGTCGTCGCCCTTGCGCCCGGTGCGGAATCCGTCGAGAATACCGCCCTCGAGAATAGCAACGTTGGTCAGCTGCGGACGGGCCGAAGCAACCGAATACTTCATGATGTCGCCGCAGAGGTTCATGCCGGAACCGAGCACATACCCGGTCACCGTGCCACTGCTGAGCGTAAAAGTCTGGCTGCTGCCGTTGCCGTAGATGAACTTGCCGGTCATCTTCGAGTAGTAGGAGACGTCGTACATCACGCCGCCCTCGTAGATGGTCAGGTTGGTCATCTCGGTGGCGGTCGGGGCACCGGCC
>JAYFQV010000012.1:0-133766 GCA_034926605.1 Victivallaceae bacterium
TGGTGCACTGGTATCGGAATGCGTTCACGATGTGTCCTTGGAAACATGTCCGTGAAGTCGCCGCCATGCTTAAGGCGATTCACGCTCAGGAAGACCGGGAAGCGGCTCTGGAGAAGGCCGAACTGGTTCAAGCGAAGCTGCACAGGATGAAGCTGGAAAAGGTGGCCGAGTTCGTTGCCGCCAGCGTGGATGAAACGTTGTCATACATGCTAGAGCCCAAATATCGATAATGGAGTATGCAACCGATAAAGGGTTTTACTATGAAATTAGGAAAGTGTTGGTGAATTAATAAAATATGTTCATATATGCTATCTTGCAGATGGGTGCAGTTTACAATCCGCAATTCATAGATCATTGTAAAACATGATATTTATCGGGCTTCGATGAAAAGTTGGCCACCATAGGTGGGCAAGCTCGGTCATTTGATGCCAATGCCGCCAAGCTGGATAATTTGCAAAAGATGGAAGACGGGAAGTCTCAATGAATAAAATGAAGCGTTCTGTGTGTATTCGTTCTACAATACTATCCGCAATTATAAGTTTCTTTATAGTCGGATGTGCGGAACAAGCATCCGCGAAAAAATCCACATATGTGTTTGATGAATGGGCAGAAGGAGATGACGGATTTTCACCCGTCACGTTTTTTAAATTAAAATCTCCGACCGGGATGTTTGATGCCGAACAATCAACAGAGGATGTGGATTCGTCGGATAAAAGACTGATAAGTATTATAAACAATGCAGACGGCAGAAAAATTTCAATAGGTCGTAGCGCTCGTGGATTTGACATGATTTGGAAGCAAACGCAGATAGGAGATATCCTAATTGTTGAAAATCAAGTTGACACGCATGTAACTACATCCTATGTCATATATCCGCAGATCGATGGAAGGGGTGATTTCACTTATTCGGTATTATATGCCACCCCGGATCCGGAATTGTTTGTCAAGGAATATGGGGGGCCGCCTGAACACATATATTCATCCGTTGAAGATATAAGTTACGACGGCGTGATGACTATATTTATCGGTTGGGACTTCACTTCTTTTGGCGATGGGAATTGTATAACCACCAAAATCCCACTATTTTACGGTTTTTCCAAAAACAGTGACAATAAATAAATCATTGAGAGTCGAAGACATCAAAATGATTGGCGGATGCCGGAGAGACCATTGCAGACAGGATTCGCCGCCATCTACAATAGTGCCCACGAAGTCGGGTATTTCTTTCTGATGTTGTGAAATAAAAAATATCGCCGCCCCTTGTCATGGGCGGCGATATTTTAATGACCCGGATCGGCATATCCCTAACCGGTCGGCGAACCTATGCCAGCAGGGCAAGACATCCGTTGCGTTCCGTCACGGTATAGCCCTTGGCAGTTTCGCCGTAGTCGAAACTGGCGTAAAGCAGGCCGCTCTTGTAAAGCTCTACTTTCAGACCTTCGAGCGTCTCGAAATCGTCGCAGGTCATCAGGTCGAAGCTGCCGGTGCTGTCGCCAAGTTCGATTTTCAGCAGGTTGTCTCCGCCGTCGGTAAAACCGAACCCATCCGCGAACCATTCCCCGGCATCGCGGCCGGTAAGATCGAACGCAATGGTTTGAGCGGTGAACTCGCCGACGTATGTCATGGAAGTGGTACCGCTGAAGCGGATCTCATCGAAGTTTTTGACCACGGCGACAAACTCTCCGGTGAAGTCCGCAAAACTCAGGGTTTTGACTCCTTTCACCGACCCCTCCACTTTGCCGTCGCCGGAAACCAAACCTATCATAAGATTGCCGGCGTTTCCCGTGAACGTCACGCGGGAATTGCCCTCCACCACCGAACTGCCGCCCTGGGACGGATGTGACGGGTTGGCGCCGCCGCCATAGATGTTGCCGACCACGGATATTTCGCCGAGCGAGGTGTCGAACCGCAGCGAAGCGTCGCCGGAAACCGTGCTAACGCCATGATCGTAGGCATAGCCGCCGCCGAAAATATCACCGGAAATATACGCATTGCTGATCGTGACGCAGGTCGATGCCACCGTGGCGATGCTTCCGTCTCCCTGGGCCTGTGCGCCGCCGACCAGATAGCCGGTTCTGGTTCCCGCCACTTCCATGGACACCGCGCCGGTGGAGATCGTTCCACCGGAAATCGCGCCGCCGCCGCCTACCAGCCAGGCGGTACTGCCGCGTTTGATCATCTTCATGTTGGCGGTCTGAGCTATCGTGCCGACTGAAAGTGTGATATTGCCCGTTGCAACTTCCGAGCCGGCGGCGAGAGAGCCGCCATAGATCAGCCCGGCATAGGTGTCCTGATAATCGCCTGAAACCGTCAGGGCAATACTGCCGCCGACACTGACATCGGTGCCGCCGCCATAGATGTTGCAGGTGTTGTAACCTATCAACGCGATGCGTCCGGCAACCTTGCCCCCGACATTCTGCGTGGCTCCGGCAATCAGTCCGGACACGGTGGAATTCTCCAGCGACAGTTCCGCATCGTTTCCGACCATCCGGCCCGAATATTCTTTGAAATTTCCGGATACGCTCAGAGAAAGAATTCCCGATTCCGGATCGGAGTCATTTATAAGTGTATAAACAAATTCGCCGACGGCAATGCTCTGCCGCAGCCGCGAAAGAACACCGATCTGTTCATCTTCCCGATATATCGCCATTTCCACGGCGTCCGTCCACAGCGCAGTTCCACCGCTGACCAGCTGAAATACGCCCGCCTGGTACACGTCCACTTGCCATGTTGTATTTTTCGACATGCCGTAAGTCCCGATAACCAGCGCATCATCATCATTGCCGCGGCAGCAAAGATCCAATGTAACGGCAGTTCCGCTCAACGCGACACTGTTGCCGGCATCCAGGCAACCGCGCACCACAATGTTTCCGGAGACATAGCCGCATACGACAGCTTGCCCGCCATACTCCACCACCATTCCGTCGGCAGTTCCGTAAGCCGATTGAATTCCTCCGCTTTTTACCACCGTATCGCTGGCGATACCGCCGGAAGAAACCACTTGGGTTCCGCCGGAATATACAACCGTTCCCGAGGTGAAGCCGCCGGAACTGACACATTGATTGCCGCCGGAAGAAATTACCGTTTCATAGGCCGAGCCATTTGGGCCGACATACTGTACGCCCTTCAGCAAGGTTGCCGAATATGACACGCCGTAGAGATTTTGCACGCCGGTTTTGATGGTGGCGTCATATGACTTCCCATAAACTGTGTAACTTCCGGCGCCTGTCCATATGGTGCCGTATTCAATTCCGCTACCGTAAATATGTAAATTCGAGTAGCTTATGACTTCAGTTCTGTATATTTCAGCCGAATGTACACTCAGCATGGCGCCGCACATAACCGTGCCGTAAAGTTTGCCTTGATAGGCTATAATATGATTATACATGCCTCTGGCGTTGTAAAGTTCACCGCCATTCACATTGATGCTTCCATATGTTTGGGCATCATAAACCACTCCGCCGGAAGCTATGCTGAGATGTCCGTATACTTGTACCATTATGCCGGATATCAGCCCGCCGCTTCCGGCATAGGCATAGCAATGACCCGGCTCCGGCCCCAGCAAAACATTATAAGCAATGCCTCCTTGAGATACACGTAAATTTCCATTGCTGTGAACAACCGGGTCGTAAGCCGTGCCGCCTTCAATGGACATCACGCCTCCAGTCATGATATCGGCCTGCAGAGAAGTATAGCGGCTGGAGACAATCTGCGTCTCGCGAATTTCATAGTCATAACTTTCGGAACTGACCAGCCGTACCTCTTTGCCCGCGCTGACGGCTTCGAGCTTCGCATTGAAGTCATAGCTGAGCATCGCTCCGGATTCGAGCACCACTCTCACCGCCGATGCGCCGCTGGCAATGCTAAGTTTTCCGCCGGAACTGACAATGACGTCTTCCACGGAGCCTCCGTTCAGGATGTACTGTGTTCCAGCCGAACTCACGGCGGTGAAAAATGCTATTCCCGCCACCTCCTGTACTCCGGATGCGCGTATCTCTGTGTATTGAGCCATACCCAGCCTTGACACCTCTTGTCTGGCCCCGCCGGACTCGATCACGGTGTTCCATGCCAGCCCGCCTTCGGACACTATCTGACGCGTACCGCTTCCGATATATGTTTCATAGGCGGCCGCACCGGAGTCGATACACTGCATTGCCCCGTTGCCGACCATCGTGGTACGACTGGCAACACCTCCCGCCGAAACATATTGGCAATTTCCGTAATATACGTATGGGTAACCAGAAATCCTGGTCGCAAATGCATATCCGCCGGAATAGATTCTCTGAACGCCGTTGTAAATCAATGTGCCGCTGGCTACGCCGCCATCGTATACATTCTGCGAACCTCCTCCATAATAACTGGACATCACGGTATCTATGGCGGTGCCGCCGGAATAGATATCCATGCGCGCTCCGCCTTCATAGCTGAACACATAACCGATCAACTCGGTCGCATCTTCAATCAAAATCCCCGAGCTGTTGTACACCTGCACCTGAAAAGCGTCGTGCTCCTTGGTCAAGGTCAACCCGCCGGAAACGGTGAGCCCCAGATAGTAGGTGTCCCGTCCGACCACCAGCGGCGACGCGCCCAGCGAAACCGTGCCTTGCACTACTCCTTTGTCGATCACGGTGATTGCGCGGTCGAACCCGGCGCCGCCGATATTGGACAACACATAAGTAATGGGCGGCATCCAGAAGTCACATCGAACCGTGTAGCTGCGGGCGGAGGAGATGACGCTCCAGTCGCCTGTCGCGGCATCGGTGGAAGACGGCAACAAAGGCTGGACTATGATATCCGCACCGGAAAAATCAACACCGAACTCTATGGTCTGTATTCCAAACATGGTCAATTCACCGGCAACCGTAGCGCCCGACTTAAGCCAGACGTATCCTTTCCGTATATCGATATCTTCCGCCAGACCGCCGGAATAAACCGTCATGCTTCCATAAGGCAGAAGCGATATCGCGCGAACTTCACCTCCGCTGCTAACATACACATGCGTCTGGGAACCGATTGCCGTTCCCGAGACGACACCACCGGATTGAACGGTAACCTGTGGTATGCCATATAATTCTGCATCGGTTGCCATGCCACCCGCTTCGATCCAGACGTTTCCGGCGATGGTGGCGCGAATGGCCCCGGTGACGATTCCGCCGGAGGAAACCCATATATCCCCTGCGCCGTTGAACGAAACGCCGTTTACCATGGCCTGCGCGGTCACGAATGCCTTACCTGCTTTTGATATTATGATATTTTTTATCTGCGCTCCGGATTCGGCATACATCTCGCCGCCAGACCAGATGTCAATCCTTTCTGCCGTACATTCGTTGGCATAGAACCGGCCGCCGTAATATACGCCGGTGGAGCTGATCACTGCTCCAGTCCCGGCATATATTTCACCGCCGTCGCCGATGGTGACGCCGGACACAATCCCGCCGGAGGACACCACCAGCCTGTCCACCGAATCGGATTCTGCCACCGTGAGGTTGTAAGCCCACTTCGCTCTTTCCACCAACACGTCATCCTTATACATGCATATCGGAATAGTGGAGTCTATCGTCAGCGTCAAGCCGCCGGACCCGGCCTCCAGCGTGTAAAGACGGTCGTTCGCAAACATGGAACTTGCAGTCGGCCACCACATTGTTCCGACGGTATCCCCGGAAACGGTATTTATGGTGATTGTAAATCGATGATAACCGATATTGGATAGCAACTTATAAGTGCCGTCCGGCTGATCGCCATCCGCCACCACAACTGTATAATCCGCGCGGTCGAACGCCGAGGCGCTGCAGAAAAAGTCGTCGTCGGCCGTATGCCGGTCAACCCGTAACGAGATGTTGCAGTTGTCGGTATATATCGTGTTGCTGCAGAAAAGCGTGCCGGCCAGACTGACATCACCGGTCAGAGTTGCCGCGCTCAGGCTGACATATCCGCCGGAAGCCACCGACATCCCGGAAATCACTGTACGGAATGCATCAACCCGTCCACCGGATTCGACCACAAGATTCGTCGCTGAACACATGGATGTGAACGCGGCGCTGCCGCCGAAAGCCACGGTCGTCTCCGTGAGCAGGGCGCCGGAGGAGGCAACCAGATATCCGCCGGACTCTATTCTGAAGTTTCTGGCCTCTCCACCGGAGATCAGAGCCACGGCTTCCGACTTCACGGTTCCGGAAACCGAACGGCCGCCGGAAAATACCTCCATTAAGCCTCCCGATGTGATGGTTGCCCCGGAGGCGACGCCATAAACCGTCTGCCTGCCGCCGGACCCTATGGAGGTGTTCAAGGCCGACCCGCCCAGATAGACGCACATCGAGTCGGCGGAGCCATGTTCTTCTAGCACGGCATCGTAGATCAATGGTCCGCCATATACCTTGGTTCCACCGGAGAACAGCATGACGGATTGTCTGATGATGTCTTTGCTCAACGTCAGCCTACCATTGCCGACGCTCAGGATGTAGCAGCGGTCGAAGTCCGTGCGAAGCACCTCGGCAACGCTAACGGTACCGACTTCGATCCCTCCGTCGATTATCGTGATAACGCCGTCGAAACCCGAGCAGCCGGTGGCCAGCAGATAGGAGCCCATGGCGATGGTGTCGTCGCTTTTCACGGTATAGCTGTTTGCGGAAGACAGATAATCCATGACGCTTATCATGGCAGTGCTGTTCGGGCTTGTCAATTCCAGCGTCATGTCAACGCCGTCCAGGGTTACAGGGCCGAGCACCGCCAGCGTGCCGGCCAAAGTCAGGGTGCTGGCGATGGTGGCGCTGCTGTACAATGTTGTTTTGCCTCCGGCGGCGATATAGGTGTCCGCCACCATACCGCCACCATATACAATCTGGTATCCTCCGGCCGAAATGAAACTTTTCCACGCATAGCCGTCGCCGCTGACAATCTGACTGCCGCCGGACATGACAACCGTCTTGAACGCGGCGCCGAATTTATTGACATATTGCCTCGCCGCCGATTCGATAATCGTATTGTTAGCCATGGCGCTTTCAAGCCGCTGGTAGCCGTGGATGATGCGGGTGGATTCAACCGTGCCGTCAATTACCGCCTGGCCGCCGCCCGACAAAACCGTACGCACCGCCTTTCCGCCAAGCACATACTGATAGCCCTGCAGTATCGTGGTGTCTTCCGCCACACCGCCGTAATATATTTCCTGATATCCCGTGCCGATAAGCCGGGTGTTTCGCGCCACGCCGCCGCTCATGATGAATTGAAGCCCACCCACCGTGGTGGCGTCAACGGTTCCATATGCGGACATCACGCCGCTGCTGATAAAGGTATTGACCGCGCTGCCGCCCTGATAAACCACGATACGGCAGATATTCATAAGCACCGAATCCGATGCGATGCCGCCGCTGGAAACCAGAATCCGCGCCACGTATCCATAGTTGTTGCCGTTGTAATTGACGCTATATCCGCTGGCAACCGTTCCGCGAGCGACGCCGTTGCAGTATATGACCTGGTAGCCCAGCCCCTGCACGAGGGTATCGGACGCGAAACCATCCCAGTAGACTTCCTGCCTGCCGCAGACACCCAGGGTTGCGCCGATCGCGCTGCCGCCATAGTAAAGCTGCTGCTTCGCATAGGCGTACATTCCGTTTTCCAGATAGTAGTATCCGGAGATCGCCGCTCCGGAATCCACGCCGCCGCTGTCGACAAACTCGATGCCGTCCGGACAGATCATCGTTCCTTCGGCATAACCTCCTGAAACATACATGCTGCCCCATCTGAGCACCTCGGTGAACGCCGCCGACTCTCCGGACGAGACAACCAACCCGCCCGAAGAAACCACCACTCCGCTGTAATTCGCCATATAATCCCCCCGGCAATTAAAAATCGTTTAATCATCTGTAATATAGAAACAATATATAACCCGCGTACCGAATTTTACAAGTAAAAAATAACAATATTTTGAGACTATTTCACCATTCGTGCCGGACACGGAATATTGCAACCCGTCATTGTGAAAATATGGTTTGGGCCGCCGCATTAGCCTTAAGCCGATTATCATATAATATCGGTCGCAGGATTGTGACTTTCATTATCATCCTGCCTGATATGATGTGGACGGGGTTGTGCTGCGCTTGACCGCCGGGGCTGCCGGAGAAGTTGAGTAGCTATTTTGAAATTGCGGGCGATCCGATCACTGAAGATCATATAAATGCAATCGCGGAATATCTTGCGTTTTTTCCATCGGCGGCAATGGATTCCGACTGGATTTCCGGATATTGCGATATATATTATATGCCAAATTTTCAGGAAAGAAACTGGTGCCGACGGCGGGCGACCGCTTGTACAAAACTATTTCAGGTCAAAAAAACGTCATGCGTATCTCTCTGGTGTTTCCGCCGCGTACCGGGCCGACTTATATGCCGCTGGGCATAGCCTGTCTGGCCGCCGTCGCCGCGCGTAAAAATGTGCCGCTGGACCTTTTTGACGCCAACCTCGAGCTCTGGAACTCTCTTTGCGATTCAAATCCCGCGCTGTGGACAATGCGCGATTTCGCCCGCGGACCGCTTACCACATTTCTTAATCCGCAGGAATATGCCGCGAAATGGGGGCATATGGCGGACGCCCGGAGGCGGATCGACATGCTTGAAGCTCGGGCCCGGCATTATCTGGCCGGGGAGGGGCTCGGCGAGGGGCTGGAGGCGCTGTTGTCCAGACAGTCGGCACGGATCGCCCGGACCACTCCCGGGATTGTCGCTTTTTCCGCCATGTATCTGGACCAGCTTCCTTTCATTCTGGCACAGGCGAAATACCTTGTGCGCGAACTTCGTTCCGGCTGCAGGGTCGTCATCGGCGGGGCGGCCATGAGCGCGCTGTCGCCGGTTGAGCTTCTCGAAGCGGCTCCGTTTGTCGAAGCCGTTCTGACCGGGGAGGGCGAGGTGCCGTTCGAAATGCTGCTCGACGGCCGTGCTCCGGCGGAAATTCCCGGATGCTTCCACCGCAGCGGCGGCGGCATCGCCTTTTCCGGCAAATCGGTGATTCCGGAAAACCTGTCCCTGCTGTCCCCGCCCGACTTTTCCCAGCTTGCCGGCGGCGGCTATTTCAATCCGGTTCCGGTCATGCCCATCTACGGCTGTCGCGGCTGCAAGTGGCGGCGATGCCGTTTCTGCGTCCACAACAATTCGTTCGGCCGTTACCGGCAGCGCCCGGCGATGGCGGTGGCGCTGGAAATGCAGGAGCGGTGGAACCGTTACAGGTGCCGTCATTTCTATGTGGTCGATCAATATGTCGACCCGGTATATCTCGACGAACTCAGCAATGCCATTCTGGAGCTGGGGCTTGACTGCCGCTTTCAGATAATGGCGCGAACCACCGCCGAATACACTCCGGGATTGCTTCACAAGGCGGCTCGCGCCGGATGCTGCTGGATAAGCTGGGGGATGGAGAGCGGTTCTCAGGAAATGCTCGACATTATGAACAAAGGTACGCGGGCGGACTCCTCGCTGGAGGTGATCAGAAACGCTTCCGTGGAAGGAATTTCCAATCTTCTGATGATGATTTTCGGCGCGCCGGGCTCCACGCCCGCCCGGCTCGACCAGACCTTCACTTTCCTCGACCGGGCATGGAATTACATCGACGGCATGACGGCCAGCGCCTTTGTGCTTTTCGACCAGACCGCGTTCAGCCGCCGCGCGTCATATTACGATCTCGAGATTCTGGGCGGCAACCGGTTTCTGGAGGTGGAAGGCAAGCCGGTGCACGACATGAAGTTGCGTTTCCGCCGCGAGTCGGAGGACGGTCGCAGCGAGTCGCCGCTGGCCGCCGCCGAGATCGAGGCATGGGAGCGCCGGAAAGTTTGGCTCCCGCCGCTGCCGTTTCACGGGCGGCTCTGCTGCGAGCACTATCTGCTTTATGCCGATGCGAAAATGGAAAGCACCCGCCCGGGCAAAAGCCGCCGCCCCGCGTGATTCTTAGCTTAGCCTACATTGTCATTTTGAATTATGTTTGCTAAGATTTTAAAACTGGGAAGAGAAATTATTTTCAATTCACTTTTGTGATGGAAAGAAAATTGCGTATTAGCGGCTGTCACGAATATGGCAATATTCTTCGGACTGAGGAATTATTATGTCCGTGAGAATTTTAGCATATTGACGCAAATCAACATGTAAGCATGTTTCTGTCGTCAAGTTACAATTCCAAAAACGGGTGAACATACAACTTATAAAAACGCGTGAAAATTTTAGTTCATATTCTTCTTGAAGTTTATTGAATTTATCCATCATATGAGTGACTTCATTTTTTCCAAAGCATTCCATGGGCGCAAAAATAAAGAGGCCGTAATATTTTTTCAAACTATAGTTGCCATTGTTCAATAGTTCTATTTTTTTTATAAATGAATTCGTAATTTTTTCATCATTTATAAACTGTGGTGGCCAAATAAATCCTGCAACTTTGCCATCTAGTTCATGGGTCTTTATGTTATACTCTTTCAATTTACGATGTTCTTGACATGAAATATCATGGTATGACTTTCCCATGACATTACTGGATAGATTGCGAATGCGTCCTTCTTCCGTAGTTAATGCCTCAGTAACTTCGATACCCCATAGGGCATTAGATAAGTCTGGCCTATCGCCGTTCTCTAAATTTAGGAACTCACTTTCGTAAAAATTTAGCAACATTAATCTTGCGCATTCTTCCCAAAAATATTTTTTAAGGTGTGTGCTCATAATGTTTTAGAGTAATATCTCAAGAGTGTTGAACTATGTTGCCTACCGGTCCGGTTTTTTCAGCAGCACCAGCGTTTCCAGATTCATGGTGCCGGGAAAGAGGTCGAGCGGAACTATTTTTTCAATGCTCCAGCCGTTGGCCAGCCAGATGCCGAGCTCTTTTCTCATGGTGTCGGTACCGCAGAAAATGTGCAGTATCCGGCCGGTTTTGCGGGCGGCCAGCGTTTCTATAACGCCGGGAATGCAGCCGGACCGCGGCGGATCCAGCAGTATCCTGTCGGTGGCCGCCGGCGGCGGCAGTTTGCCGCGCAGCAGCTCCGGCGTGATCGAGCCGCTGACAAAGCGGACCGGTTTGCCGGGATACAGATGTTCCGCAATCTTGGCCGCGCTCTGAACCGCCTCTCCGGCATAGTCGATGCCCAGCACGCCGCGGCAGCGCTCCGCGCCGGAAATTCCGAACAGTCCGTACCCGCAGTACAGATCGATCAGGGTGTCCGTCTTCTGCGGATCCAGCAGCCCCAGCGCCGTGTGGATGAATGTTTCGAGCATGGAAAGATTGATCTGCGAAAACGCGGTGATCGGATAGAGCAGTTTTTTACCGTCGATTCTTACATCCAGCAGTTCTGGGCCGAATATCTTTTTGAATGCCACTTTTTTGTCCGGGCGTTCACGCTCCAGATAATAGTCTGACCGGGTTTCATCGAGATACATGAAGCAGCTGAATATTCCGGGGAACTCCTTGCGCATGGTCTCGGCGAAAAATTTAAGATTGCGCACGATGGCGCCGTCGGCCATGCCCAGGTTGAAGATCAGCGCGAAACGCGTGTAGTCGCCCCGGATGATGAGATAGTTCAGAGCGCCTGCCAGCGCCCGGTTTTTCGGCAGACGGAGATTTTGTTCGGCAAATTCATAGATCCGGGAATGTATTTCCGGATCGAGCAGCGAGTGGATGTTCCTGCCGTTCGCCATGGCGAACGAGAAGCGGTTTCTCTCCCAGTGGCCCCGCCTTTTGCTGGTGCTGCGGTAATGGCGGGGCATTCCGGACGGGACCACGCATTGCAGTTTGTCTCCGGGATTGAAGCACTTCAACAGTTTCCGGATCGCGGCGTTCTTTATCTCCAGCTCGATGTTGTAATCAAGCGAGGCCAGCGCCTCCGGATGGCGGGAATCCAGCGGTTTTCCCGGCAGTCTTCCGGCATGTTCCTCGCACACGATATCCGCAAAAGTTTTTTCCGGAGCCGCCGGCTTGTTCTTCGGCGGTTCCGGTTTCGACTTGTCCCGGCTTTTAGCGCTGTTCGCTCTCACGTCCGGCTTGGCTGCCCGGCGGCCGCGGTCAGCACTTGGCGAGGGCTTCGATGGCGGCGTCATAGTCGGGTTCGTTGACGATTTCGGGGACCAGTTGCGAATAGGCGATGTTGCCGTTCGCGTCGACGATCACCACGGCGCGGGCCAGAAGTCCGCTCAGCGGGCCGTCGGTCATCAGCACGCCGTAGTCGGTGCCGAAGTGCGAGGCGTAATGAAAGTCCGAAAGCGTAGTAACGTTCTCAATACCCTCGGCTCCGCAGAAACGGCTTTGCGCGAACGGCAGGTCTTTCGAAATGCACAGCACCAGCGTATCTTTCATCTGGGCCGCAAGCTGGTTGAACTTCCGCACCGACAGCGAGCATACCGGCGTGTCCAGGCTCGGGAATATGTTCAACAGCAGTTTCTTGCCTTTGGCGTAGGCCGGAGCGAAACGGCCGAGATCGTTGCCGACGAGGCTGAAATCGGGGGCCTTCATGCCGGGAGTGACAAATTTGCCGGACAGATTTACCGGGGTTCCCTTGAATGCGGTTTTGTTTTCCATGACAGCCTCTCCTTTCGGTTTTTTATCCAAATATTTGTTGCCGCGCAATGGGCAAAAATAAAAATCATGATAATTAATCTACAATGTTTGGCCGTGAAGTCAAATCCCATTGGTACATCTTTGACGACAACTTGTCCAAAGGGAGGTGCGAATGGGTGCCGGCATCCGGCGCCTGTCGTCGGCAGGCGATTAAAACCGGAAATAAAGTTATCTTTATGTTGAAAATCGTAATAGCAGAGCTATTATATGTTTAGGTTAGCGTGGCGAAGCGGATGGCTTCGGTGGGGTGTCGAACAAGAGGCGGAAAAGAAAAGATGGGCACGGGGCGCAAATTTTTCACGGGTTTCGGTGCGTTTTTGAGGGGCTGTTCCGGCCATCGATCCAAATCTATGCTGTTCGGCGCGGCCATGATCTTTATTCTGATCGCCGGAGCAAGCTACACTTTCTGGTCGGTCAGGAGCGAGGATCACTCCATGCGCGACGAGCTGCTGGTGAAGGCCAGGGCGCTGGCCGTCACGATCAACCCGGAATTGGTAATCCCGTTCAAGGGAGAGGAAAACGACCGGTTTCTACCCCAGCATTTGCGCCTGAAGCACGAATTCGAGCTGCTGCATCAGGCCGAACCCGAGCTTCGATATATATATTTGCTCTCCCTTAAAGACGATGGCACGATATTGTTTCTGCTGGACAACGAACCGTTTGGATCGCCTGATTATATTCCGCCCGGAACCGTTTACGGCGAGGCGACCGCGGCGCTTAAAAACGGTATACGGAACGGGACGGAAGTGGTCGAGGGACCGGAGGAGGACCGCTGGGGAATATGGTTTTCGGCAATAGTGCCTATCTTTGATCCTCATAGCGGGAAGATGGTCTGCGCGTTTGGAATCGACATGGCGGCGGCGGACTGGAACTACCGGTTGTTCATGGCCGGGCTGCCCGGGATGGTGATGACGATCCTGCTGGCGGCAATCATCATGATAACCCGCTGCCTGCACGGGTATCCCGGCATAACCAAGACCGGAGGGAGGTTCAGATTTTTTGACGTGGGGGTGACGATAACGATCGGGATATTGTTGTCGGCGTTCATATTTTGGCAGATATATGAGAGCGAACTGAAACAGCGCCGATCGTTCTTCGACCAGCTGGCGGCCACGCAGGTTGAGAGCATTACCCGGAAACTCAGTTATTCCGATTTCAACGAACTGGAAGGTCTCGGCAACTTTTTCGCCGCCAGCGATGATGTGACCGAAGATGAATTCCGGGCATATTCCGAACACCTCAAGAACAAGTCATATGTCGATCTATGGGGATGGGTGGATGTGGTCGGCGCTTCGGAAATGGCAGATTATGAGCGCGAGGAGAGCAAGCGCCTGCATCATGATTTCCGCATTTATGAGATCGGCCCGGATGGCAGGCCGCGACCGGCCGAGGGACGCAATTTTTATTACCCGATAAGGTTTTGCAGCCCTGACGCAGGGAACGGCCCGCCGCTGGGATTTGACATGGGCAGCGACCGCGGCTATCTCGACGCCATATTCGAGGCGATTCGCACCAAACTGGAAACCGCCGGCATTGCGGTCGGAGCCGGACTGCATGGCGGTGGCAGTATTCGGGAATTGGCCATATTCTATCCGGTGTTCACCCGCGGCAATACACGGTTGCTAAGAGGCTTGTCCATCGCATTCATCGACATGGATTCGCTGCTCGGCTTCAACCCAAACAAGCTTAAATACTTCCATATGGGCCTGTCCTATCTTAAATACGACGGCGATTCCGATCTCCTGATCGCCCGCACCGGCGATGACACCTGCCACCTTGGTAACAGTTTTTCCGGTTTCATACTGGCTTTCGGGCATGTTTTCGAACTGACCGCCCATCCAAGCAACGCATTTCTTCATGACTATCCCATCTGGAAACCATGGCTGTTTCTGGTCTGCGGTCTCGCGCTGACCGCTGCGTTCGCAACCATCGTGAATTTGCTGCATCGCCGCCGTGAGCGGCTGGAAAGCATGGTCGAAGAGGGCGCCGTCAAACTGGGAAAGGAAGAGACACGGTTCGACCAGTTGCTTGAAGAAAGCAAGACCGTTCTGTGGGAGTGCGATGCCGACGGCGTGTTCATCAATTTCAGGCCAAGCGGCAAGCCGGTCTATGGTTTGCCCCGGGAAGACGTGATCGGCAAGTTCCGCTGGTACGATTTCTGTCCGGAAGAAAAGCTGGACGCGCTTAAGTCGGAGGTGATGCGGATAATGGACTCCAGGCGGGCCTTTTTCAACCTGGAAAACGAGGTTAAGCTGGCGGACGGATCCATAGTTGTCGTCTCATCCTGCGGAATCCCGGTTTTTGCGGACGACGGGACGTTCAAAGGGTACTACGGTTGGGACAGCGATATAACCGGCTATGTCGAGCTTACCAACCGTCTGCGCCAGAGCCAGCGGGAAGCGGAGGCCGCCAACCGCGCCAAAAGTGAATTCCTCACCAACATGAGCCATGAGATACGCACGCCGATCAACGGCATCATCGGGTTTATCGACCTGTTGCGCGCTTCCGACGTCAATCCAGCGCAACGGAACGAATATTTGGAATTGATCAACAGCTGCAGCCGCCAGCTCATGCTGCTGGTCAACGAAATCCTCGACTACGCCCGGACGACGGCCGGCAAGCTGGTCCGTGCCGACGAGGCTTTCGATCTTCGCAAGCTTATCGAGGAGGCGGCATGCAGCATCGCGTTGTCCGCCGAAGGCAAACAGCTTGAGGTGATCGCGTCGGTGCCGCAGGACATCCCGGCCGGATTGGTTGGCGATGCGGCGCATTTGTTGCAGATAATCATGAACCTTGCCGGGAACGCCGTCAAGTTCACTGAAAAGGGAGAGGTGGTCATCGGCGTCGGCCGCGAGGCGGAGGACGAGCAGACGATCACGTTGCGGTTCTTCGTCCGGGATACCGGCATCGGCTTCGACGAGAAGCAGAAGCAGCGCATTTTCGAGAAGTTTTTCCAGGCCGACTCGTCCACCCGGCGCCGCTATGGCGGTGTGGGGCTGGGATTGCCCATAGTGAAGAATGTGGTGACGCTGCTGGGCGGCACCATCGACGTGCACAGCAAGCCCGGATGCGGTTCCGAGTTCAGTTTCGTCATCACCTTGGGCAAGCAGCCCGGCGGCGCCGGCAGTTTCGAACCGGATTCGGCATGTGCCGCCCTGAGCCCGGTGCTGGTGGCCGTCGGCAATGCGGCGGCGCGTGACGAGTTGATTGCGCGGCTGCGTTACCACCGGCTGGAGGTGGTCGGTGCCGCCGACATCGCATCGGCCGTGGAAGCGCGCCGCCGAAGCCGGGAGGACGGCAATCCGTTCCGTCTGCTGGTGCTCGATCTGGATATGCTGGGGCCGGAGGAGGCAGGAATGAACTCCGCCTCCGAGCATGAACTGCTGACCGGCATCCCGGTGGTCGGGCTTGCCGGAGTTATTGCGCGCAGCCTGCTTTCCCCGGTGGTTACGAAGCTGGTAAGCCAGGTCGTTTCCAAGCCGGTGCGGAATCACGAATTGTTCATCGCGTTGAAACGCATAGCCACCGGCGATAACCGCGACGAGGAAGGCATGAACACGTGCGGCTCCGCCGTGCCGATGCCGGCGGACGGAGGCGCGGCGGAGATACTTGTGGCCGAGGACAATCCTGTCAACCAGAAGGTGATGATCGCCATTCTGGAGCGCCTGGGACGGCGCGCGGAAGTTGTCCCCAACGGCGTTCAGGTATTGCAGCGCCTTGCCGACAACAACTACAGGCTGGTGCTGATGGATGTCCAGATGCCGGGAATGGACGGGCTGGATGCCACCCGGATGATCCGTGATCCCAAGACTCAGGTGTTGAATCACGACATCCCCATCATAGCGGTAACCGCCCACGCCGTGTACGGCTACGAGGAAAAATGCCGGGAATACGGCATGGACGGTTATATCGCCAAGCCGGTCACCATGAGTCAGCTCAAGGAGATTCTCGACCGCTGGCTGACGTGAATATCAATGTACCGGGAGATAAAATTGTTTTCAAGTAAATCGAGGAAGAAAAGCGTCTTATCCGCCAAACTCTATATTACCGACCGCACCGACAGGCTTTCAGCGGAGATCAAAACCAACATGTTTTGCATGGGCGGCACGGAACGGGATATTGCGGAGCTTTCGGAGTCTGACATTCTGACCTTTCTAAAAGAAATCAGGGAAAACCGCCGCCGGCAGCTGGAGGCGTCCGGCAGAGATGTCGATCTGATCTATTATCTATGGGTTGAACCGTTCAGCTTCGAGGCATTGGAGGCCGACGACGATAGCCGGGAATTCATTCTGAACGTCTACACCGAACGCATTTGCGCGCGGTAACGCCTGACGTTACGCGAATACGTCTTCCAGCTGTTTTACCGCCACCCGGATTTTCAAGGCGGCCAGCGCTATGTTGTGAATCATCTCCGAAACGGTCGAGCAGCAGTCGGCCAGCACGGTCACATCGTATTTCTCCGCCGCCTTGGATATTGCCGTATGGGTCACGCAATTCTGGGTCATCATGCCGCAGATCAGCAGCGAACCGCAGTTGAGCCTCTTCAATTCCGGCTCCAGGTCGGTGAGGTGGAAGCTGTCGGCATAGTGTTTGACCACCACCGGCGAGCCGGGCGCGGCTTCGAGAACGGCCGGGTGTATTTCCACTCCGGGCGATTCCCTGGCGAACAGCGCGGCGGCCGGCGATTCCGAAACGTGTTGCACTATCACCACCGGGATGCCGCGTTCGCGGCATTCGCGGATGGCCGACACGATGTTTTCCAGAATCCGGTACATATCCCACAGCGGGAATTTGCCGCCGGGGAAATAGTCCATCTGCGGGTCGATCACCAGCAGAACGCTTTTGTTTTCAGCAGGCATTTGCACATCTCCATGTTTTCCGGTTGTCAAAACGGCAGTAGCGGCATTTCAGTCATGCGCAGCATGGTGCAGCCGTAAGGTATCAGGCGTTTTTCTTCCGGCGGGCCGAGCGGCGTCAGCGCATCCGGTTTTTCCGCGCAGATGGCAAGCGACCCGGGATTGATCCCCCAAGGTATCTTAACCATTTCGCACCGCAGTTCCACCGGGGGCGATGACGGGTTGAACGGCTGCTTGAAATCGTTGTGCGTCACCGGCGATTCCGGTTTTCCGGCGAAGGCGTAGTTCCAGTCGGAGGCCGGCAGCATCTCGTAATCGCAGTAGGGATATTTGCGTTCAACGCCGTCGCGTTCGTACTCCAGCCGGTTGCATTCGGAATCGATCGGCAGCGCGTACAGCAGGGGGCCGCGGCGCAGCACATACATCCCGCTCGGGCGTTCGACGAACTCCGGCTCGAATCGCAGCTGCACGTTGACCGCGCTTCCGGTGCTCCATTCCCGTTCGATCCGGACGATTGAGCCTGGTTCGGCGGGCGCGCCGTCCACTTCGGCCGACGCGGCGCATTTCGGAATACGCACATGGAACACGAATCTCACCGGCTCCGAGGCGCGGAAACTGTAGCGCAATGTGTCGCGGAACGGATACATGGTATGCAGCGCGATCTCGACTTCGGCGTTGCCGATCCGGGTTTTGACCGACGACGGTACCGGCACCGCGGAGAGGATGCCGTCCGGCGCGCGCATGAAGGCCGAGAGCGCCAGCTTGGGAAACGCCTGTCCCATGTTGGCGGTGCAGCAGCCGAAGTTGGGTTCCAGCCCGAAAATATGCGCGTCGGGACTGTTGGTGCTCCAGATCGCTTCCGGCTCCACCGCGCAACCGATCTGGTTTACCTGCTGGTCGTACTGATGGGCCCACATGTCGGGCGTGATCGTGGCGGGGAATGAGTTGAAAGCCAGGTCTTCAAGCCGGTCGAGCCATGCCGGGTCGCCGTACATTGCGAAATTCACCTCGAACGAGAACATCGCCTCGGCGATTGAGCACAGTTCCGCTCCCTGGATCGGGCTGGTGCCGGAAAGGCATTCGTCGCCGTTGAAGTGCCCGGCGGCGGTGCCGTGGTGTTTCATCAGCATGGCGAGCATCTTCTCGGAAAATCCGGAGGATTCCGAGGCGCCGGCAAAGACGTCGGCAAGCACTCCGGCCTTGAGCGCCATCGCCATGTTCACCACATGCGAATCGAACTTCCACTCGTGCTGCGGTTCGGAATACGGCCATGACTCCGAAAAAAGCGCCTTGTAGTCCGTACCCTGACGCTCCAGTTTTTCGGCAAGCTCCAGCAGCCATGGCTCCGGATTCATGGAATACAGGCGATGAATCGGGATCAGGGCTTCGAACCAGCGGGATTTCCCCCATGCGAAAAGCGGATGGGCGTCGAGGTGGCCGTTGAGCTGGAACAGCGCGCGGCGGGCGGCATCGGCCGACCGTGGGCTGCCGGAGCAGTCGTGATGAAGCATCAGGACTTTGCAGATAAGCATGACCGCCCATACGTCGTATTCGGCGCGCCCGGAGTCCGGGCAGGGGCATATCCAGCCGTCGGGCTGCTGGGCGGAGACGATCGCGTTCACATATTTCTCGGCGCGGGTGATCAGGTTGGAGTCGCGCAGCAGCCAGGCGAGGGGGATGAAGCCGTCAAGCCAGTACGGGACGCGTTCCCAGCCTTCGCGGCTGCCGCCGATCCATTTGCTGTCCTTAACGTCCGGCCATACCCGGTCGAGGTTGCCGGCCAGTCCGCGGGCTTGGATCAGCAGCTGGTCCAGCAGCCAGGAGCGCGCCATGGTTTCCCTGGCGCTGAAAAATTCGTAACGGGCGGTGGAGGGGATGTTCATAACAGCTCCTTTCGGTCGTCTTCGGATTCGTCGGCGGGGACTGTCTCCTTTGTTTCGCGGCGTTTCCAGGTAATCATGCCGACGGCGGCCGTTCCGCCAAGCAACGCGGCCGCGTACAACCCGGCTGCTCCGCCCGCAAAGGCGGCCGGAATCAGAAATTCCCTGTGATAATCCTCCCGGGTGTATATTACATTGAAGTGGTCCTCGGAGGCGGACACTTCCGGCAGCCGCCGCCAGCTTTCATAGTCGCAGGCCATCGAGGTCAGCGCCAGCGCCCCGGCGGCGATTCCGGCCGCCAGCAGCACGGCGAAGCCGCGCCAGCTCCTCGATCTGTCCATAAGATACGACATCATATAAACGAAAGTTCCGCAGATGACGAGCAGCAGCGACAGCATGGCGACGGTGTTCTCGTTGAACTGCCGGAGATCGACGCCCAGATATTCCAGCACCATGAGTGGCGGCAGCCCCGCGATAAGCCCGAAAGCGATGGACTTTCCCGGCATCAGAAAAACAAGGAACATCAGCAGCAGCCAGAAAAAGCCATAATTGAATCGGTTCCTGAACATCTCGGGACCTCCCTGTTTTGGGTGATGATTTACAATAACCGCTTCCGGCGGAGCTGTCAAGTCCG
The DNA here is from genome assembly GCA_034926605.1 of Victivallaceae bacterium. Lineage (GTDB taxonomy): Bacteria > Verrucomicrobiota > Lentisphaeria > Victivallales > Victivallaceae > CALXXL01. The sequence goes on from JAYFQV010000012.1 coordinate 19,944, forward strand.
GAATCTCCGAATGTTCTTTTCAGTCGGCCAGCGCGCCGTCGGCGATTCTCCACAGATAGAGCGACGCGAGAGTGCCGTGCGGCGAATAACGCCGGCGGTAAAATTCGAACTCCGCTTCCGGCAGATCGTCCAGCCGGTGCAGCGTCATCAGCCCGCGCCGGACGCCCAGGTCCTTGCAGCTGAGAACGTCTTTGCGGCCGAGCGAAAATATCAGCAGCATCTCCGCCGTCCACGACCCTACGCCCTTCAGCTTCACCAGCTCGGCCGCCGCTTCGGAGTCCGACATACCGGGCAGTTTCGCGAAGTCGATTTCTCCGGAAATGGCGGCTTCGGCAATGCCTTTCAGGTAACCGGCTTTGCGGGCGGACAGCCCGCAGGCGCGCAGCCCGTCGGGATCCGCCATGGCGATCGCCTCAGGGGTGACCGCCGTAAGCAGGCGTTCCACCCGGCCGTATATGGCGTCGGCGACGCGGGCTGAAAGCTGCTGATAGACCACGCTCTGCACCAGTGCAAGGAAAAGATCGCCGTTGCATTCGAACTCTTCAAGTTCGATGCGGCTGACGGCTTCGGTGAATTCCGGTGCCCGGCGGCACAGGTCGGTCTTTTCGGCATTTGAGATCGTGAACTTCATGCGGGCCTTTCGTGGCGTATGTCGCGTTTTTCCGGCGTAGCTTAACATATACCGGCGGGCGGACAATTCAAATCACGGCAACGCCAAAACCGGTATTTTTCATGGCGTCATAACAAAATCGCCGGAAGCGCGGCGGCCGCCGCAGTAAGGTTCATTTTCACCCGCCGGCTTCTTGACAAGTGCTCCCGGCCGGGTTATATTCTAATGAAAAAGGGGGTTTGTGTGGACGAATACAACAACATGATCTTTCCAGACTGCCCGGAACGGCTTCGCGCCACGCTGCTGCATTGCGGCCACGCCGATGTAAATCATCACAGCTACCTGTGGGACGGCATGCACCGCGGCCGCGAAGAGGTCACCATCTGGCAGTACACCCTCAGCGGCGAGGGCGCGGTGCGCATCGGCGGCATCCTCCATCCGGTGCCGCCGGGCGTGGCCATGCTGCTGACCGTGCCGGAGGAGCACTGCTATTTTCTGCCGGAACACTCCGCCCACTGGGAATTTCTTTACGTTACCCTTGGCGGCTCCGAAATGCTGCGGCTGTTCTGCGAGTTCCGCCGCCGCAACGGACCGATCTGTGAATTCGCCCTCGACTCCGCGGTGGTGGACGCCGCGTGGGAAATTCTTCACGGCTGCCGCAACAAGCAGATCGACGACGCCTACAAGTCCAGCGCCGCCGCCTACAGTTTCATGATGGCCATGTGTTCGTCGGCGGCCGGCCCCGGCGTCACCCGAGACCGCGCGCTGGTAAAAACGGTGCAGGAGTACTGCCTCCAGAACATTTCACGCACGATAACGGTGGATGAGCTGGCCGGACTTACCGGTTGCAGCCGTTCGCATTTTTCGCGGCGTTTTCTGGAGGCGTCCGGTTACTCTCCGCACGAATTCATCCTCGACCTCAAAATCCGCAAGGCGGTCATGCTGCTGCAGATGAGCAAATCCACCATAAAGGAGGTCGCATTCAAATGCGGGTTCGGCGATGTGAGCTATTTCTGCAAGGTTTTCCGCCGCAGCTGCGGCTGTCCTCCCGGCGATTTCCGGGACAATACCGGAAACGTCGAAGATGGCGGCATCTGACCGTCGAACCGCCGTCGTCTGTCGGCTTCCCGGCGGTTTTTCGCGGAAATCGCCGCCGAATCCGGCGTTTAGCACAAAAATACCTTACAAATCATTTTTTTACGCTTTCATAATGTGCGTTCCGCATATAATGTAAACAAAGTTGAAAGCCGCGGGGGGCGGCGACGGCGGCTGCCGTGTATTCCGGCTCCCGAGTCCAATAAGAAACCATTATAGAAGGATGGAAATGAAGACTCTCGCAACATGTTGTGCCGCGCTCCTGTTCGGGTTCGCGGCCTCCGCCGCGCCGATCGGAAGGATATATCCGGAACCGCAGAAAATCCTGTCGGAACCGGTCGACCAGCCGGCTGCCCAGAGCAAAACCACCGTGGTTTTTCATTCCGTAAACGGGGAAGCCCAGTTTGACATGGGGAGCGAACTGTATCTGTCCGAACTCGGAAAACTTGGTGAAAACTCCGCCGCGAAGCCGTTGGAAATCCATGCCGGGCTGCTTTCCGATCCCGAGATGGACGCTTTGTTCAATTATCACCTGGCGCTGCTGCCGCCGCAGGGGTACTCGATCCGGATCATCTCGTCGTCCGCGGACAAGACGGTGGTGGCGATCGGCGGCGCGGATGCGCGCGGCGTGCTGTACGGCTTCTGCTCGCTGGCCCAGCTGCTGACGACCGGCGCGGACGGCAAGGCGGTGCAGAGGCTTGTCAACGTCGACGACTACCCGGTCTGGCGCAGCCGCTTCATCAGCGACTATTTCAACAGCGAGACGCTCGACGGCTACAAGTTCGCGGTGGCCAACAAGATCAGCGGCGTCGCCGCGATACTTCAGGACAACTGGCGCAAACCGGAGTGGTGGGAGAAGATCAAACCCACCCTCGCGGCGATGAAAGAGATGCACGACGCCGGCGCGCTGGAGTTCATGATGCTCATTCATGTCTACCGCAACAACAAGGAAGAAAAGCAGCTGAACATCGCCAGTGATCAGGAGGTGGGAGAGCTTATCGACGCCTGCCGCCGTCTGGCCGAATCCGGCGCCACCTATATCATGATCGGCGCCGACGACATCACGCCGCTCGACATCGAGAAGGGCTATCTGCCTTACCATCAGGAAGAGCTCGACCGCTTCGGTTCGATCGGCGCGGCGCACGGCTATCTGATGAAGCGCCTCTACGATTCGCTGATCCCCGACTATCCGGATCTGAAGCTCAGCATGGTCGGCGCTCCTTACTCCATCGGGCACGGCATTGGCCGCAAGGTGGTGGATCAGTATATGATCGACTGGGGCAAGAACGCCCCCAAGGAGGTCATGTGGGTGTGGACCGGCAAGGGCGTGTTCTCCCCCGAGGTCAACAGTTTCGAACTCAAGAAGATCACCGATCTGCTCTCCGGGCAGAAGGTGTTTCTGTTCGACAATTCCAACGGCTTCTATTCTCCGCTTCCGCGCTGGGAAACCAAATTCTATCCCGGCATGGAACTGGACAACGAAGGCATCGTCTATCTCAACGGCTGCTTCTTTCAGACTACCGTCCGCAATCAGGAAGCACTGCGTTTCCTGACCACCTGCGACTACCTCTGGAACCCTGCCGCCTACAATCCGCAGCGCTCCTACGACACCGCGCTTGAAATCCTGTTCGGCAAGGCGGTGGTGGCTCCGGTCAATCGCCTGCGCGAAATCATGATTTCTTACGACAACGCGGAATACTCCGGCGACCGCTCGAAGCTCGCCGGCACCGCCGACGAATTCGCGGCCGCGCTCGAAACGGTCAAGAAACTGCGCGATCCGGACGGCCAGCCGCTGCGGATCGGTCTCGACCGAATTGCAAAGCGGGTCGAACGGGCCAGAACTTTTGAAAAGAACGTTGCGCCGGAGGCCGAAATCCACGCCGCGACCGCGCCGGTCAAACTCGACGGCGACATCACCGAGGCGGAGTGGGGCAAGGCTGCCATTATCAAACTTGAAAATGCCGACGGCACCCCCGACGCCGCGCCGACCGTGGCCAGAGTCATGTACGCTCCCGAGGGTGCTTATATCGCCTTCGAAATCCCGGCCTCCGAGCCGCTGCCGGAACTCGGCAAACTGCGCCATGACGAGGCGGCCTACGCCTCTCCCGACGCGGTGGAAGTGTTCCTGCAGTTAACGCCCGACGGGCCGGACAATCTCGCCAGCTACGCCCACTACTGTTTCGACTACGCCGGTAACAAGTTCGAAGAGATTCCCACCAGCGTCCAGTGGCAGGGTGACTGGGACGTGGCGGTCAAACCCACCGCCACCGGCTGGAACGCCGAACTTCTGATCAAACCGGTGCCCGGTATCAGGTCCACCCGCTCGATTCAGGAAGAGGACAACATGTACTGGGTGGAAGACAATCAGGGCCTGAAGCCGGAGGTTCCGGCGGCCGGTCAGGTTTGGAAGGCGAACTTCCACCGGGTCGAAAACCGCACCGAAAAGGTGCAGTCGTGGGGCAAGAACGGATTCAAGTTCCATCTGCCCGGCTACTTCGGTAAATTGATCCTGAAATAGGTCGATTCAACCGGACATTTCAACCCTTCCGGCCCAACGGCCCGGAAGGGTTTTTTGTGCCCCGGAACACGATTGCGGAGGCCGGATCAATGGTTGAGGACGTTGAAAGCTGGTCGTTACTATCGCTTCGACAACAGGCGGACGATTTCTTCCGCCGAACCGGAGGATTGCACTTGCAGCAGCAGGTTCCGGTCTAGGAACGTCCGCGCCAGGTCGGCCAGTATCTTTAGATGCTGCTCGGGCGGCGCCAGCGCCGGACTCAGAAGGACGACGATCACACGGTATTCCCCGTTCAAATTGCGAAACCGCCAATCCCGGCCGGTCCGCCCGACGATGATCACCGGGGAACTGATGCTGTCGCAATGGGCGTGCACCAGAACCACGCCCGCCGCCAGTTCCAGCGGATAGGCGTCCGCCGCTTTTAACAGTAGCGCGATCACGTCTCGCAATACGGTTTCGTCATATGAAAACGCGTCCTCGGCCATCAGCCTCAATCCGTTTTGGCAGGTGGTCTCTCCCGGGATGTCCACCGGGATCATCGCGGGTTTGGCGCGGGAGGAATGCGGCTGATACAAGCCCGCCTCGTTGTGGGACGGCACCCTCGGATATGCGCAGAGCAGATTTATTTCCGGAAACCGGTTGAAGACAATCTCCTGCAACCTCGCCAGCGCCGGAGTCCAGAATATGCCGGCATGGCGTTCTCCCGGTATCAACACCAGGTCATCCTCGGTAATGTCGCCCAGCAGCATGGATTGCACCGCGCTCCAGGTCTTAGCCTCGACCACCGCTGTCGGGCATGTCGGCTTCGCGGTGTCGATCGCATGTTTCAGTTTGGCGCCGCCTTCGGAGATCATATATATCTGCAGCATGGCGCCGATCTGTTTCGCCAGATGCTTTGCGTCATGAAGCAATGCCGCGAGATCGGTGCGTCTTTCCGACAGCGCCGGAAACGGGATCAGTATCCGCTTGGTTATGTTCAGCGGGCGGACCAGCCGGCAGAACAGCAGTCTGGAGGGACATGATTCCAGGAGATTCTCCGAAACCGTTCCGAACAGGTGTGCCTCAAGCTGCTGCTTCTGGCTCAATCCGGCAATAAGCTGCGTTGCGCGCAATTCCTTTGCCGTCCTGATCATTCCGTCGGAGGGGTTCAGGTCAAATCGGACCGACGGGGAAATCTCCATACCGGCAGATGCGCTTTCCGCCAGGCACGCGGTCAACAGTTTTTCGCCTCCGGCGACGGCTTCGTCGGTATTGTCCTGATCGCAGACGATGTTCACCGGGCAGATGCTTCCGTGCCGGTTGCGGTCGCGGATCAGAAAGGCGAGGTTCAGCAGCCGCAGCGCGGTGGCGGGATTCGCGATCGAAACCATCAGACGCTGCTCGGTGGGCGCCAGTTCGCGCTGAACCGGCTCCTGACCGGCCAGCCCGCGACCGTAGCGGTCGACCATCCACGCGCCCAGCGGGCATGTGACCAGAATCATCGCAACGGCGCCGTTCAGAACGGTTTCATCGAAAATCCTGAGATTATATCCCACGATCACCGCGGCAAGCGTTGCGGCGGCCTGAACCACGCTAAGCCCGAAGATGACGTTTCCGGCCGCCGCGCCGTAGCCGAATATCTTACGCGTCAGCCGGGCGGCGGCATACTTGGTGCCGATCACGCATATCACCATCACCGCCGTGACCAGCCAGCTGCGCGGGGACGCGACCATAACCCTCGGATTCACCAGCATTCCCACCGAAATCAGAAAGAATGGGATGAACAGGGTGTTCCCGACAAACACAAGCCGGTTCATCAAGGCGCTTTGCTCCGGAATCAGCCGGTTGAACACCGCGCCCATCAGGAACGCCCCGATGATCGGCTCCATTTTGGCAAAGTGAGACAAATATGCGCATCCGCACACCATTACGATGACAAAGAGGAACTGCGCGCCTCCGCTTTCGGTCACATTCTTGAAAAACCAGCGGGTAAGCCACGGCACGCCGAGGAAAATTATGGCGACAAGCGTCCCAATTCCAAGCACCAGCGTCAGCCAGAACCCCGCGCCAAGAGCCGTTCCGCGCACCGAATCGGCGATCACGGCCAGCACCAGCAGCGCCAGGGTGTCGGTGATTATGGTGCCGCCCACCGTTATCACCACCGGTTCGCTGCGAACGATGCCGAATCTGCTGGCGATCGGATATGCCAGCAGCGTATGCGACGCAAACATACTGGCCAGCAGAATAGAAGTAGTCCAGTCGAATCCCAGCAGATAATGCCCGGCGACGGTGCCGATCCCCTCAGGGATGGAAAAGGTTATCAGGCCGAACACGATGCTGCGGTTTCTGGTGCGCATGAACCGGTTGAGATCAATCTCCAGCCCGGCGATGAACATGATGTAGAGCAGTCCGATCGCCCCGAACATGGTGATGGCGGAATTGCGTTCGATCACGCCCAGCCCGTTGGGCCCGAGCAGCGCTCCTCCGAGCAGCAGCAATACCAGATCGGGTATCTTCAGCCGTCCAGCCAGCAGGGGCGAAATGAAGATCATCAGCGCCAAGATTGTGAAAGTCAATATCGGATCGCTGAGCGGAAACATACGGCCCTCCCTGAAAACGTGCGGATTGTCTGTAGGAAAAATATATTCCATCCGGGCGCGAATTCAACGCCCGTAGTCGACATAATCGAAAAATCCTTGTGCACCCCGGTGTTCAGGCGAATTCAACAGTGTTGAGGCCGGAGGGTTGCATTTCCCGGAAGTCGCGGATATATTTATGGATATAAATCGGAGGGAAGGGAAAAATGATTATCAGAGCCATGACGGTTTACGACATCGATCAGGCGCTTGCGCTGTGGCGCCATGCGTTCAAGGCCGGATTTTCCAGCGCATTTGATACTCATGAGATAATCGAAAGGTATCTTGAGCGCAATCCGGAATTGAGTACGGTTGCGGAGGACGAAAAGGGCAGGGTGGTGGGCGCGCTGATGTGCGGGCACGACGGACGGAGAGGGTCGATATACCACACGGCGGTATCCCCGGAGATGCGCCGCCGCGGCGTTGGGAAACAGATGCAGGAACGTTCGCTGGCCGAACTTGCCAAACTCGGCATACATACCGGCTTTCTGTTCATATCGATTCAGAATCCGGGCTCGCGGGAGTTTTGGACCGGCACCGGCTGGGAAGTGGTCGATGAAATAAAATATTTGTATAAAGAGTTTTGAAGAGCAGACGGACAGGGAGTGCGAAATGACCGGTTTGAATGGTGCCGATATGCTGATTTTCAGCGAGTATATCATGCTGATGACGTTGTATGGATTGACTCCGGCCAAAACCGGCGGCAAGCGTATTTTCGCAATGTACGGGATTTTGATGTCGATATGTCTGCTGCTTGCGGCCTTCGGATATATATCGGCCGATTTGCACCGGCTCGACGGATTGAATTATCTGGCGTCCATGATAATAATCTTCATGCTCATAAGAGCGGAATACAAGCGCAGAAAATCAGTCTGAATCCCGGCCGCCGCCGCCGGAGACGATCATCCGGCGGCATTTCGTGCAGCGTCCGAAGCGGAGCACGACGCCATGATTTTCATTTTTCTCCCCGCAATACGGACATTTAAGACTGATTCCCAGCCGCTTTTGAAACATCCTGTCGATGATCGGTTGCAGTATGCGCAGCAAGAAAAGACCTGCCATTATGCAAATTTCCAGCCAGCCGAACTGCCTTTTCTCAATCCTGAAACAAAAAAACAGCCCGACGGACAAAATGGCGGCTGTTCTCATAGATAAACAACGACAATAGAACCGGAGTTTCCTGAAATCGATCATCGGCGCGAGCGGTTCGGGTTCGTCGGGCGGCCACTCTTCGAGCAGCCGGATGCCGCAGTCCGGGCAGTTGCCGGACAGTTCTATGCTTCGGGATTTCGGGGTTCCGCCGCAGTTGGGGCAGAATTGGGAACGGAATATTCCGAGAATTCCGAGCAGCTTTGCGATCCCTCTTGCCGCCATGCCGCTGCTGAATATCGCCAGCGAGACTGCGATGATCGCAATACCGATACCGATTATAACGCGGGAAAGGAATTGGTCTGCCGGAGTTCTGCATGTGGCCGCCGATGGAATATTTATGCCGACGAACACTGCCGACATTATTATCAGACCTTGTATGCCGGAAATCAAGGGAGTATCTTCTTTCTGGCTTTTTTTCGCATCCGGCAAGGAATATCCGACTGCCGGCAGGCGGTGATCGACTATGATTTCCGCATTGCAGTACGGACAGCGGTGAGAGGCAGCGGCCGGCGATATCTTGTAAAGCTTATGCGAACATGCCGGACAGACCGGCCAGTTGCAAAAAGTGCGGCTCAGTCTTGCGGCCATCCATAAGGCGACGACGGGAGGTAAAAAAATTATGCCGATGACGAACAGTTTGAAACATGAACTTGGCAGCCAGAAAAAACTCTCTGAAGTGACATGATATCCGACAACTATGCACGAGGCGCCGATCAGCATATTCAACATGCAGTTCATCAAGCGTTTTGCTCTGGTTTCGTATTTTATTTTGGCGACGAACTCAGCGGCTTCGAATTTATCGTAATCGTATCGGTTTTGCAAGTGCAATTATCTCCTTATGTCGAATCAACATGACGCCCAAACATCTGCTATAAAATAAATCATCATCCCACACAGCGAGGCGCCCACCGGTGTTACCAGCCGGATGCACTCTTTGATTTTGACGAATCGGGTCCATGCTTTTCTATAGCGAAAATATCTGACGATATTTATGCATGACAATCCGGCTATCGCGACGATCGCATAGTGCAAGCCGAATTCCGGACAGTAGGCGAATGGAAATATTGTAACGATTATGGCAAGTTGCATGAAGTCGTTCCAGCTTGGCTTGATCATGGAAAATATCAGATAAAGCAATGCGCACAGTATGAAACCAATCACACTAAATCCGAAAACCATCGATAGATCCAGCATCATTTTCGTAACGATTCCTTTTCCGCCCGCATGTCGAACGGCAAAGTCCGACACGCCGTTATCGCCACTTCGGCGATACCCGGCGTCCACAGGTTCCTTACTGCGACGGCGTATGTTTTTTTACTGTATAGCGTAACATTGAGCACGACTCCAGCAAATCTATTTTTATAGCAAAACAGGGTTGAACATATCCCGCACCATCAGAATTATTGGAGCAAGCAAATCAAATATTGTCGAGTCGTTTGGCACATCCTGCATGGTTAAATTCAGAGTGTCAAGAGTAAGAAATTGTATCTTCATGGACAATTATTTCTTCTAATGATCTGCCTTTAATGATCTGCCTTGCATTTTAAGAAAGCCCATAATGCATCGCCGATCTGCTGGTAGCCCGTATCGGCGGGATGTACCCCGTTATTTTGCCTGACGACCGTAACCGTACTGTTGCGGCTATTGACTGACGTTGCCATCGCCCGTTGCATGTTGTTGATGGTGTCGAGCGATACGTTCGAGGAGAGCACATAAACACCGGTAACACCCTTGAAGTGATCAAGCATCGCACGGTTATACAACGCGATATTTCGCTTGAATTGAAATTGATTGAATCCACATCCATACGAGGTTCCAAAAGCGTCCTGATCGGTGGAGGGCGGCGGCGGCAACATGATACCGACATTGATCGCTCCAGCCGCCTGAATCGACGCAATCAGTGTTTCATAATAACCGATAAGCGCAGGCATGGCGGCGATCATATCTTCGTCAGTCACATAGCCGCCAACCGAATTTGTGCCAAGTTCAATAAACACCCAGTCCGGCGTGACAAGAGAGTTTGCGGACAAATAGCCGGGGAAATCGACCGTGCCGGAGATCCAAAAGGGATTACCGGCAGTTGCCGTGCAGTAGGATTTAATATCCCAACCGCCACGCCCCTCGTGCAGGTTAGGAGCCGTTCCCTGCGTACCGATCAGAGTAACCCCCATAACATCGCTTCCGGCGATGTCAAGCAGGGTTGAAGTAATCACCCCGGCAGCGACCAGACTATCCCCGATAACCAATACTTTGGGGGTTGTGCCGGAACCCGCATCGGCGGTAGCGACTACGAGTGAGCTGGTCGCATAATCAATGACCGTGCGAGCCGCTTGGTTGTGTACCGTCATCGACCAGGCAGAGGTACCGGAGGTCGTTGGAATTATCGTATAGCGCTCATTTTGCTGCTTGCCGACCGCACAGGTCACATCAACTCCATATTGTTTATACGAATCCGCAAAAATGTTATCAAGATATACGTTGCATTCTCTGCCGACTACCGCATAGATTTCCGGCGGCACGACCGCCCCGATGCCATTACGCTTGCGTACCTCATCAGACTCATACAACAATTTTAATGTGGTTGAATAATAGGTTGTGGGGGTCGCTTCATATATGGTACCGTTCCATGTCGAGTTCCACGCGAAAAACAGGGTATGCCGAAACGGAGCAGCCGTCGATTGCGCAGAAAAATATGCTAGTTTGGCTTCCGCGCCGGGACATCGCAGAACCACTACAAGGTATTTGCCTTTCTCCGCCACAACAGGTGACGGCAATCGAAGCGTAAACAGCCCAGGGGACAACGGAGCGTCCGAGGCGGGGATGGTGCCGCTTGCCAATATGGGAACTTCCAGCACGTTGAATGAAGCTATCGAATCGCGTTCAACTATCCAATAGCTGATGTCCACCGCCGCCGATGTGTAAAAGCGTAGCTGTATAGTATTAAAAACGCATCGCTCCGGCATCAGTTCATAAACACCAATCGCGCCATATCCAGTGTACAGAGTAGAGTACATCTCAGCGTCACCGCGTGTGTGCTCGTACATTACGTAGGGGGGGCGCTCTTCTCTATTGCCAGCATAAATAATAAAAGATATTGCCACACAAGCCATCGCCATTATTAGTTTCAACTTATCCATGTTTCCCTCTATGTTGCGCGATAACGAACAATATAAACGCCCATTGATGACATTGCAATGCCAATGCAAATTGTAGTGGTTGAATAATCTCTCATTCGGCAATGTTTTTATCAATATTCATCAATTAAGCTCATATTATCATTACAAAAACCCGAGAAAAATGGACACAAATTAGGCTCATATATGCAATCGCTTATGGGAATATCAAATTTATAAATGATTGGTAATAAATGGCGGAGAGAGTGGGATTCGAACCCACGGAAGGTTGCCCTTCGGCGGTTTTCAAGACCGCTGCCTTAAACCACTCGACCATCTCTCCGCTTTTATATCGTCAATTCGCGCGCACCATCAGTTCCGAAAGGCGGCGTGCGAAATCGGCCACATCAGGAAGCTCGCCGCCCTCGGCCAGAACGGCCTGGTCGTACAGGAGCTTCACATCGTCCTTCAAGGTCAGCGAAGCCGGATCGGCCTTGAGCTGCTTGTCCAGCGCCGCGATCAGCGGATGGCCGGGATTCAGCTCCATGATGCGCCCGCCGGTCTCCGGGACCGCCTGATCCATCGACTTCAGTATCCTCTCCATGCGGGAATTCAGCCCGTATTCCGAGGCGACCAGACAGCACGGGCTGTCGGTCAGACGCCCGCTGAAACGCACCTCGGAGACCTTGCCTTCCAGCTCGGTCTGGATGAATTTCAGAAGCTCCGCATAATCACTTTTTGCTTTGTCAACCGCCTCGTCCAGGCTCTTCCTGCTGGCCTCGTCAAGTTCCAGCTCGCCCTTGCTGACCGACTTGAAGTTCTTTTTGTTGTACTGCATCATGGTCTGCATGATCCATTCGTCGATCGGGTCGTACATGAACAGCACGTCGTAGCCTTTTTTGCGGTAGACCTCCAGGGTGGGGGAGGCGGCCGCCTTGGCGCGGCTATCGGCGGTGATGAAATAGATGTCCTCCTGGCCTTCCGGCATCGCCGCGAGGTATTCCTTGAGCGTGATGAGTTTGCCGGAAGCGGAGTTCATCGACTCGTACATGGCCAGGTCCTGAATCCGGGCGATGTTTTCGAAGTCGTTATACATGCCGATCTTCAGTATTTTGCCGAAGGACTTGAAGAACTTCTCGTAGTTTTCGCGTTCGTTTTCGATCAGCTTCTTGAGTTCGGAAAGCACCTTGGAGGTGACCGCCTTGCGGATGCGCGGCAGCAGCGGATTCTCCTGAAGGATTTCACGCGAGACGTTGAGCGGCAGGTCGCTGGAGTCCACCACGCCTTTGACGAACTGGAGGTAGTCCGGGATCAGCTTGTCGCACTCGTCGGTGATGAACACCCGCTTGACGTAAAGCTGAAGGCCTTTTTTCTGGAAGTCCGGCATGAAGAAGTTGAACGGCATCTCCTGCGGCAGATAGAGCAGGGCCTTGAATTCGTTGGTGCCTTCGGCGGTCATCGGGATCGCCTTCCAGAATTTGCCGCCCGTGGAAAGGTGGGCGAAAAATCCCTGGTGCTCGTCCTCGGTGACGGTGGCGGGATCGCGCAGCCAGATCGCCTTCTGGGAGTTGAGAACCTTGTCCTCGACGGTGGTCTTGCCGTCCTTGTCGGTGGACTCCTGGTCCATATGGATCGGGTAGGCGATATAATCGGAATATTTGCGCACAATGCCGGAGATGCGCCAGGTGTCGAGATATTCGGCGGCATCGTCCTTGATGTGCATGATGACGTCGGTGCCGTCTTCGGCGCGCTCGGCGTCGTCCAGAGTATAGGAGTCGTCCCCGGTGCTGGACCAGCGTACGGCGGGTTCGCCGTCTTTTTTGGAGACGATCTCGATTTCCGATGCGACCATGAAGGCGGAGTAGAAACCGACGCCGAACTGGCCGATCAGCTCTTCCGGAAGGTCGGCGTTCTTGCCGGCCTTCTTGACCGCCTCGGTAAAGGCGCGGGTGCCGCTTTTGGCGATGGTTCCGATATTGTCGGCAATCTCCTCGCGGCTCATGCCGATGCCGTTGTCGCCGACGGTGATGGTCTTGGCGGCCTTGTCGACCGAAAGGCGGATATGCCAGTCGCGGGAAAGCTCCGGTTTGGTCAGGCTTTCGAACCGCGCCTTGTCGATCGCGTCGGCGGCGTTGGCGATCAGCTCGCGCAGAAAGATGTCGCGATTGGAATAAAGGGAATGGATCATGAGGTCGAGCAGCTGCTTGACCTCGGTCTTGAATTTTTGAGTGCTCTGAGTCATTTCATTGCCTCCTTGCTTGCTGTCTGTAAATCGCGCCGCACGAAAACCGTGCGCCACGTTCCCCGGTGCCGCGGAGTCTCATCCGGAGGTTGTGCACCCACGGCGTCGACCGTCAATCCGCTTGCGGAGATTGGGAAATATACACTTTTTTGCCGAAAAATCAAATTTATCCCTTGGAAAATCTCATAAATGGATTTATAGTTTCGAATATGCAAAATTAACCGGAGAGGCTACAATATGGACGAGGCGACGCTGCAGCGCTTGGAGCAGTTCTGTACCGAACTGGAAGAACTCACAAAAAGCGGAGATCCCGAGGAGCATAAACAGCGCAGATCCGAGCTTGAAAAGGAGTTCGCCGACGCGGTTTCCGAGATTGCGGCGCAGGATCCGGAGGCGAAAGACGAGCTTGAAAAATTCCGCAAGAAGTTTGCCCGGATCGACAAGACCTTCTCATCCGCATTGTTTCAGCTTTATCAGACGCGCGACCTCGAACGCTGGGAACATTACGCCCTCAAGCTCAAGATATGCGAAGAGATCGAGGTGCTTAACAGCCTGCCCGACGATAAGCTCCCCGGCGTGCTGCCCCGGCTTAAACAGCTGCGCGAGCGCTGGAGTCAGCTCGGCGCGGTGCCCCACGAGAAATCCGAGGAACTCTGGGAGCGTTTCCGCAAATCCAGCAACAGCCTCAGCCGCCGCCTCGACAACTGCTTCGCCGAAATCGACGCCTCGCGCGCAAAGGTGGACGAGGCCAAACAGGCGCTGCTGGAAGAGGCTAAGACCCTTTGTGAGAACCCGAACTACGCGGCGGCCACCCCGCAGCTTAAGGCGCTCCAGCAGAAATGGAAGGAGCTCGGCGCGGGCCATATGAAGCACGACCGCGAAGCTTTCGCCCAATTCCGCGCCCTGTGCGACAAGTTTTTTGCCGACCGCAACGCGTTCTTTTCCGAGCGCAAAAACGCTTTTTCCGGCGCGGTCGAGCAGAAGAAACAGCTTGTGGAGTCAGCCGCAAAACTTGCCGGACTGCCGCCGGACGAACTGCGCCGCGCCGCCCAGCAGCTGTACCGCGAATGGCGCAACATCCCCTATGCCGGACGCGACGATCAGAAACTTTACGAGCGGTTCAAAGCCGCCATCGATGCGCATTTCGCCGCCGCCCACGCGGCGGACGAGACCAAGCTCAAGGAACGCGAGGCCTGCTTCGTGGAATTCGTGAGCCTGCGCGACAAGCTTGAGTCCGGAGAACTCGACCCGGCCGCCGCCAACGATCTTTACATCCTGCTGCGCCGCAAATATGAAGCGACCGGCCAGCTGTACGGCGACGCCGCCGCCAAGAGCGACCGCCGCTGGCGTGGCGAGTGCGCCAAGCTCGAAAAATTGCTCGGAGAAATCCGCCTGAAGTCGTTCTTCGACGGTTCCGTCGCCCGCCGCGACGCCGAGAAGGCGCTGGCCGCGGCACTGGAAGCCGACGACCCCGGCGACGTGCAGGTGCTTCTGGACGCGCTCTCCTCCGTGGCGGGGCAGGGCGTGGCCGACAAGGCCGCCAAGCTGGTCGAACGCAACGCCGACGCGCGTCGTCAGGCGATCGAGGAATTCGGTTCGCGCCGCCGCGCGCTGGTCGACGACATGAGCCGCCGACTCGGCGCCGAAGTGGAGGGCGGCCTCGAAAACAATGTGCAGATGCTGGCCATGGCGCTGGAAAACGCCATCCGCGGCAACTTTGCCGGAGAAGAGGAACGGTTCACGCCGGAACACGCAAACGATTTCGAACGCGAGTTTCTCGCGCTGCCTCTGGCTCCGTCCGCCGGAGCCGACGAATTGTTCGAGGCTTTCGAACACACGCTCCGGCGGCTTGTGGACAAAATTTCAAGGTAAATTGCGATAGAAAGGATTTTCAGAGTGGCAGAGACCCGGTATATTTGCGCCGTTGCCGCGGCGCTTGTTTTTTTATTCGGTTGCGACGGATGCGCCCCCGACAGTACGGCCAAGCCGGCCGAGTCCGCGGTGAGTCCGGAGGCGCGGCCGATACGTCTGGTGGCGCATCGCGGCGAGTCCGCCATCGCGCCGGAAAACACTCTTCCGGCCTACCGGCTGGCATGGCGGCTCGGCGTGTGCTGGGGCGCCGAGACCGACGTCTATCTGACCCGCGACAATGTTCTGATCTGCAATCACGATTCCACCACCGACCGGCTGGCCAACGTGCCGGGAGCCATTCGGGAAAAGAGCTACGCCGAACTCCGCCGTATCGACATGGGGCGCTGGAAGGGCGAGATGTGGCGCGGCACCCAGATGCCGTCGCTGCGCGAAGTATTGGAGGTGCTGCCGCCGGACAAGCATATGTTCGTGGAGATCAAGTCCGCCGGCGAGGGATTCTGCAAGGCGTTCGAAGAGGCCCGGCTCGGCGCCGGCGCCTCCTTGGATCAGGTGAGCATCATCTCGTTTTCGGCCGACGAACTGCGCAACGTGCGCAAGAACCTGCCGCAGGTGCGCACTCTGTTTCTGACCTCGTTGAAGCGCGGTGAAGACGGCAATTTGACGCCGTCCGCCGATGAAATGATCGCCACGCTGAAGGACCTCGGCGTCACCGGCGTGGATCTGCACCCGTACGATCTGTGTCTGGACGCCGAATATGTGAAGAAAATCCACGACGCAGGTTTCGAACTGCATGTCTGGACCATCAATACAATAGAGTGGGCGCTGCCGCTTTGGAAAATGGGCGTCGACTCCATTACCACCGACTGTTCCGGCAGACTTTATGCCGAAATGGAATCGGCGCTGAACCAAACCAAGGAGCAGAAATGAGAAAGATCCGTTTTGTGGCCCATCGGGGAGAGTCTTCGGTGGCGCCGGAAAACACCCGCGAAGCGTTTGTGCTGGCCTGGCGCAACCGCGTGAGCTGGGGCGTGGAAACCGATGTGTACCTGACCACCGACAACGTGCTGGTCTGCATGCACGATCCCAACACCCGGCGCACCTGCGGCGTGGACTGGAACGTCCGCGAACATTCTCTGGCCCAACTCAAGACCCTCGACGCCGGGGTGTGGAAGGGCGCCCAGTGGCTCAACTGCCGTGTGCCGACCCTGCGCGAAGTGCTCGAAACCATGCCGACCGACGGACACATCTTCGTCGAGATCAAATCCGCCGGCGGTGGATTTCCGGAAGCGTTCGAGGAGGCCAGGATCGCCTCCGGCGTCCGCCCGGATCAGATCAGTTTCATTTCTTTCAGCGGCAACGAACTGAATATCGCCCGCGCCGCGCTGCCGGAGTACAAGCAGTATCTGCTGCGCTATTCCGGCAAAAGCAAGACCGGGCCCGGCCCGGAACTTACGGCCGAGGCGCTTATCGCCGAAATGCGCGAACTGGGCGTGGACGGCGTGGACTTTGCCGCCGAAGGCATGTGCTACGACGCCGAATATGTGAAAAAAGTTCACGACGCCGGTTTCGAATTCCACGTGTGGACGGTCGACCTGCTCGAGGACGCGCTGGAACTCGCTTCCCGCGGCGTTGACTCGATAACCACCAACTGTCCGGCCGTGCTCGCGGCCGGTTGGCCCGAATAGGAAAGCCGGGCCGACCCATGCTCGGAGACGTGCTTGGGAAGATCGCCTCGCCCACGGACGCCGGTTTGCGCTGCGCTCCGTTCTGGGCCTGGAACGGCGAACTGGAAATTCCGGAACTTCGCCGCCAGATCCGCATCATGAAGCGGATGGGCATGGGCGGTTTTTTCATGCACTCGCGCACCGGGTTGTCCACTCCCTATCTCGGAAAAAAGTGGTTCGACTGCGTGCGCGCCTGCGCCGAGGAGGCCGAAAAACTCGGCCTTCTCGCATGGATATACGACGAGGACCGGTGGCCTTCCGGGGCCGCCGGAGGGCTGGCCACCTCCGACGAACGCTTCCGGCAGCGCCGATTGCGGCTGCTGGACGCGGTTCCGGAAAATGGCGACGGCGTCGCCGGAATGTTCGCCGCCGTTTTGATCGGCGAGGCGGCTTTCCGGGTGCGCCGGATATCCGGCGCCGACGAGGTCAACCCCGGCGAAACGCTGCTGGTGTTCGTCGCGGAAACCGTTCCGGCGGGCGGCGGCTGGTACAACGGCCAGACCTATCTGGACACCATGAATCCCGAGGCGGTCGCGCATTTCATCGAGATCACCCACGAAAAATACCGCCGCGAAACCGGCAGGTCCTTCGGGCGCGCCATACCGGGCGTTTTCACCGACGAACCCAACTATACCTCCGACGCCTCCGCGCCGGAATTCGCCCCGTGGACGGACAAACTGCCCGAAGAGTTCCGCCGCCGCTGCGGCTACGACCTCATCGACCATCTGCCGGAACTGTTTTTCCATGTTGACAATCGCGCCGTGTCGCAGGCGAGGCGCGACTACCGGAATCTCTGCGCCTCGCTGCTGACCGAGGCTTTCTCACGCACCTCCGGCGACTGGTGCCGCCGCAATCATTTGGAATTCACCGGTCACGTGCTGATGGAGGACGAGCTGAACGGCCAGACCGCCTGCGTCGGCGACGCGATGCGCTTCTACGAATACATGGATTCCCCGGGAATCGATCTTCTTACCGAACACTGGGGCGTGTTCAACACCGCCAAACAGGTCAGTTCGGCCGCCCGCCAGTTCGGGCGCGCCCGGCGGCTTACCGAAACCAACGGCTGCACCGGCTGGGATTTTCCGCTGTTCGCCCACAAGGCGCTGGGCGACTGGCAGTTTGCGCTCGGCATCAACTACCGCTGTCCTCATCTGGCGTGGTACACGATGCGCGGCGACGCCAAGCGCGACTATCCGGCCAGCATATTCTTCCAGTCACCCTGGTACCGCCAGTACCGGACGGTCGAGGATTATTTTGCCCGCCTGTCCGCCGCCTGCGGCGAGGGGGAAGAGGCGAGGGAGCTGCTGGTGATGCATCCGATCGAGTCGGACTGGAGCGTCCATACCGCGCGTGACTGCGCCGGCCTTGTGAGGCGAGATTCCGACCCCGGCGGGATCGGATTTGCGTTCATCTCTTTCACCAACGCGCTGCTGGCGGCCAATATCGATTTTGACTTCGGCAACGAGGAGATCATGAGCCGCCATGCGGCGGTCGAAAACGGCAGGCTGCGCGTCGGCAGGGCATCCTATTCCGCCGTGGCGGTGCCGCCGGTGGTGACGCTGAGACCGTCCACCCTGAAACTGCTGCACGACTTTGCGGCGGCCGGGGGTAAGGTGTTCCTGACCTTCGCTCCGGACGGCGTGTCCGGAACGATCGGCGGATGCGAACGTTTTTCGATACCGGCGGTGAGCCGGGCGGCCGGGCTGGTGTCCATAGCCGGGCCGGACGGCCGACAGATCGGCCCCGCGCTGCATCTGCTCAAGCGCGCCGCCGACCATGACGTGCTGTTCGTCTGCAACTACGGCGTAAAGTTCAAAAACGCCATCCAGAAATATCCGCGCGTCATCGACCGCCGGCTTGAGTTCCCGCAGGTCGATGTCGAGGTTAAAAGCCGCTTCCGCCATGTCTGCGAACTCGACGCTTCAACCGGCAAACGATTTCGGGTGACGGCGGAAAACCGGAACGGCGTCCTGAAATTCCGCACGTCGCTGGCCCGCCTCGGGTCGCGGCTGTTTGTCTTCAGCGACCGCAAACTGGGTGCCGCGCGCTTGGAATACGGTGTCCCGTCCGGAACGCTCAAGCTGCCGGAACCGGCGGCCGTCATTCCCGACGAGCCGAACGTTATGGTGCTCGACCATGCGCGGTTCCGCATCGGCCGCGAGTATTGCGGCCGACCGGAATATTTCATTGAGATCGACCGCCGGATACGCGAAGCGCTCGGCATTCCCCCGCGTGCCCAGGACGGCTTCCAGCCTTGGGCCGATCCAGCCGCCGGAACCGGCAAATCCGTGGACATCGAGCTGGAATACCGCTTCAACTGTCGGAAAACGCCGGTGACGGAATGTTTTCTTGCGCTGGAGGACCCGCGATGCTGGAATATCGAGCTCAACGGCCTCCGGGTTCCGCGCCGCGACCGCGGCTGGTGGGTTGATCCGTCGCTGCGCAAGCTGGCACTGAAGCCGGAGATCTTCCGGCGCGGCGAAAATGTGCTGAAGTTGCGGCGCCGGTATGTTGCCGGTGAAAACGGGCTTGAATCCCTGTTCATCCTCGGCGATTTCGCGGTGGCCGCCAACGGCGCGGCCATGCTGCGGCCGGTGACTGCCCTGCGCTTCGGCGATTGGGTCGGGCAGGGCTTTCCCAACTACTCCGGCAACCTGACCTACCGTTTCGAGATTGTATTAAAACATGCCTGTTCCGGCGCAAAACTGCGGCTCGGCGACTGGCGCGGCACCGCCGTTCTGGCGGCAGTCAACGGCCGGAAACCGGAAATCGCCGCCTGGCCGCCATGGGAAATCCGGCTTGACGGGCTGGTTCCCGGAAGCAATACGGTTGAAATCACCGTGCTTGGCCACCGGCGCAATTCCCACGGTCCGTTCTACTGCGCAGAGACTTGGCCGGTATGGACCGGCCCCGGCCAATTCCACCGCAAACATTCCAGCCGTCGCCGTCTGGTTCCATGCGGTCTGCTGGAGCCTCCGGCCATCGAACTTTTTTACTGATTTTATTATTCGCTGTTTGCATTGAAAACGACGGAAGTATATATTACTACAAATCGATCGGGACGTCGAAGTTTATTGTTTTTTGTCAACGAAGGGAATCATTTTATGGCTCGTATGTCTTTTGACGGTTCGGAGGATCGCCGTACTCGCCATCGCCGCCACCATCACCGTAAGCGCGCCTCTATGCCGCTGCTGGGGATTGGGTACAAAAGCTGGATCGGTATCGCGGCTTTGGCCGCATTGTTCGCCATTTTGCTGTTTATGGCATGGCGTGCTTGATTATTTGTTTAAAAATCTTTTTTTGGGGGAGTGACCTGAATTGTCGGAATCTGCATGCGGCGGTAAACCCGTCTGGCGCAAATATCTGTGGATGGGGTGCAAGTTTGCGCTCGCCGCAGTAATCATTTATTATCTTATCAGCAGCCACAGCGAGGATTTCCGTCGCGGCCTGAACAATTTCAACTACTATTTTCTGATTCCCGCCTCCATCGCATATTTTTCCCATATGCTGATCTGCGGCTGGCGCTGGTATGAGCTGGCCAAGATGATCGGCACGCCGATCTCGCTGGGGGAGGCGGTGGCGGTGACCATGCAGGGGTATTTCTGGAGCCTGGTGATCCCCGGCGGCGCCATCGGCGGCGACGTGGCGAGGGTCAGCATCGTGGCCAGCCGGATGCCCAAGGGCGGCAAGGCCGAAGGGGTGCTGTCCATCCTGATGGACCGCATCGTGGGCATGGTGGCGCTGTTTGCGCTCACCATCGTGCTGGTGCTGGTTTCGCTGCCGCAGCTGATGAACATGGAGATCAACGGTTCGCCGCTGTCGTACTCGTTCAAGCTGTTGTGCGTGCTGGGGTTGCTGGGGCTCAGCCTCGGCGGAATCGCGGCGATGCTGGTGCTGTTCTTCCATCGTCAGTTCTCCCGCATCGGCGTCATCGCCCGGCTCATGAAGTGGGGCGACCAGCGCAGCCACGGCATGGTAACCCGCAGTACCGCGGCGTTCGACCTCTATGCGAAAAACTGGAAAATGCTGAGCTTTCTAACCCTGATAAGCGTTTTCTTCGTTCACCTGATGACGGTGGTGGCGGTGATTTTCCTGATATACGGGCTCGGGTTCCGCGGCTTTTCGGTGCTGGCGGTCATCACGGCGGTGACGGTCGGCAATATCGTCGGGCTGCTGCCGTTCTCGATCTCCGGCATCGGCCCGCGCGACGCGGTGATCCTTATCCTGCTGCGCGCCGGACGTGTGTCCGACGAAGCCTCGGCGGTGGTTCCGATAATTTACAGCTGCCTGATCGTGGCGTTCAACCTGGTCGGCGCTTTGTTCTTCATCTTCGACACCGGCGCCAAACGCGTCGCGGAGGCGAAGCGATGTCCGTGACGGCGGCTGCCGCCCGGCAGCAGGAGATGACCCTTTCCCCCGGAGAAAACCTGTTCCGCAAGCGGATTGAAAGCGGCGAGTTCTTCATCCTTGTCGAACACGACGCGCCCGGCAGCGGCATCGCCCCCGAGACCGCCGGCGAACGGCTGGCCGCGCTGGACGAGGCGGTGAGCGGATGCGATTCCGGCGTTCCCATGTCCCTTGCCGTCACCGACGGCTACGGTTTCGACGATGCCCATCGCGGCTGCGAATACGCCGGTGCTTTGCCGGAAGCGCGCCGCAACGCCCATCTGATTTACCTTTCCGGCCGCGGCGCCGATTTCCAGCGCATGCAGGAACTGCTTTCGCTCTGCCGCAATCAGGGCATAGCCAATGTGGCGGCGGTCACCGGCGACTGGCGGAAAGGCGCGGTCTACACCGAGAGCGTGCGCACGCTGCGTACCATCGGGCGGCTTCATCCCGGCGAGTTTTTCCCCGGCGCGGTGATCAACCCGTACAAATACCGGGCGGATTCGCAGTTCGCACAGTTCTTCAAGATGGTCAAGAAATTCAATCAGGGAGCGCAGTTCGCGGTCACACAAGCGGGATGGGACATGCGCAAACTTCAGTCTCTGAAATGGTATTTGTCCATGCGCGGCCTCGAGTTCCCGCTGATCGCCCGGCTGATACTGCTCACCCCGGAAGTGCTGGCTAAGATACAGCAGCAGCGGCTTCCCGGCATCGGCATATCCCCGGATTTTGAAACCATCCTGCAAAGCGAACTGCGGTTTTCGGCCAAGCAGTTCGAGTCCGCCCAATGGCGGCGGCTCGAGCTTCAGGTGGCAGGCTGCCGCCTGCTCGGGTTCAGCGCGGTGCAGATTTCCGGCATCGACACCCCCGACCGTATCCGGCTCGCCTCGGCGCGGCTTTCCGCCGCCATGCGCGAGTTCACCACCTTCGAACAGTGGGCGGAAGCCTACAACAGCTATCAGGCGAGGGCTGAAATGGCTCCGGCGCCGGACAGCTTCATGATGTTCGACCGGCTGCTCGAACAGCGCCAGCTGCCGTCCGACAACTGTTTCTGCCGCGACCGGCGCGCCACGCTTCCCACCAGCCGTGCCGACCGCTGGCGCTACATCGCGGCCGAACAACTGCTTTCCAAGGCGGGAGAGCGCCCGTCCGCCAACCGCTGGCTGCTCAAATATCTGCTGGCCGGCTGCCGCGGCTGCAAGAGCTGCCGTCTGCCGTCCACCCTTTACCTCTGCGTGGAGCGCTGCCCCAAGCATATCGCCAACGGCAGCTGCGGCGGAGTCCGCGCCGACGGCTCCTGTGAAGCCGGAGGCGAGTGCGTGTTCATGAAACAAGTCGCCGTGGCCGGATGGCTCGGCATGCCCGATAAACTCGAGGAGACCTATATCCCGGCCTCCGATGAAATCATGGAGTAAAATAAAATGGCAAAAAATACACTGATTCAGAAGATTCTCGACAGCCACTTCGCCGGCGGTTCCAAAGTCCCCGGCGAGAACGTGGAAATCCGGATCGACCAGACGCTGACTCAGGACGCGACCGGCACCATGGCCTATCTGGAGCTGGAGGCAATGCGGCAGGATCGAGTGAAAACCGAACTGTCGCTCTCCTATGTCGACCATAACATGCTGCAGAACGGACCGGAAAACCGCAACGACCATCTCTATCTGCAGTCGGTGGCGGCGGCCAAGGGCGTCAAATTTTCCCCGCCCGGCAACGGCATTTGCCATCAGGTGCAGCTGGAACGGTTCGCGGTGCCCGGCAAGACCTTGCTCGGCTCCGACTCCCACACCCCCACCGCCGGCGGCATCGGCATGATCGCGATCGGAGCGGGCGGGCTGGACGTGGCGCGCGCCATGGCCGGAAAACCGTTCCGCACCCTCTATCCCCAAGTGATCGGCGTGCGGCTTACCGGCGAGATTTCGCCTTGGTGCGCCGCGAAAGACGTGATTCTGCATCTGCTCAGCATACTTACCACCAAGGGCAATGTCGGCTGTGCGGTGGAGTACTTCGGCGAAGGGGTCAAGACCCTGTCGGTGCCCCAGCGCGCCACCATTACGAACATGGGCGCCGAACTGGGCGTCACCTGCTCCGTGTTCCCCTCGGACGAACGCACCAGGCAGTTCCTCGAGGCGCAGGAGCGCGGGGAAAGCTATGTTCCGCTGGCCGCCGGTCCAGACGCGGAATACGACCGCGTGATCGACATCGACCTGGCCGGAATCGTTCCGCTGGCCGCCTGTCCTTCCAGTCCCGACAACATCAAGTCGGTGGCCGAGCTGGCCGGGCTCAAAGTCGGCCAGGTCATCGTGGGCTCCTGCACCAACAGCAGTTTCCGCGACCTCGCGCTGATCGCCGCGGTGCTCCGCGGCCGCAAAATCTGCCGCGACGTGACTTTCGCGCTCTCTCCCGGCAGCCGTCAGGTGCTTGAAATGATCGCCCGCAACGGAATGCTGGCGGACATCATCGCCTCCGGCGCACGCATCCTCGAAACCGGCTGCATGGCCTGCATCGGGCAGGGGCAGAGCCCGGCCAACGGCATGGTCACCGTGCGCACCTTCAACCGCAATTTCGCCGGGCGCACCGGCACCAAAGGCGACCAGAGCTATCTGGTAAGCCCCGAAACCGCGGTGGCAATCGCGCTTACCGGCGAGTTCACCGATCCGCGCAGCCTCGGCATCGACTATCCCGAAATCCAGGATGTGGAGCACTTCCTCATCAACGACAATATGTTCATCGAGCCGTCCGGCGACGGGAGCAAGGTGGAAATCATCCGCAAGGAAACCATCGGCAATCCGCCGCTCAACGGCCCGCTGCCGGAGAAGATCGACGGCGTGGCCGTCATCAAGGTAGGCGACAAGATCACCACCGACCACATCTCCCCCGGCGGCGTCCATCTGAAACTGCGCAGCAACATTCCCGCCTACGCACAAGTGGTGTTCGAATGTTTCACCGAGCCGGGCAAGCCTGGCTTTGCCAAGCGCGCCGCCGATGTGCGCGACTCCGGCCGCCACGGCGTGATCGTGGCCCGCGAGAGTTACGGCCAGGGTTCCAGCCGCGAACACGCCGCCATCTGTCCGATGTATCTCGGCGTCAAAGCGGTGATCGCCCAGTCCATCGAGCGCATCCATCGCGCCAATCTGGTCAACTTCGGTATCATGCCGCTTCTGTTTGCCGACCCCGCCGACTACGACGCGATCGGAGAGGGCGACGCCATCACCATCGACAACTGCCGCGGCCAGCTTGAAAACGGCGGCGGCAAAATCGTGGCCAAAGTCAACGGCCGTGAAATCGTGCTTTCCGGCCCGACTTCGCCCGAGGACATCGCCACCATTCTGGCCGGCGGCGTGCTGAATCAATGAATCTGGCCGAACAACTGCCGGAAGCATGGCTTGAGCCGCTGACCGAACGCCTCAAGCCGGAAACGCTGCCGCGAATCGCGGCCTTTCTCGCGGCGGAGCAGGCGGCCGGGCACCGGGTCTTTCCCCCGGAGTCGCGCCGGTTCGCGGCGATGGAGGAGGTGCCGCCGGAGCGCGTCCGGGTGGTGATACTCGGCCAGGACCCTTATCATGACGACGGCCAGGCCCACGGTCTGGCGTTTTCGGTGCCGGACGGCGTGAAGCCGCCGCCGTCGCTGCGGAACATCTTCCGGGAACTGGCGGATGATGTAGCCTGCCCGGAACCGTCGGGCGGCAATCTAAGTTCATGGGCGGAACAGGGGGTGCTTATGCTGAATACGGTGCTGTCGGTACGCGCCCACGAACCGAATTCCCACCGCGACTGCGGATGGCTGGACTTCACCGACGCGGCAATCCGCGCCATTGCCGCCATGCCGCAGCCGAAAGTGTTCATACTGTGGGGCGCGCCGGCACAGACCAAGCGCCGCTGGGTGGACGAATCGCGTGATGCCGTGATCGCCTCGGCACATCCGTCGCCGCTGTCCGCCTACCGCGGATTCTTCGGCAGCCGTCCGTTCTCCCGCGCCAATGCGTTCCTTCGCAGCCGCGGAGCGCCGGAAATCGACTGGAACCCCGAAAGGAGCCTATTCTGATGGAAAATTACGCAAATCTGGTGGCGCTGGCAATGATCCACACCGCCCGCGAAAAGCAATACCTCGGTACTGAAAAATTCATTGCGGTCGAAGCGTTGGCCGACCCAGAGAAGGATCTGGTCATCGCCATGCTGCGGCAGATACGCACCCATCTCGCAAGCGAACGCCGCACCGAACTTACCGGCGAGGAAATGATCTCGCTGTTCACCTTTGTGCTGGCCAAGGCGGCCGAGGGCGTCAGCAACGCCGCCGGCGGCAAACCGTACGAAATGGAGCTGATCGGTATGCTGGACGGCAAAATACCGTTTTACACCGACCCCAAGCTGGAGGAATTCTGCCATTCCACCACTTTCCCCGAAGACTTCGCCACCGCGTTCCGCACCTTCTGCGACCATTACGCGGAGGCGCTGCACCGCGAAGGCGTGGAGCCGGTGCTGATACTGGGCGAGGCACTTAAATGGACTTGGCGGATTGCCGTTCACGTCTGTTGCAAGCTGCTGACTGGACAAAACGCTTGACCTGCGCTATATTAATACAATTATAACAATTTTTTAAGGAAATAAAAATGACTTTGACCCATTTTGGTTTGCGCGAGTGGGGCCTGGGCACGGCGGCTCTGGCGCTGTTCTGGGCCGCGGCCGCGGCATTGTGGCATTACGGTTTTCCGACTGCCGCGGCGGTGGTGGCGGTGGCGGCGCTGGTGTGCTGGCTTCCGGTCGGATTTTTCTTCCGCAACCCGAAACGCCGGTTGCCGGAAGACCTTTCGCTGATCCTTTCACCCGCCGACGGCGTGGTGCGCGATATCGAAGTGGTCGATTTCGACCAGGAGCCGTTCAACGGCCGTGCGCTGCGGATCGGAATTTTCCTGTCGGTTTTGAACGTGCACGTCAACCGCGCCCCGGCCGAATGGAAACTGATCTCCAAGATTTACCGGGAAGGGCGCTACCTTGACGCGCGCGACAGCCGCTGCGCCAAGGAGAACGAGGCGATGACGCTCGGCGGCAACGCCAGTGTCTGCGGCGAAACCTTCCCGATGGCCGTCCGCCAGATTTCCGGCGCGATCGCCCGGCGCATCGTGTGTCCTCCCGATCCCGGCTGCCACCTGGCGCGGGGCAAGGTTTACGGCATGATCAAGTTCGGCTCGCGCACGGAGCTGTATCTGCCGGACGATCCCCGCTTCAAAGTGCTGGTCAAGATCGGCGACAAGGTCAACTCCGGCATCGTGGCGCTGGCCAGACTGGAGAAAGAATAAAATGTCCAAGCGCATGGCGAAGATGGTGGAAAGGCACCACTGGCTCAAGCTGGTGCCCAACACACTGACTCTCGGCAACTCGATATGCGGTTTCGTGGCGATACTGTTCATGCTTAAAGTCTATGACATGCCGCCCAGCGAGGCGCTGCATATCTTCGCCATCAGCTCGTGGATCATAATCAGCGCAATGCTGTTCGACGTGTTCGACGGCTTTGCCGCCCGCGTGTTCAACGCGGTCAGCATGCACGGGCTTCAGATGGACTCGCTGGCGGACATGGTGACTTTCGGCGTGGCTCCCGCCACCGTCTGCGCGATCATGACCCACGTCCTGCGCGCGGACGCCATTCCGAGCTTGATCGTCTATTCGCTGTGTGCCGTTTATCTCGGCTGCGCCGCGTTGCGGCTGGCCACCTATAACGTCCGCGCCATGACCGGTGAAAAAGGAGGCGACAGCCGCTTCTTTTCCGGTCTGCCAACGCCCGGCGCGGCGGCGGGGGTCTGCTCGGTGGCGATGCTGCTGAACTATCTTTCGGTCAAGTATGCCTACAGCTATGCGGATATGAACCGCATTGCCCTTTATATCCCCGTTTATGCGGCGGTTCTGGGGTTGCTGATGGTCTCCAATATTCCGTTTCCCCACGCCGGCAAATGGTTTTTCACCGTTCACCGCAGCAAGAAACGGATGCTGCTGGCCGCCGTCATTCTGGCGGTGGTGGTGGTCTTCCGCACCCCCGGCATGTTCGCGGTGGTCAAC
The DNA here is from genome assembly GCA_034926605.1 of Victivallaceae bacterium. Classification (GTDB taxonomy): domain Bacteria; phylum Verrucomicrobiota; class Lentisphaeria; order Victivallales; family Victivallaceae; genus CALXXL01. The sequence continues at coordinate 47,322 of JAYFQV010000012.1, forward strand.
ACCTACATCTTCTTCGGGCCGCTGTTGACCCTGCTCAAAAAATGCCGCCGCAAACCGGGAGTCAAGCCATGCGTTTCCTGATAACCGGCGGCGCCGGGTTCATCGGCAGTCATCTGGCCGAGAAACTGCTGGCTTCTCCGGAAAACAGCGTGACGGCCGTCGATAATTTTTCCACCGGCAGCCGGGGCAACCTGATCAATCTGGAACCTAATCCCCGGTTCACGCTGATCGAAGGCGACATTCTCACTTTGGATTCGCTCGAATCCCTGATCGCCGAAGCCGACGTGGTCTATCATCTCGCGGCGGCGGTGGGCGTGGAGCTGGTGGTGCATGATCCCGTGCATACCCTTGCCACCAACGTCCACGGTTCCAGCCGCGTGCTGGAGTTTGCCGCCGCCCACCGCAGGCGCACCATCATCGCCTCGTCGAGCGAAGTCTACGGCAAAAGCCGCAAGACCAGCTTTGAGGAGACCGACGACCTGATTATCGGAGCGCCCACCCGTTCGCGCTGGAGCTATGCCTGCAGCAAGCTGATCGATGAATTTTTCCTGATGGCCTACGTCCGCAACTGCGATTTCCCCGGCACGGTGGTGCGTTTCTTCAACACCGTCGGCCCGCGGCAGATCGGCCAGTACGGCATGGTGGTGCCGCGCTTCGTTTCCGCCGCGCTGGCGGGAGAGCCGCTGAAAGTGTTCGGAACCGGCCACCAGAGCCGCTGTTTCTGTCATGTGTACGACACGGTGCGGGCTCTGACCGGTCTGGCCGACTGCCCGGCTTCGCACGGCGAGATATACAATATCGGGTCGCAGGAGTCGGTTTCCATGCTGGAACTGGCCGGAATCGTGATTTCACAGCTGGGCAGCAGTTCGAAGATCGAGATGGTGCCGTATGATGTGGCCTATCAGAAGGGATTTGAGGACATGCTGCGCCGTCTGCCGGAAACCGCGAAAATCCGCGAACTGCTCGGCTGGCGGCCGGAACACAACCTGGCGCAGATCATCAACGATGTTGCGGACTGCATTCGCGGGAACCGTTCCACCTGCTGAACGGCAGTTCGGACAGGGCGCCGTTGTAATAACAGCGTTTCCCGGTGACTTCCTCCGTCACGAAATCCGGCAGTTCCACCTTGTCGGCCTCCGATTCCAGCTCGACCTCGGCTACAATCAAACCGGCGTTCGCCCCCTCGAACACATCGACTTCCCATATGTGGTCGGCAAACGGAATCTCGTAGCGGCTTTTTTCCACCACTCCGCCGCAGAATTCCGCAAGCATGTTTTCCGCGTCGGAAACCGGTATTTCGTATTCGTATTCGCTGCGTGACAGCCCTGTGATCGGGCCTTTTAAGGTGAGATAGGCATATCTTCCGGCCACTCTGACTCTGGCCGTGAGCCGATCGGTTCTGGCCATATATCCCTGAATCATCCTGACCGGGGCAATCCCGGCGGCGGCGGCCTCGAACCGCGATTTGTCCACCAGAAACTTGCGTTCGATCTCCACGCCCATGACTACTGCGCCTTAAGAATTGCTTCAAGTTCCGAGATAACCGCTTCCGGCGGCACCTCGTTCATGCAGTGCGGCACGCGATGGCGCAGGCACCGGCGGTGGAGGCACGGACTGCACGGAAGATCCGCGGTCACTCCGCTCCAGTTGGTGGCCACCGGGAAGGTGGCGGTGGCGTCGGTGGAGCCGAACACCGCCACGCCCGGCAGACCGAGGGCGGCGGCGAAATGCATGACTCCGGAATCGTTGGCGATGCAGGCGCGCGCCCCGGCCAGCAGAGAGGCGAGGGCGGCAAGATCGGTTTTTCCGCACAGATTGTCCACTTGCTCCGGCGGCAGATGGGCGGCGACTTCTTCGGCGATACGCACTTCGGAGGCGCCGCCGACGATTGCCACCCGGCGGGTTTCGCCGCCGGAAAGATAGCGCCCGGCCACCAGTGCAAACCCGGCCGACGGCCAGCGTTTTGCCGCGCCGTAGGCCGCTCCCGGCGCCAGCACCAGCGTATCGGCTCGGCCGGGCTCGGGGGAAACCTGGAACTTCGGCATCTCGCCCGTCCACGGCAGACCGCCGAGCGCCTCGGCCATTGCCGCATATACCCGCGCCTGATGCATGTGGCTGACCACGCCTTTGCGCCGTTTCGGAAATACGAACGGGAAGTTAAGCAGGAACGAACGGCAACGGGCGGCCGCGCCGTAGCGGGGAAAAACCCCGGCGCGCCGGAAATACCAGGCGTCGCGCAGTGAATTGTTGAACAGAAGCCCGCAGTCGGCTTTCACCGCCGCCAGATTCTCGATGTCCTCGTTCGTCCATTTGCGATGAGGCGAGGACAGCGTTACGGTTTGATCGATAATATCGGTCAACGCCGTCAGTCCGGCCACCGCCGGGGGCGCCACCGCCACGATCCGGCTGAACCGGCCGCGCAGCTGGAGAACCGCCGGCAGCGCCATAACGGCGTCGCCGAGATGGTTCGGGAACCTCACCGCCAGCGTACCTCCGGCCGGAACGCCGCCCGCGCGCGGCAATGCCGGCGGCGGATCGAGTTCCAGCGGCTTCAGCCGGACGGTCTGCGGTTTAGAACAGCAGGGAATTGTCCGGGTTAAAATGCTCGTAATTTTTGACTGCATGCTCTTTTATGCCGTTGGCGGTTATTTCATCTAGTTTGACGTTGCAGCGCACCCACTCCTCGGAAGGCTTGTTGTCGCGCATTTCCAGCTTCTGGGTAAAGACGGTGTAATAGGCGCCGTCGAGCATCATGAGCAGCCGATCGGTATGGCCGCACATCGCCACCCAGTGGGTCATTCCGGCGTGGTTGAGCTTGAAATAGACATTGTAGTAGCCGGGATCGTCCTTGGCCGGGGTGATTTCCGCATCCATGATATGTTTGGAGTCGAAGAACTGGTTCTTGTTGAACCAGTACACTTTGCCGGTCACCGGGTCGCGGGCTTCCTGTTCGAGCAGTTCGGCCTGGCCGGGATGGCTCAGCACTTCGTAGAAAGCAATAACATAGGAAGGTTTGTATTGGGCGGCCTCGATGGCCTTGCAGCCGCACAGCGCAACCGTCGCGCCGAGCAGCGCGGCAATGATCATTCTTGACATCGTGGAAAACTCCTCCATATATTATAAAAAAATACAAGACGGCTTTGAAATAATATACACTGTTTTGCAGTACATGCCAATTATTGACCGGTTTTTTGAAGTTTTTGTTCCGCCTGTCTTGAAAACTCGGCAAAAATCGATATTGTATCTGAAGAACAAGGAGTTTTTAATGGACTGCAACAAACTTTACTCGATGCTCGAACGCCACGGCCAGCAGAAGCTACTGCGCTTCTGGAACGAACTGGACTATGCCGGGAGGGAAAAACTCTCCTCGCAGATACAGGCCCTTGATTTTGCCAATTTGGATGATCTTATCGATAAATATGTTATGCATAAACCCACCCCGCCGATGCCGGCCAAGTTCGATCCGGCGCCGTTCTTCCCGCTGGTGCCGCCGGACGAGAATACTGCGGCCTATTACGAGAAAGCGGTGGAAGTGGGCGAGTCGCTGCTGCGGGCCGGCAAGGTGGCGGTGCTTACCGTCGCCGGAGGGCAGGGCACCCGGCTCGGGTTCGACGGCCCCAAGGGCACCTATCCGATCGGCCCGGTAAGCGAAAAGACCTTGTTCAACTTCTTCGCCGACGCGATCGCGCGCAACCAGCAGAAATACGGCGCGCGAATTTCCTGGTACATAATGACCAGCATCCTCAACAACGACGCCACCGTTAAGTTCTTCAAATCCCGCAACTATTTCGGTCTGGCGCCGGAACAGGTGATCTTTTTCGTGCAGGGCACCATGCCGGCCATCGGGTACGACGGCAAGCTGCTGCTCGCCGAAAAATCGTCGCTGGCGCTTTCGCCGGACGGCCACGGCGGCACCCTGTGGGCGCTGCGCGTCTCCGGTGCGCTGGACAGGATGGCGGCCGACGGCGTGGAGTATATCTCCTATTTTCAGGTGGACAATCCGCTGGTGCCGGTGGTCGACCCCAAATTCATCGGGCTGCACTCTCTCGAGAAGGCGCAGATCAGCGCCATTTCGCTTTCCAAGACCGGGCCGTTCGAAAAACTCGGCAACTTCTGTACCGCCGACGGACACGTCTGGATCATCGAATACAGCGACCTTGCCGACGAACTGGCCGAAAGCCGCAACCCGGACGGTTCGCTCCGCTTCGTGGCCGGGAGTCCGGCGATCCATGTGATAAACCGCGACTTCATAGAACGGCTCACCCGCGACGGCAAACCGAGCCTGCCCTGGCACCGTGCCGACAAGAAAGTGCCGTTCATCGACGACTCAGGCAATCTGGTCTCCCCCGACAAGCCCAATGCAGTCAAGCTGGAATCGTTCATCTTCGACGCGCTGCCGATGGCCGACCGCGTGATGCTGCTGGAAGCCGACCGCGCCGAAGAGTTCGCCCCCACCAAAAACGCCACCGGCGTCGATTCCGCGGAGTCCTGCCGGGCGATGATCGTGGCGCAGGCAAAACGCCGCCTGAAAGCCGCGGGAGTGGACGTTTCAAAGGCAGGAATAGTGGAAATATCTCCGCGTGTGGCAGTGAACGACGCCGATGTGGCCGAATACTGCGCCGCGCATAACATCACCGAAATCGTCGGCGAAAAAATATATCTGGAATAGAGGAAAAATTCATGGCCGATCTGCGCATATTCGAACTTGCGATCGATGACATCGCAATAGACCCCCGGGGTTGCTCGGAGCTGGTGAACCGCACGCTCGTGCGCGGTTCCTCCCGCCGCCGCGTCTCCGGCATGTGCGCGGATGACCGTTATGTTTATCTGAGCCTGGAGCGAAAACCGCCGGAGGCGGGGCCGCAGATATGCCGTTTCGCCGAACTAAGCAGCCTGAACCCGGACGAAATCGCCGGCGGCATCATGGCCCGCTACAACGCCGGGTTTACCACCATCGGGTCGTTCATGGCCGGCGGCCGGCTGTGGGCGCTCTTCGCCCGCGACAATGCGGGGAAGGGCGCCGCCAGATGAGGAGCATCATCGCCCGCGGCGGGCGCATCCAGCCGATCACCGGCGACACCCGGGCCGACGAAATCATCGATCCGGCCGCGGTCACCCGAGTGACCGCCTATGCCTGCGGACTGGTCATCACCACCGCCGCCATACTTCTTTTTGGGCTTACCATGCTCTATTCCGCCACCTTCCAGACCGACGGAACCCACTACTTTTACGCCCAGTTGATGTGGATGGCCGTCACCCTTTGCGTGGGAATCGGCATGTTCGCTATCGGCTACCGGATGCTGGCGGAGTATTCACCCGTTCTGCTGTTCCTGACCGGCGTATTGCTGGTTGCCGCCGTGGTTTTCTATCCGCCCATCAACGGCGCCTACCGCTGGCTTAAATTCGCGGTCGGCGGCATTTCGGTCAATATCCAGCCTTCCGAGCTGGTGAAGGTTTTTCTGCCGCTCTATGTGGGAAAATATTGTGCGGATAACTTCCGCACAATCTCCAGCATGTTCGCCCGGCACGGCGCCTGGTTCCCGGTCGGCGTGACCGTGATGATGTGCGGACTGGTGGTGATCGGGCGCGACCTCGGCACCACGCTGCTGATCTTCTCCGCCAGCATGCTGATATTGTTCGTGGCCGGCCTCCGCCTGCGATGGTATGTGTTCCCGCTGCTGGGCGCGGTGGGGCTGTTTTTTCTGATCAAGGCCTTCGACCCGATGCGCTGGGCGCGGCTGACCAGTTTCCTCGACCCCGAACTGCATCAGGAGGACACCGGCTACCAGCTGTGGAACTCGATTATGGCCTTGGGGTCGGGCTCTTGGACCGGGCTCGGATTCATGGCTGGCCGGTTCAAGGCGGCCTATCTGCCGGAAAAACACACCGACTTCATTTTGGCGGTTATCGGCGAGGAGCTCGGGCTGATCGGGCTGATCGCGGTAATAGTCGCATATATGTGCTTCACCTTTTTTGCATTGAAGATCAGTTTCGCCTCGAACAGCCGACAGGGGCTGTTCACCGGAGTGGGCATAACGTTCACCGTGATATTGCAGGCGCTGATAAATATCGGCGTGGTCTCCGGCGCACTGCCGACCAAGGGCATCCCCGCCCCGCTGTTGAGCTACGGAGGCAGCAGCCTGATGATGTGCGGCATGGCGCTGGCCGTGCTGCTGAACATCGCCGCCGACACCGCGTCTCCGGACATCAACGCCAGAATGTGGAGAAAAATTTTCGGAAGAAAGAAGGCGTGAAATGAAACTTGTAATCAGCTGCGGCGGTACCGGCGGCCATTTTTACCCCGGCCTCAGCATCGCCCGGCGCCTGCGCGAACGGGGAGGGGAGGTGGTGCTGCTGCTGAGCGGGATCAACTCGACGGCTCAGACCACCGCCGCCAGGGCGGCCGGCATCACGGCGGAAGAACTGCCGCCGATGCCCAATCCCTACGGTATCGCCAACTTCCTGCACTTTGCCAGGGGATTCTGCGGCGGATACCGCAATTCCTCGCGCATGCTGCGCGATTTCAAGCCGGACGCCTATCTGGGCATGGGGTCGTTTACCTCTCTGCCCACCCTGATCGCCGCCAGACGCCGCCGGATTCCGATATTCCTGCACGACGGCAATGCCCGCATCGGCCGTGCAAACCGCGTTCTGAGCCGCTATGCGCGGCTCCTGTTCGGAGCCTATGCTCCGGTCAACCGCGGCGCGCTGCACTGCGGATTCGAACTTTCCGGCATGCCGTTGCGCCCGGAGCTGGCGGAGTTCAAAGGCGACCGGGCGGAGGCTGCGGCAAAACTTAACAAGACTTATGAGTGGGACCTCGATCCCTCGAAAGTGACCATACTGGTAATGGGCGGCAGTCAGGGGGCGCGCACCATAAATCTGTCCACTGCGGCGGCCGTGTCGCGGCTTTCCAAGATCAACCGGAATTTCCAGCTCATCCACCTCTGCGGCGGGAGACTTCTCAAGGAGACCGAACAGCTTTACAACACTCTCGATTGCAAAGTGTTCATCCAGCCGCTGTCGGTATGGATGGCCGAGCTGTATACCGTGGCCGACGCCGTGGTAAGCCGGGCGGGGGGCAGCTCGGTGGCGGAAATGTCATCGTTCGGCCGTTACGGTGTGCTCTGCCCCTATCCGTTCGCCGCCGAGCTGCACCAGAACGACAACGCCGCCGCCATGGCCGCCACCGGCGCGGCCGAGATCATTGAGAACTCCGCGCTTTCCGAAGACGCCATGTTCGAAATCCTTTCGCGCCTGATCTCCGCGCCGGAGGAATACCGCAAGCGCGGCGAACAGGGTAAAACCGGTCTGCACCGCGCCGCCGCCGATTTTATCATAGACCGTATCGAAGCGTCCCTGCAATAAAAAAAGCCGACCTCGCGGCCGGCCTTTATCGATCTTGCCAACTATTTTTCGGCGTCCTTCTTCGAGGGCGCCTTTTTTGCGCCGCCGCGGCCGCCTCGTTTGGCGGGCTTCTTTTCCGGTTTTGCCTCATCTGCCGGGGCGGCGGCAGGTTCCACGGCCTCCGGTTCCGCCTGCTTTGTCTCAGTCGGTGCGGGGGAGGGGGCGGCAGCCGCCGGTTTCTTCTCTTCGGCGGGTTCGGCTTTGGCGTGCAGAGGAGATTCGCTCTTGGATTTGCCTTCCTGAGTAGCATCCTCGACCCAGTTCTCATGCCCCTCCAGATGGAAGAAAGTGGTCTTGTCGGGATTCAGTGCAAACTTTTCCTGCTCGATCACGCGATTTACGAAAGTGATGTCATTGGGGGAGGCGGGGGTGTCACTATCCTCGTCGATCGCGTCGCCGCGAACGATGAAGAACCAGCCGAACAACGCGGCCGCCACCAGGAACCAGGCCCCGGTCACCACGCTGTACGACAGATCGTTGCCGATCAGCCCGGCCAGGCAGACCACCACCGCGATAATCCCGCCGGCCACCAGTTTGCGCGATAGCGAGAGGCGCAGCAGCACATAGATGCCCGTGGCGTAGAGAATGCCGTTGACGGCAATTATTATGATCTTGTCAAGCGACGCCGGCAGTGCGGGGAAAAGCATGAATATGCTGGAGGCCACTTGGCCGGGTGTATTGATCATCTCCCACCGGGGAAAGTCGCGCATCGGGAACATGGAAATGTTGATCCCGCACCACAGCACGAACATCCACCACGCAAAACCGGCGGCAAGTCCCCACTTGCGGGCGGTGAATAATGAAATTCCGCAGAAAGCGACCAGATAGTAGCCCAGCGGAGCCAGATAAGCGAGGCAATACCCCCATCCCAGCCATGTCCGGCGGCAGCACAGCGCCAAAACGATGGACGCGGCCACATAGACGCCGAACCATCCGATGGTGATATATTTCCATTTCTTAGAGGCGGCAAGGAATGCGAAAACCGCGATTCCTAGCAGTGTTGAGCTGGTAAGGATTATTGTATAGAAGAGTATAGGGGTGACGCTGCTCAGGTGATGATAATAGGCCGGAAACCCGGTGGCGGCGATAGTCGCCTGATAGAACCGGCCGCTGCGGGCGAGGGGGATGCCGGCGGCGTTGATCGAGCTGCACACCTGCGGCCAAAAAATCAGCAATGCCGCCCATCCGATACCGGCGATCAGAGCGACCGCCAGCCAAAGTCCGTTGATTTTGCGTTTCATCCGAGTTCCCTTCTTTCTGCCTTTCATTGTTGAGATAAAGTAAATCCAATATCGCAAAATGTCAAGTTGCGACCAAAAGTTATTGCAAAGTTGTTAACAGCCGCTGTTGTTATCAGGCATAAAGCCATGTCCACGTTAATGTTATCATTATCGAAAACCATCCGTACGCCAACCATAAACTTAACATAAGATATATTATGCGACGTGGCATATATGGCCGGAACGGGCACGGAAAGGGGTCTTGAAGCGTTGGTAACAGCTAAACGGCCCTTACGATAGTAAGAAATAGCACGCCCTTAAAATCAGCGTAAGGCTTGTTAAAACGGATGGGCAAATCCTTACGGATGTCAGAACCAATTACGCAAGAATAGTTGCGTAACCAAATATAAAAAGGCCGCCCTTTACGTGAGAAACAAAGGGCGGCCAATCATAAAAAAGGAGGCTTCAAACGATCAACGCACGAGCTTGCTTTGATTCACCGAACAGATCCTTTATGGAATCGACGAACCTTGAATAAACCACTCGGAAGCAATTATTGTAGATTGCGGCCGGAAGATTGAAACTTGGTGGACACATTTCTGATTTTATCCGGGAAAGATACTGTTTCTTAGTGCGGCGATCAGGAATCCGGGAACAGGCATATTAAATATTTACGAGCTTGCACACCTCAATAAACAACCCATAAGCCCCCTGCCCGGTAGTGTCAATGCTCGGAAGATTATAAACCTCCATTCTCTGAAAAGGATTAAACTTTGCCACTTTATCGACATCCAAAAGAAACCATGAATCCCCGAATATTTCTTTAACCTGAGCTTCACATCTCCACAATTCCATATTTTCCGGACAATGCACCCCGGATTTTTCAAGTTCCCTGACCTTGTTATATACCCTGATTTGAACGGCTGAACTGGAAGATCCAAAATAACGTGTCTGCGGAATGCCGCTACATGAAATAGTTTGAGTTATGGAGGTTCCCCCAATAACATGCCAGCAAAGAGGATTTATGAACTTAAAATAATCGATTGCAATATCCATTCTGGAAACCCTGCACAGTTCAATTTTGAAAGAGGTAAAGCAACTTAGTATCGGCATAAGTTCCCGCAGGTTGGAATGATTTGGATTAAATTCAATCCTTATTGTTTCATTGTTATTCTGTTTGGATTCCCATTGAATATCAAAGGAGTTGCTGTACTCGCAATGATATTTATATAATGGTACTTCACCATATTTCATTGTAGTTCCAGCTTCAACGGCTACCCCGAAATATCGCCAAAACTTTTTGGCCACCTCCCCTTTATCTCTGATGCTTGGAACTCCGAACAACAAGGAAATCTTATCGATTGAAATGTTTTCGAATTGGCATAAACAGAATGAATCAGGGGAATAGTTCAGCAGGTCATCAAGAGGTGCAGAATGTGCAAAATTACACGAATAACCCCCTGTTAGATAGGGGTTCGAATAAAGCGCAGTCACAAAATCCCTTGTTGCTACGTCGGCGCAATCTGACTTGACAAGCTGGATTGCACGATGTATATTGTAACCGTTGGAACCGCCAGAACCAACAAACCCACAGCCGGAAGCCCCCAAGCAACCGGCATTTTCTTTGCCCGAATCATTTGGCATATTTACCACCCTCCCCCAAGTTGGAAGTTGTGATAATGTCCAGCAATTCGATTGGTTCAAATACCGTCCGGGTATGGTTGAAAACCATTGCTGTTCTGGGAATCATTTGAAACGTGCCCAAAAGTTCCTCGCCCCGTTTACTTTGGATGGTTGAAACCAGACCAGGAGCAACCGCACAATTCACCATGCCGCCAGTGAATCCGAAAGTTGCATAAACCTTAGCCCCATCAGTTTGATGTAAGGTGGGTTAAAACGATTTGCGAATGTCAGAATCCGGTGATACCAAGATTTTATTAATTTGACAAAGACAATATGACGGAATATATTGAGAGCGTTGTAATTATATTGCGTACGGCAGGGAATATCTATATTCAATAAACAAAAAGGACATGAAGAATGAAAGAGTTTTGGGGGACTTATGGCAACCTTATATCAGCATTCATAATAATCGTTGGATGGTGGATTGTTGCAAAGCTAGATCGAAAAAATGCCATTGCAATCGAACGAACGAAACATCGAATTGAAGCACTAAAAACAATTATTGATATGGGCTCAAGAATTCATGATAATGGATTCAGCCTCAAAGGCATTAAAATCGATGTTGGAGCCATGCAACAATATTCTTATAATATTGAATGGAAACTATTTGAGGAATTCACTGATTTGATACAAGTAAAAAATTATGATGGAAGAAAAGCGAGTAACATCCTCGACCAACTAATTGCACGTACACATAAAACAATAAGACGTGAGCTTGGGTATAAGAAGAAAGATATTAATATCATTTATAAAGACTAGAAACACTGTGGTTTACGCTGACAGTTTTTCCCTTTCGGCCCCCTGCCCGGCTTGGATGGTGTGTTTTACGCTCATTTTCGTATTTTTTTCGCTTGGACTATTTGCTTTTTGGAAAATCCGTGGTATCTTAAATACCAAGCAAGACGGGGTATTAGCTCAGTTGGCTAGAGCACCACAATGGCATTGTGGGGGTCGAGGGTTCAAGTCCCTCATACTCCACCATTTTTTTGTCTTTTTTTGCCGCTCACAACCGTGAACGGCTTTTTTATTACACATTGCCGTTTTTCCACCTTTTCAATTTAGTTTACCTGGCTTATCGCGCATCATCCATACTTGACATGTGTTTATGTGCGCACTATATAACTCTAAACCGGGAATAGCAAAATGCCAGTTCAGTTCAGACAGTACACTGTGATTCCGGGAATTACGAAGGACTACGCACTCGTCCGGGATTTTTTTGTCAAATGCAAGTCCGCCATCTTCACTTATGCCCGCTGGGACTGGATGGCGCTCCACGGTTATCTGGCGATAACATCGGCCGCATCGGCCTGTGGCTCGAAGACGGCGTTGTCGTTGCATTGGCAACTTTCGATTGTCAGCCGGGAACGACTACCTTCTTACCCTTCCGGAATATGAATATCTGCGTTGCGTGATGATCGAATACGCCGAAAGATGCCTCGATCCCGGCATGGCGTTCAATCTAGCCATTCCTGATGACGATCCGTATTTTCAAAGTGTCGCGGCCGGAAAGGGATTTTGTGTAACGCCATGCCGGGAACATGTTGCCGCCTTCTATCCGGATAAAAACCCGGCGGACTGCGATCTGCCGGACAGGTTCTCCATCACCGATCTGGCGAGTACATTCGATACCCGTCAATATCACCGTATTTTATGGAAGGGTTTCAATCATGAAACTGACGGCGAAGGCCCCTTCGAGTCGGCATGGGCGCCCTCGCCTTTTGACGATGTTTTCTTCGACCATCCCCATATGGACAGATCGCTGAAGATTGCGGCCGTCGGCCCGGACGGGAACTTCGCCGCATTCTGTGGAATGTGGTATGACCCCGCCGCCGGTTGCGCGGTGGTGGAGCCGGTGGCCGTCGATCCAGCCTGTCGGCTCAAGGGATTGGGTCGGGCCGTGGTATTTGAGGGCATCAAACGTGTGGCGGCAAGAGGCGCGCGGATTGTCTTCGTCGGCTCCGAACAGCAATTTTATTACAGTATCGGATTTCAGCCTTTTACCACGGCGACTCTTTGGAACAAGCCGTCGGTCTAACGCCTCGGCCGAGAAAACTTTGCACCGCCGCAAGATATTCGGCGGTCTTTTCCAGATGGTGTTCGTGGGATGCGCCGCTGAACACCCGCAGTTCCGCTCCCGGAATCAGGCTCCGGAAGTATTCGACGGTGGACGGCGCGGCTTCGTCGTGTTCGCCGCAGGTCAGCAGCACCGGCACGGATATTTCGCGCAGGCGGCCGGAGAGGTCGTAATTTCTCAGCGTGCCGTTGATCGTAAACTCGCTGGGGCCCCACATGTGGACGTACGGCCCGGCGCTGACCTTCTCAAAGGTGCGGGTGAGGCAGTCCGGCCAGCATTCGAGGCGGCAGACGTGGAGGCGGTAATAATACATCATCGCCTCCTGATAGGCCGGAGTGGCGAAGTCGCCCGAGGCTTCGCTGGCGGTGATGGTATTGCGGACGGCGTCCGGCAGCATGGCGATGTATTTGCGCTGGTCGGCGTCCCAACGCGGCGTGCTGAGCATCGGTCCGGAAAGCACCAGACTTGCCACCGCGTCCCCCTGCCCGCTCAAGGCGTACTCCGCCGCAATCGCCGCGCCCCACGACTGCCCCAGCAGATGCACCCTGCCAAGCCCCAGCGCCGTTATAAGTTCGTGGAGCTCGTCCACATAGCGTTCGACCGTCCAATGTTCCGGATCGCCGGGACGGTCGGAGTTGCCGCAGTCGAGCTGATCGTAGAATATCACCGGGCGGGATTCGGCAAGAGCCTCCAGCGGCTCAAGGTAGTCGTGTGAGGCTCCGGGGCCGCCGTGGATCACCACCAGCGGAACCCCCTTCCCGCTCCCGCCCGCCGTCCCGTACCATATTTTTCCGCCGGAAACCTGGACATGCCCTTCCTGCCGTTTCCCGGCGGCAAGCTCACTTTTTCTTGCCATGGCTCGCCTTTATAATTACAAACATTATCACCAAAAGCAGCAGGATCGCAATGACGTCTAAACCGTAAAAAATCATACTACCCCCTCCTTCGGCGATTGAACCGCCTTTTAAATTTTACAGGGTTTTTGCCGGAATTTCAAGCCGATTTTTCATTTTTTTTCACAATTGGCGTCTAAAATAAAAAAAGCGGCAAAAGTTTGATTTTTGCCGCTTTTTTTGCCATTTTCGCTTATTTTCCCGGAGGAGATTCCCTGCGCCCCATCAGACGCAGCATCCCTTCCAGCAACGTTGCCGGATGCGGAGGACAGCCCGGAACATAGAGGTCCGGTTTCAGTATTTCCTCGACACCGCCTTCGCATTCGGGGCTTCCGGCGTAGAGCCCGCCGGAGATGGCGCAGGCGCCGCAGGCGATCACCCAAACCGGGCGCGGCGCGGCGTCATAGACCTTCCGGAGCGCCAGCAGCATGTTCTTGCTGACCGGGCCGGTTACCAGAATGCAGTCGGCATGGCGCGGCGAGGCCACCACCTGGATGCCGAAGCGCCCCATGTCCCACGCCAGCGTGCCGAGCACATTGAAATCCAGTTCGCAGGCGGCGCAGCCTCCGGCGGAAACCTGACGGATCTTCAGCGATTTTCCGCAGAAACTCAGAAACTCGCGGTTGGTGGGGCGTTCGGGGATGTAGGGGGCGCCGTCGGCCATCAGCCGGTCGCGGCTCATGGCGGCGAGGCGGTATTCACGGCCGAAAGTTATGGCTCCGGCATGGCATATTTTCACGCACTCGCGGCAGAAGATGCAGCGCCCGGTGTCGATTGCCGCCTTGCCGGAGGAACCGAACACCACGGCCGAGGCCGGACAGCATTCGCCGCAGCGCCCGCAGCCGTCGCATTCGGAAACGGATATTTCGGGCCGTCCGGCAAAGCGATCGGGCAGATTTGGCGGGGCGTCGGGGAATTTTCCGGTGCGGTATCCCTGAAACAGGCGGGCTTTCAATGCGTTGAACATGGCCGTCATCTCCTTTTACAGGTCGTGTCCGCAGTAGGACAGGCTGAAACTTTTATTGCAGATCGGGAAGTTGGATATCTGTTCACCGCGCAGCGCCAGCGCCAGCGCGAACCAGTTGTGGAACGAGGGATCGACGATCTTGTAGCGCCGGAATTTTCCGTTTCCGCCGGTAATTGCCACATGGCAGAGCTCACCGCGCCAGCCTTCGGCGGCGGCGACCGCGATGGAGTCCGCCCGGAGATTCAGGCCGGCTTCTCCGGTTCCGGCGGACGGAACGGCGGCGGCGACCGCGCGCAGCGTTTCAAGCAGCCAGTCGTGGGAAGCGACGATTTCGCGGTAGCGCACTCTGGCGCGGGAAACCACGTCTCCGGCGCCCGTCCCGGCCATGACCGGCGGGCGGCCGCCGTGTTCGCGGCCCGGGAAGTCGTGGCGGACATCGATCGCAAGTCCGCCGGCGCGGGCTGCGACTCCCACCGCTCCGATTGCGGCGGTGGTGTCGCGGTCGACCGTTCCGGTGCCTTCGAAGCGGTCCAGCACGGTGGGGGAGTTCAGCATCATATCCAGCGCGGCGCGGAGTTCGGGATAGACCCGCTCGATCCACGCGACCAGCTTTGCCGCGCGTTCCGGCTCCAATGCCACCCCGGTGCCGCCGGGAACCACGATGCCGCGGCCGAAGCGGTTGCCGCACAGCTCCGCCGTCATGTTGAGATATTCGCCGCGGATCCGCCCGCAAAACGAGGCGGTGGGAAGAAATGCGACATCTCCGGCCAGAGCGCCGAGATCGCCGGTATGGTTGGCGATGCGTTCGAGCTCCAGCGCAACGCCCTGCAGCAGCGCGTTGCCGTCCGGGAGCGAAATACCGGCGAGCGCTTCAATGACGCGCGCGTGGGCGATCGCGGAGGCGACGGTGGTGTCGCCCGCGGCGGTCTCCATGAAATGCAATGTTCGCCTGTCGGGGCCGCCGATCAGCATCGGCTCGATGCCGCGGTGCTGATAGCCCAGTGAAATTTCCAGCGAATGGACATCCTCGCCCATGCATTCGAACCGGAAGTGACCGGGTTCGATCACTCCGGCGTGGACCGGCCCCACCGCCACTTCGTGCGCCGCTTCGCCGGTCATGGTGAAATAGTCGGTGACTCCTGGCGGTATCGGCTGGTCTGACGGCCGGTTCCATGCGTCCCTCCCGGTCCATGAACGGTGGAACCGGATCGGTTTCAGCCACGGGTGGCCTTCGGGAACGATACCGTACTGTTCGGCGATCTCGCGCTCGAACCAGTGAAACGCGGCGCAATCCGGCGTCAACGCCGGATAGCGGCCGCCAACCCGCGCCGAAGCCAGTTCAAAGCGGGCCGAAGCGGAATTTGCCAGCACGCCGACGAGCCGGAAGCCCCCCTCGCCTTCCGCATCCGGAAGCGCGAAGAACGCCGACACCCGGCGGCCGCCGGAGACGACCGCGTCGATCAGGACATCCCGGAACGCCTCCACCGACAGCAGCGGACAGGAGGAAAACGGCACCGCCTCCCCGTTCTTGAGAGTCATAAAAATTCCGCTCATGCCCAAACCTCCATCAGTTTAAGCGTCAGACGGCAGCCGAACGCCAGCACCAGCACCAGCAGCGTGGCCGGCAGCCAAGCGAGTTTTTCGGCGGCGGCGTCGGACGGACGCCGTCCGGAAACGGCGATATCCTCGCCCATGGTCATCTTCATGAACGCGGCGGACATGCCGAAGAACACGGCGACAAGCAGAATCATTATCACGCCGCCCAGCCAGACGCCGGCCGACCTGACCAGCAGAAATTCCGTCACGAAAAACGGCGACGGCGGCGTG
Organism: Victivallaceae bacterium; assembly: GCA_034926605.1. Classification (GTDB taxonomy): domain Bacteria; phylum Verrucomicrobiota; class Lentisphaeria; order Victivallales; family Victivallaceae; genus CALXXL01. Next base: position 63,393 of record JAYFQV010000012.1, read on the forward strand.
CCGCAGATCAGCAGCATCCCGGCCAGCCACAGCACGGCGTTGCGCGGCATCCGCGAAAACATCCCGTGCACCAGCCTCACCTTCCGCGTCCCGTAGGCCAGCAGTATGTTGCCGGCCACCAGAAACAGCAGCATCTTGGTCAGCGAATGGGCGAACAGGTGCAGCAGCGCGATGCTCCCGCCGCCCACGCCGAGGCCGTAAAGCAGGGCGATCAGTCCCATGTGCTCAACGCTGGAATAAGCCAGCAGCCGCTTGTAATCGCTCTGACGGATGATGAAGAACGCCGCCACCGCCAGCGACAGCAGCCCGAAAGCCACCAGATATTCGTTGCAGAAACCGCGCAGCGGCGCGGGAGAGATGTTCAGCACCCGGACAATCCCGAGAAAGGCGCAGTTCACCAGCGCGCCGGAAAGCAGCACCGACACCATCGACGGCGCTTCGCTGTGGGCGTCCGGCAGCCAGGTATGGAACGGAGCGAGGCCCATTTTGAGGCCGTATCCGGCGAAACAGAAGATGAAGGCGGTCTTGAACCAAACCGGATCGAAAGTGTTTCCGGCGTTCATCAGCGCCGAGAAGCCCAGCCCGGACGCTTCGCCGTCCGGCTGACGGATCGCCACGCCGAGCAGCAGCGTGCCGAACAGCGCAAGGCCGATGCCGACCGAGCAGATCAGCAGATATTTCCACATCGCCTCCAGCGACCCCGGCGAACGGTGGAAGCATATCAGCGGCGCACTGGCCAGCGTGGTGGCCTCCACCGCCACCCACAGCAGCCCGAAGTTTCGGGCCAGCGTGACCATTGTCATGGTGGCAAGGAAGACCGGCAGACCCGCACAGAACAGATTTTCACGCATCAGCCCTTTGCCGTGGGCGCCTTCGAACTCCCGCGCCATCGGCAGCCAGAACCACGCGTGGATGGAAACGCAGAGGAACAGGAACGAGGTTGCCCCAAGCACCACCAGCCCGGTGGTGTCGGCCGCCAGCCATTCACCGGCGGGCGTCGGGTTCCGACGCAGCAGCAGCAGCGCCGCCACCCCCGCGAAGTGCAGCACCGCGGTTAGCAGCAGCAGGCCGCGCACCAGCAGAACCCGTTTTCCGGCCGCGTAGATGACCGGAGCCATCGCCAGCGGAACGAGGACAAGCAGCCAGGTGTTCATGTTACCTTCCGCCCTCCTCTTCACAAGGTTCGTCCGGCGCCGACCAGTCTCCGAGCAGATTCAACTTGTCGGCGTCGATATGTTCGAACTCGCGGCTGATTTGGAATACCGCGATGCCCATTACAAAAACCAGCACGAACACGTCCAGCAATATTCCCAGCTCCACCGCCAGCCCGTATTCCAGCATCAGCCCGATGCCGAACAGCGATATGCCGTTTTCAAAGATCAGAAATCCGATCACCTGCGTGATCGCCTTGCGGCGGGCGATCACCATGAACAGACCGATCAGCATGGTGGAAAAGGCCACCGGCATCGCCAGCGGGATCGCCTCTCCCGGCAGGTGCAGACGGGTGCCGACCGCGAACGAGACGCCGGTCAGAGCCAGCGCAATCAGCAGCGACGCGGAATAGCCGATCATCGGTTCCAGTTCGCGGCGGACTCCGGCGCGGCGCATCGCCAGCATCAGCAGCCACGGCAGCGCCACCGCCTTGACCGCGATGTTCAGCAGGGACACCGTTATCTGGTCCGCCCCGATCTCCCAGTTGCGGATGACCAGCGGCAGCAGCCCCAGCAGCAGCCCCTGCACCGCAACGATGCGGATGCAGTGCAACAGGCGGCTCGACGCCGTCAACATCAACCCGGTCAGCAGAAACGCCGCCAGAATCATCTCGCTTGACGCGGTCATTCAAGCCCTCCTTCGAAAACAAGCATGATGAACACGCCCAGCAGCGACACCGCCAGCGCGCCCACCAGCATCTGCGGAACTTTGAGGAAACGATAGCGGGCCATGCCGGACTCCACCACCCCCACCGCAGCCGCGGTGAGGAATATTCCTCCGAAGTACAGCGGCACCCCGGCCGGCGTCCCGCAGGCGTGCCACGGCACCACCAGCATCACGAAGAACGAGGCGAACAGCCACAGTTTCAGCGAAGCTCCGTAGAGTATCAGCGCCAGATCCGGCCCGCCGTTGTCGAGGATCATGGCTTCGTGGATCATGGTTAGTTCGAGATGGGTTTCCGGGTCGTCGAACGGTACCCGGCAGTTCTCCGCCAGCAATACGATGAAGAACGCCGACGCCGTCAGCAGCAGCGATATGGCGTGCACGCTCCACAGTCCGCCACCGCCGGGTGACAGCGCGGAAAAGTCGGCGGAACGGGTCAGCGCGGCCAGAAATCCGACCACGCCGAAGATCGCCAGTTCCGCCAGCGCGGAGAACTGCGCCTCGCGGCTGGCGCCCATGCCCTCGAAACTCGAACCGGTGTCCAGCGCGGAGAGCATGGTTGCCATCCGGGCGAAACCGAGCAGATAGAAGAAAAACAGCACGTCGCCGTGGAAAGACAGCGGCGAACGCGCCAGCCCGTACGGCACGAACAGCGCCGCCGCCAGCAGCGCCGCCAGCGACGCGCACGGCGCCAGCCGCAGTATGCCCCCGGAGGTGACGGAATAGACGCTGCCCTTGCGCAGCAGTTTGGCCAGATCGAAATAGAGCTGCAATATACGCGGCCCTTTCCGCCCGGCGAAGAATGCCTTGACCTTGTTCACAATGCCGAACAGCAGCGGCGACAACACCAGCGAAGCGGCGAACGAGAAAACCCATATCAGGAGATCACGCGACATCTCAGAGCCCTCCGTTCAGAATCGAACCGCCGAACGGAGTCAGCAGCCCCCACACCAGCATGACGATAAGCGCCAGCGCCATGATGAGAATGTACAAATGCAGGTACCCGGATTGGAAAAAATGTATTTTTTCCGCCAGTTTGCCGATCCACCCGAACAGCGGATTCCACAACCAGCGCAGCCCGCCGTCCTCCACCGACTCCGAAAGCGAAGCCTCCGCCGGAAACAGCCCGCGCGGCCTGATCAGCCGCCTGAACGGATGAAGTATGTGGCGGAAAAGATCCACCAGCGGCTGGGAGAACGCCGTAGCGGTGTATTCCATGCGGGCGGTGGGTTCGGCAAAACCGCAGTCCCAGGTGCCGGCGCGGCGTTCCTCGCCGCCGCGCGGCAGCAGCCGGAACCGGATGAACAGCAGCACCAGGAAAATCGCCACCGCTATCAGCGAGAACCGCCCGACTCCGGCCAGCGCGGTGAGATAATCGTCGAATTCCAGCATGGTCTTCGGCCCGACCGTCATGCCGCACAGCGCCGGAAGATGGCTGTGTACCAGCGACGGCGCCAGCACCAGCAGCCCGCATCCGAGCGCAAACAGCACCGCCACCGGAACCGTCATGGTCATTGAAGGCTCCACCGCCCTCGCCGCCGACTTCGTGCGCGGCTCGCCGAGGAACACCGCCCCCACCGCCTTCGCAAACGCGGCCGAGGCCAGTCCGCCGACCAGCGCCAGCACGATCAGCGCCGCCAGCGACGCGACGAACAGCCAGAGATGACGCTCGCCGGTCAGCCCGGCGAATGCGGCCAGATAGATCATGAATTCGCTGAGAAACCCGTTGAACGGCGGCAGCCCGCCGAGCCCGATCGCGTTAAGCGTGAAAAACGTTCCGGCCGCCGGGGCGCGCCGGAGCAGACCGCCCATGCGGTCCATGTCCAGCGTGCCGGTCGCACGATATACCGCGCCGGCTCCGAGGAACAGCCCGCCCTTCAGCAGCGCGTGGTTGAGCATATGCAGGAACGCGCCGCCGAAACCGCACAGGTACATCGCGGAGTTTCCGGCCGCCACGCCGAGAAACCCGAATCCCATGCCTATCGCGATGATCCCCATGTTTTCGATGCTGGAGTATGCCAGAAGTTTCTTGAGGTTGTTCTGCGGCAGGGCGAACAGCACTCCGAGAAAAGCCCCCGCCAGCCCCAGCAACAGGAACGTCCAGCCGTACAGCGGGAAGCATTCCGGCGTCCGGATGGCCCAGAAAAGTATGCCGTAAAATCCCAGCTGGATCATTGCGCCGGACATCAGCGCGGACACCGGCGCGGGTGCCGCCGGATGAGCCTCCGGCAGCCACACATGCAGTGCCGGGAATCCGATTTTCAGCCCGAAACCGAGAACCGCCAGCACGAATATCAGTGTCGGGTTCAGCGGAAAGATGAACATCATTATCAGCAGCGCGCCGCCGGCATGGCAGGCCGCGAGGTATATCCACGCCGCCCGGTTCACGCTTCTGGACTTGAAGTCGAAGCAGACCAGCGCAAAACTCGCCACCCCCATGATCTCCCATGCAGTGATGAACGCAACCGCTCCGCGGCACAGCGTCACCGCGAGCATGGCGGCCACCGTGAGGTTGTAGAAAAACCAGTAAATTCCGCCGCGCCCGGCTCCATGCCCGTGCAGATAGCCGATGGAATGCACGGCTCCGGCCGCGGCCAGAATCAGGATTGGAAGCTGAAAGAACCCGGCGAGCTGGTCCGTCTGCGGGGCGAACGCGGCAAGACGTTCGATCACGGGATACAGCGCGGCGGCACAGCCGGTCAGCAGCCCGCCGCAACCGACGGCGGCCGCGATGCCGGGCGATCGCGAAAATAACAGGGCGCCGATTCCCCCCAGCGCCATCGGCGCAAAGGATACCAGGTCCGCAGTTGAAAAAGACACGATTTGCCCCACTTGTTATGGTTTCGCGCAAAACACGGCTTATACTATACACCGATATCCATAATCTTCAAATCATTTTGCCTTCGTGCGCCGGACTTTGCCAGATTTGAGCCGACGCCAAGCTCAGTCCAGGATATATTCTACTTTTCACGAAAAAAGGAGAAACTGCAAAATGACAGTCAACGGCAGCGCCGTACCGGACGAAAACACCGCCGTCTCCGATGGTTTTGGACGAGCCGGAGAGCGAGGGCATTGAACCGGGAGTCGGCATCGCTGAAAGCTCAAACAAACAAGGCGCGGCTTTTCAAACCGCGCCCTGCCCTGCTCTATTCCTGATGCCGCGAACCCTGTTTGCGGGTCTCCGCGTCTATCGCGGAGATGCGCTCAACCCATTCGCGGAACCGTTGCTTTTTTTCCGCCTTGGTGCCGGGTTTTGCATCGGCTTTGACGCCGGGCTTGGCGGTTTCCCGGCGGCGCGGCTTCGCCTTTTCGGCGGCGGGTGCGGGAGACTTTCTGGCCCGTCGCGGTGCCGGTGCGGACTCGCGTTCGGCCGTCTGCGGCTCGCGGGCGGCGGCGGCCTCGGGTTCCGGGGCGTTGGCGGGGGAGACGCGCGGGCCGCGGTTGCGGTTGAATTCGCGCATGATGGTCTCGGCGTCGGAAGCGCCGACGTTCACGAATGAAAAGCGGTCGAAGCAATCTATTTTGCCGATGCGCGACTTCTTGATCCGCGCGTAATCCCACAGGAGATCAAGCATCTTGACCGCGCCGAACCCGTCCTCCTTGCCGACCCCGATGAACAGGCGGGTCTGATTGTCGTCCACCGGCGCGCTTTCCCAGAACGAGCGGTCGCGGCGTCCGGCAGCTTCCCGCTGCGGATAGAAATTGTAATAATTGGACTCGATCAGCTCGTCCTTGAAATGAAGTTTTAGCATGGCGGCCAGCGCGGCGGCGGCGTCTCCGGTACGCTCGATCAGCTCGGCGGCGAACTCGGCGCAGTCGGCGTGATTGTCGGACGCTATCATGCCGTCGATCTCCTCGGCGAAGCTCTTTTTCTTGGTCTCCACCACCATCCGGCCGGAAGGCATCGTCTCCTTGCGGAGTTCAACCTTGGTGCCGCGCATGATGGCGGCCAGCTTGCGCTTCTCGCCGGGGGTGACAAAAGTTATCGCGCACCCGTCCTTGCCGGCGCGGCCGGTACGGCCGATGCGGTGGATGTAGGTTTCGGCGTCCTGGGGGATGGAGTAGTTTATGACGTGCGAAAGGTCGTTGACGTCGATGCCGCGGGCGGCCACGTCGGTGGCGGCAAGCAGCCGGAAATATTTGCTTTTGAACTGACCGATGATCTTGGTGCGCTGGCCCTGCGGGATGTCACCGTGCAGAGCCTCCACCTGGCGGCCGCGCTGCCGGAGGCGCTCGGCGAGTTCGTCGACATCGGCCTTTGTGCGGCAGAACACCATCGCGTAGAGATCGTCGGTGGTGTCGATTATCCGGAGCAGCGCTTCGAACTTGTCTTCGCGCTTGACTTCGTAATATATCTGTTCGGTATGGCTTTCGTCCGACTCGTCGGCGGCGGCGCGCAACACCTTGGCGTCGCGCATGAAGCGTTCGGCGATGCCGGTGATCTCCGGCGGCATGGTGGCGGAGAACATCAGCATCCGCCGGTTTTCGCCGGTGCGGGAAAGAATGGCCTCGATGTCTTCGATGAAGCCCATGTCCAGCATCTCGTCGGCCTCGTCCAGCACCGCGAATTCAAGACTGCCGAGCTCCAGCTTGCCGCGCTCGATCAAATCGAGCACCCGCCCCGGGGTGCCGATCACCACATCGACGCCGTTCCGGAGCCGCTGAAGCTGGATCGCTATGTTCTGACCGCCGTAGAACGCCGCGATCTGGAGATTCTTGGCGCCTTTCAGCGAATTAAGCTCGTCGGCGATCTGCATGGCCAGCTCGCGGGTGGGGGAAAGCACCAGTGCGCGGGGGGCGTCGCCGCCGGGCATCAGTCTTTCAATGATCGGCAGGCCGAAAGCGGCGGTCTTGCCGGTGCCGGTGCCGGCCTGCCCGATAAGATCGCAACTGCCGGCGAGCAGTTCTGGAATGGCCAGAACCTGAATTGGGGTGGGCGTCTGGAACCCTTTGGCGGCCAGGGCCTCGACGGTGCCGTCGGACAGACCGAGGGCCTTGAATTCTTCCATAAACGACATGTTCGCCTCATTTGTGCCGGATCTATTTAGCTGAACCTGTTCGACAAACGGCACCAAAGGCGACACAAGTTGCGGCGTGCAAAACTGTTCTGCACATTCCGATTCCTATTAATATACACCGGTTTTCAAAAAAATAAAGTAATAACTCATAGAAACCGGATTATTAACAGAAAACCAACGTTTCAGCGGCCGCTCTTGAAAGTCATGGCGGAATCGGTTTCGTGGCCGAAGCCGTGGACGGCCACGCCGGAATCCGTAAGGTCCACGACGATGTAAGTGGGCTCGTCCGCCTCCACCTGCCCCTTCACCGTCTTGAACAGCACATTGTTGCGCACGAACTCGCCCCCGGGATGATGGTGTCCGGAAAGGCAGAGCCTGACCGTGCCCGGATGGCGGTCGATGATCTCCAGCAGCCGGTCGGAGTCGAGCGCTGCCGGCGATTCGCCGCCGGGCGCCACCGGACAATGCTGGAATATGACCACCAGTTCTCCCGCCGCCGCGGCCTCCGCCAGCTGGCCGTTCACCCAGCGCAGCTGGTCTTCGCCGTATCCGCCGTTGTAGCCGAGCTTGAGTTCGGCCGGATATTCGGACGAGATGATCTCGCGGCAGCGGACGGCGGCGGCGCTGCCGGAGGGGTGGGCATAGAGGCTGACGGCGTTGGTGTTGAGCGCGAGGAACCGCCAGTTGCCGTATTTGAACATATAATAAGCAGCCGGCTGGCCGAGACGCGGGCTGACGCGGTTCTTCATTTCGTCCGGCACCGAAAAGTCGTGGTTGCCCGCCACGCTGTAAACCGGCATTTTGAGTTTACCGAGTTCGGCCAGTATGGGATCGTAATTTTCCCAGCCGCGGTCGATCAGGTCGCCAAGGTTCAGCACAAAGCCGGGAGCGGCGGCGTTGAGTTCGCGGACGTCCTCGCCCAGCAGTTCCTTAGACTGCCGGTAATGGCGCGCGCCGTTCTGTTCGGGCGAGGCGCAGTACTGCACGTCGGCCACCGCTCCGAATCTCACGGTTTCCCCCGTCCGTTCCGGGCTGGAGGAGGCGCAACCGGCGGCGGACAACAACAGCCCGGCCGCCGCCGTCAGGCGGCAAATAAAATTCATACGGAACCGTCCCTTCTTTTGCGGTGTTATGCCGTCAAGCGTCAATACGATAATATATTACTCCGGATGCAAAATCGCAATCCCGGCGCCGATATTGCATAAAAGAAGGCGGCCGATCCGAAGACCGGCCGCCGCGCCACGATGCGGCAAAACGCGCCCCGCAATTAAATCATGCCAGTGTATAGACCAGGCGGATTCCGCCTTCCTCGATCAGGCTCAAAGTTCCGCTGCCGTACGCGATCGAGTCGCCCACCGCCATTCGGCCCACTTCGCCGGAAGTGTTGCGGAGTGTGAACTCCGCTTCGTCGAATACGTCCAGCCCGCTGCCGCCGATCAGGTCGTAACTTCCGGCCTTCATGGAGGAAGCTATCTCCAACTCCACCGATTTGCTGTCGCCGGAGAACGAAAATCCGTCATGGAAGTCGGCCCGGAAGCCGGCTTGGTTGGCAACGGCGTACTTCAGGCAGAGGTTGAGCACCCCGGCTTCCGCCGCCCGGCTGAACTCGACGTGGCTGTCCACGGCGATTTCGAGCGAATCGAAACTCTTCATGTTACCGTTGAATTCGCCGAAGAAGTTGTAAAACTGCAGCGTTTTTTCGCCGAGCACCGTACCGGCCACCGCGCCGTCGCCGGAGACGGTTCCGGAGAAGCTCAGCAGGTCGCCCTTTCCGGTGAATTTGATCAGCGTATCGCCGGAAACCGTGCTGCTGCCGCCGCAGGAGGCATGGCGCGGATTGGCGCCGCCGCCATAGACGCCGCCGGTGATCCCACAGCCGCCGGTTCCGGTCGTGATGGTGATTTCCACATTGCCGGAAACCCTGCTGGTGCCGCCGTCGTAGGCATAGCCGCCGCCGTAGATGCTGTCGACGCTGGAACTGTTCACGGTGATGGTCACCGAGTCCGCGGTGGCCAACGTGCCTGCATCGCTGGCCTGCGCTCCGCCGACCACCCGCCCGACATGGCTGTAATTGATGGCGACGTTCACGTTTCCGGCATCGATCCTGCCATTGTTCCAAGCCACGCCGCCGCCGACCACCCAGGCGGAATTGCCGGATTTCAGCAGTTTGACGTTGTCAGTCTGGTACAGATTGTACAGCGACAGGTTTATGCCTCCGGCGATTCTCACCTCTTTTTTGTCGGCTATGCTGCCGCCCGCGATCAATCCGGTGCAGCTTTCACCGCCATAAACGGTGAACTCAATCCCCGCGCCGATGTTGGCGTTGTAACCGCCGCCGTAGAAATTGGCGTTGGTGGTGCCGTTGAATTTTATCCTGGATATCGCGCTTCCCGCGGTGGAATCGGCCGCGCCGCTGATCATGCTTTTCACCGTGAAATTCTCCTCGTCGAGCCGGTAGCCGCCGTCGGCGGCACGGCCGACAATCGTGTCGAAGTTTCCGGTGACGGACAGCACCAGAGAGGTGTCCACCCTGGTCAGGGTCGCCTGCTTGGCGCCGAGATCGAATACGCCGCCAACCGCCAGCAAATAGGTCTGACCGTTGTATTGCACGGTCAGCGCATCGATCGCGCCCGCCTCGGTGAACTGATACTGATAAGTGCTCGACTCATCGGACAGCTCTATCGCAAAATCGCTTCCGGCAAGCGCCCCCAGCCCCTGTACGACGGCGCCGGATCCCGTTTGTCCGATCTTCGGCGCACAGCGGATCACAAGATGGCCGGAATTGATCGTCGCGCCGTGCATGTTGAGAAATCCCTCCACGAAGGTTTCACCGGCTACCACCGCGCCTTCTTCCAGAATAAGCCCGCAGTTGGAGCCGACATGAGTGTCTTCAAGCCGGCATCCGGCATAGCCCCACAATATCGAGTAAGAAGACAATTCCATGCCTTTTGCCACACTGCCGCTCATCATGGCCAAGCTGGAAACGTCCAACCTGAACTGGTTCAGCACCGATCCGCTCTCGGCGAAGTTGCGTATCTCAAAATAGCTACCTCCGCCGTGAAGTTCGAAATGATTGACCGTTCCGGCGATTCTGACCACGCCGGACGCGACGATATTATCGGCCCCGGTAACTATGATTTCCGCGCCGGACGAGTTCTTTATGCTGGTCATGCTCAGGACCCCGCAGCTGTCATGCGTGCCGCGATGCATGAAGTTGACCCATCCACCCTCCAGCGTGACATTCTCCAGCGAAACAACACGGTCGCCGCTTTGGTATACGTTGGCGGAATTGACCATAAGCATGCCGCCGGCGCGGATAATGCCGCCGGCAACGGAGCCGCTGCTGATATAGGCCTGAGTGCGGATATCCAGCATGGAGTTATTGCCGGACAGATCGGGACAGCCGTGCAGCAGGATGACATTGTAAAGACTGTCGATGGTGTTGCCATGGATCGTAGTCCGGCAGCGATATCCGACATAGTCGTCGAATTCGGCTCGTTCGAACGGGGATTCCGTGTAATCGGAAACTCCGATATAGCTTTCGGCGCTTGCCGAGGAATACGACGAAGTGATAACCAGCTCCGCGCCGGAATGCACCGTTATCTGGGCATGCCCGCCGGACGCGGTGGCGCTGAGCCGCTGCCCGGAGGTCAGTTCGATCCCGGTCAATGCCGCACCGGATGCCGCCACCAATGTCGCGCCATCGTCCAACTGCACATTTTCTATCGTTCCGCCGTTGGCCACTATCAGAAAGGCCCCGGAATGGATATGGCTGCCGCGGGCCGTCCCGCCGTTGACGTATTCGCTGCCGATAAAGACCTCGGTGTTTTCCGAGCGGCCTCCCTTGTCCACATAAAGCGCGCACTGATAGCCGCTCACCACGGTGTTCACGGCGGTGCATCCATAAAAAACTTCGCCGGTGGACGGGATTATTTCACTCCAGTCTCTTATGGTCGAAGTCAACGTCCAGCCATCCCAGGTCTCATGGTTGGAGATGACCAGCTTGGTGATATTGGTGGTATCGCCATTGCGGTTCGGCGAAGCATAAGCCGAATTCCCGCGCGAGGCCAGAATGTAGGTGACGCCATCAATATCCACCGGCGTGTCAACGGCCAGATCCGCGACCGACTGGCGATTGATGCACAGGTTAACCGTCTCCGCATCGATTTTGTCACGGGCTATCCCGTACACGCCGGTATTCATTTGCTTTTCGACATTCAACGAGAAATTGTCGTAGAATGCGCTCCCGTGTACTGTTCCTATTCTGATGTAGACAGAGTAGTTATTATTCCGCAATGACGGCGCGCCGGAACCATTGGCGATGTCGGCGTATATCCTGGTGCCTGAAACAAACTCGACGCCGGACTCGACCAGGAAATTCGCCGTCGAAAACAGTATATCCCCGGTAACCATCGCGCCGGAGCGCAATGTCAGCATCGGATATGTTCCGGTACAGACAAGGTTCGCTCCGCCGAACGTGCCGCCGGACTGCACTTCTATCGAGGATCCGCCGCCGCGCACGTCCGTATCGATCGCCATGCCGCCGGAGAGCACGATCTGCCGCCCGCCATAGCCAAGCAGCGTTCCGGAGGCCAAGCCGCCCTCTCCGATCTCCTGAACGCCGATTGACGACACTTCGCAGTCGGCGGCCAGGCCGTAAACCATCTGCCGCCCGCCGTCCCGCACGATCGTGTGCACGGCTTCCTGGCCGGTCAGCACCGTCTGAATGCTGTCGTAACCGGAAACCAGCCAGTTCAAACTCTGGCTGGTGCGGTTTTCAAAGGCTGAACCGCCGACGAATCCGGTGGCCGAGGTGCCGAAATCGCAGCGGATGACGGCACTGTCGTTCAAGGTGATGTTATAAGCAGCGCCGCCGGAACTGACTGTTATGTTGGCCTGCTCCGAGACGGTCGCGCCATCGAGAACGCCGTAAACATTTGCCTTCCCCCAGCCATCCAGCTTAAAATCGGTGCCGCTTCCGCCGGAATATATGGTTATGCATTCACCGTATATTCCGGCAGCGATGCCGCCGGAATAGATGTTCAGCGCACCGCCGTTTTCAATGGCTTCGCACTGTTCCACCCGCCCGCCGGAAAGCACATTCATGGTGGCATATTTCAGGCGAAATCCGGACGCGAGGTCCCCGGCGGAAACCGTCCGCTCACCGCCTTTTACCTCCATATTGGCGAGCACATTGCCGGAAATATTCAAGTTTTCCCCGGAAATGCGGGCGCCGAAATCGCATGAAAGAACCGCTCCGGACGCAAGCTCAAGCGCCTCGACAACCCCGCCGGCGCTGACGGTAAGGTACGAACCGGATTCCATGAGCGCGCCGGAGATCAGGCCGTCGGCATTGACCAGTACCCGGGCTTCGCAAGCGGCGACAACGCCAAGCGTCACACCGCCCGCGTCCACAACCTGGGTGGCGGACTCCAGCAGCTGCGTATTTACGGCCAATCCGCCGGAACCTATATGTTGCAACCCTTTGTCCCCCATCCGTCCGATGACGTTCACCGAAGCCGTGCCGTACACTTCCTGAATTCCGCTTACTATATTGTCGGTGGCGATACAGCCGGAATCAACATACTGCATACCGGTAATGCGGTTTCCGGTGGCCCGTCCGGAATAAATATATTGCCCGCCATTTACGATGGTGGTATCGTAAGATTTGCCGCCGGAACAGATGAATTGATCGCCGACCTCGAAGTAGCAGCCGGAAACCATGCCGCCTGAGATATTCTGCCTTGCCCAAGCCCATTCGGTGCCGAACATCCGCGTCGCATAGGCCGACCCGCCGAAAAGCACCTCCTGCGAGGAAAGCAGCGTGGCGGAAACGCTGACGAATCCGGACTTGACCGTCTGGGATTCCGTGGTAACGCGGAAGCTGCTTGCTGTGTCGGCCACAAACCGTTTGCCGCCGGAGATCACGTCGATCACAGTGCCGAAATCGTATTGTATCGCCGTGCCGGATTCTAGCACCATTCCCGAGCAGACGCCGCCGGCGATCACCATCAGGGTGCCGCCCTCCAGCACTGCGCCGGAGAGGGCCAAAGCACAATGCGAGACGATCATCATCCCGCCGGAACTTATGGTGGCGTCCCGGGCGATCGAACGGTCATTCAGTATCATAACGCCGCAGCAGCTTACGTTCCGTATATCGCCATCGAGTGTGGCGCTCATGATTCCGCCGGATTGGATGGTGACTCCGGAGGCGCTCCCGATATACAGTTCAAGGGAACCGCCGGAACCGACGGAAATGTCCGTACCGGACCCCAACAGGATTCTCACGCTGCCGGAACCGCCGATAAACGCTCCGGACACGATGGCGGACGTGGTATCGAGCCCTCCGCCATATATCTCGGCGCCGGACAATGTCGCGCTGCGCAGGTCAAGTCCTCCGCCTGTCTGATGGAAATCTTCAAGTGTTCCGCCGTACATCCTCATGCCACCGGCTTCAATGCAGAACCCGCTGGCGTAGTCGCCAGACACGATGAACGAACCGAACTGATTGACTCCGGATATCATGCAATCAGATGAAAACGAGGCGCTCACAATCCCGCCGGCCGCTTGAATCACGTTTTCGGCGATGCCGCTTTCGACAATAAGCCGTCCGCCGGAGGAAACGGTAACCACGTTAGCCGTGCCGCTGGTCAGCCGCATCGATCCTTCGGCAAAAACGACCGTACCGGAGGCGATTCCGCCGTTGGCCACCGCTTGAAGGGCGCCTCCCGATATTATGGTGTTCTCGGCCAGGCCGCCCTCGACGATCTGCTGGGCCCACCGGTATATCACCGTGCCGGAGGCGTAACCGCCGCTGTTCACATACTGTCTGCCTTTGTTGGTTAATATGCCGGTGTTGTAGGCGGCGTCGCCGGAATCAAGGACCATTGAAGACGAGAGAACCACATCATGATATTCTGACATTTGCAAAATCCTCCAAGATTTTTCTTTACATTCATTTAATAGTAGCATTATCAGCTTGCAATGTCAACACTAAAAGTGTCATATACAAAAAGAAATCCATAAAAAATTTGAAAACCCGGGTTGCGGTGCTATCTTTTGCAATCATTGTAAAATAAATCGAAATCAAGGAGAATACGATCATGGAAATCGATACCGGAAAGCGCTGGCCGCTGTTCCTGCTGCTGCTCTATCTGGCGGAGTTCGCCGTTCTGGGCATTGCGCCCTACGACCGCACCGTATGGTGGGCCGAGAATCTGACCGCCCTGATCCCGGTTTCCATACTGGTGCTGCTTTACTGGCGCGGCGTGCGTTTTTCAAACACCGCCTACACTCTGCTGGCGGTGTATTTCCTGCTTCACACCGTCGGCGGCTATTACACTTTCGAGCGGGTGCCCATCGAGAAGATAACCGAGTTTTTCGGGTTCAAGCGCAACCATTACGACCGGGTCTGCCACTTTCTGGTCGGCACCGCCGCCTTTGCCGCGCTGGAGTTTTTCGACCGCCACCGCCTGATCCGCAGCCGCCTGCTGGCGGCGATACTGACGGTGATGAGCATCTTCGGATTGGCCGCCGTGTTCGAACTGGTCGAGTGGACATACGCCGAATTTGCCAATCCGGATGCCGGCGCCGCGTTTCTCGGCTCGCAGGGCGACATCTGGGACGCACAGAAGGACATGCTGGCCGACGGCCTGGGCGCGATCTTCTCGACCGCGCTTTATGCCCTGCTGCGCTGGCGGAAGCGGGAAGCGGCCCTATGATGTTTCAGTCCACCAGATGGGCAAAGGAAATAACCGCGCTTCAGCAGCCGGATGGATTATGGGGCAACTTCCACGCCTTGAGCGTTCCGCTCAAAGGTTCATACACAACGGAACAGGCGTTGCGCCGACTTGAGATACTCGGGTTCACCATCGGTCATGATTGCGTGGCGCGGGCGGTTTCATACATGCACGATTGTCTGATCGGCAAGAAAACCATGCCGGATTGCCGGGAAGTCACCCATGATTGGGATATATTCACCGACCTTATGCTCGCCACCTGGATTCGCCGTTTTACCGACGATGACGACGCGGCAAACAATGTCGCCGACAGATGGGCCGGAATAATTTCCGGCGCATTCTCCGGAGGCGGCTATTCCCATAAAAGCTATCTTGCGGCATATGAGAAAGAGTTCAATCAGCCGGCCCGCGGCGGACGGCTGATTGACCCGGTCAATTTCTACGTCGTATCTCTGGTGGCTGATGTCATGGACATCCATGCCGAACATAGCTGGTTCGAACACATTATCAACCATGAACAGGGTATCTATTATTTCGGATACAAAGATAAATTATCCGTTCTGCCGGCGTCTTTCAAAGACAGACAGACCGTCAAATTCATCCGTTCGGCCATGCTGCTGTCCGAATACCGCAATCAGCGCAAACAGCTGGCGTTTGTTGCCGACTGGCTGATCTCCAACCGGCACAACGGTGAATGGGATTTGGGCTCCGTCGCAAAAGACGGAATTCTGTTCCCGCTTTCCGATTCGTGGAAAAATGAACAAACCAGAACGGCCGACTGCACCTGTGTTCTGACAGGATTGCTTACCGCAATAACTGCATTCCAGCAATAGAAAACCTTACTTTCATGGTTAGCCTAGAGGAGAACTGTTAGGATCCGGTTGCACTATCTGCATTTTATGGACGCGATGTTATTTTTGTTTGACAATTCAATGTGCAGCGTGGTAAGCGGAAAATGGTTAAATTGGGTTTGGGTTGCCATAGACGGAGAAAAGATGCTCGCCAAATCGGAATTTGAAGGAGAATAAAATGAATGCTTTGGTAATAAATTGCAGTCCGGCTAAGAATGGGGCAACAGCTGAAATAGTAAACATTGTTTCAGAAAACTTAAAAGATAAATATACCGTAAGATTAATCTGCATAGGTGATTATTCTTTTGGTTTTTGCAAAGGATGCAGAAGTTGCCATACAACAGCAAGGTGCATTCAGCATGATGACATTGATAAAATAATAAACGAATACGAGTGGGCCGATATTATAGTGTCGGTTGCGCCTTCTTATTGGGCTGATATACCGGGACAGTTCAAAGTGTTTATTGACAGATGCACGCCATGGTGCAATACTCATGAACCTCATGCATCCATTGACGGTGGAAAGAAAGGGTATTCTATTGCTTTAAGAACAGGACCGAATATGCGGGAGTGCAACAAAATCATTGAAAGCATTGAGCATTTTTATGGTCATTTGGAAATCGAATGCTGTGATAAACTTGGTCTATGTTCCGTAGCAAATAAAGCAGCTGTAGAACCAAGAAAAAACGAAATAGTTGAATTTTGTAAGACAATTTAACTGTGCGGCCAATCTTATTGGGATTGCGATTTATGCAGCTCAGGAAAAGAACGCACCGCATCGCCGAAATCTATTAGCTTCTAATTTCTATACTTGGCAGCAATAAAAAACCCTCCAAGCTCAACGAGCCGGAGGGTTTTGATTCGGGATGAAACTACGCGGTTTTCTTTCTGCGGAATATCCCGGCTGAACCGAGGACGCCGCCGCCGATCAGCAATCCGGCAAGCGCGCCCGGAAGCGGCTGTCCGGCCGGGCCGGTGCTTTCTCCGCCGACCGCCACGAACTCAACCGATCCGCTGGAGAACCCGAAGTTGATCCGGGTGTTGCCGGCAAGGTCGGTGGTATCCGTCTGACGCGAACCCACGCCGGTGCTCCAGTCGGTCAGGCCGACCGAGGAGCCGACGGTGCCGTTCTCGGCGGTGACCCAAAATGATATTTCATCTCCGGCTTTGAAATCGCCGACATAATATCCGGGAGTGCCGACCTCTTTCTTGCCGCCGCTGTTGACGAAAGTTATGTCCTTGCTTTCGCCGGTGCCCAGTATCTGCTGGCCGTTGAGCGTTGCGCCGTAGTTGCCGGCGGTCATCTGGGCGTAGCTGCCCAGATCCTTCAGCACATACCAGTTGGACACGAAACTCGAGAACCACAGACTTCCGCTCTCGGTGATCTTCAGCGTGATCTGATTGGCCGGGGTCCATGGCTGCGCCGGGTTCGGGGTGCTCACGATCTCATACTGCAGCACCGCAAAAGCCGGGGTGCAGAACAAGGCCGCGACAATGAATGCCAGTATCTTTTTCATATTCCGTCCTCCTTATACTTCAAATGAATCCGTACTTTCCCTCTTATAGACATTAATATATCAGGAATGGCTACGAATTTCAATAAAAAGTTTGAAAAAAGACAAAATTAATTTCAATCGGTCGAAAAAACGGCATAAGATAAACTGTTGGTTGTTATTTATTTCCTCCGGCCGGATGGCGTTCGGCATAATCCGCCAGCGTCCGCAACGCGAGATCGGCATTGCATTCCGCGCTGGCGGCGGTTTCGGTGCGCGACCAGAACGCGACAAGTCTTTTCATCAGCGCGTCGTAATCCGCCTTGAAGTCCGAGCCACCGTACAGGGCGGATTTGAACAGCCGGAGGTAATCGCGCTGCAGTCCGGCCGCTTCGGCCGCCGTGCCGCGGCCGTCGGCAAGACGGTCGCAGTTGCGGGCCAGGCGCTCCAGTTCCGGTTCGCTCACATCCGGGTGGTCTCCGGCGAGTTTCTTCTCCAGCCAGTCCGGCGGCGGCGGCAGGGAATCCTTGAACCCGCTCCACTGGATGGCGGTGAAATGCCGCCACACTCCGTCACAATCCTCGGCGCGGCGTTCGATCTCCAGCCATATGTCCGGGTCGCCCTGACAGCGCGCCGAGCTTTCGTTCATCAGCGCTTCCGGTTCGCGGGAGTCTCCGGCATAGGCCATAGAGGCGGCGGCCATCTCCGGCAGCAGCAGGTCGAAGGCGTTCATCCGGATCGACCAGTCGGTCATGCACAGGCCGGTGAGTTCGCGGCTGCGGCACATCCGCGCCGCTTCGATCATATTGTAACCGTGAAGCTGCTGGCGCGGCAGGAAAATGCCGTCGGAGGCGGACTGCGCGGCGCCGCAGAGAATGACTTCGCTGCCGCGGTTCAGGAAATAATCGACATTGCCGAACGCCCGTATTTTGCCGTCGTCTTCGAACAGTTCCGGCAGTTCGCGGCGGTACTGTTCCGGAACGTCCTCCGGCGCGCGGAAGCCGCCGAACGGCAGGCGTACCGAAACCGGGTTTTTGCGGTCGTCCCAGTAATTCCACTCCCATACCACAAGATCTTTCGGCAGGGTGTCCGACTGGTCGTAATACTTGAACAGCATATCGCTCCAAACGCCGGGGCGGACGCCGTCGGCAAGCAGCGGCGCCGCAATGTCCAGCACATGCTCGCAGTAAAGTTCCAGCGGCGGGCGCGCCGCGCAGGCGGGGCAGCTGTGGAAAACATATGCTTCGTCGCCGCCGAGGTGGAAATAGCGCACCGGGCCGAAAAGTTCACGGTACTCCGCCAGCCATCCGGCCAGGAAGCGGCGCACCGCCGGCGACGAGGTGCAGTAGCAGTCCCAGTGATCCGGAAGTTCGCGGAACTCCTTGTATTTGTCCTGAAGCAGCACATACTCGGCGTGGCCGATGGTCTGGAACAGCGGAATGGGTTCAAGCCCCAGTTTGCGCGCCTCTCCGAGCAGCCCGGCGAAGGTCTGTTTGCTCATCGCGTCCGCCACGGCGCACTCCGGACAGCTGTCCCAGCGGACTTTGCTTTCCACCTCCCACAGGATCGCGTTGCAGCCGATCGAGGCCGCCGCCTTCAGTCTGCGCAGTATCTCCTCCGGCCGAAGATTGCGGGCGTTGAGGTCGATGTGATAAATTTGAAGCGCCATATCGTGTGCCGTTCCTCTTTGATTTTGTTGCGTCGAGCCAAAGTACGCTGGAGCACCCTCCCCGTCGACTCGAACCTTTGTTTATTTTTCTTACATAATAAACATGCAAAATCCCCAAATGTCAATATGGAGAACGGGATAATCGCGGAAAAATGTTTTATCGGAAGGCGGCGGTCAGACCGCCGGCATCGGGAAGTCCTGTTTCTCTTCGGCGGCGCACACGGTTTCAATCCGGTCGAAGCCGTGCTCGGCAAGCAGCTTCAATGTGGCGTCGAACAGCTCGGGCGGCGCGCTGGCTCCGGCGGAAAGCCCGAGGGTTTCCACATTCTCCAGCGCGGCGAAATCGATGTCGGAAGGCGAATCTATGAGGCTGGCCAGGCAGTCTGAGGCTTCCGCCACCGCGCAAAGCTCCCGTGAATTCGAACTGTGTTCGGAACCGATCACCAGTATCCTTTCGCATTTCGCGGCCAGCATCCTCACCGCGTTCTGGCGGTTTTCGGTGGCATAGCAATGGCGGTTGTCCAGCTCAAGATCGCGACCGAACCGTCTGCGCAGCGCTTCGAGCACCGGGGTGATCGCGCGCTCGTTCAGCGTGGTCTGGGTCAGCACCACGGCTTCGCCGGCAACGGCGGGCAGACCGGCGGCGCGTTCCGGAGTGTCGGCCACCAGCTTCCGGGCCGATTCCGGCAGCCGTCCAAGCGTGCCGATCACCTCGGGATGCTCCGGGTGGCCGATCAGGATGACCTGTTTCCCGGCCTCGGCCAGCGCCCGGGCCTGCCGGTGCAGCGCGGTTACCAGCGGACAGGTGGCGTCCACCACCCGCAGCCGCCGGGCGGCGGCCGCCGCTTCGACGCCGCTGGACACGCCGTGGGCGCTGAAGATCAACACCGCGCCTTCCGGCACCTCGTCCAGATCGTGGACGAACCTTACGCCGCGGCGGCGGAACCCGTCCACCACCGCGCGGTTGTGGACTATTTCATTGAAAACGTAGACCGTCTCGCCGGGATGGGCGGCCAGCACCGCGCCGACCGTGGCGACCGCGCGGCGGACGCCGGCGCAGAAGCCGTGAGGCTGGGCCACTATCAGCTTGCGCGCCATCTCATTGCAACCGGCGGACCACGTTGACCGGGGCCTTCGGGTCAAACTCGGCGGCTTCTATCCCGGTGAATTCGATACGGGTGCGCCAGCCCGGGCCCTGTATTTTCAGCAGGGTCGGTACCCAGAAACCGTTGTCGGTCTTCTTGAACTTCTCGACTTCGAGCGAACGGTACGGTTCGCTTTCCGCCGCGATGTCCTTGTCCAGGTCGTTGAAAAACTCCACCTTGAGCGGGAAGAAATACTCCGACGAAATGGTGATCCGGATGCCTTCCTTGGAGGCGGGATCCTTCATCAGGAACACCCGGCAGTCCACCGTGCGCATGGTCACCGGCTCCAGCTCCCGTTCGGGATTCCAGAACAGGAAACTCATGCTCAAATCCTCCGGCTTCACACCGAACCGCCCCAGCAGCGAATCCGGATAGCCGCCCTGCTTCATCGGCGTGACGGTGGTGCCCTCGGAACCCGAAACATAACTCTGACCGATGCGGTAGCCCTCGTTGTTGTTGACGATGAGCTGTGAAAGCTGGCGGTCGCCGGTAAGTATGGTGCCGAAATACACCGGCACGGTGCTTGCCTCGTCGTCGCCGCGGCGCAGATGGCTGATGGTGCCGTCGAGCCGGGCGTAATTCTGGCGGTTCGAAGGATGGCGCACCCGGGCGATGAAATCCCCGGCCGTCATGTCGGCGCCGGAAATCTCCGCCGCCATCGCGGACACGCAAAACAGCAGCGCGGCCGCCGCGATCAGTCGTCTCATTTCTTGTGCTCCTCAGTTTTTTCTCCGAAGATTATCGGCAGCGCCTCGGTTATGGTGTCCACCATAATGAATTCAAGGTGAGGTTTGACCTCATCCGGAACCTCCTCGAGGTCCTTTTCGTTTTCACGCGGCATGATGACGGTCTTGACCCCGGCGCGAAGCGCGGCCACGCATTTTTCCTTGAGGCCGCCGATCGCGGTGACCTTGCCGGCCAGCGTGATCTCGCCGGTCATCGACAGCCGCGGGCGGACGCGCTTGCCGGTCAGCAGCGAGACCAGCGCGGTGGTCAGGGTGATACCGGCGGAAGGACCGTCCTTGGGGGTGGCCCCGTCCGGCACGTGAATATGGAAATCGTTCTGCTCGAACACTTCCTGCTTGACGCCGAACTCCTTGGCCCGGCTGCGGATGTAGCTGAACGCGGCTTCGGCCGATTCCTTCATCACATTGCCGAGGCTTCCGGTCAGTTTCAAGTTGCCCTTGCCCGGCATCATGATGGTCTCCACCGTCAATATCGCGCCGCCGTAGCTGGTCCAGGCCATGCCGACCGCACTGCCGCGCGGCGGACGTTCCTTGACCAGGTCGAGCATATATTTGCGGCCGCCGAGCAGGTCGTGGATCAGTTCGGGAGTGATCTCGGTCTTGGCGTCGGCGGCGATTTCACCCGAAAGGATGCGGCGGGCCACCTTGCGGCAGACCGCGCCGATGGTGCGCTCAAGATCGCGCACACCGGCCTCGCGGGTGTAGTAGTTGACGAGTTCGTCCAGCGCCTTGACCGGAAAGCTAAGCTGTTTGGCGGACAGCCCGTTGTCCTTTATCTGCCGCGCCACCAGGAAACGCTTGGCGATCTGGCGTTTTTCGGTGCCGGTGTAGCCGGGCAGCCGGATCACCTCCATGCGGTCGAGCAACGGTTCCGGGATGGTGTCCATCACGTTGGCGGTGGCGATGAAAAACACGCTGCTGAGGTCGTAATCGAGTTCGATATAGTGGTCGTTGAACGCGCCGTTCTGCGCGGGGTCGAGCACTTCGAGCAAAGCCGAAGCGGGGTCGCCGCGCATATCGGAGTTGATCTTGTCTATCTCGTCGAGCATGAACACCGGGTTGTTGACACCGACCTTCTTCATGCTCTGGAGAATGCGTCCCGGCAACGCGCCCACATAGGTGCGGCGATGTCCGCGGATCTCGGCCTCGTCGTGCATGCCGCCGAGCGCCATGCGCACAAACTTGCGTCCCATCGCGCGTGCTATCGACTGCCCGAGCGAGGTTTTGCCCACGCCCGGCGGCCCCACCAGGCACAATATCGGGGCTTTGCCGTCCTTGCGCATCTGGAGCACCGCGAGATAGTCGAGGATACGCTCCTTGACATCCTTCAGCCCATAGTGGTCGGCGTCGAGCACTTTCTGCGCCTCGCGGATATCCAGCGTGGTTTCGGAATTGATGCGCCAGGGCAGGGAAAGCAGCCAATCTATATAGGTATAGGCGATATGGTATTCCGGAGACATCTGCGGCAGCACGGTCAGCCTGCCGAGTTCGCGCTGGATGGTGGTCAGCACCTGCTCCGGAGCGTCCAACTCCTTGAGCCGGTTTTCGAGGTCGATCACGTCCGGAGTGCGGGTGTCCTCGTTGAGTTCGGTCTGAATGGTGCGCAGCTGCTCGCGCAGGAAATACTCTCGCTGCTGCTGGGAAAGGTTCTGGTTGACCTCGTTCTGGATATGCTGGCCCAGCTGGGCGATCTCGGACTCGCGGTTCACGAGCGTCAGCATCAGCTTGGCGCGGTCGTAGAGACTCGGGGCCGCCAGAATCGCCAGACGCTCCAGATAGGTCAGGTTCAAGGCGTCGGTCAGAAGATCGATCTGGCGGGCCGGATCGACCATGTTGAGCACCGCCAGCCGCAGTTCTTCCGGGAGTCCGGCCAGAAACGGGGTAAGCTCCTGAAACTTAGCCATGATTAGCTTCATGGCGGCGGACACTTCCAGCTGGTCGGCCTCGCCCGAAACCTGCGGCGAGAACACCGCCAGGTAGCAGCCGCGCGCGGCGTCTTCGCGCACCGCGTTCAGCACCACCCGGCGCAGGCCGCGCACCAGTATGCGCAGCGAACCGTCGGGAAAACTGAGCACCTTGGTGATGCGGGCGAGACAGCCGACTTTCAGCAGCTTGCGGTCGCCGAACTGGAACGGCGGCAAATCGGCTTCGGCCACCTCGGGGGTGGTTTCCATGTTCCCGTCCGGCAGCTCGGGGAACACGCCGATCTGGCGGTCGGTGGTCATCACCTTCTGCACCATCGCCACCAGCATCGGGTCGTCTATCATGATCGAAGTCATCACGAACGGATAAACCACGATGTTGGAGGTATTCAGAAGCGGCACCGCCATGTCTGCGGCAAAGTCTCCGGCGCGCATGGCGCGGTCGTTTGCCAGTGATATATTGTTGTAACGTTCGTCCATCGCAAATCTCCTTCGATTTTATATGTTCAGCACCGACTCCTCGTCGGCGAAATTCCGCAAAGTCTCACCCACCAGATAGAGCGACCCGGTCACAATCACCGTCTCCTCCGCTCCGGCCGACTCCACCGCCTCCCGTACACCGGCGGCGGCGCTCCACGGCCGCGAGGTCATCGCGCCCAGCTCCTCCGCCGAATGGCTTGGCCGCCCGTGCGCCGGAACCGGCACGAATACGAACCGCTCCGCCACCGGTTCCAGCAGTTGCAGTTCGGCGGCCGCCTCCTTGTCGCGGAACGCCCCGAACACCACGGTCAGCCGCCGCCCGGCAAAAGTTTCGGCAACCGCCGCCGCCCCGTCGGGGTTATGACCGCCGTCAACCCACAAATTGCCGCGCAACCGCTGCATCCTGCCCGGCCAGCCTACCGTTTCAACGCCGCGCGCCGCACGCGCGAAATCAAAACCGTATTTGCCGGACAGATATTTCAGCACCAGCTCCGCCAGCGCATAATTGCGCCGCTGCATCGGCCCGGCCAGCGGCAACTTTACATTAAGACAACCAACCGGGCCGGATTGTTCAAACGGGGCGCCCGATTTCGCCGCTTGCGCACGAATGACATCCAGCGCCTCTTTCGTAAGCTCGCACCCGCCGAACACCGGAACCCCCGGCTTGATGATTCCCGCCTTTTCCGCGGCTATTTCGGCAACGGTATTGCCGAGGTATTCGCAATGGTCCAGCGCCACATTGGTTATTATGCAGGCTTCCGGCGTCACTATGTTGGTGGCGTCCAGCCGGCCGCCCATGCCGGTTTCCCATACCGCGAAATCGGCTTTTTCTTCGATGAAATAGGCGGCGGCCAGCGCGGTTACCAGCTCGAAATAGGTCGGTTCTCGGCCGGCCGCCTTCATGGCGTCCGCCGTCGGTTCCAGCCTCGCGTAGATTTCGGAGAAACGTGCTTCGGGTATCGCCAGCCCGTCCATCCGGAACCGTTCCCTGACCGAAAGCAGATGCGGCGACGAATAAAATCCGGTGCGGTATCCGGCCGTCCTCAGCATGCCCTGCAGCATCGCCCCCACCGAACCCTTGCCGTTGGTTCCGGCGATATGCAGAAACTTTATCTTCCCGGCGTCGATGTTCGCCCGGTCGAACAGTTCTCTGGCGCGTTCAAGCCCCAGGGTGATGCCGAACATCCCGCGAGTCTCCAGGCGGGCGGCGGCCTCGGAAAAATCCATCAGCGCACCGCGCCCGGCGACCAGCTGGGCATGGTGAGTTTGTATTCGGTGGACAGGAGCTGCCGCGACTTGCCGTTGATCACGTCGACCACATAGAGGGCGGTCTTGCCGCCGAGTGTGCGCGCGCAGACCACGTGGCGCGAGTCGGGAGCCCAGGACGGAGACTCCCACTCGCCGCTCTCCTTGGTCACCTGGGTGGGCGGAGTCTCGCCGGTCATGTCGCTTATCGCCAGCTTGTAGCTGCCGCCGATCTTGGCGGAATAGACGATCTTGTTTTTCTTGCTCCAGTCCGGTGTGGCGGCCTCCGAACCCAGCGTGCTGAGCTGGTTGCGGGTCTTGGCGGCCAGGTTTATCACCGAAAGCCGCGGTGTGCGGCTGCCGTCCTTGGCGGAAACGAAGCAGATCGAATCGCCCGACGGGCTCCAGCAGGGAGACGCCTCCGCGCCGTTGCCGGTGGTCAGGCGGGTCTGCGCGTTGGAACCGATGTTCTGGATGTAGAGATCGACCCGGTTCTCAAAACTGCCGACAAACGCGATCTTGGTGAAGCGCGGGTCGAACGCCACGCCCACGTTCATGCCTTTGAGAAACGTCAGCTGTTTGGTGCCCAGCGGTTTGAGTCTGGTCTGGAGAATCATGGTCTTGTCGGGGGAATATTTGGTATAGCCGATGCTCTTGGAGTCCGGCGCCCAGCACGGCTCAACGCACATGGAGTTGAAGTTGGTGATCTGGGTGACGCCGCCGCCGGCAAGATCGCAGATGAAGATTTCGCGGCGGTTGGAGCCGAGGTCGGCACAGAATGCGATACGGCTCTGGCAAAGTTCCGACACGCCCTTTTCGTCCTTGAATATCTTGGACATCACGTCATCCACCAGCTTCTGCGCCCCTTCCCGGGGATTGGAGAACCCCACCCGGCCGCGCGCGAACTCCTGGCCGCCCATGGAAAGCAGATATTCGCAGGAGGTGCTGTTGGCGTTGCCGCGCAGGTCGTAGTCGGCGGTGGCGGACGTGGAGAGGCTCAGCCAGCCGCTGACCTGGATGAAGGTCTTCACCAGATTGTTGAGTTCCGGGTTGCCGTTGATGCCGACCAGCCGCACCGACGCGTCGCCGGAATCCAGCGCTCCGCGAAGCACCTGGATGTCGGCGGCGGAAACGGTTGAGACGGCGAACATGGCGAGCGCGGCCAGGGCCGCCCTGAAATGCGATCCGAAAGTCATGATGGGGTTTCTCCTTCGGTTATTTTTAATTCTTACTGATTGCGGCGGTCGATGACCCGGCGGGCCTTGCCTTCGCTGCGCTGGATGGTCTGCGGAGCCACCAGCTTCACCGCCACCCGCAGTCCGACGGTGTTGGTGATGGCGTTGGTAAGGCGCTTCTGGAGGCTTTCGAGTTCGCGGACGCGGTCGGAGAAAAGTTCCCCGGTTATCTCCACGTCAACCTCGATATTGTCCATGCCGTTTTCGGTATAAAGCACGATGTTGTAATGCGGCAGCGTGCCGTCTACCGACAGCAGCGCGGCTTCTATCTGCGACGGGAACACATTGATGCCGCGGATGATGAACATATCGTCCGACCGGCTGGAGATGCGCCCGAGGCGGCGGAGCGTGCGTCCGCAGCCGCAAGGCTCGGCGATGATGCGGGTAAGGTCGCGGGTGCGGTAGCGGATCATCGGCAGCGCCTCCTTGGTAAGCGAGGTGAGCACCAGCTCGCCGGTCTCGCCGTCGGGGAGCACTTTGCCGGTGTCGGGATCGATTATCTCAGGGTAGAAATGGTCTTCGAAGATATGCAGCCCGCAGTGATGGTCGCATTCGATCGCCACACCGGGGCCGATCAGCTCGGAAAGCCCGTAGATGTCGAACGCCTTGATCCCGCCGACCTGCTCGATGCGGTTGCGCAGTTCGTCGGTCCACGGCTCGGCGCCGAACACCCCCACCCGCAGCGGCATCTTGCGCAGGTCGAGGCCCTGCTCCGCCGCCTTTTCCGCCAGATGCAGAAAATAGCTGGGGGTACAGCAGATCGCGGTTACTCCGAAATCGTTCATCACCATGATCTGGCGCTGGGTGTTGCCCACCGAGGTCGGCACCACCGCGCAGCCGAGGGACTCGCCGCCGGCATGGGCGCCGAGCCCGCCGGTGAACAGTCCGTAGCCGTAGGAAACCTGCAGCACGTCGTCCGGCCCGATGCCGGCGGCCATCAGCGACCGCCGCATGACCTCGCTCCAAATATCGAGATCGCCACGGGTGTATCCGACCACGATCGGCTTGCCGGTGGTGCCACTGGAGGCGTGGATGCGAACCACTTTGGAAACCGGTACCGCGAACAGGCCGAACGGATAGTTGTCGCGCAGGTCGGTCTTGACGGTGAACGGCAGTTTCGACAGGTCGGCAAGAGACTTTATGTCTTCCGGTGAGACGCCGGCCGCCTCCATTTTCGCCCGGTAGGGAGCCACATGTTCCCATGAACGGTTGATGGTGGACTTAAGGCGTTGCAGTTGAAGTGCGGCGAGTTCTTCGCGCGCCAGGTAATCGCTGGCGGTGGCGGCACAGTTTGCGGTGTTTTTCATAGCGTAAATAATTTCCGGAAACGGGTTGACATTTTTCTTTTAAATCATTAATATAGTCGGCAAAGATTGCTCTTGCAAGGCGGCCCCTCAAAAAAACCTTAAAACCGGTGCATGCGCAGCGCCAGCAGCGTTATGTCGTCCGACTGCTCGGCTCCGCCCGCGTGTCTGGTCACCGCCGCGAGCACGGTATTTATGGCTTTTTCCGGCGCCACGTCGTCCGGAAGCGCGGCCACGACCTGCTCCAGACGCGAGAGCGTGAACTGGTTGCCGTCCGAATCGAACGCCTCGGTGACGCCGTCGGTATAGGCGATGAACATTTCACCGGGAGCCAGATGGAATGCGGCGGTGGCGTAAGTCGCGCCGGAGACGCCCAGAGGCGGCCCCTGAATGCCGGATATGCGCCGCACCTTGCCGTCGGCGCCGCGCACCAGCGGCGGATTGTGTCCGGCGTTGGCATAGTGCATGACCCCGGTCCTGACGTTGAGAATGCCGAAGAACAAAGTCACGAACATCATCATGTCGTTGCCGCGTTCCAGCGCGGTGTTTATGCGGGTGACGATCTCTCCGGCCGAAAGCGAGCCGGAGGCCGCGCCGCGGTTCAGAGTCTGGGTGACCGCCATGAACAGCGCGGCGGGGATGCCCTTGCCGGACACGTCGCCAACGGTTATGACAAGTTCGTCGTCGCTGAGGTAAAAATAGTCGTACAGGTCGCCGCCCACCCCTTTGGCGGGAATCAGCGCGGCGAACAGCTCGAACTCACGGCGGCAGATGGCGTCCGGGCACCCCTTGGGCAGCAGCGACTGCTGTATCTGATTGGCGATCGCCACTTCGCTTTCAAACCGGTTGCGGGCGGCGGTGGTGGTCTCCAGTTCCGTCACATAGCGCTGCAGAGACTGCTGCATGGCGGCGAACGCGTCGGTCAGCTGGCCGACCTCGTCGGAACGATTGAGCCGGGGCAGCTGGACCGAGAAATCACCGCTTCCGATGCGTCTCGCCACCGGGGCGAGAAGCCGCAGCGGTCTCAGCGCGCGCATGGTGACCAGCGCCAGCAGCACCAGCGCCAGCACCACCATGGCAACCGCCAGAATGCTGGCGTAGTGGCGCAGCTGTATCAACGGCTCGAACAGCCGGTTCTGCACGATGACCGCACCCACCACCCAGCCGTTGGCATCGACCGTGGTATAGGACACCCATGAATGTCCGGCCGGAGCCAGCGCGGTCGGAAACGGATAGACCTGGAATCCGGAACCGCCCTCGAGAACGCCGTTCCAGAAGTACGACAGCTCCGTGCGGTCGCCGCGCGGCATGTCGAACACGGTATGCGTCATGCGGAATTCGGGATGAACCACCAGCCTTCCCTCCCGGGTGATCAGGTAGGCATATCCTTCGCACCCGACGACCCCCTGAAGATAACGCGACAGCTGCTCGAGCGAAATATCCACCGTAACCACCCCGGCGAACACCGGATTGCCGTTGCGGGTTAAGTAGAACGGATAGCTGTAAGTGGTCATGGCTATATTGCCGAGGTTCTCGTCGAAGTAGGGTTCCGACCACTTTCCCGGGCCGCTTTTGGTGGCGTAGTTTTTGAACCAGTAAAAATTGAAATAATCGTATCCGGAACCGTCCACGTCCACGGTGTTCTGCACTTCGCCGCCGGTCGTGTTCTCGAAGAAGGAATACCACATGCAGTATTTCTGACCGCGATGGCGCATCTCCGGCGCGAACGCGATGCTGCCGCCGGAAACCTCCGGACGGCTCTTGTGGAGATCCGCGATGGCCTGCTTGAGATAGTTGATCAGGTCTTCGTCGGTAATTTTTTCGTCCTCGACCAGTAAGGCGATCATCTCGGCGGTTCGGGCCGATTCCGAAAACAGGCCGTCCAGCTGGGCGGCGCTCATGCCGGCGGAGCGCAACGCGTTGGACTCGATCTGGCCACCCAGCAGCGTCTCCGCCTCCCGGGTCAGATAATACACCAGCGCAACCACCACCAGCAGCACGGCCGGCGCGATCAGAAACAGCTGGCGCCACGCCAGCGACGATTTCCAGGCTTTAAGCACCGCGAACCTCCCTTTTGAAAACGCGCTAATATAGCATTCGTGACCGGCTTTTACAAGCCGGGGCGGTCACTTGTTCTCAGGCGTTTCTCGCTTTTTCCGCCGCCGTTCCCATCCTCATCGTTCATGATGCGATATCCCCCCGTAACCACCGCAAGCAGCCCCAATCCGCCGAACACGGCCGGAAACAGCCAGAAAAGCCATGCGTTCCCGCCATCGCACCGCATGACCGACTTGGCGGGATTTTCCGGGTCCACAAGACAGGTCGAAACCGTTCCGGCGGCCAGCGTCGCCACCTCGGCGGTTACCATGCCGCGGTCATCATCGCTGCCGGAGTCGGCGCGATAACGGTCTCCGTAATAGGTTTTTCCGTCATATTCATAACGGTACAGCACATCGACGCGATAGGCCGTATGTTCCCGATGCCCGCGGATGCTGTGGCTGGCGGCATGCTCACCGCTGTAAAGTATCTCGCACGGAACCGTGCTCCAGGACTTCGCCCGCCATTCGTCCATCACTTCGCCGCCGAACATAAACGCGATGTAGACGGCCACAAAAATGAACAGGAGCCCGCATAATATGCCGATTTTCGCACCGGAACGCGAAGTGGCGAACGTCTCCGGAACGCAATATCCCAAATCCATATACGTCCGCAAGTCATGAATCGCTTTCCACAACATCGCCGCAAACAGCAGCAGTAAAAACAGAACCGCTAAGACCACCCATCCCTGTCGCCACTCGGGGATTCCGGAATCGTCCGGGTTGCCGGGATTCACTCTTACCGACAGTCGGCTGCCGACCGGATGCTCCAGCGCCCGCCGCATGGCCTCGGCATGGCTTTCGGATTTGCCGATCCTGCCTATTTTGCCGCTGCGGGCCTGACCGTCAGCCTCATAATTGTATTCGATGATACCGTCGCCGATTCTCGTGACGGTCGCGCCGGCTTCCGGCCAGAACGGCATGGAAATCGCACGGCGGCCGATTCCATAGAATGCCGCCGCAAATAAGATCACAAGGATCGGAGCAAGAAAAATTTTTATCACTCTCATTTTTTCAATCCGCTCCGGTTACCCCCGCCGCTTCGGCTTCGGCACGCGGCCGGAAACAGCCGTTCTTGAGAAAATGCAGGGTTTCGGCGTGCACTTCCGGATTGAACATCATGAACGAGTGGCCGCACGGCAGCTCCAGAAATTCCGACTGTCCTTCGAACGGCGCTGAGTCCAGCTTCACCGATTTGTCATATGTCCCGGCGATCACACCCACGGTGTAGCCCTCCGGCCACGGCAGAAGGTGGATCGAGGACTCGGGCGCGTCGCTCAAGTCGCGCAGCGGTCTTACCAGCATTCCGGTCAGCGCCGGCATCAGGTCGGTATATCGGCGGGCCTGGGGAGACCCACGGTGCGGAGGCGCCAGCATCACGATCCGGTTGAACCGTTCAGGCGGCAGGGGGTCGGTTTTGTCGGCCAGCGCCAGCCGGGTCAGGATACCGCCCATGGAATGGGTTACGATGTTTATCCGGCTGCCGGGATTGTCGCGCAGCAGTCGCTGGAGAAACCGCTTGAAGCGTGCGGCATGGTGAAAATAGTCGCCGCGGGTGGTGGCGTAGTCGTAGCAGATGGCGCGGTAGCCGTGGTCGGCCATGAACCGCGCGAAGTTGTGCATAACCGCCGCGCGGTGGAAAAGGCCGTGCACCAGCACCGCGATTTCACCGTCGGAGTTTCCCATCGAAAAGCCGCCGTCGCCCCTCGTCATGGTACGCCACAGCGAATTCATGCTGTCGGCGCAGAAAAAATTCTCTCCAAGCCGGTACTCCCGGCTCTTTTTCCAGAAATTGTCCCTCATAACACCTCCCTGTCGTCATTAATTAAGCATAAAATTCGGTCGGCGCCAATTGTAAAGACGCATTTTCCTGCTATTATATCAGCAAAGGAGGTGGAGCTATGCTTAAACTTTACGGTTGGTACGCCTGTCAGGACTGCCTGAAACTGATCGAATGGCTGAAATCGCACGATGTGCCGTTCGAGTATTACGAGATGGAAGACCAGCCGCTTCAGGTAGGCTCGCTGATCGGGCGCGTCAACGGCGCCCAATCGTGGAAGGTTCCCACTCTCGAATACGAAGGCCGCTGGCGTCCGGCGAAGGCGTTCGACCCCGAAGAAACCCGGCGCGACCTGATCGCCCTCGGCGTGCCGCTGGAGTAGATATATGGCGTTTCCGATCGAGAAAAAACTGGTGGTCGCGGTGGCGTCGAGCGCGCTGTTCAAGCTGGACGCCGCCGACGCGGTGTTCCGCAAGCAGGGCCTGACGGCCTACCGCGAATACCAGCGCGCTCATCAGTCGGAAATCCTCGGCAAGGGGATCGCCTTCGCGTTCGTGGAGCGGCTGCTGGAACTCAACCGGCTGTTCCCCGAGGAGCGCCCGGCGGAGGTGGTGCTGCTTTCGCATAACGACCCGGACACCGGGCTCCGGGTGTTCAACGCCATCGAGCATTACAATCTGGATATATCGCGCGCCGCGTTCACCACCGGCGAATCGCCGTTCAAATACGCGGAAGCGTTCAATGTTTCGCTGTTCCTCTCCGCCGACGGGCGCGACGTGAAGGAGGCGCTGGCGCACGGCTGCGCCGCCGGTCAGGTGGTCGGCTCGCCGTCCGGGCTGGACTCCGAGGATCGCGGATTGTGCGTGGCGTTCGACTTCGACGGCGTCCTCGCCGACGACTCCGCCGAAAAGATCAATGCCTCCAAAGGGCTGGAGGCGTTCCACGCCAGCGAGGCGGCCAACGCCGCCGTTCCGCTGCCGCCCGGCCCCCTCGCCCGCTTTTTCCGGCAGCTCGGAGCGCTGCATGAACTGGAAAACGAGCACCTCGCGGCCGATCCGGCGTACAAACGCTATCTCAATCTGGTGATCGTCACCGCCCGCAGCGCCCCCGCCCACGCGAGGGTGGCCGCCACCCTGCGCAGCTGGGACATCGTGGCCGATCAGGTGTTTTTCCTGGGCGGCATGGACAAAAACCGCGTGCTGGCCGCCCTGCGTCCGCACATCTTCTTCGACGACCAGAAGGAGCTGAATCTGTCCGGCAGCGACCGCTTCACTCCCTCCGTCCATATTCCGTTCGGCATAAAAAATCAGGAGAACATCATATGAAACATAAAAAACAGATCGTCTGGAGCATCATTGCCGCCGCACTTTTGGCCCTCATGATTTTCTGCCTCATCCCGAGCGGCAAGGCGGCGCCGGAGCGCGCCGGAGCCGACAGCGCCATACTCAACGTCGATCCCGCCTTCCCGGTACCCGATTTCAATCTGGCGATAAAGTTCCTGCAGGCCGCCTCCGCCGCCTCCGACGTCCCGAATTTCTCATTCTCCCTGCTCACCTTGTCCGAAGGCATGACTTTCATGTACGCCGGGGCCGCCGGGGAATCCCTGTGCGACCTCTCGGAACTGTTCGGATTTTTCGGCCCGCCCGAAACCGCCATGCGGGAGATGGCAAGCCTCAACGCCGCCATGCTCAAGGCCGCCAACGGCAATATGGACATCGCCGCGGCGGTGCTTTTCGATAAACGCCGCGGCCGGATGTTCACCACCTATGCCGACCTGCTGGAACTCGAGCCGCTGGCCATGCGGGCCGACATCGATTTCTCCGACCCCGCCGCCGCGGGCAGCGTCATCAACGACTGGGCGGGCGAACACACCAAGGGCCGCATAAAAGACATTGCCGCCGCCTCCGACATCACCGACGAGACCATGTGCGTGATCCTGACCGCTTTCTATTTCAAAGACGTCTGGGCCGACCAGTTCACGCCCGGCGGCACCATCGATTTCATCGTTGAACCCGATGTGAAGAACCAGACGATCCCCGCCATGTCGCGCACCGGCGCCTGCCCCTATGCCGAAAACGACATCTGGCAGTACGTCGAGCTGGAATTCGGCAACTCCGGCGTGGTCATGGCGCTGCTGCTTCCCAGGCAGTTCATGCCGGTTCCGGATCTGGTGAACGGCACCGACGGCGACGAGGTCGCCGAACTGCTGGCGGCGGCGCGCGCCGGAACTGAAACCGTCAGAATTACCGTGCCGCCGTTCAAGGTGGAGAATTCGGTGAACTGCAAGGCGCTGATGGAACAGCTCGGTATGCACAACTGGAGCGGCTTTCAGCAGATGGCCGACCCTTCGCCGGTGATAGCCCTGATACGGCAGAAGAATTATTTCGACTTCAACGCCAAGGGCGCCGAAGCCGCCAGCGTCAATGCCGTAATTGGTGTAGCATGTTGTGAGCCGGAACCGGAGATGATGCCCAAGAATTTCTACGCCGACCATCCGTTTCTGTGGTTCCTGCTGGACAAAAAGTCCAACACGGTGCTGATGACCGGCTGGTTCGCCGGGCAATAGCACCGGCGGAAGCCCGGTTGCGTCATCATATTTTCTGAACGGAGAACCTTGCGGTAAGCGCCGCCGGATCGGCCGCGGTCAGTTTCAGTTTCACAATGTCGCCCAGCAGCAGCTTGCCGGGGTAGCGGGTCTTGTATTCATAGGCCAGCTCCGGGATGATGAAGGTGCGGCGCCCGTCGATGTCCGACACCAGCACCGCCTCGCACTCGTAGTCCGGGTGCTGTTTCAGCCACACCATCGTCCAGAACTCGTTGCACTGGCGCTCCAGTTTGCGGCGCTCCTCCGCGCCGGGAACCCCGGCGGCGGCCCGCTCTTCGATCTCGCTGGCGGGCATCAGGCTTTGGCCGAGAATGGCCCGGCGCAGCTGCTGAAGCGCCAGCAGATCGCCGTAGCGCCGCAGCGGGCTGGTGACGCGGACATAGGGATCGAGCCCCAGCCCGGCGTGAAGGCCGGGCGTGGTGGTCATCACGCTGGCGGCACAGGAACGGCGCAGGCTGAACATGGCGGCCAT
Organism: Victivallaceae bacterium; assembly: GCA_034926605.1. Classification (GTDB taxonomy): domain Bacteria; phylum Verrucomicrobiota; class Lentisphaeria; order Victivallales; family Victivallaceae; genus CALXXL01. Next base: position 97,068 of record JAYFQV010000012.1, read on the forward strand.
GGTCTCGCCGCGTTCGGCGGTGTCGGGCGGCGACTGCACCGCGAACGGCAGCGGAATGTCTTCGGCCGCGGCGCGACGCGCCACGGCGGCGCCGGCGGCCAGCATCGAGTTGGCGACCAGCTCGCGCACCGGAGTGACCGGAACCGGAATGAACGTGATACGCCCGTCCATAAAACGGATTTTTACCTCAGGAAGCCGGATGAACAGTGCGCCGTCGGCCTCTCGCCGTTCGCGGAATCGTTCGAGTTCCGGGCGTATGCCGGCCAGCGTCGGGCCATCCCACAGCGCCTCGGCGTCGGAATAGGAGCAGCGGGTGACTTTTATGGTGGATAGACACATCTTCGCCAGTTCGGCCCGGCCTTCGGAGTCGATTTTCAGCGCAAAACTGATTGCGGGCGAAACCGGATTCAGCCCCAGCCCGTATCTTTGGGTGGCCTCGAACGGAAGCATGTGGGAAACCAGTTCGGGGATATAAAGATTCGAACCGCGCGCCGCCGCCTCCGCGTCGGCCTCCGAGCCGGAGGTGACGACACTGGCCGGGTCGGCCACATGAATCCAGACCAGACCGTCGGCAAAGCTCACCGCGTCGTCGGGGTCGTGGCTGTCGGCGTCGTCGATGGCCAGAGCTTCCATCGCGGTAAGGTCCTCACGCGGCTCTTCGGGCGTCTCCGCCAGGCCGATGGCCGGGTCGGAAACCGGAACCGCAAAGCGGCGCGGCCACGGATCGATGAAATCGTCCCATACGCCGGTGCGCAGCAGAAGTTGCTGCGCCTTTTCCCGGGTTGCCTCGATCCCGAGTTCGCGCATGGTCTTGCTGTTTTCGGTCTCGCCGTAAGCGAGCATCTCGACATCGCGCAGATACTGCCGGTCGCCCTCCTGGAGCGCGCCCGTCTTGACCCGGTCGAGAAATCCGGCGCGCTGCGCGGCGGCGCGCTCCTTCTCGTCCCGCTTGGCCAGCGCGGCGGCCACCTCTTCGCACGGGCGGCAGCGCACCCCTTCCGCGACCGACCCGGCAAAATAGAGATTAGCGGTGAGTATTTCCCATGCCCCGATCGCGTTGCCGGAGTTATCGGAACCGAACAGCAGCGAGGTGAACTCGACAAACGGCAGCGTTTCGCTTTCCATCAGTTCGGCGGCCTCGGCGCAGTCCGGCGCCCGTTCCGGAACCGGCGGCAGCGCCGCGCGGCCGCTGCCGCGATGCAGAAGTTCAACATCCTTGAAACGCACGCTCTTGCCGTCGCCCGAAGCGGTAAGCAGTTCCAGCTTCTCTCCGGCCACAGCGGCGACAACCGCAGGCCTGGCACGGTAGATTACGATATTCCCGACCGAGAAAACAGCCATTTTTTCCTTTCAGCAATAAAAAAGCCCGATTGCTCGGGCTTTTTCGAGTTTTTTGGGTTAAGCTATGCTTTGGTGAACACGACCTTGGCCACACCGTTTTCGACCTTGGTGGCAAAAGTCTGCCCTTCGATCGTGAGGCTCTCGCCGAAGCTGATCGAACCGAGCAGCGCGCCGTCCTTGTAGATGCTGGTGGCGCAGCCGATGATAGCCTCATCAAGCACGTCCATCAGAGCGAAGGTGGTGGCGGAGGAGAGGTTGGCGGTGTAGAAGTCGATGTCGATGGCGGAGGATTCGGAGACCATGAAGTCGCTGTCGGCCATACTGGTGCCGTAGTTGGTCTTGGTGCGTCCGCTCATGTCGAAGACGAAATTCTCGGCGGTGGCTTTGCCGTTGGTCAGATCGACCGCGGTGTTGCCGGTGAAGCTGATCGCGTCCATGTTCTGGATCGCGCCGTTGAACGCGCCCTTGAACGCGGAGAACACCAGCTCGCTGGTGGCTTCCTCGCTGCCGGGGGTGTTGGTGACGGTGCCGTCGACAATACCGCTGAAGTTCAGGTTGGTACCGGAGCCGCCGACGACGATGGTGGAATCCCACACGGTGGTGGTGCCGTTGCGGAACGGATTGGCCGAACCGGCGTAGATGTTGCCTTCGATGGTGATGGTGTTGCCTTTGGCGGCGTTGATGATGATGGTGGATTCGTCAACGGTGGAGAAGCCGCCGTTCGCCACATAGCCGCCGGCGTAGATGCTGCCGGTCACGGTGGTGACGCCGCTGATGGTGATGTTGGTCTTGCCGACAACCGCGGTGGAATCCTGATCCTGAGCCATGCCGCCGGCCACCAGGTAGCCGACGGTGCTGTTGGAAACATTGATGACAACGGTGCCGCCGACGGAGATCGAACCGCCGTCGACCGCCATGCCGCCGCCGACGATCCAGTTGGTGGGACCGGCGGTGATCTTGGAATTGGCGGTGTGGGTGGCTCCGCTGACCGTCACGTTAACGTCGCCGGCGACGGAGGCGATGCTGCCGTCCTGGGCGCGTCCGGCCGCAAAGACCAGGCCGTTGAGGCTGGCGCCGGTGATGACCAGATCCACGTTGCCTTCCACCGAAGAGGTCTCGGTGGCGCCGATCACGCCGCCGTAGATGTTGGCGGTATGGGTGGCGGCGTTGCCGGAAGTGAATTCGATTTCCACATTACCGGCGATCTTGGTGTCCTGACCGGCGGCGACCAGCGCGGCGGCCTTGCCCTGGGAAATGACAACGTTGACGCTCTTGCCGTCGGTGCCATAGGTGCCGTAGATGTAATGCGCGACCATGCCGGCGTTGTTCAGGTACACATAATTGTTGCCGGTGCCGCCGACCACGCGGGCCACGGAGCCGGAACCGTTGAGGTTCAAATAAACATCCTCGGTGACGGTGCCGCCGGAAATGGTGTTGAAGGTACCGGCGCCGACGCTGCCGGCATAGCCGTTGGCCGTGAGGTAGCTGGAATCCGAACCGAAGGTGAAGGCCGAACTGGTGATCGCCTTGATGTTGATCGGCGCGCTAGCCCACGCATAGGGCCAGGTGGCGTTGCCCGGCGTGGTGGTCACGGTGAGGCACAGGCACTTGGTGGTGACGGTGGGATAACGCGGATTCAGCGCCACGTCCTGAATATTGAGGGTGTAGCTGCCGGTGGAGATGGTCTTGGTCTGGTCGAGGCTGATCGTGGTCAGGGCCTGGCCGAGCATGTTCTTGATGGTGATGGTGCCGCCGAAAGTCGTGGAATTGGAGGCCAGCACGTAGCGGCCGTCGGCCTGCGAGTTGGAAAGAGTCAGCGACAGATTGGCGCCGGAGAAGTTATCGAGCGAAGCGTCCGCGAATGGGGTGATGGTGGTGGTGGACGGTGGCAGATGGGTTTCGAGGTGCATGGTCACGTTAAGCCCGGTGGCGCTGACGGTGCCGCCGAGGAAACGGGTGGCGCCGTAGATTTCCAGCGAACCGGAGAGAGTGACGCTGCTGTAGAACCAGGCGGCGCCGCCGTCCTTGACCATGATGTCGCCGGCGTTGCTGTTGGCGTTGAAACGGGCGGTGGCGCTGTTGCCGACGAGGATTTCGCGGGCGACGGAACCGGCGTTCACATAGAGCACCGTGCCGGTGCCGAGGGAGACTGCGGTGGCGGAGCCGAAATCGGCGACCGTCATATAGCCGCCGTCGACCAGCGCGGTGGCGGAGGCGAAGCAGCCGGAACTGACCACGAAGGTCGCGTTGGAAGTGACACGGGTCTGATAGGCGGAGGCGAAATTCTTGCCGTCGGAGCTGATAAGGTCCATGCGGGCGTCGTCAGCCTGAAGCGAAGTCTCATAAACTTTGCCGCCGAGCACCAGGACCGTGCCGCCGGCGATCACGCTGGTATTGCTGGCGATATCGCTGTTTTCGACAACCAGACGTTCGACATCGCCATTGGCGCCTACCACAACGTCATTATAGATTGTACCTTTCAGCTGGATGCCGCCGTCTTCGACCTGATAATCGTAACTCATTGCTGGACTCCTCAGTTAGGGTTTTGAGTAAAAATAGCTTTGCAGTTTAAACTTTGAGGTGAATATAGCACGCGTCAAATACGATTTCAACCCCTTGGCGCGATAAATAACGCGAAAAACATTTTTTTTATTTTTTTGAGCTTACGGGTTGATTTTCGTCAAAAGCGTAGTATCTTAATCTCCGTGCAAAGAAGGTTATTCCTGGTTGCCGACGTGGCGGAATTGGCAGACGCGCTGCGTTCAGGTCGCAGTTCTTCACGGAGTGTGGGTTCGACTCCCACCGTCGGTACCAATTTTTTTGTACGGGTTGACAAGCGGGTTGAGATATAGCTTGCGGGTATGGCATAACGGCTGTGCACCAGCCTTCCAAGCTGGATATAGGGGTTCGACCCCCCTTACCCGCTCCAATTTAATTACACTGGTGGGGTTCCCGAGTGGCTAAAGGGGGCAGACTGTAAATCTGCTAGCGATGCTTTCGGTGGTTCGAACCCACCCCCCACCACCAATTTAATAAGTAAGGACTTATGGATAAAACCACAAGTCCTTTTTTATTTTCCGCGTTTCGACTTCGCAGCCGCTCCCAGGACGCGAACGCTGCACGGAAGCGCGGTTCCCGTCATCTGTACATATCTATCAATCTTTGATACTCTTCAGGAACAGGGTATTGATATTGGCGATATTGCCGACTGGCCTTCTTCCACTCGCTCTCAAGCAACTTGTACTTATCCCGACTGAACGTCCTGTACATCGAACTCATCCAGGCCAGCCTCATGAAATCACGGAAATATCTCACCTTATAACCGACACTCCATTCATATTCATATGCCGCCGAACGCTGAATGTCAACAGGGGTAATCCCATTGTATTCCAAAGAGTTACTCAATGGATTGAGTAAAACATGACGGCTCCGCAGATACGGCTTCCCGGATTTTACCTCCAATCCGGGAAGCGCTCCGATGCCATACCACGAGCCCAGCAGATTTCCCCGTTCGTCATATCTTGACCGGAGTCTGAACATCTTGTCAGCCATTGGCGATACCAGCACCGGCCGGGGCGGTCCGACCATCTCCCCTTTCTGATTATCATAGACAAAGCCGGCGTCGAACATCTTAGCATAGCCGTCGACCGGAGCCTCGTATTGCAAAGTGAATTTTCCTTTTCCCAACATAGCCCCCATCGACACCGGGGCAATTTCAATCACACCATCGCCGTCGTTGGCGAAATCATAACGGATATTGTATTCAACGCGCTGCCCGTCGGCGGACGTCGATTTTTTTGAAACGGTGATGGTAAGGTCGCCCACCCTTCCGCTTTTACCATATGGCGGGACAAAATCGGAGGCGTATAAATCGAACGGCATAGCCACATCCAGACTCTTGATTTCAACAGGATTATCTGCATAACTTTCTGCCATGGCCACAGGATGCCGCTTCTTTCTTGTCTTAATCTCGATTTCAGCCCGCCACGGTTTGCTTACATCAACCGTTTTTTCCCCCGACGGAAATTCTATTTCCTTATTCCTCGAAGACGGCTTATATATATCTTTGACGGCGCCCTTTCCCGGAACACATGACACACTCTCATAATCATGCCAATAGTCATCCACAACAGAGACCATTGTGCCGGGGTAATATGATGCACGGCAGCATAAGCTGACGTTTCCGGTGCTGTCGGTCGTTCCCCATACCAGCTTGCAATCGAACTTGCCGGGCTCGGCGATAACAAAAGCACCGCAGACCACGACTCCGCCCACCGGCACGCCGTCATCTTTGTCCATCACGGTGACTTCGACTATGCAGTCATTCAATATATAATTCGGGCTGTCTTTTTTGCCCAATTTGATCAAATTCTGTCCATTTGCAAACACGAACGGAAAAATCAACGCTAGAATAAGGCTGCTTTTCATTGCTGCGCGCATAGATCGATCTCCATGATTCCAATATTCAAATTCTTAGTACAAATTCAATATATGCGATGGCTTTTGAAGAGGGGATCGACATTGCCCCCGGCATCATTTGCGCTTGGCTTTCCTGAGTGCGTCGATCATGGCGTTGATGCTTTCTTGCGGATTCTCGACCGATTCCGTCTTCGGTTTCACCACTTCCGTCGCGGCCGGATGCGGCGCGTGCCCGGCAGCGCGTCTTTTTTGCGGTTTCGGCACGGTATTCGATTTCACCGTACCCACCGTGGGGATGGAGAAACCGCGGCGGCGGCCGGAAAACAGGTTCAGCCGCCTCACCGCCACTTCGAACAGGAACAATGCGGCGGCGACCGCCAGCAGGAGACGGGTAATATCCACTTTGCGGCGCACTTCCGGCACCTCGCTCCAGATTTTTGCCGGGTCGCCGCGCTCCGTTCCACCGGTTATGCGGCACAGGCGCTCCAGCTCTCCGGTCAGCCCGGACGTCCTGGGCGCATATTCGGGGGAATAGAGTTCGGCGACCGGAGCCAGCGGCTGCGGGCGGCCGCCCGGCCAGGATACGGTGCCCAGATAGACGTCTCCCCCGGTCAGCGGCACGATGGCCGACATGCGGTCGGGGGCGACCCATTCGAAACGGTCGGCCCGAATGCGGTTTTCGCGACCGCGCCGGGAGATCACGGTATTCAGCGTCGGATTTTCGCTCCATGGATCGGCGGCGCGTTCGGGGTCGAGAAAAACGTCAACATGGAGTGCTCCGTTGGCGGTATGCTGCGAGATAAGGTAATCGGCGCCGCCCGAATCCGGAGTCTGTATCCACCCGGCAAGATTGGAAAACAGCGCCGGCGCGGTGGGATCGGCGGCAAAGTCCCCGGTGTATTCGCCGTCCGCCTCTCCGGTGAAGACGGCGGCGCGGCCGAGCCCTGCATAACCGACCGCCGCCAGCGGAGCGGTGAATTCGTCGTCGGAAACCAGCAGCACCTGCGAGTTGGGGGCGGGATAACAGAGATTGTAACCGCCCAGATTCACAGTGCCGGTGAGCGCGGCGCCGCCGACAAGCCGGGCGGCTCCGGTGTAGTGGCCGGCCACGGCGGACTCGACGAAGCTGTTGCGCGCAACCTGAAAAAGGTCCTGTACGAAGATGCGCGGCAGATCGGAAGCGCGGTCGCAGAAAAAGCACTCGCCGCCGCCGCGCGCGGCGATGTCCTTCAGGAATTCGGCGTCGCGGTCGCCGGCGTTTCCAAGCCCGACCACGCTTACGGTGATTCCGGAGGAGGTGGCCAATCCAAGCAGTTTTTGGTACTGGTCGGGTTCCTCGGCGTCGGCGGCGTCGGCAAACAGCAGCACGTGACGGGTTCCTGCGTTCGACGTCTTGAGCTCATCTATGGCGGCGACCAGCGCAGTATAGCAGAAGATGCCGCCGCCTTCGGACTCTATACGCAAAATTTCATTGGCGGCGCCGCCCAGTTCGGAAACCCGGGTCAGCGGAATCACCACGTGAGGGCTGGAATCCACCGCTATCGCGGCGAACTCATCGGACGGCATCAGCTCGGAGAGCACCTCCACCGTGGCCTGGTCGGCCATGTCCATCTTGGTGCCGCCCTCCACCGTCATACCCATGCTGCCGGAACGGTCCAGCGCCACCGCGATTGCCAGCGAACTTTTGCGAACCTCTTTACGCTGTTCCATTGAAACCGGCAATATGCCGTCCAGCGGCGAATGAAAATAGCCTCCGACAGCGAAAGACTGGCGGCCACCGGTCACCATCACGCCGACCGCGCCGGTGCGAACCATGTCGCGCAGAAGTTCCATTCCCCCCACGCCAAGCTCGTCGACCGGAACATTTTCAAGGATTACCCCGGAACAGCCGGCCAGCGACTCCGGCCGCAGCCGGGCCGACGACGGCGGGTGCGCCGCCACGTCGAATCCGTTGGCCTTCAGCAGCCGGGCCAGATTGCCGCTGGGGGAGGAGCTGAGCAGCAGCAGCGGCTTGCGGCCGCTTATCTCCACCAGCACCCGGCCGGTATTGTTCTCGGGCACCTCGTCGGCAACGTCCGAAGTCCCTTTGATTTCGAACCGGTAGTCGATCACCCCCGGCGCGGACCCGCCGTCGCGCCAGAACACGGTGTTTTCGCCCGCCTGCAGCTCAACCGGCAATTCCTTCCACTCGCCGCCGTTTTTGCGGATCCGGCATATAGCTTTCCGGGCGTCCGGCGAAACGATCCCCACACTGATGGTATAGAATTCGCCCGGCGCGGCTTTGGCCGGAGCGTCGATCCCGGTTATGGCAAGGTCTCCGAACGGACGGCGCTCGAGCAGACGATAATCCACCGCCACGTTGCGCGCCGCGGCCCGGGCGAACACCGGCGCCGGGTCGCGCCGGGTCCAGCGGCCGTCGGACACGATCAGTATCCGCCCCGGCCGGTCGGCCGGAATATACTGCAAGGCAAGCTCCACCGCTCCGGCAAGATCGGATGAATCGATATCGTCTACATAGGCTGAAAGTCCCTCGAACCCGGGAGCTTCCGGCAATTTCTCCACCGTCGCGGCTCCGCCGAATCCGATAACGCCGGTCTGTGCTCCCACGGGCATGGCGGCCATGACTTTTTTTGCGCATTCCGTCTCGCGCCTACCGGCGTCTGGCGGCATCGACCGGCTGCGGTCGGCCACCACCATGACCACTCCGCCCGGGCGCGGCATCTCCGTCACAATGCCGGCCAGCGCCGCCGCAAGCAGGAGATATACCGCCGCCCGCGGCAGATCGAGGCGAAGCAAATGGTGCCGCCGCCACATGAACAGCGCCGCCAGCGGCAGCAGTACCAGAAAAGCGGCAGGAAACATTATCGACATCAAACCGTCCTCCCTTTTTGCGCGAACAGCCACTGGTGCAGCGCCAGCAGCAGCAGTGCCAGCAGAACGCCGACGAATGCCAGACTATGCCGGACGCCTTCGTCCGGTTCCGGAGGATTTTCCGGCTTGGAACGGAAAGTAGCGCTCCCGGCAAGGTCCGATTCGGCGGCGGAAAAGTTCGACACCGCCACCTCCCACTTCCGCGTTCCGGCCTCGATTCCGGACACTCCCGTCGGCAGTTCCGCCAGATAAGCGCGTCCGCCGACCGCCGGAACATTGCGCACCGTGCCGTCCGGCAGCGTCACCTTGACGGAAATTCCGGCTTCCGGCGGCACGATGACCGGTACAAGCTCTCCATGACGGGTATTGGCATATCCGGGGCCGGGGCGCAATGCCCGGGTCTCGGCGGCCAGATTGAAAAACAGTTCCGGCCAGAACGGGGTGGCGGCCACCGTGCTTTTGGGAGCAAGCAGATTCAGGTGAACGTCCACGCCGCCGTCCGTCCGGACCGAACGCGTCAGCAGCGCGGTACGGCCGCGCCGCGCCAGCGGTTCTCCCGGCAGAGTTTCGGCGGGATCGGCCGCCCAGCGCGCTTCGGGCGAGGAAAGCCCGTCGCTCAGGCGGTCGCCCGACTTGACCGTGATCAAGTCGGCGGTGGCGGCCGCCGCGCCGCTTTCGTGCCATACCAGCCGGGCCGGAGCGGCCGGAGCGGACGGCGGACCGGACGGAATGAACATAAGTTCCGGCGCGGACAAAGCAGCCGGTACGAACTCCGGATTGCCGTCCAGCACCGCGTGGAGATCGGCCAGTGCGGCCTCGGAAAATCCCGCCGCGATCGCGTATTTCACCGGCGTGCAATCCTCCGGCAGCAGGATCGCGCGGTTGTCGCAGTCCAAAGCGTCTGATTCCGGGAATATTTCCACTTTAAGCGGCATGTTCCGCTCTTCGGACGGGATTTTCAGCAGCAGTCTGCGGCGTTCGCCGGGAGCGAATTCCAGTTTTTCACGCTGTTCCCGGCGGCCGGACACCCGTAATTCGGCCGTTTGCGCCCGCCCGGAGAAATTGCCGATCTCGAGCAGTATCCGGTCTGCGCCGCGCCGGACGTTCAATATTGCAAAATTGTCGGATGGCGAACCGAAACCGGCGATCCCGGTGTCCGCCCCCAGCTCGATTTCCGGAACGCGGTCGGATATCACCAGCAATTCGCCGCCGGGAACCCTCCCACGCGCCAGCGCGATCGCCGCGGCAAGGTCGGAATGGCCGTCGGCGCACCGCCAAAGCGCGGCGGGGTCGGCGGCCTCCGAATCCGAGACCACACGCGGTTCAGCGCCGGCGGTGACGAACACCATCCGCCGTCCGGGATAGGCGGCCCGCAGCTGTGCGGCCAGCGCCAGTCCCTTTGCCCGCGGACTCTCCCCCTGCCCAGCCGCCGCGGTCATTGAAAACGAATCGTCCAGCACCACCGCCAGCGGCGGCATGTCGGCCGGGCGCAGCAGAAACGGCCCGGCCGACGCAAACGCCATCGCCAGCAGCGCCGCCAGCTCCAGATAGAACGGCAGCGGCGGACGGCGCGGCATGAACCGGCGGCCGCCGCGTTCGCGCATCTCCGGCAGATCCCACAGAAACAGCGCCGGCACTTTGAATTGGGCGGCTCGCCGCCGCCACAGATACAGCGCAACCAGCGCCGCCGCGCCCGTCGCGCCAATTGCGATGCCCCAATACGGCGTGGAGAAAAACAGATTCATTCCAGCACCCCGGCGGCAAAAAGTTCCCGCATGTCCCAGCCGACGCAAAGCACGTCGGCCGGAAGGCGCAGCAGCAGGACGCCGGACTCCTCGGCCGCCCTGCCCCACGCGGCGCGGTGGCGCCCGAGCCGCTCGCGATACCGGCCGAGCGTGGCGGCGGTAACGGTGAGCTCGCGGCGTTCACCGTTCTCGGCGTCGGTCAGCGTCACCTCGCCGGTAAGCGGAGGATTGTCTTCAAATCCGGTCGAAAGTTCGATCAGCACCACCCGGCTGGCGCCGTCGGCCAGACGGCCGATCAGCGACTCCGGCGGTTCCGCCAACAGCAGGTCGGACACCAGTATGCGCAGACCGCGCGGCTGGAACCCGCCCGGAAAGCTGTCGACGGCCGCGCAGAAACCGACCGCCGAATCGAAATCCATATGCCGCCATGACGGCGGCACGAACGGCGCGGGTTCTTTTTCGAGCGCATCGGCGGCATGCCATACGTTAAGCGAAAATCCGGCATTCCCGGCGGCGTCCGCCAGCAACGCGGCCAGTCCGGCCGCCGCCGCCGCTTTCTCCGGCGGAGCGCCCATCGACGCCGATTCGTCCAGAATCAGGTCGCAACGCGGATCCACTTCCTCGCTGAACAGTTTGACCATCAGCTTTTCGCTGCGGGCGAACACGTTCCAGTCCAGCCGGCGCAGATCGTCGCCGTTGGCGTAGTCGCGGTATTCCGCAAACTCCATCGCCCCGCCGGTGCGCCGGCCGTACCGGCGGCCGCCGATCCCGGCATTGCGGTACGGCGCGGCCAGCCGCGCCCCGGCCGACTGCCCGAGCGCCGCTTTGATCGCGCCGTTAATCGCCGGATTCACTTTATGCGTCGCCTTTCCTTATTCCGGAGGCGCAGCCCGTGGTCAGCGCGCAGAACTGCATCACCATCGCGACGAAACACGGAATCAGCGTCAGCGGTATGTATATTTCGACATCCCACTCGTCAGGCGAAGGGGAGGATACGATAATCGAAACAAACAGCAGCAGCCCGGCGGTCAGCGCGCCCAGCGCCAGCGGCATATAGAGGAACAGCCTGCTCTCCGTCAGACGCGGGTGCATCGACAGGATCGCCGTCAGAATCGCACAGGCGATTACCGCAATCGCCATGAACCGCCAGTCTTTGTCGCCGAATGCCAGAAACAGGACCGCGGCCGTCATCGCCCACGGAATCCCGAGGTACGACACCCGGCATCCGGTCGCCAGTTTCCACCAAGAGCGCTTTCTGCCGTTCGGCTGCATCAGCCAGACCGCCGGAGGCGTGCCGCCGACCGTCGAGACCGCCGCGCCGACCATCGCCATTACACCGAGCGCGTTAAGCAAATTGGCCCATATATAATGACCGTAATGCATTATCCCGTACGCATTCTCGTCCATAAAGCGGTGCGGCAGCAGCAGCACCATGGCAAACATCGCCAGCACCTGCCACAGCCGGCGCCAGGGTTCCTGCTTTGCCGGGTCCGGCTGGCTTTCGCCGCAGAAGGTGAGCATGAAATAGACGCAGCACATCAACTGTACCAAAAACGCCAGCAGTATAACAGGCCACCCGATCGGGTCGGACAGCACATGTCCATAACCGTGTCTGTAAACGGTGCGTTCGAATTGATTGTCAGCCAGCAAGCGGTATCCGCACTCGAAAACCGCCGGCAGCACCGTCACAAAATAGACAAGCATGTCGAGCCTGAGCTTCTTTATGGTCAGCAGCATGAGCGTGGCGCCATATATCAGGAGCGGTTCCATAACGATCCAGAAAACGACATATCCGCCGTTGCCGCGGGTTCGCTGCAGCATCCCTATGAATACGGGCGCCAGCAGCAGCAGGTTGAACGCCGCCACGACGAAATAGTGCACCGTAAGCCCGAAAACCTGCTGTACCCGTTCCCACGGCGCGAATTCCCGGTAATGGCCGAGCACGGTGGTTCCGGTGCCGAACAGCACGAACGGCTGCCAGTTCCGCGCCATGCTTCCCATCACCCAGACCGCGTGGAATATCAGCGGGATCCACAAAAAGTCCTCGACATTGCCCATGTCGATGCCGCCGGTATAGGTCAGCATGAATATCAACAGCTGAGGAATGGCCATAACCAGCACTGAAAACCAGTAATACCGGTGCCGCACGTCGCGGCGCAGCGCCTGAAGCGCCCAGTTGTTCCACCAGTCGGCCGTCAGCAGCGGAAGGCAATCCGGCTTATGGCATTTTCCGCGGCCGGACAACAGTTCGCGGACTTCCGCTTTTTGCTCCGCCTCCGGCCGGGCGGCGGCAATCGGCTCCGAAGCGGCGGCCGCCGCCGGTTGACCGGGCATCAGTTCCCGTATTCGGGCCGCGACCGTCAACTGTGCGGGCGTCGGCTCGGGAATTTCGGCGGCTTTCGGCCCGGCGACGGCCGAAGCGTTACCGGCATAGTCGGTCCGGCGGAAAGTCCTGAACGATTTGACGATAAACGGCAGCGACACGATGAACAGCAGCCCCGCTATCCACCAGCCGAATTCCACCGTCTCCGGATGACTGAAGCCGACAGGCAGGAACTTCAGCAATGCGAAATCGTTGTATTCGCCGTTGACCGTCCACATGAAAAGCGGCGCAACGAAACACGTCAGCACCACCAGAAACCATATTTTCCACGGGGTATATTTTATGACCGAACCGATCAGGCACGCCAGCAGCGAGTAGGCAAGAAAGTATACTGAAAACGAAATAGCGAGTGCATAGATGTCATGGGTGGGATGACCGTATTCCCCGGAGAATGCGAACATCGCCAGCATCGGCGCCGCCAGCAGCATGCCGCTCCAGCTGCCGCCGGACAACAAAAATCTCAGGATTCGCGGAGTCAGGCGGCGCGGCACCAGATAAAGCACCCCCGCCGGATGCGCGGCCTGTTCCCACGCCGAAACGGCGAAATACAGAATCATCAGCATCGCGCCGATGATCAGCGACGCTTCGAAAAGCGCCCCGATACTCCAGCCCAGCGCGGTTTTTGCCGCCGCCAGCGCCGGCAGCAGCGCCAGCAGCACCAAGGTTGAAATGCGGAACAGGGCAAACCGGTCGCGTCCGTCGCCAGAGGCGGCGGCCACCGCCAGCGAATACCCCACGATCAAAAATGGAACGATCGCCAGCATAGTGTACATGATCTCGTCTTCCAGCGATATACTCGCCGATGCCGTCATCACCCCGGACATCGATACTCCACCCATGAATACACCGGCGACATAGAGCCAGACCAGCCTGCGGTTGGAAGCCGCGCCGAAGATCAGGCCGATCAGCGTCATGCCCATGCCCATCTCGAAGATAAGCGCAAAATACAGCGACACCAGCGGCAGCGACACTCCGCGCAAAAAATAACTTATCACGATGAAAGGCAAATTCATCGCCGCGATGAACAGCATCATCGCCAGTGCGCCCAGCAGTTTGCCGCGCACGATCCGGTGCGGAGTGAGCGGCGTCACGCTGCTGTAATCAAGCTCCATCTGCGAACGTTCGGCCCGGAATCGCGTCAGCGAACCCAGCCCGCAGATAAGCAGGATCGCCAGCCAGCTTATAAGCAGGACTCCGTTCGCAAGGAATATCCCGGAACCGTCGACCTCCATTTCGTCGTAAGAGGTTCCCACCGCCAGCGCCAGAAACGCCAGCAGTTCGCCGACCAGCATCAGCGCCATGACAATCACCAGAAACCGATTGTTGAAATACTGGCGCATCTCCTTTATAAGCACCGGGTTGACAATAAATATCCCGAATATTTTTTTCATGTCACTGCACCCCGCCGGTGGTGATCTTCATGAACAGTTCCTCCAGCCCCATGTGGTGGCGGTTGAACCCGGTTATAGGGAGGCCGGCGGAGGCGACGGCCTTGAACACCTCGCCAAGCTGAGTGTCGGCGCCGGCGAACACGGCCCGCACCTCGTTGTCGTCTATGACTTCGACCTTGCCGATCATCGGCAGCTCGAGCAGTTTCTCGCGCACCTTCTCGGAGGCTCCCACACTGGTGATCACCACGGTGGTCTGGTCCGGAGCCTCGGCGGAACCGGCCTTGCCGCCGGATTCGACCGTGTGCGCCATCTGCTTGAGCGTGCCGGAAGAAAGCACCTTGCCGCGCTCGATGATCACCGCGCCGTCGCAGATGTCCTGAAGTTCCGAAAGAATATGGCTGGACAGAAAGATCGCCTTGCCCTGCCCCGCCAATATTTTAAGCAGGCGGCGCAGTTCGAGCCGTGCGCGCGGATCCAGCCCGGCCGCCGGTTCGTCCATGATCAGCACCGGCGGGTTGTGAATCAGCGACCGCGCCAGACTCACCCGCTGTTTCATGCCCTTGGAGAGCGCCGCCAGATATTTGTAGCGGATTTCGCCGAGATCGGTGAACTCCTCGATGTCCGCCAGCGTCTGGGTGCGAGTTTTGCCCCGGAGTCCGAAACTGCGGGCGAAAAAGTCGAGATATTCCCACACCTTGATGTCCTTGAAGTCGGGCAGACTGTCCGGCATGTAGCCGACGACGTGCCGGATTTCGGAAGGCCGGGTGACCGTCGAAACGCCGTCGAAGAACACGTCGCCGGAGTCCGGCAGATCCAGCGTCGCCATGATCTTGATGGTGGTGGTCTTGCCGGCGCCGTTCGGCCCGATGAAGCCGAAGATGTTCCCCGAGGCGAAATCGAACGAAATATCGTCCACCGCGCGGGTTTTTCCGAAGGTGCGAACCAGATTGCGAACTTCAATTTTCATTTTTCAACTCCGTCGAAACGGCCGACCACGATATGATCGGCGTCGAATTGATCCGGGGTGGTTCCCGGGTTGTAAAACAGCGGCTTGGCGCAATAGGCGACATAGGTGAAATCGTCGAAGCTCTGGAGTATGGCTTCCGGCGCGGTGGTTCCGAATTCGATATAGTCGGACGCGCTCCAGAGGCGGTTGCGGTTGAACATGGCCAGCTTGTTTTTCGGTTCCCGGCGCACCAGCGCCGCACGCGCGCCGGCCGCGACCGGCGCCTCCGAAACATAGGTTCCGCCTTCGAACATCACCGCGAGCCGGTCGATGTCCGCACCGAGACCGTTGACCACCTCCAGCTCGTCCCGCCCCTCCACCGCGCGAAAGGTCAGGCGCTCGCTGCGGTGGGACACGCTCGAAACCTCGTAGTAAAGCGGAACCCGCGGCTGAACCGTCGACCTGAGATAATGCTGACCGGCGGTCAGGTCGAGATCCATCGGCTTGTCGCCGCGGCCGGGGAATTTCACCAGCTCGTTGTAATCGAAACTGAGACCGCGGTAGAATCCTAGAGGAGAGTACAATCCGACATTCGCCTTGGTCACCGCCAGCCCGTCTCGCTGGTCCAGCCACGTCATGCCGCGGGCCGCCCCCCAGCTGCGCCAGCCTTCGTTGAAGGTGATCGCCACCACCACCGCCGCGCAGAACGCCAGGCTGAGAAGCGGAGTGGTGACCAGTATCCACATCTCGCGGTGAAACTTGCGCAGTACAAAATAGTTGACCGGCCCGATCACCGCCACGAAGCCCAGCATCAACAGCGCCAGCCAGTACACCGGCACCTTTGGAACGGGCAGCCGGCGGCGGATCGCCTGAAAGCCATAGATGTCGTCATCGTCGCCGTAATCGTCTCTGCCGTAGCTGGGCGAGTCTTTAAGAAATTCTTCCGGGATATCCGTGTTCCCATGGGCCTCGGTCCGGCTGCCGCCGAACAGCGGATAATCCACGACTTGCAAACGGGCTCCATCCCGCCCGGACGCTTCGGCCGGGAACTCGATGAACAGTTTGCCGCCTAGTCTGGCAAAATTCTCAATCGTCTCCATCGTTTCCCGCTGCGGCAGGTCTTCGCCGAACAGGCATATCGTTTTCAGACCGGCGTAGCACTGCGGCTGAGACGGCCACTGTACCGGGTCCAGCGTCGATTCCCCTTCCAGCTTCGACGTCGCGCCGACATGGGAAGAACGCCAGTTGGGCGCAAAAAGACTTTCCGAGTTTTTCCAGAAGTTCATTCTGAAATTGCCGCGCCAGTATTTGCCGTCCACCGTCACCGATATTTTGCCGCCGTTCCCCCACATACCGGCATTCGGCAGGTAAAGCGAAGCGAGCACCGTGCCGCCCGGCGGCACCAGCAATGTGCGGGAAACCGCCTGCGGCGCCCGCAGGCGTTCATAGGCCAGCACCACTTCGGACGGAGCCGTACCGTGATTTTCCACCCGGAATTCCGCAAACAGGCAGGACAATCCGAGATTTAGCCCCGGAACCTGTTCCACACTTACGTCGCCGAACTCATCGGCGCGAACGGAGGCGGTTGCCAGAAGCAGCAGCGCCGTCGCGAATTTCCATAACCTCATCTTGCCTCCTCCGCCGGCGAAACGGCGACTTCACCGGGCCAGCTTATGCCGGCCGGATCGACCTTCGCCAGCAGTGCGTCGGCAACGTCGTCGCTGGTGATCTTGTCCAGCTTGGCCTGGTAGTTGAGCAACAGCCGGTGGCGCAGCACCGGCCCGGCCACCGACCTCACGTCCTCGAACCCGGCGGCCGGACGCCCGCTCAGCAGCGCCGCGGCCCGCGCGGCCTCCGCCATGGCGATCGCGGCGCGCGGCGACGGCCCGTAATTCACATACCGGACAACCTCGTCGGGCGCGCCCTCGGATTCCGGATGTCCGGCCTCCACCAGTCTGGCTATATATCCCGCCACGGGAGCGCCAAGGTGGATGGAGTTCATAGCGGAGAACATCTCCTCCAGTTCGTGCCGGGTAACGTTGAAGGCCACCTTGGGCGGCTCGCCACGCCGTCGTTCGGCCACGATGCGGGCCAGCACCCGGGCGTCCACCGTGGTGACGTCCAGCTTGAACAGAAAGCGGTCTAGCTGTGCTTCCGGGATGGGATAGGTGCCTTCCAGTTCGATCGGGTTCTGCGAGGCCAGCACGAAGAACGGCTCCGGCAGCGGGCGGGTCTGCCCCAGCAGCGTCACCGCGTGCTCCTGCATCGCCTCCAGCATGGCGGCCTGCGTTTTCGGCGAAGCGCGGTTGATCTCGTCCGCCAGCATGATGTTGGTGAACACCGCACCAGGCTGGAACTCCATCTTGCGGGTGCCGTCCGGCATGGTCTGGAGGATGTTGCAGCCCAGGATGTCGCTCGGCAGCAGATCGGGGGTGAACTGCACGCGCTTGAATTCAAGCGACAACAGTTCGCCAAGCGCCTTCACCAGCGCGGTCTTGCCCACGCCAGGCAGTCCTTCCAGCAGCACATGACCGCGGCTCAGGATGCCGATCAGCAGCAGCCGGTGCACCTGCTCATGGCCGAGCAGTATGCGATTGAGTTCGTCCAGAATGGCGTTTGCGCGTCTGGTCACCGGTTCAAGCACTTCGGGAGTAATCAGTTCATTGGACATATCATTGCTCCTTGTCGGATATTTTGTTCATATACCAGTCCACCGTGCGCCGGTGGGAGGGATTGACGGATTCGCCGCGCCGTTCGCGTCCGGAGACCGCCGTCTGCAGGTTGCCGGCCACGGCCTCTTTGCGCTCTTCTTCCACGTCCTCCTCCGGAGCCGAGGCCCGCTGGCTGACGACTATGGATTCGTCTTCGTCCGCGTCAAGTGAAATATCCTTGCCGAAGCTGGAGGCGGCGGAAGCGTTGTTGGAAAAATTGAGGTTGGCGTCGCCGCGGCCGCGGGTGGGGGCTCCGCATCCGGGGCCGCCGCATTGGGTGAGCATACCGGACAGGGTTCCCGAGCATTTCGCTTCGGCGAGAAACTTCAGCAGTTCTTCTTCGCCGCCGCCGGGGCATTTGCCGCCCCGTCCTTCCTTGGACAGTTTTTTCAGCTTGGCGCAAAGTTTTTCCGCTTTCCCCTTGCAGGCCTTCGCAAGCTTCTCCAGGGTTTTCGCATCGATGCTGCCGTTTTTGCAGCACGCGGCCAGTTCCTCGGCCAGATCGGGATTTGAACCGCCGAATTTCCCGGCCAGATCGGCCAGTTCCTTATTGATGTCGGGGGAGATTTTAAACTCTTCCGGTATTTTCAGAGCGGCTTCCGCGAAGCTGCGTCCGGCCTCGGCTTCGCCTATGGCCGCGGTCAGTTTCCGGACGGCTTCCGCGGCGCTGTCCGAGAGCTGCCGGTTCATGGAATCGAGCTGTTCATAGACGGAGGCGGCGTCTTCGGCGCGGTTATCGGAGGCGAGGCGGTCCAGCTCGTTCCGCATCTTTTCGGCCTTCTCCGGCGGGAGTATCTCCTCGGATTCCAATAGTTCGATCTGTTCGGAAAGCAGCTCTTTTTCGCGCGAAATATCGAGCATCCGGGGCGGAGAACAAGGATTGTCGCGATTCACCGGGATCATCGCCGCTCCCGCCAGAAAAGCCATGCCTGCCAGCAGCGCCGCCAGCGGCACCGCGACATGACGTGTTGAAACCGAAGGCGGGAGAGGCAGGGTTATGGCTTCGGCCCACGCGACGGCGTCGCGTTCGGAAACACACCCGAGCAATCCGCCGCCGGGCGAGATGGAATCGATGTATACCAGCAGTTTATCGAAGGAAGGCGTCCGCCGCCACGCCCGGAAAAAAGCGAAAGCGAACGCGGCCGCCGTCAGCACGGTCGGCACCCAGATCAGGATATGGTTCTGCCAGCCGGGGGCCCAAAGCCGACCGGCCAGCACCGCGGCGCCGCCCGCGAACAGCGCAATCGCCGCCGCCGGAGCGAAGTTGGCGCCGAACACCCTGACCGCAATCCGCCGGCGCAAGGCGGTCGCCATCGCCCTCGCCGCCGCAAATCGATCCATGCCCCCTCCTGTTGATCGCAAAGATATGTTGTCAGAGATTATAACATGCCGCAAACTATTTTACAAGATGCGACCACGAAAAAAATTTGAATTATCATGAAACCGGTCTAACTTACAGCCATAGACAGCATATATTTGAAAATGTATGTTAAATTATTTGCAACAAGGATCAATATGATAAGTCTGAAACCTATCGATGAACGCGGATATCAGGATATCATTGACTGGAACAACGGCAAGGATGAAAGTTATCTCCATCAATGGGCCGGGCATAAGGCATATAAATATCCGTTGACAATAGAGCAGATAAGAGCAAGGGCTGAAAATGAAAAAGCATCTCGTATCTATATGATTTATGACGATGATTGTCCGATCGGAAGCATTGAACTGGATGGAATGGATTTGCAGAATGCCTCGGCCAGAATATGCCGTTTCATATTATCCGAAAACAAGAGAAACATGGGACTGGGCACGGCAGCATTGCGCGAACTGGTTGGTATTGCCTTTCGCGACTTCAATATTAAAAAGTTGCATCTCGGCGTATTTTGCTTCAATGTCGGAGCCATCCGCTGTTATGAGAAATGCGGATTCAGGGTTGAACAATACTTTCATCGCGACGACGGGAAATGGAGCTCCTATGTTATGTCGTTGATCCGGGATTAGCTTGTCGCCGGGTCCGGCTTGAAATTGGCAGAACCTCTTGCGGCAAATGCCATGTGGAATGAAAACAAAATCGCCGTAGTTGCTGATCAACACTTCGAAATCGGCGGCACGTCTGCATTCATCAAATCAAACCGCTCAATCAACGCCATCGGATAAGTATAGACTTCCAGCGCGGTAACTTCCACCGGGCCGAAAACACTGGTTGAGAATATCAGTTCCATTGCTTTCTGCAATGCGGCAACCTCAATTGTTCCGATCGTCGCATGAATGATCGGATTCCCGTGAACTATGGAGTTAAACCAGCCTATTCCGGTGCAATACTCCTCGTACTTCTCATGAAAACTGTAATAAAAATCCACGAATTGCTTTGAATAGGAAGGTTCCAGGCATAAAGCCGCGGTTTTCGAATGTTCGCCATACGGCGGCAAAATGCTTAGCGATTTTAACGCTATACCGATTTTCCTGTTTTTTGCCGAAAACTCCGACGTCCATTCACAGAGCAGCTCTTTGCTCAAGTTCTCATAAGCGGCAATAGTGATATGGGGAGGCCATTCCTGAACAGGATATCCATGCTCGATAAGCATCTTTCTCAGGAACATGATTCGCTTATCGGTTTCTTCGTCAAAACGTACAATGACAACATGATTGCTCATGCCCGCCTACTCCCACTCGATGGTGGCGGGGGGCTTGTTGGTTATGTCGTAGACCACGCGGTTCACGCCTTCCACCTCGGCGGTGATGCGGTCGGCCATTCTGAACAGCAGGTCCCACGGCAGCCGCACCGCCTCGGCGGACATGTTGTCCACCGAATTGACCGAGCGGATCGCCACCGTGTATTCGTAGCTGCGCCGCTGCTCCTTCACCCCGACGGTCCTGACCGGGATGAACACCGCAAATGTCTGCCAGGTGCGTCCGTACCAGCCGGATTTCAGCATTTCCCCGGTCACGATCGCGTCCGCCTCGCGCAGCATCTCGAGGGTGTGCCGCTCGATGCCGCCGACGTGACGGACTCCGAGCGACGGCCCCGGAAACGGATGGCGGTTCAGCAGTTCCGGCGGCAGCCCCAGCGCGCATCCCACTTCCCGCACCTCGTTCTTGAACAGCTTCGCCAGAGGTTCGACCAGTTTGAATCGCATGTCGGCCGGAATGTCGCCGACGTTGTGATGGCTTTTTATGCCGGTGCCGCCGCCGTCGGCGGAGACGCTTTCAAGTATGTCTGAATAGATGGTGCCGCGCCCCAGAAACGGCGCGTTGACCTCGGCGGCTATTTCCGAGAACACCGCCAGAAATTCGGCGGAAATCACCTTGCGCTTGCGTTCGGGGTCCGGCACTCCGGCCAGCTTGTCGAGAAAACGGTCGGACGCGTCGACATATTTCAAATTCATGTTGAACGTGCGGCCGAAAAGTTCCCTCACCGCCTCCGCCTCGCCTTTGCGCAGCAGTCCGTTGTCCACGAACACGCAGGTCAGGTTGTCCCCGACGGCGCGGTGGATCAGCGCGGCGGCCACGCTGGAATCGACGCCGCCGGAAAGCCCCACCAGCACCTTCTCGTCTCCCACCTGCTCCCTGATGCCTTCAATCGCGTCGGCGATGAACCGCTCGCGCCGCCAGCTTCCGGAGCAGCCGCACTTTTCGCGGCAGAACGCCGTCAATTTCTCGGCGTCCGGGTGCATCATGGACGATACTCCCGGCAGTATTTCGGCGGCCGCGCCAACCGCCATCACCGGCAGACCGTATTTCGGCAGAGCCTCGATCCTTTCGGCAATGGCGGAGGTGATCCGGTCCGCGCATACGATGATTCCCCGCGGCTCGTCCGCCGCCAGCCTTCCCTCTAAGTCCGCGCCGAACGGCGCCACCATGGCGCAGATATGGTTGGCACGCAGAACGCGCGCCACTTTCTGCGCCCCGGCGCCGCCGCAGTTCAGCACCAACACGGTTTCGGAGGCTATTCCCATGGTTCTCCCTTTCCGTTTGTTGGGCTAATATGCACCGCGCAGCAAAAAAAATCAAGCTATTTTTTGAGCTCAATCAACATAAATTCATGTATTTTGTCGAGCGGGCAGGCCACGGTCAGCGTTTCACCGGAATCGACGATCTCCAAACCAACGGTCTTCATGCCGTCCAGCGTATAGGCCGAAGCGGAGCCGAAAGCCGCATTTTTCCATTGCTCCGGCTTGCGGAAGGTGATTCTCACCGGCGGGTGGCCCGGAAACGGGATCGGGTCTTTCTCGCCGAACCCCGGCTGCTCCGGCAAGTCGTGCGTGCCGCAGGCGTTGCATATTTTCAGCGCGATTTCCGGCGCGTCGCCGGAATACCATGCGGTGACCAGCAGATCGGGAATCTCCGGTTCCACCACAATTCTTCCGCCGCCGGAAACCGATGCCGCCAATTCCGCCGCGGCACGGCTCCGGGCGGTCTCCGCCGCGTCGAGCGGACGCCAGTGAACGTCCTCGGCGCAGTTGAACGCCTCGCGTCCCTCTCCGGCCGGAATGCTGCACCGTTTGATGACTCCGCCGAAAAGATCGCCGACCGTGCGAAACACCACGTCGGCTCCGGCGAGCAGCTCGCGCAGCCGCGCCGGACTGCGCGGGGCAACCGGCTCCGGGCTCCAGCTTCCGGCATGTTCCACCCATAGCAGCCGTCCGCCGCTGCGGGCGAATCCGGCCAGGCGGCCGATCTCGTCGTCGCTGAGGAACACCGCCGGAACCACGATCAGACTGAAGTTTGCAAAATCCTCCGGATGATCGATGTCGGCCATCGCCCACGGAACGTTGAACCGCGTCATCGCCTGCCCGGCGCCGCACACCACTCTGGCCGTGCGCGAATTGTACCAGGGGTCGATCTCGCGGCTGCGGGCGCAGTCGAGGATCGCCACTCCGGCGAGCTGACGGTATTTGAACAGCGCGTCGAAGTGGACGTTTTCAAAGCGGTGGAACCGTTCCTGATCTTCGAAAAGTTCGAGTTTGGACGGATCGCCGAAATAGCGGTGTCCGGCGTACAGCGACAGCGCCCAGGCCAGTTTCTGCTGGTCGGCCTCGGTCGGATAATACAGCGACATCGCCGGAATGCCGCGGGTGCGCGCCACCGTGTTGCAGTGGGCGCTCTCCATCAGATACTCCGGCCACGAATAGCGGATCACGCCGCAGCAATGCTCGATGAACGCCCAGTCCAATACCGGTAGCGCCGAAAAGATGCCGCCCCACGGGCTGCGCCACGATACGCAGGTGGCCGCGAAGTTCGGGCGCATCATCTTATAGCCGAGGCTTTCGTAATGGCGTTTGATCTCGTTGTGAAATTCGACGATGGAATCGAAGCGGAATTTTTTCCACTTGAAGAACAGCGGGGCGGTTTCGTCGGAGATGAATTGCGTCCACGCCGCGCCGTTGGCGGGAAGTTCCTCGCCGTATTCGGACTTGAATTTTTCGCGGCATGAGGGGCAGCCGCAGGCGGCATAGCCGTCGGCCAGAAACTGCACGTCGTCGGTCATGATGCCGTCCACTCCGGTGGCGTACACGCCGGCGAGGTAGTCCTTGTACAGCCGCATGTAATCTGGATTGTTGTGGCACATCACATAGCTGGTGTAAAGCGACTCCTGAGGTTCGCCGGTGTTGCCGTCGATCTGGAACATCGAACCGAGGCGTACTCCAAGAAAGTCGCAGTCCGGATTGGAATCGTCTTCCAGATGCTCCCAGCGGTGGAACGCGTCCAGCCGCCGCGAAGCGATCTGGTCGGTCTGCCGGAAGGCGTTGGCGGTGTACAGCAGATTGGCCGAATGGTGCTCGACCACGTACAGACCGTAACGGTGACAGGCTTCCACCAGCAGTTTCAGCGTGTCGTTCAGCTTCGGCCAGAAGCGGCGGTAGCTCCAGCGGAAATGGGTATTTGAGAAGGTCATCACATGGGTGAAGCCGGCATGGGCGATTTCACGCGCCGCGGCATCCCAGTCGGACGCGGTGTAGTCGAACACTTCCGGCTCGTCATAGCGGATGAAGCGCCATGAGGCGTGGAACGGATCGTTCTCGAATTTCGACATTTTTCTTACCCCCTTGAAATGTTAAAAAAAAAGGCGGAACTTATGCGGTTCCGCCTTGAAAACATCGGTTTTACTTGGTCAGGGCTTCCTGAAGGGCCACCGCCACCGCAACGGTGGCGCCGACCATCGGGTTGTTGCCCATGCCGATCAGACCCATCATCTCGACGTGCGCCGGGACGCTGGAGGAACCGGCGAACTGCGCGTCGGAGTGCATGCGGCCCATGGTGTCGGTCATGCCATAGCTGGCGGGGCCGGCGGCCATGTTGTCCGGATGCAGGGTACGGCCGGTGCCGCCGCCGGAAGCGACGGAGAAGTACTTCTTGCCTTTTTCGACGCACTCTTTCTTATAGGTGCCGGCCACCGGGTGCTGGAAGCGGGTCGGGTTGGTGGAGTTGCCGGTGATGGAAACGTCCACGTTCTCGTGCCACATGATCGCCACGCCTTCGCGCACGTCGTCGGCGCCGTAGCAGAGCACTTCGGCCTTCGGGCCGCTGGAGAACGCCTTCTTGCGGACGATCTCAAGCTTGCCGGTGTAGTAATCGAACTTGGTCTGCACATAGGTGAAGCCGTTGATGCGGCTGATGATGTAGGCGGCGTCCTTGCCGAGGCCGTTCAGGATCACGCGGAGGGGCTCCTTGCGGACCTTGTTGGCGTTTTTGGCGATGCCGATCGCGCCTTCGGCGGCGGCGAAGCTCTCGTGGCCGGCGAGGAAGCAGAAGCACCTGGTCTCATCGCGCAGCAGCATCGCGGCCAGACGGCCGTGACCGATGCCGACCTTGCGGTCGTCCGCCACACTGCCGGGGATGCAGAAGGCCTGGAGGCCCTCGCCGATCGCCTCGGCGATGTCGGCGGCGTTCTTGCAGCCCTTCTTGAGCGCGATGGCGGCGCCGATGGTGTAGGCCCAGCCGGCGTTTTCGAAAGCGATGGGCTGGATGCTCTTGGTGATCGCGTAGGCGTCCACGCCGTGCGACTTGACGAGTTTTTCGGCGTCCTCCACGGAGGCGATGCCGTATTTGTTCAGAGTCGCATTGATCTGGGCAATGCGGCGTTCATAAGATTCAAACAGAGCCATATTGTTACCAGCCTTTCAGTTATTCGTGACGGGGGTCAATGACTTTGGCCGCCTCATCGAACCGGCCGTAGGTGCCGGTTGCCTTCTTGAGCGCCTCGTTTGCGTCGGTGCCCTTCTTGATGAGGTCCATCATCGCGCCGAGGCGGACGAACTGGTAGCCGATGATTTCGCCGTCGGCGTCGAGGGCGATCTTATTGATGTAGCCTTCGGCCATCTCGAGGTAGCGGGCGCCCTTGGAGCGGGTGCCGTACTGGGTGCCGACCTGCGAGCGCAAGCCCTTGCCGAGGTCTTCGAGACCGGCGCCGATCGGCAGACCGCCCTCGGAGAAGGCGCTCTGGGTGCGGCCGTAGACGATCTGAAGGAACAGTTCGCGCATGGCGGTGTTGATCGCGTCGCAGACCAGGTCGGTGTTCAGCGCCTCGAGGATGGTCTTGCCCGGGAGAATCTCGGAGGCCATCGCGGCGGAGTGGGTCATGCCGGAGCAGCCGAGGGTCTCGACCAGGCACTCTTCGATCACGCCGTTCTTGACGTTGAGGGTGAGCTTGCAGGCGCCCTGCTGGGGAGCGCACCAGCCCACGCCGTGAGTGAGGCCGGAGATGTCCTCGATTTTCGTAGCCTGCGTCCAAGCTCCTTCCTGCGGGATGGGAGCGGGGCCGTGATTACACCCCTTCTTGACGCACGTCATCCCTTCCACTTCCTTGGTAAAGATCATTTGTTCTCTCCAAATTATAGGTTGATGTTCAGTGCCAAATTTGTCTTTTAATATACAGCTGAATAATTTTTTATCCAGCCTCGCCGCCGGTTTTTTCCGGTTTTTTTCCGGAACCGGCTACTCCAGGCCGAGACCGTAAAAATGCATACGAAAGCACCCAGTGCCGGAGGACAGTTCGATGTCCACAGTTACTCTGTCATGAAAATAATGGCAAAAAGTCGCCCCGGCACGTTCGCCTACAGCCCATCCGGTAGGAATAGGTACATTGGAGTCCGGCGGTTCGTCGACACGCCAGCCGGTCTCGGTCCTTTTGGCGCCCATGCGCCCGGCCATCTGTTCGGTGAGTTCGTCATCGTTAAAATCGACGCCGTCAAACAAACGAGGTTCCCACTTCGGAAATTTCGCCATCACCGATTCTATTTCCGACGCCGGAATGATCCCGCAGATCACCACCACGCGCACCGCGTGGGCTCCCCGGAACACCTTGTAGCACAGGTCGCCGCTTATCGGGATGTCTTCGACGGGAGCCTTAAAGCCGTATTTCCGTCCCACCTCGGAGATGCTGGCGGCCGTACCGCATCTGGGCCAGGAAATCCATATCAGATGAATGACGCCGAAACCCATGAACAGCCAGAACGCGCAAAGCATTGCCGTAAACGCCAGTTTCCACTTGGAGATTTTCCTGAATTCTGCCCGCAGCCCCGCCATTTCCGATGTCCCCCTGTTTTTGACTTTATTGCGGTATATTATCACTCCCGGCGGATATTTGCAAATTGGGACGGGGATATTCTTTGATTTCGAGGATTAGGCGTGTATAGTATCCGACATCATGAAAAAAATCGTCATCGCGCCAGATTCATATAAAGGCTGCCTGCCCGCCGACGAGGTGGCGGAGGCCGTCGCCGCCGGGCTGCGCAAGGTTTTTCCGGCGGCCGAACTGGTATTGCTCCCGCTCGCCGACGGCGGCGAAGGCACGCTTCAGGCGCTGCTGCGCCTGCCGGGTGCCGAGGCGGTGGAAATACAGTCGCGTGATGCGTTCATGCGCCCGCTCCGCGCCCGCGTCGCCAAACTTCCCGGCGGCCGTTTTGCGGTTGAACTGGCCGAAATCTGCGGCATCGAACGTCATAAGGACGAATTGTCCCCGCTGCGCGCCACCAGCTATGGCGTTGGCCTGGCGATACTTTCCGCCGCATCGTTCGGAGCCACGGAAATAGTGGTGTCGCTCGGCGGCAGCTGCTCCACCGACGGCGGCGCCGGAATCCTCCAGGCGCTTGGCGCGGTGTTCCGGGACGAAGCCGGCAACAAGCTCCCGCCCGGGCTCGGCGGCGGCGGGCTTGCCCGCATCGCGACCGTTGAACTGACCGGGATTCCCGAACTCAACATCGTGGTCGCCACCGACGTCACCAGCCCGCTTTGCGGCGAGTCCGGCGCGGCCCGTGTGTTCGCCCCCCAGAAGGGCGCCACTCCGGACGAGGTGAGAATGCTCGACGCCGATCTGCGCCGTTTTGCGGAGCTCTGCGGCCGCGACGGCTCCTCCCCCGGCGACGGCGCGGCCGGAGGCTGCGGCTTTGCGCTGCGCGCGGTCTGCGGCGGCAGAACCACATCCGGCGCTACGATGGTGATGGACATGCTCGGTTTCGGCGAAGCCCTGGACGGCGCCGATTGGCTGATCACCGGCGAAGGATGTTCGGATGCGCAGACATTGGCCGGCAAATTGTGTTTCCAAGCCGCCGAAGCGGCGCGGAAGCGCAAGGTTAAAACCGCACTGATCTCCGGCGCTTTGCGCGACCGGGAGCGGCTGGACGGATTTTTCGACCTCACCGCGGCGGCATCTCCGGCGGATGTTCCGCTGGACGAGGCGATACGAAACGCGGCAACCTATATCGAAAAGGCGGCGGAATCACTCTTCCGTCGATGAACAGAGCGGCCCGAACCGGCGGCTGAGCTCGTCATAGGAGCCCTCGCCCGCCACGGTGCGGTCGTCCAGATAGACCACCTTGTCGGCCAGCCGGGCGAAATGCTCGCGGTGGGTCACCACCACCACGGTATGCCCCGCGGCGTATTTCTTCACCGCGTCGGCCACCAGTATCTCGGTCCGGCGGTCGAGCGCCGAAGTCGGTTCGTCCAATATCAGAATGTCGGCGTCGCGCAGCAGCTCGCGCGCCAGCGCCACCCGGAGTTTCTGCCCGGCTGAAAGGTTTTTGCCCTCCTCCTCCAAATGAAAATCCAGCCCCTTCGCCAGCAGTTCGTCCAGCCCCACCTGACGGAGGGCCTCCGCAAGTTCGGCGTCGGTGGCGGCGGCGCGGCCCAGCCGCAAGTTGGCCGCCAGCGTGTCGGAGAACAGCTTGGCGTCGGCGCCGAGGCAGCCGATGCGGCGGCGCAGCGCCGGAAGGTTGTAGGCGTTGACGTTCACGCCGTCGATCAGCACCTCGCCCTCGGGCACCGCGTAGAAATGCATTATCAGCGAGACCAGCGTGGACTTTCCCGCGCCGGAAGCGCCGACCAGCGCCGTCATTTTGCCGGGCGGAATCTCAAATGAAAGATCGCGCAGCACCGTACGGTCGGGCAGATAGCCGAAGCGCACGTTTTTGAACTCCACCCTGCCGGCGAGGCGCTCCGGCACCAGCCCGGTCTTGAGGTTTTCCTCCGGTACCAGCGCCAAAAGCGAACTGAGCCGCGCCAGCGAGGCCTTGGCGGAAGCCATCTGCACCAGTGAAAACGCCAGCGTTCTGGTAGGATTCAGCACCATCATCATCAGCATGTTGACCGCCAGCAGCTGTCCGACGCTCCATTCGCCGCGCATCACCCACCAGCAGGTGACCAGCAGAACCCCGGCACGGCAGATATCCGGCAGCCAGCGCATCAGCCGCTGGAACAGCGCGGTCAACGCGGTGATCTCCATATTAAGTTGGTAAAGGTGCTCATAACGGTGGCGCAATTCGTCCAGAGCGCCTTCCTCGGCGGCGGACGATTTAACCAGTTTGATGTTGGTGAATGTCTCCTGAAGTTTGCCGACCATGCCGGAGGTGCCTTCCGAACAGTTGGCGTTCAGAACGTACTGCCGCCTGCCGAACACCCGCGCCGCCACAAACAGCAGCGGCACCATACACAGCACCCCCAGTCCCAGCTTCCAGCTGAGATAAAACAGCTGCGCCTCCGCACAAACCAGCTTTATCACGGAGGAAACGAAGTTCTGCATCGGAATGCCGAAAAAAGTGGACAGGCTGCGTACGTCACCCACCACCCGCCCGGCCAGGTAGCCGCCGGAAACACGGTCGAAAAAGTCGCCGGGAAGCCTCAGCAGATGGGCGGTCAGATCCTCTTTCAGACCGAGGCTGATCCGTTGCTGGAGCCTGCCGGACACGAAAGACTGGATCGTCTGGGCGAAACCGGAAATCAGATAGGCGGCGGCCAGCAGGCCCAAAATTGGCAGAAACAGTTTGAAATTGCGAGGAATAAGCGCCTTGTCGATCATAAACCCCGACAACATCGGCATCGCAAGCTCGCCAAACGCGGCCGCCAGCAGGCAGCCGAGCACGATCGCGATCATTTTCCAGTGCCGCCTGACCTGGCCGCCCAGCAGACGGCGGATATCCCGGTTTGAGGCGGCTCCCAGCGTTCTGATGCTGGAAGCGTCGGAACTGCGGTGCAGCGAGGAAATCAGGTAGCGCCAGTTTTCCTGCCACAAACGCCAAATTTTCACCGCTGTCCCCGACATGGGCATGTTTCTTTTATTCCTCGCAGGAAATGTAGCCCTTGGCCGCCAGCGAGGAGACAAAATCGTCGAAATCCCCGGCCGCGTTTTCCGGCACGTCCTCGCAGGCTCCGGTCAGCTCGGCAAGGATGGTCTCCTTGTCCTTGCCGGCTTCGATGCCTTCCCAGATGAACACGCCGACAGCGTTAAGCCCGAAAGTGTCGCCGGTGTCGGGATCGAACAGCACGCCCCAGCCCTCGAGTTCCTTGCGAACCACTATCGACGGATTTACTTTTATCATTGCGTGTCACCTTTCCTGAGTTTGATTCATAAATCGGTAATCAATATACGGCCGTCGGCGGGTAAACGCAAATTTTTTTTCATTTTTTCGCAATTTTACTTTTCCGGTGTATATTACCCAAAAAAACGGAGTCGCGACGATGAAAACTTATCAGAAGATACTGCTGGGCGCCGTATGTTTGCTGGTGCTTGTCGGCATGGCGCTGCCGTTCGTTCCGCTCGGGGTCGGCTACTACGGGTTCGATTTCAACAACGGACTGTACGTCGAGGGCAAGCGCTATTTGTGGATGTTCGACAGCCATAAGGTTTTTCCCTCGGAGCTTTCGGGCCAGCTGAACCGTCTGCGGCTGCCCGTCTATCCGCCGCTGATCCAGATATTCGATGAATACGACCTCGTTCCGATGAAAAAGAATCCTTATCCGGCCATGCCGCCGGGATTCCGGCTCGAGTTCATGAAGATCACCTATCCCCCGGACGTGGTACCGAAAACAACTCCGCACGACGTGCTTGAATTCCGCGATGCGATGCTGAACAAGTACGGCGACAAAGAGACGATCGAGAAGGCCATCGCGCAGGGAGAGTCGCGCGGCGGCTATATTCCCGACGCAAAATTCGAACACTAATGACTCCCTGCTTCTACCCGCGTTACGGACGAAACGGCGCATCCAGCCGCCACCGGTTCCACGATTTCGCGGAGCGGTGGACGGCCTCCGGCGCCGAGGTGGAATGCCGGCCGTTTTTTTCCGGGCGCTACCTCGAACGGTTTTACGCCGGAAAAGGCAAGTCGGCCGCCGGGCTTGCGGCGGGATGGCTGAGGCGTCTGTCCGCGATGCTTTCCATGCCGGACACCCCGGTGATCGAATATGAACTTCTGCCGTTTTTCCCGGCGTGGTTCGAACTTATGTTTCTGCGCCGCCGACGGTTCTTCCTGAACTTCGACGACGATGTGGAAGTAAAGTATGCCCGCATCCCGTGGCTGCGCCGCAAATACGGGCGGCGGGCCGCCCGCGCCGCCGGAGTGATCTGCGCCAACCGGACGCTGCTTGAAAAGTTCGCCGCCGTCAATTCCAACACGCTGCTGCTGCCCACGCCGCTCGATCTTGCGCCGTTCCGGACTCCGCCGCCGGAGAAATTCGAGCGGTTCACGGTGGTCTGGATCGGCACTCCCGCCTCCTACGGCTACCTGCTGGACGCGGCGGACAAGCTGCGGGCAATGGCTCAAAAGACCGACTTCGAACTGCTGGTGATCGCCAAGGCGTCGCTGCCGCCGGTACCTGGCGTGAGGTGCCGCATGACGGACTGGAGCGAGAAAAACGAGGCCGACCTCCTGCGTCGCAGCCATGTCGGCATCATGCCGCTGCCGGAAAACGACCGGTTCGCGGCCGGAAAATCGGCGTTCAAGCTGATCCAGTACATGGCGGCCGGACTGCCCGCCATCGCCTCGGACGTGGGGGAAAACCGCCATGTGCTGAGCGACGGCGAAACCGGATTTCTGGCCGGTGATTCCGCCGACTGGGCCGACAAACTGGCAAAATTGGCGGCGTCCCCCGAGCTTTGCCGATCGATGTCCGCCGCCGCCCTCGCCGCCGCCGATGAGTATTCCGTCGAATCCGCGTTTGAAAAGTTCCGCGATTTCATCGCCGCCACGCGCTGACGGCCCCGGCACGCCCGGTTTTACCGGGTTTTTGCGCTCTCCCGCTTGTCAATCGCGCCATAAAGTGCTATATTATTAGGCACTACGGAGGTCTGACATTGAAACCGGTGATTCGCATTTGCATTGGAAGCTCGTGCTTCGCGCGCGGGAATGAAGAAAACGTCCGCATAACCGAGAAATTCCTGGCCGACCGCAAGCTGTCGGACGATGTGGACGTGGACCTCGAAGGCTGTCTTTGCCTGGGAAAATGCCAGAGTGGCCCGATCGTGGAGATCGACGGCGTTTGCCATACCAATGTAACCGGCGGCGTGATGCTCGACCTGCTCAACCGCCTGTTCCCGGAGGAAAATAAATGAATGACGCATTCCCGGTCTACACCACACCCAACGAATGCCAGGACTGCTACAAGTGCGTCCGCCACTGCATTCCCAAAGCGATCCGGATCGTAAACGCCCGCGCCGCGGTGATTCCGGAACTATGCGTAAGCTGCGGCCAGTGTGTCAAAGTCTGCCCCGCCCACGCGAAAAAAATACGCTCCGATCTGGCGCGCGCCAAGTTCCTGCTGGGAGACAACGCTCCGGTCTACGCGTCGGTTGCGCCAAGTTTCATCGGCTATTTCAAAAACGTCACCATCGGGCAGCTCGCTTCCGCGCTGCGCAAGCTGGGTTTCGCCGGCACCGGCGAAACCGCGCTCGGCGCGCAGCTGGTCAGCGCCCGTCTTGGCGAAATGCTGCGGGCCATGCCGCACGGCGTGATGCTGTCCAGCGCCTGCCCGGCGGCGGTGGAGTTCATCGCAAAATACCACCCCGAATGGGCGGCGCACATCGCGCCGGTGGACTCTCCGGTCATAAGCCATACCAAATTATTGCACCGGCTGTACGGCGACGCGGCCAAGGTGGTCTTCTTCGGTCCCTGCGCCGCCAAGAAGGTCGAGGCCGACCACGCGCCGAAGGACCTGGCGCTGGCGCTGACCTTCCCCACCCTGGCCGACTGGTTTGCCGAGGCCGGGATCGATCCCGCCGCGGAACCGGAAACCACGCTGGTTCCCGAGCCCGCCGAAGAGGGCCGCTGTTATTCACTGGAAGGCGGCATGAACGATACCCTGCGCAACGCCGGCGACGGCGTGCGTTATATCGCGGCGTCCGGACTTGACGATATTTCACGGCTGCTGGCCGGCGTCGATCCGGAAAAATGCACCGACGGCAAACTTTTCATCGAACTTCTGGCCTGTCCCGGCGGCTGTGTCAACGGCCCGGCGATGGACGCGGCAAGCGCCTCCAACACCGCGGTGATCATGCGGACTCTGGCTTTCGGCGGCAGCCGTTCCAGCGTCGGCCGGCCGGTGCCGGTGGATATTTCGCACGGCTACTTCCGCGACCAGCCCAAGGAGAACGCCATCGGAGAAAAGGAGCTGCGCGAGGCGCTCGCCTCGGTCGGCAAGTTCTCGCCGGAAGACGAACTCAACTGCGGCGGCTGCGGCTACAACACCTGCCGCGAGTTTGCAAAAGCCAAGCTTCAGGGCAAGGCGGAAGCGTCCATGTGCCTCTCCTACCTGCGCAAAATATCGCAGAAGACCAGCAACGCGCTGATCAAATACATCCCGGCCGGAGTGGTGATAGTGGACCGCAACCTTCAGGTGCTGGAATGCAACCGCCACTTCGCCGAACTGTGCGGGGCGGACACGCTTACGGCGTTCGACGCCTGCGGCAGCCTGTCCGGCGCGTTCCTCTCGACCATGGTCGAATTCACCGATCTGTTCGATTCGGCGCTGTCCGGCGCCGGCGAGATAGTGCGGCTGAATCAGCTTTACGGCAAGAAGATTCTTAACATCAGCGTGTTCTCGATCACCCCCGGCCAGACCGCCGGCGCGGTGATTCAGGATGTCACCCAGAGCGAGCTTCACCGCGAGCAGGTGGCCGAAAAGGCGCGCGAAGTCATCCGCAAAAACGTGCTCACCGTGCAGAAGATCGCCCGCGACCTCGGCGAACACATGGCCGCCACCGAAATCCTGCTCGACGAAGTGGCCGGCAGCTACGCCAAACCGGAACCGCCCGCCGGAGAACACTGAGCCATGCCGGAACCCGCATTCCTCGAACTTGAATATTTCCAGATCACCAAGGACGGCCAGTGCGCCTGCGGCGACGATTTCCAATGGGAGAAGCTCGAAAACGAGGAACGCGAGATCGCGGTGCTGTCCGACGGGCTCGGCAGCGGCATCAAGGCCCACCTGCTGGCCAACATGACCACCACCATGGCGCTGGAGTTCATGAAGTCCAACAAGCCGATCCTGCGTTCGGCGGAGATCATCATGGACTCGCTGCCGGTGTGCGAAGTGCGCAAGATTTCCTACGCCACCTTCACCGTGGTAGACATGTTCGTCTCCACCGGCCGCACCCGGGTGATCGAGATGGGCAACCCAGGCTACATCCAGCTGCGCGGCACCCGCGAAGTGCCGCCGTTTTCCACCTCGAAACTGGCGTCGGCCAACTGGCCGGACCGCGAAATGGACATCTCCGAACTCCAGATGGAGCCGGGCGACCGGCTGATCATCTGCACCGACGGTGTGACCCAGGCCGGTTTGGGGGCCGGAGTGTACAAATTCGGCTGGCGGCGGCAGGGATGCATGGAGTTCGCCCGCAAACTGATCGAAGCCGACCCCGGCATTTCCGCGCGCGACCTCTCCCGCTCGATAGCGTTCAACGCCATTTCGCTGAACCCCGGCCGACGCTGTGTTGACGACACCAGCTGCGTGGTCATGTACCTGCGCAAACCTAGGCTGCTGCGCATCATCACCGGCCCGCCATACCGCAGAGAGGAGGACGCGGCCTTCGCCTCCGCCGCCGTCTCCGACGCCGACCGGGTGATCGTGTGCGGCGGCACCACCGCCAACATACTGTCGCGCGAGCTGGGCAGGAAGGTAAGCATCGACCTCAATCTGGTCGCCGTTTCCGGCGGCCTGCCGCCGCCGGGAATCATGGACGGAGTCGGCACGGTCACCGAGGGCATTCTGACGCTGACCAGGGTGGCCGGGCTGCTGGAGTCGCACGACTTTGCCGACGCTCCCGCCGCCGCGCGCGAGATCATCACCGCGATGGAGGAGAGCGACAAGATCGAGTTCATCGTCGGTACTAGGGTCAACGAGGCCCATCAGGACCCGAAACTGCCGATCGATCTCGAACTGCGCCGCAACATCGTCCGGCGGCTCAGCGCCGTTCTGGAAAAGGATTATCGTAAAAAAGTTGATATAAAGTACTTCTAAGGAGGAAACCATCATGGACCGGATCAAGCTCGAGATATGCTGCGGCACCACCTGCTACATGCTGGGCGGCGCCTCGCTGCTGAACATCGAAAGGATGCTGCCGGAGGACTGGCGCGAAATGATGGACGTCTCCGCCCAGCCCTGCATGGACGCCTGCGCCCATGAAAACCTCGGCAGCGCCCCGTTCGTCAGGATAAACGGCGAACTTCTTGCCAACGCCACTCCTGAAAAAGTTTACCGGCGGGTGGCCGCCATCGTCGAAGCAATGGGAGACAGATAACATGAGCAACGGCGCCGAACGCATGCGTCGCGAACTGATGATCCGCATGGTCCGCGAATTCAGGCAGGGTACTCTGCGCGACAATATCGACCGCCTCCCGACACAGATAAGGCCGCGCAACAATGTTTCCACCCGCTGCTGCATCTACCACGACCGCGCCGTGATAAAGTACCGGCTTATGGCGCTTCTCGGGTTCGACTGCAAGGATGAGACCGACGAAACCATGTCGCTGTCCGAGTATCTCGACCGCGCCATGACTTCCTACAAACGCCCCGAAATGCCACTGACCGTCTGCGCCGCCGGCTGCGACGGCTGCCCCGAAAGCCGCATAAACATCACCACCAACTGCCGGGGCTGTTTCGCCCGCCCCTGCGTGTTCAGCTGTCCGCGCAACGCCATAACGGTGGAGGACCAGCACGCGAGGGTGGACTACAGCAAATGCATCAAATGCGGCAAGTGCCTGGAAGTATGCCCGTTTCACGCGATCATAAAGACCACCGTGCCGTGCGAGGACGCCTGCCCGGTGGACGCCATCCGCAAGAACGAGTTCGGCGTGGCCGAAATCGACGACGCCAAGTGCATAATGTGCGGCAAGTGTTTCCGCGCCTGCCCGTTCTCGGCGGTGATGGAGCGCTCCGAGCTGCTGCATGTGCTCCAGGAGCTGGCGGACGGCCGCAAGCTGGTGGCGCTGGTCGCTCCTTCGGCGCAGTTCCAGTTCCCCGGCGGCGTTGAAAGGCTGTTCAGCGCCATCTCCGCCGCGGGATTCGACGACGTGATCGAAGTGGCGCTCGGCGCCGAGATGACCACCGAAAACGAAGCCAGGGAATTCATCGAACGCATGGAAAAAGGCGAGAGGCTGATGACCACCAGCTGCTGCACATCGTATGTGGAAATGGTCAAACGCCATGTCCCGCAACTTTCCGGATGCGTGTCGGACACTCCCAGCCCGATGCGCTACGCCGGAGCCATCGCCAGAAAGACCCATCCGGACGCGCTTACCGTGTTCATCGGCCCCTGCATCGCCAAGCGCTACGAGGCGTTCCATGCCGAGAACATCGACATGGTGATGAACTTCGAGGAACTCGGCGCGCTGCTGGCCGGTTACGGCATCGACATCATGTCGCAGGAGCCGTGGCCGATTCCGCGGCCCGCCATCGCCACCGCCCGCAATTTCGCCAAGAGCTGCGGCGTGACCGAAGCGGTGCTGAAGGAACTGCTCGGCGAGGACGGCAAGATCAAGCTGGATTCGAAATTCATCAACGGCATAGACCGCAAATCGGCCAAGCTGCTGGCGTTGTACGCCGCCGGCAAACTTCCCGGCAACTTTCTCGAGGTTATGAGCTGCACCGGCGGCTGCGTCGGCGGCCCGGGATCGCTTATCGAGAAGTAGCGGGCTGACGGCCGGGCCGGTAGCCGCGCCCGTAAACGGTCTGCACGATGTCCGGCGACAGCTTTTTACGCAGGGTCACCACATGCTGGTCGAGGGTGCGCGAGCAGTTGAAGCTGCTGCCCCAGACCTCCTTCATGATCCTTTCGCGGCTCAGAAGTTCGCCGGGGTGGGCCGCGAACATCTTCAGGAGCGCCAGTTCGCGCGCGGAAAGTGCGACTTCGGTGTTTTCCCGCGAGGCCGTCGATTTTTCCGGGTCGATCCGCCAACCGGCGAAGTCGAAACTTTCCGGGACGGCCGCGGCGGACGCCGCACGCGGACGCAGCCGGGCCGCCACCCGGGCAAGCAGTTCGCGCAGGCTGAACGGCTTGGTCACATAGTCGTCGGCTCCGAGTTCGAGACCGAGCACCTTGTCCACCTCCTCGGTGCGGGCGCTCAGGAAAATGATCGGCAAAGCGGGGTTGCCGCGCCGTATCTGGCGGCAGACCTCGTAGCCG
>JAYFQV010000016.1:0-63035 GCA_034926605.1 Victivallaceae bacterium
ACAATATATTTCTTCCTCACTTTAGTTCGGCCAGTGGCATCCTCGCCATTCTTCATGGCATAACAACCCGCCGCCACGCACAGGAGTGCGATTGTAAGACCGGTGATCATAGAAGCTCCTCTGCTGTTTGGTGGTGTTTCAACTGGGTTTCACATTAGTCTTCGATTTTACAGCCATGATCGTCAAGTATTGAGATGATCGCATGCTCCATAGCGGAGCCTTTGCCAATTCGAATTAAGATATCGGTTGGGTCTTTGTTTATATCTCCTAGGACCATTTTGTTCGCGTCGATCTCCAGGATAACACCGAAAATAGATATGTTGCAGCCCTCATCAAGCATTTTATCGTGCAGATTAATATATAACTCGTTTCCTGGTTCAATGCGCCATGTTCCGGGCACTACGACATAATTGTTCTCGGCCATTGAGTCTGTGGGCATAGGAGCGTTTTTTGTGATCAGAAACAGTCGCCCTTTTGAAAAAAATATCCAAGTCTGTCCGTCGGGGGCGTCATGTCCACCTTGCAGACTCCAATAGCCAATGACATCAGCAGCCGAAAACACTCGCGTACTCGAACCGTTATCATTGCCGTTGGCTTCCGAGTTGTCACACCCGATACCGACTACCACTGCCGCTAACAGCGCGGTTAACGCCAGCGACACCATTGCAGACCTCGATCTCCTCATCTCAACCTCCTTTTTGTTTTGGCAATAAGTTTATCATATCGCCGATAAATCTTGCGAATCGTTATTGTTTCAGGAGGAGTCACGGTTGCCGTTACGTGCATGAAAAATGCCGCGACAATCCAATTGCGGATCTCGCGGCACAGAGGTGATCGAAAGCATGTTGCCGAGGCACGGCAGACAAGGCCATCGGCTGGAGGGGGAATTTATTTGACGGTCATGCCGATTCCTCAACTTGCGCTGCGAAATCCAGCATGCTTGAAAATATTCAGTAAGAACCGAACGCTCTCAAACACTAGTCTGTAGGCCCGACCAAGAGCCCGTTGTCATCATGCAAGAAAGCGTCCGGTAAGATTGTGAAGACACAGTCCCACCGGATACATTTCACCTAGGATGACAACAAATAATACTTCTAACTTGGTCGGTTTACAGACTATTTGCTGAAATATAACGGTTTTCAATCAGCACGGCATTCGGGCGGTAACCCTGACTGCCGATATCTTTATAATAACATACTACGAAAAATTCGGATTGCAAACTCTATATGGGGACAGGATACCTAAAAATCGGGACGACCGCATAACAATGCATTGTTCCATTGTCCAGCCTTGAACGCACAATAATTTGGGTGACACTGGTGACACCATTCCCTATACCCTATAGGAAACCTAATTTAGCATACGTATAATGGGCAATAATTAGGTTTTCTATAGATCGTACTGGAAGCCGTCCCCGGTGTCCCCACGGTATAAATCGTAATGGTTAAGGACGGTTGGTAATCAAGATAGTATTGCTAGATTAACTATTTCCATATACGTCAACACTGTATAAGCATTTCGCTCAAAGTCGGGTGGACATATGCACTGCCACTGAACCTCTGGATTGCTTCAGCCGCGTTGGTTCCGATAATGTGAACGCCGAGCAAATTCCCGGTTGGGGCAGAATTGATCTGTGGGGGGATGCTAAATTATTTACCGTAACAAATGTAATGCCTTTCTTATTGTCCGTTGACCCCCATCGCCACTCAGCACATATTATTATATCTTCAAATAAAATTGTTTTTCCTTACTGTTCGTCTTGATTCTATGTTTTGGCATGTTATTTTTGATTATAAGGGAGAATGCTATGGGATATAAATTACATACTAATGATTTTACGCTTATTGAGCTCATGATTGTAATCGGGATCATCGGTATTCTGGTAACAATGCTGGCTCCGGCAATTGGCCGAGCGCGGGCATCCGCAATTCAAGCACAGTGCGCATCCAATATGCGGCAATGCGTAAACGCCATGTTGATATACTCCGATAACAGCATGGGGTGGATTACTACTTATGGCCCAGCCAGTACTGGTTGGTATCGTCAATCAGGCATCCCGGAGGCACTAGGGTTCTCAATGCCGTCCGAACCGATGCGGCCTGGCTCGTATCGAGCGGTAACCATTTGTCCTGGCGGAGGGGACGATGACATCGAATGGTATGGCAATATTGCCTACGGTGTTCCTTTTTTTGCGTTGGCTCCGCAGGATTATTCCGAATATAATTGCGAACATGTTTTGAATGTGAGTGAACAATATGTCAACATCCACGCAATGCCGGAGGCGTCAACCTATGTGATGCTGGCAGACTCCGCCTATACTAAGTTTGATTCGCGAAGTCAGGTTGCGCCGGGAGTACAGTGTCTGCATTTTTCACGGCGAGATGAAGGCAAGGCGTCTCCGATAAATTCAGCCGTTTGTGAGCGTCATAACGGAGTCGGCAATCTTGCATTTGCCGATGGGCATGTGTCGACCACAGCAGACAAAACAAATTTACTGCACAGTTCAAAAATAGGGGCATATGTCGACCCCAGTGGCAATGATTTTATCTTCGTGGAGGAGTAAATGGTACGTCATAGTAAATTTTCCTTGGTAGAACTGATCATACTCATCGTTATCATCGTTATTCTCTTCATTATGCTGATTCCGGTGTTGTTTTCCGCCAGAAACGAGGCCAAGGCCGCCGGTTGTTCAGGCAATCTCAAACAATGCATAAACGCTATGTTGGTCTATGGGAACAACAATGACGGTTGGATTTGCACCTACGGCGACAAATATTCCGGATGGTATGCGCAACCGGGGATTTCAGAGTCTCTTGGATTTAAGATTTCCAAAGCCGGACGTTCGCCAATCACGGAACGCCCAGTGACATTATGCCCAGATTCGTGGATTAATGCTCCGAGTTGGAATCAAGCTCAGGCGTATGGCGCGGCATGGATCTCAATACTTCCAGACGATTACGCGTATGAAGAGTGCGAACAGTTGCTGCAACTACCGACCAACAAAGGGCAGTTTATTCAGGCACGAAAAATTCCGGCACCTTCGGATTATGTGTTGCTTGCCGACTCCGCCTATACAGTTGGCGAAAAGGCGAATGGCATGATTCCAGGAATACAATGCATATTATTTGCGC
The DNA here is from genome assembly GCA_034926605.1 of Victivallaceae bacterium. Lineage (GTDB taxonomy): Bacteria > Verrucomicrobiota > Lentisphaeria > Victivallales > Victivallaceae > CALXXL01. Next base: position 3,132 of record JAYFQV010000016.1, read on the forward strand.
GCCGCAAAGAAGGAGCGGCCAGTTATTTCCCGAGAGCGATCTGCCTTCGCCACCAGGGAGAGGCCAACGTCGGCTATGCCGACGGGCATGTGGCCGACACCACCGATCGTATTGGCATGCTCATGAAATCAAAAATCGGCGCGTATATTGATGCCACTGGGCAAAAGTCAACTGTAACAAAATAGGGGAGCAAAGAGTTCAGGTCATGAGTGGAAAAACCAATAAACTTCTGGATATAATTTGCAGCAGCACTGTAATTTATGTACTGACCGCATTACTTGTGATTTGCGGAGGTCTTTTATTGTGGCTTATGCATTATGATGCACAACGCTATCGGCAGGAAGGTGAGCGGGTGTCGATGGGAATCGAAGATTTTTGTGATAATTCAAGCCGGGGAGAAGATGACGCCATCAAAATAAATTTGTATGATGCCGACACCATTTTGCTTGTGGCAAAAGATGCCATGACGGGTAATGAATTCCGCTATTTGACTCCCGAGTGTGAAGCCGATATTGATTCCATATTGAAAGACTCGAATGCTCCTTTAGTAATTTTTTGGCTAAAAGGTACGTATGAAGTAATGGCATCCCACCCGTGTCGGGAGTTGTCTGAAACCCATGATATTTTGTTGAAACAAAATTATTTTTCCGCCAACTCCGTCGTACGGCTTCGGTTATCAAACCAGGAAGTCAAGGAAGACAATGTAAAACGCACAGTCTTCAACATTCAGTAGTAAACAATGAGCTCCAAACTTACCTTCAGGATCGTGCCTTGGGCGGTGGTCGCGATCGTAGCCGCAATGGTGGGCATCGTGACTTTTCTATGGCTGCGGACTCCCCCGGATTGCGACTGGAAGGCATATGAGATAAGACTCGACGGCCACAATGTAACTTGGGGTTGCTTTACCTTTAACAGCGGAATTCCGTCCGAGCCGCAAGTGCGGGTGGAGTATTTGTTGCCGTCGCACTTTAACCCGCAGACCACAGCAATGGTTTTTTACGCCCCTTTTGGCAATGCGCAGAATTCGCTGAAGCGGCCGCAGATATATAAGCTTGCAACCGAGAAAGGCATGATGGTCTTTACGGTTGCGTTCAATTACGACATTGAGAAAAAATTGCCTCAGGAACAGCGGCGAACCGATATGCGCAGCGGCTGGCATGAAAAGATATTCGATATTCAGAATATATTGAAACGCAAATTGGGAATGCCGCACCGTAAATTATTCGTCTTCGGAGATTCCTCCGGCGCAGTTATGAGTCAGCAAATGAGCCGCTTTTTTCCGGATCAAATCGAGGCTGCGGCTTGGATAAGCGCGAATAATGTTGTAAACTATCAATCCGAAGTTCATCCCCCTGTATTGGCAATCAGTACATGGGGCGATTCCGGTCTGGATGCAACCCTGAAAATGGTTGAGCAAGACCGGAGGCAAGGCGGATATTCTCTTTTTATGATCGGGCCTCCAAGCTGGCCGGAAAAGGGTTATGACTGCTTTCATCATGGCGGACACGATTGGGATTACACACTAATTCGTGAATTTATTTATGGCATTGCCGATCGTCGTCAGCACAACAATGATGTTGCAGTCATGCCCCGTGATTGGAAAGATTCCGTCTTGGCCAGAGGAACCCTTATCACGGTGCCGTCGTTGGCATTCAAGGAGTTTTGGGAACGTATTCCTCATGATGAAATTCTCTCATTAGCTGCGAATAAAGCCAATAGCAATGATGGGTTGTTGACGCTGCGTCCGAAAAACGCCCACCATATTGTGTTCTACTTGCAACCGCCATCGTGGGGAAGAGAGTTGTGGTTGATCGACAATCTGTTCTTTATATTTGAACATGGAAGCATTGCGGTAAGTTATCCGATTACTGACAATGTAGATGGTTTTCAGGCGCAGATTTCATCCGGGCTATTGGCATTATTGCGAAGTTCTTCTCTGCCTCGATTGCCGATAACCATAGTTTGCGGAGGAGAATGTGCAATTCCGCTTGCCAAGGCTTTGGGCGGACTTCCGGAAACAGATAAATCCCGGATAGAAAAAGTAATTTATTTGAATCCGCCCAATTGGGTTCCTCTAGATAAATTGCTTACATTTAAGATGGTGGAGATATGGAGTAATAATGCGAAATATAAGACAGCCTCTTCCTCAGGCGTGTTCTACCGAAATGAAAACGGTGACTCCTTCGGACACTCATATTTCAAGGTTCTTGGCGAGGCTTTGTGTGGCGCGTTTAAATAGGATAATTTTGTTTGCGGTACCGGAGTTGGTCGCCATCGGTGTAATTGTCGTTCTGTTTTTCAGGCAGGAGCCATCGGTAATTATGGCGGCAAATCATATGGCAGATCGGATGAATAACGAGGTTAAGAATTTTCGAGGTGTGAGTGTAAACTGGAAGGGCAGGAAAATAGTCGAACGCTATGGTCAAGGATTCGGCCCCGACAATCTTCATAGCATCGCGTCAATTACCAAGGGACTTACTTCTACCGCTTGCGGCTTTGCTATTCAGGAGGGACTACTGCATTTGAATGACCGTGTGATTGATTTTTTTCCAGAATCGCAGCCGGAGATGATTTCGACCGCGCTGTCTGAACTTACCGTTCGGGACCTATTAATGATGCGCTCGGGATACAGCCTAGCGGATGAACATACGGCGGAATTGCTTGAGCCTCGTTGCATATTTGCAGTAGCTCCATCCTTTCTGCCCGGAGAACATTTTGTTTATGGGCGGGTAAGCTGTTATTTGCTTTCCGCGATCATAGCAAAAGTCAGTGGCAGAAGCTTGGAGGAATTCCTGCGTTCACGGCTGTTTGTTCCGCTGGGAATTACAGAATACCAATGGGCTGAAGATAAGGCTGGAATCTCGTGTGGATCGGGAGGCCTCTCGTTAACGTTGCCGGGATTGGCTGCTGTCGGTGAATTTTATAGGCAAAAAGGCATTTGGAACAATCGCCGGGTGCTGGATGCGGCTTGGCTTGACGAGGCTACTGCGAATCAAACCCCGGAGCCAGTTTCCGGCAGTGATAACTGGAACTGCGGGTTTGGCTATTTATTTTGGCGGAACAAATTCGGCGGTTTCCGTAACGATGGCTCTGGTGGACAATTGCTGGTGATTTTGCCAGAACAGGAAGTATCGATAGTATTGTTCAGTGACTCGGGGGACTTTGATATACCTTTGGCGATAATAGAGCAATTTGAAAATACAATCAGGTGACGCAAAATTATGTATCGTTTCATGGGAATTTACAGAGAACAGCTATGGTTTGATTCTCCTAATTTGGCCGCTTGTTTTCTTGCAATGTTGATAATGCTTTGCCTCGGGCTGTTCCTTGATATGATAAGGAGAGAAAGCATCTATTGCAAAATAGCCGCGATTATTCCGGCAACAATTGCAGCGGCGGGACAGTTTCTTCTGGTTTGTACATATTCACGTGGTGGTTATGTGGCTATGGCAATTGGATTGCTGGTTATGCTGTGGTTAAGTCGAAGCAAATGGATATTCGGCTTTGCAGGTGTTTTTGCGTTGCTCCTGTTGCTCATAGAAAACGGAGCGGTACGGGTCGGGACGATAGGTCACCTGTCAGACGGATCAATTCACAACCGCCTGCTACTGTGGCGCGGAGGATTGGCGATAATTGCCGACAATTGGTTAAGCGGAATGGGGTTGGGATGGGCAATAGGGCGGGAATACACCGCATGGTTTCAACCCCTTTGGCTTGATGAATCATATCTCGTTATGCTCAACGATTTTTTGACACTAACATGCGGATGGGGAATATTTGCCTCCGGAGGGATATTGGTTGGAGTTGCGTTTATATTTTTCTGGGGCTGGCGAGTCCAGCGCGTCACCAAGTCTATGATATTGACAGGGATGCTGTCTTCCATAACGGTCTTCGTGGTATGCGGTTTTTTCAGCACCATGATGCATACGGAATGGTTATGCATTTTTTTCTTAGCGTCATTAGCTACCACACTAGCTTGGTGTATTGCTGCTGTTGTCCGAAAAGCTGTTCATTGGCACTGGAGCAATTTTGGGCAGCCATTGTTGTTTGCCGTTGCTTTTTGCACGATTTTCATCCTTGCTTGTCAATTGGTAAGGGGTTACTTTCCCTATAAATATCGCCGTGAGGTTATCAGTGAAGGTCAACCCTTTGAAATAATCATAGCAACCCCATCAAAAATAAAGAGGAGTATTGTATTTGCAGTGGATCAGCTGGATTATGAGTGGTTGCGTGGCAAGTATATTCGTAATATAATACGACCATTGTTGGATGAGGGAAACAAGGTCTATTTTGCAGAGATAGATAGTGGGCGTATAGGATTGCTGAGAGCCGGTATGTTATTGAGCTATGCGTTAAAAGACTCTCCCGAGCCATTGACCGTCATTGCCAGCGGTATTGCTGGCAAGCAATTGTTTATCTCGGTAGCTCAAAATGGATCGGATAAGATAAAGCAAATCATCGTTTATAACATGCCGGAGAGTTGGCCGTTTGATGACCTATCTCCGATGAACTTTGTCGAGCGATTGAACGTGCCGGCTACTTTTATTACAACGGCACCCGATATACCTAATAGGCTTCAGAAACGAATGCGTGATCAGAGAAAAACAGTTAGTGAATATATTCCTCATCCTCAAGAAACGCAGCCAGTATCATTAGTCTTTGTTCTTAATTCCACATCTTTATATATTAACAACTAAAAAATGTTTTTTTGAGATTATTAATTTGCAATTGGAGATTTCAATGCTACGCTAATTCATGGGGTGTTCCTAGAGGTGAAATATTTAGCACTAGATTGGAGGAAAAATGAAACACTTTTTGTTGGGCATTGTTTTCGTGAGTGTTCTCGGCTCATTTTCGTTAAGAGCCGAAGATCCTGCAGTTTTGCTGGCTAATGCGCTGCAGAACATGCAAAAGAAGTCATATGTCGCCAATTATCGAGATCCACAGGGAGTAAGCCAGACCATATATCAGAGAGTTAACTCCGATGGCACTATCGACAGTCGCAGAGAGTTTCTTCACCCTGATGGAGATAAGACGATCTATATAAACACTGCCGGTAAGTATTATTATATTTCGCCGCATAGTCCTGTGATTCAACAAAAGTGGCTAGAAGATAGGCAAGATTTTTCAGATGAAAACGAGGAATTAATTTATTCTTTGCGTGGCGATGCAACTATGGATGGACGACCATGTTACGAAATCAAGAAAACCATAGTAAGCACGGATTCGGCATTCGAAAAATATGCTAAATTGCCCCAAGGCAAACATTTTTCGATGGCTGAGCTAAGGGATTTTTTTCCGGTGGTGACTTTATACTATATAGATAAAGATGGTATGTTTCTACGTGGAAAGAGAACCTACAACCAAGAAGGCAAATTGTTGGTCGAGACGAGGTATGGCGATATCGTTTTTCGGGATGACTTGAGTGAATCTTTATTTGCCATTCCCAAGAATACAGATATCTACGTTGCCGCTGACCCCGGAGAACAGTTTGACATTCTTTATGGAGATCACTTTCGCGCGCAAAAGGCTTCTTCTTCCAAGGGGTCGAGTTGGTCGCAAATTATTACATGGGGAGTGATTGGTATTGCTGGTGTTATTGCGTTATTGCTTCTATGCATATATTTACGTTCTAGAAAAAGGGCAAAAATATCATGAACAAAAAGCCAGAAACCAGAAAAATGTTTTCCCTCAAACGGGGTCTTGTTTTGTGTCTGTTGTTGGCGCTTGGGACGGGATGCGATGATAGCGAGATTGGTGATGTGTATAATGTCAACGAGAACTGGGATTTCATAAAGGCAAAAGCCGAATATGATAAGCAGGTTCAAGAGGCTACGATAAATGAGGATTGGGCCAAGGTGGATAAGATAAATGACGGTTGGAGAAGAATTTGCGAAGCCGAAGGTTGGTAGTAGCATCGGAGCTACTACAGAGCATTATTTGTACTATTCACAGAGATGGTTTCAAGTTTCTTAAGGCAATATCTTGGGCATAATTTTGCACCTGAACTCTTTCTTTTGATGGATCTACAAATCGATAACGTCCGTTAAATTGCGCACATTTATGGTGGCGGTCATTTGAAAAAGTGGCTGTTCTCTGATGGTAGTGTCCCGAATTATGCGCACATTTGATAATCTCTGACTGATTGTGATTATCAAATGTGCGCATAATTCGGGACACTACCTACAAATCCAATATTTCATCATAAAATGGCGTTTTCTCTGCAAGTTAAAAATAACGCTCCATCGGAGTTTTACCCTTAAGGTTACTATGGTGACGTTCCCAGTTATAGTACCGTTGCTAAGCTGCCAAAAGGTTATCTAAGTCGACACCGGTAAGATCAATTGTCGCATAGAACTCAATTTTATCTGTCTTCTGAGAGCTAAGCGGCTCATGACGCCTGCGAGTTCTCAGTGAACGTGGAACAGCCGCATACATCTGACAAATATAACCCCATTCGAATGTTTCAAATGGCACCCAATGGCAATCTGAAGTGGCTTTTGGCCGAACCATTCTGATAACACTACCGATAGGTTCTAAACTTCAATCCATACAACTGACCGTAACCCAATGGATGTGGCTGTGATTTTGTAACTACAGATAATATCACGCTACTAGGCCTCCTCAAAAATCGGGGCGACCGCACATAACACAGCCGCCCCGATTCGCAACTACCTTTCTATTATTCTTGTTGTGCCGGTGGTTCCGTGGTGGTTGGCCTTATCTTGTCCAAGGCTACCCCCACAAACCCGCGTACGGTGTTTATTCCGCGCTTTAAGTCATGTCGGCGGGCAATCTGGTACATTGCCAGCATTGTTCCTCCAAGCTCAACCTGTGCGCTTCTAGGCGGCAGCGGTTGCCAGTCATTGGCGTAACAATAACGCATATAAGCTTCCACCAATTCTTCGACCGAGATAGTGTCATTCTTATCTCCGGTCTTGGTCACGCATGTCTTCAAAAAACCGTATATCGCATTGGATTCCACAAGCAGGGCTTCAATGCGCTCATCGTGTGCTTGGGGCGTTATGATACGACCGCCATTCATCAGCAAATCCCGAGCTCCTTCCAGCGCCCAGTTCAAGATTCCGCTACCCTCCTCGCGTATGAGCTTATCGTCAAAATCTCTTATTACTTCCGCTGGAGCCTCCTTGTCGTAAGAAACCCATAGTAACCGCCGCTTCCACGCTCCGGCATCTCCGTTGACACGGAGGCGCAGTTTGGCGTTGGCAGTCACTATGATGTTGAAACAGCCGATTATGTTCTTGCATCCGCTGACGCCTTTAATCTCCGGCGATTTTGCATCGTTCCCGGTTAGCGACTTGATCTGTTCAGAGCCTTGCTTGAGCAGGAAGTCCGGCGGAACGTCTTTACCGCAGATCAGCGTCTTTTCGTAATACCGGCTCATCTCAAAGCGGTCGTTCAGATGACGGGTACGCAGTTCGGTGCAGTTTTGCGGCCCGATCAGCTTCTCGATCACATTTACCAGCGTACCTTTGCCGCCACCCGGAGTACCGGTTACGCAGAGAAAGGTCTGGCTGATATTCCGACCGATCAGGCACTGCCCGGTGTAGAGCTGAATAATCTTGATGCTATCGGCATCCAACGCCGGTTCCAGCAGGTTATGGACAAACCGGGGACACGTAGCCTCGGGATCGTACGGCACTTCAGTGCGATTCAACGATCTGTATTCGGGCGAGAACGGCTTCAATACCCATTTCCCGATACTCGTATCGAATTCCAGGACACCGTTGGCAACATGGATGAAGCTGCGGGAGCCTTGCGGGAACGGGTCTTCTTCGGCAGCGATGCCACGAAGGAAAACCAAGATATCCTTCATAAGGTGCGCCGTGCATGTGTCGGGTGGGCACGTACCCGCCTCACTGATATAAGCGAATATCGCATCTGAGAGCATGGCGATTATCGCTTCGTCGCTATAGGTCTGCCATAGTCCGGTTTCGTGGTTATAGAGATAGAATTTCCGCAGATCCTCATCGAACACCGGATGCGCGGTCTCAAAGAAATAAGCCGCAAAGAACCTCTGGTTGAGCCCCGCTATTTTTCCCGACTTATCGTTGATCAGATAAGGCCGGCCGTATCTCCTGACTAGCTGGGCCGTCTGCTCATCGCAAGTCGGCTTCTCAAACATGGCTCGAAGGCCCTGCCACGTTTTGTCACGGCAACCATTGTGATGGCATCGGAACGAAATCGCGCCCGATTCCAACTCCAACAGTACCGCCGATCCGTTGTCGTGCGCGTCATTGAATGGGCAGACAGGAAATACCCAGCGTCGTCCGCCTTGCCACTTTTCGGCCGGTCTCACCATGTCCTTGACGTATGTGTCAATCCACCTGTCGATATCAAAGCCGGAAGGGTTCTTGCTTATAGGCACGAGCTGTTGAGCATCCTGCTTTGGCGCAGTCTGTTTTGCCGGACTGTTAGTGGTGGATGAAGCGCCGTGGAGCCCCATGTACGTTGCCAACATGTCTGGTGTGATCCGCGTCTCCTGATCTTGTGGAACGCTGATCAATTGGCTCGGACGGTGCGGACGCTTCTCGGCATTTTCACCCTTGCGATTCATAGTTCCGGCAAGACGCCCCAGGCGAGCTTTGTTGTGTACGGACTTGTCGATGTCGACGTGCTCGTTATTGAACTCGGTAGCGAGGGTTCTGATGAATTCCGCTATCGCGGAGTCCTCCTCATCACTGAATTCGGCACACGGGTACAGCAGTTGAAATCCATTGCCTGAATCAATGATGACGGGCTCGGGAAATCCCGCCTCCTGCAATATCGTAAGAACTGTATTGCAGGTGGAGTCAGCGTGGTTTTTCTCCTCGCTGGTGGCGGCAATGCCGGATAGTCGCTTTGGGTCGAAATCGACCATCAGCCAGCGACGTTCAACCACATCATTATCCGAAGATCGGCTTCCAGAGCTATCATATTTGCGCGGCAGCGAATTGCTTTTGCGGTATATCAGATCTGGATTGACCGGGTTGGTGCAGACATAAACGCCCGCGCTGTCGCCGCTTATTAAGCGGACGGCATCAGGGACCTGCTCGATATGTTCATAGTCGAACCATCCGGACTTTGGCGTCTTGGACCCCTTGGGGAACCAGCATACCTCAAAGACATCTCCAGGCCTGAAGAGCGCCTTGAGCATACCGATGATTGCATCGGCGTCAACTTCGTGCCATGATGCCGGAACGCCAAACGGGTTCTTGGTCGGCTTGGGCGTAATGGTCTGCGCTTCCACTGAATCGGTATCCGATTTGGCTATCGGCTCAACATCGGATTGCTCCTGGGCATCCTGATTAATGGGTGTTGACGGAGCCGTCTCCGTGTAGCCGGGCTGTTCAGGCTCATTTTCCAAAGAGTCTGGTGTTGCTCCGTCGTACGCGAATAGATCGGGAATCGTGTCCTCATAGTCATCTTCGAACAAGACGGGCTGTACCACATCATCGAGGATATCGGGAGTTGTGGCTTCACGTTCATCGTCGAAGAGGGAAGGCTGTACCACATCATCGAGCATCAATTGCCTTTGAGCACGGTTGGTGATGTTGGTCATTTTTCACCTCCGTTGGAGAGCAGCGCCATAACCTCGTTTTTGTCGTAACGAATCTTTCGTGCGCTTAGCTTTACGGGGTGAAGTCTTCCCTGCTGAACCAATTGGGCAAGGTAGGGCCGGGATACGGCATGTTCCTCAGCTTCGCCAAGTAGTAGGCGAGCTGCTTTTCCGGTAATAAGAACCGGCCTGGTTGCGGAATCAATCCCCTTAATGAATTGTTCCAGTTTGGAGATTTGAGTCGTGGTTACCGACTCATCAGCTTGTGCCATCATCAGGATGGCATTGCGGGTGGCCATTTGCATGGACAGAGCCCTTTCGTTGCCTCTCGTGGATAGTGCATTCGAGGCTTGTCCGCACTACCGCGCTGCTTTTGCGTAGAGGATAAAGAAGATACAGCTCACGCTGTACAGCTTTCATGTACCCTCGCGCAAAATGCAGTCGAAACAACTGTTGACCAACCGTTAGTTGGGACGATGTGTTAGCGCTGTATAATCGTCAGGATAGTCGGGCAATTACGAGAACAACTCTTCGCTGTCAAGTGCCGTGCAATATGCTACGAGCAGTCAAAGCCTTAGACTATTGCCGCCCATTACCTAATGGGCTGGGTTAAGAAACTGATTATAATATACCATATTGCTTTGGTTTAGTCAAGATGGCGGAAAGCGGTTTTCGGTAAAGATTTTTTTACTTGACCATTACTTGACCATTGGGGTGTTTTCACCCTCGAAAACTAGTGAAAATGATAGTAAATTAAGGCTCGGGGCGACATGGTTAAATTTATAGCTAAATGCTTGGTGGATAGGCAATTAAAAATGGTACCCCGGGCGGGAATTGAACCCACGACCAACTGCTTAGAAGGCAGCTGCTCTATCCGCTGAGCTACCGGAGCACATTCTAATAATATAGCACAGAACCGCCGAACATCAAGAAAGTTCCCGTATTACGTAAAACAGTTTTTTCTAAGCGCGTCCGCGCGTCCCAAGTGTTATGCGCGGATCGGCCAGCGTGTACAGGACGTCGGAGATCATTATTCCCGCCAGCGTCAGCATCCCCGCAAATGCGAAAAGCGCCATCTGCAGCGGATAGTCGCGGCTCGAAAGTGACATTATCGCCAGCGATCCCATCCCCGGAATCCCGAATATCTGCTCCACAATTATACTGCCCGCCACCAGACTCGGCAGAATTCCCGAAAACAGCGTGATCAGCGTTATCAGCGCATTTCTGAATGCATGGCGGAACAGCACCGCCGACGGCGACACCCCCTTTGCCCGCGCCGTACGGATATAGTCCTGCCCCAACGCCTCGATCATTCCGGCACGGGTGTAGCGCGAGATCCCCGCGAACGCCGCGTAGGCTAGGCACGCCACCGGCAGCACATAACAGCCGGCCGTATTCAACGCCAGCATGTACCACGGCGTTCCGTCCGCATAGGCAACCGTCAACCCTTTTACCGGAAACACCGGAATGAAGCCGCCCTTCGAAAACAGCGCCTGAAGCACCAGCCCCACCCAGATCGCCGGCAGCGAATACAGCAGGAACACCGTGCCGGTGGTGGCGCGGTCGAAAACCGAATCCGGCCGGGCCGCCGCCGCCACTCCCAGAATCACGGCGAAAGTGTAGGTGATAAGCAGCGCCAGCAGATTCAGTTTCAGCGTTATCGGCAGGCGGTCGAGAATCACACCGGTCACCGGGCGGCCGGGATCGACTGTGGCGGAGGTGCCGAAGTCGCCGTGCGCCGCCGCCGTCAGCCACAGGATGAATCCGCGATGGATCGGTTCATCGAGGTGGAGTTTCTGCCGCAGCGACTGATTGACGCCAAGGTTTGATTTACCGGAGGTGAGGCTGATCGCGTTGGAGTCGGAACCCAGTATGGTGCTGCGGGTGGGGTCGCCCGGCGCGAGCCGCAGCAGCAAATAGCTGATGAACAATATCACCAGCAAAGTAAACGCCGCCAGCACCAGGCGTTTGGCGAGATACAACGCCATTGGTTAAGCCTCGCCGCCGAGTTTCCGCAGTTTTTCCCTGAGCAGCTCCTCGATGCAGCCGTCGCCGTACAGGGCGCGCATCATCTTGATGTTCTGTTCGTAGAACAGCTGGGCGTCCGGGCGGACTATCATCTCCTGGCGGGAGGCATCGAGCATCTTTTTGCGCTTCTTCGGGTCGCGCACATAGCTTTCGAGGTACCGCACCAGTGTGCGCGGTGAAAGCTCGGTAAATTTCTTCTGCCCGAACTCCTCCACATAGTCGGCGGCCATCACCGAAACCAGATTTTTGTCCGGGTTGCGCAGGAAGTGCTGGGTCAGAAAGTCGTGGATCATCTCCTGGCAGGATATCTCGTCGAAAATCGGGAAGGCCACGCCGCGTCCGCGGCTGAGCACATTGACCGGAAATTCGAAGTTGGCGGCGATAACGCAGGCGACGTTCGGCGGCGCGGCGAAGATACCGCCGATATTGGTGCGGAAGTGGTACCATTGGACTTCGCGCGGGTCGATGTCGTCGAAAAATACCACGAAGCGGTGATTCTTTGCCGCCGCCAGCCGGTCCAGCAGCGGCCGCAGGCCGTCTTCCAGCTGCGCCGGGTCGGGCAGGATCAACGTCAGGTTCTCGTGTTGCAGCGTATAGGCCACGGTGAGCGCGGTTTTGCCCAGTCCGGGCAGACTGACCACGAACAACGGCGGCACCGGGGTGCCGGAGGCGAAGGCAGCGAAATGTTCGTTGAACACGCTTCGCACGTGTTCGAAGCCGTAGAACTCCTTCGCCCGGCGCAGACCGGTAAGCTCCACCGGCGACAGATCGCCGTGCAGTGTGCGGCCGCCGCGCAGCGGGTCGGCCGCCGCCGCCAGCTCGGCCAGTTCTTCGACCGAGGCCAGTGAGGCAAGATGCCCTTCCTCCGGCGCGCCAAGTTTGAAACGGGCGAGTCCGCCCGGCGGCAGTTCGGCCAGCAACCCGGCAAAATAGTGGTGCAGCAGAGCAGGGAGGCGGCCGATGCGGCGCAGATGTTCCAGTTCGAAATCATCGGCGGTGCGTCCGGGGCAGGCGGCGAACACCGCGCGGTCAAGCGCGGCGGCGGAGAGCAGTTCGGGGGCCCGGGTTATCAGGTCAACCGAATCCGGCTGGTCGCCGAACGCCCGTCCGCCGCGCCCCTGCGCGGGGGAGGCAAGCTCGTCCGCAATCTGGGACAGCAGCGATTCGATCGCTTTCAGATAGCCGCCGCCGGCGGCGAGCCGGTGCAGGCTGCCGCGGACTTCGGCGATCCGCTCCGCCAGTTCGGACGAGCGCATGGCGTCACCCCCGGATCAGAGCCAGAAGCTCGTCGCGTTTGGCGGCCATCATTTCCGGCGTTTTGGCTTCGCAGATCAGGCGCACCAACGGCTCGGTGTTGGAGCAGCGGACGTTGAAATGCCAGTCGGGATATTCGACGCTGACGCCGTCGAGTTCATACATCTTGCCGTCGGCGTACTTGACCCGGATTTTGTCCAGCACGGCCTGTGCGTCGGCCACGCGGGAATTGATTTCACCGGAGAAGCTGTACCGGCGCAGCGGCGCCACCAGATTGTGAAGCTTGTCGCCGGAGGCGTCGAGCAGATTGGCCAGCTTTATCAGCGCCAGCCCCTGGGACTCGGCGGTGTAGTTTTCCCGGAAGTAGTAGTGGCCGGAGAGTTCCCCGGCGAACACCGCGTTGAACTCGCGCATCTGGGCTTTGATGAAAGCGTGGCCGACACGCGACATGATCGCCTTGCCGCCGTTTTCTTCGATGCATTCGCGCACCGCCCAGGAACTGCGCAGGTCGTAAAGGATGGTGGCGGGGCCGTCGGCCAGGATGTCCTGCGCGATAAGCGCGGTGAAAAGGTCCATCGGTATGATATTTCCGGCGTCGTCGATATAGCCGCAGCGGTCGGCGTCGCCGTCGAAGGCGGCTCCGAAGTCGGCGCCGACCTCCACCACCTTTTTCCGGACCGCGTCCAAGGTGGACTCGATCAGCGGGTTGGCCTCGTGGTTCGGGAAAGTGCCGTCGAGCGTATCGTACAGGGGAACGATGTCGAACAGGTCGCTGATGCCGGCTATCTCGTAGAGGCCCATCGCGTTGGCGTAGTCCACCACCACTTTGAACTTCTTATGGAATTTGACGTGCGAACGCAGGAAATTCGCATATTCCGGCGCAATGTCGAAAAAGCTGACCGTGCCGGGCTCCGCGGCCTTCTGCCACGACTTATCCTTCACGATCCGCTCGATGTCGGCGATGCCGGTGGCTCCGGAGAGCGGCACCGCGTTGGCTTTGCACAGCTTGAACCCGTTCCACTCGCCGGGATTGTGGCTGGCGGTGATCATGATCGAACCGTCGGCGCCGAGATGACCGTTGGCGTGGTAGCTCATGGGCGTGGAGCACAGCCCGATGTCAATCACGTCCGCGCCCTGCGCGGTGATGCCGCGGGCCAGGCTTTGGAACAGCGGCTCCGAGTGGGGGCGCATGTCGCGGCCGATCACCACTCTTCTGGCTCCGGTGAATTCGACGTAGGCGCGTCCGATTTCCTCGGCAAGCTGTTCGTTCAGGTCTTTCGGATAGACTCCGCGGATATCATAGGCTTTGAAAATTCCGGCCATGGCAATTCCTTTCTCTTCTTTTTTTATAATATAAACAGTTTTCTCTGAAAAATCAAATCAGCTCAACCCTGAAGCGCGCTTCCATGCGGTGTTCGCGGGCCGCCGGGAAACGCCACGCTAGGTGGTATTGCGCCGGAAGTTCCGGGCAGGGCGGGTCGAAACAGTCGGTCATTGAAAAGTCGGCGGCGGGCGACACCTCGCCGCACAGCCGGGCGCCGGGGCGTTCAATGGTGAAAATGCGGCCGTTCAACCGCGGTTCGACATAACTGTGCAACCGGAATTCGACCTCGACCGGGGAGGGGGCGGAAACCGCGTCCGCAACCTCCACCGTCAGCGAGGCGCGATCGAAGCGAAGGGTGCGCCGATATTTCACTCCATAGGCTCGCGAAAGATCGATGACCGCGTGGTCGGCGTCGGCTTCCACTACGATTCCCACGTCATCGGGATCGCCCTTGGTCTGGCCGCGGCCGTCGATCAGCAGGCAATCGGCGGCCGGCGTCTGCACCGTCCACCGGCGGTGGTGGTCGGTGCCGAACTGGTAACCGTAGTAACCGGAAGGCGCCAGCAGCGTCAGTCCGCGCGCGAGGATGGCAAAATCGCCCTGATCGGCGTGCTGATGGCTGGGGGAACCATATGTTCCGGCCCGCGCCAGCAGCGCCACGTCGTTGCCGGGATCTTCGGGCGAACGGCGGAAACACAGGAAGCCGGACTCCGGGGCGCAGAAGAAAGCGGTGTCCTTCATATCGCACGGGAAACGACGCGGCAGGAACATATCGGTCACATGGAGTTCGAAATATTCCAGCCGTTCGCGGGATTCGCGCGAAAAGCGGCAGGACAGCGGTGTGTTCGCATAAACTGAAAACGGGTCTTGCGCCTGAAACCCCGGCCACTCTTCGGCGGTCGGCCAATGGCCGTCCCCGAACGGATGGGATTCCTGCCCCGGCGGGGCGGAATGCACGAAGAATTCCGCAACGCGCCGGTAGAACGGTTTCTCGAAAAACGAGTGGCCACAGGTGCGTTCCACCGCGAAGAAGAACGGCAGGAACCATTTGGTATAGCTTGAGGCGTAGAACGGGCCTTCCGCCCAGCCGCCGTTGGCATCGCCGTAGAACGGGAAAACGCCGTCATAGAAGTTGACGGCATAATCGAGCCATCGCTCCAGCATGTCCTCGTCGGCCAAGCCGTGCAGCACCAGCGCGATTTCACCGAGATAACCGGGTAGTCTGGCGGTGTGCGAATTGCCGGGGTTAGCGGCGAAGTTTTCGTCGTCGATGCGGCGCATTATTTCGTGGCCCAACCGTATCAGAGTTGAAATTATCTCGTCCTTTTCCGGTTCCGAAAACCATTCCCAACACCAGTCCAGCCCGGAAGGGAGGGTGCGGGCCAGACTCAGGCCGATTTCGTCGAATGGCGGAAGCACCGTGGCTCGGGGCCAGCGGCAGGCGGCGACAAATTGGGCGCGGGCAAATTTTCCGGCGGCCTCGTCGTGCTTGAACCGCCACAGAAGAGCGCAGGCGGTGGCGTCGCGGTCCAGCTTGAAGCGCGCCAGCTCGAAGGCGCGCCGGTATTCTCCGCCGAGATCGTCCGCCACTCCGGACGCGAGGGCGATGCGGCGGTTGTTTTCGAGGATATTGAATTCGAGTCGGCGGGAACGGAGCAGTTCGGCATCGTCTTCCGGCATGAAGACATGGCGCGGGCGGATTGCGGGCAGTGCGGCCTGAATCTCGCGGGCGTTCATTTCTTGAACCAGATCTGTTCGCCGGTTTCGGGATCGATGCGGCCCACGATCTTGGCTGGTACTCCGGCCGCTATCGCGTAGTCCGGCACGTCGCGGGTCACCACCGCGTTGGCGCATACCAGCGCCCCGCGTCCCACCGACACGCCGCCGGTCACGGTGACTCCGGCGGCCAGCCACGCGCCGTCGCCTACGGTTATTGGCCTTGAACCGTCCCGCAGGGTGTTGAACGACTTGGTGGCGGGGTCGAACCGGTGATTTCCGGCCGGCAGCGAACAATGCGGGCCGATCAGTACCTCTTTGCCGATGCGGACGTCGCCGTTGACGTAGCTGAACAATCCGATATAGGTATTTTCGCCGATGGTATTTTCGCCGATTCTCACCACGGCTCCGGGGGCGAACATAACGCCGCCGCCGTAGCCGAGAATTTCGGCGCGGCGGCGATCCGCCTCCACCGTGTCCGCGGCAAGGTAGCGGGTCATTTCTTCAAAGAGTTTGCTGTTCACGTCCATGCCGATACTATACTGCTCCGCCGGAAAAAATCAATGGCCGTCGCCGTGGCCGCCGTATGTCGGGGCCGAAAAAAAACGGCGGCCGCCCGTCGCCGGGGCGCACCGCCGTTCGAACCGCTTCCGGTTACGGTTGAGCCTGCGATTGCGGTTGCGGCTGCGGAGCGGTGTAGAAAATCTGATGGCCGTTGGTGACGACGTTGTTTATGCTGCCGCGAATGGCGCTCAAATTGGCGTCGTCGGTAAGCGTCCATGAACTGTTTTCGTCAAGCGTTACGATAACGTTGCCGTTGACGGTGCCGGCGAATTTTGACGACTTCAAGTTCAGTTCGACCGAACTTACCTGGTCGGCAAAGATTACTCCGGGAAGATTCTGGTTCACCGCGTTGAGGATCACATGGCCGCCGTTGTTGTCCGGCGTACCGAGGTCTTCCTGCCGGGCGTTGACCAGAACGATCTTCGAGAAGTCGTTGTTGTCGATGGGGGAGTCCATCTCGCCCTGGGGGGCGACGATGTCGCTGGATGACCGGAAGCGGATGTTTACGTTGTCGAGATTGATCGTGCAGGCGGCGTTGGTGACGCAGAATATCGACTTGGCTTCGCTGGCCAGCGTGCCGCCGCTCATGCTGAATACCGCGGCTCCGTTCTGGGGACCTCCGGCAATCCGCTGGCAGATAAGCACACCGCAGTTTTTGCGGGCGAACAGGTCGGAATCGTTTATCTCAACCGTGGACGGCCCTTCGATGAGGACGGCCTCCGCGCCGAATGATGAAAGTATCGATTTTACGATGGCCACCCGTCCGGCCGAACATATGACCGGAGAGGACTGCCCCATGGTTTTGGCGGTGACGTTTGCCACGCTGACCGTGCCGCCGATCGCTTCCAGCGCCGCCGAGTTTTCGCCGCGGGTTTCGATAATCACGTCCTCGGCCTCCAGCAGTCCGCCGTCGTCGGCGAACAGGGCACGCGACAAATTCGATTCGGTTTTGATCGCAAGATTTTTCACCATCGCCTGCGAGTCGCCGCCCCAGACCGATACGGCGTTGGCGCCTACGGCGTTGGTGCGGATCTCGCCGGAATCGACAAGCATCTTGGAACCGGAGCCCACCGACAGCGCCGCGTTGAGCCCGATGGTGTTGCCGGCCGGCTTACTGGTGATTTCCCCCAGTTTCAGCACGCGTATCTTGCCCACTTCGAATTTCGCGTTGTTCACCAGCATGACCGCGGAACAGTCCACGCCGGTGGCATCGACGGAAAAGACGTCCCGCTTGAACGACTTGCCGTCGAAAAAATGTTTCGCGGTCGGGTTGGGAGGCGACGACTGCGGCTCTTCGTCAAAAGCAAGGCCGGGCACATTGAAAGTCTCCGGCGGTTCGATCGGCGGCGGCGTTTCAATGGCCCACAGGCAGGCCGACAGCGCCGACAACGTGATGATGGCAAAGGTCTTCTTCATTTACTGGTCTCTCCCCGTTTTGGTTTTAGGCAGCCGCGTCCGGTGGGCCTCCGGTTCTGCTTTTCCGGGGGCGGCCTGAGTTTCAATCATCGGTTCCGGGGGTTACTATAATTCGTGGTTCGGAAAAAATCAATACCGCGAATCGCGCCTGCGAGCTTTCCGGCGATGAAAAAGGCCGCGGACGCCAAGAGGGACGCAGGTTTGAAGTCCGTTTCCCGGCGTTCGGGTGACCGGCTCACTTCAGCAGGTCGGACTTTCCATAATGTTTCATAACATATCCCGGGGCTTCGCCGGACGGGAGATAGACCCGGATTTCGACTTCGGGAAATTCCTTTACGATCTTCTCCGCCAGCTCCGGCCGCACGAAAACAGTGGTGGAAAGCCAGTCCGCCTGAAGCGCGGTCGGCGCGACCACGGTCACCGCCAGTATTCCCTCCACCGGCATTCCGGTGGCCGGATCCATGATATGCGCATAGCGTTTGCCGTCGATCTCGACGAACCGCTCATAGTTGCCGCTGGTGGCCACCGCGCCGCGCTGGAGCAGGATATGTTCGCAGTTTTTCCGGCCGTCCAGCGGGTCGCGGATCGCGACCAGCGATCCCTCCGGATTGATTGGCTCGGCCAGCGCGCGCAGATTGCCGCCGAGGTCGATCATGCCTTTGGTGACGCCGTTGGCCTCCAGCGCCCGGGCCGCCAGGTCGGCCGCCCAGCCTTTGGCGATGCCGCCGAGGTCGATGCTCATGCCGGGCACGGTGAAATATACGCTGCGCGCGGCATCGTCGAACCTTACCTTGTCCAGCCCGACCAGTTTCTTTGCTCCGGCGATCTCCTCCGGGGGCGGCAGCTGCGGCTTGTCCTGCTTGCGGCGGAATCCCCACAGCTTCATCAGCGGCCCGGCGGTGATGTCGAACCCGCCTTCGGAGACGCGGTACGCTTCACGCGCGGCGGTGAGTATTTCGTACAGTTCCGGGGAGCACACGAACGGTTTTTCGGCGGCGGACGAGTTGAGGCTGCTCAGTTCGCTGTAAATATCGAATGCGTTGCACATGGTTTCCACTTTGGCGAACGCATTGAACGCCGGAACGAAGTCGGCCGCGGCGGAGGCCTCCGCCGTGATATTCGAGACGGTGCTCATGGTCTCGATACCGTAGACCATGATCGTCCGGCGGGGCCGGAAGATTTCGCGTCCGCCTAAAAAACCAACGATCATAGAGGCCAAAACCACTATGATCGATGTCAGATGACCTAAAGGTCTTCTCATTTCTTCTTGTTGTTGACGGGCTTGGCCTCTTTGGCCGCCGCTGCCTGCGGCTGGGATGCCGCAAGTTCCTTCTGATGGCTTTCAAGCTGCGCCTGGAACTGCGGAACCCGCTTGACCATTTCGCTGACCTGGAACGGGGAGATCATCTTGGTGCACTCGTAGTGACGGTCGGTACCCTTGTGGCGCGGGCACCACAGGAAATCGTAATGGTCGAAGTCCACGCGCATGTCGTTCCAGCAGCTGTTGCAGGTGTGATAGTTGATCACGCGGTACGGAGTGTTGAACTCGTTGAGCGGGTGGGTCAGGCCGGAAATCATCACCACCGGCACTTTGCAGCCCCAGGCCAGCCACGACAGGCCGCTTGAAAGGCCGATGAAGAAGTCGCAGTCCTTGATGATGTCCACGCGTTCCTGAAGCGGAAGCGACCCGGTGAAGTCCTCGGTTCCGGCCGGCATATGGTTGTAGTTGATGCCCCAGCCGTAAACCGGCTCGCGGTCCATGCACAGCACCCGGTACCCGGCCGAGTGGAGAAGCTTTACGACTTCCAGCCAGCCGTTCGGATTGTTCCAGTATTTTGCCTGATTGGAGCTCTGCACACCGATGCAGACATAGGGTTCCTTGATCCGGCGGGGCGCGGAAAGATCGAAACGCGGACGCTCCTCGGAAGGATCGACGCCGAGGATATAGCCGGCGGTGCGATGCAGCCCGACGTAGCGGAAGTCGCTGGGCTGGTTCGAAGTGTTGCCGCGGAAGAACAGCCCGAGGTAATAGCACGCATAGGTGCGGTACTTCATGGTGTCGTTCTTGGTGATGAAAGTGATTTCCGGGTACATTTTGCTGAGCAGCTGGATCATGGAATCGGTCATCACCGCGATGACTTTGCAATTGTTTTTTACCCGGAACTTCTCGACATAGGGGAACCAGCCCAGCGGGTCGCCCAGCGTGCTGACCGGCAGCTGGATCATCACCTGCTTGTTGGTGGCGTCGTATTCGTGCACGAAGATCGGCGTATTCTCGTTTTTGCGGAAGATTTCCAGCTTGAAGCGGATGAAGAATTTCTTGACGCTGGTGACCATGCCGCCGGGCTGAACCACGTTGTTATAGAGGAATACCCCGGTGTCCATGTCGGAAAAACAGATGCGGTATTCGCGGTTCCCGGGCGGAACCGCCACCCGGATGCCGTCGTTGAAGTCGAACTTGATCCCTTCCACCGCGTCCTGCAACGGACGTTCCGGAATGTTCCCGTAGACCTCGTTGGCGGCGGTGCCGGTGGTCGCCGCCGGCTCGTTGATTCCGGAGGAGACCACGCCGAGGAACGAGGAGTTGGGGGCGACTCCGATGCTGTTGTTGTTCACATTGATGGAAAAGTCTTTGGGATTCATGATTTGACCTCTGTAATTTTTTTTAGAAAATCATTCCTTACATTATACCTCAAAAACGCAAATGGCAAACCGGAAAAACTGTTTTTTTTGTGAAAAAAGAGATCATTTCACGGCTTCTGCCCGGGAATGTCGCATCAGAACGGGAACATCCGCCCGCCCGTCTTTCCGATTCATCGGCCCAGCAGCGCTTTACGTTCCGGCTCCGGGTAATGCTCGATCGCATAGCGCAGCATGGTGCGCGGCATGGCGGAACGGTGTTTCATCAGAAAAACGGTGAGGGCGGCGCGGTCGCGCTTGCCGATCTCGCGCAGCATCCAGCCGCATGCCTTGTGCATCAGGTCGTGCCGGTGTTTGAGAAACCGCTCCGCCAGCGCGAAGGTTTCGGCGAACTCCCCGTGCCGGATCAGCGTCAGAGAGCCGACCACCGCGATGCGCTGCCGCCACAGCAGCGGACTTCCGGCAAAGCGTTCGAGCACTTCCGCGCCGAACGTCAGCGCGTGTTCGCCGGCAATATCCGGCGCGCTGAGGTCAACCAAGTCCCAGTTGTTCACGTATGAACCGCTGAGTTCCGAGTAAAGTTCGAATATCCGGTTCCGTTCCTCGTCGCCGCCGCGCCGGTAGTGTGCCGCCATTATCAGCAGCCCGCACAGTCTTATCTCGTGGAATTCATTGCGCACCAGTTCGGCCGCTTCCGGCGGCGGCAGGCGGCGGAATGTTTTGGCGATCAGTCGCACATCCGGATTTTTTACGCCGATGAACCGGTCTCCTTCGCCGTATTGCCCTTTGCCGGTCTTGAAAAACCGCTGCTGCAGCACCGCCTTTTCGGCCGAGCCGGACGCCTTCAGCGCCGCAACGACCGCGCCGGAGCGGAGGCCTCGGCCGGGGGAGGGCTTTACGAAACGCGTGGGGCCGCAGGGTATGAAGCCGCATTTTGACAGCACCCGGCGCGACGCCGGGTTGTCCGGCTCGGTCTCGGCGGTCACCGTGGCGGCTCCGCCGACGTCGAGCGCCCATTGGGCGATGGCGTTCAACGCCTCGGACATATAGCCGCAACCGTGGAATTCCGGATGGATGCCATAGCCAATCTCAACCTCGCCGTTTTCGTCCGGAACGCTCATGAAGCAGGCGCTGCCGATGGTGATATTGCGCTCTTTCAGCACAATCTGCCAGTTGGTGATCCAGGGAGCGGCGTCGGGCGTGCCGGCCGCCAGCTCCAGCAGGGACGCCATCGCTTCGCGGGTGTGGGTATCCAGTTCGGTTCCGGACGCGGCGAGACCGAGTTCTTTTTCCAGTGCCGGAGTGGATTCGATCAACTTTTCGAGCTGCGCCGTGGTGAGCGGGAAAACTCGCAGGCGCGGCGTTTCGAGCCGCAATTCCATGTTCATCGGGTTCCCTTCCGGGCGACGGCGCAAAGCGTCCTGCCATGCGGATATGCGGCGGCACCGGCGGCGTCGCCGTATAGTTCCACCTCTGCAAAACCGGCTTCGGCCGGCAATTTCCGCAGTTCGCGCCGGGTGAACACATGTTCCCATATGTTATAATATTTTAGCTCGGCGGCCGTGAGCACCGCCACCTGATGAAGGTAGGTGCGGTCTTCCGGATAATGGCGGCGGGCTTCGAAACACAGATATTCCTCCGGCGACCAGAAACCGCCGGACTCGCGGGAAAAGGAGGCGGACTCCCTGCTTCCGGCATATTGCCGGGGCGTGAACACATCGAATACAAAAAGACCGCCCGGCTTCAGACAGGCCGAGACTTTGCGCAGCAGGGCGGCGCGGTGCGCGGCGGAAAGCACGCCGAAGTCGCAGTAGATCATGATGGCGAGGTCGATATTTCCGGGCAGTTCTTCGTCCAGATAGCTGCCGCACCGGTAGGATATTTGTGTGCCGGACCGGGATTTTGCGAACTCGATCGAACGGCGCGAGATGTCTATTCCGAAAACCGTGAAGCCCTTTGCCCGGAAACGCCCGGTGTACAATCCCGGCCCGCAGCCGAGATCGAGCAGCCGCCTGCCTTCCGACGGGGCGGCCAGCGAGGCAATCCATTCCGCCGAACGATCCAGAAAAGCGTGGTTGCGGCTGGCGCCTTCGAATTCGGGGTCGAGATGTGCTTTCAGCATCTGTCCGGAAATGTATTCGTCATCCCAGAACGGGAAGGGGGACGGCTCGTAGAGCACCGGTCGCTTCAATATATTGAAAAGGGTATTGTCGATATTTTTCATGATTGTTTCTTTACGTTGTCCGCTCTTCGATTTCACCATATACCCGGAGCAGCATGCCTTCGCCGTAACCAAGCTCGGATCGCGTGATAAAACCGAATTTTCGATAGAAATTCTCCTTGCCGGGGGCCGACATCAATTCCAAACTGCCGCTCCAGCCTTCGGGATGGTGCCTGCCGATGTCGGCGATGATCGCCTTCATAAGCATGGTTCCGGCGCCGAGCCTCTGATATTCCGGCAGAATAATAACATCTTTTATGAAATACCATAACCCGCCGTCACCCAGCAGCCGTCCCATGCCGACCGTGCGGCCGTCTGCCTGTACCGAAAAAACCTCAACGGAGTTGCGCAGCGCAACGGCCGCCTGTTCGATATTCGGCGAGCCCCAACCGGCCGACTCTATCAGGCGAACGAAGTCGGCCGGATCAAGTTCTCCCGTCTTCAGGGAAAATGTCGGCTTATTCATGAAGTTCTTCCCAGTTGCCGGCTTGGATGAGCGGCAAGACGGCCTTCACTTTTTCCGGCGGCCAGTCCCACCAGCGCAGCTTCAGCAGTTTTTCGACGGCCTCGTCCGGGAACCGCTTGCGGATCGGCTTGGCCGGCACTCCGCCGACGATGGTGTAGGGCGGCACGTCCCGGGTCACAACCGCGCGCGCTCCGATGATGGCGCCGTCGCCTATTTTTACCCCGGCGAGGATCACCGCCTCGAAGCCGATCCACACGTCGCTGCCGATCTCGATGCCGCCCTTGTTGTCCCAGGCGGAGGCCACATCCTTCACGTCCAGACCCCATTCTTCGAAGAAGATCGGGAACGGATAGCTGGAAAGCGGCCTCATGGCGTGGTTGGCGGAGGTGAATATGAACTTGGCCCCGCAGGCGATGGAACAATATTTTCCGATCACCAGCCGGTCATGATTGACCGGATAGTGGTAGAGGACGTTGTTCCTGGCGAAGTCGGCGGGGTCGCGGACGAAATCGTTGTACATGGTGAAGTCGCCGATCTGGATGTTCGGGTCGTTCACCACGTTTTTCAGGTATACGGTGGCAGTGTCCCCGGTGCGGGGATATATTTTATCCGGATTCATTTTATGCAATATTCTTTCCTGTGCGCCGCGGCCGCCATCTCATGGCGAGCGGACGCGTTTTTCACTTTTTTTCAGTTCCCGTCAATACACGGTTCCGGTAGGTGAGGTCCGGCCTTGCGGTGAAGCCGCTGCTTTCCCAGAAATCGTTGCCCGACCGGTTGGATTCGAAGACCACCAGCGCGGCTTTGCCGATACCCTCGGCCTCCAGCGCCCGTAGCGCGGCCTCGACCAGAGCCGAACCGATTCCCGACCGGCGGAATTCTCTGCCGACGGCGGTATGATAGATGAATCCCCGCCGCCCGTCGTGACCGGCCATGATGGCTCCGGCCAGCCTGCCGCCGACCAGCGCCACGAAGCTGGTGGAAGGATTGCGGCGCAGATATTTCTCAATCCCGCCGCGGGCGTCGTCCCGGCTGTTGAGCCCCATGTTTTCGGTGTCGGTCCACAGGTCGTAAGCCGCATCGTAATCGGCGGCGGTCATCACCCTTATTTCAAAATCCCGGCGCGTCATTGCGGCACCGGGCGAAGTTCAAAATTCACGTTCAATCTCCCGAACTGTCGACGGAATGAAACGACCGGTACAGGCTTTCCGGATCGGAAAACCACCGGCCTATCTCTTCGAAAAAGCGCGAAACATGCAGCCCGTCGATGAAACAATGATTGAATTTGACGCTGATCGGAACCAGCCCGTCCTGCAATTTTCCCCATGCCAGAATCGGAATCGCCTGGGAAAATTCCATCTCGGCCTGGGTTATCGAGTCGAAGTGCAGCCACGGCACGCAGTTTGCGCAGAAGAAATCGTCGCCGTGATCTTCCAGCGGCGCGGGTTCGCCGGACTTGGCCAGCTCGATCTTTGGCTGGGCGTGCTCCTTGAACAGTATGAAGTCCGGCCGGTATTCGCACCAGACCTGATGGAACATTTCCGCCGGAGTCAGAATCGGGGTCATCACCGCGATCTTGTCGAATTCCACCACCTTGTCCTTGATCGTCCGCTGCTTGATCTGCGGCACCCGGTTCGCGGCGCGCGTGATCGCGTAAAGCGCGAGCAGGAAGAACGATTCGTGATGCGCTTTCGCGTAGTCGTAGATCGTCTGCGCGTTGACGCTAACCGTAACGTTGAAGCATGGCGAGGCGAACTTGCGGTAAAATTCATAGATCTTGCGGCGCGGCCAGGTCTCGAGATCGATTTCTTTATAGCTGTTCATGATTGTTCTCCCTTTTTTATGCAGAAATGGTTCCGGCCGCGCCGGGAATATCCGGCCCGGTTCGCCGTTCAGTCGATCGCCACGCCGTAGTCCAGCACGATGTTTCCCTTTTCGTCCGGTTCCACGAACCGCGGCAGCACATAGCGTTCGAAGAAGAACGGCTTGTCGGCCACCGAGTAGCCGTGGGACAGAAGGTATTTGATCACGTCGTCGTGCATGGCGTAGATCGCGCGGTCGTTCTGCGGACCGCACAGGTAGGCCACCGCCACGTTGGCCGGCGGCAGTTCACGCATCTGGTAGCCGTGCGGCACCGGGGCGTCAACCCGGCAGAAGCGGCCGATCCAATACTCGAACATGCCGTTGTCCGTACGCATGAATCCCAGCAGGGCCCCGGCTTCGCCCGGGAGCATCAGCGGAAGCAGCGGCTCGCAGCCTTTTTCGTCCAGCCACGTGTGCCACTGGTCGGCAAAGTTGCCCTGCTCGTTGCGGTCGTCGTTGGTGAAGCGCTTGCCTATCAGCCTGCGGCTCGGAAAACTTTCGATCGACAGTCTGGTTATTTCAATCATTTCTCTCCTCCTTCCGCCTTTGCGACTTAAAACCCGTTGAGATAATCTTGCAGTCCGTCCGCCAGCTTCCCGATGTGGACGCCGTCGACGAACGAATGATGGACTTGAACCGAAAACGGCAGCATCAATTTGCCGTCGCGTTCGAAGAACTTTCCCCAGTCGAACATGGGTGCCGCCTGGTCGCGGTTTCCGGAAAAAGTGTGGGTGACATAGGTGAACGGCACCCACGGCATCGGTGAAAATATGAAAACGTCGTTTCCCGGCGGTCCGGTGAAGTATTCCCGCTGGCGCCCGGCGGTCTCCGCGGCCAGCGCCGCATATTCCTCCGCCGTCGGGCGCATCTCAACCTCCACGAATTTGAACAGCTCCGTATCCGCGTCCATATAGGTGAATGCGGTGTTTATTTCGTCGAACAACACGACCTTGCCGTCGGCGAAGCGGTACCTGAACTCTTCGACCATGTTGGCGCACTTCGTCACCGCGTGGATCAGCGCAAACGTGAACGGCAGTTTTTTCGCCTTCGCGGCTGGCCTGAATCCGGTTATGTCCAGCTCGAAGCCCACGGCGTACTGCGGCTGCGCGCAGTTGCGGAAAACCTGGCAGTGCGTTGCCCGTTTCCAGTTTATCAGATCGATCTCACGATATTTGCCCTGCATTTTTTCTCTCCTCGCTTGCCGCGATTTCCGCCATTCGACGGCGGCGGTATTCATAAGTACGCGCCGGCGCGGTCTCTACTCAAAGTTAGCCCGTTTCGCCAAAAATGCAAATGGCATTGAGCGGAATATTCCGCCCCCGGCCGCCTGGACTCCGGATAATTTACCATAATTCCCTGCGATTGCGGTGGAAACGGCGGTGCGTCAATTTGATTTTTACTTCAAGCGTGCTACATTCTGAATAGAAACAAACCCAACGGAGCCGCCAGATGACGGAAAAATTGACCGCAAGCCTTGAGGACTATATCGAAGCGATCGCACAGCTGATCGCGGTGGATGGCCATGCCCATTCAAAGGAGATCGCGGCAAAACTCAACGTCAAGATGCCGTCGGTGACCGGCGCCCTGCGCCAGCTGGCAAAGATGGACTATATCACCTACAACACCCATCAGCCGGTTTTGCTGACTCCGGCCGGGCAGCTGGTGGCCAACCGGGTGATCCACCGGCACAAGGTGCTGAAGCGGTTCTTCTCCGAGATACTCGGGCTTCCGTCGGCGCAGGCCTCGGATGTGGCGTGCCGGATAGAGCACATTGTGGACGAGCAGACCATAGACCGGCTCGTTATATTTTCCGAGGCCATCGGCAAGCGTTCCGACGCCCGTTCGCTTCAGATATACCTGACCGAGGCGATGGCCAATCTTGCGGACGGCGGCTACCGCGAAGTGTGCGTGCTCAGCGAACTTGCGCCGGGAGAGTCGGCCGAGTTTCTGCGTTTCGGCCGCAATCTTGCCGACGCGCAGCGCCCGCCGTTCCAGCCCGGCATGGTATTGACGCTGGAGTCGGTGTCTTTGGACAGAAGCAGCCTTAACGTCGCTTCCGGCGACCGGACTTTCGATGTGGCGGCGGCCGATGCGGAGAACCTGTGGGTGCGCCGCCGCGCCTGATATTTCGACCTCCGGACAGGAAAAAGCGTTTCCCCCGGCCGCCGGATGGCAGTCGTGAGGAAACGCCCGGATTGGGTTGTTCCGTCAGCCAAGCAGCCTGGTTCCGAGGTTGAGCATCAATCCCGCCTGATAGACTATCAGCGTGGCGACATACGCCAGTGCGAAAAGACCGCCCGCCTCCGCAACCGCCATCTTCCACGAGTTCATCTCGCGTTTGATCACCGCAAGGGTGGCCAGACACGGGATGGACAGCAGACTGAACAGCATGATGCAGAATCCCTGGAGCGGGGTGTAGTTCGCAATCAGCTGTTCGCGCAGCGGCACCGACTCCTCATCTGCTTCACCCTCGGCGTAGAGGATGCCGAGCTGGGAGACGAACACCTCCTTGGCCGCCAGCGCGCCGATGCTGGCGGTGGTCAGCTTCCAGTCGAAACCGATGGGGCGGAACACCGGTTCGAGGAATTTGCCCACCCGTCCGGAGATGGTGTATTCCATCGCTTCGGCCTGCTTCGCGTTTTCAATCGCCGCGATGGCATCGTCGCTTCCCTCCGCCGGGGGAGCTTCCTCGATCTGTGCTGTCTGCGCATCGTAATCCCTTGAGAACGTCTTCTTTTCCGGGAAGGTGTTGGCAATATACAGCACGATGGAGGTCAACAGAATGATCGTTCCGGCCTTGTGCAGGTACATCCTGCCGCGATCCCACATGTGCAGCATCAGGCTTTTCAGCGTGGGCATGCGATAGGGCGGCAGCTCCATGAGATATACCTCGCCGTCGCCCTTGAACAGGGTGTTCTTCATCAGCCGCGCCGCCACCAGCGCCACGATGACGCCGATCAGGTAGATTATCCACATCATCAGGGCCTGGTATTTCATGGCGAAGAAGGCCGGTATGATCAGCGCGTATATCGGCAGCCGGGCGCCGCAGCTCATCAGGGGCAGAACCATGATGGTGGTCTTGCGGTCGCGCTCGGACTCGATGCAGCGCGTGGCCATGATCGCCGGAACATTGCAGCCGAACCCCAGCACCAGCGGCACGAACGAACGCCCCTGAAGACCGAACCGCCGCATCACGCCGTCCATCACGAACGCCGCGCGCGACATGTAGCCGGAGTCCTCCAATATGGCGATGGCGAAGAACAGAAACAGGATGTTCGGCAGGAACACCAGTACTCCGCCCACGCCGCCGATCACTCCGTCGGTCAGCAGATTGCGCATATAGGGCAGCGTGGCGGCCGGCCACAGGCTTCTTACACCGTCGGAGAGCCAGCCGAATCCGGACTCGATCCAGCCCATGAACGGCTCGGCGCAGGTGAACGTGAAGTAGAACGTCAGGTAGATGATGAAGAAGAACAGCGGCAGGCCGATGTACTTGTTGGTCATCACCGTGTCGATACGGTCGGAGATTTCGCGGCGGCGTTCGCGGGTCATGGAGATGGCGTCGCGGCAGGCTCCGGACAGCATCGCGTAGCGGCAGTCGGCCATGAAAGTGTCGGCTTCGATGGCGTGCTTGCTCCACAGATGGCGGAACTGTTCTTCCACCTTGTCGTAGACGGGCCGGAATTCCGGAAGGCGCAGTACGGAACCGTCGCGTTCAAGCAGCTTGATCGCAAAGAACCGCGACGGGATGTGACGGTACTTTTCGACGCCGAGCGCGTCGATGTCGGCCGAGACCTTGCCGATGGCGTCGTCGATGTCGGCACCGTAGGTCAGCATCGGGACGCCGTGGTTGTCGAGATCGGTAAGCGTTTCGGCCAGCTTGTTCAGCAGCAGCCGCACGCCGCCGGCCCGGCAACCGACGGTTTCGACGGCGGGAGAGCCGAAGTATTTTTCCAGCTTCGGCAGATCGAACCGGAGGCCCTTGGCGCGGGCCTCGTCGCTGATGTTGAACGCCAGCAGCATCGGGATGTGCAATTCGGCCAGCTGGGTGGTGAGATACAGGCTGCGGCGGGGGATGGTGGAGTCGATCACATTGATTATCAGATCGATGCCGGGGCCGGTGAGCTCCTGGAACACCACGTCTTCCTCCGGGGAACTCGACGAAAGCGAGTATACGCCGGGCAGGTCGATCAATTCGATCCGCATTCCGTTCAGCACGAATTCACCGGTTTTGCTCTCGACCGTCACCCCCGGGTAGTTGCCGACATGCTGGCGCGCTCCGGTCAGGGCGTTGAATATGCAGGTCTTTCCGCAGTTCGGGTTTCCCGCGAGTGCGATTCTGAAATTCTTTTTCATTGGTTATTCCTCTTTTTTCAGCACGACGTTGGCGGCGTCGTCACGATGCATGGCCATGCTGGCTTCCATCACCCGGACCCGGATCAGGCCGCCGAACGGGGCGTGGGCTTCCATCACCAGCTCGCTGCCGGCCACCAGACCGACGTCGGCGAATTTCTTTCTGCCGCGCATGTGCGGCAGGATTTTCACGATGGTGGCGGTGGTGCCGACCGGCAGTTCGGCCAGCGTCAGTTCCTGATGGCCGTCATTGACGCGGTATTCCGGAATCTCGTCCGATGCGGCACCGCATCTGCAGTGGCACGAACATCCGTTGCAGTTTTTCATGGTTATTCTCCCGGGGTGTTGTTGCGGTTCGTGTCGATCAGGTACTGGCGGTATCCGAAGGTGTTTTTCTCTCCGGCGTTGCCGAGACGGTCTTCGATCGCCTTTATCGTTTGGGCGTCGTTTTCCGCCAGAACCTCTCCGGGGCGGACGGGAAGCACCTCGGCAACCACCAGCAGCTGGGACTTCTTGGTGGACTCGCTTTCGGTGGAGAAAGCCCATCCCAGCAGCGGAAGATCTTTCAGGAGCGGAATGCCGCCGGAGACGCTTACCACATCGCGTTTCTCGATGCCGCCGATGACCAGCCTGGTACCCTCGTTGGAGATCATGAACTGCGACGCCACGTCGGCTCCGTTCTGTATCCGCGGCTCTCCGGTGGAGGTGTAGCCGATCAGCGAACTGTTGGATACGCTCACGTCCAGCATGGTCGCCTTGTCGGTTACGGACGGGGTGATGCTCATATGGAAACCGAATTCATTGGATGCGGTGGTGTTTATCCGGTTGCCCTTCCACGCCGTGATGTTGCCGCCGGTGTCGAAATCGACGTTTTCGGCGGTCCATGTGTAGGTGCCGATCGCATCGTCGGCCTCGGCGGTGTAGCAGGTGACTTCGGCGACGCTGGCCTGTACCTTGGAACCGACGTTTCTGCCGTCGACCTCGAACGAACCGTTGTCGATGGTCAGGAAGTAGCGCGCTTCGACGTCCTTGGACAGTTTCAGCACGGTGACGGTGGCGTCGGTTCCGCCGATCACGTCGGCCCCGGCGATGGTGATGGTCTTGCCGCCGGTCGAAATGGCGTTGAGCACATAGACCTCTTCGCTGTTCCAGCCGGTCACCGGCGTTTTGCCCTGCGGCGGCTGCGAGACGAAGGTGGAATCGGGCAGATAGATGCAGGCTTCGGTGAATTCACCGTTTTCAGCCGGTTCCGAGGTGGCGAGAAACATCTGGCTGGTGCGCTCGATTTCGGCGGTTTCGCGGTTGCGCAGCGTCAGTTCGCAGGCGGTCATGACCTTCGCTTTGCCTTTGCTGACGAGGAAGTCGATATATTTGGTGTTCCACTTCGGATTGAAGTTGTAATACTTCGTGTCAGACCAGCCGGTGCCCTTGGTGAGCACGGAACCGTCCGGCGCGTAGTTCTGCATGAACCGGGCGCCGCCGTTGAACAGGTCGATGCCGTCGTTGTTTTTCCATGACTGGAAATCGAGGCCCAGCTTGGCGTCGTTTTCCGCGTCCAGTTCATAGACGGTGACCTTTGCACGGATCTCCGGATAGGGGCGGTCGTACGTCTTCAATACGCCGTCGATGTTTCCGCGGGAGAACCGGGTGGTCTTGAACAGCATGAGGTTGAGCTCCGGGTCGCACTTGATCCGGTCGGAACCGCCGATGTTTTCGGTCGGGTCGCCGTCGATGTCGGCTCCGGCGGCGCGCACCATCGCCTTCAGCTCGTCGGCCGGGCGGTATTTGGGAACATAGACATAGACCGGTTGGCCGGTGACGGAGGCGATCTTCGGCTGGTCGAGCGTTTCAACGATGCTGTCGATGCCCTGACCGTTCTCCGAATCCTCGAACCGGTAGTCTTCCGCCGAGATCATCACTATTCCGGTGCCGTCGTTGTATTTGACGGCGGTGATGCCGGAGTCGCTTTCGTCCACCCGGCGGGTCTGTACGATTTCGCGCAGGTAAGCCCGGATCTCATAGGGATCGGCGTGCTTGAGCACATAAGTCTTGGTTATCACGTCCGGATCGGCGTTGTCCCGGATGAAATGGACCACCTGGGTGTCTTTTTCTATCTCCAGATTGAGCCGGGCGTCGATCCGGCTGTCCTTGTACGGCGCGGTGGCGTCCCCGGCCTGGAGTGAGGTTCCGGCCGAGGCGAGGATCGCCGCGACGGCCGCGACATTCGAGAAGTTTTTCATGATTATCTGTTTCCTTTTGTTTTCATCAGCGGTTGGCAAGTTCGTCGAATTCGGTCAGCATGCCGGGCGCAACGTCGTCGTGAATGGTGACCGGCACGGCGCGGGCGGTGACGAAGTAACGGGTGGTCTCAAGGTTTTCGGTAGTGGTGCCGAAGATGTATTTCAGCACCGGAAGTTCGCACAGGAACGGAATCCCGATGGTCTGCTCGACCTTGGCGGTACGCTGCCACCCGGCCAGCAGTTTTTCATTTTTGTAATCCAGCACGGCGGAGGTGGCGGTGACGGTGCTCTCGGATATTTCGGCGCCGAGATTGTTGCGCTCCACCACGTTGGAACCGGCCAGCGAGCAGGTGAAGTTTACGACGCCGTCCCGGCCGCCGGTGATGACCGCGTTGGAGATCACCGCCTCAAGCGCCGCGCTGCCGCCGATCTCCACACTCGACTGGTGGTCTTCGTTCTTGACGATGTTCTGGTATTCCGGCGAAAACGCCACCTTGAATTCCGCGTCCGGGCGGTTGGATACCAGTATGCCGGCGGTACCGCCGACCACAGCTTTGCCGTTCTGCTGGAGAATCCGGATGAAGCTGAAGTCGAAGGCGGGGGCGGTGTAGATGCCGCCGAAACCGTAGGAGAAGTTGCCGAACAGGTCGATGCCGGTCTGGGTCAGCTGGTCGAACAGCGATTCCGCCGCGTTTATGCTCATGGCCTCGTAGCCGGCCTCGAACAGGTTGAGGCCGGGGCCGTTTTTCCATGCGAGATAGTCGATGCCGATGTCGGTCAGGTCGCTGTCGCGCACCTCATAGACGGTCAGCTCGATCCGCGCCTGCGGTATCTCTTTGTCCAGCCACGCGAGTTTCTGCCTGATCTCCTCCACCCGGGACGGCGTATCCTTGAAATAGAACATGTTTGTCTTCCTGTCCAGCCTGATCCGCGAATCCAGCGGGCCGCTGGAGATTTGCGCTCCGCTTATCACCCGCTTCATGCCGGTGGAGGCCCGGAACTGCGGCAGGTAGGTGCCGTAGGCGATGCCGGTGCCGGATATGACTGTGCCGAACGAGTTCATAGTTCCGGGCCGATCCAGCGCAGTCACCATTTCGTCGACGTATGGCATCATGTCCTGTGCGGTGGAGATGATCAGCAGCTGGCGGCCGTTGGCCTTGTCCTCGAGCCGGCTGACGGTCGATACCGGGTCGAAGCGGATCACCGCGCTTTTGACGAACGGCGCGAGGTCGGACGCCGTGGTGTGCTTCAATTCGTAAACCTTGCTTACGATGTTGAACTGCGCATCATCCTGAACGAAGGTGATCGATTGCACCTTTTCCCCCGCCTCCTGTATCTGGGTCGGGTCGAGCGGCTGCGCCGCCGGATTGGGCTCTACCGCCGCAGCCGGGATCATGCCGCTGGCGGCGATTGCCGCGAACATGGCCGAACATACCAGTTTCTTCATTTTTTGCTCCTTTGCATATGCTTGTTAGTTTTGACTAAGTTTGATTTTAAAAAAGGGTGTCGAACCTGAAGCCGATGACCGATTCTCCGCCGTCATGCGGGGCGACCGTCACGAAAAATAGCCGGTCGATTGTCACGGTATTCTCCCTGGTGGCGCGCTCGACCGCCACCTTCCATATCTCGGTTCGGTAGACGCCGCCGCGCTCAAGCGAATCCAGAAGATTCCAGGACTTGATGGAATCGCGGTTGCTCTGGAGGTCGGCACAAAGTTTCTCGAATGCCGGTTCCGGAACGGCTTGTCGCAGTTCGGCGGAGAAATTTTCGATGAACATGGCGTAGTTTTTCCGCTGCAATCCGGACAGCATGCCGCCTCCGGCCGGGCGGACGGCGTTGACGGCTGCCGCCGGCTCCGGACCGGAACCGGTTCCGGTGGTGTCGGGTGCGACGCATCCGGATAACAGCATCATGCCCGAAAGAACCATTAGCTGGAGTTTCATATTGTCTTGTCCTGAAGTTGCGGGGCGATGCTTTTCAGTTCGTCGATCCAGTCGGCAACGCGGTCGGCGGTGCGCTCGGCGTCATTGGTCTGATCCAGCGCGAGTCCGCAGAAGGTACCGTCCGCCTCCGCCGCCGAGTTGGCGTGGGTGTAACCGTCCGTTGAAGTCCTGCCGACGATTTCAGCGCCCCCGGCTCGCGCCCTGGCCGCCAGAATGCCCATGGCGTCGCAGTAGGTGTCCGCAAATCCGTTCTGGTCGCCAAACCCGAACACGGCCACTTTTCTGCCGGTGAGGTCGGCGGCGGTGAGCAGTTCCAGGCCGTTGACCCAATCGTCCTGAAGTTCGCCGAACCCCCAGGTGGAACTGCCCAGAATCAGCAGCGCTGCGCGGAAATCAGCCGCGGTCGCATTTGCAATGTTCACCGGTTCCGTCCCGAATGCCGCGGCGATCTGACGCGCAACGTTCTCGGTTTCCCCAGTGGTACTGCCGTAAATCACCTTCACATCATCCATTTGTCATTCTCCTGTTTATTATGTTTATGTCCGATGTAAGATTGAAAAAAGTTTGCAGGTCTTCGCAGGTGTCCAGCACGCCCTGTGCAAGCCGCTCCACCTGACGGTAGAAGCGCATCAGCGATATGGATTCGGCCGCGTCGCCGAACACCTGCCATCTGCCGCGGTGAACCGGAGTGCGCGGGAGGTTTTCGAGAAAACCGGCCACATCCTTGGCCGGATAGCCGATGAACAAACCGACTTCATGCGGAATCGCCTCGTGAACGAACCGCTGCCGCAACTGCGCCAGAAGCGAGTCATATCCACCGTCCGCATAGCCGAGCCGGTTCAGCAGCGCACGGTTTTCGGGGATTGCCAGCCCGGCGGCCAGCGAGTGCCGGTGGTAGAAGAGAATCAGCGAACTTTTCGCCTCCTGCCGCAGCTCCACATAATCCAGCTGCATGATTTCAAGGATGTCCTTGCGGTAAAGGCAGAACCGGAACCCTTCGATGTTTTCGGCACGATAACAATGGCGAACCCGTAGCAATTCTCCCGGCTTCACGCCGCCGCGGACCGCCGCCGTCTTCAAGAGCAGGAAGCGCAACAGTTCTTTTCGGTGTTTTTCGCTGATTTGCGGTTTCATTGTTAGCCTAGCCTAATTATTGTTTCCTTAAAAAAGCACGGCTGGCCATTGCTTGCCAGGCGCGCTGTTTCTTGCTTGCACATTTAATATAATCACTGGTGCTGGATTTGTCAATTAGGATAGACAAACTTTTTTGAAAATATTCTGCGCCCGCATGGACGACAGTGGAGATGATAAAGCCGCCGGACGGATATGGCGGCAAAAGAAATCCGGCAACTGGTTCTTAACTCAGGATGCCGGATGATTTCCAAGAGGTGGTATGCCCGGTGCGATTCGAACGCACGACCTTCTACTCCGGAGGCAGACGCTCTATCCAACTGAGCTACGGGCACACAACGTTTCATAATATATCCCAAAACGTAAAAAAGAAAAGCGGTGAACGGAACAAAAGAAGCGTTTTTGTTTTTTTTGCCAAAAAATGAGGTTGAGCATTTGATTTTTCACCAAAACGGTGTCTATTAAGAAGCGTTGTCAGTGGCAGGATAGCTCAGTTGGTAGAGCAGGGGACTGAAAATCCCCGTGTCGCCAGTTCGATTCTGGCTCCGGCCACCATTTTTTTATCCTTATTTCAAGCGATTTTGAGCTCAGAATGGCCTCAAGATCGCATTTTTCTTCATCCCCTGCGGCGAGTTGCTTTAACCTGCTTTTTGGTGCTTTAAAAACAAAAATTAGAACATTTTTAGAACATCATTTTTGCGGGCCATATGGTTCGTTGCCTTCTAAAGAAAAATTAAATATTGTTATTGCCGTTTTCTGCTCCATGCTGCGGTATCCATGCTTGCCGCAAGTTATTTCATGGTCGGGCATTTTATGCGTAATGCTTTTATTGTAAGGATAATACATTAGCTTGACAGACCATTATTGTCGAGTATATTATTTCCTATTCATGTTAACATCCAAACATTATGGGAGATAAAAATGCAAGAAGAGTTAAAGGCGGCCATCGACACTGCCGACAATGACGAACGTCCATTCTTGACAAGACCAAGCTTTAAAATCAATCAACATTACTTTGCCGAGAAAGCGATCAAGGCACTTTCTTTGGGAAAAATCGATGGCAGGCTTTGTCGCTATGCGCTCAATACTGGCTGTTGGTGTGAAATCACTGAAGACCAATTGATCAAGCCTATCTACGATTTGATCTCAACTGAACGGAAGAATCGCCCCGAGTACGACGAGGAGATTCAAGCTGTTTTGCAATACTCACAATGCAAGGCGATCGCAAAGTTTTTGGTAAGCATGTTGGACATACCGGAAGTTGAACGCTCCAGAGATTTCGTTCACGCATCCAATACCATGCTGGTTTTCTCATCTTCCGGTAAGTGGGAGCCAGTCCCGTTTTCCCCATCGTTCCACAGCAGAAACGCATTACCGGTTAGCTACGATGCTCAAGCTGTATGTCATAGATTTATCTACGAACTGCTTGCTTCAGCTATGAGCCCCAGCGACATTGATTTATTACAGCAGTATATGGGCCAGTGCCTATTGGGAACCAATCTCTCGCAGACCATCCTTATGCTTACGGGCACAGCCGGGGGAGGCAAATCGACACTGGCAAATATCATCGAAATGCTGGTGGGATTGGATAACAGCGTCGAATTGCGTACCGAAAACCTTAATGGTCGCTTTGAAATCGGTCGTGCGCTTGGTAAGACATTGCTCGCGGCAAAGGATGTTAACGGTGATTTCTTGAGTACCAAGGGGGCCCAGCGACTGAAAGCTCTTACTGGCAATGACCGTTTGACTGCGGAGTACAAAAATAAGAACGACGTGCTAGAAATGTTTGGCGACTTCAACGTGATCATTACCGCCAATACTGACCTTGTTCCTCGCTTCAACGGCGATGCGGATGCCTGGCGGCGTCGGTTGCGGATCATCCGCTACGACCGACAGCCATTGCCTTTAGAAAAACGTATTGCCAACTTCGATCGGCTTCTCATCGAAGAGGAGGGCAGTGGGATACTCAACTTTGCCCTAGCCGGGGCAGCAAAACTGCTGGCAAACCATGGAAGGCTTACCATTCAACAGACCCAACAGGATGCGGTGGAGCAATTGATTGCCGGAGCAAATCCCTACGAATACTTTGTCCGCAACTATGTTGTCCCGGATCCCGATCATACTATCACCAGCGCTACATTGCTTTTCAATTTTAAGCAGTTATGTGATCAGAAAGGTTGGCCAATAGCATCCGACCGCAAGATTCAATGTGAACTTCAGGAGGCCATGCGTAAAGTCTTCCAAGCTTCGAAAAGCAAAACCGTACCAAGTAGTAGAGGCACCAGCAACCGCGGATACAAGTATTTCCGTATACTCCAATATTAAAGAATATTTAAAAATGCGTCTTATGCGTCTTTATGCGTCTCGGAATCAATAGACTTGGACATGGTATTGGCCGCGGATCTTTTGGATGAGAATAGTTCTTACTCTCTACCCTCAGATTGCACAGGAATAGTTGAAAAATTGCCTACATTTTGCATACATTTTTTGAGCTCAGCCCGAATCCATCAATTCGCGTCTTTTTCCGCCATTAACTTCGCGCATAACTGACACCTAATACCAAGAATCGCGGTGAGACGTGCCACGCTATGTGACCTTTTACAATAGCAGGCGGATTCACTCGGCGCTGGAATACAAAACTCCAGATGAGGCCTATTTCAGTGCTTGCAATCTGAAATTAAATGATTATAGTAGAACAAAGGCGTTACACCTATCTTTCAATGAAAAGTTGTCCAACCTAGGGGGCAAGCGCAGACATATCAATAAAAAAGCTATGCAACTTATAGGGTAAACACATAATTCCCCAATAGCAAAGCAATAAATCTAGATTTAAGCATAAGAAAACTAACTTTTTTATCAGAAGGTGAAGAGTATGGATATTCTACAGTTAAACATACAGGATGATTTTAATAATATAGTGAATATTTGTTCTAATTTGATACAAAAAAACCGATTGGTTTTATGCCTTGGTGCCGGTTTTTCTCTAGGATGTAAAACAAACCATGGAGTTGTCCCTGGCACAGAAGAATTAAGGAGCAAGTTATTAGATATTTTTCGCCAAAATGTAAATTTGAATGAACGTGATCTATCTGCTATTTCCAAGTCGACCTTTTCAGAATTTACTGATATCTTATGGGAATATTATAGTGATAAAAATAAATATACAGAATTATCAAAATCTATTGATAATTATTTTGAAGTAAATTTCGTTAATGTTGAAAAGTTCCCTAATAAAAAGAAGGAGTTGTTGAAATGTTATTGGAATATAATTCTTTCATTGAATTACGATGATGCAATTGAACGAAATGTCATTACAAAGAGCAGCGTAATTTTACCATACGAAGATCAAAATCATTCATATCTTGATTCCCAAACCTGTATATATAAACTGCATGGCGATGCTCAAAAGTTCTTGAATACAGGTAATATTAAGTACTGCATACTAAGTAAAACTCAATATATAAATATGTTAATGGATTATAGCAATAAAGACATGTTACTAATGATGAAAACTTGCTTTTTGTCAAAAAGTATTCTCTTTATTGGCTGTTCTCTTAATGAAGAATTTGATCTCATCTATTGTGCAAATGCAGGATTGCAGCAAAAATCACAGCTTATAGATACACTTGAACAGGTTAATATTTGTTTATATTACAATGAGAGCACAATAGAAGGAGAACCTCTGACGATCATTGACAAGAAGCGTTTCCAAAAGCATGGAATAACTCACTTAGTCATTGTAAATGATTTGAACGATCTGGACCATCTCTACTCTGAATTGGCGAATAGAAATGTAAAAAACAATAGCGTAAATATTGAGAAAATAGATTTTTTTGTTAATTTTAATTTTGTAGTATCTGAGAATAATCCTACATGTATTAGAAACTACGAAATGCTATTTAATGGTGGGGCGATTTTTGCAGATTTAGCAAATAGAAATATTGTCTTGCCGAGCTTTTTTATTCGAAGAACGGTTGCGAATAATATTATCGAAAGCATAAATAGCAGTAAATATTCTATTTATTTTATATGTGGTAGCTTTTTTAGCGGAAAGACATTTTGCTTGCTGGATATTACTCGCTACTTCTCGGGTCGGAAAATTTACTTTTTCCCCTCAAGTTCGCATATTGACCATAACATATTATTAAAATTGAGAAAATCAAAAAACATAATTTGTGTGTTTGATTCCAATAGCGTTTCGCAAGAAGAAATAAGAAAATTATGTTATTCTTCCTATAGCGATATTGCTGAATTTAAAAAGAACAACGTTGTATTTGTCTTTGCAATTTCAAAATCAGATTCATACTTTTTTAAGAATAACAGGTTGAGAAATAATGAGATGCAACCAAACGAATTTTATCATATATATGAGCTGAAAAATCATTTTGATAAAGATGAAACTATAAACTTTAATACATTGGTAGGTCAACTAAGTTTAATTAGTTATAGCCCATCCCAGCAGATTTTTGATTACTTAGCACGGGTTGAAAAAAGTTTACCAACTAAAATTAGAAAAGATATAAAGTTTCCATTATTAGATATAAATAATGAAAATGGATCATACCTTAAAGCTATGATTATGATTGCGACAGAGGATTCGATAGATGCTGAACGCGCTATTTATTTTAATATCGATGAGTCACTTACAAAAATATCATACACAACACCTATTGGGATAGGAAATGCTCAGGGTAATGTTATTGAGAGAGATTATTTTACACCACAATTCGATAATGATTCAGGCTTTTTGTTTGTCGTGAATTCAAAATATTGGCTCTTAAAATGTTTGCAGGAGTTCAGTAATGAGGAGAGCAATTATGAACTAATTGCTCAAACTTATTATGATATTATTATGGATTTTAAGAATTTTGCAAACAAGCATGAATATATTTTTCATCAAAAGGCAAAAGAATATTACTTCTTCGATAAAATACAATCAATTTTTGTAAATAAATATCATGGAGGATCTATTGCTTTATTATATTGCATTTATAACAAAATATTTCCTATCCTTTGTGACAGCTATCAATTTTTACATCAAAAGGCAAAATTCCATCTGAGGTACTCTAGATTTCTGAGGAAGAAAGAAAGAAAGAAAAAAACTCAGATTGTTTGGAATGTATTAATTCAGGTATTTTAAATATCACAAGATCAATTGATTTGGCATCTTTAAATATAAGA
Organism: Victivallaceae bacterium; assembly: GCA_034926605.1. Classification (GTDB taxonomy): domain Bacteria; phylum Verrucomicrobiota; class Lentisphaeria; order Victivallales; family Victivallaceae; genus CALXXL01. The sequence continues at coordinate 43,031 of JAYFQV010000016.1, forward strand.
AATGATGATTTTGTTGCATTTTCATTAGAACATATGTTTCTTACAAAAACATTATTATTGATTAACAAGTATTTCATTACTAGGGAAAATATAGAAGAGGCGATAGAAGCTCTGTTCCAAATATATGTAGAAGAGGAAATCTCTTTAGATGATGATGGACCAGATGGCGTGCAGGATATCGCTGAATTTATAAATGGACTTACTACCGCTCCTGGATTAACAAAGGAAGCAAAAGATCGTTCATCGCGAATATTAAATAAATATATTACAGAACAATAATTTGATAACGTCCGATAAATTGCGCACATTTCATTCGCTGACTCATTATCGTAAAATGTGATTATTCACCGCTATCGGGAGAATTGATCTTTCAGCCAAGCCCAAATTATTTGCGGGCAGAATCTAAAGCAGAATCTAAAAAAGTGTGCGGTTTCGGATGCTCTGTTTTTCTCAAATGAACTCTTAATAGTTTTGCAATCTCAAACATTCGCTTTGTTTCAGCATCCTCTAAAGCCGTTTGATTTTTACGGTTTTTTAAATTGATATCGGCACCTCCCGCTAATAAAGCTTTCACAACATCAACATGGCCGTTTTCTATTGCAATAAACAAAGGAGATAAGCCAGTATGATCGTTAAGCGCATTAACAATTGCCTTGTGTGCTATCAATATTTTGACAATTTCCGTGAATCCATATCTAGAGGCAAAATGTAGAGCTGTCCTTCCATAGACATTTTCGATATTTACATTAGCTCCGTATTCTATCATCAACTTGACTATCTCAATATAATCTTCTGCCGCAGCATACATAAGCGCAGTCCAACCGAGTGCGTCTTGAGTATCAGGGTTCTCTCCCGCTTTTAGTAGCGACAAAACTATATCTGCACTACCAATCCGGGTAGCTAATATGATCAACGGTTGATTAGAAAGCGTAGGTTTTTCCCCATGTCCGAATAATAAATAATCTCGATCATGTATTTCCATTGCTGACTCAAAGATTTTAATTTTTCTTATAGCATATTTCCTTAACCTACCTATACTAAAGATGATTGCCACACCAAACAAGATAAGGTTGCTTATAATATCAATAAGCGCTAAGCTTAGTCCAATAGAAAAAGAGATTAACCAACCATGACGATACGGAAAGAAACAGAAGTGATAAATCAAAGCAAAAAGAATAATAGCAACAATGAACAAAGGCAACCACTTTGCCGCTCTCCACGTACAGGCGATCGCGAACGGCACTCGAGGCAACCATTTTTCCATCATCTCTTTAGAGCTTCGGATGTAAAAGAAGCCGGAAATTGTCCAGGATACAATAGTTCCAATGATAAAACCACACACTAAAAATAATATCGTTTCAACTATCATATGTAACGGGATATAAAAGGTTATAAAACAAACTATTGCGATACCATTAATTATTGTTAAAATTATAACCGCAACAATAGGAAACTTGTCAACCACCTTGGCTGCGGTGAAGATTTTTGAGAGACAAAATATATAGGCACACAGGGTAATAGCGGCTAAGGAGCCCAGAAAATAAGCGGGCACGACTTTTACACCAATGATGGGAATTGATGAGTCGGGATCAATTATGCCGAACCTCGCGCCCAGGAGGGTCACAGCCAAAATGAATGAAGCAATATAATATTTTTTAAGCTCCTTGTGATGCGGCGCAAGCTTCTCTAAAAATCCCATATATATCACCTTCTAATTTAGATTTATGCGGCTACGTAACGAATTTTCTGTAAATTCCCCGGAACCATTGCACTCAAATTGCGATGTACACCTTTGATTCGGTCTGCCAAGCTTCGTCGAGTTCGATCGACATCGCCCTGGCCATCCTAACTCATAACTGATTTCGCTTCTTCTTTATAGAAATTATTTCAATTATAGCTATAGCACATTACCGAGGTAATAATTACCATTGTTCCGGAATCCAGATTGTTGTATTATCATCTCCGAAACGGCAACAACGATTATTCAAATACTCTATACCAACCCATGCGCAAACCAAGGCATCAAGAATATCTTCATAAATTTTTAAGGTACTGTATGGCATTCCCGCATCAAATGTAAATTCCGAAGGCAATGCTATTTTATTCTTGATGCTATTTCGAAGCGACAACATGTTTTCAACCAATTGAGACTTCAGCTCGAAAGGTTGATGAATATCAGGCCAATAATGTGCGCGTTTGTTGACCTTATATGGCAACCTATATTGAATGTTCAAAAGAGACAAAATCGCCGGATGAGGATAAGTCTCGATGAGTTTATCATTGAAACAATATCCGTTGCTGTCGGCTACAGCCAAAACAGAGTTACTTATATCCCCCAACTCTCGATGTAATTTTGCGTTGGGAGTATACGTCGGGCACCCCGCGGACGCGAAGGTTCGCGATACCTGCCTATCAGCTGCCCGCGTTCCATAGACATTGCCATCCCGCGCGAGCGGCATATCTACAACGATAACTGAAACTTCTCCTGTTTCGTGGAGGATTGCGCCCAAATCCAACCTGCCGCCATGTACCCCGCGCCGAAACATTGAGCTGACAGAAGACTCATCGCGGCAGAACAGTTCTGCGGATGGAGCAAGCCTGGTACACCGCCAATCGTCTTGTTCGCCTTCTATAAGGACCACCGCCGATGGATTTTGCGAACTCCATGCCGGATCAATACCAATGATACGCATGTTCCCTTCCCCCGTGTTGTTGGCCTACAAATCATCTTTCCTCTACGGTTCATCTTCACCGCCGGGTTTGACGGATCTGCTGCTTGCGCGGAGCCTCCCTGTTCGGCGCAAAAATATGGACTTAACCCATTTGATTAAAACATAACACACCAATTCGTGTTTTTCCAATCATAATACGATGCTGACGAAACAATTTTCTTAACATTTATGATGTTATTGCGAAATTGTCATTCAAAGATTTATAAATATATATTACCAAAGTGAAGCTCCGGGACGAAGATTCGTTCCGGGGCTTCTTCATTTGACTCTAATGTAATATTTGCATCCAGGGTATTGCCGGGCTTCTAGCTTGGGCCGAGCTTTGTCCGCTGAAGTCGGCGGATGGGGTAAGGTAGCGGGTCCGCTCTCGGGAAACGCCAAGTTCTTGAACGAAGGACCGGATACTGTCGGCCGTTCGGTCGGGCTCGGAGTCCCGGCGTATTCCGGATGCATCTTTTCTTTCAATAGGTCCCTCGGCGTCTCGACGCCGTGGGGCCTGTTTTTTTAACCATCAACCGTGGAGGAATGAATCATGAAGGTCGCTAAATCTCAGTTGGCCGACGCACTGAAGGCGTTGGGAAAGGTGTCGGACCGGATCAGGATCGCCGGGCGCGACAGCGTCGCGGTACTCGAAGCCTGCGACGGCAAAAAACAGGTCACTATCTCGCTGGAGGCCGAGGGAACGGAGCCGTTTCTGGCAGTAGTCGCCTTGACCGCCATAAAACAGGCGATAGGTGGTGGTCGACGGGGCACGGTCGAACTCAGGATCGAGGGCGACGAGGTCGGAGTGTACACTACGGTTCACGGTCACGAGCGCCGGATCGGGATGCGCAACTCTACCGAGCCGTGGCCGGAACTGGAGAACGTGCCGGAGGATGCGGTCTGCGTCGGACTGCCAGACGACTTCGCGGCGGCACTGATCGAAGCTTCTGCAGTGATCGACCGGCACGAGCCGCGGAAGCATTTGCGCGGCGTCAACCTGAGCTGTCACGGACTAACCGCCACCGACGGCAAACAGCTGCTCCATATCCCGATGCCGAATGCGCTGGCGCAGGACCTCACGCTACCGTTCCCAGTTGCGCTCCTAGCGGCCAAGCCCACCGGTGAAACCAAGATAAACGTCTGGACACAAGCGGGTACCACGATGTTCTGTATGGAAGTCGGCAGCTTTGAGTGGTATGCTCCGGCGGTCGAAGGCAATTTCCCTGCCTGGAAGCACATCATCCCGCGCCAAGAGTCGCTCGACGGCTCCATCACGTTCAACGATCCGAAGGCGGTGATCGAGTTCCTGAACACGGTTCCGAATAGCGGCCGAGTCAACGCCATCGAGCTGAACGGTTCGGCTGGCGTGGTGACGATTCTTGCGAACGCCTTCCCAGAACTGAGGCTGGAGACTCCGGCGAGCATCACGGGCACTCCGTCCTTGGCGATGAACAAGCCGATCCTGCTGCGGATGCTGAAGCTTGGTTACTCCACAATAAAGACCGGCAGCCGCGATTACGCCCCGGTTCTGGCGGAAGGCGGTATGGGCGTGTTCGTGGCGATGCCGGTCAAGGTTATGAAAAAACTTGACGCTCCGGCCGCTCCTGCGAGCCGGGAGGTCGCCAAAGAGACGGTCGAAGTTCCGGAAAATGTTGACGAAACCAATAAACCCGTAAACAAGGAGATTTACAAGATGGATGAAGCCAAGAAGATCGAATCGGAGCCTCTGGACGAACTGAACGCCGGGATCGAGGAGTTGCGGCAGAACCTGAAGACGCTGTTCGACTCCTCGGCGCAGCTGTCACGCAAGCTCAAGGAAGCGGCGCTTGCCCAGAAACAGAAAGAGCGTGAGTACGTTCAGGCCAGACGCGCCATCGAACGCATCCGTGCAGCGGTGTAAAGGAGGTTACCATGTTGAAACTCAACGCATCGTATTCGAAGAAGGTGCCGGCGGAGGGGGAGTACTCTTCGCAGTCGTATCACGCCTCGATAGAAGTCGAACTGCCGGACGGTCTGAGTCCGGAGCAGCTCCGGGGGCGGATCCACGAAACCTTTCAAACGGTCAGGGATTCGGTCGAGGCCGAATTGAACGGGAAAACCTCCGTGAATCACGGGGGAAATTCTGCTCAGAATACCCCAAAACCACTACCTCAAACCGGTTACTCACAGAGCGGGTTGGCCAGTGGAAAGCAGCTCAAATATCTGCTCGATCTGGCCAGGGCAAAGGGCGTGACTCCGCAGCAGATCGCGGGTCAGTTTAACGTTCCGGACATCCGGCAGCTGACCCGCAACCAGTGCTCTCAGATCATCAAAGATTGGAGGGCGGCATGACGCTGGACGAGCTACGAAAGCTGCCGCACTGGTCATATTCCGCGATCAGCACCTACTTGAACTGCTCATTGCAGTACCGCTTCCGCTACGTGGACCGGGCCGAATCCGAAAGCAGTTCGGCCTGTTTCGCGTTCGGGAGAGCGTTTCACGCGGCGATGTCATACTACGCAATGCATCTGGACAACGGGTTCTTCGACGTGTTCCGTGACGTGTTCAAGCTTGAAGTGGAGGCGACACCGAACCTTGTGTTCAAATCGGGCGAGGACTTCGACTCGATGCTGAACACCGGGATGAAGATGCTGGCGACGGCCCGCGAAAACTGGCTCGACACCGACCATGTCTCCGGCGTGGCGGTGCCGTTTAAGGTAGAGGTGCCGGGGTTGAGCCGTCCGCTGATCGGCGAGTACGATCTGCTGCTGAATGACGGCGGCTCGACCGTTATCGTGGACTGGAAGACCGCCGCCGCGAAGTGGACGGTCGGCAAGGCCGGGCATGACCTGCAGGCCACCGCGTTCTGCTACGCCTATGCCAAGGAGCACGGAGAAAATCCGCTGTTCCGGTTCGACGTGGTGACCAAGACCAAAAATCCAAGCTTTACGAGCCACTGGACCACCCGGACCGGCGAAGACTTCCGCCGGTTCGAGCTATTGGCAAAGAAAGTCGATGAAGCCGTAAACAAGGGGGTGTTCCTGCCGTGCGAGACTTCGTTTTCATGTGCGGCGTGCCCCTATTCAGACAAATGCAGAAACTGGAGGTAAACTATGTTGATGATAGACAGTAAAGCAAAATACGCAACCCGCAACGAGATCGCAATGGTGCCCACTCCGGAGGCCACCGCAAGCTGGCATCCGGTGCCGCATGTCGAGGTGATCGACGCGGTGACCGGGGTGGTGAAAGACCACGGCTGGGAGATGTTGAACGAAGAATACGGGCTGGCCAGAGACGGACGGAAGATGTTCGGAGTGATGCGGATCAACCGGACCAATTCGCCCGAATGGACACGCTGCATCGGGCTGCGCAACAGCCACGACCGGACGTTGGCGGTGGGGCTTACCGCAGGGATCTCGGTCATTTGCTGCTCGAACCTCGCGTTCGGCGGCAGCATGGTTCTCAAGCGCCGTCACACCAGCCGGATCGACCTGACCTGGCTGGTGGGGATGGCGATGGATAACCTTGAGAACGAGTTCCTGACGCTGGAGACGGTGGCCGCCGATCTGCGGCTCATGGAGGTCAGCGACAACCTGGCAAGAGCCTGCATCATCCGGGCGGCCGAGCTCGACGCGATTCCAAGCTGCGACGTGCTCACGGTATGGCATGAGTTCAAGCAATCGCGACACGACGAGTTCGCAGAGCCGACCAAGTGGAGCCTGCTCAACGCGTTAACCGAGGTGTCCAAGAAGTACACTCCGGCCAGAGCCGACCTGAGCCACCGGAAGATCACCCGGCTGTTCGGACTCGACGGCAAATCGCCAGTCGCGTGGAGGTGACTCATGGGATTATGGGATGTACTGACCATGGGGCCGGTCGGAGGGCTGTTCGACAGCCTCGCCAAGCATGTGCTGTTCGACTCGGTGGAGCCGGTGCGCGGCAGCGTGGTGCGCTGCGATCTCGACTTTGGGCTGTTCGACCACACCGGGATATATGTTGGTAACAACCGGATCGTTGAGCTCGGCAGCGACGGCAAAGTGAAGCTGGTGACGCCGGACGAATTCCTGAACTCGACTCCGGCCCGGACCGGGATCAGCATCTACGTGGCGTGCGACGAATCGACCGAAGTCCCGCTCGGTAGCCGGAAGGTTGCGAAGCGGGCGCTGCGGATGCTGGGCCTCAAGACGAACTACCATCCGGCGCTGAACAACTGCCACGAGTTCGTCTCGGGCTGTCTGACCGGTGAGTTCGACAACTGCGACAACCTGTTGTGGATGCTCGAACAAACCATCGCCGACCGTCTGAACCACGGCGACGACATCTGCTGGCGGGTCTGGGGCTGAGCCCCATCAAGATACGGCGTGATGCCGTATCTTTTTTTGCCTCATCAGCTTGATCTCGCAAATCAAGGACTCCGCACAGCAACGCCTTCTTCTCAAAATCAATGTGGAATGTTACATCCGTGGGTTGCAATCGTTCTTCCGCCATGATATTTTACGTCATTGCGTTACGCGTAGTATTATATAAAACGATTGATTCCCACCTGACAAGCAGTGAGGAAATGTCTGTTGGGGATTATAAATTGATGGTAATCGAAACATGAAATCCAGGGCATTGTCATTTATCGGTCGCAATAAAGTCAGTTTCATCATAGGAATATTTTGTTATTTCTTCATGATTGTGATCTTTTGGTTCGGAGAGTGGAATGGGCGTATGATTTGTGTCGCGTCCTTGCTTTGTCAAGTATACCCTGACCCTGTTATCGGTACCACGGTGGGTGCGTTCGGGTTTCCTTATACTATGCTTGATTATCAGAACACGTTTCTGCCACTGATATTTTACCCTATTGCCATTTTCTGGTGTGGACTGTGCGTGGTGGTTGTCAGGAAAATCTTCGGCCTGCCAAAACCCTTCTTTTCGAAGGACTATATATTTTGTCATGTAAAAAATAAAGCGCCTTTTCATGTATTTATCATAAAGGGACTTTTTATCGGCATTTTAGGAAGCCTGATAAGCATATTGTTCAATCCTGTTTTTATAGTAATTTTGGAAATATTGGTATCGGTTTACGACTATCGTGAGGTGGCTGTCGTATTCAAGAGTGACAATTATATCTCCCTTATTTCTTTATACGTCATATCTGCATTGCTATCCGGCGTAGTCTATGGACTGTTGATGTTTTATTTATCAACGCATAAAGTCATTAGGGTCTTTGCCGAAGATCGTTTATAAAATAAATTGTTTGGGCCCAGACATCAAGTCCGAGCCCGGGAGAACAATGGACTGCAAGATGAAAAAATACATATTTTCAGTTTTTGCGTTGTTTTTAGCCGGATGTATCAGTTGTCCGGTTGAGATGATTTCAAAGGTAAATAACTTGTCTGCAAGGGAAATTACTGTTAAAACAGATAATGGGAGTCAAATTATTGAACCGAATGCTGTTTGCAATATTAACTGCGAGAATTTCGTATTATTGGCGAATGCCGTTAAATTCAATATAGATGTGCTTGATTACATACCATCGGATAAGCAATGGGGATTTTTCTCGGAATCCACCTGGGGATATTACCAGAGCGTTGTTTTTGAATTTGAATATACCAAGGAAGGGGAGTTGTATATTTTAGGCCCGGACAAGCGGCGTATTGCGATTCAGAACGTCCATTCCAGTAATGACAGCAGTGATTGACGGCAATAGCCCTTGCGGAACAAAAACTTAAATTATGGGGAGTATCATGAAATTATCAATTGCAATCACCACATGTTGTGCGTCATGTGGGTTGCTTGCCAGCTGCAATGGTGGATAGTATGTTAAGCGGCCAAGCAAAGGATAAGATATGTGTAAAAAAATAATTATCAATAGTGTACTCGTTGGTGTTATGCTGTTCATGACCGGATACATATTACTGTCACATAAAAATATAGCAATATGTGATTCAAAGATTCAAATCTCTCGCATGATCAATGCGTCTACGAGCAAGCTGGTATTTCGTGATCAGATATTTACTGAACTTGATGTCACTCTCTCCGGGGATTTCATAGAAACATTCGTTGGTCGTAATCCTTTTGCTTTTGTGGATGTGCGTTGGGTTGATCGAGGGACGGAAAAACGTCTCTTGATGATGCCATATTCATTCAGAGGCAAAAACCGTTATGGGGTGGCTGTCTTTTTGAACCAGAATTCAATCCCCGACGACATGAATCTCTTGACTGATATTATTCGAGACAAGAATACCTGTTCTAACATAATTTACCTTGAAAGTAATTATGAAGGAATTCCGGCTTTTTGTGAAATAGATAGAGCCGGAATGCTCATGAAGACGCCTTCTTCCCATTGGGGTATAATAATTGCAGTAGAAAAAAACAAGGGAATTATACTATGGAACGGATGTTATAAATTAAATTTCCCACAAAAACAAGTATTTAGAAAATTCGAAATACAGCAATGTAATGATTTCGTCGGGGGAGATGTGTTGGTTTGGCCAGACCTTTCAAACGTCAACATTCAAATGTTGAAAGAGCATAATTACAAGAACGAGATAATGGTGACGCATTAAAAATTTTAACTCATTGAAGGTACCACCTGGATATAAAACTCGGGAACGGATGGTAGTTGAAGCCAGCCGCCCACGAGCCCAGGGGAACCAGATTATCCTATCAATGCCAGCACGCCGTCGTCCACTTTCACCGTATAGCCTTTGGCGCTGTCGCCGTACTCGAAATTGGCGTAGAGAGTGCCGTCTTTGTACAGCTCGATCTGGAGACCTTCGAGCACATCTTCGTCGCCGCTGGTCATCAGGTCGTAGCTGCCGGTGCTGTCGCCGAGCTCGATCTTCAGCAGGTTTTCACCGCCATCGGTGAAGCCGAAACCGTCGGCGAAGCATTCCACCTCCGTGCGTCCGGTCAGATCAAAGTCGATGGTGGACGCGGTGTAGTCGCCGCTGTACTCCATTACGGTGTCGCCGCTGAAGCTGAGAACGTCGAAGTTGCTGACTGACGCGATAAAGTAGCCGGTGAAATCGACGAAGCTCAAAGTCTTGATTCCATACACCGTGCCCTCGACTTTGCCGTCGCCTGAGACCATGCCGACTGCCAGATAGTCGCCAGATCCGGTGAAAATGATGGTGGTGTCACCTTCGACGATCGAACTGCCGCCCTTCGAACCGTGCTGCGGGTTGGCTCCGCCGGCGTAGATGTTGCCCAGAACCGTAACCATGCTGCCATCGGAGGTGTCGAAGGTTATGGAAACATCTCCCGATACCACGCTTTCGCCGCCGTCGTGGGCGTATCCGCCGCCGAAGACATCGCCGGAGAACGTGGCGTTGCTGATGGTGATTTCCGTCGATGCCACCGTGGCCAGACTGCCGTCGCCGTCGGCCTGCGCCCCGCCGACGAGGCGCCCCAGTTGGCCGCCTTCGATAGAGGTGCTGACATCTTCACCGGTCACGGTGCCGCCGTTGGCGGCGGCTCCTCCGCCGACGATCCACGCACTCGCCCCGTATTTCAGCAGCTTTATGTTATCGTTGTGGTACACGTCGCCACTGACGGTCAGACTGATGTCGCCGCCGACCGCGATGTCCATATCGTAAGCCCGGCTGCCGCCGTAGATCATCCCCTGATAGGCTCCGCCGGTGATGCTCATATCGATGTTTTTTCCAACGTTCACGTTGTTGCCGCCGCCGTAGATGTTGGCGGTGGAGTTGCCGAGCAGATCGACCGTCATGGTCACAGACCCGGAAATGCTCTCAGATGCCCCGGTCAACAGGCTTGACACCGTGCAGTTGGACGCAATCAACACGACGTTGTCGTCGGAGTCCACCACGCCTGATTTGCTCTTGTATTTGCCGATGATGGTAAGCACCAGCGCGTTGTCCTCCTGCTCGACCAGATAAGTCTCATCCCCCACGGTCAGGCTGGTGCCGGTGGACAGGTTGTATACGAAAGTCGTGGTGTAGAGGGTAAAGCGGGATGGCAGTGCATAGACCCCGTCGGCCAGTACATATTCGCCACATACGATGTCGCTTCCGACCGTGATCTGAAATTCGCCGACTTCAAAAGCGTTTAGGTCGTCTACGTATGGTGTCGCCTCACTCATGTTCTCGAGGTCAAAATTGAGGATGGATATACTGACCCCAGAAACCCAATCATGATAATTATCGTCTTCGGGAAGACAAGACTTAAATAACAACTTGCCGCTGAGGTTTACCATATTGACACTGCTATAGTCTGAACGTAATCCCAATATAAGCGTTGAATCGGTCTCAATATCCAATGTACCGATTTTCGCCTCCGTCCATGTGTCACCCATGATCTCTGTAAAACTGTTCTGTTCTATCTTGATGTATGCCGCGCCGAAGTCCCCGCTCCCGATGTATGCATTACCTTTACAGGTTATATTGGCATATTGTCCTTCCAGGGTACAACTGCCCTCAATAGTCACATTATATGCTAGGTCCACACACAAGCTACCACTGATGATCAAAACGTTATACATATATCCGCTCCAATCGCAGCTTCCTCCCGAGATTATAGTATCGTAAGCCACGGCTGAGGCGTGTTGTTCTGTACCTGCATAATATGCTCGCAATATTCCTCCCGATATTACCGTTGTATCCCGAACAACTCCTCCGCTGGAGACATACAATTCCCCGCCGTTGTATATGGTTGTTCCACTGGCGATTCCGCCGGAATAGATATCCTGCTCTCCGCCGCTGCTGACCACGGTGTCCACTGCCGTTCCGTAAACCTGCTGCACGTCGCTGTCGACAAGGACAGCACCCGACACTACCGTTCCAGATTCCACCACACTGTTGCTCATTCAAGGTTCCCCCTTTTCATTGTTGACGTTCCGGTAGGGGTATAAAAGAAGGCGCCCCCCGCCGCACTCGACTCGGAGGTACGCCAATACCTGAAAGACCATGCGGGCAAGAGGCGCCCAATCCATGGACGCTGATGCCGGGCTGGTGGTCTTTGCTGAAATTTGGCGTTTTCCGAGTCAAACCACGCTCGACGATACGTATTCGATTTTTGTTTACGCTATATCATATCACCGGAATACCGGTTTTTCAAATTTACCTTCAATCTTTTATTTATGTCTGTGGAGCGGAAGTCAAACCGCACCGAATTTTTATCGAAAATACCGGGAGAGAAGTATGCGAAATACACGCTTTTCCCCCGGTTCAATACAGCTATTCACACTCGTTCCAGCGGAACAGGATTGCTATGTCTTTATTGACGTTCAGTCGCCAGCTTAGGTATTGGGCCGGGAATTGGTGGACAAAATGATAAACCCGATGCACTCGCCTATTTGTTCTCTTCTTTATAATGCCGACAAATTTCGGCCCAAACCGCTATGCGCAGCAACCCTATGATTGGCGATATAGGATTTTCTTTCTGCTTGCGGTCATATCCTTTGCTCCACGCAGATAACAGAGGGTTGGGATTCTCTTGCAGTTTTTCTATCTCCTTATGCCAAGCCTTCATTCCCGGATTTGTTTCAATTTCTTCAAAAAAGTTACGAACGACTTCCTTTTTTGATAGTATCTTGATGCTAGTGTAAGGGGGGGTATTGGGGCAATATTTCTTCAATTTTCTGAGATAATAGCGAATACATTCAATCTTTTTTGTTATCGATTCTTCGGTATCTGCCTTGCGGGACAATGCTTCCATCAATTTTGCTCTCTGACATTCGGCATTGTGATTCAGCTCATTCCTCTTTAAGATTTTCGGTAGTTCTTTTTCTGCAAAGTCGACTAATCCCTGGAGGAAAGATTGGTTCAAAATAGGAATAATTTCATCGTATAATAAGGTGATCTTGTGGGAAGATTGTGACGAGCTTGAATCCTTGGCGTATTTGAGTTTTTCCTCTTGCCCCTTCTCCACTAACCGGATGAGCCTCTTACTTATCTGCCAGCAAGCAGTATCTTTTGTCTCTTCCGTTTGGACGCGGGTATCTATTGGGCAATTAGCAAGCCAATCGGCAGCGCTAGTCTCGTCCCCGATTGGGATAGCATAATCACATAGTGCCTTTAATAATTGTTCGACGTATTCTGGGTTCAACGCAAAGTAAATATGATATTTTTCCCATATTGGGGTAAGGACAAAACTGCCGTTGCAGGATAGCTTTTTTTTAATATCATCGAAACGGGTTTGCATAGCAATCAGTTCCCGTTTGTGCTCCCATAGCCAAGACGCAAGTTCTTCGGCCCTGTTTGGTTTTGGAGTAGGCATATTACTCTTTCGTGTTTGGTATAAAAATATCACAATAACTGATTTTAGGCAAGGTAATTTGAGGTGGCAAATAAAGATTTTTTGATTTTAATTTTCGTTGATTGGAGCAGCGAAAACTTTAGTTGTAAATTGCTTAAGACTTCATGTATCGTAATGGTATCATCTAATAAATAAAGGAGGATGACAATGATTACAAAGATGTTGGAAAGAATCCCAAAGGAAATCCGTGTGGCTGTAGAAGGTTTATTAAAGCCATTCGGAATGTCGCTGGAAATGCTCTGTCGAGATGAAGAGCATAACGACGAAGAGAATGGACGGTTGTTGCTAACCAAAAATGAGGCCGCAGACAAGGCAGCGGTTTCGCTAGATACCATCAATCGGCTGATTAAAGCTGGATGCTTTAAAATCCGGAAACTCACTCCAGGCCGTAATGGAGCAGTGCGCATTGTATATAAAAGTTTTATCGAATGGCTCAATAATGGGCCTGATGAAAAGGAGGAATAGTTACAATGGTTTTAGAATCCCAGAAGTCCTTGGCCTCAGAATTGGCTTTTGTTCAAAGTCAATCGGTGGTTATATCTGATCACTTTAAGATAGATGAGTTGAAAAAGGTTGCTGCATCAGCGCGGGAAATGATTTTACCATACATGGGGATTAGGCGTGATATCGCTTTCGAAGAGTTTCTATATCGATGTGCTGCTGCTGACTTCTTTGGATGGAGCGTGCTTGGAACAGCCTCGATGGAAACATTTGTTGAAAGCAATTGCCTGGCTCCGGGTAAGATTTGTCTCCCAAGGCTAAACACAATAATTGACAGTACAAATATTGGTCCCAATTGTGGCCCGCTTGTGTACGTGGCGCCAACCTCCATATACATTAACTTTTGTTCCCGTTTCGCAATGATCAGGCTTTGGGGGTGTAATCAGGGCATTATGTTTTGGAATGATCCCTATTATTACGAGAAAGATGTCGAGTGTGGTGCTTCATTGTATTGTCGTTTAGCTGAAAAAAAGCGCGACTTCTGGCGTGAAAGGTCGTTTAAATTTTTTCCTGACTATATACCCCCTATCTCAAATGATACGATTATATTCCGTGAAGCCATGGGTGAGTATCACCACTTTGGAAAAATCGAGGATTTTTGCGGACATCATGTATTTTTACATATGGAAGCCGCCCAATGTCATGGTTTTGTGTTGCCGGTTATACGGCGGCCGCGAACCCCGCTTTGGTGGCATTCTGAAAATACAAACAGCCAAGATGTTTTCTTGACAGATAACATTGATTGGGCGGTGGTCACCGACAAAGTTAGTGGCGCAAACAGGGATTTTTCAATATATGCTTTTCCTGATGGCGATGACGAGTTTGAAAAGGTAAATATTGAGCAATTTCGAAACCGTCGGCTTTTCTGGGTGCTCCTCCCGGAGTATGCCGTTCATGGCGGAGCTTGGCTTGGCGTGGCCAAAGCGGTTCGGGCGATAGACAAATTTAGTCGCGCGGGGATGCAACTCTCGGTGATTGCAGCGGGGAGCCTTGAGAAATGGTATGATATCCCACAATCGAAGTTCATTGCGTTGGCAGCCAAACATGTGGCAATCCCCGAGCAACTGAAAATCGAACGATTCGGCTTGGTCGACTGTGATGCCACGGCGACTAAGGTCGGCATAATAAAGGACTTTGTCGATGGCGGAGATGTGACGGTAGTCGAAGAGTTTTCCGGCGTAAAACGTGGCGGTTTTTGTCGGTTGTTTGCAACTGATCGCAACGCTGGTCATGAACTGTTCGAACGATATTCCGGATGGGACAACTTGAATCTGCTGATTTGTGCATCGGAGGGTCGAACGAAAAATTATCCGAAGTTTCCATCCGGCAACATTGCGGATGATCGTTTTATGCAGACTCAAGGCGAACCGGCCATGAAGATTTGGAGAGGGTTGCTTGATCAAACTGTGCCCAAGGTGGTGGTGTTCGACTCCAATAATTTCTTTGATGGGGCGGCTGCACAAACGAATTTCAAGATGGCGATTGCCGAATGTCGAGCACGCGAAATCGGGATAGTGGTGATTTTTAACCGCGATCTTGCGGGGACACCACTGCCAGCGTGGTTGCGGAGCGATTGCGAATATCAATTTGCTTTGATGCCGCATCCTGATTTCCCCAATAGTTATATTTGGGAAAAACTGCCGGTACAATTCAAAGAACGCTTCACCATTGAGTCAACTCCAAATGGTCTAAATATTGCCGAAGTGCCGGATCAGGTGCTTTGCAGAATTCCAGATAGGGAAACTCAAGTGGAATAGCGTTTCATGGGGATGCATAGCGGATTGATTGACTGGCGCAGAGATTCCGCAATCGCTTGCCGACATCGTCGGCCTCAAGGTGGTTGCCGGGGAATGTTCCGGCAGGTCGCTGATCGTCAAATATGAACATCAGGAGCAACATCCTCTTACATTCACCTCTTCCACAGAAAAGGAACTGGCATCTACCAGACACAACTGATTGAGTTGACTCCGGCATGCAGATAGACCTAACTCAGTCGGGAAAAACACAGATGGAACAGCGGTATTTTATCGGCCGCTCCGTTTGTTTTTCAGCCAATTCGGTCTTTTTCCAGCTGGGTTACTTTCAAATAATACCCATAACTCATCTTCTTGCTATCCACCATATTATGGTAGAGTCCACATCTTAAGATACATAACCCAAGTCATAACACAACCAACCATTATCAACAGGAGTACAACATGGCTAAAAACAAAGTAGTAACCACATCCGAGTTCAACGGACATACGGTCATCGGAGACAGCAAGCCGCTTGACTACAACTGCAACCAGCTTCAGAAGAACCAGGAGCTGTTAGACCGTACCATCGACAGACATACCAAGGTGATGATAGTCAGAATGGATCTGCGATATTCGAGATACCAAGCCCAAGATCCCAATAACGAAAACCTGTCCACCGCGATGAGGACGTTCACCAGAGAACTCAGCAGAAAAGGACTGGATCCCCAGTATGTGGTCAGACGCGAACAGTTAACATCAGAGCATCCGCATGCCCATGTTGCTGTAATCGTCAACGCCTCCGTGAAGCAGTGCTACAAGCCCATTGTCGAGGCGATGGTGGCCCACTGGGGGAGAGCAATAGGGGTTGATGCTGAAGAGGCCAAGGATCTGGTATGGGCATGCGATAAGGATCCAAGCGGAGGGAAACAGGAGAACGGCATCATCATAAGGCGCGGCACGCCGGAGTATCAGGAGCAGTACGACAAGGTATACAAGCAGCTCAGCTATCTTGCCAAGAACGATCCTGACGACGTTACCCCCTCCGGTGAGCGTAAGATATTCTACTCCCAGTATAAAAGGAAGAAAAGCCGATCGAAGAAGTGATTGCAATACGTTAATATGTGGCATAAATGTGAATAATATTGCATTTTAGATAGATAATATGTTGAAATATGCGGCATTATGGATATATTAAAGTATGAAAGGAGGTGCTGCCATGATAGAACGCGACCTTATGAAAGAGCTGATGGCTTGGAAGGATTGTCCACAACGCAAGCCTTTGATTTTGCGTGGAGTGCGGCAGTGCGGGAAAACCTGGCTTCTTCAGGAATTCGGCAAACGGTGCTTTTCGAACGTTGCGTATTTCAACTTCGAGCGGGACAGCAGACTTGCATCGGTATTTGGGAAAGACATTTCTCCGAACAGGATACTGCTGGAGCTTTCGGTGTTGGGCGAGGTCAAGATCGAACCGCAGAATACGCTGATTATCCTTGACGAGATACAGGCATCGCCCCGGGCTCTTAATGCGCTCAAATACTTTTGCGAGGAGAAACCGGACTACGCGATTGTCGCTGCCGGCTCTCTGCTGGGTATCACGCTTTCCGCACAGGTGGGCTTCCCGGTGGGGAAGGTCAACTTTATGGAGTTGCATCCGTGCTCCTTCTCGGAATATTTACAGGCGGCCGCTTCGCAGTTGGCCGAATATGCGGGTACGGTCGGGTTGTCTGAACCGTTGCCGGACGCGATCGCGCATAAATTTGAAGACCATTTCCGCAAATATATCGTGCTCGGCGGGATGCCGGAAGTGCTGAGTAATTTTATCGCAACGCAGGACATGCAGCGGGCTGAGAGCATTCAGGGAGATATCCTCACGTCATACGAGCTGGACTTTTCAAAGCATGCCCCTGCTGCCGATATACCCAAGTTATTCTTACTGTGGAAATCAATCCCGTCTCAACTCGCCCGCGAAAATGCCAAATTCATGTACAGCGAGGTAAAAACCGGTGCCAGAGCAAAGGATTTGGAGGATGCGCTGCGCTGGCTGCAGGAAGCGGGATTGGTCAACAAAATCAACCGGGTCAGTCAGCCCGGCACTCCATTGTCGGCCTATGAGGACCGCAAGAGTTTTAAGCTCTATCTGGCGGATACCGGGCTGTTGCGGAATCTGGCGAGGATTCCGGCGTCGACGATATTTTTGAACGAAGATGTGTTTGGCGAATTCAAAGGACGGCTGATCGAAAATTTCGTGCAGCAGGAACTGATCGCGCAGGGACAGCGCGAACTGTTTTATTGGACCAGCGGGAACACCGCCGAAGTGGATTTTATCGTTCAAGCGGAGAATGAGGTCTTGCCGATCGAGGTGAAATCCGGCATGAATGTTCGTGCTCGCAGCTTGAAGCTCTATCGGGAGAAATACCATCCCCGCCTGGCGGTACGGTTTTCCCTGCAGAACTTGCGGCTGGACGACGGGCTGCTCAATATTCCGCTGTATCTGCTGCCGCAATACCGCCGGTTTCTTAAGTCATGACGGGATGTATCATCTATGAAATTTCGAAGTTAAACGTGCAATTTGCATAGTGGACGAACGCTTTGGGTAACCGTTGAATTCGAGGCTCGCAGATTGACTGGGTAAGGCTGATTTGGTCCCGTCGGACCATGCGAACCTTGAAAGGTTCCGCAAACTTGGCGTTGTAATTTCTTAGCGTACTGAAGCGATCTACGGGAGTCGCTCGGCGTATTCAAGCAGACTTTGGATTTTATCATCCGGCAAATGGTTGATCAACTCAATCAGTCGCTCCCGTCCGCTTGATGTCGAGGCTTCGCGTTCGGTATCCGGAGCGGCGCTTAAGAGATTGGGCAACTGTGACAGATAGCGTTCCTTGGCTTCGCGGGTCGCATGGGCTTGATAGTGTTTGGTCATCTCCGGGCTCATGTGGCCTAGAATACTTTGAACTATCGTCTGGGGGATATTGTAAACGCCGGCCATATACGCAAAGGTATGTCTCAGGGAATGAGTGGCTTTAACCGCGGTTTTCCGGGAACGTCCGTCTTCATCTCGGGCCGTGGCGATGCCGATGCTGTTGAGGAAGATCCTCATCCGATAAAACACGCCGCCGGGATTTTTCAGATACATTTCCGCCAACTCCGGCGAGACATATTCGCTTCCGGTTGAATTGCCGCGCTGCTCTTCCAGAAACGCGGCCAGCGGCTGAAGGATCGGGATCTCCAGATCGACTCCGGTCTTGCGCCGCTTTTTGTGAGTGATCACCGGGCCGTCGATCTCCTCCCACTTAAGCAGGCAGATGTCGCCCATCGTGAGGCCGGTGAACAATCCGATGGTGAATATCGGCCGGATATAGGGCATCGTCATGTTTTCACCGATCTTGCAGATCTCTTCGTCCGTGAAGATGTCGCGATTGACGGTTTTGCCTTCCAGGGTATCGACGTCAAACGGATTGCCGGCAAGCCCGGCTTCTTTTCCCAGCCGGGCAAAAACAGCCTTGATCGCCTTGTGCCTGGCGTTGATGGTTCGCGGAGACAGCAAAGTGGCCGAGGAGACATACCCGGCGGACGTGCCGCGCGAGGTGACGAATTCGATATGTTTGTCGAATGCTCCGGAGTTGCGAAGCAGCGTTATGTATTCTCCGGCATGAGCCTCGGCAACGTCGGCGAGACATTCAATCTGAGGGTACTTTGACTTCATGAATTTTACAAAATCGGTGAAGTAGGTGCGGTTGCGCTTGATCTGAAGCTCGCCGGGAGGACGGCGGGTCGGGTGTTTCAGGTATAATTCGTAAGCCTCGTCCAACATGATTTTATGCGAGCCGGTGAGTTCTTCGCGGAAATTGTCAAGCAGGGCTTTGATGGTTTTCTGCTTGCTGGCGGACTTTGCGATGTCTTTGATCTTTTTTTCGAAAGCCAGAGCGTCGCGCTCGGAGGTGCATCCCTCGCAGACGCCAAATAAACACTTGCCGTCCTGCATGAATTTATAGTGGTATTCCTTGGTCTCGCTGTATTTGGTTTTTCGTTTGAAAACCGACATCGTCTTCTCCTGCATTATAATGCTACAATATCATTAAAACTGCATCATTGCAAACAATGATTAGAACATTTTTAGAACATTATGGGCTAAAAAGGCTGTTTTAAGCTCAATTTACAGGGGACTGAAAATCCCCGTGTCCCCAGTTCGATTCTGGGTCCGGCCACCATTTTTTTGCTCAAAACGCGGAAAACGGTTCTTACTGTTTCTCCGTGTTTTTTTTATGTTCTCAAACAAAAATTACGGCAAGGATCAAAACCCTTTACAGTCTCAAAAATCAACAAAGTGTCCGAAACGTCCGAGAATCCATAGTAGATTCATAATGGGGCGAGGGATGCTACTTGTCTCATTGTCGCAAGCTATAAGGGATACGGCTTGTAATCTGTGATTTATGGACTAATGTAAAGCATAATATTCATCGATTTCAATAGAAAGCTTTTCAGTATAGGGATAAGCATAATAAAGTCGGTAGGCTTTACTGTTTTTAGCCCAAGGTATCGCATTTAAAGCTTTTATGCTGACTGAGTGATAGCCAACTGCGTGGCCACCACTATTGCGTTCTTCTGAACTTCCATGGTGGTAATGGATCAGGCATGGCCCATAGTCCTGTATGATTATGTTTCGCTGTGGATTCCGCTTCAGCTAAGTCGGTATCGTGCGGCGCATACTGTTGATACCACCAGGCGGCACCTGATCGCAGCATCTCGGCATTGACATACGTCTTGCCTACGTACACCTTGGCTACCGTGCGACCATAACGGTCCATGCTT
>JAYFQV010000010.1:0-126381 GCA_034926605.1 Victivallaceae bacterium
CTGGTTGAGGGAAATGTCGTAGGCGGTTCCGGCGAGCGAGACGGTGATGGACTCGGCGGTGACGCCGGAAACGAGGATGAAGGTGCCGCAGTCGGCGGAAAGCGAGTCTGCGTTGACCGTCAGCGTGACGCCGTCGAGCGAAGCGAGGTTGCGAACCGAGGCCCCGCCGTCCGCGGTGTGCCCCGCAAGATCGACGGCAAGGCCGCCGCCGACCCGGGCGCCGGATTCGATGATCACAACGGCGCCGTCGAGCAGTTCAAGATCGGTAAGGTTCGCGCCGGAGGCTATGCTCAACACCGAGTCGGACGACTGCCATGAAATCCGTTCGGCGCTGCCGATAAGCCACTCCGCTCCGGATCCCAGCAGATTGCGGCCGCTGGTTATTCCGCTCGGCGGTATTACATAGCTTGCGCTCCCGGATTCCGGGTAAAAACGTCCGGTGCTGTCTATCTCGCATAACCCACTGTCCGCGAATTTATTGCATGTAATGTTGCCGATATATCCGCCGGATTCCACGATAATGTCGGTACAGACGGCACGTTTAATACCTGAAGAACTGCTCCATCCCGGAAATACCTGCAATTTTCCCCCGGATCTTATTATCATGTGGTTCAAGGTTCCGGAACCCTGCTCGAAAAAACCTCCCGACACCACTTCTATGCAACTGTTGTCTCCGTTGATATGCGAAAAATTGTGATATGGGCCTCTGCCGAACGACCAAACCATGTTATAGACATCGGCTTTGTAGACAAAATAATCCCCTTCGCCTATAAATCTGATGTTAGCATGGTCATCCCAGGCGGCGGCACGGTACTTGGAACTATTATAGTAACTGGCCAATATGGTGGCACTGTGAAACCTGCAATCATCGTCCAACCGGAAATCACCGGAACCATATGCACTTACCCTGATGGTGGCGGAATACAGCTCCCGGCATACCAAAGTGGCGCCGTCGGCAATGCGAATATTGTCGCACGCGACCATATCGGCCATACGCGGAACGTCATCAAATGGTATAATGAGGAATGAAGAACCGTTGTCCACGGAAACCTCGTTTACATATGCACCGGACATGATGGTAAGGCTGGTTCCGGAACCCAGCGTGACGCCGCTTGCCTGCCCGCCGGAATAGACTTTCATTCCGCCGCTGGACAAAATGACACCGGAAAGAACCGCGCCGGAGTTCAGCTCCAGCCATCCGGTTACTTCGAAATCATATCCGAGGCCATTGATCTTAGCGTATCCATCCACCGCCAGATTCCTCCCTGAAGAAATCTCATAAGAGCTGAAGCCATAATAGTAGTATCTATAGCTGGTTGACAATGTCGCGGAGGCGGCCGATCCGGCACATGACACGTCCAGGTAATCGCCACACCGCAACAAAGCGCCTTGCTCAAGCACGACTCCGGAAAGTTTGGTATCGAAGCCACGATCGGAGTATGAACTTTCTATAAATAGCAGCCCGCCGGAGTGGATCGTCGTATTTTGGGTGATGCATCCGCGACCGACTTGAAGAGTACCGAAAACATCGATGCCGTCGGCTTTTCCGGCCGTCGTCATCTTGCCGCCAGCTTCCACCGTCGCATTGCCAGCCGAACCGTACAGATAAAACTCGCCGGCGGATGATATGCGGATATTGCTTACTGTATTAGCCGAAAGTTCGCCGCCAGCCCAAACATGCCATTCACCGGTGAATCCCGAAGCACATCCGACCGCTATGTGCCCGTTAACCTCGATAGTTCCACTGCCGGCAATCGAATCGGTGTCCGACTGCGACGAGCCGAGCCTCAGCCAGCCGGTCGACGCGGTATTGAATGTAACGGTGCCGCCATTGATATACATGCACCCGCCGGCATTTGCGACATTGCCGGAAAAGAAACATGAGGTAAATTTGCCGATATTGAAAATGACATCGGCATCCTTTTCCAAATAAAACACTCCGCCAGAATCGGCCTGATTGCCAGTGAAGCATATGTCGGCAAAACATCCACTAATATTAAAAGTGATTTCGGCATTCTCCTCCAGGTAAAACACTCCGCCAGAATCGGCCTGATTGCCAGTGAAATAGATATCACCAACTTGCTCAATATTGAAAGATGCGGAGGTACCACGGGCAAGATATAAGAACCCGCCGTCGGTGGCGGAGTTGTAAATATTCGAACCGCATAGTAAGCTGTCAGAAGCATTGTTATAAATGAAAACTGCCGAACCTCCGGCAAGATAGAGCGCTCCCCCCATGGCCGCGTCGTCACTCACCGCTGAATTCCCGGAAAAGAACGTGTTGGATATGATGGCGTCGCCGGCAAGATAAACCGCGCCACCCTTAGCGGCGGTATTGGTGTTGATATTTTGATCGATTTTGAGTCCGGAGATATAATTGCCGCTGAATAAGCAGGTTTTGATGACGGCGCCACTGGCGGCGTATACTGCTCCGCCGCGCAATTCTCCATCTGTACGGGCGCTCTTGAAATCCCCACATGACTCAAGCGCAATGCAATTATTTAAAAACACGGCGGAGTCAATCAACTTTGCTCCGGCAACCGCTCCGCCCACAAGCTGATATGACGCCATTCCGGAAGTTAATACCGCATGAATGGTGTTATCGCGGAAAGTTCCACCAGAAATAGTCAGCTCGGTGGCATCCGTGACGCCGACTGCACCGCCGGAAATGAAAAATATGATCGCCTGACTGCCGGCGCCGGCTATGAACTCCGCATGATTATCGCCGAAAAAGCAGCTCACTATGTCACACATAGCATTTGAAGCTGCTGTCTTAAAAGCTACTGCGCCGCCGACGACACTCCCGACAACCCTCGCACTGGCGTTGTCAGCCGATGCAATCGCCAGGTTATTTGTGAATTGGCAATACTTTAGAGACAATTTACTGTAACGATCGCGGGAGCCGCTGTTCTCAATCAGCATTGCTCCGCCATATGCGCCGCAATGACCGGTATGGCGGGTTTCGGTCAAGGCATAGTTGCTATTGAACATACAGCCGCCAAATAATGCCACGGAATCGCGGCTCAGCATGCCGACCGCGCCGCCACCGCCCCCCATGCCATTGGTCTGCGCATCATAGTTATGCACATAGTTGTTGTAAAAGTCAAGGGCGCCGCAAGTGGCGGTGCTGGATTCCGCCAAACACAGCACCATGGCGCCGCCGACCGCCATTGAGGTCTGCGCTTCTCCACGCTCCACGTGATTACCGGAGAAAACCGTGTGTTCCAACGACAACCTACCACTGGAACTCAGGCTTAGCATCGCGGCGCCGCCGCCATATACGGCTCCGGCATAGTCATTGGCGATAAAGTTGTTACTGTAAAATTTGCAGCAAGAAACGACAACTGATCCCGATTGATGGTGATTTGAAACGTAAAGCCCACCGCCGCCTAAGCAGGCCCCATTGCCGATGTTTCCGGTAAAATTGCAACTGCTTATGATCGTATCGCAGTCCAATATCGCGGCGCCCGCACCAACCCCGATCACACTGTTGCCCGTAAACTCCGTATAGTTTAATGATAAATGGATGCCAGAGGCGCAAAGTGCTCCTCCGATGATGTATTCACTATCAATTCCGTTTGACGGATCGGCATTGTTTTCAATAAAATGTGTATTGTACATGGAGAGTTTTTGGTTCGGCGTTCCATATGCTGCGACAAGCCCTCCGAGCCCGCTGATGTGCTCCATGGTATTTCCGGAGACCACGCAACCCACAAAGGAAGCACCTGCAGACAATACTTGAACTGTTTTTTCGTACAAAGCGATATTGTCGGAGATCAACGCGTATCGAAACTCGGTGGATCCGCCGGAAACGATAACCTGCCCACCGGATGAGACATCGAGGTATTCCCCGTAACCTCCGGAGAACACCGCCGACCCGCCGGAGAGGATCCGGCATGAAGCGAGCACCCCGTCTGATTCAACAACCGCCAGGTCATTTCCACCAGCTGCGATGATCGCATCAATAAGGGTGTTTGTCTGAATTACAAGCGTTGTTCCCGAAAATACCTTAACCGGATCGTCCATAACAGCGGTTCTCCTATGCTCTTTGCGGCATGGTTTTGGCCCATGAAGATGTTGTTGACGGATATAATATATGGACATCGGCCATGTTTCAAGCACTTATCCTCCGGGAATGGCGGATTTCTATAATTTATTTTTGTTTATTATGACATTTCTTTGATTTTCCTAAAAGGTGAACTACTTTAAATGTTGTCTTGATGGTTGCAATTGTCATCGGCGCGGCCTGCGCTTCAAAACCCGGATGGCTTGAAATGCTGGATTTTTTGTGTTCCATGTCCGCCGCCCGACGGCGGGTGCTGCTGTTGGTCATAATATATGCGGGGTTCATCAGCCTGGGGCTGCCCGACACGGTGTTGGGTGTGGCATGGCAGAAGATGCGCCTCGACTTCGGCAGCCCGGTGTCTTATGCCGGATTCTTTACGTTTCTGCTTTGCTGCTTTTCCACGGTGTCGAGCCTGTCCAGTGGTTACATACTTCGAAGGTTCGGCACCGGCCGGTTGCTGGCGGTCTGCGGACTGGCGACCGGGCTGGCGCTGGTCGGCTGCGGACTTGCCGGGGCATTCTGGATCATGCTGCTGATGGCGGTGCCGCTGGGGTTCGGGCAGGGGGCGGTCGACACCGGAATGAACCACTATGTGGCGAAACATTACACCAGCCGCGACATGAACTGGCTGCATTGCTGCTGGGGCGTCGGCGCCAGCGCCGGTCCCGGGCTGATGACCGTGATCATTGCGGGAGGATGCTCCTGGCGTTACGGATACTGGATTATCGGCGCAGTTCAGATCATGCTGGCGCTGGTCTTTGCTTTCACGCTGCCGCTGTGGCGCGGCGACGGCGGCAGCGACGGAACGGCGACAGATGCGTTCCAGTCCGGAGAAAAGGTTGAGAAGGACTATCGTTTCTGGTGCTGCCCGGCCATGTTCTTTCTATACACCGGCATTGAGGCCGGAATGGGGCTGTGGGGCTACATGTTTCTCACCTCGTGCCGCGGGGTGGACGGAACGCTGGCCGGATACGCCGTAACCGGGTACTGGTGCTGTCTTACCGCCGGAAGGTTCCTGATCGGGTTCCTTGCCAACCGGCTCGGCAACATTCGCCAGCAGCGGTTCAGCATGATCGGCGCATTCCTGTGCGGTCTGCTGATGCTGGTGCCGCAAAGCGGCATAGCCGCAACCGGGTTCGTGCTGTGCGGTTTCATGTTCGCCAGCTTTTACCCGGCGATGATGCATATGGCTCCGGAGCGGTTCAACGCCTTCACCGCGGCCACCGTGATCGGGTTTCAGGGTGGGGGAGGAACGCTGGGCGTTGCCGTGATTCCGGCGTTGCTGGGGTTCGCGGCCGGTCGGATGGGGTTTGTCCTGCTGCCATGCTGGCTGCTGGTTTCGGCGCTTGCCGTTCTGGGAATGGGCGTTGCCGTAGACGGCGTGCGAGGCGGCAAAAACCGCGGACGGCATGCGGCCGTGACGGCGGATGGCCGTTCGTAAGCCATCCGCCGCCAGTGCGTCCGATCTATCGTGTTTTCATGGCATGGTTCAATGCGCAGACCAGCGCCTTGACCGAGGCCAGATTGATGCTTGCGTCGATGCCGGCGCCGTAGACGGTCTTGCCGCCGACTCCGATGCCGACAAATGCGACGGCCTCCACTCCGGCGCCTTTGCCCAGCGCATGTTCGCTGTAGTCCTCCACATTGAATGCGGGGATTTCCGCGCAACCGGCAAGCGCGCAGGCGGCCGCCTCGATCGGGCCGCCGCCGGTTCCGCGCAGTTGCCGCAGCGTTCCGTCAATCGTCACGGACATCTCCACCGTCGTGTTCCGACCATTCGGCGAGGCGGGGCGGTTGATGCCGAACTCGAGCATTTCCATTCTGGCATTCGCGGGCGACAATATCTTTTCATGGAATATCCGGCGGATGTCCTCCGGCGCGACCTCCTCCTTCGTCGTCTCCGCTTCCTGCTGTACCGCGTCGGCCACCATCGACTGCATTCCTCTCGGCACATGTATGTTGTACATGGTTTCGAGGACATAGGCCACTCCGCCGCGTCCGGACTGGCTGTTGATCCGGATCAGGCTTTCATAGCTGCGACCGATGTCGGCCGGGTCGATGTGCAGATACGGCATCTTCCAGCCTTGGCGGAAATGTTCGGCAATTTCGGATCGGCGGGCCATGCCTTTGCGGATGGCGTCCTGATGGGTTCCCGAGAACGCGGTGAACACCAGCTCGCCTACGTACGGAGCGCGGGGATGGGTTTTTATTCCAGACACCTGTTCGATGAATCCGGTGATTTCAGACAGGCCGGAGAAGTCCAATCCCGTTTCCACGCCGCGTGATTTCAGGTTCAGCGCAAAGGTCACCAAGTCCATGTTGCCGGTGCGTTCGCCGTGTCCGGCCAAAGTGCCCTCGACGCGGGACGCCCCGGCCAGCACCGCCATCTCGGCGGCGGCGATGCCGCAAGCCTGGTCGTTATGGGTGTGGACGCTGATGACGGTATCGTTCATGCCGCGGTATTTGCGGCAGAAGTATTCGATTTTGTCGGCATATTCGTTGGGGGCGCGGCGTTCGACGGTCGAGGGCAGATTCATGATAAAGTCGCCATAGTCGCGTGGACGCCACCGTGTGTGGACGGCTTCCGCCATTTCGACGATGAAATCGATGTCGCTGTCGGAGAACTCCTCCGGCGAGAACTCGTAGTTGATGGCGCCGCGCATGCCGCGCGCCTCCACCGCCTCCGCTATCATTCCGGTGGCGTCAGCTGCAATGCGGATCAGTTCATCCCGTGTTTTGCCGAATACGAATACGCGGTGCAGCTCGCTGGCGGCAATATAGCAGTGAACGGTGGCGCATCTCACGCCGTCGATGGCCGCCATCGTGCGCTCGATCAGGTCTTTGCGTGCGGCGGTGAAGACCACTATGCGTACATCGTCGGGAATGATATTCTCATTGATCAGGCGGCGGACGAACTCGAACTCCTCCGACGAAGCCGCCGGATAGGCCACCTCGATCTCCTTGAAGCCGATTTTGCACAACATCTGAAAGTATCTGATTTTAGTCTCGACGTTCATCGGGTTGGCGAACGCCTGATTGCCGTCGCGCAGATCGACCGGCACCATGACCGGCGCTTTTGTGATCCGGCGGGTGGGCCATATGCGGTTTTCTATTTCAACGGTATCGGGGGCACAATATTTCGGATAACTGCTCATAATTATTTTCTCCGGTAAAAAACGATTTGTCTGCTGGACATGCCACACCGGAGAAGAACGTAAAGACGACCGGGCCGCGCCGCGTGTGGAATTCCGAGATGAGTTGCACCGGGCGGGTGAGCCGAATCCGAAGGGAGCCGCTATGCGTCTTTACTCAGGCCCGACCGGCGCCGGTAAGTCGCAGAAGCAGGGAGGTTGAGGAAAATGCGGACGAAGGCATGACCGCAACGGCGCGGCCGCCTGCAAACGAAATGCAATGGTTGTTCCAGCTTTTCATGATGTTTCGCATTTTCCTAAAATTAATCCAGCATTAATATATCATGCCCTTTTAATAAAGTCAAGCCAGCTTGTCGAATCGCGTATGTCCGCTTGCCCGGGCTTGAATACCCGGCCTGCGGTCGCAGAAAAGCCCAAGCCGGCAACCAATCCCGGACCCGCACTGAATAACGGCCGGTGTACGCACTGCGGAAATCCCCGATATTACGCGACAAAGCGGGCGCGGGAGACTCCGGCCGGGGGATGCGCCGTCACGGGCCGGCTCATCTTAGACGGATTACCAGTCCTGTTCGGGCATTTCCACTTCGGTCGAGTAGTCGATCTTGGGATCCTGACGGCGGAACTCGTTGCCGGCGGGGTCGCGGCGCAGGATGCCGAACGCGCCGGTTTTGGGGTATTGAACCACATCCGGATAGTTGGCGGTGTCGAATTCTATGTACACCAGCGGTTCGGATTCGGAAACGTTGGCTATCTTGTGGGCGCCGGCGGGCGAGGGCGGGCAGAACACCACATCGCCGGCGGCAAGCTCTTTCGTGCCGTCCTCGGTAAGGATTATGCCGTTCCCGCTTATGATGAAAAACACCTCTTCGTTGAGTTCATGGTAGTGGTATGGAAAATTCGCCTTGCCCGGCGGGATCAGGTAGAACCCGACGCAGCAGCGGCGGTTTTCCGACCGCGCGACCACCGGGAAACTCTCAAATTCATCGTATTTTCCGAATTGCCGGTGAATCGGCGTGAGCTCACTCATCCGGGTGATGACAAGTTTGTCTGTTGACATGATTCCTCCTCCGTTTTTTTCGCGCGGGCGGCTATGCTTTCTGCCTGTTTTTTTTCCTGAAATAATATACGCCGCCGTTTCGGTTTTTCAAACACACTTTGTAAGGCGGAACGGAACCGGTACGGCGCCGCGGTTGAAAATCATGGGATTGACAAATGTGGATGCTGGTGCTATATTGCGTATAATTCAGAGATGTGCCAATAAAAGGAGACGGGAAATGAGATGGTCTTACCTGATGTCTTTGCT
Source organism: Victivallaceae bacterium (assembly GCA_034926605.1). Classification (GTDB taxonomy): domain Bacteria; phylum Verrucomicrobiota; class Lentisphaeria; order Victivallales; family Victivallaceae; genus CALXXL01. The sequence continues at coordinate 8,522 of JAYFQV010000010.1, forward strand.
ATTGCTGGCCGCCGTCGGTTGTGCGGTAAATAATGCCTCCTGCCCTCCGTCAAATTATGTCGGGTTGCTTGGCGGGTGGGGGCAGTATGGGAATGGCTGGCTGCCGGGAGATGATCCCGATTTTACCGGATATTGGCATGGAGACGGCATCGAGGGCGGCTATCGTGACGGGATTCCGGTGGGGATATGGAAAGGATTTTACGCCAATGGCATGCCGAGAAACATAATGTCATACGACAGCGGCAAATACAGCGGCGTCGATTACTATCCGGACGGCATGGTCTCGAACTGGGCCTACGGCAATTATGCCTTCGCGGACAACAGTTACAAATGCAAGGCAATGCAGAGCCTTTCTTTCTCTCCGGACGGCGTGCTGCGGGATCGCGCACTTAAGTTTATGGATGTGCCGGGAATGGAGTGGACGCTGGACGGTCAACCCTTCGCCTATTTCAGCGACCTGGATAACGGGAAATTCACGCTGTGGGCATATGTTGTGACAAAGGATATGCCGACGCAGAAGTTTGTAGTTACCGGAAAAATTTCATTTCCGGACAGGACTTTTGCCATTGAATCCGTTAAATGCTATGGCTCCATGACCGTGGAACTGGGTTATGCCGAAGTCGGCGACGGGTGGCTGGTGGCCTATTTTACCATTCCGCAGCGCGAAGCTCCGCGCGATTATTTCAGCGTTACGCTGGACTGGAAATTGTTCAACGGAACCCATGATGGTTACCAGTTGCCGCGACCGGCCAAAGACTGGCCGGCGAGTCGGCGGTCCGCCGACTCTGGCGGAAAATAGAGACGTCCGGCTTGCAAATCCGGCGCGGGACGGCGCGCCGCCGATGCGGGAACAGCTCCGGAAAAATCCGGAAATTATCGACGTATCGGCGGCCGTCCGGCTTGACAAATCCGGAATTCCCATATATAGTTTGGCGGAAATGGTGGAGGCGGATACTCATTTGCCTTGCGGTTACAACGTGTTGCAACGGAAAGGGGGATAGTGATGATCAAGCTTGTCGAAAACCTGCCTGACCATGTGGTCGGGATTGTCGGAAGTGGGAAGATCACCGGACAGGATTACAAGACGGTGTTCATTCCGGCGCTCGAGGCGGCCATGAAAAAGTACCCTAAGGTTAACGTACTTTATGTACTGGCCGACGATTATGCCGGGTTTACTCCGGGTGCAATGTGGGACGATACCAGAGAGGGGATGCTTCACATTCACGCGTGGGGCCGGGTGGCTATGGTGTGCGAAGGCACGCTGCTTAAGAACCTGGTCAAGGCGCTGGGGTTCGTCATGCCGCTTTCGGTGCGGACCTATGCGCCGTCGGATATTGAAGCCGCCCGGGAGTGGGTTGCCGGGAAAGATGAGGCGTGACGGCGCAGGCATAACGCCCGAAAGCCGGAGTAATGAAAAAACCGGCGGGAGCCTTTGCGGCGCCCGCCGGTTTTGCATTATGGAAGTTAAAGTCTAGCCGATCAGCGCCAGACAGCCGTCGCGTTCCTCGACGGAGTATTTGCCGAGGCTCTCGCCTATCGCGAAGGTGCCGATCTTGGAATTGTTGTCCCACAGCTCCACTTCGATGCCGTCGAACGCGGCGAGGTCGTTGCAGGAGAAGAATTCCATGCTGGAGAAATTGTCGGCGTCGATTACCAGTTTCAGTTTCGCGTCTCCGGCGAAACTGAAATCGTCGGCGTCGGCAAAGGCCGCTTCACGCAGGTCGAATTCCAGCATGGACGCTTCGAAGTCGCCCATGGTCATGTTGGTGGTGCCGGAAAATTTCACAGCGTCGAAGTTGATCGCGCGGCCGGCAAAGCCGCCGGTAAAGTCGGCGAACTGAAGGATGCGGTCACCCAACACCGAACCGGTGACCTTGCCGTCGCCGTTTACGGTGCCGATGCTCAGCTGGTCGCCGGAACCGGTGAAAGTGATGGAGGCGTTGCCGTTGACCACGGCGCTGCCGCCTTTTGCGGTATGCGACGGGTTGGCGCCGCCGGCGTAGATGGTGCCGAGAACGGTGGTGTCGCGCCCGCCGGTGGTGTCGATGGTGATGGAGGCGTTGCCGGATACCACGCTGAGGCCGCCGTCGTAGGCGTAGCCGCCGCCGAACAGGTCGCCGGAAACAAAGGTATCCGCCACGGTGATGGCGGTGGAAAGCACGGTCGCAGTGCTGCCGGTTCCCTGTGCTTGGGCGCCGCCGACCACTCTGCCGACCAGGCTGCCGGTCACGGAGATGCTTACGTTGCCGGCGGTCACGCTGCCGCCGCCGTCCGCCGCGCCGCCGCCGACTATCCAGGCGGAGTTGCCCTGCGACAATATCTTGACGTTGTCGTCGTGGAATATACCGGCAACCGAGATGGTGACGTCGCCGTTGACTCTGGCCGCGCTGCCGCCGGAGCGGCTGCCGCCGAAGATGGAGCCCATATAGTCGCCGCCGGTGAACGTCATTCGAATGTTGCCGTCGATGGTGTTGTCCCGCGTTTCCGCGGTGCTGTCCAGCAGGTCGATGCTGCCGCCGTAGAAGTTGCCGCTCATCCGGATGCCCTGATATTCCGGCAGATTGAGGGTGATATTGATGTCTCCCTTGACGTCGCCCATTCCGGCGCCGGACAGCATCCCGGCGACGAAGCACTGCTTCATCGTCAGATTGATGTCGCCCTCGATCACGCTGTCGTTGCCGCCGCCGCAGACGATCCGGTGCTTGCCGCCGGTGACCGCCATGTTCACCGCGTAGATGTTGTGCGCGCCGACGTGGACGAAATCATGACTGCCCGCCCCGAAGGCGAATTGGGTGGTGCCGGCCGAGATCGCCACATTGGTGCCGTCGGTGACGTGGCAGCCGTCGGAGCCGCCGTAAATGATGTTTTTGGAGCCGCCTGTGACCTTTATCCAAGTGGCGGCAATGTTGTCGTTGGACGCGCCGCCGTAGATGGTGGTTCCGGTCTGTCCGTCGGTCACGACTCCACCGGTGGAGATGGTGCCGTCGGCATTCAGCACGCCGTTGCCGCCGGAGCTTTCCATCGCGTCGCCCAGGTGCATGGTGCCGGAGGCGGACGCGGCGAGATCGTTCACATATCGAACCGCGTAGGCCGACGAGTCGGCCCATTCGCTCGACCAGTTGAGCGCGGTGTTGGTGGAAGCGATTGAACGGACGCTGAGTTTTGCAACGTTGGCGCCCGCGGCCGAGTCGTACTGTTGCACCAGCGTGACCGTGTAGCCGTTTACTTCCACCACTTCGCCGAAGGTGATGTCGAAAGTCTGGCCGCCGAAGGTGGCCTTGAACACCGGCATCGCCACGCGCACTGCCGCCACCCGTTGCTTGAAGCTTTCCCAACTCTTGTCCTCGATGATCCGGTGCGGGCAGATTTTGCCGCTCCAGTCATAGTGCATGCGCAGATCGTCGACGGTGAGTCCGGTCACATAAAGCAGGTAGGCGGCAAGTTTTACCGCATTCGCCTCCGCCCGGTAGTAGATGTCGGAACTGTAGATGGTGCTGCGGCATATCTCGATGCCGATACTTTTCATGTTGCCGTCGCCGTGGCCGTCGCCAGCGTGCCAGCCGTGGATGTCCAGCGGCATGATCTGCACCGCTTCGGTTTCGTCCACCGCGAAATGGAATGATATATATTGGTTGTCCTGCCGGCTGTTAAGATAGTTGCGTTCGGCCGCCGCGCTGGCGCTGTTGGCGGTGTTGTGGATGGTGATGTACTCGGCGGTCATCGGACCGGGCAGTTTGTATTTCAGGTTGTACGGGGTTTCGTCGAGCAGATCCTGGCGGATGGTCAGATCGTCGACACTGCCGCTTATGGTGCCGAGGATGTAATCGCCCTGGGCAAGGCGGCCGTTGATCCGCATTTCATCGGCTTCGATCGAATCGAGCGAGTTTATGGAACTGCCGGAGGAAAACCATGTGTCGGTAAGGTCGAAGACCACCTTGGACGCCTGAAGCTTGTAGCCGCTGGAGAAGGCGGTTCCTGTACCGCGGATGGTCACGGTGGCGCTGACTCCGGATGCCTGAAGCAGATTGGTGTTGAACGTGGTATTTTTCAGCACCATCGATTTGTTGGCCGAGGTCAGCACCACGTTGACATTGGCGGGCTGGGTCTGGGTGCCGTCCTTTTTGGTGGTGGTGCCGCCGCGGTTCACGGTGGCGTTTTCCATGTAGACGTCGCCGTTGAATTCGTATTTCGGGGCGGTGCCCTTGATGTTCAGGCCGCGGTCGGCCAGCACGATGGAGCCGCCGGTCATATGCAGGTTGTTGACCACGCCGCTGCGGAAGAACAGCGTGCCGCCGGACATCTCGACGTTGTTGGCTACGGCGGTGTTGGTGGATATTTCTCCGTCCCAGCTGCCGCCTACGTTAACTTCGCCAAGATAGAGCGCCCCGGCGGTGATGTTCACGTTGGTTATAGTGATGGTGCGGCCGGGGTTGGTGACGGTGCCGCCGGCGGAGGTGGCTAAATAGGCATAGCCGCCGGTCTTCTGGCTGATGGTGAGGTTTTCGATGTCGCTGCGCCAGGAGGTCCAGCCGTTGACTATGGTTATGTTCCTGGCGGAAACGGGATTGACGGAGTTGTTGCCGAATCCGGCGCAGTCGAGGGTCAATCCGTCGATCGTCACGTTTGAGCCGCAGGTGAAGGTGTTGTAATCAAGATTGATCAGCGTCAGGTTCTTTACGGTCACACCGTCGCCGATGCGGAAGGAACCGCCGTTTCTGGTGTAATCGGTGACCACGTCGCCAACGGCGCTGAAAGTGGATTTCTGCCCGGCTATCACGCAGTCGACAAACTCGGTGCCCGCCAGCAGAATGCCCCAGTCGAATACCGAGCCGTCTTCCATTGTGAGGTTGCGCACCTTGGCCGCGCCGTCAACCGTGAAAATGCCGCCCGACTCTATCGCAGTGTCCACCAGCGTTCCGGCGCCGGTGCGGATCATGCCGCCGGAACCGACCTGCGTGCTGGATGCCACGGTGCCGTCGAGCAGGCTGAGCAGGGAGTTAACTCCGCCGGAGCCGATGCCGCGGATCAGGGCGTTGAACACCGTCGTGCTTCCGGCCTCGGCGTTGATATAGCCGCCGTTTTCGATCACCACGTTGCGCAGTTCGCTGTTGCCGATGGAAAAGGTATGGTGGATATTGTCTTCGTCAAAATCCTCGTTGACGCCTTCGACCGCTATGGTTGAAGCGCAGTCGATCTGCAATGCGGTATGGCCGCTGGTGGCAAGGCCGACATTTACGGAATTGCGGTCTATGGCGTATTTTCCCCCGTGGACTACGGTGGTGCCCGGAGCGGCGGCATATAATTCCGTTCCTGCGATCTCTATGGCCGCGATAAGGCCTGGGTCGACATTGGCGAGCATCTCCTCCATGAACGATACCTCCTCGTGAATAGGTTGTTTCAAATTATATTATACCACATTTTCAACCATTAATCAATAGCCCGATCTGTTATAAGTTTGACATGACCAGCATTTTTGTGCGGTTTTTCGATTTGCCGGGAGCCGCAGGCGCAGGCTGCCGGCCGGGGCCGACCCCAACGCGCAGGATAAGGACGGCGACACCGTTCTGATGTTCGCGCCGCAGGTCAAAGCGAACCGCAAGCTGTATATGTTGCTCTTCTGCGCGCCGGGAATCGATCTGAACAAGGTCAATAAATCCGGCAAGACGGCGCTCCATTTCATGATCGAGTTCAACGCGCCGGACTATGTGATCCGGGAGATGATAAAGCGCGGCGTCGACGTGAACATGTACGCGCCGCCCGCTTCCGCGCCGTTGGACTCCGCCATTCGGATGAAGCGTGAACCGGTGGTCAGAATGTTGCGTGCCGCCGGAGCCGAGACCGCCTCGCAGTTGCGTGCGAAGTAGTCGCCACCGGCGGTAGCGGTCAATCCCACTTGGTTTTGTTGGCGATCTTCACCAGTATGAGCATGACCGGCACTTCCACCAGCACGCCGACGATGGTCGCCAGCGCCACCGGCGACGCGGCGCCGAACACCGCTATCGCCACCGCCACCGCCAGTTCGAAAAAGTTGGACGCTCCGATCATGCCGGCCGGCGCCGCCACGTTGTGCGGCAGCTTCAGCCATTTGCAGGGCAGATAGGATATGAAGAAGATCAGAAACGTGTTGATGACCAGCGGAACCGCGATCAGCGCTATGTGCAGCGGATTGGCGATTATCACATACCCCTGAAACGAGAAGATTATGACCAGCGTCAGCAGCAGCCCGGCAATGGTGACATGGCTGAATTTTCCGATGAATTTCGATTCGAAATACTCGAGCCCCCGGCGTTTTATCACCGTATGACGCGTGATGACGCCGCCAGCCAGCGGTATGACCACAAACAGCACCACGGAAAGCGCAAGCGTGCCCCACGGTACCGAAACGTCGCTCAACCCCAGCAGGAATTTGACGATCGGAATGAATGCCACGAGGATGATCAGGTCGTTGGTCGCCACCTGAACCACGGTATAGGCCGGATTGCCGCGGGTGAGATGGCTCCATACGAACACCATCGCGGTGCACGGCGCGGCGCCCAGCAGAACGGCTCCGGCCAGATAGTCGCGGGCCAGATCGGGGGCGATCAGATGGCGGAAGACCACATAGAAGAAGAACGCGGCGAGGCCGTACATGGTGAACGGTTTGATCAGCCAGTTGGCCACCCAGGTGACAAACAGCCCTTTCGGGTTTTTACCGACGTTGCGGATGCTTTCGAAATCGACCTTCATCATCATCGGATAGATCATCAGCCAGATCAGTATCGCGATCGGGATGGAGACTTGCGCGTATTCGAAGCGCTCGAGGAAAGCCGGGATTTCCGGCAGAAACCTGCCGATGAGCACCCCGGCCGCCATGCAGAGGATTACCCATACGGTCAGGTATTTTTCAAAAAAGCCGATGCCTGCGGTTGTCGGTTGTTTCATTTCAGATTCTCCGGAAGTTTTTCAACGAACGCTTTGATCTCGTCGCGGACCTTGCGGTAGCAGTCGAGTTTTTCCTTTTCACTGCCGCAGGCGGCGGCCAGCCGGGGAGGGTCGTCGAACCCGGCATGAACCACTTTCGTCTTTCCCGGAAAAATCGGACAGCTTTCCTGCGCGTTGCCGCATACGGTCACCACATAATCGAACTTCACGCCGCCAAGCTCGCTGACCAGCTTCGAATGCCGGCCGGAAATGTCGACTCCGCACTCCGCCATAACCTGTACCGCGTACGGGTTGAGGCCGTGCTTCTCGATTCCCGCCGAGTACGGTTCGATCACATCGCTTTTGAGCGCGCGTGTCCAGCCTTCCGCCATTTGGCTGCGGCAGCTGTTGCCGGTGCATAAAAACAGGATTTTCAACATGGCATCATCCTTTTGTCGGGTTTTTGCGGACGCTGAAAGCCGAAAGCGACAGTCTGAATACCGCTTTTTCATCGTTATCTGCCATCGTCCGGCGGAATATATCCGACCAGGCGGCCTTGAGTTGTTCCCTGCCGTCGGCGGAGAGCAGGTAAGTGTAGTAGAAAAACGGCATCAGCAACGCCGCCAGCGCTTCCGGCGTTTCCTCGAACACCACCTCGAAATCGACGAAACGCATTTTGTCGACGAACCGGCCGCTGCGGGCGAACAGGTCTCTTATTCCCTGTTCGCTGCCGAAATCCGGACAGCCGATGGCAACCAGCTTCTCCGGCGCGACGTCGTTCGCCACCGCCGCCGCCACCGCTTTGCGGACGGCGGAAAACACGGCGTTGCCGCCGTTCAGCCCCGGCACCACCGCCGCCAGAATGCCGGACGGGCGCAGTATTCTGGCGATTTCCGACAACGACGGTTCGACCGGGCGGAACAGCATCAGCGCCATATGGCACAGCACCGCGTCGGCCGACGCGTCGGGCAGGGACAGCGCGGCCGCCGACTCTTCGAGGAACCGCACGTTGCCGTGGTCTTTGCAGCGGATTTCAGCCAGGGCCAGCTCTGCATGGTTCAGGTCGATCCCGACAGCCTGCCCGGACATGCCGACCCTTTGCGATATGAGCCGAGTCAGCGCTCCGCTGCCGCAGGCCAGATCGACCGCCGTCATGCCGGGTCGCAGGTCGGCCTCATCCGCCAAAAGTTCATAGCTGGAGCGGCCGTCGGCGATCCTGCCGTGTATCAATACGTTCTCGGTGATGCCCGGCGCGGCGTCGTGTACCGACATCAGAAATTGCGAAGCGCCGTCATGCGAGTCATGGGAAGCCTGATTCATTTTTTTATATAAGCCTTTCTGGTTTGTATTATGATCTTTATTTGCCGCAACCGCATTTGCCGCACTGGCCGGAACCGCTCAAGATGGCGGTGGCGCAACCAACCCCGGTTCGTACGGCTATCGCTTCGGCCGGGCAGTTTTTAGCGCATGCGCCGCATTCTATGCACGCATCTTTTTCCTTGATGACGACTTTCCGGTTTTGCATCGCCAGCACTCCGCGCGGGCATACGTTGAGACAGAATCCACAGCCGGAACACCTGTCGCCGTCGATCTTCAAGGTAGCCGTGTCTTTGATGTATAAAAACATTTCATTATCCCTTCACCGGCAGTGCCGGCAGAATAAGCAGCAGCAATCCCGCGATTCCAGCCGTCCATTGCAGCCGGACGCCGATGCGGGTCTCCTGTTCGGTACCGGATAACGAGGTATAGGGCGAGGCCCCGGTATAGGCTAGCATCAGGAAAGAAGAGACGCCCAGCGTCAGGAGGACCCATCCTGCCGCCTGCATCGTATCGGTTGCTGTGCGGAGCGGCAGCAGTCCGGCGGCCAGCATGATTGCCAGCGCCAGAAGGCCGGAAAACGCCCCTTTTACCGCGAAGGCCCGCCCCGGAAGCCACGGAAAAAACACCGGTCCCAGTATTACGCCGCCGGCGAATGCGATCAGCAGCCGTGCCGCCGACCGTACAAAATGAGCCGGGGCATAATCGCCGGCACCGATCGCGGCCGCAACCGCGGATACGATCATTATCGCCGCCAGCCACTTCGACCAGTGCACGATTTCCACCGGCGCCACCGCCAGCCGTTCCCCAAGGTGGAAAGAGACGGTGCGCATCTCGGCGGAGGCGCGCATGCCATCTTTCATGAATTTCGGCAGGTCGGCCGCACGAACCGGCCCGTAGACAACATTGAACCCGCTGGCGGCGTGAACTTCGTGCGCGGCGATTCCCGGAGCGCCAAGCTGCGGCAACACCAGCGTGCGGTGCCCGACCAGCCCGGCCAGACGGGTGACCGCGATGCGGTCGACCAGTTCAGCCGTGCCGAAGGTGCCTTTCCCGGCGGCGCACCAGACGTTTACGCCCTTGGTGTCCAGAACCAGCAGCCATGCGTCCATGCCGCGGATCGCCCGCCGCAGATGGTCTACGGTCAGCTTGTAGTTGGCCGTCACCAGCACCGGAGATTGCCCGGTGGGAGAGCCGGAGGCGTACAGACCGGGAGGCACGGCGTAATCCATGCGTCCGATGTCCAGCCGCACCCGGATCGCGCCAAGCCGGTCACGCCATGACCAGTCGTGGTCGATCCTGCCTACCGGGCCGACCGGGGTGGACAGCACCCCGGAGACAAACCGCACGGCTGTTTGAGCGCCGGCCGGCGAGGAACACCCGCTTTTCGCGCAATCGTTCATTGATCAGGCCTTTTCTCTCATCAACGCATTTATTTCGCCGGGACCGCATATCGACTTGTTTTGCGTCAGCTCCCGGAATGTCCCGGTGTCGCGGATGTTTTTAAGGTTGGCCCGCAGCGCGGCGATCACCGTCATGATTGCGATTGCGGGCAGGCTGACCCGGGCCACTCCGCGGTCCAGCAGTTCCCGGATTGAAAAACTGCCGATATTGTAAGTCAGTCCGGCGGCGATGCTGACCGGGCCGGGGATTTCCCTTACCAGCGTTTCAACCTCATCAAGAGAGGCGACCTTGGTGACGAACACCATGTCAGCGCCGGCTTCCAGAAACATGTTTCCCCGGATGATGCTTTCCTTCAGTCCATTCCGTCGGTCTTCTCCGGCCATAAGCGCGTCGGTTCTGGCGTTGATGACCAGTTCCGGATTTCCGGCTTCGGCGGCGGCGGCGCGGGCGGAGCGGATATTGGCCGCCGCGCTTTCACGGTCGCTCACTCTGACTTCGGGGATATGGTGAATCCGGTCTTCGAGGTTGATTCCGGCCGCTCCGGCGCGGACGTAGGCGGCAACGGTTCCGGCGATGTCGCCGAATCCCTCCTCGCCGTCCGCCATCACCGGGACCGCAACGCTTTGAACTATTGCCCGGGTGACCGAGAGATTCCGGTCCGGCCCGAGGTCGTCCTCGTCAAGCCCGCCGGCGGCAATCGCCATGCTGTAGCCGGAACACTGTACCGCGGAGAATCCGGCCTGCTCGATCAGCATCGCCGACAACGGGTCGTAGGCATCCGGCATCACCAGCCCGCCGGAGCGGATCATGGACTTCAATTTCTGCGAACAGTTCATGGTTATTTTCCTCCACAATGGCAGCTCATGGTTTTTTCGGCATTCACCCGCTGCCGGATTTCCGCCAGTCGGGCCGAATCCGCGGTTATCGTCGGATCGTTTTTGATCAGCCGCAGCAGCCATGAAACGATTTCGGACTGGGCCGAGCCGTCCGTCCCGTCCGTCAGCCGGTAATAAGTCCATTTTCCCGCGCGGCGGGTCTCAACCAGCCCGGCCTGCTTGAGAATCGACATGTGCTTGGATACCGTGGACGGAGCCAGCCGCAGCATTTCAATGATCCGGCAGACACACAGTTCACCGTTTTGCAGCATGGCCAATGCCCGCAGACGGTTTTCATCCGACATCGCTTTGGTGATGTTTAATATCTTTTTCACAATCATCTCCTACAATTCGCCATATGACGAAATGTATATCCCGAAAAATATATTTCAAATTCCGATTTGAAAATTCCGGTGAAATAATTATCAATGCCAGCCGGATCAGAACTTCAACGTAAAGGCGATGGTCATGTAAAGGCCGACGGCGAGGAAAACCGCGCCGGTGATGCGCTGCGCCCATACCTCGAACGCGGACAGTCGGTCGTAAGCCCGTCCTATGCGGTTTGCGCCGAAGGCCAGCATGAACGCGAAGACAGCCACCGGCAATCCGGTGGCAATTCCGAATATGGCCGGCATCATCACGCCGGAGCGCATTTTCACCGCCATCGGCAGCAGGCTGCCGAAAAACAGCGCCGCCGAGGTGGGGCAGAACGACATCGCAAAAACCAATCCCAGCAGAAACGCGCCTCCTGATCCGGTGTTTTCAAGCCGCTTCATGACGGCGCCGCCGATCCGGGGCACGGGGAGCTTGAGCAGATTCAGCAGCACCATCGCCACCAGAACCAGCAATGGTCCCATCAGCAGCGTCATGTATTTTTCCAGCGTGTGCGATATCGCCGGAGCCGCCAGCAGCCCGCCGGCGAGGACGCCCCCCAGTGCCGCGTAGGCCACCGTGCGCCCCAGAGTGTACAGCAACCCCGCCCCAAGCACCCGGCCGACCGACCGCACCCGCCGTCCGATGAATCCGACGGCGGCGATGTTGGAGGCCAGCGGACAGGGGCTGATCGCACAGAGCAGCCCCAGCCATGCCGCCGAACCGCAGGCGAGGATGTACTCCTGACTCACTTCATTTGCTCCACGCCGTTCTGGATATAGGCGGTGAGCTGCTCCGGATTCTTGACCAGCGTCCAGACTTCCGGGAACTTTTCGATCCGGTCGCCCTTCTGCATAACCACGATCTTGGAATCAAGCCCGAAGTCCTGTACGAAATGTTCATTTCCCGGTTCGTCGACATTGACCGACCGGAAAACGACGGTTCCGTCCGCCAGCTCCGGCGCGAACTTGTCCTCCACTGCCTTGCGGGTGATTTCTTCGATCTTGTTGCAGGTCATGCAGCGGCGGTCGCCGTGGAAGTAATAGACGGTCAGCACCTTGTCTTTTATCGGGGAGGACACCGCTTCTGCCCCGGCCGCCGCGGAAGCCGGAGGCCCGGCCTTGATCTCGCGGTAAACCATGATGCCGATGCTCGCCATCACGAAAAGCAGCAGCAGCAGCGCGATGATGCGTTTGGCCGGCGATGATCCGGCAAAGCAGCAGCATGGCGGTTCCGAGCCGGTCGCGCCGTCGCAGGAACATTCCGGCGCGCCGCCCAGAAATTCGGTGATTTCAGTTGAGGAAAGCACTTTTCCGGAACTGACTATTTTGCCGTCCACCGCCAGTGCCGGGGTCATCATTACGCCGGCTGCCACGATCGCGTCCATATCGGTGACTTTTTCGAGCTCGGCGTCGATGCCGGCGGATTTGACCGCCGCTTCGGCGTTGGCATACAGTTTTTTGCATTTGTCGCAACCGGAGCCGTAGATCTGGATTTTCATTTTCCTGCCCTTTTTATTAGAATATCAAGTTTAGTGTCCAGCCGCAAAGAGTGAAGAAGACCAGGAGGTAAGCCGCAAATATGATCAGCAGCCGTATGCTCATGACCTTTTTCAGCATGATGAACTCCGGCAGGCTTGCCGCCGTCGTCGACAGCATGAACGCGAACGCGGTACCGACCGGAAGGCCTTTCTGGATCAGCGCCCCGATTACCGGGATTACTCCGGTGGCGTTGGCGTAGCTCGGAATGCCGATCATCACCGCCAGCGGGACGCTCCACCACTGGCCGCCGCCAAGATTCTGCGAGATGAATTCGTCCGGCACGAATCCGTGCAGCAGCGCGCCAAGCGCGATGCCGCCGACAACCCACAGCCAGATGCGCCTGAAAATGTCGGCAACCTCTTTCCGGGCGAACTTGTGCCGGAATTTCCAGGTGACGGCCGGTTCGGCGGCAGAACCGGAGCAGCCGCAGCACCCGCAGGCGGGGGGCGTGGCGACGTCGAGAAAGCGGTCCGCCCGGATCGCGTCGAAGAAAAATCCGGCCAGTATTCCGGCCAGCATGCCGAATCCGACGTAGACGCCGGTAAGCTTCCATCCGACCATTCCGCCCAGCATGACTACCGCCGCCTCGTTTATCATCGGCGAGGTGACGAGGAACGCCATGGTGATGCCGATCGGTATCCGCGCGGCGGTAAATCCCAGAAACAGCGGGATGCTTGAACATGAACAGAACGGCGTGACCGCTCCCAGCAGCACCGCCAGAATGTACCCGGCAAAACGGCTGCGTCCGGAAAGAAACGCCCGGATCCGTTCCACCGGCAGCCCGGCCCGGATCAGGCCGATGCAGTAGATCATGACCGCCAGCATTACAAATATTTTGGTGGTGTCTTCGATGAAGAAATGCACGCCGCCGCCCAGCCGGGTCGCCGGCCCGAGGCCGAACACGCCATAGGTCAGCCAGTCCGCCAGTTTTGTGAATAAAATCATGTCTTTATCCTGATATTTGGTTTAATGACAAAATGTTCGTTAAAAAATTATTTGTTCTCCAGACAGGCGAGCATCGACAATATACAGGGGCACACCAATCGGTAAAAGACCGATTTTCCGCGTTTGTCATCCTCGATCACTCCGGCCCGTTTCAGTATGGCCAGATGCTGGCTGATGGTGGAAAAGTCGACGCCCACCGCCTCCACGAACTCGCAGACGCAGTGTTCGCCGTCGGCCAGTTGTTTGACGATCCAGAGCCGGGTGGGGTGCCCCAGCGCCTTGAACACTTCGGCCTCCCGTTTGCAGCGGTTTTTGTCGTATTTCAGCATGTCAATCCTTTTGTCATTTGGCAATATAACATAATATTCCGAATATGCAAGCCGTCCGTGCAATTTTATGGCAACATCCGGCGGGGCGGCAGAATGGCGCCGTTGCGTCGGGTATTCGGGATTTTACTTTGACAATCGGAGCCGGATGGAATATATTATTGTTAAGAAATCGAACAAACATATGCGGGGGATAAACCAATGACAGAATCTTACAGCCCGTCCGCGGAGCATGAACGGCCGCTGCCGCGTTTTCCTTATGGTCGTTTTTTCGCAAAATTCAGTGTGTGGGAATATGTTCCGATGGATCAGGGGGGTAAACTTGTACTGCTGAATCTGATCGGCTCGGAGGACGACGCCGGGATCGCCAATGCTCTGATGCGTCCGGATTTTATGAAAAATTGGGAAGATCAGGCATACCTGGAGGAGACGGAGATAGAGAAGTCGGTCTGGCTGAACCGCTGGTACTTTCTGGCGTCTTTTGCGAACATACATGCAAAAACATCGGAAAAGTGGGCGCTGGATTGGATAATCGACTTCCTGCATGAATGGATACGGAAAAATCCGCCGGGCGGCGGGCGGGCGGAAGGCGCTTCGAAATATACCTGGTTCGATATGCAGGTGGCGTGGCGGACCTACATTCTGGCAGTGGTAATCCAGCTGTGCGGCGATTCGCTGCCGGAGGCGGAGCGGGCATTTTTATACGAACTGCTTGAGACGCACGCGAAAAGGTTGGGGGATTTCTTTGCGCCGCAGCCGTTTGGAGTCGGCAACCACCAGTCTCACGGGGCTTTTGCGATGCTGCTGGCCGGGACGCTGTTTCCCGGTCTTGCCAACGCCGGAACTTTGCGGGCGCGGGGATTGGAGATATTGAACCACCACATGGAGAATGCGTTTTTCGGGGATGGAAATTCAGTGGAGCTGTCTCCCGGGTATTATCCGTTTATCGTCTCCATATTCCGCGACGCGTTTCTGCTGTGCCGCGAAAACGGCATCGCTCTCGACGGAATATGGGAGCGGCGGTTGCGCCAGTTCCATAGATTTTTGAAACTGACCGCTCAGCCGGATATGACTACCCCGCCGGTCAATGACTCCACCGAGATGCCCGTCGGGGTGTCGGTTGCGGTACTCGAGGATATACTCGGGATTGCGCCGGAGAGCGTACCGGTTGAAACCTGTGCGTTCGCGGAATCGAATCAGGCGGTCATGCGGGCCGGACGGGGAGGCGGAGACTATATTTTCCTCGACGCCGGCGGCAGGCGGCTGTGGCACTGGCATTGCGGCAAACTCGGCTTCCAGTTCTGGTGGCGCTCGGAGCCCTTGCTGGTGGACAGCGGGGTTTCCAACTATGACGATCCGCTGCGCGAGATATGGTACGCCACCGCCGCCGCCCACAATACTATTCTGGTCGACGGCAACGGGGACGCCATGCGCAGCCAGATCAACTTCGCGCGGATGTCCGACGGGCCGTCAAAGCTGATATGTCTGGAAGATTCGGAAGCATTTTCCCGTGGCGCGATGTCCTCGCGCATTGCCGCCGGAAATGACACCGTGAACTGGGTACGGAACATCATCATGGTAAAAGGCCGGTTTGTAATCGTCACCGATTCTGTGTCCGGCGATATGCCGCATGATGTGCAGTGGCTGTTTCACGGTGCGGCCGGATCGGTGGCGTCGCGTTTCGACGATTGCGCGGCGCTGGTCAAAACCGCCGGGACGGATCTGCTGATAAAAGCTTTTCCATCCGCCGGGGGGCCGCGTCTCGATTCCACATATCCGCCGGGACTGGTCAATCGCGGCGGAAGCAATCTGCGCGGCGCGCTGGCCCGGTTTCGGGCGCGCGGCACCGGCGTATTCGGAGCGTTTTTGCTTTATCCGGCGCTTTCGGGAGACGGGGGCGGCGGATTGTCGCTTGAAATCGAGACGGTTCCCGGCGGCATTGAACTGGCGGTGGAACATGCGGGATGTCTTTATACCGTTGCCGTCACGGACGGCGCGATCGCCGGCGGTGAATGCGGCGTGGACTGCAGGGCGGCCGGTGCGTTGCAGTGACAGCCGGCGGTCATGGCGTGACCCGGCGTGCGATTTTGCGCAGCGACCGCCGCCAGGCGGCGCGTCCCCGCCGGGGGATTATCAGGAAGAAGACCGCACACAGCCCGGCGGGGGCCAGCAGAAATGCGAAACGGCCGAAATTGCGCAGCAGAACCGCGCCGCCGACGGCTCCGGTCACGAAGCAGCCGATCACCAGATAGTAGTGCATCGCCTTGCGCAGTTCGCCGCGGTCGCGGGCGAAAAGATTGTGGAAGAGCGCCTCGGTGCCGCTGCGGAGATTCCCGGTGCACATGGTGGAGGCGAACGGCAGGCCGTGCACCCGGCGGAAGGTCTGCACCTGAAGCGCGCAGACGAATGAGATCATTGCGTTGACCGCGAGGTCCGGCTTGCCGTAGGGGATGAACACGACTGCGGTCAGGCACAGTATCTCCAGCAGAATGATGTGCTGGTGCCAGCTGACAAGCCGGGAACCCTGCGCCCGGCGCCGTACGAATTCGGCGGTGAAAACACCCGCGGCATAGAACATTATCGCCAGCAGATACCTTGCGCTCATGGCCCATTCGAGGTTGGCCAGGTGGAACCCGAACAGCACCATGTTGCCGGTTACGGCGTTGGCGAACACGCCGCCGCGGTACAGGTAAGTATAAATGTCGAGAAATCCTCCGGCAATGCTGAGTATGCAGGCGGCGGTCAGGCGTTCGGCGTCGGTGCCGGTGTTGTTGCTCGCGGAAAGCAAAAGTTTCCTCCTTGGTCTTTTATTAATATAATTTTCTCCGGCGTTTTTTCAACCACAATACCGGATACCGGAGGGTTGCAAAAGATTTTTTTTGTCTTATATTAAAAACGGATGGAGAAAAACGGGTACGCATAATTGTCCTGATTCGAAACGGCAACCATATAATCGACGGGAGGATATTATGAGCAGGACTTCAATCAGAGAAATCCGGGCGATGGAGATACTCGATTCGCGCGGCAATCCCACCGTGCGGGTGTTCTGCGCGCTGGACAACGGCGTGAAGACTTCGGCATCGGTGCCGTCCGGAGCATCCACCGGTGAACACGAAGCCGTCGAACTGCGCGACGGCGACCATCGGCGCTACGGCGGCAAAGGCGTGCAGAAGGCCGTCGCCAACGTAAACGACATCATCGCTCCCAGACTGATCGGCATGGACCCGGCGCGTCAGGCGGAGATCGATCGCCAGATGATCGTATTGGACGGCACCGCCAACAAGGGCAGGCTCGGCGCGAACGCCATACTCGGAGTGTCGATGGCGGTGGCCCGCGCCGCCGCGTTGTCGGCCGGATTGCCGCTTTACGCTTATCTGGGCGGCCCCGGGGCGGTGCGCCTGCCGGTGCCGATGATGAACATTCTCAACGGCGGCAAGCATGCCGACAACAGCGTGGATTTTCAGGAATTCATGGTGATGCCGATCGGCGCGCCGACTTTTTCCGAGGCTTTGCGTTACGGGGCTGAGACATTCCACGCGCTGCGCAAAATCCTTACCGGGAAGAAATACGCGACCGGCGTTGGCGACGAGGGCGGCTTTGCGCCGAACCTGAAGAGCGACGACGAGGCGTGCGAACTTATCGTTGAGGCCGTCGCCGCCGCCGGGCTGGTCCCCGGCAAGGACGTGGCGATTGCGCTTGATCCGGCTTCCAGTTCATTCTACGAGAACGGCGCCTACAACCTGGCAAAGTCCGGCGGCGGCATAAAAAACAGCGCCCAGATGACCGAGCTGTACGCCGAATGGATCAAAAAGTACCCGATCGTGTCGATCGAGGACGGGCTGTCGGAGAACGACTGGGCCGGGTTCAAGGCGCACACCGCGCTGCTGGGCGACAGAATACAGATCGTCGGCGACGATCTCTATGTCACCAATGTCAGGTTTGTCGAGCGCGGCATCCGGGAAAAAGCCACCAACGCGGTGCTGATAAAGCTCAATCAGATCGGCACGGTCACGGAAACGATCGAAACGATTGAGCTGTGCCGCAAGGCGGGGTGGAATTACGTGATCTCCCACCGCAGCGGCGAAACCGAGGATTCGTTTATTGCCGACTTCGCCGTGGCGATGGGCGGCGGGCAGATAAAGACCGGTTCCGCCTGCCGTAGCGAGCGCATCGCAAAGTACAACCGTCTGCTGGAGATAGAATCCGAGCTTGGCGACGAGGCGAAGTTCGGCAATCCGTTTGCAAAGTAGCCTGAGTTGATTTTGACCGGGTGCCATGTCGAGTTTTCAGCAGGTATCCCGGTCGAATCTTTGACTGTCGGAAGGAGAGAGGGATGTTTGGGGCAATATGCATTGTTCTTGCCTTGGGCTGGCTGTTTTTCGTGCGTAGGAAAAGCGCCTGGATATACTGTGCGCTGGTCGATGCCGCGTTGTGCGCGGTGATCGGGTTCTGGTTGTTTTACGAGTATGTGGCCCCCAATTATGTTTTGGGGCAGTACTTGTCGCGTGCGTATCAGGGGGTTGTCATGAAATTAGAGTTCGCCGAGCCGCTGCGGGATTGGCTTGACACACACACGTCCGACGCCGATGTGGAAGCGTTTCGGGAAGTCAGACCCACGTTCAATATGATCGGGATCAACCCGGATGCCGCCGCGCCGAAGGACATTGCTGGTTACGTCAAACCTTATGATGCGGACTGCGGTTTTTGGGTGATCCGCCGAGACGGAACATTTGAGCGGTCAAACCATATGCCGTCGGGAGAGTTCAAGTGAAAACCGGTCGTTTTAAGAAATTTTTCCGTCGGCTTTTTTTGCTCAGTCCGTTTGCGCTTATGGCGTTGCTGGCGTGGCTTATGACTTATGACCCAACGCCCTTCGATGCTGGAGACGGATTGCAAGGCAATGATGCGCTGACACGCAACTGGACTGAGCTCAATATGATTCATGGCAGGTATATGGAACTGCGTAAAGCGCTTGATGGTAGGCAGGGGGATGAGTTGAGGCGGGCGGTTGCGGAATTCGAGAGACTCAGTCTGGACCCCGTCATTCCTTGCAACGTGAATCCCGGAATCGGCGGTCGTTTCGAAGATTCTCCGGAATTGATAGCGTTGAAATCCGACTATGTCAGCAGTTTTTCGAGTGCCTTTGACAAGCCGACCGCGGCGATCGGGATAACCTGTTCCGGGGAGTTCGTCTGGCTTGCGGCGGATAAGCCGGATTCATGGTCGGCCGCCGATGCGTACCGGATTGGCGAGCTGAAGTTTGCGCCGTCCGGCGACCGCTGGTTCCAGCTAAGGTTCGGACGGAGCGGCAACGAAGTTGTTGCTGATATGATCTCAAGGATAAAATCCGGAGAATAGTCGCAATATCGCGGTTTGACATTGCGTTCCGGCGGTATATATTGAGAGTATGGCGGAAAGGGAAAAAGCCATGAACAAATATATGGAAGAAGTGCTGCTGGCGCGCCTGATTCCGGCGCCGTGCAGCATTAAGTTCGGAGATGCCTGGTGCGTCATTGCGGACGGTCTTCCGGTAATGCTCAAAACGGTATCGCCGTCGGCCAGGCTGGTCGCCGCCGCCGATGGGCTTTGCCGGAGCTTCTGGAATTGTTCCCCGGCGATTACCGCCGTCGCCCGACCGGAGTCGGCCGCGCTCGCGGACGAAGAATACCGGATCGCGGTCAAGCCGGGCAGGATCGAGATCGCCGCCCGCGGGGCGGTGGGCGTTCGCCATGCGTTCAACACACTGCGCCAGTTGGCCGAGGCCGGCCGCGGTGCTCCCGGCGCGTATCACTACGTGCTTCCGGCGTGCCTGATCGAGGATGCGCCCAAGCTTCCGTTCCGCGCCGTTCATCTCTGCATTTTCCCGGAGACGCCGATGTGGTTTGTTGAAAAACAGCTCAGGTTGGCGGCCTACCACAAGTTCAACTTTGCGATCATCGAGCCTTGGGGCGTATTCCCGTTCGAGTCGCATCCGGAATTCGGCTGGCGCGAAAAGATGAAAAGCCGGGAGGAATTTCGCCGCCTGCTGGACGTCGCCGCCGAATGCCGCATCGTGCCGATTCCGCAGTTCAACATCTTCGGCCATGCCGGAATGGCGCGCGCCGGAACCGGCAAGCATGCCGTGCTCGATCTCAATCGCGGCATGGAGCCGCTGTTCGAACCGGCCGGATGGAGTTTTTGTCTGTCCAATCCGGAGACGCGCCGGGTGCTTCGCGATCTGGTGGTTGAGCTGTTCACCTTTTTCGGGCGGCCGTCGTTCTTCCACATCGGCTGCGACGAAGCCTACGACTTCCAGACTTGCCGCGAGTGCGCCGCCGCCGATCCGGTCAAGTTGCTTTCCGGCCACATCGGGTATTTTCATGAACTGCTGGGCTCGATGGGGGCGCGTGTCATCATGTGGCACGACATGCTGCTGGAGCAGGGCGACCCGCGCTGGAAGGATTGCACCGCCTGCGGCGACGCGCGCACGGCGGAGCTGTACAAGGTTCTGCCGAAGAACATCGTGATCGCCGACTGGCAGTATTTCGAGGCGCCCAAGGACAATCCCGACCGCGAGTGGCCGACGTCGCTGTTTTTCAAAGAGCAGGGGTTCGACGTCGCCGCCTGCTGCTGGATGGATCGGGCCGCCATCGGGCAGCTCGGCGCCATGGCGGCACGGCACCGTCTGTTCGGTATGATCGGCACCACCTGGAACACCAATTCCGGTTACCGCTTCGAGCCGATGTTCATCGACGCTCCCTTCGCGGCGTGGTGCGGCCGTATCCCGGAAAAGCCGATGCCGCTTGCCTTGGCCGCGCATCTGCGCCAGATCGGATGGGACATGGGCATTACGGAATATGCCCAGACCGGGCATACGCCGCTGCAAATCGCGGATGAGCCGTTCCTGCCGTGACCGCGGTCAGGATATTTCCGGCAGCCAGCTCACATAGGGGGAACCGGTCTGCCCGGCCGACGCGAAGTCGCAGAGGTTGACGATTTCGCCGTCTCCGGTCACGATTTCCCACAGCTGGGCGGGGGGCAGCCATTGCGCCCACCCGACGGCTTTGCCAGGCTTCCAATTTCCCAGCGGCGGGACTTCGAACCCGCCTTCGATTCTCTGGATTTTGGCGAGATGGCGGTTGTACCGCTGGTCGGCGGCGAGAAGCACCGGGCCGCGGTATATGGAGATTTTGCCCGCGCATTCGCGTTCACCGCGCCAGACACGGAGAGTGAAGTCGAATGCTATTTCTATTACGTCGCCGTCGTACCACTCCCGGGCTGGTGTGTGATAAGTGCCGGGAACCACGTCTTCCGGCCGACCGTTGACGGCGAACAGTGTTTTTTTCGACCACGCCGGTATGCGGAACGAAAGTTTGACCGGCGAAGCGCCGGGAGCGAGCCGCAGCGTGGCCAGCCAGGCCGGAGACGCCGGATAGTCGCTGGCGATTTCCAGCTTGATCCCTTCTTCCAGCCGCCAGCTGCCGGGGCCGTAAAAGTTGATTCTCCAGCCGCCGTCCACCGGAACCGCCGCCCAGCGATGGAGGATTCCATAGCCTTTCGGGGAGTTTACGCTGCAGCAGTTGAGTTCCGGAGATCCGGGGCGGGCCTGAAACACGATCTCGTCAATCGCGGCTCGCCGCACGCCGTCGGATGGTGTGTTGTAGGTGGCCCATCGGCCGGACGGCGAGTGCATGCCGAGCACCGAATTGAGCAGCGACCATTCCAGTTCGTCGGCGACGGTCGGGTCGCCGGAAAGCAGCAGCATCTCGGTGGAAAGTTCCATCCAGGCGATGGTGCAGCAGCTTTCGATGGCTCCGGGCAGGTATGGGTTGCCGTTGGCCTGTTCGCCGGAGGAGAAACCGCCGGTATTGTGGCGGTCGCCGTCGCGAATGCCGCGCCATAGGAAGGCGAACGCGTCGAGATACTTTTGTTCGCCGGTGATGCGGTGATATTCCGCCAGCGCCATTATGGCGTGCAGGCTTTCCCAGCGGGGCAGGGCGGTCTGGTGGAACGGGATGCCGTGCAATCCGGCGTTCAGGAAATCGCCTCCGAGGTTGCCTTCCGGGCCGTCGGTGGAAAATTCGGCGATGAGCTGTCTGCCGAACTCGAGGTACTCCGGTTTTCCGGTGATGCGGTGGAGCTGCAGCACCGCGTGGGCCGGGGCCTGATTGCTGAAGGCGCCGCCGGTTTCCACCAGCTTCGGCGAGGCTGAACCGCCGTAAATCGAGAGCATCAGATCGGCGATGCGGCAGGCGGCGGCGAGCGCACCGTCGTTGCCGGTCAGTTCGTAGTACTGTATCAGCGCGTACATTATGTGGTAGTGCGACCAGGTGTCCCAGGTGGGGCCGCCGACGTTGGGGGCGCGGTTGGTCAGCTCGTATCCGGTCGGGAAACAGCCGAGATAGCCGTTGGCCGCCTGCCGGGAGAGCAGTTCGCGCACAAACCATGCGGCGTGTTTTTCGACTTCCATGTCCCCGGTAAGGCGGCGGAACCACACCAGCGAGGTCAGGTATTTGCCGGCGAATTCGCCCTGCCACGGCCAGAGCTTGCGGTAGGGCGGCTGGTCGCGGTCGGAAAACATTTCCAGCATCTGCGGATTGGCGAACGGGGCTGGAAGCAGCCACTGCTTCTTCAGCGCGTCGAGTCGTTCCTTCCAGAATCCGCCGCATTCCCATTGAATCATGGTTCGCTCCCGTTGTAATTGGTCTTCCGTAAAAATACGCCGGTTCCGCATAAAATCAAGCCGAAACCAGTTTTTTATGGTATCGCGCGCAATCCGGGGAGCGGGAGGTTTGCAATCCGTCGGCCGCGTGATATGGTAGAACAAACATGATTTGATTCCGGCGGACAGCCGGGAAAAACGGAGACGGGAAAAATGGAAGTCCGGCACGCGAAAGAGCAAGACATTGAGGGGATTTTGAAGCTATATTGCAGCTTCACCGGCTTCGAAATGCCGGTCATGGACGAAAAACTGATGAAGCATTGGCGTACGATCCTGTCCACCCCCGATCATCATGTGCTGGTGGCGGAAGAAGACGGCAAGCCGGTTTCAACCTGTGTGGTGGTAATCATTCCAAACCTGACGCACGGGCAGCAGCCTTATGCGTTCATCGAGAACGTCGCCACCGATCCGGACTACCGCAACCGCGGCTTCGGTACCGCGGTGCTGAATCATGCCAGGGAGATCGCGGAGGCCGCCAACTGCTTCAAGATCATGCTGATGACCGGTTCCAAGCGTGACAGCGTGCTGAATTTTTACGAACATGCCGGATACAACCGCCACGACAAGACCGGCTTCATCCGGTGGCTTTGATTTTCAAACGGATATTGAGAGGATGCTATGGATGTCAACGGTGTTTCGGCCGCGTCGCTTGAATCGTCGATTCTGCTGCGGCCGCTGATCGCGCGGTTCTGCTCATGGCTGGATCGCGGCATGGTTTGCGTGAACGGCGAATGGACTTTGCCCGACCCGTACGAGAGCGACTATTCCGAAAATTACGCCTCGGCCAACGCCGCGGCGGTCTATGCCGCGGCGATGAACTTTTCATCTTCGCCCCAGCTGCGCGAAAACTACCGGCGGATGATGCGGCGTTCGGCGGCGCGGGCCGCCGGCTTGGAACCCAACCCGTTCTGCCGCACATTTCTGGTTCATTACAGTCTGCTCGGACTGCTTATGCTGCCGGAGGAGGAACGCGGCGCCGCGGTCGAGGAATTTCTGCCGCCGCTGCGCGAGGTGCGCGATGTCTGCGACATGATAAACGTGAACTGCGCCGCCATGCAGCTGTCCACCCGCCTGATGTTCGCGGCGCTGGGGGCCGCGGACGGCGATGAAAGCGGGCTGTTCCGGTACATCGACTTTATACAGGCCGCCCAGCTTCCGGACGGCTTCATCAACGATTCCATCGGCGAGAAGACCGGCGTGAAAGACCTTATGCCGATAGCCTATCACGGCTTCATACTGTTCATTCTCGGTTGCGGCCTTGTCTTCGCCCGCCGCCACGGCGTGCTTCCGGCCGGGATCGACCGCGCGATCACCGCGGTCATGGCGCGCGGCATGGCTTGGATGCGGCGCGTGTTTTCGCCGGACGGCGGTTTCGCCATGTGCGGGCGCAGCCGTTACCAGATGTTCACCTGGGGCGTGCACGCCGCGCTGGCCGCCATGACCGCAGCGCCGGAACCGGCGCTGTGCGCCATCGTCAACCGCTACCGGCAATATGAGAAGGAGGACGGCAGTTACAGCTGCACCCCGAATTTTCTGCCGCACGGGTTTCGCACCGGATTCGAATGCTACACTCATGTCAATATGTACAATTGTCTGGGCTTTACCGGCCTTGCTCTGGCGGCGGTGCTGACCGGCGGCGGCGACATGCCGTTCGGGTTTCCTCCTCCACTTGCCGACGGCGGCGTGATCGACCCCGCCGCCGGGTACGCTTTCTTCCGGCGCGGAGGATGTTATTTCGGGGTTTCGCTGCGCGATCACGACGCCGGCTACACCCCGGCTATGGCCGGCTTCCATTATCTGATGGGGCCGTCTCGGCTGCCGCTGGCGGAAAACCGGATGGAGGGAGCTTCGCCGCTGCTGGAGGGCTTTGCGACGGCGGACGGGGAGGCGTTGCGCCGCGCGTCGATCACCGCCAACGTGCAGGCAAAAATCATTCCGGACGGCTTGTCCTTTGAATTTATAACCGGCCTCGGCTGCGGCCGGAAGAGCATCGAAATATATCCGGGGCGCATCGTATGGAGCTATGAACTTCATGCCGCCGACCCGGCGGCCGTGGTGTTCCATACCCTGCCGCTGGTGGTGTCGGACGGTAAAAACACCCTGTCGCTGCGGCGGCTTGGCGAGTCGGCGCTGGAATTGTCGTTCGCCGGTTGCGTGTATCGGCTCGCCTGCTCCGGAGGGCGCCACACGGCGCTGTCGCTCCGGCGCTCGCTCGAAAGTGTATCCGGGCTGGCTTCCGAGGCGGTCTCCGAGATCGCTCCGGGGACCGAACCCGGTGTTTTCCGCTGGAGCGTCGAACTCCGGATGCTCTCCGCTCTCGGCCGCTGACACGGACGGAAAAAGGTGGGGGAGCACGGAACCGCGCGAAGGCTTCCATGCTCCCCCGGAGAGAGATAGGAGGTTTTTATCCGATTTTGACCGGGAGATCGGCGGCCGCGCTGTCATAGCAGGCGTTCATCGCCTGGATGGTCTGCCGGTGCCAGCGCAGATTTATCATCGGGGTCTTATGGTTCCGGATGCAGTCGGCGAATTCGTCGATCAGGCCGACCCACTCGTCGAAGTAGGTGTATTGCACCGTATAGCGGTCGTTCGGCGCGCCGTTGTGATAGACGTTGGGGCCGAAGCAGTCGCATGCTATCACGCCTTTTTCGCCGGTCACGGTGAGGTTTACCTCCATCCGCTTCGGAAAAACTTCCCAGCCCGGAGCCGGAACCTTGAGTTTCTCCTCCATTCGCGACCATGACGGGTCGAACAGGAAGGCGGTGCCGTCCTTCATTTTTCCGCTGACCATTATCATGTCCTCGACCTCGAGTTCGGGGCGGATGTTCGGCGCGACTTCGGAATAGACGAAATCGAATCCGGAGCCGGTAAGGTGGCGGATCAGGTCGAATATGTGCGGGTGGTCGCACAGCGCGCCGCCGCGGAACCGGCGGTCTCCCGGCGCGATCGGAACGCGTCTGCCGTAGCTGGCCTCCGGGTCGCCCTGCCACGGGAACGCCCATACCGGCGACAGCGTGATGTTGGTGGCCTGAATCGACAATATTCTTCCGAGCACGCCGGAGGCCAGCAGCTCTTTCAGCCGCCGCACCACCGGGTTGTAGTGCATTTCAAGTTCCACCTGGCAGACGATGCCGGCGGCGTCCACCGCCGCGATCATTTCGTCGTACTCCTTCATGTCGAAGGTGGGAATTTTCATGGACAGCACATGCACCCCGCGCCGGGCGCAATCCTTAACCTGCGCCAGGTGGCGGTTGTTGGCGGACGCCAGCACCACCGCCTCGATGTCCGGGTGCTTCTCGAACATCTCCTCCGCACTCAGGTAGCAGGGAACTTTCCGCTCATACAGGGCGAAGACCTCCATGGCGTTCGAGTCCTCGGCGCAGGCGGCCACCCATTCCAGCTTGGGGTTGTCGCGCAGGGTCTGGTAATATTTCCTGGTGTGTCCGTGGGTCAGGGACATCATTGCTATTTTGATCGGTTTCATATCTTCACCTTGCTTCCGGGAATGTGGCCGGGTTCATGGTTTCGGCCGACTCCAGCGCGGCGGCGGCGACTCTTTCGGCGCGGACGGCGCAGGTGTTCCATTCATCGGCCAGATCCGGGTTTTTCAGCAATTCGAACGCGGCGCGAACCGTGTTTATCTCCTCGGCGGACAGGCCGAACAGTTCCGAGTCGGTGTCGGTGTACCTGGCTTCGCCGTCCGAGGTGAACATATATATCGAGGACTGCGGCACCTGGGTGTCCACCACCCGGTCGCAGGCCACGCCGCGCCGGGCGATGAGTTCGTGGCGGTCCATCGGTTCGGCGCCGCCGGGCAGGATGCATGAGAGCTCGATGGCGGCGCGTTTGCCGTCGGCCAGCTTGACCAGCAAGTTGGCGGTACTCCCGCCTCCGGCCACCATGAATACGCCGGATATTTCCGATTTTCCGAGGAAAGCGCAGATGTCCAGCTCGCGGAACATCAGCTCGCCTAGCGTTTTCGAACCGTCGGCGGCGGCGAGCCGCAGGGTTGAGACATCTTCCAGCGTTCCGTCTTCCGTCATTTTCCGCAATTCCGCAAAGCGGCGCTCCACCCGCCACGGCAGGAGTACGGCACTGCGGCCGTCCGCGTATTTCAGCTGTGCGCCGTGTTTGCCGGGCGTGATTTCGCCGCGTTCAGCAACGGCGTACTTGCCGGCCAGAAACGCGAGCTTCAAGTTCATTTCTTCAAAATTCATATTGCCGCTCTCAATTTACAGGGCTTTGATTCTTGATTTGTATTTTTCAAGGCTGGTTTTGTTTCTGGCGTCTCCCCCCGGGGCGTTGGCACTGCACCATACCGGCGGCGTGATGCCGCGTTCCACGCATTGACGAACACATTCGATCTCCAGCAGATGCGCGATGGCAAAATCCACCAGGTTGGACACCGGAGCGATCGGAATGTCGAAACCCGGCACCTCCACGATCGCGTCACCTACCGGGTTGTAATCGTCGATGCACACGTCGGCCAGATCGAACAGGTTCTTCCCGGAGGGATGGCGGATGAAATGGTCGGCCGGCATTTCATTCTGCCAGTATGAACTGGACACGGCCACGATCCGGGCGCCGCGCTCTTTGGCCGCCAGCGCCGCGTCGATGGTGGCGGGATTGATGCCGATGTTATGGAAAATTATCAGCAGATCGCCTTTGGTGAGGTCGTAGTAGTTCATGATGGAGCGCCCGTAATTTACGCAGCGTTCCAGTTCGAGGTACTTGAGCGCCTGGTTGAACACCGAGAGCCCGGTTTCCATGATCGGGTTGATGTTGGCCAGACCGCCGGCGCGGAAGAACATTTCGCCCATCACCAGTGTGGTGTGGCCGCCGCCGCCATAGACGCTGATCAGTTTGTCGTCGCGGATCGCATCGGCCATCATGCCGGCGGCGCGGCGGATGTTGCCGGCCTGCCTTTCCGTTACTTCCCGGATATTGGCGAAAGCGTTTTCGACGTATCCGAAATCGTTGAGTTTTTCCATGAGATATCCTTTCGGAGAGATTATTTCAGTTTCAGAACGCGCTTGTAGTTGTCACCGATGCGGTCCCACAGTTTGAGCGCATCCGGCGCCGCCAGCACGGTGCCGTAGCCGCCGCGATAAGTCCACGAGGCCAGCCGGTCCACGCCGAGCGAATCATAGAGGTCAACGGTTTTGTCCAGCTGAGCGAAATCCTTCGGCTGCTTGTAGTAGCCCATCAGCCAGCGTTCGGACTTCTTCCCGTGCTTCACGGCTGTTTCCACGGTACGGCGGGTGATGCTCTCGAAGAACGCCTCGGGCAGCTCCCACGCGATGATCGTGGTGGAGAACACGTCGAAATACGGGCAGGCGGCCACCATGTCCCAGTTGTCGTAGCCGCGGTATTCGGTGACGTAATACGAGTTGATGGTGGCATGGACGCAACAGGTTATCTCCTGCCCGGGATTTATCGACTTGATCTCTTTTGAGGTATCGGCAAGTATCGCCAGCGCCTCGCGCCAGCGGAATTGTTTCACATCGTCATTCATCACCCGGGGCATTTCGTAGCCGTAGTAGTCGTAAAACTTCTTCCGGCAGACCGGGCAGCGGCAGGTCCAGTCTTCGCCGGCGCCGCCGGTTATCGAGGCGTATGATTTCGGGAACGCATAGTGCGGTTCGTCCCAAAAGAAACCGTCGGCCCCGGCTTCGCGCGCAAGCGACAGGCAGATGTTCCGGAAATAGTCGCGGAAACTGTTGGTGTTGAAGCAGGCATACGGCAGTTTTTCGTCGGTAAGCGCCGAGACCTGACGGTTTTCGACGTTGTTCTGCAGGAACTTGCTCACCTGCTCCCCGCCGAAATATTTGCCGATTCCCCACGGGTCCAGCAGTACCCGCAGGCCCTGACGGTGCGCCGCCTCGACCACCAGCGGGATGCTCGGCCGCCAGAAGTCGAAGTCGAATTCGGTGACGGCCAGGATCACGGCGGTGCATCCGTGCTCCCTCATTTCGCGGAAGTCGGCCGCGGCGTGTTCGACATAGTTGAACCCGTAGTAGCTGACGGCGGTCTGCGTTATCGCCATTTCAATTTCTCCATTGCTTGTTATGATACGGTCTTCGTGAAGATAAATATATCGTCCGGCGCAGACTTCGCAATGTGAATAACGACGCTTTTTTTATTAATATCGATTGACATTTTGAACTATATCCATATATTTAGGGGTATAAGGAACTGTTTTTGATGAATAACGATGATATTTTGAGCCTTAAAAAAATTGCCGGACGTCTGCCGGAACCGGAAAACCTGTTCGCCGGCAGGTTGCTGCCTCCCCGGTTCGCGCCACCTGACAGCATCCTGGTGTTTCATCACGACTATGTGGCCGCCGCCCCCAACGCGCACGGCCGCTATACGCTGGTGGTGCCGCTTTGCGCAATGACCTACTTCGTGGAGCGGCGCAAGGTGGAGCTGGAGCCCGGAATGGCGCTGCTGGTGCCGCCGCACAGCATGCGCTACCTCAGCCCGGCTTCGGCCGGATACGGGCGGATATTCATTACCTTCGAATTGCCGGAGCCGCAGGAGTATCTGCCGGACGACATTCTGTGCGGGCTCAGCCCGGCCGGGCTGAGATTGCTTCGGCGCTTCATGTTCCAGTACCGGCGGAGCGATCCCGTGGCGGCTTCAACAGCGCTGATGCTCCTGTTGAGATCGCTTAACGATCATCCCGTGGCGATTGCGGAGGAGCACCGGTTTCCTCTCCCGGTGCTGAAGGCGATAGAATTTATCTCCGCCCACCTGCCGGAGCCGATCGGCAATCCGGAGATCGCCGAGGCGGCGGGGATATCGGAAAGCCATCTGCGTGGTCTGTTCCGCGACAAAGTCGGAATGACGCCGGGGCGTTATCTGGCGCATCAGAGACTCGACGCGGCAAAGCACCGGCTGCTGCACACCTCGATGAGCATAGAGCAGATATCCCGCAGCTGCGGCTACAGCAGCATCTATGTGTTCAGCGCGTTTTTCCGGAAACAGACCGGAATTTCGCCGTTGCGGTTCCGCAGGTTGAGCGAAAATCCGTAACGGCGGTGTTTGTAAAAAAAACATATTCCGGCAGTTGAAAAACGCAATAATCGGGATATATTATCCGAACAAATCGGAGAGATGGCTGAGTGGTCGAAGGCGGCGGTCTCGAAAATCGTTGTCGGTGTATGCCGACCGAGGGTTCGAATCCCTCTCTCTCCGCCATTTATCATCAATCATCTACGAGTCATAACTCGGAATAGTAAATCCACTGAAACGGCACGAATTTGTGTCTATTTTTCTCGGTATTATGCAACGGTAATATGGGCTTGATAGACAAATATAGTCAGAGATATTGCCGGCGATGAGGATTATTCAGCTATCTGCTTAATGGTGAGCGCAAAGCTGAATTGATATGCTTCTTGCAATTTGTTGCTTATATGCTATTGTAAAATAAAACATATTGATTTTAAGAGGAACTTGTCTGCTCATATGGGATGCAGCCGTTAAGCTATTATGGAAAAAGTGGGAAACAACAATATCAGCACGAAAAGATTATCATCCCATAAAGGACGCTTCAGCGGGTGTTTTCTGGCGGTAGCAATTGGCCTTGCATTTTTCATTATTCTTGCAGTTTTCTTCAACTGGGGAATATGGCGTTCCTTACCTTATGAGCTGACCGGAGTTGAATTCCCTATTAAAGAAGTTTATCGTACAGAGACCTCAGACCGTGGGCGGGATTTAGGTTTTTGGGTAGTGGTATACCAATTGCCGGAAAATCTTCAGACCCTTATCAATGAAGAAAAGATCGATTTGAAGGATTACCCGATGTTTTCTGGTCTTAAATGGGATGGATATACACGAATAAAATGGACGCATGAATTTCCCAGAAACGATGCAGAAAAGTCAATTTATGATGACATAATAGAAGACATTGATCTTGCTCATGTGCAAACAGTTGAAATGGTTTCGGATGATAAAAGCGCCAAGGCGTTGGCTAATTATTTGTTGAATCAGCCTGACACTTTGTATGGAGGCTGGTACAAGATCATTGGACGTAAAAATGAAGTATGGATTCCCCATTATTTCTTTTATATAATCAATATCAAAAAGCAAATCTTGATTATGTTTGGAATGGACACATAAAGTCTGATTGCGCGCGACCAATCCCAAGAATCTCAAATATTTATAGAGGGGCGGCATAGGCGTGTTGGCATAGGACAAATATTTATCGAACATTACAGTCATAAGGTATTTGGCTTGGGTCATTTATCTACTATAAAGCTGTTTTCCACTGCGTATGTAATTGGAATTGACATTGCAACAACTATTGTGATTGTGCTTGTTTTTTTCTTCCGCGCATACTTTAACTGTAATATTTCAAAACAAGAAACAGGTTGCCCTCCGTGTCACTGTGCATTTGCCGGGTTTGAATATTGGTCTAACAAATCATTGATTCAGCGTAAAGGATAAATCATGAGTATCGGCGGAAGTGAGATTGTGCTTTTGGTGGTATTGGTCCTGGCGATTATAGGACTTGTCGCATTCATCGGTTGGCTCACAAAAAAAGCAAAGTAATGAACGTGTCTGCCGGGCAGTGCTTCATCGGCAGCGCCCCATCACATCTTGGCAGTTAGCCCGGTTCAGCGGCCAAGGTGTCAATATGCTTGTTTTACTGACATTTTGCAGTATTCCATTGGCCGGATTGCGCCCCCGCGGCGTTACTCGTCTTTCATCTTCAACGCCACCCAGATCACCAACGCGGTCAGCGCCAGCGATGCGACCGCGATCGCCACAGTGAAAATATTGATATGCCAGCCGGACTGCTCCGTCCGGGAGATCGACTCCTGATTCGGTTTGCCGGCTGCCAGGCCGAATACACCGAAATCTGACAAGTTGAGGGTTTCCGCGTAGCGCCTGATATCGTAGTTCGGCATCTTGCTGTCATCGCTCCCGTACCACACGAGCAGCGAGTCGCCCTTGATGTTGGCGCCATCCACCAGCAGTACCTTTTCCGGCGCCGTCCATTTGAATGTCATATCGGCAAGGGGGCTGTCGTCTCCGTTCTCAATGACCAGTTCGGCGGTATCGTAGCGGTTGCCAAGCGCATTGAGCGATATTACATTGTTCCCGGGGCGCAGCGTGCTGGAAGACCGCGTCTGGACGGATGGCGACTGCAGCGTCAGCCGGTACCGGCGCTGGTAGCGCGGCGTGGTACTGGCGATCACGACCTGCGTAAACGGAATGCGGCCGAGATCGAACAGAAAAGTGGTTTTGCCATCCTTGTTTTCGCAGGAAATTATTGCGGGTGAGAACATGTCGGTGGTTTTTAGCTTGTTGCGGATAAGGTTCTGCTTCGTCTCGTAAACGGTGATGGCGTCTATGCGCAGTTCATTGGAAACCACGGTGTTTTCGGTGAAGGCATCGGTCGAACTCCGGTGCTCGAGCTGACTGTCGGCTTCTGTTTTTTCCATGAAGTTGTCGATGGCGAGCCGCAGTGTCGAGACCTCGGCCGGTGCAAAATCGAACACGGTGGCTTCCAGGTCCACATTTTTATCGTAGTTGAAAAGCGCCGCGTCCGCCACCAGCATTTTGGTCCCGGAGGTCACGGTGATGCGTTTGTTGAAGTTCTTCATGCCGGTTTTTAGCGCCAGCCTTGACACAAGCCGGGGAACGGGCGGCGACAGTTGGTAGGTTATCGTTGCGCGGTTTGCCGGTTCGTCCCGGGTGAATGAGACGATCTTGCCGGGCAGCGGGGCGAGCTGTGTTTTTATAATGTAGTCATACAGGTCGATTACCGCAAACGGGACTGTGTTGCCATCCCGGTCGGTGATCCGTATGTCGGCAAAATCGCCATTCGCTGCGGAGGCGGCGTGCCGGTAGATTTCGGCGTCCAGCGGAATCACATAAAACAGCTTTCCGGTTTCGCCGCTTAACTTCGCCTCTTTAAAGAATTTGCACCGGTCGTTTTCTCCGGCGCCGAGGCCGAACGCAAAGGCGGCCGTCAGTGCAAGTAGCCAGAGTTTCATTTAACAGCTCCGTTTTCGCCGTCGGCGTTGATGAATTTATCCTTGAATTTAATGTAAATCACCGCGCCGGTCAGCATGATCACCCCTATCGCGATGAATGAGACGATTCGCCAAAGCTGTTCGAGATGGGCGAGGTCGATAAAGAATATCTTTGCCGCACAGACGAGAAACAGGCAGATTGCCGTAATGCGCAGGACCTTATGGTTGCACCTTATGCCGTGCAGCAGCATGGCGAAAGCCATAATCCCCCACCATACCGAAACTCCGCCGTTGCGGAACTGCGGCAAGGCGCGGGTGAGCGCGTTATGAATTTCCATGGACGAATACAGGAAAAACAGTATTCCGGCCGCGGAGAGGAATATTCCGGCCAGCATTGCAACGCGGGTCGGCATCCCGTCGAGCCGCCCGGACTTTTCGCCCCGATGCAGCACCATGCCGGCCGCAGCCAGCGCGGCTATATAGATTCCGTTAATCAACATATGGTGGAGCAGCTCCATCGGGTAGCCGGTGAATCTGGCCAGCGGGTTGGCGAAGAACACTCCATAGCCCAGGGCCAGCACAAAGACGAGGCATCCGGCATGCAGCAGGGACGCGAGCCGGAACCGGCTTGCGAACAAGACCAGGGTCAAGGCGACGGCCGACCACCACGGTATCACAATGCCGGGACTGAACCGGGGCATGAAGCATTTTGCGAAGTCGGCGAGTTCAACCGAGCTCCAGATGAAGAAGATCAGTCCGGCGATGACACAGTATACGATGCCGAGATACCACGCCCGGACGGATGACGTTTCCGGTGTGGTCGCGGTCGGCGGGAACAGTTTTTTCGCTTTTTTCGAAAGCAGCAGCAGGCCCGAAAGCAGCAGCGAAACGATATAGACTCCGCAGGTCAGCAAATGATTGATGAGCTCTTCCAGATAATCACTGCTGCTCCAGTATCTGTGCCCCACGCTGATTTCCCGGCAGAAGGTAATGGCGAATACCAGGGTTCCCAACATCAGCAGCGTGCGCGATTCGGTCTTGACCGCCGCGAAAACAAATGCCAGCGCCATCAGCGACCACGCGGTGGTGATCCATAAACCGGAGAACAGCAGCGGAACCGTCATTGCCAGCGCGAACGCGGAGATCACCAGCAGGAACACCCGCAGATATTTTTCCGCCTTGAGCCTTAAATGGGCATAGAGCAGCCCGCCACAGGAAACTGCCGCGGCAAACAGCGAGATCATCGCCGGAAGTTTGACGGCATCGTAGTCGAACTTGAAGGCCAGCGGGATGGTGAATCCGAAGTAGAAGGCGATGTTGCAGACCAGCAGGAAAAGTTCGAGGGCGGAAACGATCTTCCGGTTGTTTCTTATCAGCACCTGAATCGCGAACAGCACATAGTTGGCACTTGCGAAAGCCAGCAGCGGCAGATAGTTGATTTCGGTGACCAGGCCGGAGGCGCCGCTGCCGACTATGGCGTAGAGCACCAGCGCCGAAAGGTGGAGCAATATCCAGTCACGATACTTGGAGGCGATCAGGGTACCGGCTCCGAGTATCGTCATATAGGCGAACAGGGCGACCGGATCATCTGAGCCGGTCGGAATCGCCAGCGGTGTAAGATATCCGGCCACACAGGCGATCATCGCCGGAAGCAGGCCGTCGATTTTCACCGAAACCACCATCGCGGCGACGGTCACCAGACACATGAACCCGAAGCCCCAGCCCGGGGATATCAGCCCGTACATGCGCTGGGCGGCCATGACGCTCAGGTATAGCGTGGCAAACCCGGCTCCGGTCAGCGCAACGCAAAGCTGACGGTATTTGCCGCGTGCGCCATAGACCCCGGCCGCGGCCAGCGCCGTTCCTGCCAGCAGCATCGCCGCCGTGCGTACGGCGGGGCTGATCCAGTTGCGGTCGATGGAATACTTCAGGAAGAACCCGATTCCGCACAGCAGGATCAGTATGCCGATGCGTATAAGCCAGGTGGTGGCAACCGCGTATTCCCTGGAAACTTCCGGGCTGCGGAATTCTTCGCCGACGCAAAGCCAGCTCCATATTCTGCCCATCGCTTTCCGCGTGCGCTCGCCGAGTTCGTCGAACTTGTTGGGCGCGGCCTCGGTACACGCCGGGGGCGGGGCGGGCCGCGAGGGGGTCGGCTTTTCCGGTTGCGGCTTGAACGCAGACGGCGAGGGCTCCGGTTTGAGCGCGAAAGGAGCCAGCGCGGGAGGCTGTCCGGATTCTTCTTCCCGCCGGGTGGTGTCGGCGGTCATCGACGCATCCGCCGTTGGGGACGACACGGACGGAAACGACACGGCGTCGGCGCACGTTGATTTCGCCGCCGTCAGCGCGGCCCGCAGTCCTTCGGCAGGAACTTCGGAAGCCGGAAGCGGCTGGTTGGTGCGGCAATCTTCGGCGGCCGGCGAATCGACGGGCGGGGACTTCAAGGCCGGTTCCGGATTTTCAAAAGCGGCCTGCAAGGAGCCGTAATCCGGCTGAAAGTCCGGCAGTTTGTCCGGCAACGGCTTGACGCCGTCAGAGGGGGAGTCGTTCTTCGAGCGGCTTTCCAGCTTGAACAGCAGGTCACGTCTGGTTTGCCTGAGTTCGTCTTGAAGTCCGCTCAACTTGACGAGTATTGCTATCGGCAATACCAGCATAAACAGAAAAAACAATACCCCAATTACGGCAATCGCTTCCATTCTCGGCCTTTCCGCCCCGCCCTGTCGGGGCTGCTGGAATCATTTGTTTTCCGGCACATTCATGCGGAACCCTTCGGTCTGTTCAGCTCGGCTGATATGGCCGACTGATTTATGAGAACCTAAGGATATACTACTTATATTAACCGCGATCGGCATTTATTGCAAATCACCGCTTGTAAAATTGACCGCATTTGCGGAAGAAAAGTTCCGTCGCAGGCGGATGAGATCAGTCTGTCGACAGGATGTCGCGGATTTTTCGCATAAAAGGATCGGCGGTTTCCGAGTTGAGATAGTTGATCCACTCATTTAGCGTCATGTCAACTTCCCGCTCCACGTCGATATTCATCACCCGCCACGGAGAGTCTCCGGCGGAAATATCGACCGAACCCGACATGAAGATAAGCAGCTTCGATTTCGGGAGCGAGAATTTTATGGGTGCGACCCCACAGCTGTTTGCAACCGGATTGGTCAATCCAGCGCTGGTCACGGCATCGGACATTTCCGCAAATCTCAAAAGACTTCCCGCCGAGTAAAACACGTCATGGCTTATCACGAAAACCGGAACCTGGTCCCCGATTATCGAAACCCCGTCCCATGCGGTTACCGGGAAGCAACACACCATTCCAGACCGCCTGTACTGTTGTCGAAAAATATTCGGAAAATTGTTTTTACCGGCTTGATTTCCCTTCTATGAATGTTCTTTTAATAACTGGATATATGGGGGG
The DNA here is from genome assembly GCA_034926605.1 of Victivallaceae bacterium. Taxonomy (GTDB): domain Bacteria; phylum Verrucomicrobiota; class Lentisphaeria; order Victivallales; family Victivallaceae; genus CALXXL01. The sequence continues at coordinate 44,310 of JAYFQV010000010.1, forward strand.
GGATTGATATGTAACATACTGAGAAATCACGATTTCCGGCGTGATGGGTTATCGGATGGTTTCCGGGCGGCGGAGATTATAACGGAACGGGGGATTGTCATTAAAATTATTTGTGAATTATGGTGATTTCGGTGCGCAGGCGTGGAAAACAGTCTGCGGCTGTCGGAAGAAGAGGCTGTCAAGCTAAAGGGTAATAAGGAAAAGGTCGGGATTCAGAATATCCGGATAGTTCCGGCTCAGGCAAAGTGAGACCGCGGCGGGTTTTGCCGCCATCGGTGAAGGTTTATGTCAATTCACAATATAACAAGCGGTTGGCGTATTGGTCGGCATTGCATGTCACTGTCGATAATGCGTTAACGCCAATGCGGGGAGAGCACAAGATGGTTACGGGAATTGTTCGCAGCGGGAGGTTCGGCTGGAGGAAAGTATTCTTAAGCGTTGTCTGGCTGTTTATGGCTTTCTGCGCCGTAGCGGCCGAAAGCGGCGATGAAATCGTTTTGAAGGGGGATTTGACTTACGAAACCAATGCCGGAGTTGGCCTTAAATGGACTATCTCCCGGCCGTTCGCAATTCCATCCGGCAAGTTTCTGCGCGTAACGTTCTATTACGAGCAGGACGGAAAACGCTCCGAAGTCATTGCCGCATTGCCCGCCTCCGACGATGAGTATACGCAGATTCTCACCATAACCGGCACTCCGGAAGGGCGGCCATGCATTTATTATGATATTTACGAAAAAGCGGCGACTTCCTTAAGCCGGTCTCTGGTTAGCTACATCTCATCCCTGAATGTAACGGGTGTGGACAAACTGGATATGTATTTCCGGAATGACGCGAAGATACCTTTGAATCGGGAAACGGCATTGGCCGCCACGGTTTCGCAACCCGGGCTGGGTTCGTCCCGCTGGAAGCTGATATTCTACCAGCCGGTGATGAAAACTCTTCCTCCGATTACTTTTTTTGTGAAGTTTTCCGTGACCGACAACCCGAACTCCTTTGTTATGAACCGTAATCTCGATGACGACCTGAAGGGTATGACTCTGGAGGAGCAGCTGAAGTATATCGAGGCCGAACGCGACCGACGGATGGATATGTATACCCGTGGTCTGGCGGCGATAGGAGATATGAATACGGTGCAGGTATACCTCAGGCGGATCACCTTGGAGATCGGCTTGCGGGAGGCAGAAAAAAGCGGCAACAAAGAGGATATTCAGAAAGCGAAGGATCGTCTCGCCGCGTTGGCTGAAGACCTTAAAATCCTGCAGTAGGAATGCCGTGCCGCCTGCCGCTTTTCTGTTGCCGGACAGTGTTGCACGGATGCAAATTCGCAAGAGGCAATTCGGCTCAGTGTAGCTGTATTGCAACATTGCTTGCGGCGGCCGACAGTTTTTAAATGTGGGCAATGCGTTCAACTGTAAAAAGTTGGGCGCTTTCTTCTTTATTGGCACATGTTATGCTTAAAGAATGGCATCGGATTGGTTGTTATCAGGCATGCCAACGTTGAAAGGAGCTGACATGAAAATAGCTGTAACCACAAGCGGTAATTCGCTTGAAGGCGCGGTGGACTCCCGTTTCGGACGGGCTCCGCGTTTTCTGATCGTCGACACTTCGGACGGAAGTTTTGAGGCGGTCGACAACATCCAGAACCTCAACGCGGCCCAGGGCGCCGGAATCCAGTCGGCTATGACGGTGGTCAAGACCGGCGCCGCGGCCGTGATCACCGGGCATTGCGGCCCCAAGGCATTCCATGTGCTGGCCGCCGCCGGGATCAAGGTGTTCAACACGGACGCGGCGACGGTGAAGGACGCGATTGAACTCTATGAAAACGGGCTGCTTGCCCCGCTGGCGTCCGCCGACGTCGAAGGGCATTGGATTTAGCATGAAAATCGCGGTGGCATCGGGCAAGGGCGGCACCGGCAAAACCACGGTGGCTCTGGCGCTGGCGGCGGTAGCCGAGCCGGAAGTAAGGTTGCTCGATTGCGACGTTGAGGAGCCCAACTGCCGCCTGTTCGTCCGCGGCGGCAGTACCCGCGAGGCGGTGGAGGTGCCGATGCCGGTGGTGGACGGTTCGCTCTGCACCGGTTGCGGACATTGCGGCGAGGCATGCCGGTTCAATGCCGTGGCCGTGGTCGGTAATACGGTTCTGCTGTTTCCGGAATTGTGTCACGGCTGCGGGTTATGCGTGGACGTCTGCCCGTCCGGAGCGCTGTCCGAGCAGTCGCGTACCATCGGGGAGATCGAGATTTCGTGCGACGGGGATTTCCTTCTGGTGGACGGTCGGTTGACGGTGGGTCAGTCGATGTCGCCGCCGCTGATACGCGCGGTGAAGAAATACGGCGCGGATCATGACGGCACCACGATCATCGACTGCCCGCCGGGAACGTCGTGTTCCATGGTGGCCGCGGTACGCGGCGCGGATTATGTGATACTGGTGACCGAGCCGACCCCCTTCGGACTGCATGATCTTACATTGGCGGTCGAAACTTTGCGTGAACTGTCGATTCCTTTCGCGGTGGTGATAAACCGGGCTGACGGCGGCGACGGCCGCGTGAGGGATTACTGCGCAGCCGAAAAAATTGATGTGCTGCTTGAGATTCCCGATCGCCGCGAGGTGGCCGAAGCCTATTCGCGCGGTGAGACGCTGCTGACCGCCGCGCCGGATCTGCGGGACGGGTTCTGCCGGTTGCTTGCCGCGGTAAAGGCGGCGGTGGAAAGGAGTACGGAATGAAGGAGCTGGTGATTATCAGCGGCAAGGGAGGCACCGGGAAGACCAGTCTCACCGCGTCGTTTGCGGCGCTGGCCGGGAAGGCCGCGCTGGCGGATTGCGATGTGGACGCCGCCGACCTGCATTTGCTGTTGAGCCCGCGCATAATGGAACGCCACGAATTCTTCAGCGGAAACGAGGCGGTGATCGATCCGGCGCGCTGCAAGGAGAACGGTTCATGCATCGAAGCGTGCCGCTTTGAAGCGATCGGATTTTCCGGCGGCCGTGTGGTCGTCGATCCCTATGCGTGCGAGGGGTGCGGCGCGTGCCTGCGGGTTTGCGAGAGTCACGCCATAGACTTTCCGGAGCGCAAGTGCGGGGAATGGTATGAATCCGAAACGAAATACGGGCCGATGATTCATGCCAGGCTGGCTCCGGCCGGTGAGAACTCCGGCAAGCTGGTGACGCAGGTCCGCCAGGCGGCGAAGGCGGCCGCCGAAAGGCTGCAACGCGATATTGTTCTGGTGGATGGGCCGCCCGGCATCGGATGCCCGGTGATCGCCTCCTTGAGCGGAGCCTCCGCCGTGCTGGTGGTGGCCGAACCCACGGTTTCCGGCGAGCATGACATGGAACGGGTACTGCAGCTGGCCGGGCATTTCGGGGTGCCTGCCATGATATGCGTGAACAAGTGGGACTTGAACCCGGAGGCGGCAAGCCGAATCGAGCTGAAAGCCGAAAAGTCCGGCGCGGTGCCGGTAGGCAGGATTCCGTACGACCATACTTTCACCGAAGCCATGATAAATGGCAAGCTGGTCATACACTATTCGGAGTCGGAGGCTTCAAAAAGTATTTTGCAGGTCTGGCGCAATGTGTGCCGGGCGCTGTGACGGCAACAAAAATATTCCGGCCCCGGAGCATCCGGGAGCCGGAGACAAATGAAAGGTTATTGAAAAATGAAGATCGCACTTCCCCTCGCCGAAGGCAAACTGTGCATGCACTTCGGCCATTGCGAACAGTTCGCACTGATCGACGTAGACGATTCTTCCCGTAAGATCGTCGGCAAAACCATGGTTACGCCCCCTCCGCACGAGCCGGGGCTGCTGCCGCGCTGGCTCGCCGAACGTGGAGTGACAGCCATAATCGCCGGAGGCATGGGCCAGCGGGCTCAGCAGCTGTTTGCCGAACGCAACATCGGAGTGCTGGTCGGCGCGCCGCCGGAAGACCCTGAAAAACTGGTGGACGCATTCCTGTCCGGCAGCCTCGTCGCCGGAGCCAACGCCTGCGACCACTAGGCTCGTGCCCAAGGAGACTTTGATATGAATTTGCTGCCGGATGATGTTAGGCTGGCATGGGTGAGGCGTAGTGGGGCGATCGTATTCAGCACCACGGGCGCGGACGGCATGCCCAACAGTATTTACGCAACCTGTACGGGGCTTTATGCGGACGGTAAAATCGTTATTGCCGACAACTATTTCTCCAAGACTCTTGAGAACCTGAAGAACCGTCCTTACGGATCGGTTTTGTTCATTACCGACGAAAACAAGGCTTATCAGATCAAGGGCGCAATAGAGTATTACACCGAGGGGGAATTCTTCGAATTTATGAAGAGTTGGAATCCCGAGTCTCATCCGGGGCATGGTGCTGCGGTTCTGATTCCGCAGGAGATATACTGCGGCGCAAAGAGGCTGGCTTAGTGCCGTCGAACCGGCATGACGGCATGATTGAATTGCCAGCCCGATAAAACATCCTCCATCTTCCGCCGCGCCAACGGGAACGGCGGAAGATTTTTGTTGCGGCGTGGTATTGCGGAAAGGAGGTATTGAGAGTATTTCAGGAAATAACTGGCCTCTTCCGGCTTGCATTGCAGCATAGATGCTTGTATATTAATCGGTCATAGTTATGAAGAGAAGCCGGGATAGCACGGCTATATATGAAGAGAAGCCGGGATACGACGGCGCAAAAAGCGGGAAATGGCTTGATAATTTCTGTGAAGGCAACCATGCGGAACGGATTTTTATAATATGATGGCTCATACCTTTCTTAAGAGGATGCTCGACTCTGAGTCAAGGACTTTTCAGTGGCGTATCGTCTGTTGCGTCCTTGGTACGGTATTGCTGGCCAACTCTTTTGCCGCCGGGTGGTTTTTGTCTGTGCCGTCGGCGTCGGAAATTCTGGCGATGGCGGCGGCGGTGCTGCTTGGGGCTCCGCTGGTAATACAGTCCATATATGACCTTTGCCGGGCACGGTCGGACATGAATGAATTGGCGGCGCTCAGCTTTTTGGCCGCGTTCTCCACCGGCGAATATCGTACCGCCGCGGCAATCGCGTTCTTTATGATCGTCTCACTGCTGATAGAATATCGTTCTCAGCTGGGGGCGCGGCGCAATATTGAATCGCTGCTGAATCTGGTGCCCAAGCGGGCATGCCGTCTCGACGGCGCCGTCGAGACGGCGGTCGACTGCGCGGATTTGCGGAAGGGCGACATGGTGCGGGTGCGTCCAGGCGACAGCATTCCATCCGATGCCGTGGTTCGCAAAGGAACCAGCTTTGTGAACGAGGCCAGCATCACCGGCGAATCTCTCCCGGTAGAGAAACAGCCGGGTTCCTCCGTGTTTGCCGGCAGCATCAACACCTCCGGGGTTATGGACATAGAGGTCACTCATACCGAGGAAGACAGCACTCTGGCGAAAATCAAGGAATTGATAATGGAGGCGGAAAACAGCCGCAGCCCCGGGATGCAGATCATTGACCGTTACGCCAACTATTATACTCCCATGATTCTTATGATAGCCGCTCTGGTGCTTTTTTTCACCCGCGACATCAATCGGGCGGTATCCATACTTATCATTGCCTGTCCGTGCACGATCCTTTTGAGCATTCCCAGCGTAAAGGTGGCGGCATTGTCGGCCGCGGCCGGAATGGGCGTAATCATCAAGAACATTTCCATTCTAGAGCTGGCGGGCAAGATAACCACGGTAGTTTTCGATAAAACCGGAACGCTGACCACCGGCGTTCTCAGTGTGGTTGATTTGAGTCCGGCGGAGGGAGTTTCCTCCGATGAGTTGCTTTCGTGCGCGGCGATGGTCGAGTTCAATTCCCGCCATCCGGTCGCCGCCGCGGTGGTCGGCGAGGCGCGTGCCCGCAAACTGCCGATCCCCGAATGCACCGGATTTGAAGAGGTGCCGGGTTATGGGGTGCGCGGCAATGACATTCTTTGCGGCAATGTAAAATATCTGCGGCAGCACGGCATGTCGATCGACGACATGGAAACTCCGGCCGGTCTGAGTGTTTTATATGTGGTCAGAGGCGGCAGATTGATCGGAAACATCATGCTGGCCGACAAGATCAGGCCGGATGCCCGGGCCGCTCTGTCTGCCCTGCGGGAGACCGGCGTGTCGCGGATTGTAATGCTCACCGGCGACCGGATTCACGCGGCGCGCGGAGTCGCCGCCGAACTTGGCTGCGATGTCGAAGCCGAGATGCTACCGGCCGACAAGATGAGCAGCGTCAACACCTTGCGCCGTAACGGCGAAGTGGTGGCGGTGGTCGGCGACGGCGTGAATGACGCTCCTGCTCTGGCCGCCAGCGACGTGGCGGTAGCCATGGGGGCGGCCGGAAGCGATGTGGCAATTCATTCAGCCTCGATTATTTTGCTGAACAACAAGCTGGACCGTATCGGCTTTATACTGCGTCTGGCCCGTCATGCGAACGCCATCATGCGGCAGAATCTTATTTTTTCGGTCTCATATATCGTTCTGCTTATGTTTTTGAGCGCGGCCGGGGCGATCCATCCGGTGCTGGCTGTGATACTGCATACCGCCAGCGCGTTATTCGTAATATTCAACTCGTCGCGGCTGTTCAGGGAGGAATAGGCTATTATGATGGTCATGCTGACATTTTATATCGCACTGACGCTGGGCAATACATTGCTGGCGCTGTGGAGCGGCAATGCGTTGTGCGGAGTTATCGGGAATTATCTTTACGGATTTCTGCCGGTGGTGGTGCTGCAATATCTGCGCGAGAGGCACGAGCGCGAGGTGGCATCGGCCGGGATCTCGGCGCCGGTCGCCAAGGCGAACCCGGAGCCCGGCGTTCAGCCGCGGCAAGATGGATCCGGGTCCATCTTTCAACCGCTCGGAGCCGGGAAGTCCATTCCGGCGGGAACCGGTTCCGGTTCGGCGTCGTTCTACGCCGGATTTTGGGATGAGGACTTTCAGAAAAGGAGCGCCATAGCGATCACGGTATGGCTGATATTGTGTCTCGGACGCAGCGTGTTCGCGCTGACGCGCCTGTCCGGTTTCAGGAGCGGTGACGGAAGTGTTTCCGTTCTGACGCTGCTGGCGCTTACGGCCATGGCGTGGTTTATCGGAGTGAATGCCGTGATTTTCATTCGGGAATCCTTGAAGCGTAACCGCGATGCCGGAAGAGAAACCGCATACCGGATCGTAAACGCGGCGGTATGGTTCGTATTTGCGGCGGCGTTGGCGGCCGGGGCCGATTACATTCAGGTGCCATATGTCGACTATTGTGCGACCATGCTGCTGGCGGCGTTCAACGTGCTGCTTGCAATAGAGATAACCTTGCGGCTGGTCGGGCGCTGGTTTCGTCCCCGGCACGCCGCGGGTTCCCACCGGGAGGTGTTCGATCTGTATGCGCTTGAAATGGTCGCCGCGCCGGGCAAGGCCGCCGGGCTGTTTGCGGAAATGTTGGATCGCCAGCTGGGTTTCGAAGTCAGTAAGAATCATTTTTTCAAGGCTTTTGCCGGCAGTTTGCTTCCGACTGTCTTCTTTTCGGTAATACTTTTGTGGGGACTTACCTCGATTGTGGTGCTCAATCCGGGGGAACAGGGACTGGTGCTGCGTTTCGGCAAGCCGTCCGGACGGGTACTTGAGTCGGGATTCAGCCTGAAGGCGCCGTGGCCGATAGAGACGGTCAGGGCGTTGGATGTTTGGACCATACGCCGGGTGAGGGTGGGATCTCACCGGACCACGGGGGCCGATGCCGACATATATTTGAAGGATGCGCCGATATTGTGGACCAACAACCACGGTGTCAGCAACGACGAACTTTTGATAGTCGCCCCGCCGGCGGACATGATGAATACCGTCAAGGCGGATGGGAAGACACCCTCGATCTCGCTGGTCGGCGCCGATATTACGGTGGAATACCGAATTTCCGACATCGGCAAATATCTGCGGGTAAGCGCTGATCCCGAAACGTATCTGACCGCCGTCAGTATGGCCGCCGCTTCGCGGATACTGTATCGTTATGACGTGGACGAGCTGTTTTGCAGGGGGAGGATAGAAATACCCGGAGTGCTGCGGGAGGCTATACAGCGGCAGAGCGACAGACTCGGTCTGGGGCTGGAAGTGCTGAACGTGGGGCTCGGGGGGGTGCATCCGCCGCAAGCGGTGGCTTCCGCGTTTCAGGAGCCGGTGGTGGCGCTCCAGCAGAAGGAGATGACCATTGAGTCGGCCAAGCAATACGAAATTCAGAATTTGGTTGGAGCCACCGGCTCACTGGCGCAGACTCATGCATTGCTGGACGAGGAAAAAGATTTTTCAAAACTGTCTCAGGACTGCAATGGCGAGGTGGCCGTTGTTCTGGCGGACGCACGCGCCTATCGCTGCGAGCGGGCCAATGCCGAGTTCGGGAAAGCCGACCGTTTCCGCAAGGAGAGGCTGCTCTATCAGGCGTCGCCGCGGGTTTATCTCAACGATTGCCTGATGTCCACGCTGGAGGCCGGGCTGGCTGAACGCAAGAAATATGTGATTATCGGCGAGCGGGACAAACTCGTATTGCGATTTGACTGCAAAGAACTAAATTACAAATATTGAGATGATTGCTATGAAAAGATTTCTTCTTATCGCGCTGGGCTTTGGGTTGTTGGCAATCTTTGCATTCTATCTGCTGACTTTCCAGGTGGAATTCGACAAGTCGGTACTGCTGTCCACTTTCGGCAAGGTGACCCCCGAGAACGTGATCAACGCGGACGGCACTCAGGCCGGGCTGCATTTCAAGTGGCCGTATCCCATTCAGAAGGCGATTCCGCTGGAGCGCCGCACCATGGTCTTCAACGATCGCCTCGAGCAGCAGGAGACGCTTGATAAGCAGGTTGTTATTCTTAAAACCTATTTGGCGTGGCGGATCGTCGATCCGCTGAATTTCTACCGCTCCTTCAAGACCAAGGAATATTGCGAGCGCTTTCTGGCGGAAAGACTGCGTTCGGCCAGAAGCGAAATCGGCAGTTTTACCTTTGACGATCTTACCAATATCAATCCTAAAAAATTGAAGATCGCCGAGGCTGAAGAGGCAATCCTAATGCGGATGCGGCGGGAACTTTCCGGCCAGGATTGCGGCATAGAAATCCAAACCGTGGGCATTTCGCGAATAGAATTGCCCGAACAGATAACCAGCAGCGTGTTCGCCAGAATGACGCAGACCCGTCAACGGCTTGCCCAGCAGGCCCGCTCCGAGGGTGACGCCATAGCCCAGGGGATTCGTGCGAAAACCGACAGCGAGCTGAAACGCATAATGGCCTACGCCAACCGCGAGGCCCAGACCATTCGCGCCGAAGGCGACGCCGAGGCGGCCGAGCAGTACAAGGTTTTTGCCAAAGACGAGAAACTCGCCATATTCCTGCGCAATTTGGAGGCACTGAAAACCACGCTGGCCAACAACTCCACATTCCTGCTGGATACGAAGATCGTGCCATTCGATCTTTTGAAGGAACTTCAGGGCAAGGGTGCGCCGGATGAGCAGAAATAACAACAGCTGGGAAGTATTGGACATCGCGCTGGGGCGCGGCGCAAAGCTGTTGCTGGCGCTGATGGCGGCGGCGTTTGTGGTCTTTTGCTTCAGTAATATCTTCTGGGTGGAGGAGGGCTTTGTCGCCATCAGGTGCCGGTTCGGCGATATTTCCGGAAACGATGACTATGTTATCACTCCCGGCGGGCCGCATTTCGCGTTGCCTTATCCCATGGACAAGGTTGTGAAGATACCCACCACCCGCCAGAGCGTCTCCACGGAAAACGCATTCTGCGCCATCGGCACGGCGGTGAACGGCAATGCTGGAACGGTATATTACTATGGTCAGCCCGGAGCTCCGCTGACTCAGCTGTTGCCGGGGTCGCTTATCACTGGCGACAAGAATGTGGTCCAGGGGCAATGGACTGCCGACTATCAGATTGATGTTACAAAACTGAAGACATTTGCAACCAACGTCGGCGGTCTTGATAACGCCAAGACGCTTATCAGATCGGCGCTGGAACAGGCTGTCATAAAAGTGGTTAGCGGCATGTCGGTGGATGAATTCGTCAAAGGCAATATCGATAACGCCGAGATTCGCCGACTCGCTCAGGCTGCGCTGGACGATGTGCCCAGCGGGTTGATAATCAATCACGTGTCAAGCAACAGCTACGGGGTTCCCGAGGTTTTGCGAGAGGCATTTTTACAGGTCAACAAGGCCGAAAGCGAAAAGGCAACCCAGATTGAAAAAGCCAAGCGGTTCCGGGAGGCGACGCTCAATACGGCGGCCGGAGGCGCGTGGAGTGAAATACTTGCGGCCATCGACGACTATGAGAACAACCATGATTACAGCCGCCTTAAGGGGGCTTTTGAGTCTTCCATGATTTCCGGCAGCATTTCCAAGCCGCTGACCGAAGCCAGAATATATCGCACCGAAGTGGTGCAGAAAACCAAGAGCGACGCCGAGCGTTTTGAGAAATTGCTCGAACAGCATCGCGAAAACGCAAAAATATTGGAGAACCGTTTGCTGCAGGATGCGGTGCAGACGATATTCTCCGGCAATGTGAAAACATTCTATTTGCCGCAGGACAAGGACAAAACCTTGTATATGGAGCTTAACACCAATTAGTCCAATGTTCTATAATCGGTTTCGGACCGTTTGATATTTTTCCGAAATCGCTTGCAAAACCGGATATTCGTGTCATATGTAAAACATTGCAAATCCAAAAAGCAGAAGGAGCAAGCGATGAAAAAGAGTGTTTTTGCCGCGTGGTGCATGCCGGTTTTGGCTGTTTTCGGAGCCGGATGCATATATGTCGACCTTTCACCGTCCGGCAACGTGACTGCCGCCGTTGCCGCGGCCGCCGCGAAATCTGATCGGGCGGCCGTCAATCCGCAACCGGCGGCCAAGCCCGATAAGGAGAATGGCTCGGCCGAGGTGATGGAGCTGAAACTTCCGTACCGGCAGTTTGTGATCCATCCCGAATTGTCCGGCAAATATTCGCTGGCGGTGCTGCTGCATGGCTCCGGCGAGCGGGGCGACGACAACTTTATCCAGCTTACCCACGGCGCCCGCGAACTTGCGGCTTACGCCGAAAAGACCAACCGGAAATGTATCGTGCTGGTTCCGCAGTGTCCGAAGGATCAGAGCTGGAGCGAGCACGGCGGGATGCTTTCTCCCTACGGCGCGGCGGTGCTGGCGCTGATCGACCGGAAGTCCAAGGAATTTGACGTCGATTCCAAGCGCATATACCTGACCGGGCTGTCGATGGGCGGCTACGGGACTTGGACGATGGTGGCGACCCGTCCGGAGTTTTTCGCGGCCGCCATTCCGATCTGCGGCGGCGGCAACCCGGAATGGGGAAAGTCGCTCAGCCACACGCCTTTGATGGTTTTTCACGGAGCCAAGGACGATGCGGTGAACGTGGAGAATTCGCGCAAGATGGTGGCGGCAGTAAAGGCGGCCGGCGGCAATGTTACCTACGTTGAATATCCGGACGAAAAGCATTTTTCCTGGCAGCCTGCCTATGCCGACGACGCCACCTTCGACTGGATGTTTTCAAACCAGCGCGCGGAATAATGGGCGACGCGGGTTCCCCCGGCAGCCTGGCCGGGGGATTGAGGCCCCCAATATAAGGGGAGGGGGATTGAAGGATGAACAGGATATTTTTTACGGCATTGCTTTCGGCCGCAGCGTGTCTGGCGGCGGCGGCCGGGGCTCCGGACGGCGGCACGGTGGCGGCGAAAGATTTATGCGTTTGCGAGAAGCCGGAGATCGCGGCCGGATCGGCGAAGCAGACCGGCGAAACGGCGTTTGTCATTGCCGACGGTCCGGCCCAAAAGGTGATGTGCTACGGCGCCGTCTCCGAGGGGTTTGTTTTTGACGGTTACAAGCTGCCGGACGGCGATTATCCGGTGGAGTGGAATGGCCGGAAATATACGGTTCACCATGGGCCCAAAGCCTACCATCAGCATAGCGTGGGCTGGTGGTGCGGTAACCCGTCCGGCGAGCACCCCGGCGTCAGGGAATATCATATGCAGACGACTCTGGTAGTGCCGGTTATGGAAGGAACCTGTTCACGTTGCGGTAAGACCTGTAAATTTCTCAATCGGGAAGGCAGACTGAAGGTCGAGCCGGTGTGTGTAACGATCACGTCGTGTCGCCCGGGGGAGAAAAACAGACTGGCATCCAACATGGTGTCAGGCATCGAAAAATCCGAGCCGGAAACACCGGCGGAACTCGGCGAGGCGGTATTTATTTCTCCGCCGTCGCAATATGTGGGGATTGGTAATTACAGCAGTCTTTCATACGGCGATCCGCCACCCGAGAACAGCACCTATACCGGCTATTGGCGCGGATTCCACGACGACAGCAGGATCATGAGTATTGAGGGCAACTACAAGGACGGTATTCCAATAGGCACTTGGCGGGAGTATTACGAAAACGGCAATGTTAAGACGGTCATAATCTATGATGGCGCCGGACGCTATGAGGAAACCGGATATTATCCGGATGGAAGCCTTGAAGTCTTTTCCCGCGGAACGTATGAGTTTTCCGGAGGCGAGGCGCCGCGACACCCCGGGTTTAACAGCAGATCGATTTGTTTTATCGGGCCGCTCAAAATCGGTTGGGAGCTGGATGGTGTCAAAGGCCGGGCTGAAATTTCAAGCGGCAAGGGTTTCGACCGCAGGCATAACTGTTATATATTCACCTATTGCTCGGTGCTGGAAAACAACGGGTTGGAAGCCGACGTCCATGTTATGGAAAACAAGTACCTGGGGCGGGTGGAAAAATTTACCGTTTCCGGCCGGATCAATCCGGAGACCGGCACGCTGGAAGATGCCAAGGTGAAAACTGTTTTGGGCGGCTCCCCGTCCATATCCGATAGCTATGTCGGCATAGCGGACGATAACGGCGTTCCCCGCAGGGTTGATCCGGCGGATGAAGCTGTTCGGAATAGCGGCAGGAATAAGCAGTTTATGATTCTGGTCAAAGTGCCGCGACCGGACGGAACGCCGTTTGTCGAGTTTTTGTCATGGCGGATAGCGTATCACAATCCAGCCCCGCAGGGAGACGCCGGAACGAAAAAATAGCGGGTGACATACCAGAGGATAATTGAAACCCGGCCGGCGCAGGCCGGGTTTTTTGTCTTCGGGCGGCATCGGAGTGGCAACATGGCAAAAAATTATTGTTTTTCGGTAATTCGCATTGAAATAATTTCGTTATGCCAGCTATATTATGGTAGGCCCTTGTAATAAACCCGGGGCCGTGAGGCCATGAGAAGAAACTCGAAATGGAAATACCTGCGGATCGGCGCCGCCGCGCTGTTCTTCGGCGCGATGTCGGCGGCCTTTGCCGGTACTGGCGGAGTCCTGCTGCGGCTGCCGCATTTGCAGGTTGCTCCGGCTATTCTGAAATGTCTGGCGGCGTTTTCGCTGGGGGCGCTGGCTACGGTCGCGGTCATCGGGCTGGTGACGTTGTTTTTCGGCCGGGTCTACTGCGCGGTGTGGTGTCCGCTTGGAATATTGCAGGATGCGGCGGGATTCCTTTCCCGGCGCAGATGCCGGACGATGCCGAATTATGCCAAGACCCGCTATGCGGTCGCCGGAGTGGCGTTCGGCCTGCTGGCGGCCGGCTGGAGCGCCGGGTTCCTGCTGCTGGACCCCTATTCGAACTTCGGCCGCATCGCCTCGTTCACCTTCGGCGGCGTGATGGTTCTGGCGATTGTCGCCGCGCTTGCCGTATGGCGCAGGCGGATATATTGTACCGCGATCTGCCCGGTCGGCACGCTGCTGGGGCTTATCGCCAGATTCAGTGTGTTCAAACTGGCGATCGGCAGCCAGTGCGTCAGGTGCGGCAAGTGTGCGACGGTTTGTCCGGCCGGCTGCATCGACGCCTTTGCCGGAACGATCGACAACGAGCGCTGTGTGCGGTGCATGAACTGTGTGGCCGCCTGTCCGCTGGGCGGCATAGGGATTGCGAAGCCTTTTTCCGCCGGCGGCGTTCCGGTCGATGCGTCGCGCCGCGCCTTTCTGTTGTGCGGAGGGGCGCTGCTGACCGGGCTGGCGGCGGGCGCGGTGGTGGCCAGGACCGGCATGTCGAAACTGGCCGCGTTCGTCGGTGTCGGCGGGATATTGCCGCCCGGGGCCGGAAATCCCGATCGTTTTGCCGCGAAATGCACGGCATGTCAGATATGTACCGCGAATTGTCCGTCCGGGATCATCGTTCCGGCTCCGGGCGGCGCGGGGCCGGTGTCGGTGGATCTGAGCCGCGGCGCCTGCCGGTACGATTGCGCCCGCTGTTCGCAGGTGTGCCCGACCGGAGCGCTCAGACCGCTGTCGCTGGAAGCCAAGCGGCGGACCAGGATCGCCGGGGCCGAATTCAATCCGCGGCATTGCATTGTCTTTCAGGAGTCGGTGCCGTGCGGACGCTGTGCCGGAGCGTGCCCGACCGGAGCGGTGACATTGCGGAAAAACGGGGCGCCGCGCCCGGTAAATGCGGCTTTGTGCATCGGCTGCGGCGCGTGTCAGGCGGTCTGCCCGGCGCCGGTCAAGGCGATGACGGTTCATGCAATCGGGGAGCAGGTGATGCTGTAAAACCGCCGGCGGAGCAGCCGGCATTGGAATAAATAATGGCAACTTCAACCGGAAGGAGAAGGAATCATGTCCATCGGGTTTACTGAGATTTTGGTGATTGTGCTTTTCATCCTGCTAATTTTCGGGTCCAGTCGCATTCCGGAGCTGGCAAGAGCGTTCGGCCGAGCCTCCTACGAATTCAAAAAAGCGAAAAATGTTCTGGCGAACGAGAGTGCTGAATTGATGAACGCCGCCGAAAAGTCGGCGGAGAATGTCGATAAGCAGGTGGCCGAAAAGGAAGACAAGCAGGCATGACGGCACCCGGCGGGGAAAACTCCTTCATCGCCCACCTGGAATCGCTGCGCAAGACCCTGCTGCGGATATTGGCCGCCACCGCGGTCATGTATCCGGTCGGCTACCTGATTTCGCCTTATGTGATCGCGGCCCTGGTCAAATGGAGTTTGCCGGAAACAATGGGCAAACTGCACTATTTCGCGCCGATGGAGGTGTTCTGGGTGCAGCTGAAACTGGCGTTCATACTGGCGCTGGCCATGGCGTATCCGTGGAACGTTTTCCAGATATGGCGTTTTATGCTTCCGGCGCTTTACCGTGACGAGCGCCGGGCGCTGGGATGGTGGATAATGTCCTCGTCGGTGCTGTTTTTCGGGGGCGTGGCGTTCTGCTCCGGGTTCATTCTGCCGTTGCTGATGCGGTTTTCCGGTGGATTTGCAACGCCGGAATTGCAGCCGATCATCGGGCTTGCCAACTTTCTGAACCTTGCCGGGTGGCTGATGCTGGCGTTCGGCGTGATGTTCCAGTCGCCGCTGGTGGTGCTGCTGGCGGTGCGCTTCGGCGTAATCTCCGCCGGGGCGTTGCGGCGGAAGCGCCCATATATCATGACCGCAATACTGATTGTGGCGGCGGTGCTGACGCCGCCGGACGTGGTGAGCCAGATACTGCTGGCGGTGCCGACCTGGTTGTTGTTTGAACTTGGACTTTTCTTTGCAACTCGTTTGGAAAAACAGAGGAGAGAGCATTTATGAACAGACGCGATTTCTTGAAGAGCGCCCTGACGGTCGCCGCGCTGGCGCCGTTTTCCCGGCTCGCCGCCCAGATCGGGGCGGACGGCGAGCCGCCGCTGGAGCGCGGGCAGATGGCGCAGGTAACCCGCCGGCGCTATAAGGACACCGACCTTACGCTGCCGCTCCTGGGATTCGGCCTGATGCGGCTGCCGCAGCAGGACGGCAAGATCGACAAGGTCGAAGCGCAGAAGATGTTCGACCTGGCGATGGAGGCCGGATGCAACTATTTCGACACGGCCTGGATGTATCACGGCGGAGAAAGCGAGAGCTTTCTAGGCGAGGCTTTGGCCAAGTACTCGCGCAAGTCCTATATGGTGACCAGCAAGATGCCGATAGTGATGCTGAAGAGCGAGGAAGACGTGGAGCGCATCTTCAACGAACAGCTGCGCAAGACGCGGGTCGGCTACTTCGACTTCTATTTCATGCACTGGCTCAGCGCCGAGCATTGGGAGATCGCCAAGAAATTCAAGGTCTACGAGTTCATAAAGCGCAAGCAGGCCGAGGGCAAGATACGCCGGATCGGGTTCTCCTACCACGGCGACCCCCGGACGCTGGAGATCATCGCCAAGGCCCTGCCGTGGGAGCTTGCCCAAATACAGCTGAATTATCTCGACTGGGAGCAGAACCACGCCCGCGAGCAGTATGAGATATTGACGAAACAGGGGATTCCGGTGGCGGTGATGACGCCGCTGAAGGGCGGGTCGCTGGTCACGTTGTCGCCGGCGGCGCGGCAGGTCTTCGAAAAGGCCGACCCGAATGTCAGCATCGCTTCCTGGGGGCTGCGTTTCGCCGCGTCGCCGCCGAACGTGGCGGTGGTGCTTTCCGGCATGTCGGATATCTCGCAGATGCGGGACAACATCAAGACTTTTTCGCCGTTCAAGCCGTTGACCGACGCAGAGCGTCGCGTAATAGCTTCGGCGCTGCGCGTTTATCGCAATGCCGACTTGATCCCATGTACCGGGTGCCGCTATTGCATGCCGTGTCCGGTAGGGGTGGAGATTCCGGACAACCTGGCCATCTACAACCAGTTCAAGGAGACCGGCGACCGCGCCGCCGCCAAGAACGCGTACGACGCGCTGCCGGAAGAGCAGCGCGCCTCCGAATGCGTCCAGTGCGGAGCTTGCAAGAAGAAGTGCCCGCAGAAGATCGACATCCCTGCATTGATGCCGGTAATCGCCGACGCGTTCAAATGATGTATTGCTGCGGCGGTGCGTTCAGACTATTCTGAAATAGACCGCCGCGAACCAGCAGATGCTCAGGATCAGCCAGAGAAGCACGCCGTGCGCCACCGGTCTGATGCCGAGCGTTTTTATTTGGTCGAAAGACAGGTTGCTGCCTACCAGGAACAGCGTGACCACCATCAGATTTTTGGAGATACCCGCAAGGCAGTGCCCGGCCAGCTGCGCCGCCGGGAACAGCGTCACCAGTACCGCCGCCGCCAGAAACCCCGGGATGAACCAGGGTACCCGGATTTTGATCCGGCGTTTGCCGCCGCCGTCGGCGGCGCGGTTCCTGCGGTGCTCATAATACAGTGAGAGCATCAGCGACACCGGCACGATCCACAGTGCCCGCGCCAGTTTCACGGTGGTGCCCACCTCAAGCGCCCGCGGCCCGTACTGCATGGTGGCTCCGACCACCGAGCTGGTGTCGTGTATCGCCAGTGCCGACCAGATGCCGAACTGGGTCTGGTCCAGTCCGGCCAGGTGGCCGATCGGAGGATAGATGACCAGCGCCACCGCATTGAGCAGGAAAACGATGCCGGTGGCCAGCGCGATGTCGTGCGACTTCGCCTTGATGGCCGGTGCGGCCGCGGCGATGGCACTGCCGCCGCAGATCGAAGTGCCGACGCTGATAAGCAGGCCGGTCTTGGCCGGAAGCGCGAGTTTTTTCGTTAGAACGTATCCGATGCCCAGTCCGTCGGCGATGCCGACCACGGTGTAAAGAATTCCTTCCGCTCCGGCGTTGAGCACCTGGGGCAGGTTCATCCCGAAACCCATTCCAACTATCGCTGCGCCGAGAAACTGCGGCACCAGCCTGACGCTGTGCTGCTTGAACGGATTCTTAAGCGCGGCCGCGAACAGCGCTCCGCCGATCACCGCCGCCCCGGAAGCGTAATTGCGGGCGCCGGGAATGATCCACAGCAGTACGAAGAAGAATATAGCGGCGGCAATATACATGGTTTTACGAATCATGTAAGCATCCTTTCGGTTGGTTTGCCATAAAATTTACCGCCGCTTTCAAAAAATAAAAATTATGATATATTATATATTGATAATCTTTAGTTATCGAAAGCGACGGAGGAATACCATGATCGACACTGCGCTGAGAATTTTCCAGATGGCGGCCATGACCGAGAATTTCACCCGGACGGCCTCGGCGCTCCAAATGACGCAGCCGAACGTTTCGGCCCATATCCGGCGGCTCGAGAAGGAGATCGGCGCGGCGCTGTTCACCCGGGAGGGGCATAATGTGAAACTGACGCCTGCCGGGAGATCGCTTTTAAAGTCGGCCGATCAGATTCTCGAACTTTCCGGGAACGCCGCGCGCCTGGCGCGCAACGCAGCGCGGGAAAACCACTGCATGAATATCGGCGCCACCATGACCGCCGGAGGGTACGTGCTTCCATTGCTGGCCGGGGAGTTCAGGCGGCGCAATCCCGGCTTCAGCTTCGGCATAACGGTGGCAAACACGCAGGAGATTACCGAGCGACTGAAGAGGGGGGTGCTCGATTTCGCTTTGGTAGAAGGCCCGTTCGATTCTGATTACTTTCTCTCTCGCGAACTTTTGCGAGACCGGCTGGTCATCGCCGGGCATCGTGACATGCCGCTGTTCAAAGACGGCGGCGCGGCGGATGTTTGCGAACTTATGAGACAACGCGAACCGCTTGCCCTGCGCGAGAGCGGCTCCGGCACCCGCTACCATTTCGAAAATTTTCTGCGCGGCCTCGGCCGGGAGCTGAAGCCGCGCGGCGGGGTGCTGGAGCTTAACTGCCCGGAGGCGATAAAGTCGCTGCTGCGCGGGAAATACGCGCTGACGGTGATCTCGGAACTGTGCATCCGGCACGAACTGGACTCCGGTGAATTCAAAGCGTGCGACTTTGCCGAGGGCGCGATCCTGCGCCCGATGCATTTCATCTATCTGCCGGACGAAAACATGAAACTTCACGAAAGTTTCATCCGGTTCTGCCGCAGGCAGGTTGCGTCCGTCCCCTCCGCCCCGGTCCATGTGTGACTATGGCCGCCACTCTTCCTGGAGAATGGAATACATTTTACAGTCATGGAACCTGTTGTGGGCGTAAAGGTGCTGACGAAGAACCCCTTCAAATTTCATGCCGCATTTCTGCATGACTCTTCCGGAAGCCGGGTTGTCCGTAACATGCTCGGCTTGAACCCGGTTTAGATCCAGCACTTCAAATGAGAACTTTATGACGGCGTTGAGTGCCTCCGTCATATAGCCGTTGTTCCAGTAAGGCATACCCAGCCAGTAGCCGACGCCGGTATTGGAATGGCGTTCGGACGTTCCATTAATGTCGATCAATCCGATGAAAGAATGATCTTTCCGGCGGATCGCCCATATCTGACAGTTGCCGATGGGATAGCCGGTAAGCAGCATATTCAGAAATTTACGGGTTTCATCGATATTCTTGTGGTATTCCCACAGCATATATCTGGTCAGTTCCGGCTGTTTCGCCAGATTGTACATCGGTTCGAGATCGGTCGCTTCGCACTGGCTCAGCACCAGCCGTTCGGTTTCAAGCACCGGGAACGGTATGAAATGGTCTGCAATACTCATAATGATTCTCTCTGCCTGGCTAAATTTTTTCGGAGAAGTCGCCGATTTTCCCCAGATGTTCGCCTATCGCGAAATAGTTGCCGGGTGAGTACAGCACCGGGTCGATCGCCCGAAGGTCGATGAAGTCAAGCGCCATGATGTCTTCCGCCACATTCACGTTTTTTATCTCGGCGAAATAGGTTACCGCGTTTCCGACCTTTACAGCCTTGAACAACGTGCATTCGAACGACCAGCTGCCGTCGGCTATAAGCGGCACGTCGAGCACTTTCCCTCGCGCAAACGGCACTTTTTCACTCTCGAAAAACCGTTCCTTGTGCATCGGGCTGCCGCAGGTTTCCATGAACCGCATCAGGTCTCTGGTCACCACGGTGGCGGACAACTGTCCGGTACGTTCGAAGTTGCGTCCGGTATGTTTTTCACCGGCCAGGGTCAGGATAAGGCAGGCCGGCGGTCCCAGCGTGTGGCTGACCCACGAAACCGGAGCGAAATTCTCTTTGCCGTCCTCTCCGGTGGTGCCGACCAGAAATATCTGCTGAGTGAAGAAGCCCGACGAGTTTTTAAGTATTTTATCCAGCATATTCAGCCTTTTTTGCGCATATAATGAAAAATGCGGCTTTATTGCCTTTTTTCAAATCTAAATTGCTGAAAAACGCGAAAAACACCGCAAAAAGCGTGAAAAACGCTAATTTCGCCGAAACCGGCGGCGGCGGCTTGATTTTTTCACTGAAGCGCTTATAATAAAAATGCCGGAGCCGTCGAACTATGACGGCATGTCATGCTGCCGGCGTTCAGGAGCAAGCATCAACATGAAGATTGAGATCGCCAAAAACAAATCATTGGCCGACATGGTGCGCCGCATCCCGTTCCAGGAAGTGGTGGATGCGGTCACAATGTGTTGTCTGGAAGCCGCCACCATGCTGCCTTCCGATGTAATTTCAGCCATCAAAGACGCACTGAAGCGCGAAACCTCCCCGCTGGGGCGCGACTTTCTGGCCCAGTACCTCGAAAATGCCGAGATCGCGGCCGAAACCAAACTGCCGTTGTGTCAGGACACCGGGTTCGCGGTGTTTTTTGTGGAGATGGGCGCGTCGCTGGTGATTGAGGGCGGCACCATCGCCGAGGCGATCACCGCCGGTACCGCGCGCGGCTACGAACTGGGGTTCCTGCGCAAGTCGATAGTGTCCGACCCGCTGTTCAAGCGCGTTAACACCCGTACCAACACTCCGCCGATCATTCATCTGACCCAGGTTGAGGGCGACCGGCTTTCGGTGGTTCTGGCCCCCAAAGGCGGCGGCTCGGAGAATATGAGCGCGCTGAAGATGCTGACCCCGTCCGCCGGTGAGCGAGGCGTTATCGATTTCGTGGTGGAGTCGGTGGTCAAGGCAGGCGGCAATCCGTGCCCGCCGACCATCGTCGGCGTCGGCATCGGCGGTACCTTCGAAAAGGCCGCCTTCCTTGCCAAAAAAGCACTGATCCGCCCGTTGGGAGAACCCAATCCGGATCCGGATTATGCCCGGCTGGAACGCGAAATACTGGCCGCGATCAACCGTTCCGGTGTCGGCCCGCAGGGGCTGGGCGGCGACGTTACCAGCTTCGCCGTGCATATCGAGCAGTTTCCCTGTCATATAGCGAGCCTGCCGGTGGCGGTCAATTTGAACTGTCACGCCGCGCGCCACGCCGGATTCGAACTGTGAGGTACGGCATGGATGTGATCGAACTACGAACTCCGGTTTCACGCGAAACCCTGAAAGATTTGAAAGCCGGAGACCGCGTCCGGCTTACCGGAACCCTTTTCACCGGCCGCGACGCGGCCCACAAACGGTTGATTGCCGCGCTGGATGCGGGCGAAACTGCGCCGGTCGATCTTGCCGGTCAGCTGATCTATTTCGTGGGGCCGTGCCCCGCGCCTCCCGGCCGCCCGGTCGGTTCGGCCGGGCCGACCACCAGCTACCGGATGGACGCTTATTCGCCGCGCCTTCTGCGCGAGGCTGGACTGCTGGGCATGATCGGGAAGGGCGACCGTTCCGACGCGGTGATCGCGGCGATGAAGGAGACCGGCGCGGTCTACTTTGCCGCCACCGGCGGGGCCGGGGCGCTGATCGCGCTGCGTGTGAAGAAATGCGAAGTGGCCGCCTATGCCGACCTCGGCCCCGAGGCGATATACAAGATGGAGGTGGAGGATCTGCCGCTGGTGGTGGCGATCGACGCTTCCGGCAACGACCTCTACCGCCGCTGAGATGAAGGCGCGTATCATCGAAGGCATGCCGCCGCCCTCCGGCAGCCGGAGCTGGCTTGACTATTATGTGAACAGTTCCGGCGCCGGAACCGTGCTTTTGTATTGCGCGGTATGCGGCTGTCCGGAACCGCCGACGGCCGCCGCGCCGATGCGGGAGGAGTCGGGTGCGATGTTTGCGGCTCCGGTGTGTCCGCACCACGCCGTCTGCCGGGAATGGCTGGAACTTTACGACTTTGAACAGACCGCCGCCTTGAAATAATCCCTTCGCGGGTATAAATTATTAGAATTGCCGCTTCTGGTTATGGGTGAAACCGGTGAGAATCCGGTGCTGTCGCGCAACTGTGAGCCGAGGTGAATTTTTTTTCTCCGAAGCAAGCCAGATCCCCTGGGAGCGGCCGCAACCCTGTTATTGGCGCGCACGACGCCTGAAAGGATTCGGTAATGTTCCGTAGATTCACCCTGATCGAACTTTTGGTGGTGATAGCGATCATCGCGGTTCTGGCCGCCATGCTGTTGCCGTCACTGGGCCGCGCCCGGCAGTCGGCACTCTCCATAAGCTGCCGCAACAACCTAAAACAGCTGGCCGCCGCCAATTTGATGTATGCCGACGACAACGGCGACTTTCTGGTGCCGTATGCGTCGGACATGATGACCATGAACACCCGCCGCTGGCACGGTGTGAGCCCGTCGGCCGGCGGCTCGGCCGAATACACACAGGACGGCTGTCTTACCAAATACCTGCCCGGCGGTAAGGTGATCCCGTGCGGAGCGTTCGCAGTGCCGGGGGACATCCAGAGCTTCGAGCGCGGTTCGGGCGGCTACGGCTACAATACGCTGGTTGGAATGCTGAGCGAGGACTGGACCTCCGAATCGTTTTCTTCCGGCGTCAATATTTCGCGCATCGAGGCGCCGTCGAGCAAGGTTATGTTCGCCGATTCGGCGATTCCGGTGGACAGCAGTGGCAACTTCGGCAATGAGATGCTGGGGTACAGCTCTTCGATCGAGGCGCCCGGCGGCATGTGGACGATGTATCCCACCATGCACTTCCGGCATCTCGGAATGGCGAACATCTCCTACTGCGACGGCCATGTGGACGCGAAGTTCATGGTCGAATCCGCCTACGACTACGGCGAACTCTGGGATCTGGGCCACCCCTGCGCCAACAACGACATCGACCGCGCAAAGTTCTTCGCACCGTCGCCGTAGCTTCTAACCGTAGCGCGGTCAGCCGGCAATGCCTTTTATCAGCAGGGCCACGCCGAAGGACAGCATGGACAGCACAATGCCGATCATGGCCAGAAAGAACGACGTGACGACGATCACCCCGGTCAGCACCGTCGCCGTGTTGATGATGAACACCTTGCCGCATCTGCGGCAGAACATGGCGGTTACGGCCATCGGTTCGCCGCACACGGGGCACCTGATCATTGCCGGCATTATGCCCGGAGGAACGGGTGGCCGGGTGGCGGCGGTCTCGGGCTTGCTTTCTTTCGCCGGTTCGGATGCGGCGTTTGACTTAACTTCGGATTCGTTTCCCATTTTCCTGTCCTCCTGAGTCAAGATATTTCCAGCTTGGTTGAGGCATTACCGGTGTGGTTTGTCCACCGCGATCCCGGTGGTTTCGATGACGTCGGTCCAGACGACCCATAAGGTTCCGATTCCGGATGAGGTGCGCTTGTGGCTGATCTGCACCACCGCGTCGGCATCGATTTTTTCAGCGAAATCTTCGAGCATCGCCTGATTGCGGATCTCGGAGAACTTGCTTTGGAAGATATAGTAGTCGCCGGTGTTGGGGCGGGCCGGGTTGCCGCACCACAGCGGGATGCAGTCGAACAGGTAATAGCAGGTGTTTTCACCGCGCAGATAAGCCACCACTTTCGAACCGTCTTCAAGGGTCGTCGGCTTAGTCGGACGGGTGGGTATGACCGTGCTGGTACGGCAGCCGGCTGCGAGCATGGCGAACAGCAGAATCGTTGCAAATTTTTTCATCATCGCACTCCTTATACCCGCAAATATAGCATAAAACCGGCGGCACGCCACCCGCGCGCGGGAAAATCACGCAAAAAATAGCGCATTCGTGTTTAAATAAAGAGGTTCGAGGTGTATATTACTTTGAAATATTACATAAAGAACATCGATACAGGAGCGCGATCATAATCATGAGCGAATTTACCGAGATGCCGAAAGCCTATACAGCGGCCGAGGCCGAGGCGAAATGGTACCCGTTTTGGGAGAATAACAACCTTTTCCACGGCAAGGTGGCCCCGGAGAAACCGGCTTACAGCATCGTGATCCCGCCTCCGAATGTGACCGGCATTCTGCATCTCGGGCATGTCCTGAACAACACGCTTCAGGACATCCTGATCCGCCATCACCGCATGTGCGGCTACGAGGTGTGCTGGTTCCCCGGCACCGACCACGCCGGCATCGCCACCGAGAGCAAGGTTGAAAAGACCCTGCGACAGGCCGGCGAACCCGGGCGTGACGAGCTCGGCCGCGAAAAATTCATCGATAAAGTCTGGGAGTGGCGCGGCAAATACGGCGGGACCATCATCAGGCAGCTGCGCAAACTCGGCACCGCCTGCGACTGGGAACGCGAACGCTTCACCATGGACGAAGGGCTTTCCCGCGCGGTGCGCAAGGTGTTTGTCGACCTCTACAACAAAGGCTATATCTACCGCGGCCGCCGCATGATCAACTGGTGCCCGGTTTCCAGGACCGCGCTTTCAGACGAGGAAGTGATCTACAAGGAAGTCGACGGAAAGTTCTACCACATCAAATATCCGCTGGCCGACGGCGGCGGATTCCTTGAAGTGGCCACAACCCGTCCCGAGACCATGTTCGGCGACACCGCGGTGGCGGTGCATCCGGACGATCCGCGCTACAAGGGGCTGATCGGCAAGATGGTGATACTGCCGTTGACCGACCGTCAGATCCCGATCATCGGAGACGAACACGCCGATCCGGAAAAAGGTTCCGGCTGCGTGAAGATCACGCCCGCCCACGACCCGAACGACTTCATGGTGGGTCAGCGCCACAACCTGAAACTTATCGGCATCATGAATCAGGATGCCAGTTTGAACGAGAACTGCGGCCCCGAATTTGCCGGGCTGGACCGCTATGCGGCCCGTGACAAGGTGATGAAAGAGCTGGACAAGCTCGGGCTGGTTTCCGGCATTGAGCCGATCAAGCACGCCGTCGGCTATTCCGAGCGCGGCGACGTGCCGATCGAAACGCTGGTCAGCTACCAGTGGTTCTGCAACATGAAGGAGCTGGCCAAGCCAGCCATAAAAGCGGTTGAAGACGGCAGGATCAAATTCTACCCCGAGCGCTGGAGCAAGACTTATTTCCACTGGATGGAAAACATCCAGGACTGGTGCATTTCGCGCCAGATCTGGTGGGGGCACCGCATTCCGGCATGGTACAACGACGAAACCGGCGAGACCTATGTGGGAATGGAAGCCCCGACCGCCCCTGGCAACTGGCGGCAGGAGCAGGACGTGCTGGACACCTGGTTCAGCTCGTGGCTGTGGCCGTTCTCGGTGCAGGGCTGGCCGGACAAAACCCCGGAACTCGGTTATTTCTACCCGACCTGCGATCTGGTTACCGGCCCGGACATCATTTTCTTCTGGGTTGCGCGCATGATCATGGCCGGTTGCGAGTTCATGGAGGAAATACCGTTCCGCAACGTCTACTTCACCAGCATCATCCGCGACGAACAGGGGCGCAAGCTGTCCAAGTCTCTCGGCAACTCGCCCGATCCGCTGGACGTGATCGACGAGTACGGCGCCGACGCGCTGCGTTTCTCGATCATCTACATCGCTCCGGTGGGCATGGACATACGTTACAGCAACGAAAAATGCGAACTGGGCCGCAACTTCGCCAACAAGCTGTGGAACTGCTGCCGGTTCCGCCGGATGCAGGGTCCGGCAAGCGACAGTTTCCGCGAGCTAAAGGGCGTTAAGTACAAAGACCTCACCGCCGACGAGAAGTGGATACTCACCTCGATCGACGAGACGGTCGGTTCGGTCAACACCGCGCTGGCGGAGTTCCGCTTCCATTCCGCCGCGCACGAGATATACGATCTGGTTTGGAGCAAGGTCTGCGACTGGTTCGTGGAATCCGAGAAAGTCAGGCTGCGCGGCTCGGAAGAGGCGCGGCGGCAGGCGCTGAAAGTGCTCGATCTGGCATTGTTCCGGGTGCTGCGGCTGCTGCACCCGTTCATGCCGTTCGTGACCGAGGAACTGGCCCACCAGCTGGATTTTCTGGGCGAAGGCGAAAGCATTATGAACGAGTCCTATCCCGCCGCGAAGGGGCTTTCCGACGAAGCGGTCGCCAAGATGGTCGACGCTAAGTTCGCGCTGGTCACCGCCGGGCGCGCGCTGCGTTCGAGCTACGAGATCGGCGACAACAAGCGCGTCATGTTTTATATCAAGGCGGTCAACGCCGCGACGGAGGATTTCCTGCGCGGGGAGAGCGAATCGCTCAAATTCCTGCTGAACGCCTCCGATGTGGAGATAGGCTCGGCGGAGCCGGACGCCTACACCACCGGCCCCGCGCCGTCGATGATGGCGGATGCCGGTACCATCTACCTGCCGCTGGCCGGTTTGATCGATATCGATGCGGAACTGGCGAAGCTCAACAAGCAGCGCTCCGAGATCGGCGGCTGGATCAAGGGCACCGAGGCCAAGCTTGCCAACGCCGGCTTTGTGTCCAAGGCTCCCGCCAAGGTGGTGGAGGATGTGCGTACTCAACTTGCAGAACTCAAACAAAAACTTGCCCGGGTAGAGGAACTGCTCGCGGCGTTGAAATAAAGGAAATTACCTATGGAATTCAGAGGCGTTTACACAGCGTTGGTCACTCCGCTTTCGCGCGGAGAAGTCGATTATGCCAAACTCAGAGAGCTGGTGGAGCGTCAGGTGAAGGCCAAGGTGGCCGGCATCGTGCCGGTCGGCACCACCGGGGAGTCCCCCACCTTGACCTACGAAGAGCATTTGAAGGTGGTCGAGGTGGTGGCCGAGCAGGCCAACGGTCGCTGCCAGATCATTGCCGGCACCGGAGCAAACTCCACCCGCGAGGCGGTGGAGATGACCCTGAAAGCCAAGCAGTGCGGCGTGGACGCCACTTTGCAGGTGGTCCCCTATTACAACAAACCGACTCAGGAGGGCATGTACCGCCATTTCATGACGGTGGCTGACTCCTGCGGGCTGCCGATAGTGCTTTACAACATTCCGGGCCGTTGCGGCGTGGGGCTGACGGTGGAGAACGTCGCCCGGCTGCGGCAGTCCTCGCCGCTGATCGAAGCGGTCAAGGAGGCCGCCGGCAGCGCCGAGCGGGTCTCCGCGATGCTCGATCTGTGCGACATCACCGTTCTCAGCGGCGATGACGCGCTTACCCTGCCGATGCTTTCCGTCGGCGGCAAAGGCGTGGTCAGCGTTACCAGCAACCTGCTGCCGGAGAAGATGGTGGAATTGGTGGAGCTGTTTTTCGCCGGTAAGAACGAGGCGGCCATCGCACTGAACAAATGGCTTTATCCGCTGTTCCGCGACCAGTTTGTCGAAACCAACCCGGTGCCGATCAAGGCCGCCATGGCGATGTGCGGGATCATAGAGGAAGAGTACCGCCTGCCGTTGTGCGAACTTACCGCGCCGAGCCGTGAAAAATTGAAGGCCACGCTGAGCCAACTTGCGTTGATCTGATGCTTACACGGCCGATCTTATGCCTGTTGCTGGCGCTGGCGGCGGTCACCGCCGTGGCGGAAGGGCTTGATTTGAAACGGGTGGAGGTCAAACAGCAGCTGCCGGGGCCGGCCGGTAACAAGTTCGGCTCCATCATGGTGACGCTGCCCCGCGAGGTAAACCTTGAAAACTACGCGGTGGCTTTTACGGTGGAGTCCGCCAGTCCGGCCTTCGGCTTCATGCGTGTGCAGTTCTACAACTCCGGCAGCGAGAAGCCGTGTCTCGGTTTTGCCAGCTGGCAGCGGTTCGGCGACGGCCGCCCGCATCGTTTTTTCCTGAAGCCTTACATGGCCGCCCAGTGGCCGTGGTATTGGCGGACGGTGGGGCTGGAGGAGCAGCCGCCTGTTCACATTGACCGCATGGAGATCACAGTGGGTTCCGGCGCGGCCGACGCCGGGATCGAGGCGGTGTTAACAGACGTTCGGGCCGTTCCGTTCGCGTTTCCAGCCGGGCCGGCGTTTCCGTATGCCGAGCGCCCCGCGGCGGTCGTTCATCCGTGCGGCTTCTACACCGCTTCGGATGTCGAACGCGCCCGCAAAAACGTCAAACTCCACCCGTGGGCGCAGAAGCTGGTGGCCGATTACCGGGCGCGCTGGGAACCGCTGATGAGTGTGCCGGTTTCCGAACTGGTGCCGGACGGCGACCTGATGGATTGCGTCTATTGTCCGGAGTGCGAAGGCGGCGACGATTCGTTTGTGCCGAACGACGACTGCACCGCCATGAAATGCCGCTACTGCGGCGCGGAATTTCCGTCCAAGGAGCTGGCGGAGGACACCACGGTGGAGGTGCTTCCCGGGGTGTTCCGCCAATGTCACACGGCGAAGAAGAACATGATGCTGGGCGACGACAACCTCGGCAATCGCTATTTTCTTTCCATGCGGCTGAACAAATACAAATTCCAGCGCACCTTCCAGCTCAACGAGGCCGCCTATGTTTACGCCGTCACGGGTGACAAAACCTACGCCGCCAAAGTGCGTGAAGTGCTGCTGGCCATTGCCGAGCGCTATCCCCGGAACCTGCTTACGTTCCGTACTTCGTTCTATCTGACCCCGCGGTTCAATTACATGGCCGGGCGGGTCGGCGGCTGGAAGTACGGTGACAGCGAATACGTGCAGAACTGGGCCGAAGCCTACGACCTTACACTGAGTTCGGGCCTTTATTCGGACGCCGACAAGGTGAAAATCGAAAACGGCGTTTTCCGCGAATATTTGAAGATGATCACCGCTCACCGGCCGAATGCCGACGTCACCAGCAACGCGGTGCCCTCCCATCTCACCGGCGCGGCGATCTGCGCCGCCATGCTCGGTGACAAGCAGTTGATGGAGGATTATGTGCTCTATGGCGAAAGCGGCCTGGTGCCGTTCCTGAAGAAAGATTATGTGCGCGACGGCACCTGGTGCGAGAACAGCGCCAGCTATACCGAGATGAGCAACGTTCCCCTGGTGGGGCTGATGGAGATAGTCTCCCGTTACGGCATGGATAAAAGCCTGTACCGCAATGTGTTTTCCAATCTCGGCTACATGCTGATGCCGGGCAAGGTGCTCCCGCCGGTGAACGATTCTAACTTCCGCCAGCTGTACAAGCCGGAATTCGCCGAAGCCGCCTACCGCCAATTTCCCACGCCGCGCAATCTTGCGCTGCTGGAGCGCAGTATCGACGCCGGCAGCGGCACCGAATATTCGCTTTTCAAGCGCGATGCTCAGCTTCCGCCGGTCGATCCGGCGGAGCGGGCGTATTTCGGGAGCATCCGCATTGTTTCCGGCACCAACTGGGCGATCCTGCGGCCGGAATCCGATCCGGACAACACCGCTTTGGTGTTCGACTACGGTTTCTATCCCAACGGTCACAGTCACAACTCGGCGCTGAATTACTGCTATTACGCCGGCGGCGACGAGGCGGTGTTCGACTACGGCTATCTCGGCTGGGCACATCCGCTGCGCGACTGGCAGGTCTCGCCGTTGGCGCACAACAACGTCACCATCGACGGGCAGGTTCCCAAGACCACCCGCGAGGGCAATCTGCTGTTCTTCGGCGGCAACAAGCTGGTTCAGGCCGTCTCCGCCGAAAGCTCCAACGCCTTCGACGGCTGCTCCACGCTTCAGCGGACGATGTTTCTGATCTCTCGCGCCGACGGTCATCATTATGTGGTGGACTTTGTGCGCACCCGCGGCGGCAGCCGCCATATGCTGACCGTGCATCCGGTGGTGCCCGAACGCGCCGCCGCCAACGCGGCGGCGGCGGTCAGACCGGACTGGGGCGCGCCTCGCGCCACCGGGGCGGAGTGGATGCGCGAGCTTTCGCGCAAGAGCTGCGCCGGAAATGAGACCGTACAGGCCGGCAGGGTGGCGGTGGCCGAGAGTTCCGGGCGCGGCATGACCGCGTTCGAATACGAGGTTCCGGCGCTGCGCAACCGCCGCCGCCCGGAAGGCCGGGAGGTTCACACCATGTACGCGTTCGAAGTCGACGGCGGGGCCAGCGATTTCGCCGGGGCGATCGACTCCGGCATCGTGCCGGTGAAGGTCGAGGGCGACGGTGCGGCGGTCAGGTGCGGAAACGATCTGATCGCGGTCAAATACTCCGGCAAAAGCATAGTGGTGGACGGCATCAAGATAGACAGTGATCTTGCGGTTATGCGCGACGGCAAGTTAATTTTCCGGTCGGCTCCGGACGTTCACGGAGAGGTTTTGGCATATTTTGAGGGAGAAAATCCTTCGATGAGGGTTGATTTTGACGAAAATGGTGTTATGCTTAAGTCGAAATACGTGTTTTTCGACGGTCGGCGAGACGCCGCCTGCCGAATATTGAAAACAGAAGGCGACAGGCTTTTTATCGACCCAGCCGAGGGGATCGTTCCCAAGGTCGGAGACACTTTCACCGCATACACCGCTGAATAGTTTGCCTCCGGCTCCCGGGAGCGGAGGGCGCAAAGCCATGTCGTTTGAAGGACAAACGTTAGGAGAGAGGCTATGCAGGAAAACAACATTCAGGAAATTCAGTTGAAAATCCGCGAGAAGGCGGCGTTTATTGCGCCGTTGCGGACGGAAATGGGGCGGGTGATCGCCGGCCAGCAGGAGCTGGTGGACCGGCTTATAATGGCCCTCATCTGCGGCGGTCATGTGCTGATAGAAGGTGTGCCGGGGCTGGCCAAGACATTGGCGGTGAAGACGCTGGCTGACTGCGTTTCCGGCAGTTTCGCCCGTCTGCAGTTCACGCCCGACCTTCTGCCAGCCGACCTTACCGGCACCCGGGTCTACAACGCCGAAACCCATGATTTCTCCACCCGGCTGGGGCCGGTTTTCGCCAATATAGTGCTGGCCGACGAGATCAACCGCGCACCGGCCAAGGTGCAGAGCGCGCTGCTGGAATGCATGCAGGAGCACCAGATCACCATATCCGGTGAAACCCACAAGCTGCCGGAGCCGTTCATGGTTATGGCCACCCAGAACCCGATCGAGCAGGAAGGCACCTATCCGCTGCCCGAGGCGCAGGTAGACCGCTTCATGATGAAGCTGAGAATCGGTTATCCGGAGCGCGCCGACGAGCGTCTGGTGCTTGACCGCATGGCTCATCCTACGCCGCACGTCAGTGCGATGAAAGTGGCCTCTCTCGATGATATCGCCGCCGCGCGCGAAGCGATGGATCTGGTGTACATGGACGAGAAGATCACCGAATATATTCTCGACATCGTGAACGCCACCCGCCCCGGGCGCCGGACCGAACTTTCCGACCGCCAGAGCGAGGCGAAACTGGACGACGTTCAGAGTTTGATCGAATACGGTGCGTCGCCGCGTTCCGGCATTGCGCTGGCGCTGGCGGCCAAGACGCTGGCTTTCATGTCCGGCCGCGCCTACGTGGTTCCGCAGGACATCAAGTCGGTGGCGGCGGACGTGCTGCGCCACCGACTGACACTGAGCTACGAGGCCGAGGCCGAGGATCTTTCCGCCGACGACCTGATTCTGCGGCTGCTGAACGAACTGCGCACGCCGTAGCCGCCGGAGGATCGGACAATGGATCCGGCTGAACTATTGAAAAAAGTACGGCGGTTGGAGATTCGCACCAACCGCGAGGTGGACGAGGCCATCGGCGGTGCCTACAAGAGCGTGTTTCAGGGCCGCGGCATCGAGTTCGACGAAGTGCGCGAGTACACTCCGGGGGACGACAGCCGCGACATCGACTGGAACGTGACCGCCCGCATCGGCGCGCCGTTCGTCAAGAAATATACCGAGGAGCGCGAGCTTACCGTCATGCTGCTGGTGGACGTCTCCGCCTCCGGCTGTTTCGGGGTTTCCGGCACCACCAAACGCGAACGCGCGGTGGAGGCTGCCGCGATTCTGGCGCTGAGCGCCATCCGCAACCACGACAAGGTCGGGCTGATGATGTTCAGCGATTCGGTGGAGCTGTTCTTGTCGCCTCGCAATTCCCGCCGTCACGGTCTGCGGCTGATCCGCGAACTGGTGGCGCACGAGGCGAAGAGCAAGGGCACCGACATCGATCTGGCGTTGCGCGAGTGCCGCAATCTGCTCTCTCAGCGCAGCGTGGTGTTCGTTATCAGCGACCTGATCGCCCGCCGAGACTTCTCCAAGTCTCTGCGCATTCTCAACAACCGGCACGACGTGGTGGTGCTCCGTCTCGGCGATCCCGGCGAATTGGCTTTGCCCAAATTGCCCGGGTTCACGCTGGAGGACGCCGAAACCGGCGAGACCTTGCAGTTTTCCGGCGGCGCCGCCGCCTCGGAACGGTATGCGGAATCCGCCGCCGGGCTTTTCTCCGGCCGTGCGGACATCTGCTCCAAAGCCGGGGTGGACATGGTGGAAATATCCGCCGACAAAGACGCGCTGCTCCCGATGATCTACTTTTTCCGCCACCGCCGCAGGCGGCGTGGAGTATGACCCAACAGAGGTGAAAACATATGGTTTCGATGAAAACAAAACGCCGGGCGCTGCGGATAGCGGTGGCGGCGGTGCTGCTGATATTGGCGGCGGGCGGAGGTTTCTATTACTTCTGGCACCGGGCCGCCGTCTACGGCAAAATTCAGGTGGTAAAACCGTTTGAATACACGGTGTCGCCGGTCATGCTGGGCGACGAGTTTCTGGTTCGTGCCGTAATTTCGGTGCCCTGGGGGCAGAGTCTCGAGGGCGTGGAGCTGGAAATCCCGAAGGACGCCGGAGTGATTCAGGTGGGCAAGCCCCAGCTGGACGACGAGGTGGGCCATTGGGGTAAGCGATATTATTCCGTGAACATTCCGCTTTTGGCCTATCGTACCGGCGAACTCGATCCGGGCCGCGCGAAGCTGGCCTATCGGCGCGACAGGGCGTTGGAACCGGTGCCGGACGCCATGAACGAGATGGCGCTGCCGCCGGTGAAGGTGGAACCCCGCGTGGTATCCCCGGACGAGGAACTGCCGCTGGCCGGCGAGCTGCGCAGCAGCCAGATGAAGACCAACTACCGCTGGCTATGGGTGGCGGTTCCGGTGGCGGCGGCGCTGTTGTTCGGGCTGTATGTGCTGTACCGCCTGCTGCGCCGCAAGACCGCCGAATGGCTGGCGCCGCCGACGGCATGGGAGCTGGCGCTCGAGGAGCTCCATGAACTCCGCGGCGAGGCGCACTCCGGCTATCCGGCGCAATGTTTCGCCCGTCTCAGCGACATTGTCCGCCGCTATATCGAACGGCGTTTTCTGCTGCCTTCCACCACCACCACCACGCCGGAGTTTCTGCGGGCGATGCGCGGGGCGGATTCGCCGCTGACACCGCCGCAGCAGCACAAACTGGGCGATTTTCTGGCGGTGGCCGACATGGTCAAGTTCGCAAAGATGGAGCCGGACGAGGCGACGGTGGACAATTCGATATTCGAGGCCGAGAATTTTGTGAAATCCACCGTTCCCGCGCCGAAAGTGGAGGTGCGGCATGTTTAGTTTCGCCTATCCTTATCTTCTGCTGCTGGAACTGCTGATTCCGGCGGTGTGGTATTTTATCGTGCGTTACCGGCGTTCGCCGTCGTTGCTGATGCCTTCGGCCGCGCCGTTCGCTGCGGCGGAACCGGCCCGCCGCCGGCGGTTGCCCGGTCTGCCGGACATGTTTTATCTTGCGGCGCTGGCGGTGCTGCTCTTCGCACTGGCCCAGCCGCGCTGGGGTACGGAGCACTTCGCCGCGCGAAGCGAAGGTGTTGACATCATGCTGGCGGTTGACCTGTCCGGCAGTATGATGCTGTTCGACGTGCCGAGGAACGTAAGCAGCAGGCAGGAACTGGTGGACGGCCTCAACGAAGGCAGGATCGGCAACCGCATGGAGGTCTCCAAGGAGGCGTTGTCGAAGTTCGTGACCGGGCGGCCGAACGACCGTTTCGGGCTGATCGGGTTCGCGGAATCGGCATACAGTTTCGTGCCGCCGACTCTTGATCATAATCTGGTGCTGGACAACCTGCGCAATTTCAAGCCGGGAATGTTGATGACCACAAACACCGGGATCGCGTCGCCGATAATCGCGGCAACGCTCCGGTTGTCGAAATCGTCGTCTCCACGGCGGGTGCTGGTGCTGTTCACCGACGGCGTAAACAACGTGGATCATACCGTGACGCCTCTCGAGGCGGCGGAACTGGCCAAAGCCAAGGATGTGATCATCTACACCGTCGGGCTGGGGTCCGACAACAGTTTTGCCATTGAGGACGGCGTGATTCGCCCGGCATCCAGCAGTTTCGACGAACCTTTGCTTAAGGATATCGCCAAGATCACCGGCGGGCGCTATTTTCACGCGTCCGACGAGGATGGCCTGAATCAGGCGATGGGCGAAATAAACCAGCTTGAAAAGACCAGCGCCGAGCAGCATTTGTCGATGAGCTACCGCCATTGGGCGCCGGATCTGGCGCTGGCGGCCATGCTCCTGGTGCTGGCCGGATTTATGCTTGAATGCACGGTGAGACTGCGGTTGCCGTGACCGATGGAAGGATGGTGAGACAATGAGATTCATTAATGTGTGGGTGTTGGCGGTGCTTCCGCTGATACTGGCATTTGTACTGATCATGGCGGTGACGGCGGTGTCCCGCCGCCGTGCGGCGCTCCGGACATTGTACGGCAAGGCCGGATATGCGGACAAAGTATGCCTGTCGCGGTTCCGGCGGCAGGTGCGTTATCTGGTGCTGTTTGTGCTTGTGGCGGTTCTGGCATTGGCGGCGGCGCGGCCGTGGTGGGGCGAGATACGTTCCGATGTGGCCGGCCGCGGCAGCGACGTGGTGTTTTTGCTGGACGTTTCAAAGAGCATGTTGGCGGAGGACGCTTCGCCGTCGCGTCTGGCGCATGCAAAATACCTTATTCGTCAGATTGTCAAGGATAATCCCGACGATCGCTTTGCGCTGGTGCTGTTTTCCGGCGACGCGCTGCTGGCCTGTCCGCTAACCGGCGACGCCGAGAGTTTCGACATGGCGGTGGACGAGGCGTCTCCCGACTCCATACCGGTGGGAGGTACCAATGTCCAGCGGGCGCTGCAACTGGTGGTTGAAGCGTTTTCCGGCGCCGAAACACCGTCGCGGGCGGTGGTGATGATAACCGACGGCGAGCAGCTGGACGGCAACGCCACCAGCGTGCTGGCCCAGATGGAAAGCAGCAAGATTCCGCTTTTCGTGCTCGGCGTAGGCAGCAGCACCGAGCCGGCCACCATACCATTGCGCGATAATTCCGGCGGTGTCTACACCATGCTCGACCGCAATGGCAACGTGGTCAGAACCAAGCTGGATGAAGCCCTGCTCAAAAATCTTGCCTCCGGCGCCAACGGCCGGTATTTCCATGCCGGGAATGTCGTCACCAACCTGGACGCGCTAAACCGCGAACTGGCCAAGGTAGGTACCAGCGCCTATACCGACAACAACAAACCGCAGCCGATCGAACGTTTTATGCCGTTTATGGTGCTGGCGGCGATTTTGCTTACCGGGTTCCTGATGATATCGGAGCGTCCGCGTCGGCTGCTGACGGTATTGCTGATTGTCGCGGCGCTGGCGGCCGGGGCGGCCGACGCTAATTCCCCGTCAGCGGCTTCGCCGGCGGTGGCCACGGGGGTGGACCCGGCGATTCATACCCCGGCTGTTTCGGCATCCGAGGCGAAACTTGAAAACTGGGAGCTTTACCAGCGTGCCCGGAGCGAGCAGGTGGAAGGCGAGGCCGACAAGGCCCGTGAAGACTACGAGTCGGCCTTGCAGAGCGACGGCGAGAGACACGAGCTGGTAAGTTCATACGCTTATCATAATCTCGGAGTGCTGGAGCATGGCAAATCACGGGGTGAGCTGAAAGATGCGCGCACCAAGCTGCGCGCCCAGGATCCGGACGCCGCGTTGAAGGTGGTGGAAGATTCGCTTCACAATATGGACTCGGCCGAGGAGTTTTATCTCAACGCGTTGCGAAACGGTTCCGTTGCCGGTGCCGATACCGCCTCCGCGCAGCAGTTGCTGTTGCTGGACCGTGCCGAAGCACAGACACTGAAGAAAGAAATAGAGGAATTGAAGAAACGGCAGGAGCAGGCCAAGAAAGACGCTCAGCAGGCGCAACAGCAGAATCGCCGGCAACAAGACCAGCAAGATCAGAAGGATCAACAACAGCAAGACCAGCAGAAACAGCAGGGCCAGCAGGATCAACAACAGCAACAAGACCAGCAGAAACAGCAGGGCCAGCAGGATCAACAACAGCAGCAAGACCAGCAGGGTCAACAGCAAAAAGACCAGCAAGGCCAACAGCAGCAGAAGGATCAGCAGGGCCAGCAGGATCAAGAGCAGAAGGAGCGGGACCGGCAACAGTCCGAGGCAGCCAGACAGGCGGCCGAGAAGGCCGGGCAATCTTCCGAAGCGTTGAGTAAACAGGCCGAGAAACTCGGGCAGGATGATCTCAAGGATCGTGCCGAGCGCGCCAAGGAGGAATTGAACAAGGCCCGTAGCGAGCAGGAGCAAGGCAACTATGATCAGGCCGGCAAGAATCTGCAGAATGCGCTCGACGAGTTGAACGCCTCTTCCGAAAAGCCCGACGAGCAGCAAAAGGACGATCAGAAAAAGCAGCAGGACAAGTCCGGCGACGAAGATAAGAAGAATCAGGAGCAGGACCGGAAAGAGCAGTCCGGAGATAAGTCAAAGCCGGAATCGGATTCCAAATCGAATGCCGCCAAAGACCAGTCGCAGCAGAAGATCGATTCCGATATGGCCGATGCTATGTTGAAAATGCTGAGCCGCGATGAACGCGACACTCGCAAGCAGCTTGAAAGGCGGCGGCGCGGCGGCGCTCCGCAAACCGTTGAGAAAGACTGGTAGGTAATGGCAAAAATGCTGAAGGTATTTTTGGGTATGGTCATGGCGTTGTCCGCCGGTGCCTTGGCGGCGGCGGATGACATACGGGCATATTTTGTTCCGGCGAAGGCGCAATGCGGGGTGCCGTTCGAACTGGTGATCGAAGCCGACGCTTCCGACTGCCCGGTGCTTACCCAGGAAATAGACGGTATGAAGATCGTCGGTTCCGGTTCCTACCTGCAGGTGCGCAACGGTGTGGCGAAGGCTACCACCCGCTACCGTTGCGTGGCCGACAAGCCGGGGAAAATGGAAATTCCCCCGCTTCCGGTCAGGGTCGGTCTCGATATGCGGAAGACGCCGAAGCTGATGCTGACGGTTGAGGAGGTGAAATCTCTGGTGCCGCCGGGCGCTCCGGTCACCGGCGATGCCGCCGCCGAACTCGACAGGGGCGAGGCGGTGGTGACCCGCTGGATACTGCCGGGCAACCGCACAACTTTCTATGTGGGGGAACTGGTGCCCACGGAACTGCGGCTTTACTTCCGTCCAGACAGCAACATTCTCAGCAGGCTGAGGGGCTATCCGGAGCTGGATTTGGGCAAAGCGCTCATAACCGACTTTTCTCCGATCAACCGCGAGAACCCGCAATTCGCCCCGCCGACCGAGTCGGATGAGACCATCAAGGGCAACAGCTATCATGTGATTACGTTCAGCACCAGTTTCCGGCCGCTGGCGGCCGGAAAGGTGCGGTTTTCAGCCGTGCAGAACGCCGTTATACGCGGCAGCGGGTTTCAGCCGGTTGCCAGCAAGCTGAACTACACCTCGCCGGAGGTGACGATAGAACCGTTGCCGCCGCCGCCGGAAGATGCCATTCCGCTGGGTCTGGTAGGAAAATGGCAGATAGCCTTTTCCCAAAGCGCGTTTCAGGCTCCGGCCGGGGGCAATGTTAAACTGATTATAACCGTCACCGGCGACGGGCCGATGGAGTTTTTCACTGCGCCGTTGCTTACCATCCCCCAATGCCGGGTGCTGCCCGGCGATCTGTGGACGCAGCCGGGCTACAACTATTCCCGGCTGACCTATTCGGTGGTGCCGCTTGCGGAGGGAAACATCGATGAAAAACTGCGCTTCTCCACTTTCGATCCGACTGCGGGGAAATACGAGATCGCCGAATATGAGTTCAAGCTGAAAGTCACCCCCGGTGAGGTAGCCGTGCCCGCCACCGTCGAGCCGGTACCGCCGGAGACTGAACCGGCATCCGACACCGCCAGGGGGCCGTCCGCGTTGGAACCGCGCACGCTGATCAAATCCCGGCGCGGCGGTACGGTGGATCTGCCGCTGTGGACCAACCATCTCGGCTGGACGATCGGGTTTCTGATTGCGGGGCCGGTCATGCTCGGGCTGTTCGAATGGCTCCGCCGCCGTGCCGCCCGTCGCCGCAGCTCTCCGGAGCTGATCCGGCGCGACCGTGCGTCCGGTAATCGCCGGCTGGTGTTGCGTTGCCTTAAAAACGCGGCTCCCGACGAGTTCGTGGAGGTGGTCAACACCGCTCTGGTGCCTTTTCTCAACGACGCAATGAATTTGCCGCCCGGCACCGACGCCTCCGGCATTGCCGACAAAACCCGCGATCCCGAACTGGCCGAGCAGTTGCGTAAAGCCGCCGAGCTCGGATATCTTCCCGATTTCGCGCGCGATCCGGCAAAGGTATCGGAGGTGCGGAACGGTCTGCTCAGGGCGGTCAAACGCGCCACCGTGGTGTTTTTGGTGTTCGCGGCGTCGTTCTCCGCTTCCGGACAGTGGATAGACGGCTGCAACAGTCTATCCAACGGCGAAGCCGCCCCGGCGCTAACCGCGTTCGAACAGATGTACAATCCATCCGAACCCGACCCGAATCTGCTGTTCAATCTAGGAAGTTCCGCCTATCTGGCGAACAACTATCCGCTGGCGCTGTGGGCGTTTGAACAGGCGCACCTGTTGGCTCCCCGCGACCATGAGATCATCGATTCCCTGAACGCGCTACGCCGTCGCTTCTTCATTCCGGAGGCCGGCTCCAACTCCACCACCGGTGCGCTGGCGTCATCGCTGCGCGACGGCTTCCGGCCGGACGAATATCTGCTGGCCGCCTCGGTCGTGGTGTTTCTGGTGTTTCTGCTCCTGCTGTTCCGCCGCAAGGTCGGCAAGTGGCAGCTGCGTTTCTCGGCGGCCGGCGGGATTCTCGCGGCGGCGCTGCTCGCCGGTGTCGCGGGGTGGCAATATTGCACCAGCTACCGGCCCGGAATGGCGATGGTGGTGAAGAACTCGGCGCTGCTTCGAACGCTGCCGTCGGATTCCTCCAACGTGAACGGCATCCCGCTTTCAGGCGGAACCAGGGTGGAGGTGGAAGACGAGCGCGACGGTTACGCCAGAGTGCGCGCTAACGGGCAGATCGGCTATTTGCGCGATGGCGAATTCAGAAAACTGCTTTGACCGCCCGGCTCGCTCACAGGCATTCGGAAGCCACGGTGTCCCAGAAATCGAGTCCCAGCGGCGTAAGTCTCAACACGCCGGGGGCGATTTCCCAGAATTCCGGGTGAAGCCGGATGCTTTCCTGCGCAAACGGCAGGTATTTCCCGGCGTCGGGGCCCTCCCATCCGCGCACCGTACGCAGATTGAACGCGAATATCTCCCGCGCCCGTTTTTCTTCCGGGATGCGGTCGTATTCCGGAGGGTCTCCCGCCAGGAAACGGTTAAGGTCGTCCGGCTGAGTGAAGCGGTCGCGTCCGTCGAAGCTCGAGGCTGCGGCGCCGACGCCAAGATAGGTGCGGCCGCGCCAGACGTTGAGGTTGTGACGGCATTCGCATCCCGGCTTCGCGTAATTTGACACCTCGTAGCGCGGCAGCGTACCGGCGGTTTTCGCCAGTGTGACTGCGGCGAGTTCGGGTTCGTTGGAATTTACGGTTTCGTCCAGCGTCAGCGCGTAGCACGAGAGGTGGTCGATCGGATACCGCAGAGCTTCGTCGAGATCGGCCGTCCATTCGTCCGGAGTCTGCCCGGCCACGGCGTAGATAAGGTCGATGTTGCGATGGGCGAACGGCGCCTCCGCCACCGCTGTCAATGCCCGGCTGATCGCCTCGTCCGAGCAGCGGCGGCCCAGTTTTTCACGGGTTGGGGCGGAGAAGCTCTGTACACCGGTGCTGATCCGGGTGAAATGGGCGGCCAGCATGGCGGCCTTTTCGGAATCCAGCGTTTCCGGGTTTGATTCGATCGAGCGTTCGCCGGCTTCCGGCAGCATCGCCGCCAGCCGTTCGAGCTGCCGGATGGTCAGCAAGGTGGGGGTGCCGCCGCCGACATAAACGGTGTCGATTTTTCCCAGCCCGGCTTCGGCGATGTCTCGCCCGATCCGGTCCAGATAACGGTCGATCAGCTCCTCGCGTCCGGGCTCGGAGTAAAAGCTGCAATAGCCGCACTTGGAGCGGCAGAACGGCAGATGGACATAGAGGTTTTCGAACATCACTCGGAACGGCGTTCGGCCAGGTCGTCGTAGACCAGCCGGCCGCAGACCATGGTGCCGAAAATCTTACCCCGGACCATCATCCCGTCGAAAGGCGTGTTGCGCGATTTCGAGAAGAAGGTGTTTTTGTCGATCGTATATTCGAAATCCGGGTCGAACACCGTGAGGTCGGCGGGCGCGCCGCAGGCCACGGTTGGTGCCGGCAGTCCCAGCACTTCGGCCGGGCCGGTGGTGAACTTTGCGATCAACTGCGGCAATGTCAGCACTCCGGTGGCGTAGAGTTCGGTCATGCACACCGGGAAAGCGGTCTCCAGCCCGATGATACCGAACGGGGCCACATCGAACTCCACCATTTTGCTGGTGGCGGTATGGGGGGCGTGGTCGGTGGCGATCACGGTTATGGTGTCGTCGGCCAGCGCCGCGAGGATCGCCTGGCGGTCCTCCTCGGTGCGCAGGGGCGGATTCATCTTGTAGTTGGTGTCGTAGGTGCGTATGTATTTGTCGGTCAGCGCGATGTGGTGCGGGGTGGCCTCGGCCGACATCCGGATTCCGGCCCGGCGGGCGTTGCGCACGATCTCCACGCTTTCCCGGGCGCTGACGTGCTGGATATGCACCCGGCAGCCGGTGATCCGGCCCAATATCGCGTCGCGCGCCACCATCATCTCTTCGGAGGCGGACGGGATGCCGCTCATGCCGAGCAGTACCGACCATTGGCCCTCGTGCACCACGCCGGAACCTTTCAGAAAGTTGTCTTCGCAGTGGTCTAGTACGGGCAGGTCGAAACTTTTTGCATATTCCATTACATGGCGCATGAGGTCGTGGTTCTGAATGCAGCGGCCGTCGTCGGACA
The DNA here is from genome assembly GCA_034926605.1 of Victivallaceae bacterium. Classification (GTDB taxonomy): domain Bacteria; phylum Verrucomicrobiota; class Lentisphaeria; order Victivallales; family Victivallaceae; genus CALXXL01. The sequence continues at coordinate 85,274 of JAYFQV010000010.1, forward strand.
GCGCCATGACGCCGGCCGACTTCAAATTGCCGATGGGGGCCATCTCCTCGCCGGAGTAGTTCTTGGTAAGGCAGCCGCAGGGATAAACCCGCACTTTGCCGTCCACCGCGGTGTGGCGGCGCAGATATTCGATGGTCGAGGCGCTGTCGCACGCCGGGGAAGTGTTAGGCATGGCCACGATCGCGGTGAACCCGCCGGCCGCGGCGGCCATGGTGCCGGTGGCGATGGTCTCGGCGGCGGAGTTGCCCGGCTGGCGCAAATGGACGTGCAGGTCGATGAATCCCGGAGAGACCACCAGGCCCTTGAGGTCGATATAAAGCGGATTGAGCACTGCTTCCGGCGGAACGAAAACGCCGTCCATCACCCCGATGTCGCGGATTTCATCGATGCCGGCCGCGGGGTCGATGACCCGCGCATTGCGGAGAACGAAATTATTGATGCCTTCGATCATTTTTGCACACATCCCGCCACCAGGAACAGTACCGCCATGCGGACGGCCAGACCGTTGGTGACTTGTTCGAGAATTACCGAGCGCGGGCCGTCGGCCACCAGAGAGCTGACTTCCACGTCGCGGTTGATCGGCCCCGGATGCATGATGATGGCATCCGGCTTCATGCAGTCGATTACGTCCGGCGTGATGCCGAAGAAGCGTGCGTACTCGGCGTCGCTCGGGAAAAACGCGGCGTTCAGCCGTTCATGCTGGATGCGCAGGACGTTGACCACGTCGGCGTCGCGGACCGCCTCCTTGAGGTTATGGCAGACCTTGACTCCGATCGATTCGAATTCGCGCGGCACCAGGGTGGCCGGGCCGGTCACCGTGACTTCCGCGCCGAGTTTGAGCAATCCCCAAATGTTGCTGCGGGCCACCCGGCTGTGAATTATGTCGCCGCAGATGGTGACTTTCAGGCCGTCGACGCGGCCTTTTTTCTCGCGGATGGTGAAGATGTCCAGCAATCCCTGGGTCGGATGGCTGTGGGCGCCGTCGCCGGCGTTGACGATGCCGCAGTGGGTGTTCTGAGCGATGAAATTCTGGGCGCCGGGGTAGCTGTGGCGGATCACGAACAAATCCACCTGCAGCGCCTCGATGTTTTTGATGGTGTCCAGCAGCGTCTCGCCTTTGAGCAGGCTGGATGCGCTGGCCTGCACGTTGATGATGTCGGCCGAAAGTCGCTGTTCGGCCAGTTCGAACGACACCCGGGTGCGGGTGCTCGGTTCCACGAAGAAATTCACCACCGTCTTGCCGCGCAGCGCCGGCACCTTCTTCACATGGCGCTCGGAGACCTTCTTGAACTCCTCGGCGGTGTCGAGGATGATCTTGATCTCCTCGGCGCTGAGGTCGTAAAGGCTCAGGAGATCCTTGCGTGTCCAGGTTGCTTCCATTCCTAAACCCTTATTGTTTAAGCCATTTGACTTTATAAACCGCATCCTCGGAGTCTCCCGGGGCGAACTCCGCCACAAGTTTTAACTCTTCGGGAACATGGACGTTCAGTCCGGTATAATCGGCGTGGATCGGAAATTCGCTGGCGTTGCGGTCGACCAGCACCGCCAGGCGGATCATTCTCGCCCGTCCGTAGTCGGTCACCGCGTCCAGCGCGGCGCGGATGGTGCGCCCGGTGGAAAGGATGTCGTCCACCAGCACCAGATTGAAGTCGTTTACGTCGAAGGGAATTATGGTTTCGCGGATCAGGGGCAGGAATTTGCGCGTACCGATGTCGTCCCGATACAGCGAGATGTCCAGTTTGCCGAGGATCGGACGCGGACGGCCCAGTTCCTCTATCGCGTCGGCCAGCCGTTCGGACAACGGCACGCCCTGTTTCTGAATGCCCAGCAGTGCGAATTCATCGTTTCCGAATTCGCCGACGATCTGTTCCGCCACGTGCCGGATCGCGGCCCGCATTTCGGAACCGTTGAACAGAATCTCACGTTCCACTTGTCTTCCCTCGTTCGTTGGAATTAAGATACAGCGCTTTTTTCGCTTTGACAAATTTAATTTGCAAAAATGTTGTTTTTTTCCGGGCGCAATGATATATTACTCTATCACGAAATCATTCGAAAGGGACGGACATGAGACGGGTTTGTGCTGTTGTCGGGATGTGGGCCGTTTGCGCCTCCGCCGCGTTTGGTAAAGTCGAGATATCACCGGACCGCCCTGACGCCATATACAAGTACATGGAAACCGCCAGGATCACCCTTCGTTCCGACGTGCCGGTAAAGGTGTCGGTGGCCAGCAACTACCAGGATCCCGCCTCCTTTGACGTCGCGCCCGGCGAGACTGTGTTCGAGGTTAAGGGCAGGCTTCCCGGTTTTGTGATCGTATCCGCCGAGGCTGAAAACGATGGCGGCCGCGCCGCCTGCGGCATCGGTTTTTCGCCCGAACTGCTGCCGCCTGACACCCCCGAACCCGCCGACTTCGACCGGTTCTGGGCCGCGGCGATAAAGAAGGCCGACAAGATTCCGCTCGATCCGCAGCTCGAGGAAATGCCGGAGTTTTCGAACGAAAAATACAAGGCCTACCGGGTCAGCTTCGCCAATATCGACAATACCCGCATATATGGATTCATGACCGTTCCCAACGGGGAGGGGCCGTATCCGATATACTGCTCGGTTCCCGGCGCGGGGCCGAATGACGTCAAGCCGATTTCGAAATTCAACGACCGCGCCATCACGCTGGTCATCAACGTCTTTCCGTTCCCGTTGCCGCCGAGCCGCGAGGAGGCCGGAAAACTGATCGAGCAGCATTATCCCAATTACGACGGTTATTGGGCCAATCCACCGGCCGATCCCGAAAAATTTTTCTTCTACCGTGCCATTCTCGGCGCCAACCGCGCGTTCGACTATGCGGCGTCGCTGCCAAAGTTCGATCATAAGCACATGGTCTATTGGGGGTCCAGCCAGGGCGGGGCGATGGGCATGGTGTTGTCCGCGCTTAACAGGAACATCACCGCGGCGGTGCTGAACGTTCCGGCCGACTACGGCCGGATTTACACCGACAGCTATTACCGTACCGGCGATCCGACGATGTTGAAACTTTATCCTTATTTTGCGGATCAGAACTTCGCCAGAAGGGTCAATATTCCCATAATGAGTTCGGCCGGAATGGTGGACTGCGGCTGCACGCCCGAGAAGGTTTCCCGCTTCTTCAATCTGATTCCGTCCAAGCAGAAGGAACTGCGCTTCATCCCCGCGATGGGGCATGATTTCGATCCCGATTACGAACATCGTACCGAGGAATTCATCGGACGTTATCTGGAGCTGTGATGCGCTGTTTTTACGCGGAGACCATAGGCGAACCCGGCACGGAGCTTGAGCTGAACCGTGCCGAAGCCTCCCATTTGTTTGTGACCCTGCGCGGCCGACCCGGCGAACGGGTGGCGCTGCTGGACGGCAACGGCGTGTCCGCCGAGGCCGAAATACTGGCGGGCCGCCGGTTGCGCGTGGTCGAGCGCGAGCTTCATGCGCCGCCATCGCTCAAGGTGCATCTGTTTTGTGCGTCTCCGCGCCGCCGCGAACTCGATTTGATATTGAAGCAGGCCGCCGAGACCGGCGCTTCCGGCGTCAATCTCATCGAATGCGAACGGTCGGTGGCCACTCCGGACGGCGGTGCGATCGATCGCTGGCGCGGCATCGTGATCGAGGGGTGCAAGCAGTCCCGCAACTTCTTCGCTCCGGTGCTTGGCGGCCCGGAGTCTCTGTCGGCGGCGGTCCGCCGGGTCGGAGCCTCCGGCACGCGTATGCTGTTCGGCAGTGTGGCGGCGGGCGGCAATCGTCCGCACGGGCTTTCCGGCGAGGTGGCGCTGTTTGTCGGACCCGAAGGCGGGTTTACTCCGGATGAGGAGGCGTTCATGCGTGAGAACGGCGTCGAGGGATGGAACTTTTCACCGAATGTGCTGCGGCTGGAGACGGCGGCGGCCTGCGGAGTGGCATTGCTGAAATATTTGGCGGAGGAACGGCGATGAACCGTAAATATCTGTGGCTGATCGGATCGGTTGCACTGGCGGCGGTTGCCGCGATCGGGGTCATCGTGCTGGCGGTGTCCACCCGGGAGGAGACCGAACGCCCGTCCTACATAAGGCTGCAGCGTGCGTTGTCCGACCCCGATCCGATGGTAGGCCTGGCCGAGGCGAAACACTATCTCGGACGTTTTCCGGAATCCGCTCCGGCTCATCGTGCGCTTGCCAATCTTTACGACGAACGGCTGAACATGCCGCTTGAGGCGCTGGGCGAATATCAGCGTTATTTGGATTGCGATCCCAATGCCGACCGCGAGGAGGTGGGCCGCTGGACCGCCGCGGCCCGCAAGCGCTGTTTCGAGCTTTGGAAACCGGAATTCGGCGGCAATGGCGGTTCTGTTAAGGAAACGTCGGCAACCAGTGTCGAACTTGCCGAACTTCGGGCGGAAAACGCGGAGCTTCGCAGCCGGCTGGAAATGCTGCAGAAACTGTTGTTCGCTCCGGAAGCGCCCGAAATTCAGCCGGTGGTTCCGCCCTCCGTGCCGGCACCGGAAACTTCGGCTCCGCCGCCCGCAGAACAGCCGCCGGTCAATCCGCCGGAAGACGGTTTCTACACCGTTATCAAGGGCGACACACTCGGCCGGATCGCACGCAAACTTTACGGCGAGGCTTCACGCGCCGGTGAAATATACGAGATTAACCGCGACAAGCTGTCTTCGCCCAACAAGCTGCGCGAAGGCATGAAACTGCGGCTGCCGTCCGCCGTCAAACCGGCGGCCGTCCCCGCCGCCGTGCCGTTCTCGTCCCTGAAGCCGCTGTCCGACGAGCAGAAGCGACTGCTGGAGGCCGCCAGCCGCGGCCCGGCGCCGAAACCGGGCGCCGAAACTCCCGCCAACCCGGCGGAGCAGAAACCGGAATCCAAAACCGAACCCGCGTCGGAGCCGGTTTCCGGCGCGCAGGTAACCCCGTATCTTTACTGAAAAAGGAGAATCCGGAGATGATCAACAAAATTTTGCGATGGGCCTCCCTGCTTCCGGCGCTGGCAGCTGCCGGCTGCATCTGGAGCGACTACCACGAAACCAGATATTACGACATGCAGTCTCCCGAGCCGCTTCCCGCGCTTCGCAGCCCGGTGACGGTGGGGGTTTTTGCCAACGCCACTCCGGTGCGCCAGCGTATGCTGTTTTCCAGAGGCGACGGCGAGGTGGTGGTTGATGAGTACAACCGCTTCGTTCAACCGCCGGACCAGATGCTGGTGCGTTATCTGTCCATCGCCTTCGGTTCTCAGAACGATACGCAGGCTAACGCGCCGGTGATTGCAATCAACGGCCGGATATTCATGTTCGAATTCGACCTGGCCAAGAACGAGGCCCGCTGCGGCGTGGATTACACCATGGAGCTTCGCCGCCCGGACGGCATTGTGGAACCGATCCGAACCGAGAGCGTGATCTTCCGCTCCGAGGCGTCCAGCGCCGATCCCGACGTGGTGGCCCGCGCATTCAGCCGCTGCCTGATGCAGCTTGCCGACCGTCTGTACGGCGTTGCCGATCAGTCGGCCGATAAAACCGTCAATCCCCGGACCGCCGCGGGCGAATGAGGTAAAATGCTGTTTCTGCTTTCCAGGCTGGCCGGGCATTTCCCCCCTTTGCGGGTATTCGACTATATAAGTTTCCGGGCGGTGGCCGCCGCGGTCACCTCTTTTCTGCTGGTGATGTGGCTGGCTCCATGGACTGTGCGCATGCTCAAGCGCTTCCGCGCCACCGCCGTCTGCCGCTACGAGGGTCTTATGCCGGAGGAGATGATCGACCGCAACAAGGACAAGACCCCCAGCATGGGAGGCCTGCTGATCGTGGGAGCCATCACGGTTTCCTCCATACTGTGGGCCCGCATGAACAATCCGATCGCGATAGTGCTGGTGGCGACCCTGCTTTCATTTTCGGCGGTGGGGTTCGTGGACGATTACATGAAAGTCGCAAAGCGGAAGCGCGACGGCATATCGGGGCGCGCCAAGCTGCTCGGCCAGGTGCTGACCGTGGGTATGGCGCTGTTGTTCCTTGACGCGATGCCCGGCAATGCCGGCGCTCCGATCACCGATTTCTATCTGCCGTTCATCAAGGATGCGCTGTTCGCGTCGCAATGGATACTGCTGTTCGAACTGCTGGTGGTGGTGGGCACTTCCAACGCGGTGAACATCACCGACGGCAAGGACGGTTTGGCGTCCGGATGCGTGATTTTCGCGGTGTCGGCCTTCGCGGTGTTCGCATATCTCAGCGGTCACAAGGTGTTTGCGGAATATCTGTTCCTGCCCAAGATCCCGTCCGCCGGCGAGGCGATGGTGTTTGCCGCCGCCGTGGTGGGTGCCTGCGGCGGGTTCCTGTGGTACAACTGCTTCCCCGCCAGCATGTTTATGGGAGACACCGGAAGTCTGGCGCTCGGCGGGGCGCTGGGGATGCTCGCGGTCATCGTTCGGCAGGAGTTCCTGCTGCCGATCATAGGCGGCGTGTTTTTGATGGAGATAGGGTCGGTGATGCTCCAGGTGCCGTATTTCAAGCTGACCCACGGCAAGCGGATATTCCTGATGACTCCGATTCATCACCATTTCGAAAAGAAAAGCTGGACCGAAACCCAAATCGTGGTACGGTTCTGGATACTGGCCGCCATCTTCGCGTTGCTCGGGCTGGCGACTTTGAAACTGCGCTGAAAACCCAAGGAGGAGACCATGAAAGTTATGTTCGTTCCATTATTGGCGCTGGCCGCCGCGCTGGCGGGATGTGTTGCTGCTACCACTCCCACCGAAATGGTCTCGGTGGGGCAGTTCGAAGGCACCCGGCAACGCAGCTTCAAACTGGAGAAGGACGCCACTCTTACGCTCGAACTTTTTGAGAACGCCACCACCGGCTATATTTGGAACGTGGTCAGCAACGAGGATATCTGCAAAGTTACGCAGGAACATCTGCCGGCCGAGTCCGCCGACGGCATGTGCGGCGCGCCAGGCAAATGCATCGTGCGGATTACCGCGCTGAAGCCGGGGCTGACCATCGTCCGGCTCGATTACGCCCGTCCGTGGGAAACCGGTGCGGTACCTGCCAGCCGGCTGATATGCAACATTGAGGTGAAGTAATGGACAAAGCAAAATCTTTCGGTGTTTTCCGCGAGATTCCCGCCACCGCGATCCGCCCGCGCGGTTTTCTGCTCGAATTCCTGCGCCGCCAGCAGCGCGGTCTCACCGGCAATCCCGCCGAGCAGGGTTATCCCTACAATACGGTGATGTGGGCCGGAAGGATCGAGGACGTCGGTTATCAGGAATTCGTCTATCGCGGCCGCCGGACTCCGGTGCCGGCGCTGAACACCTGGTGGCCCTATGAACAGTCGGCCTACTATCTCGACGGCGCACTCAAGCTTTCGCTGCTGCTGGACGATAAGAAACTCGGTGATTTATACCGTAAGAACCTCGATTTTCTGCTTGCCCACCCCAATCCGGACGGCAAGCTGGGCGGCCGGGCCGCATACGACCATAATTCCGAATGGCCGATGGCGGTTTTCTTCAAATCGGTTATCGCCTACGTGGAAGCCACCGGCGACGAAAAGGTGATCGAGGCTTTCCATAAGCACTATTCGGCGATGAGCGTCGAGGATCTCGCGGACAGTTTCCGTCATATCAACAATCTCGAAGGCGTGCTTCAGCTCTATATCTGGACCGGCGACGAGGAATTGAAAGCCAAGGCGGTCGCTGCCTACAAGCGCCACAACGCGCTGAACAATGTCAAAGAGCGCTATGAGGACGAACTCTGGTTCGACAAGATCGTTTCCAACCGCCGTCTGGCCATGCATGGCGTCTCCTCCAGCGAGTCGCTGAAGCTGCCGGTGCTGCTCTACATGGCCACCGGCGAAGCCAAATATCTCAAAGCCGCCAAAAAATGTCTTGAACGTATTTTTCTCGACCACGAGCAGCCTTGCGGCATGCCGTCCGCCAACGAATATCTTTCGGGGCACGACCCGATCCAGGGATACGAGACCTGCGTAATCACCGATCTGACCTGGACTATGGGCTATTTTCTGATGGCCGACGGCGATGCCAGAGTGGCCGACAAGATCGAACAGATCATCTACAACGCGCTTCCCGGTTCGATCACCAAGGACTTCACCACGCTCCAGTACCTTTCGGCGGTGAATCAGGTGGTGGCGTCGCCGTTCTCGAACAATTCGCACTTTCTGCGCGGCCGCGCGGCATGGCGGCAGTATCGGCCGAACCATTTTCCGGAGTGCTGCGGCGGCAACGTCCACCGTGCCATGCCGAACTTTGTTTCGCGCATGTGGATGGCGGCGGAGGACGGTTCTCCGGCGGCGGTGATGTTCGGCCCCAGTGTCCTCAACTGGAAGTTCAACGGCAAGAAGGTGCGGATCGAGCAGGAAACCGGCTATCCGTTCAACGGTGCCGTGAACTTCAAGTTCGGCTGCGACGTTCCCGTGACCATGCCGTTCACTTTCCGGGTGCCGGCCTGGTGCGAAAACGCCGCGGTGAGTCTGAACGGCGGCGAGGCGATGAGCCTCGTGCCCGGCGAGTTCGTGACCCTGACCGAAAAATGGTGCGACGGCGATGTCCTGACCCTGGAACTGCCGATGAAGGTCGAGCTTAAGCGCGACCGCCAGTGGCAGTGGCTTTGCCGCGGCCCGCTCAGTTTCTCCTACCCGGTGCCGCACACTGAAAGCAGTGAAAGCGACAGTCGCTTCGCTCCGCGCACCTTTGCTCCGTCCGGCGAATGGAATTACGCGCTTGACCTGACTCCCGCCTCGGCCGATAAAGTGAAAGTGGTGGAAACCGGAGCCGAAGGCTACGTGTTCGACATTCCGCCGGTGGCGCTCGAAGTTCCGGTGAAACACATTTCAAATTATTCCGACCTGGCTTGCGACCGCTACACTCCGCCGGTTCCGCTTTATTTCAGGACGCTTGGCGGCGCCGAGAAAATCACGCTGGTGCCGTACGGCTCCACCGTCACACGCGTCACCGCGTTTCCCTATCCGGCCGGGCGCAAATCCTTGCCGGTGGTGGAAGTGTCGGCGGCGGGACCGTTTCCGTACAACCGCCGGATGCCGCTGGCCGATCAGGTGTTCGAGCCGGAAAGCTGGGAATCGTACGAGTTCATCGACAAGGCCGCCAGCTATGTTCAGCCCGGAGAAAACGAATATCACGACCTGATAGCCCACTATAAAACCAGCGGCAATGTCATGGCCTACATGCAGTTCCGCTTCTGGTCCGACCGTGCCGGAAAGGTTACGCTGGCGCTGGCGGCGGCCGACGGCTGCATCGGCTGGCTCAACGGCAGGAAACTGCTGGAAATCGAGCCGGTTATGGAAGGCGAAACGATGGAGCCGCTGTGGTTCGAGACAAAGGTTCAGCAGGGATACAATTTTCTGAGACTCAAAGTTTGCGATTGGATTCAGCCAGACCAGTACCGCGAGGCCTGGGGTGCGAGGCTCCAGGTTTTCCGTGAACGCTGAAGCAGTCGAGGCCATTGCCTTCAATGTGGTTGTGACGATTGTACAGAAATGAAAATAATGTTTTTTTATCGGGAGAAGGGTTGAAAACCGCGAAATTCGGGCGATAGTATAAAAAAAACGGGAGGGTTTGATGAGCAAGAAGTTTACTTTGATTGAGCTTTTGGTGGTAATCGCAATCATTGCAATCCTGGCGGCAATGCTGTTGCCGAGCCTGGCCCGGGCCCGCTCGATGGCGCTGCGTTCCAGCTGCAGCGCAAACCTTAAGCAGAGTTCGCTGGGAATGCTGATGTACTCCAACAACTTCGAGGACTGGATAAACATCTGCCCGCTGGACGAATACGGCTGGGTTCGCACCTGGTTCGCGGTGGGGACGATGCCCAAGGAACTTGGCATCAACAGCGATTCGGGTGTAAACATGCCGATCGACGACCGCAAGATAACTTACTGCCCGGCCGCGGTCAACTTTGACAATCTCAATAACAACCAGAGCGCCTACGGTTCCGCGTGGATCAACGGCGCGCTTGCGGACTATGAGGATTACGCCTGCGAGGTATATGTCGATGCTGTTCCCACCGCCGGGAATGTCGCCAACGGCTGTTATGTGAAAATAACCAAGGTTCCATCCTCCAGCAGTTATGTTCTGCTGCTGGACTCCGCCTACGGCTCCTATTTTGAGAGCAAGCAAAATCCCACCACCGGCAACCAGGCGTATTGGTATTACCGCAGCGGATACGGCGAGTGGAGCGGTCTGGTTCCGCGCCATAACGGGATCGGCAACATCGCTTACGGCGACGGTCATGTGGGCACGTCGCAGGACTTGAAGGCGCTTTACACGCAGTCTTTCATCCGGGTTATCCTTTCCGAAGACGCCTACGATTATACCGATCTGGAAGAGGAATACGGCAAGTAGGACGGGAACCGGATAATGCCGGTTGGCCGGACGTGTCCGGCATGAAAACGGCGGCGGTCGGGCGCGTTGGCGCCGGTCCGCCGCCGGTTCTTTCGGGTGGAATGGCTATTTCTGTACGGTGTAATTAGCTACTTCGAGATCACGTATCATGGCTTTCAATTTGCCTCCGGCCACCAGCGGCGCGGAGTTGTCCATCAGATCGACCGTGTCGAAGTCGCCGAACAGCTGGGCTGCCGGTTTGCCGTCGATATAGAGGGTGCCGCCGCGGTATTTGTCCCATTCGAGGCGGAGCCGGTATTCGCGCCCGGCTTCGAGTTTCGGGCCGAAGGCCTCAACCCGGTCGTGGTAGTTGTCGACGCTGTCTTCAAGCCGCAGATTTACCGTGCCGTCGGCCTTGCAATAAATCTGGAATTCGCTGTACTTCTGGCGGCGGAACATCACCAGATCGCCGCCTTCGCCGAATTCATCCACCCGGAAACTGAATTCCACGGTCAATCCGCGGGTGATCCGGTTGGGGATTTCAAAACTGGTTCCGGGCGCGATCTCTCCGGGTACTTCCAGCACCGTGCCGCGGGTGCGCAGCGCCACTTGGGTGGACAGTTCGGCTTCGCCCCGCTTAAGGGTGATCACTGCCGGCAGGTCTCCCGCCGGATGCGTGGATTTTTCGGTAAAGTCAAGCGTGAGAGTACCGTCCATGATGCCTTCGGGGTGGTTGACCGTCCATCCCTCCGGCAGGGCGACCCGGTAGTGCCACGGGCCGGGATCGTCGATGGAAACGGCGAAGCGGTTGTCGGCGTCTCCTTCGGCGAGGCGGGCGCTAAGTTTCGGCCGTTCTACCGGCAGAACCAGCAGCCCGTCGACAGTTCGGCTGTCGGCGGTCAGCCGCGCATGGAAGCGCGCGAACGGCGGTACCGGCACGTATTCGCAGCCGACCACGATGTTTTTCATGACCTGTTTCAGATCGAAGTCGCACCGCATCTCCACGGTGAAGCGGGCGGTTGCGGTGGCGCCAGGCGCGGTGTCGAAACTCTGAGGCGGCGACACTTTGAAATAGCGCGCCATCGCCGATTCCGGTACAATCTCGAGCGTCAGTTTTCGAGCTTTCGAGGTCGGGTTGTATGCGGTAAGCGTAACTTCCGCGGTGAGTCCGGGCGCGAGCCGTCCGGCGGCCGCCGCGTCCGGAGCAGTGAAATCGGCAATCGCGTTGCCGGTTGCCTTTGGCCTGTCGATTTTTTCGACGATCAGCGCGGCAGCCGACCACGGGCTGTGGAAATAGTTGTCTCCCCAGCGCCGGCATGGCCGGAAGGTGAGGCGGCTGGCGGTTTTGCCGTCGGAGGAGAAGTCGAAACTGTTGAGCAGAAAGCATCCGGAGCGGGTATCGAGACCGGAGAGCACCTTGCGATGATTGATCTCCACCTCAAGGTCGGCGGATGAATATACGCGCGACCCGCTTTCTCCGGTCAGCAGCGTGGCGCGGTAGTCTCCGGCGGGCAGCCGGAACAGCAGTGTGGCTGGCAGGTCGCCACCCGTGTAGCCCCGCTGTACCGGCGAGAGGCCCGGGAGCAGCGTCGGTCCGTTTTCAAGATAATCGGTGTTTTCCCAACCGGGAACGCCGTTTTCAGCTTTGGTGTCGGCATATACGGAAGTGAAGTTTTCGGCTTTACCTCCGAATTTTACCGCCAGCGCCGCGTTTTTGGCACGCGAGGCGAAGTCTTCCGCGGCCGCCGCAAATACTTCGGATCCCTCGATTTCGTCCACGAATACCGGCTGGCACCACAGAACCGACGCGTAGTTTCCGGCGGTGTTGCGATTGGTGCCGCCGGCATCGTCGCTGACTCTTGCGCGCACATATTTTTCGTCGCCGCGAATTTTGTATTCGGCTTCCAGCCCGTCCGCCTCTTTGAGAACTACGCCGTTTTTGCCGATGAACTTGATGCGGTAATTCATGCCGTTCCGCGGCTTGACCTTGATGGAAATGGTGCGCCCCTTTACCTCGTATGATTCCAGTTCGGGGCCGGTGGAGGCGTAGAAACGGCCAAGCCGCAGCGCGTTCAGTATCGCCGGTTCGGACAAATCCTCGGTCATGCACACCACCCAGCCGTAGCCGGGCGAGGACGTGGCCGGCTGGTAATCATAATAGTAGTGGGCATCGTCGGTGGCGGTGCCCCAGATTTTCATGCCGCGCGACAGGAGGATGTCCCAGTTATATTCGACGCTGGGGCGCGACAAATCGCCGGAATTGTAGCAGAACGGGTCCATGTTCGCCAGTTCCATCAGGAACGGTTCTTCGATTTTCGAAAGTTCGCGGTAGTCGAACGACCAGCAGAAATTCGGATGGTTGACTTGCGCCACCGCTCCGGCGTCCCACGCCGCGCGTATATTGCGCCGCAGCGCCGTCTCCGCGTCGGTCGGCGTCGCCGGCATGATCGGCCATTTTGCGCCGAGCGCGTTCACATGCACCACCCAGCAGGCACGTTCGGCTGTGGCGGGGAAGTCGGTGGAAAGTTCGTTGCCGGCGATTCCGGTGAAGCCTGGCATGCGATCGCCCAGAAAGTCGGCCGGATCGAACCAGCCGCCGTAACACCAGTCGACCAGATGGTCGGTGAAAATGCAGAAATCGAATCCTTTGTCGCGGTATATGCCGGCGGCCTGGAGCGGCGTGGCGTCGCCGTCCGACCGGGTGGTGTGCATGTGGATTTCCCCTTTGTGGAATGCGAGGGGCTTTCCGGCTCCGGCCGAGATGTCCTGCGGCGCCGCGGCCAAGCTGTATGCGGCGGCGGTCAGACTCAACAGCACCGATGACGCTTTCATGTCGTTCTCCTGTTGCTTCATGATTTCTCTTTTTTTTGTAAATTACCGAACAACATATCACCGGCGTCGGTAATTGCAATAGGATAAAACTACGCATAATTGCACAAAGGCACGCTGGTGGCGATTCGGCTCCGGCGCCGGTATTTCCGGCTTTTTTTATATGTGCGGGTTGAAAGCGGCGCTTGAAGCGATATTTTATCATTCAAAAAAACGGAGAATCCATGTCCGCTGTCATTTCTTTTACCGATCGCCTTCGTCGGCTGCCGGTGCCGGTGCTGCTTTTTGCGGCGGTTTTCGCCTTGCTTTCGCTCGGCGTCGTTTGTGTCGAGATAACCAAGATCGACATCCGGTTCGCACTGATGGTGCAGGATATGGCGGCCCACGGCATCGGAGTGTTCGCCACCGTAAACGGTGTCGAGTATGCGGACTATCCGTCCTCATATGTTTTTCTCTCGTACGTCACCACGCTGGGCGGAAGGTGGATCAATGCGTGGAGCCTGTTTCTGCCGTCGATAATCTTCGGCTCGTTCGTGGTGGCGATGACCTGGGCGATCGGGGCGCGGGTCGGCCGCGGGGTGGCCTGGTGCGCGGTGGCGCTGGAGTTGCTGTCGTTCAACTATATTTCCAGCTTCGCCTGCTTTGCGATCGACGCGCCGGTGGCGGCCGGGATATTCATGCTGTGGCAGCTTTCACGCCGCAGACCGGTCTGGCAGGACGCACTTTGGTTTTCGGCGGTTTTGGCGGCGTGCTTCGCCGTTCGCGGGCCGCTTGGCATACTGGTCATCGGCGCCGCGGTGGGAGGCTGTCTGCTGGCCTCGCTGCAATGGAAAAAGGTGATGGTTCTCGGTATTTGCGGCGCCGCGGTGACGGCGGTCTGCGTGGCGACGGCGTATTGGCTGATAATCCGGCAAGGCGGCAAGGAGCTGTTGGACGTGTTCCTCCAGTGGCAGATATCCAGCCGCATCCAGGAACACAGCAATTATGTATATTATTTCACCAGCGCGGTCGCCTCTTATTCCCCGGTCACGCTGCCGTTGATTCCGCTTCTGATCTTCCGCTGGCGGCAGTGCATCCGGCAGCCGCTGGCGGGCTGGATCGGCTTCCTGCTGCTGCCGATGCTGGCGCTCAGCGTTCCGGGCTGCAAGCATTTGCGTTATATCTTACCGGTGATTCCGGCGTTCGCGCTGGCCGGCGGCTGGGCGATGATGGAGTTCTACCGCGGAAAATACTGGAAATACGCGGAGCCGTACTACCGCTGGATTATCGGCCGCGTCTGGATACTGGCGGCGGCCGCCGTTTTCGGGCTGCTGGCGGCCGGAACGGTGGTGGAGTGGTTTCGCAATTCCGAGCTGTCGCTCTGCGTCCACGCGCTGGCGGCGCTGGCGCTGATCGCGCTGCTGCTCTGGAAATCGCCGAGGGCGGAACTGCTGGCGGTCGGCAGTGTGGCGGTGCTGCTCTATGTGGCGCTGCCGCCGTTCATGGCCATATTCGAGGAGTCGGCGCCGTTTCTCCGGGCAATGCAAGCCGATTCGACACGCACGGGTAAGATATATCTGTGGAACGTCGGCCCCGATCATGACGATCTAAAGCTGGTGTTCGGCGTGGCGCCGGAAGCGCGCGGCCGGATCGTCTATGCCGGGATATGCCCCAAAGACCGTTCTACGCAACTTCGCAGAATGTACCCGCTGACCCCGTACGAAGACGTGTTGCGCGATTTGAATCAGGGCGATCTGATCGTGGTTCGCGACGACCGCGCCGATGCCGTGAAAAAAGCGCTTGCGGGCGCCAAAATGTCGTGGGAAGTCAAGAACGGCAAGCTTGGTCATGTGAATTATGAAGCCCTGAAGATTACCTTGACGCCGTTGCCGCCACCGATGGGGTTTTAGCTTTTGCGGTAGAACTTGTCCGGAGCCACTGCGGCGTAGAACGGATATTTTGCCTTCAGCGTTTCGTCCGCTTCCTGCGGAATGTACTGGAAGCGTTTGTAGAACCACAGATACTGTTCCGGGAACTTCCGGATGAAGCTTTCCGATATGTGCATCAACTCTTGCAGAACTTCGGCGGGAGAATCATACTCTTCGTATGGCTTGGACAGCAGCGCGGCGTGGGCGGTGACCACGCCGTTTTCCAACCTTACGCTGGTGCCGTAGATGATGATCGCCGGTATGGAGTTCTTGACGCAGTAGTCCATCAATACCGCCGGAGCGGTGCTGCTGGGAACCGGCAGGCCGAAAAATTCGACGAAGGTGCCGCCGTCGCGCACCCGGGTGTTCTGGTCGATCAGGGTACCCACGCCGTAGCCGTCCTTGAGCGCCTTCAGGCAGGCCCGCATCGCGCCTTTGGTGTGTACGATCTTGAGGCCGGATTCCTGTTCGCGACCGAGGCGGTTGTAGAAATTGTCGAGGTACGGGTTGCGTACCGGCTTGGCGATCGCCACCATTTTCACGCCGGAGTAGTGGGGCGCCATCAGCCCGGAATCCTCCCATGACCCCAGGTGCGGGTTCACGAAGATGATCCTCCGGCCTTCCTTCACCTGGTCCGCGAGGAATGTGCGCAGCGGTTCCGGAATCACGCAGCAGCGTTCGATACGTTTGGTATTGCCGCACATCCAGAGAAATTCGAGGATGTTGTAGATCAAATTGAACATGCTGGCCCGGGCGATGCGTCCGACTTCGGCGGTGCTCTTTTCCGGGAACGCGGCGGCGATGTTGGCCCGGGTGACCCTGCCGGCCGCCGGCCACAGGCAGAGCAGCGTTCCCGCCAGCCGGGCCTCGAAGCGGAGTATCGCGCGCGGGGTGGCGCGCAACATTTTGAACGCGGCGACCGCCGCCAGATAAACGGTTAACTGTCCGATTTTTTTCATTTGCGCAGCTTGCGTCGGCGAGGGATTGCGAAGAACTCCACCTCGCCGGAGAAGCGGACGCCGTTGGCCAGCAGGACGTTATCCATCGCGGCGCGCGCTATGTTGAGGGCAAGGTGGTTGCGGGCGGCGTCGGAGACATATTCACGCTGGCAGGGAGCTTCGGCGGCGACGACGCAGGAAAGGTCGTCCATCACATATATGAGTCCCCAGCCGGGGGCGAGCTCGTGCGGTTCCACCAGATTTTCCGGCACCGCCAGATAAAGATAGTCGGCGGCGTTGGCGCGGCGGATGTTCTCCATGCGGCTGCCGCGGAACAGGGTGTGGCGGCTGCGCTCGATGGTGCGCAGCAGTGCAGCGTACGGGTGCAGTTTGCTGGTGCGGTAGTCGTAGTTGGCGCATTCGCCGTCGGCGAACAGGTCGCCGGATATTTTCAGGTGGGGTTCGTCACGGCGGATCGCCGCTTCGAGTTCCATTTTGTGCTGTTCGAGTTCGCGGAGTTTGTCGAGCATCGAGTCATGGCCGGCGCAGTCGGGCAGGCAGGCCGTGCGGTCGGTGTAGAACTCCACCACCGTAACCGACTTCGCCCGGTTGAGCCGCTTTTTGCCGGACGGTTCGATCATTGCCGAGGCCGCGCCGAGAATGCCGCGCAACCGGTGCAGCCTTACATCCGCCGCCAGCGCCGATGCGCCGCGCGCGGCCAGAAAGCCGAGCACCGCCTGACGCAGCTCGGTGCGGCCGGGGCCTGCCGCCGCGTTGGACGCAGCGGCAGATTCCGCTTCCTCCACCGCGACTTCCGGACTGAGTTCCGGCTCCGTCTGAGGATCCGGCTCATTCCACGGAAACGAAAGTTGTTCGATGTTCATAGTCTGGCCTCTTTTTCTGCGAGGAGCTTCCCCATTAAGATAGCCTGATTAAAATTTTTTTCCACAAATTCACGACCTTTTTTGCCCATTTCGGCGCATTTCGCGGGAGAGTCGCAAAGCTCGACCAGCGCGGCGGCCAGCGCAGCGGCGTCCCGCACCGGAACCGCGATGCCGTTTTCACCGGGCAAAAACGCGTCGGCCATACCGGGCACGTCGGCGGCGACCACCGGAATATTTAGCGCTTGGCATTCGAGCACCACATTGGGCAACCCCTCGCGGTAACTGGGAAACCCGAGCACGTCGAAGCAGGCTTCGTATTTGGGCACGTCCTCGAAGTCGAGTCCGCGCGCGGCCCCGTCGGCGGCGGGTATGATTCTGACGTCCGGAGATTCCAGCGCAAAACGCCGGCGGTCCGGCGGCACCGTGGAAAAGAATTCACGGTCGCCAACCAGCAGCAGTTTGGTGTTCGGGCGGGCCTCATGTACGGCGCGGAACGCGTCGATGAGTTCCGCCGTGCCCTTGTCCCGCCGCAGCGAACCGGCGAAGCCGATCACGAAATCATCGTCGGAAAATCCGAGTTCGGCCCGTTTTTCCCTTCGCCACCGGTCCTTCATCGCGGGATCGAACAACTCAAGATTCACGCCCTTGCTGCCGCCGCCGCCGATGGTCATGGCCTTGGAGGCCGGGAACACGCCGTCGGCCGCCGCGGTTTCGAGGTTGCCGCGGCTGACGCACCAGATGTGGGTGGAGCAGCCGCCGGATATGCGGTCCAGCATTATCAACAGCCGCCGTTTCAGCCCGGTGCTTGACGAGTATCGCAGGCCGCCCAGCTGATAGTAACGGAACGGAACGCCGGCCAGCTTCGCCGCCACCGAAGCGTAGAGCGCGGCGTTCGGCATGAAATACTGGACGAAAGTGAAATTTCCCCGTTTGAAAATACGGCGGAGCCGCATAATGTGCAGCGGGATGGAAAAAAGGGCCGCGCCGCGCTTCATCGGCACGGTGTGATATTCGATGCCGGGCGCTAGCTTGGCCGCCAGCGCGGGGTCGTAGGTGGTCGCCACCGCCACGCGCCAGCCGTGTGCGGCGAAATAATTGGCCTGCGGCAGCATGAACAGCGCCAGATGCTTGGCGGTGGTTGCCACGAAACAGATCGATTTTTCGCCGCCGCCCATTTTTTACTGCTGCGTTACGCGGGGTTTGCGGCGACGGCTGCGGCGGCGGCGCGGATTGTCCGGCTCGGTGTCGGCCGCAGGGGATGGTTTGGGGCGCTCCCACACCTCGATCAGGTCTGAACGGTGCCACCAGAGTTCGTTCTGGATATAAAGGAGTTCGCGCGCATGCGACAGGCTCTTGTGCGACGCCAGCTTGCCAACCTTGCGGCAGTTGAGCATTGCCGGCTGCATCATCAGCATTTTTGACGCGGAGTAGATCACCCGTTTGACTATGCAGTGCGGGCGGAATATTTCGCGCAGGAGGTCTTCGAAATTGTCTTCGTTCACCTTGTCTTCGTCCCAAAGTGCGCCCTCCTCGCCGCTGCCGAAGCGGGCGGCGGCGATCGGCAGAGCGATGGAGGCCACCGCCACCGAGATCGAGGCCCGGTAGCGTTCGGCGGTCACCCGTCGGTTGCGGCAGTTCAGCATCTGCATCGAGCGCTGCATGGCGGCGCCATCCCAGTTTTCGTCGAAGAACGGCATGAAATAGCGCAGAAAGCCGTAGCGGCGGAGGGTGGCGAATATCCGGTCTGAGAAACATGACACCAGTATCTTTTCCAGCTCCAGGCTGAGCCGGCTGGACGAGGCGTGCTGGATCAGCGGGATGCCTTCCATCAGTGCCTTCTCCGTTTCGGGATCGAAACTGAAGCCGTACTGGCCCACCAGTTTCAAGGCTCGCAGCAGCCGAACCGGGTCTTCCTCGAAGCGTTCCCTGCAGTTGCCGATTACGCGAACCACGCGGTTGCGGATGTCTTCCAGTCCCATGCCGGTGAAGTCGACCAGATTGTCGTGAACCGGATCATAGAAAAGGGCGTTGACCGTGAAATCGCGGCGGAACGCGTCTTCCTGCGCGGTGCCGAAGTCGTTGTCCTCGAAGATCATGTTTTCCGGGATCGCGCGGTTGTCGGCCAGTTTTTCCGGGACTTCGCCGGGAGTCTGCGGACGGCGGCGGAAAGTGGAGATTTCGATGATCTCCTTGCCCACATGCAGATGTACCAGCCGGAAGCGTTTGCCGATTATGCGCGCCTGACGGCGGCCAAACACGTTGCGGACTTCGGCTGGGGTGGCGGCGGTCGAGATGTCGTAATCCTTGGGATTGCGGTCCAGCAGCAGGTCGCGCACGGCGCCGCCGACGATGTAGGTTTCGAATCCGGCTTCCTGGAGTTTTCGGACGATATCGCGGATATACGGTGCGGTACGGCGTAATCTAATCATAATACCTCACGCTGCGCTGAAGAACCGAGTCGACGCCGTTGAAATCGGGGTCGAGGTATGGATAGTCGGCATTGTAGTGGAGTCCTCTGCTTTCCTTGCGGCTCATCGAACAGTCGATGATTAGCTCGGCGGTGGTGGCGATGTTGCGGAGGTCGAGCAGGTCGGGGG
Organism: Victivallaceae bacterium; assembly: GCA_034926605.1. Lineage (GTDB taxonomy): Bacteria > Verrucomicrobiota > Lentisphaeria > Victivallales > Victivallaceae > CALXXL01. The sequence goes on from JAYFQV010000010.1 coordinate 104,767, forward strand.
TCACGTGGAAATCCCAGTAGTACTTGTCGATCTCCTTGCGGATAAGTTTGATGCGGGTCTTGGCGCGTTCGAGCCGCTTGTTGGTGCGGAAGATGCCAACATAGTCCCACATGAAGCGGCGGATCTCGTCCCAGTTGTGGGTGATGACCACCATCTCGTCGGAGTTGGTGGCGTTGCCGCAGCTCCAGGCCGGGACCGGGAAGTTGGGCGCGGTGCGGCGCAGGTGTTCGAACTCGCGCTCGATATGTATGCTCGAAAGATTAGCTACCACAAGTGCCTCCAGCAAACTGTTGCTGGCCAGGCGATTGGCGCCGTGCAACCCGGTGCAGGCGCATTCGCCGGCGGCGTAAAGCCCGGGGATGCCGGTGTAGCCGTTGACATCGGTCATCACGCCGCCGCAGACGTAGTGTTCGGCGGGAACGACCGGGATAAGGTCTTTGCTCATGTTCACGCCCACTTCGAGGCATTTGGCGAAGATGTTGGGGAAGCGGTTTTTAAGCTCCGCCTCGCTCTTGTGGGTAATGTCCAGATAGGCGCATTCGCTGCCGGTGCGCTTCATCTCGCTGTCGATGGCGCGGGCGACCACGTCTCGCGGGGCGAGCGATTCCATCGGATGATATTTTTTCATGAATTCGCGGTAGGTACCGTCGGGATTGCGCATCTTGAGCACGGCGCCTTCGCCGCGTACCGCTTCGGAAATCAGGAAACTGCGCACTTTCGCATCATAAAGAATTGTGGGATGGAACTGGATGAATTCCATATTGGCGATCTTGGCTCCGGCGCGGTAGCCCATCGCCTCGCCGTCGCCGCAGGCAACGTCGGGGTTGCTGGTATAGAGATAGACTTTGCCGGCGCCGCCGCAGGCGAGGGTGGTGGTGAGGCTGCGGAAGGTCTTCACCTGGCCGGAGCGCACGTCAAGCACATAGGCGCCGAGGCAGCGGTTGTCGGCCATCTCCACGTTTCGGCGGGCCATGATCAGGTCGATCGCGTAGTGGTATTCGAATATGGTTATTCCGGGGTGGCGGCTTGCCGCTTCCACCAGTATGCGTTCGATTTCGCGACCGGTGATGTCTCCGGAATGAAGCACCCGGCGCTCGGTGTGGCCGCCTTCGCGGCCGAGGTCGAAGTTCTCCTTGTCGTCGTCGAATCCGAGTTCGCCGCGGGTGGTGAAATGGGCGCCGCGCTCGATCAGCCGCTGCACGGCGGCCGGGCCGGCTTCGACGATGGTGCGCACCACCTTTTCGTTGCACAGTTTTGCGCCGGCGTTCAGGGTATCCTGGACATGGGCGTCGAATGAGTCGTCAGGGTTGGTCACGCAAGCGATGCCGCCTTGCGCCCGGCAGGTCGAACCTTCGTCGGCGGCCCGTTTGGACAGGATGGCAACGCGGCGCCCGGCATCCGCCAGGTGGAGCGCGCTGGTCAGCCCGGCCAGACCGCTGCCGATTATCAGGTGATCGAATTCGTAAAAGTCTTGATTCTCCATTTTTTTCGCTGAAAAAATGCCTTTAGGCGGTTTAAATTTTCATCTTCGCATATAAATTACATCGTTTTAGCTTTTTTTCAACATGGAAATGTATTTATGCAATCAAAAACCGAAGATAAAACCATGAATGAACGCCGCCGCATATCGTTTGTGTTACTGCTGTTACGCTTTGCGATAGCCGGTGTTTCAGGATTGGTGCTTAGCGCGGCGCTGCCGCCGCTCAACCAGTCGGCGCTTGCTTTTCTGGCGTTTGTGCCGCTGCTTATCATAACGATGCACTGTTCGCGGGGAGGGGCGTTCTGGTACGGGTTCGGGTTCGGCTGGGCGTGGGCTTTCACCGCGTTTAACTTCCTGCGCGAGATACAGGGGTCGTTCGGGGTCATACCTTACATCCTCGCCACTATTCTGGCGCTATACTTCGGTGTTTTCGGGCTGTGCTGTTTCTGGTTCGGCCGTTATCTGCGCCGCGGACGCGACGTGCGGATGCTGACTTTTTCCGAGCGGAAAGAGAATCCGTCCGACCCCGGTTTCGGCCGGGAGCTGGTTTACGTTCTGGCAGTGTCGGCGGCGTATCTCATACTGGAATGGGGGCGGGCGTGGGTGCTGCCGTGGAACTATCTGGCGGTTACGCAGTACCGCAATCCGGCGCTGCTTCAGCTGGCGGCGTGGGGCGGCACCTATCTGGTCGGGTTTCCGATCATATTCTGTAACGCGGCGTTTGCGACGGTGCTGGACTCCGTCTGGTCGCGCTGTCGTGCCGGGAGGCCTCGCCGTCGCCCGTATGTGCTGCTGCTGGCGGCGCTGCTGCTGGTGGCAGACGGCTGGTTCGGGGCGTGGCGGGTGACCCGCTATTCGGCGGGGGAGACCGCGGCTTGCCGGATCGGGCTGGTGCAGTGCAATCTTTCTCAGCGGCGCAGCGCCACCTTCGGCGAGGTGGTTGAGTCGGTCGATGTGAACTTCGGCCTCGGTTTCATTCTGGCGGCGCGCACGGATAAACCTGAGCTGGTGATGATGCCAGAGTCGGCCACTCCGATCTCCTACAGCGAGGATAGTCAGATTTCCACCGATCTGCGGTTGGTCATATACGATTTCGTCCGGCGCGGTGGCATTCCGCTGCTTTACGGCGCGGTGGACACCGACGTGGAGGGCCGGTCATTCAACCGGGCGATGCTGTTCACTCCCGATCACGCGGCCGGATACGTCGAGAAATACGACAAGATACAGCGGGTGCCGTTCGGCGAATATGTGCCGTTCCGCTCGGTGCTGCCGGAGTTCGTGGTCAGGATCATCGACATGAACCGCGACCTCACCCCCGGTTCCGACTTCACCCCCCTGAATCTGTTGCCCGGCGTGCGCGCCGGCATGAGCATCTGTTTCGAGGACGTGTTCCCCTATATCGCCCGCCGCGAAGCCCAGCTTGGCGCAAATCTGCTGGCGGTCATCACCAATGACGCCTGGTATCCGGAAAGTTCCGAGCCGGAGCAGCATTTCGCCAACTGTGTAATGCGCACGGTTGAGACCGGACTGCCGATGGTGCGCTGCGGCAACAACTCATCCAGTCTGGTGCTCGACCCGGTCGGCCGGGTCGCGGACGGGGTGATGCACCGCGCCGACGGTTCGGTGGACCCGATCGGCAAGTCCCGGGCGGCCGGGGTGGTGACCGTCAATGTTCCGTCCGCTCCGGCGGAGACTTTTCATACCCGCTATGGCGACTGGTTTGTCTATCTGATGCTAGCGGTGTTCGTGGGTGCGCTCGGCTGCTGTTTTGCCGGATGGTATGGCGACCGGCGTTATTTTCTGAAGCAACTCGACATTCAAATATGAGGTGAAAAATGGGGGAAAACCGTCCGTTGTGGGCGCCATGGCGCATCGAATTCATCCGCTCCGCCAAATCCGGCGAGTGTTTTCTTTGCGGCAACGAGCAGCCCCACCCGGAGAAGCCGGAAGAGGAACTGATCGTTCATCGCGGCAGTGAAGTCTATGCGATACTCAACCGCTTCCCGTATAATTCCGGCCATCTGCTGGTGGCGCCTTACCGCCATGTCGGCGACCTGGCCGAACTTACCGACTCCGAGCGGCACGAGCTTATCGACATGGTTGCCGAGGGCAAGAAAGTCCTCCAGAAGCTGCTTACCCCCGAGGCGTTCAACGTCGGCTTCAACCTCGGCAAGGCGGCCGGGGCGGGCGTGGCCGAACATCTGCATTGCCATCTGGTGCCGCGCTGGAACGGCGACACCAACTTCATGCCGGTTCTGGCCGATACCCGCTGCGTGCCGGAGGCCATCGTCTCCACCGCCGCGCTGGTACGCTCCGCCTGGGCGGAGATGTGACGGCCTCGGACTTCCGGGCGGCTCAACTGCACCTTTACGGCATATAATCGGCAAACGCGGCGGCGCGGACTGGCGCGGCCGCGGTTCCGGTGCTATATTATATAGATAATTATGTAAATTTCTACAACCAAACAAGGTGTTGCGATGTTCGATCCGGTATCCAATCAGGTGAACTTCCCCGCTCTTGAGGAGGAGGTTCTTGAGTTCTGGCAGAAAAGCCATGTCTTTGAAAAGTCGCTGAAGCAGCGCGAGGGCGCGCAGGAGTTCGTGTTCTACGACGGCCCGCCGTTCGCCACCGGTCTTCCGCACTACGGCCATCTGCTGGCCGGCACCATCAAGGACGTGATTCCGCGCTACCAAACCATGCGCGGCAAATATGTTCCGCGCACCTTCGGGTGGGACTGCCACGGCCTCCCGGTCGAGAACGAGATGGAGAAGAAGCTGAATCTCAACAACAAACGCGATATCGAAAAATACGGCATCGCCAATTTCAACGAGGCCTGCCGCTCCATCGTGCTGCGGTATACCTCCGAATGGGAAAAGATCGTCAGCCGCATGGGCCGTTTCGTGGACTTCAAAGGCGGCTATCACACCATGGACCCGAATTTCATGGAGTCGGTGTGGTGGGCGTTCCGCCAGCTTTGGGACAAGGGGCTGATCTACGAGGGCTACCGCATCCTGCCCTACTGCCCGCGCTGTGCCACTCCGCTTTCGAATTTCGAGGCCAACCAGGGATACAAGGACGTGGTCGACCCCGCGATCACGCTGCGCTTCAAGGCGCTCGACGAGGAAAACACCTATTTTGTGGCCTGGACCACCACGCCGTGGACGTTGCCGTCCAACTTGGCGCTGGCGGTTGGGCCGGACATCGACTACGTCAAGATCGCCGACGGCGGCGAGTTTTACATCATGGCCGAATCCCGCGTCGCGTCCTACTACAAGCAGGCTCCCGAAATCGTGGCCCGGTTCAAGGGCTCCGAGCTTGAGCACCGCCGCTACGCTCCGCTGTTCGACTATTTCTCCGGACTTGCCGAAAACGGCGCGTTCCAGGTGCTGCTGGCCGATTTCGTGAGTACCGAGGACGGTTCCGGCATCGTCCACATGGCGCCCGGCTTCGGTGAGGACGACAACGCCATCTGCAAGAAATACCGCCTGCCCGAGGTCTGCCCGATCGACGAGCTTTGCTGTTTCACCTCGGAGGTCCCGGACTATCAGGGCCGCTATGTCAAGGACGCCGACGCCGACATCATCGCGCGGCTCAAATCCGAGGGCAAGCTGATCCACCGCTCCACCATCAAGCACAGCTATCCGCACTGCTGGCGCGACGACCGCCCGCTGATCTACCGTGCCGTCTCCACCTGGTTCGTGAAAGTCGAGGAGATCAAGGAGCGCATGTTGGCCGCCAACGAGCAGATCGAATGGATGCCAGCCCACATCAAGGAAGGCCGCTTTGGAAAATGGCTGGCCAATGCACGCGACTGGGCGATCTCCCGCAACCGTTACTGGGGAACCCCGCTGCCGATCTGGCGCAACGAGGAGGGCGAGATGATCTGCGTCGGTTCGATCGCCGAACTGGAAAAACTGACCGGAGCCAAGGTGACCGACCTGCATAAGCATTTCGTCGATCAGCTGGAAATACCGTCGCCCACCGGCAAGTCGCCGCTCAAGCGGGTGTCTGAGGTGCTGGACTGCTGGTTCGAATCCGGTTCGATGCCCTACGCCCAGAACCACTATCCTTTTGAGAACAAGGAGCATTTCGAGTCGGTGTTTCCGGCCGATTTCATCGCCGAGGGCCTTGACCAGACCAGAGGCTGGTTCTACACGCTGGTGGTGCTTTCCGCCGCGCTGTTCGACGCCCCGCCGTTCAAGCACGTGATCGTGAACGGGCTGGTGCTGGCCGAGAACGGCCAGAAGATGTCCAAGCGGCTCAAGAACTACCCCGACCCGATGGATGTGATCAATTCCAGCGGCGCCGACGCTCTGCGGCTGTTCATGCTGGGCAGCCAGGTGGTGCGCGCCGAGGACCTCAAGTTTTCCGAATCCGGGGTCAAGGAAGTATTGCGCAACGTGATGATCCCGTTCTGGAACGCGTACAGCTTCTTCGTCACCTACGCCAGAGTCGATGAATACGTTTCGGTTGCCGGAGCCGGAGCCCCGGAGCACCCGGCCAATGTGCTCGACCGCTGGATACTGAGTTCACTCTCGCAGATGATCGAGGAGATCGCCGATTCGCTGGACAACTACAACCTCCAGAAGGCCGCCAATCGTTTCAGCAAGTTCATCGACGATCTTACGAATTGGTATATCCGCCGCAGCCGCCGCCGTTTCTGGAAGAGCAGCAACGACGGCGACAAGCTCGAAGCCTATCAGACGCTGCACCATGTGCTGGTGACCTTCTGCAAGGTCGCCGCGCCATTCATACCGTTCACCACCGACGCGGTCTATCGCAACCTCCGCACCGACGGCATGCCGGAATCGGTGCATCTCTGCGACTTCCCGTCGGCCGACGCCTCCAGCCGCAGCGCCGGGCTCGAGCGCGAGATGGAGCTGGCGATGCAGGCGGTCACGCTGGGCCGCTACCTGCGCACCCAGAACAATCTGAAAGTGCGCCAGCCGCTGGCCCGCGCGGTGATCGTGGGCGGTACTCCGGAAGACCGTAAGCTGATCGAGGCCGCCGCCGACATTGTGGCCGACGAGCTCAATGTCAAGGCGGTCGAAGCCGGTGCGGACGAAAGCTCGCTGGTTGAATTTTCCTGCAAGGCCAACTTCAAAGCCCTCGGCCCGCGGCTCGGCAAGAATATGAAGGCCGCCGCCGCGGAACTGGAAAAGTTGTCCAGTTCCGAGATCGCCGGCATTCTGCGCGGCAAGCCGTATGTGCTTGAGGTCGAAGGCCTGACGGTTGACGTTACCGCCGACGACCTCGCGGTGCAGCGCACCGAGAAACCCGGAGTCACAGTTGCCACCGGCAACGGTGTCACCGTGGCGCTGGAGACCACACTTACGCCGGAACTGGAGCAGGAAGGCATTGCGCGCGAACTGGTAAGCAAACTCCAGAATCTGCGCAAGGAGGCCGGGCTCGAGGTTTCCGACCGGATCACGGTCAGCTGGCAGTTGCCGGACGACTATGCCGCCGCGGCCGCCGCGTTCTCCGAGTATATCGGCAACGAGGTGCTGGCGGTCGGGTTCGTCGCCGGAGCATCGGATGCGCCGGAGACCGACGTTAACGGCAAGCCCTGCCGCCTGGCGGTGGAAAAAGCGTAATTGTTCGCGTTTTAATTGCGGGAGAGCGCTGAAGCTCTTCCGCAATTTTTTTGCATGAGGATAGGGAACGGCGGGAGCGCCGTTATCGCTTGAAGGTTATTTTGTCGAGATATGGATCAGCTTCCGCCGGCGTTGCGAGTCTTTCCACTTTCTGACGCCATCCGCAGCCGATAATGCGGCTTTCGGTGATACGGGCGATGCTTCTGGCGCCGCAACGCTTCCAGTTCGCCAGCGCCGGAGTGTTGTTTGTGCGAACCAGACAGAACATCTTGCGGTCTGCGAACGCTTCCATGACATGGAGATTGATCGCCGCGCCGAGACGGCGGCCGCGGGAATCCGGCAGCACGAAAGTGTCGTGTTTGTAAACATATTCCTCATTCGGGCGTATGACCAGTCCGCCAAGGCTGCCGGTCGGGTGGTTCAGGCTGACGAAACACCAGCCCAGCAGATTTTCCCGGCCGTTGACCACCGCCACCATCCACTGGTTGCTGCGAAGCAGGTGGGCGATGCCGGCGGCCTTGGCATACGACATGCGGCCCTGCTCCAGCGCGTCGTCGATCATCTCTTGAGTGAGTTTTGTGAAACATTCACCGGCGGCCAGATACGTTTCCGCCGCCGAGAGCGCCGCCGCGGGATCGGGAACGATCACATAATCGCGATTGCGGCGGTACAGCCTGCGCGCGGCCTTGCCCGCAAATGTAAGCGGGTTCATATTCCCACCTCGTCGATGATTTGCAGCCCGTCGATCTTTTCGATTCCGAGACCGGGGGTTTTGGGCAGAATTATGTCGGCTCCGGCAAATGTCGTGCCGCCGGCCACCGGGTTTTCCGCCGCCAGCATCGGCCCGTCGAGGTCGAAGTGGGTCACGTTGTATCTCGCGGCCGCGAAACAGGCTCCAGCCGCCACGCTGACCGGGCCTTCGAGCATGCAGCCCATCATGCAGTTGCGGCCGTAAAGCGCAGCGAGGTCGGCGATCATCAGCGCGCTGGTGATGCCGGCTGATTTCATCAGTTTTATATTGATCATCGAGGCGGCGTCGGCCTCCAGCAGATTTATCGCGTCACGCGGGGAGAACACGGCCTCGTCCGCCAGTACCGGGGTGGCGATGCTGCGCGACACCTTGGCCAGACCTTCCAGGTCATGCGACCGTACCGGTTGTTCGAGATAGTCGAACACCAGCCCGGCGGCCTCCAGCGCACGCATTGCCGAAATCGCTTCCGAGGGGGTCCATCCCTGATTGGCGTCCACCGATATGGCGGCGTCGCCCCCCACCGCGTCGCGGATTGCGGTGAGGCGGTCCACATCCTCCTCGGCGTTGAGACCCACCTTTACTTTGAGATGGTCGAACCCGCGCCGCACGGCCTCGCGCGCGTCGCCCGTCATCTTGTCGATGCTGCCGATGCTGATGGTGAGGTCGGTTTTCAAGCGGTCTTTCGAGGCGCCGAGCGCGCGGTGCAGCGGCATTCTCATCTGTTTGGCCCGGAGGTCGTAAAGCGCGATTTCGAATGCGGCCTTTGGGGAAGTGTTGCCGGGAAGGGCGTCGGCCACGGTTCTGAGCAGGTCGTTGAAGTCTTCCATCTTCCGCCCCAGCAGCAGCGGGGCGATCACGTGAAATGCCGCGTCGATGGATTCCAGAGTGTCTCCGGTGATTGCCCGGGTCGGCGGAGCTTCGCCGTAGCCGCGCCCTTCGGATGTTTCCATCACGATTACCGCGTCTTCAATCGCTTCCACCCGCCGCAACGCGGTCACAAACGGGGTGCGCAACGGAATCCGTATCCGCGCCAGCGTTACTTTTTCTATTTTCATAATACCCGCCATTTATTTCCGAAAATATACCACCGCAACGGGTAAGAGTCAAACCGGGGCGAAGAAAGAACGAAAAAAATTGAAATATAAAGTTGAAAAAAACACGGTTGTGAGTAAATTATATCGTGTTTGCAAATGATATTTGGTTTTAAGGTTAATATAAAACGATCAGACAGTTCGGAGGAAAGCCATGAAGGTCTCGTTCACCAAGTACATCGACGCCAACTCTATTGTAGTGCTCAAAGGCAAGAACAAGCTTGAAGTGCTCAATGAAATCATCTCCAAGGCTGCCGAGCTTTCGCAGCTGGATCGGGACCTCATCTTCCGGCTTACCTGGAAGCGCGAGCAGATGATGACCACCGGTGTCGGCAACGGTCTTGGTCTGCCGCACATTCGCGTCAACAACATTCCCGAACCGGTTATCATCGTCGGCGTCTGCACCGAGCCGATCGCCGACTACCAGAGCCAGGACGACCAGCCCGTGCGCGTGATCGTCTATATCATGGCCGCCGACGAGCGTCCGGAAGAGTATCTCCAGCTGCTCGGCTCGGTGTCGCGCACGCTCCGCAATCCCGACGTTATCAAGGAAATCGTTGACAGCATCGGCAGCGTCGAGCAGATTCTCAAGGTAATCAAGCGGCAGCAGGACGGCGAGTAGTCTATATGCCCAGTTCTTCAACGGTTGCCGCCGGCAGCCTGGCGCATATCGATTTTCACTGCCTGAATCCGGACTGCGGCGCGGTGGTGAAGTTCGATCTGGCGGATGTCAGGAAGCGCGGATTTCAGGCGGTCTGCCCGGAATGCCTCGCAACCTACAAGCTGGACGAAGCCCTGCGCGGCAAACTCATGCGGATGCTCTTGCTGGTCGAGGCCATCCGCAACGCCGAGGACATCCTCGGCGACGCCAATGTGGCCATAGCCACCAGAAACGAAGAAATCCGTATTCCGTATGCGCTGCTGCTCACCCGGCTGAACACTATAATCACTCTCGAATTCGGCGGGCATAAGGTGGACTTCCATTTGTGGATCGAACCCTCCTCGCCGGAGACTTTCAGGTAGATTTTTCAAAGGAAATTCATCATGACCGAAGCTGAGATAATCAAGATATTCGAAGACTCCAAGGCGTTGCTCACCGGCCACTTCCAGCTGCGCAGCGGCAAGCACAGCAACCGCTTCTTTCAGGCGGCGCTTCTGCTGCAGTACCCGGATAGGGCCGAAACCCTGTGCCGCCTTCTCGCGGACAAGTTCCGCAACAGCGGCGCGGTTACCGTGATCTCCCCCGCCGTCGGCGGACTGATCGTGGGGCAGGAGGTTGCGCGGGCGCTCGGCGTGCGCGCGATTTTCGCCGACAAAGACAATAACCGCCTGATCCTGAAACGCGGATTTACCCTTGCTCCCGGCGAAAAAGTGCTGGTGGCGGAGGACGTGATAACCGAGGGCGGCCGGGTCAAGGAGACTATCGAGCTGGTCAGAAGCTTCGGCGCGGATCCGGTGGGCGTGGCGGTGCTGGTGGACCGCTCCGGCGGCAAGGCGACTTTCGATGTGCCGCATGAAAGTTTGCTCAAGCTGTCGCTGCCGACCTGGGAGTCGGCCGACTGCCCGCTGTGCAAAGAGGGCGCTCCGATCGACCGCCCCGGCTCCAAATAGTTTTTTTGCACGCGAACAATTTTTAACGCGGTTGTCTGCTTTTCGCGAGGAGGGAAAGCCAAGTGATCAATTATATTCTCAAAAAGATTTTCGGCACCAAGTCTGAACGCGATCTGCGGAAAATGATGCCGCTGGTGCGGAAGATCAACGCGCTGGAAGCGGAATATCAGAAGCTGAGCGAGGACGAACTCAAGCACAAGACGGTTGAATTCAAGGAACGGCTTCAGCGCGGCGAAACCACGCAGGACATTCTGTGCGAGGCTTTCGCGGTGGTCAAAAACGCCTGCCGCCGGCTGGTGGGGCGGGAGGTCGATGTCTGCGGCCAGAAGCTGGTCTGGGACATGGTGCCGTTCGACGTCCAGATACTCGGCGGCATCGCGCTTGAATGGGGTAACATCGCGGAGATGGCAACCGGCGAAGGCAAAACGCTGGTGGCGACCATGCCGCTTTACCTGAACGCGCTTACCGGCAGGAATTGCCAGCTGGTTACCGTGAACGATTACCTGGCCCGCCGCGACTCCGAATGGATGGGCGCGGTCTACAAATATCTCGGGCTCACCGTGGGCTGCCTCCAGAACATGATGTCTCCGGATCAGCGCCGCGAGCAGTACGCCTGCGACATAACCTACGGCACCAACAGCGAATTCGGCTTCGACTATCTGCGCGACATGGGCATGGCCACCGATCGCAGCCAGCTGGTGCAGCGGGACTACTACTACGCGATCGTCGACGAGATCGACTCCATTCTGATCGACGAGGCCCGTACCCCGCTGATCATTTCCGGCCCGGTCGCCTACGAGACCAAACAGCAGTTCAGCGAGCTGATCGACGCGGTGGAAAAGGTGTTCAAGCTTCAGAACGAAGTCTGTTCCGACCTCGCGCGCGAAGCCCGCGAGATACTCGAACGCGAGAAGCAGACTCCCGAAGACCACGAGAGAGCCATTGAAAAGCTGCTTCAGGTCCGCTTCGGCCTGCCGACCCACAAGGTGCTGATGCGAATTCTGGAGGATGGCGCCATTCTCAAGGAGGTCGAACGTTACGAGTCACGTGTCCGCAGCAACGCCAACCAGGGTATGCTGCAGGAGGTGCAGAGCGCGCTCTATTTCGTGATCGACGAAAAGGGGCAGTCTTCCGACCTTACCGAACGCGGCCGCCTGGCGATTTCTCCCAACGATCCCGGCGCGTTCGTGATGCCGGACCTGCTGATGGGCATTCACGAACTCGATGCCGACACTTCCCTTTCCGAGCTGGAGCGCAGCGAAAAGCGCGCCAAGTTCGAAGAGGAGTTCAGTTACAAGAGCGAGCGGCTGCACAGTCTTTCGCAGCTGCTCAAGGCCTACTGCCTGTTCGAGCGCGACGTTCATTATGTCGTCCAGCAGGGCAAGGTCATGATTGTGGACGAGCACACCGGCCGCCTGATGCCGGGCCGCCGTTTCAACGACGGGCTGCACCAGGCGCTGGAGGCCAAGGAAAAGGTCAAGATCGAGCCCGAGACCCAGACGCTTGCCACCATCACCATTCAGAACTATTTCCGCATGTACGAAAAGCTGGCCGGTATGACTGGTACCGCCGAAACCGAGGCCAACGAATTCCACCAGATATACAAACTGGACGTGATCGTAATTCCCACCAATCGTCCGTGCATCCGCAAGGATCAGCGCAACTCAATATTCAAGACCCGCCGCGAGAAGTTCAACGCTATCGTGGATGAGGTGGTCAGAAGGCACGAGAAGGGGCAGCCGGTGCTGTTGGGCACCATCTCGGTTGAAGATTCCGAAATTCTGAGCCGCATGCTCAAACGGGTTAACATTCCGCACAACGTGCTCAACGCCAAAAACCATCAGCACGAGGCCGAGATCGTGGCCCGGGCCGGTCAGAAAGGCGCGGTGACGGTGGCCACCAACATGGCGGGCCGCGGTACCGACATCAAGCTGGGCGCCGGCGTGGTGGATGTGGGCGGACTGTTCGTGATCGGCAGTTCGCGGCACGATTCCCGGCGAATCGACCGGCAGCTGCGCGGCCGCTGTTCCCGCCAGGGCGACCCCGGCGAGTCGAAGTTCTACGTGTCGCTGGAAGACAATCTTATGCGCCTGTTCGGTTCCGACCGCATCATCAAGATCTTCGACCGTTTCGGCATTGAGGAGGGCGACGAACTTCAGTCCACCTGGCTCGACCGCGCGATCGAGACCGCTCAGCAGCGGGTGGAGCAGCAGCACTTCTCGATCCGCAAACGCACGCTGGACTTCGACGACGTGATGAATAAGCAGCGCGAGGTGATTTACGGGCTGCGCAAGGAAGCGTTGCTGTCCGACAATCCGCACGACACTTTGTTCATGGTGCTGGAAAACTGTATCGACGCCAAGATCGAGGAGCTGGTGCTTGCCCGCAATGAACGGAGCGACGGTGCCGGCGGCATTGATTTCACCCGGCTGATCGGCTGGCTCAACCTCACGTTCCCGATCCCGTTCAAGGTTGAGGACATGACCGCCGGCGTCGAGGGCGGCACCCTGACCGACAAGGACGCGCTGGTGGTTCAGATTACCAAGCGCATCGAAGAGCTTTACATCCAGAAGAATGAGCCGCTGCCTCCGGGCCAGCGGGTTTACCTGGAGCGGCATGTGATGCTGGACGCTATCGACCGCCACTGGCAGATACACCTTTATACCATGGATCATCTGCGCACCAGCATCAATCTGCGGGTCTACGCGCAGAAAGATCCGCTGGTGGAGTACAAGCAGGAGGCCTACAAGGCATTCAATGCGCTGATGAGCGCGGTGGAAATGGAGGTGGCGCAAAATCTGTTCCGCGCCACCGTGGCCACCCTGAACGCGTTCGCCAAGATTTTGTCCAGCTGGCCCAAGGAAATGATTCATAAGACCTTCGGGCAGTTCGACTTTTCCGGTCTCATGGCCGCGGCCGATGACGGCGGCGAAGCCTCCGACTCCACTACCCACCAGCCTGCGCAGAAAAACAGAAAGGGCGGCAGATGAATACGTTCCGTATAGAAATATCGCCATTGAGCCGTTGGAGAGACGCCCGCGGCGAGGGTGTGAAACGTGAAGTGGCTGATTTCCTCGGCATCGAGGTGGACAAGGTCGTCACCCGCGACGTTTATACCGTTATGGCCGACATCACGCCCGAAGAGGCGCGCAAGGTCGGCGAGTATCTGTTCAACCCGGTGCTACAGGAGGTGCGGGTGGCCGAAGGCGCCACCATGCCGCCGAACGCCGACTGCGATTTTCTGGTGGCGGTGGGGTTCAAGCCGGGCGTGACCGACAACGTCGGCCGTTCCGCCCACGAGGCGATCGGCGACATCGTCGGGCGCAAACTTGAAAAGGACGAGCAGATATTCAGCAGTATCGAATACCTGCTTTCCGGCGGGCGGCTCACTCCCGAGCAGGTCAACCGGATTGCGCGCGGCTTTCTGGCCAATGAACTGATTCAGTCGGTGCGGGTGTATTCGCGTGCCGATCTTGCCAGCCCGCTGCCGCTGAATCTGCCGTTGGTGAACGCCACCGGCAGCGTGCCGGTGCGTACCTGGGACCTCAACGTTCCGGACGAGGAACTGCTGAACATTTCCCGCAAAGGGATTCTGGCGCTGTCGCTCGACGAGATGAAGGTTATTCAGGCCTATTTCAACTCGGCGGAGGGGCGTGCGAAATATCATCTGTCCGGCGAGCCGACCGATGTGGAGCTGGAAGTGCTGGCCCAGACCTGGAGCGAACACTGCAAGCACAAGATATTCGACGCTATCGTCAATTACAAGGACCTGGACGAGGGCACCGAACAGCGGATCGTCTCCTGCTACAAGAGTTTCATCAAACGCAGCACCAATGAGATCGGCGAAGAGGTCGATTTCCTGGTTTCGGTGTTCCACGACAACGCCGGCGTGATTACCTTCAATGACAGCCTCGACCTAGTGTATAAGGTCGAAACCCATAACAGCCCCTCCGCACTCGACCCCTACGGCGGCGCCATGACCGGCATCGTGGGCGTGAACCGCGACCCGCTCGGCACCGGGCAGGGCGCCGATCTGCTGATCAACGTGTGGGGCTACTGCCTCGGCTCACCGTTCACCGATCCCAAGGATGTGCCGGATGGCCTGCTGCATCCGCGCCGTCTGCGCGACGGTGTCCACAAGGGCGTGATCGACGGCGGCAACCAGAGCGGCATCCCCTACGGCTACGGCTGGGAATATTTCGATGAGCGCTACCTGGGCAAGCCGCTGGTTTACTGCGGCACGGTGGGCACGCTGCCAAAAGAGATCAACGGGGTCAAGGGCTATGACAAGTCGATCAAGCCGGGCGACCTGGTGGTGATGGGCGGCGGACGCATCGGCAAGGACGGCATCCACGGCGCCACTTTCTCCAGCGAGGAGCTGCACAAGGACAGTCCGGTGCAGGCGGTTCAGATCGGCGACCCGATCACCCAGAAGAAACTCAGCGACTTCATTTACGAGGCGCGCAGCCGCGGCCTTTATCGCTTCATAACCGACAACGGCGCCGGCGGTCTTTCTTCCAGCGTCGGCGAGATGGCTGAACTTTGCGGCGGCTGCCGGGTCGATCTGGCCAAGGCTCCGCTGAAATACGCCGGACTCGCCCCGTGGGAAATCCTGGTTTCCGAGGCGCAGGAGCGCATGAGCTTCGCGGTGCCGCCGGAGAAGATCGTGGAGTTCCGCGAGTTGGCGGCGGCGCGCGACGTGGAGATTGCGGTGCTCGGCGAATTTACCGATTCCGGCAAGTTCCATGTCATGTTCAACGGCGAGACCGTTTGCTATCTCGACATCGATTTCATGCACAACGGTCTGCCCCGGCTGGAACTGAGCGCGGTCTGGAAGCATCCGGAATTTCCGGAACCCCGCTTTTCCCACCGCGATTCGGCTGCCGATCTGGCCGCCATGCTCGGGCGGCTGAACATCGCCAGCGACGAGACCAAGGCCCGGCAGTACGATCACGAGGTCAAAGGTCTCAGCGTGGTCAAGCCGTTCGTCGGTAAATGCCGAGACGTGGTGTCGGACGCCACCGTTACCATGATCGCCCCGCTTTCGCGTGAAGGCGTGGTGCTTTCCGCCGCGATCCTGCCGCGTTACAGCGACATCGACACCTACTGGATGATGGCTTCGAGCATCGACCTCGCGGTGCGCCGTATCATCGCGGTGGGCGGCAAGCTGGGGCATATCGCCGGTCTGGACAACTTCTGCTGGCCGGATCCGGTTCAGAGTGAAAAGACTCCGGACGGCGAATACAAGATGGCTCAGCTGGTGCGCGCCAACCAGGCGCTCTATGAATTTACCAAACTCTACAGGACTCCCTGCATTTCCGGCAAGGACTCGATGAAGAACGACTCCACCCGCGGCGGCCGCAAGATTTCGATTCCGCCGTCGGTGCTGTTCAGCGCAATCAGCAAGATGGACGATATTTCCAAGGCGGTCACGCTCGACGCCAAGAGGCCCGGCGACCTGGTTTACGTTGTCGGCAACACCGCCGCCGAACTCGGCGGCAGCGAATACTTCGCCATGCTCGGCGGCACCGGCAACGCGGTGCCGAAGGTGGATGCGCCGATGGCGCTGGAAACCTATCGGCGCGTTTCCGAAGTCACCGAAAAAGAACTGGCCCGCTCTCTGCATACTCCGGCGCTGGGCGGCATCGGTGTCGGGTTCGCCAAGGTGGCGATGGGCGGACGGCTCGGATTGAGCGTCGATCTCGCCAAGCTGCCGCTGTCCGGCAAATGCTCCACGATCGAGAAGCTGTTTTCCGAGAGCAACTCGCGTTTCATAGCCACCGTGGCTCCGCAGGATGCCGCGGCGTTCGAGTCGCTGCTTTCAGGCGTGCCGTTCGCGTGCGTGGGCGAAGTGACCGCCGAACCGGTGCTTGCCATTGTCGACGGCGCCAAACCGGTGGCCGGGATTTCGGTGGACGCTCTGGTGGAAAACTATAAAGCCACGCTCGGCGGGATGTGATTTGAGTCGGTTGTATCCGGATGGGGCTCTTTTGCTGGCGCCGTTGTCCGGCTACACCGATCTGCCGTTCAGGCGGTCGGTGCGGCGGCATGGCTGCCGCTTCGCATTCACCGAGATGATCGACGCGGCGGCGCTGGTCTATGCCCGCGCCCGCACCGAAAACATGCTTACGCGCGGCGCAGACGAATCATGGCTGGGCGTCCAGCTGGTTTCCGCCGATGCCGCGCATTTGAAACGCGCGGTGACTATACTGAACGGATACGAGTTCGACGTGGTGGATTTCAACCTCGGCTGCCCGGTGCCCAAAGTCACCAAAAAGGGCGCCGGAGCGGCGCTTGGACAGGATGTTGACCGCGCGCTCGAACTTTTTTCGATTATTGCGGAAGGCTCCCGCTTTCCGGTCACCGCCAAAATTCGTATCCTCGACCGCAGCGATCCCGAACCCACCCTTCGTCTTGTACGCGGCCTGGCCGCGCGCGGAGCGCGGGCGCTTACCGTGCATGGCCGGTTGCGGGCGGAATTCTATTCCGGCGAACCGGCATATGGCATGATCGAGACGGTGGCGCGGGAATTGACCGTTCCGGTTATCGGCAATGGCGGCGTGTTCGGTCGGGCTTCGTTTGATCTCATGCGCGAAGGATGCCCGTCGGCCGCCGGGGTCATGATCGCCCGCGGGGCGATGGGCAATCCGTGGATATTTTCCGAGCTGGCCGATCCCGATTTTATGCCGCCGACGGTGGACGAACTGGTGGATGAGGCCGGGCGTCATGTGGAGGATATTTTCGATTTCTACGGTGAGGAAAGGGGCGGGCCGCTTGCGCGCAAGATAGTGCTCGACTATTTCCGGGGCCGCGGATTCAACGGCGAGTGGCGCGGCCGCGCCGGGTCGTTGTCCACCCGGGCCGAATATCGGGAATACCTCGCTTCGGCTCCGCGATTCCATAGTTCCGACTATTGGAAAAATCCTCCGGCCGACCGGTTCATACGCGGCTGATTTTTTTGCCGGGGTATTGACTTTAACGTTTTAATGTGGTATTTTAGCATTATACTTTCAAAAAAGAGGATGATGCTGAAATGAAGAAACTTCTGCCTGCCGGTATCCTGCTGTTCATAGCTTTCGGCGTGCTCGCCGCCTATGCTCCTACCACTTCGACCACCTATAAACTCGCGGACGGTCTGGTATACAACAAGTACACCTACAGCAGTCTCTACGGC
Source organism: Victivallaceae bacterium (assembly GCA_034926605.1). GTDB lineage: Bacteria > Verrucomicrobiota > Lentisphaeria > Victivallales > Victivallaceae > CALXXL01. Next base: position 122,468 of record JAYFQV010000010.1, read on the forward strand.
GGCTATCAGGAAATTTATGTGCTGGAGATCGATCTTTCGAAATCGGAACTCGAAGTCGGAATCGGAGTCTGCAAGGACAATATGCTCACCGATACGATGACTCAGGGCAAGGCGCTTGGCGCGCTGGCCGCGGTCAACGGCGGCTTTGCCGAGATGACCGGCACCCAGCCGTCCACCCCGGTGGGGCTGCTGGTGGCGCAAGGCAAGACATATCGCGGCTATGTGGGATATTACAGCACCTATACCGAGGGCGTGCTGTGGATACATGGCCAGCGTGCGGGGGTGGTGGTGCCGAAGGTCGGGTTTTCGCTGGGAATGGCGGACAATATGTGCTGGTGCTATCCGGTGCTGATGCAGCAGGGCGTCATTTATCCCGAACTGCTTAAAATTACGTCCGATCCCAGCGGTGTGACGCTTTCGCGCCGTTCGCGTACCGCGGCGGGCGTTACCAGCAGCCGGCAGAAGATGTATGTGGTGGTGGTGGATGAGCTTGGAACGCGTTACGGCGTCACCTGCAAGGAACTGGCGGACTACATGCTTAGCCTCGGCTGTTACGAGGCGATCAACCTTGACGGCGGCGGATCTTCGACGATGTGGACCGGCGCTTATGGACTGATGAACCGTCCGCAGAACGGCACTTACCAGCGCCCGGTGTACGATGTGCTTTATGTCCGGAACCGCCAAAAGAGCTATCCGGAAACCGCCACCTCCAATCCGGAAAAGCCGACGCCCGGAACCATGACCCAATATACCCCGAAGGGCGGTCGCTGAACCGTCTGGATTATTTCGCAGCGGCTCTTGACTTTCATGCGCGAATGTGCTATTTTAGCAGTGTATAGGATTGTTGTTAACATTTAAGGATTATAACATGAAAAGAGTGCTGCTGATTCTGTTGCTGTGCCTCGCCGGAGCCGGGTTGTTCGCCTATACTCCGACCACCACCACCACCTACAATCTGGCCGACGGGCTGGTATATCACAAGTATACCTACAGCAGCCTCTACGGCGGCTACCAGGAGATATTCGTCCTGGAAGTCGATCTTACCAAGACCAGTCTGGAAACCGGGATCGGCATTTGCCAGAATAACATGCTGACCAATACCACGAATCAGGGCAAGGCGCTCGGCGCGCTTGCCGCGGTCAATTGCGGCTTCTTTGCCATGACCGGCCCCGCTCCGTCAACCGCGGTCGGCATGATCGTGGCTCAGGGCAAACTGTTCAAAGGACTGGTCGGTTATTACAGCAACTACACCGAAGGTTTTCTGTGGATGCACGGCCAGCGCGCCGGTGTGGTCATTCCGTCCCTCGGGTTCTCGGTCGGCATGGCCAACAATCTGCGCTGGGGCTATCCGGTGCTGGTTCAGAAGGGTGCGATCTACTCCGAGCTGGCCAAAGTTACCAGCGACACCAGCGGCATCATACTTTCGCGCCGTTCCCGCACCGCGGTGGGCGTTACCAGCACCCGCCAGAAGATGTATATCGTAGTGGTGGACGAAAGCGGTACGCGCTACGCTGTGACCTGCAAGGAATTGGCCGACTATATGATCAGCCTGGGCTGCTATGAGGCGATCAACCTCGACGGCGGCGGTTCCTCCACCATGTGGACCAGCGCCTACGGGCTGATGAACCGTCCGGAGAACGGCACCTACCAGCGCCCGGTTTATGACGTTCTTTATATCCGCAGCAAGCAGGCCAGCTATCCCGAGACCGACACTTCCAATCCGTCGATGCCGTCTCCCGGAACCATGACCAAGTACACTCCGAAGGGCGCGCGCTGATATTTCTGTTTTGTTATAAGAAAAAGGCCGGCGCCTGCCGGCCTTTTTCTTTTGGCTTGTGTCATTCGTCGATAAGGTCGGCGGCTTCGGCGGCGGGGAGGACGGCCACCTCGCGCAACTTGCGCTCGATGGCGCGGGTGCGTACTCCGGCGGCGTCGATGTCCTTTACCGCGCTTTCAAGATGACTGCGGGTCTTTTCCAGTACGTCTCCGAACTTGCCGAACTCCGTTTTTACCGCGCTGAGTAGACTCCACACTTCGCTGGACCTGCGTTCGATCGCCAGCGTGCGGAACCCCATCTGGAGGCTGTTGAGAAAGGCCATGAGGTTGGCCGGCCCTACCACGGTGACCTTGAAATCGCGCTGTATGCGTTCGAACAGACCGGGCTGGCGGAGGATTTCGGCGTACAGGCCTTCGGTCGGCACGAACATCACCGCAAAATCGGTGGTGACCGGCGGATTCAGGTATTTTTTGTTGATTTCAGAGGCGCAGCGCGTGACAGAGTTTACAAAGCCGGTTACAATCTTCTTGAGTTCCTCCGGCGGCGGCGCGGCGTCGTAGCCGTCGAGCAGCCGCTGGTAGTCGTCCACCGGAAACTTGGAATCAACCGGCAGCAGCACCGCGGAAGAATCCGGGTCTTTACCCGGCAGCTTTATCGCGAACTCCACCCGCTCCGTCGTGTTCGGTTTGACCTGGGCGTTTACCACGTATTGTTCGCAGGTCAGGCTTTGCTCCAGCAGGGCTTCCAGTTGTATTTCGCCGAGGTTGCCGCGGGTTTTCACGTTGGTCAGCACGCGTTTAAGATCGCCGACTCCGGTGGCCAGCGTCTGCATTTCACCTAGTCCTTTCTGGACTTTTTCGAGATTTTCGCTTATGATCTTAAACGATGCGTTGAAGCGTTTTTCAACGGTTTCCTGTAGTTTTTCATCCACCACCTTGCGCATTTCTTCAAGTTTCTTGGCGTTCTCGTCGCGCAGCAGTTGAAGTTTTGCATCGAGCGTATCCCTGATGGCGTTGAGCCGGTTTTCGGTGGATGTGTTGAGCAGTTGAAAGCGTTCGTCGGTCTTGGCCGTGAATCCGGATAGCGTCTGTGCGGTGGAATCTGACAAAGTTTTGAACGAGGCTCCAACCTCCGAACGGTTCTCCGAAAGGCTCTGCCGCAGTTCTCCGCGGTGGCGTTCAAGTTCGTCCAGAACAGCCTTGCCTTGCAGGTGGAGCATTTCAGGCAGCGCCGCCAGCCGGGTGCCGGTTTCCCGGGTCACTCCGCTGTTATTTTTAAGCAGCATAACGATAATAAGCAACTGCAGCAATATGGCGGCGGCGGCGAAAACGACCCAAAATATATCCATCGGCTCCTCCTTATGTTATAATTAATTTATCATCTGCTCTCCAGATTGCAAATTTTATTACAATCTTTGTTATTTTAAATTACAAAGCGTGTTGAAATGGAGTTTTTTTTTCTGCGGCGGTATTGAAATCGATATTTTTTAGTGCTATTAATAGAATATGAATAAGAGTGTGCCCGAAACGAGACAGTCAATTTTACAACCAAAGGGGGATTGAAAATGGCTTACACTCCAATTGTCTCTACGACCGTAAATGACGAAGTCGTCGATTCCGGCGTGCAGTCCGTGATCGAGGGAGGCGTCGCAAACAACACCACGGTTCTTGCCGGTGCGTCGCAGTATTGCTCCTCGGGCGGCGTGATTTCCGGAACCACTCTCTTCAGCGAAACCAACGCCGGCGCAATCAGCATTCTTGCCGGCGGCGCTGGCTACAACCTGGTGGCCTCCGGCTACACCACCACCAGCCGCAACGTGATCACCTGCTTCAACGGCGGCAGCATCAACGGGCTGAAGCTCTATGGAAACTCTTGGATGCAGGTTTCCAACGCGGCTGCCAGCACCATCACCAACCTCTACTGCTATGACAAGACCCGCATCGAGCTTTGCGGCAACAGCGTCATCACCAACGTGACGGTCGACGCCACCGGCATTGACACCGCCCTGATGAAGACCAACTACGGCGCCCATGTGATTGTGTTCTCCAACCACAACACCAACAACCCGGTCGCCAGCAACGTCGTTCTGCGCAACGGCGGTTCCGCCCACGTTTATGAATCCGGCCGTATCGTCAGC
>JAYFQV010000009.1:0-287436 GCA_034926605.1 Victivallaceae bacterium
TGGAAAAAGATAGGTTTCCAGCGTAAAGTAAAGCTTCGGCAGATTGTTCATTTTTCCTCCAGTTTGTCAGACCAGAGTTAAGATGAACCTTCTGCCTCTTTTTTCATCCCGCCGAATTAAAAACTTTTGAAATTACCTCGATTAGCTTTATATTCAGGCCCTAAAGAAACCTCGTTTTGTGGTGTATTGGTCCAGTCAACCATGATATCGTAGGAAAGTAGTTTGAATATTATTCAGTGATTTAGCGCGTAGTCTGGAAATGTAAATGCCAAATAGTGTTACGGATGGTATTGTCGACAAGCAATCAGCAATCAATTGAGGTGTGATATATATAGGATATTGTGGCAATCATGTAATTTTACGCGTGATGGAATTCATGAAACAGAAGCTTGCCAATGTTATTGAAGTTCTCCAAAATATAGCCTCGTTGTGGGTAGCGAGAATTCAAAAGGATGAAAAAATATTACAATATTGGCTACAGAATTGTCACTGCTGGCGAATTTTCTTGGAGCCTGTGTTGAATCTGCCAGCATTATTGTCTTGGGGCGTAGTGAATTATTTACCCGGCTAGTGGTCTTGATTGTTATGATAATGTTGTTGCCAACAATGGCGTTGCAATTTATCTGTGCAAACGACTGCCGGTTAGACCACTGCGGCTTATGGCGGTGGCGCGGAGCCGGATGGGCCGCAATGATTGCCTTCAGGGGATTTTGGGGTGCAGGATTCATCTCCGGCGGTCAATCCGCCGGGGATGGCGCTTTCTTATAATACGCTGGTATCGGCGAAGTAGATGTAAATGAATGCCACGATCGCCAGCAGCAGCAATGACGCGAGCGAGGCGAATTTCCATGGAGTGAGATCGGTTTTACCGGCGTCGATGGGCTGGTATGGCGTCCGGCGCGGTGCGATTGCGCTCCAGGTCAGCATCATGATTATAAGGGCCAGCATAACCAGCGCAACGAAGTGATATTCGCTGCCGAGTGTTGTAATGATCACTTTCAGCGGTTCGATGAAATAGACCGCCGCAATCATAATTACTCCGGCGATAAGCGCCACCGTGGCGGCGGCGGCAGGCACTTTTCTGGTGGTCATTCCAACCGCAACCACCGCCAGTATCGGTATAAAGTAGATGGCGTTCATGGTCTGCAGATAGTTGAAGATACCGCCTGCCTTGACCAGCAGCGGCGCCACGAAGATGCATACCACGGTCATGGCGAAGCCGAAATAGCGGCCGATGCCCACCACCTCCCGGTCGTCGGCCTCATGGTTCCAGAGCCGGCGGTAGATGCCGAGCGAGAACATGGTACAGGTGCTGTTGAGCGCCGAATTGAAACTGGAAAGGATCGCGCCCAGAAGCACGGCGGCGAAGAACCCCAGCAGCGGTTTCGGCAGAACCGCGTTTACAAGGGCGCTGTAGGCGGTGTCTTTGCTGGTTACTTGGATCAGTCCGAACTTGCTGCCGGCCGCCACCGCAGCGATCAGGCCGGGAATCACAAGGTATAGCGGGCCGATCAGTTTCAGCAGCCCGGTCATCAGTACGCCTTTCTGTCCCTCGGCCAGCGACTTGGCTCCGAAGGTGCGCTGGATTATCTGCTGGTTGGTGCACCAGTAGAACACGTTTATGAACAGAATTCCGGTGAACAGGGTGAGGAAGGGCACTTCCGATTTTGCCGAGCCGATCGAGTTCAGCATTCCGGCCGAGCGTGATTCGGTAACGAACACCTCGAATCCCCGTGCCGCGCCATCGTTGCCTCCCAGCAGAAGCAAACTGAAATAGGTTATCATGAAACCGCCGACCAGCAGTCCGATTCCGTTGAAGGTATCGGACACCGCACAGGTGTTCAGTCCTCCCCAAAGGGCATAGAACGAGCCGATTACCGCCACCGCCGTCACCACGATGAATAGTTGCCAGTATTCGGAAGTTATACCGTATGACGACATGACGGTGTCCAGCCCGAGTATGCCGCGCATGCCCTGCGCTCCGGTATACAATATGATCGGCAACAGGATCGCGGCGTATGCTACCAGGAATATCAGGTTGCATATCAGTTCGGTGGTGCCGTCGAACCGCTGAGCAAGGTATTCCGGAACGGTGGTGATGCCGGCACGCAGGAATTTGGGCAAAAAGAAAAGCGCCATCATCACCAGCGCCGCCACCGCCACCACTTCCCACGCCATGACGCAGAGACCGTTGGCGTAGGCGCTGCCGTTCAGCCCCACCATCTGTTCGGTGGACAGGTTGGTAAGCAGCAACGATCCGGCGATGAACGGCCAGGTTAGCGATCTGCCGGCGAGAAAGAATCCGTCACGTGACTCATGCTCGGTTTTGCGGGTGAAAAACCAGGTGGCGAACGCCACCAGTCCGGTAAAGAGAATGAACGAAGCAACGGTTATAAACATATATCCTCCTGTTCTTTACCGAAAGATAGCATGCCGTGCCTAAAAATCAAGCAAAAAAAAACGCCGTCGAATGACGGCGTTATGACAAATCGTGCAAAACTACTGCATTTTGGCCGGAATCAGCATGGCGCGACGGTTCAGAGCGCGGCTCTGGGCGTCGGTGCCGGTGGCGGCGGGCTTGTCCTCGCCATAGCTGATGGTCTGAATGCGCTCGGCCGGGAATCCACAGGAGCCGAAAGCATTCATGGTGGAGATTGCGCGGCGCTCGCCGAGCACGCGGTTGTATTCGTTGGTGCCGACGTCGTCGGTATGGCCTTCGATGATCAGGCCGAGATCGGGATAGTCGGCCATATATTTTGCGACCTGCTGAACCTTTTCCATCTCGGCGGGTTTGACCTCATCCTTGTCGAAATCGAAGTAGATCACGGGAAAATCGACGCCTTCCACCGGAGTCCAGCCGGTATCGCCGTACTGGCTGCCGCTGGCGGTGCCGGCACCGCCGGCGCCCTCGGCAAAACCGGCGCCATCCGTGACGCCGCCCGGACCCATGCCGTCAACGCCTGAGCCGAGACCGGCAGCGTTGGGACCGCTCACCGCGGCGGGAACGCCATTCAGGGAATCGTCCGGCGGCATCTCGTTATCGACGCACCCCGCAAAAATCATTGCCGCCGCGATCAGTGCGGCGCCGGCCAAACAATGCTTGAAAGACATGGTTTTCCCTCCTGAATTTTTCGAACCCGTGTTAATTTCAATGCTTACTATTAATGTATATATCTGCAACCGAAATGCAATTTGTATTGTCAAAAAAACCGCTTTTTTTTTCAGGTGTGAAAAAAACGTCTGCTTTTTCTTGATTATTGTCGGTTTGAGGTATATATTTATAGAAAATTGTAACCGTTTTGGAAGGATGAGCAATGATGAACATCAATTGGGACGAGTTGGGCTTCGGTTTCATGCCGGTGAAGTCCAATATTCGTTTTCACTATGAGAACGGCAAATGGAGCGAACCCGAGCTGACCACCAGTTATGAGATAACCTTGAACGTGGCTGCAAACTGTCTCCATTACGGTCAGGCGCTGTTCGAAGGCGGCAAGGCTTTCACCTGCGCCGACGGCCGGGTCTGCATTTTTCGTCCGGACGAGAATGCCAAGCGGCTCAACTCTTCCGCCCGCTACCTCCAGATGCCGGAGATCGATGAGAAAGTTTTTGTCGAGGCGGTCCGCACCGTCGTTCGCGACAATATCGAATATGTTCCGCCGTACGGCACCGGCGGCGCGCTTTATATTCGCCCGGTGATGTTCGGCACTTCGCCGCAAATCGGCGTCAACGCCAGCAAGACCTATGAGCTGATCATTATGGTGGTCCCTGTTGGCGCCTATTACAAAGGCGGCATCAGGCCGGTCAAGGCGCTGATCCCGGAAAACATCGACCGTGCCGCCCCGCACGGAACCGGCCACATCAAGGCGGCAGGCAATTACGCCGCAAGTCTTTATCCGAGCCGGATCGCGCATGAGGCCGGTTGCTCGGTGGCGTTGTTTCTGGACCCGCGGGAGCATAAGTATGTCGACGAGTTCGGCACCAGCAACTTCATCGGCATCACCCGCGACGGGGTGTATGTCACGCCGGCGTCGCCGTCGATCCTGCCCAGCATCACCAACAAGTCTCTGGCGCAGGTGGCGGAGGATCTTGGCATGAAGGTCGAGCGCCGCCGGATATCGGTGGAGGAACTTGAGACGCTCACCGAAGTCGGCGCCTGCGGCACCGCGGTGGTGCTTACTCCGGTCTCCGAGATTATCTATGGTGACAAGGTGTTCAAATACGGCACCGGCGAGATCGGCCCGGTGTTCAGGAAGTTGTATGACGCCATGACCGGCATACAGCACGGCACCCGTCCGGACATCCATCACTGGCTGGTGGAAGCGTAACGGCGGCGTCGGGTTTTATGCACTGTGCGGGGAGTCGGCGTTGAACCGGCTCCTCTTTATTGTTTTTGGAGGTGAAATATGAAAATTATCAATACCGCGGAAGAGATGCAGCAGACCGCGCTTGCGCTGCGCGCCGCCGGCAAAAAAATCGGCCTGGTGCCGACCATGGGATTCCTGCATGCCGGGCATGCCTCGCTTCTGGACGTTTGCCGTCCGGAGTGCGACGTGCTGGTGGTGTCGATTTTCGTGAACCCCACCCAGTTCGGCCCGAACGAGGACCTCGACAAGTATCCGCGCGACTTCGAACATGATTGCGAACTTTGCGGGAAACACGGTGCCGACATCGTGTTTGCTCCGACTCCGGAAACGATCTATGCCTCCGACCATTCCACCTGGGTGGTCGAGGAGGTGCTGTCCAAACCGCTTTGCGGCCGTACCCGTCCGATCCACTTCCGCGGAGTGGCCACGGTGGTGACAAAGCTGTTCAACCTGACTCAGGCGCAGGTGGCGGTTTTCGGGCGAAAGGATGCCCAGCAGGCGCTTATCATAGAACGCATGGTGCGCGATCTTAACATTCCCGTCCGCATCATCGTGGCACCGCTGATTCGCGATGATGACAAGGTGGCGCTGAGTTCACGCAACCGTTATTTGTCCGGTGGGGAACGCGAAGCGGCGCGGGCGATCAGCCGGTCGCTTATTGCGGCCGAGCGTTCGCTGGTTTCCGGCGGCGCGGCTGCGGCACCCGGAGAAGCCGAAAATGTGCGGGCGGCGATTGTTGCCGCCGGAGGAAAAGTGGATTACGTGGAAGCGCTCGATGCCGATACGCTGGCTGGTGTCACCGCCGGCAGCAGGAGAGTGCTTCTTGCGGCCGCCGCCTGGTTCGGCGCCACCAGGCTGATCGATAATATTATGGTGGAGTACAAATGATGCAGCGTCTCAATTACAGCGATCCGGATTTCGGCATAAGGCTTGACGCCTTGTGCAACCGCCCCGGGTACCCGCCGGAAATCGAGGCAAAAGTGGCGAAGATCATCGACGCGGTCAGAGAAGACGGCGACGAGGCTTTGGTGCGCTTTGCTCGCGAATTCGATCATGCCGAATTGACTCCGTCCGGCTTCCGGGTCTCTGAATCCGAGCTGGCCGCCGCCGCGAAGCAGCTTTCCGCCGCCGACCGGCGCGCGATCGATACCGCGCTTTGGCAGGTGATCGACTTTTCCCGCCGCCGTCTGCCGCAGGCATGGAGCTGCTCGCCGCGGCCGGGGGTGAACCTGGGCGAAAAGTTCACGCCGCTGGATCGGGTCGGCGTTTATATTCCCGGCGGTACCGCGCCGCTGGTTTCCACCGTGTTGCACACCGCCGGAGTGGCCCGTGCCGCTGGGGTGAAAGAGATTGTGGCGGTCACTCCGCCGCGCCGTGACGGCAGCGTGCATCCGGCGGTGCTGTATGCGATGAAGCGCGCGGGCGTCGGCGAGATATACCGGCTCGGCGGGGTTTACGGCATCGCGGCGCTGGCGTTCGGAACCGAGACGGTGAGGCCGGTTGAGAAAATCGTCGGCCCCGGCAATGCCTATGTAACCGCCGCCAAAAAACTTGTCTACGGCAAGGTGGCGATCGACATGATCGCCGGGCCGTCCGAAATTCTGATCGTGGCCGACGAAAAAGCCGACTGCGAATTTGTTGCCGCCGATGTTTTGAGCCAGGCCGAACACGGTTCCGGGCTGGAGCAGGCGGTGGTTGTTTCAGATTCCGCCGCGGTGCTCGACGCGGTTGAAAAGGCGATCGAACGCCGCAAAGCGGCGCTTCCCCGGCTTGCGACCGTTGACAAGGTGCTTGCCGCCGGCACGTTCCTGATTCTGGTTCCCAATCTGTCGGCGGCCGCCGACGTTGCGGGGCGCTATGCTCCGGAGCACCTCGAACTCATGTGTGAACGTCCGGAGCGTCTGGCATCCAGGATCAAGGCTGCCGGGGCGATTTTCATGGGGCCATGGACACCGGAGCCGGTAGGCGATTTCTGCGCCGGTCCCAGCCATGTGCTTCCCACCGGCGGCAGCGCCCGCTATTTCAGCGGATTGACCGCCGACGGTTTCTTTCGACGCACCAGTCTGGTCAAATATTCGGCCCGTGCCATCCGGCGCGAGGTGGAAGTGGTGGAGCGTATCGCCGCCATGGAAGGGCTGGCCGCGCATGGATTGAGTGGCACGGTTCGGCGCGAGGCTGAAAAATAACTTTCGAAGGAGGAGTCAATGGCGGTCACCATCAAGAAAATTGCCCAGGAACTTGGGCTGTCGCCGGCGACAGTCAGCTTGGCACTCAACGATTCCAAGCTGGTGGCCGAGTCCACCCGGGAGAAAGTGAAGGCCGTTGCGGCCGAACTTGACTATGTCCCAAACAACTTCGGGCGCGGGCTGCAAAGCCGTCACAGCCGTCTGATTGGCTGTATGTGCAACTCCCTCCCCAATAATTTCAATGCTGAAGTTGTTGAGGCGGCGGTGGTTGAGGCGTCCGAGCGCGGCTACAGCGTTTTGATGGGGGTGGCCGGGTCAAATCTTGACAAGTTCGAACAGCAGTTCAGACTTTTTCTTGAAAAGAACGTCGACGGCATTTTGTTCAAGCATAACGGTGTCTTCGACGGTGCGATGTTCCCGGACGCCATGCGCAAGATCAAACAGCGGAAATTGCCGGTTATAATGATTGAAACCGATACGGTCAACGCCGAGTTCGCCGCGGTCGGCACCGATAATTTCAAGGGCGGTTATCTTGCCGCCGAGCATCTGATCAAGCTCGGACATCGCAATATAATGTGTCCGATGATAAGCTATCCGTTCGGACGGCTGGAGGGATATCTTGCCGCGTTCCGTGACTACGGTCTGCCGGAACCGCTGCGCTATACCACTTACGAAGCGATGATTGACGTGTTGCGCAAACAGCGCGGCATCACCGCGGTGATCGCCTCGTGCGATTTTCATGCCATCGGTGAGATCGCCAACATGCGCAAGGCGGGTATCCGGATTCCGGAGGATGTGTCGGTCATCGGTTTCGATGACGTGTGGTATGCCAGTCTGCCGGCGTTCGATCTTACCACCGTGGCCCAGCAGCGCTCCGCGCTCGGCAAAGTGGCCGGTGCCTCGCTTATCGACATCATCGAGGGGCGCGAGGTGCCGGCTCAGCAGCAGCTGGCTCCGGAACTGGTGGTTCGCGGCTCCACCGCGGCGCCGCGTTCAAAGAGCAAGAAATAGAATTATAATTTGTCCCTTATATATTATTAATATAAATGTATAGTGAAAAGGATGGCAAAATGACGAAGAAAATCGGTTTCATCGATCTGTTCATCGACGAATGGCACGCGAACCACTATCCGGAGTGGATCCGCGGCAGCAAGCTGGCCGCAGACTTCGAGCTCGGTTATGCCTGGGAGGAAAAGACCAAACCCGGTCTGCGCCCGCTCGACAAGTGGTGTGCCGATTTCGGTATGACTCCGGCCCGGTCCCAGGATGAGGTTATCGAAAACAGCGACTGCCTGATCGTGCTTGCCCCCAGCAATCCCGAGGTTCATGAGGAACTCTCCCGCAAGGCGCTGATGAGCGGCAAGCCCACATACATGGACAAGCCGTTCGCTCCGGACAAGGCCGCCGCGCTTCGTATTTTCGACCTTGCCCGCAAGCACAACACTCCGATGTTCTCCAGTTCGGCGCTGCGGTTCAGCGACGAATTGATTGCGCTCAAGAACGACACGTTCAAAAACGAGCCCATCCGTATGGTCGGTACCACCGGCGGCGGTTCCTCCTACTGGGAGTATTGCATCCACCAGATCGAAATGATCGTGGCCCTGATGGGCACCGGAGCCACCCGGCTGATGCAGACGGTCGACGGTCTTGCCAAGCATGTTGTGATCGAATACGGCGACGGACGGATCGGGCATGTGACCTATCATCCCAACTACGGTTTTCAGCTGATGGTCTCCGGCAGCGATAATTGCGCAATCACTCCCGCCGGCAACCATTGCTTTGAAACATTGCTGGATACCATCCTGACATTCTTCAACGGCGGACCGAATCCGGTACCGGAGGCCGAAACCATTGAGATCGCCTCGTTGGTCGGCCAAAGCGTTGCCGCCCAGACCAAGCCAAACGTCTGGTTCGAAGTGTAGTTAACATCCGCCTGCCGATCGGCCGCGGCGGTTTCCGGTTGCTTCAATACGCCTTCACCATTTCCGGTGGAGGCGTATTCTTTTATCCATGTAGCTGATGCGATATGCCGGCATGATGTGGAATTGTTTGCACATGTGTCGGTTAACATTCTGCGTTTCTCTTTATTAGCATGTTAATACTAATATAAATATGCCATTCATTGCTTTTGAAATTTTTGACACCACCATTTTTTGCTAAAAAAAGTCGAAAAAAACCTGATTTTTTGGAATGCCCCCCTTGACAAACCATTGCAATTTGTAAAAACGGCGTTATAATTATCGTGTGCCATAATGTTTTTTAAGGGTTTTTTGTCTATAAATGGCTAACAAACGTGGAATTGATCCACAAAACCAAAGGGGTGTAGTATGGCTTTTACAGAAATTGTAAATGCAGAAAACTCTCCGGTCATCGGAGAAACAGTAGACGGTTATCAGACCGTGGAGTCAGGAGGAATCACCTCCGGCACCACCATCGTAGGGGGCGGAACACAAAGCATTGAAGCCGGCGGCGTGAGCGATCTTACCGCCGTTGAATCCGGTGCCAGCATCTATGTTGCGGGTACGGCCACGAATGTGACCGCCACCGGCGGAGAGATCGACCTCGAGGGCGGTCTTGTACAGAACATCGTGCTCAACAGCGGATCGTTGGTGCAGAATACGGCTGGCGCGCTTACCAGCGCCACGGTTACCAGCGCAACGATCACCGATGCATCGGTGATCGTGAACGCCCAGAGCGTGATCTGGGATAATATCGAAATCACCGCGGACACCAGGAACTATATCACCTTCGGTCTTGCCAACACCGTCCGGAATCTGAATACCACCAACAACGTGGCCTTCTCTTCCGACAGCGTGGTCGAGAATCTGTGGGTCGGTTCCGGCGCAGTCATGGTTAACTACAATGGCGCGGTCATGGACCATGTCGTTCTGCAGGGCAGTCTTACCAGTGGTTTCACCACCTGGTGTCAGGTCGGCGGCGGGATCGGTGCCCAGGTGTCCAACGTTCAGGTGCTTGGCAACGCCAAGTGGGAGGCCAGCGGTGCTTCCACCGTTACCGGCATGGTGGTTGACGCCACCGGCGTCGAAGGCGTGGAGTTCAAGAAAGTCAAGGTCGGCGCCGCGCTGATCGTATATAATGCCGCGGCAACGGTCAACGATCTCACGCTGCAGAACGGCGGTTCGGCGCACGTCTATAACGGCGGCACCGTGAACAACGTTACCGTCAAGGACGGCGGCGCGCTTTATATGGTCAACTACGGCGGCGGCGAGCCAAGCCCAAGCGGCTATGCCAACAATGTGACTATCACCGCCACCGGTAGCCTGTGGTACAAAGGCGGCACCATGAACAACCTCAGGATCCAGTCTGGCGCGACCCTTGCGATGGAGACCGCCTTTACCGACAAGATCAACGGTGTGTTCGAAAATCTTCCGGACGGCATCGGCAGTATCGCTTTCTCGCTTAACGGCGATGGCACCGGTAGCTATGTTGTGATGTCCGGTACCTCATTCCTGGGCAACTACACCAACGGCGGCGGCGTGGCCGGTACCGTTAATCTCAGCTCTCTGTGGGTTTTCGAAGGTGCCAGTCTGGTCGGCTGGAACCTCGGTGCTTCCACCGTCAACGGCAAATATGTCGACGGCGACGGCGTTGTTCATGAGATGGTCATGGGCGGCACCACTGCGGCAGGCGGCAGATATGCCGAGAACGTATATCTCTACAAAGGTTCGGCGGTGCTTGGCACCGGTACTACCGAAAAGATCAACGTTGCCACCGGTCTTATTGTCGACAATTCCTTGTTCGTTTGCGGTAATATGACTTCGGTTACCGATCTTATCTTCCGCAACGGAGCATGCATCCAGACCTACAGCAACAGTTATTTCCAGGGCGTTAACGAGGACGTGGCCAGCGACAGCATCTATCGCAACTTCTCGATCTCCGGCGGAGTGGTCAGCGGCTTCATCATCGACAACGGCGGTTTCATTCAGCTGATGACCGGGAACACCACTTGGGTGGACAGCCCAACCGGTTCCGCCACCGATGTCCTGGTTCAGGGCGTCCGTACCGCTTCCGGCGGCAACTACAATGCCACGATGATGACCCAGTACGGCGGCGGCTCGGTGTTGATCCTCAACTCCGCCACCGTGGCCGACAATGTGATAGTGCAGAGCGGCGGCTGGATTTCCACGTCCGCGGACGGCACGATCATCACCAACCTTACCGTTGGCGACGGCGGCAACTTCAACCTGATCCTGGGCGGCACCAGCTACTTCCAGGCTCAGGTCATCAATGTTACCTGGACTTGGGATTCCTCCACCGGCGTGCTCTCCAATTTCGTATGGGGCAGCCTTCCGGGAACCGGGACCTACAAGTTTGCGTTCAACGCCGCCGGCAAGGCCGCGCTGAAGCAGATCGACAATCTGGTTATAGTTGCCACCGGCTGGGATGCCACCACTCCGACCGTCTACAACGACGCCGAAATCTATGCCACGACCAACCTGCAGGGCGGCAACACCTACAACAATCTCTTCAGCAGCGATTGCACCGTGGTGATGTATGCCGACAGCACGATCAACGGTTACACGATCAGCGGCGGCAACGCGTTCCTGCAGTTTACCGCCGGTACCGCGAACGACGTGCAGCTGGTCGGCGGCAAATACGAGACCGCCGGTACTCACACCATTAACGGCATTTTCATCGACGGCACGCTGTTCAATACCCCGATCGGCGATACCGGCGACAGTTCTCCAACCCATCAGACCACTCAGCTGGTGGCTTATGCCTCCGGCACCACGGTTCACAACATCTGGCTGCAGTCCGGCGGTTCGGCGTTCTTCTACAACGGCGCCACGATCGACGCGACCGACGGCAAGTTGATTGTTCCCGGTGGCGAGCTCAGCGGGACTACCGAGGAGGTTGTTGTGTCCAGTGACTCCCAGACGGTGTCGGCCGGTGCGGTCGTGGCCGCCGGTGGCGTGCTCTATCTGACTAACTGGGCTTTGGATGGCAACACCAGTTGCGTCATCAATGGCGATCTGTGGATCACCAGCGGCGGCAACCTGTGGCTTGGCGGTGCCAACAATGTGATCAACGGTACCATTCAGACCATGTCCGGCGCTAACATCATCGGCATCGCCGAAGGCGCGAATATTCGCAGCATTGTTTTGCGCGACGCGAATATCGTGATTGATGACAAGCTTACCATTACCGATGCTCTGCAGGACGGCAATCAGACCATCGTCGGCGGCCGTATCACGAACTGGATTAACACCCGCGGCGTTCTGACCATGTCCGGCGGCACCATTGACAATTATGTCGCCGGTTCGGCCGGCCAGATTGTCATTGGCGAGAATTCATGGGTAACCAATCTCGATCTCACCGCCAACACCACCGACAACTATATATATGGTGGTCTGGTCAAGAGCGGCGCCATTCTCGGCGGCCTGTTGACCGACAGCGGCGCGGTCAGCGAGATCGAAATTCAGGCGTTCACGCTCGGCGGTTCCGGTACTCTGGATCTGAGCTCCGCCAAGGTCGGCACCCTCACGGTGACCGGCGGCAACCTGATTCTGGGCGGCACCGCCACGGTCGGCGAATACCTCGTCACCGGCGGTGTGATCGATATCTACACCGCGGTTACCGGTCTTGTGGTGGAAAATGCGCAGGTCGTAATTCACAACCCAGCCGGCTCGGTCGACGGTCTTACCGCGACCAACGTCAATCTCAGCATCGTTGGTGAAGCCACCGATGCTGTGCTGCTCAACAACGCCAGCATCGCCGGCGCCGGTTCCGTGGTTGCCACCACGTTCGGCACCGCCACCAACATCACGGTCGGCGGCGGCGTTTACACCGCTACCGGCGCCAGCAAGATCAACGGCATCGCCATCGACGGCACCGCCGGCGATCCGGCCAAGCTGGTTGCCAGTGGCGACGGCGTTGCGATTGACGGCCTGAATATCGTGTCCGGCGGCGAAGCTTACGCCTTCGGCGGCGCGACCCTCGGTTCCGGAACGACCATCGGTTCGGGCGGTACTCTCTATCTGACCGACGAATCTCTGGCCTCCGACACCATTGCCAACATCAACGCCGACATCAAGGTCTATGGTACTCTGTACCTCGGCAGCATCAGCAACGTGTTCGCCGACGGCGTCAGAATCCAGACCTACGGCGGGTCCACCGTCACCGGCATGCAGTCCGGCACGATCATCAACGATATCGTGCTGCGCGGCGCCAACATCAATATCGTCGACGGTATCACCATCAATGCCGCCTTGCAGGGCGGCAACCAGTCAATCGACGGCGGCTATGTCAAGACCTGGACCAATAATTTCGGCGTTCTCACGCTGAATGACGGCCGGATTGACACCTACATCCATAACAACGGCAGCAACGCCGGGGTTTATCTGCAGGTTAACGGCGGCAGCGTCGGATATATGAATCTGGCCAGCCATGCCGGTACCACGAGGCTCTTCGGCGGCGTGGTGGAGTCCGCCACTATCGGCGGCGGTACGGTCAGCGACAGCGAGCTCACCGCCAGCGGTGCGCATGGCATTGCCACCATCAGCAACGTTACGCTGACCGGCGGCCAGCTCAACATCTGGTACAACGGCTCCACCGCCGACAATGTGCTGGTCAACGGCGGCTTGCTGCAGGTTGGCCGTCGCGGCGGCGTGTACGACAGTTCCACCGATACCCACAGCGCCACGGCCTCCGACGTGACCATGATTTCCGGCACCACCCGCATCGACGGCATCGTCGATGGCATGGTGATGTCCGGCGGTCTGATCAGTCTGGCCGGCGGCACCATCGACGGGATCGACATCTACGGCGGTACCATTGTTAACTGGATGGGCATCACCTATTCCGGTACTATCAACGATGCCAACGTTTATGCCAGAACCGGCCTGAGCGGAAACAGCATCGTTTGGAACAACCTGAATATCCAGGTTATGGGTGCCGATTATATCACGTTCGGCGCGTTGAATACCTTCAACAACCTGAAGAGCAACAACAAGGTCAGCTTCGGTTCCGGCAGCGTGGTCAACGGCGCCACCTTCGATTCCGGCGCGGTCGTGGTTGGCGGCAACACCACCTACAACGCCATCGTGTTCCACGGCAACGGCACGTGGGCCCAGATCGGCACCAACGCCATCGTCAATGGTCTTGATCTTTATGATCGCACCAAGTTCGAAGCCAACGGTGCCACCATCAAGATGTATGATGTGCTGGCCGATGCTTCCGGCGCCAAGAAGGCCGACGGTTCCGACATTCAGTTCGGCGATCAGAAGGAAGGTGCCAACCTGGTGGTCTACGCCGCCGGCGCGGTCGCTTCCGGCGTCACCATGATCAACCACGGTTCTGCGACCGTGTTCAAGGGCGGCAAGGTTGAAGATTTCATCGCCACCGAGGGCGGCGCGCTCTATCTGCGCGGCTGGTCGGTCTCCACCACCGACGCCACCGGTATCGCAGAGAACGGCACCATCACCGCCACCGGCGGCATCTGGTACGGCGGCGGTACTCTGAGGAATGTCACCATCGAATACGGCGCTTGGAAGAAGTTCGATTATTGCGCCACCTCCGTCATGGAAAATGTTCAGATCGGGCAGGAAGGCGGCGGCTACGTCACCATCAACTGCAATATCGCGGCCGGAACCGGTACCTTGGTTCTGACCGACGGCGATACCTTCTGCGGCAACTGGACTTCCGCCGGCGGCGTCGGCACCCCAGGTGCGGTTACGGTTGAGATGACCGACAAGGCCACCCTGATGGGGTGGAACCTCGGCACCGCCAAGATTTCCGGTACCGTTGCGCTTAGCGGCGGCGGTCTCCGGAACTTCTACATGGGCGGCACCAACATCTATGGTGGCTTCCATGCTCAGGGCGCTTACTTCTACAACGGCTCGGCGGTTCTGGGCTCCGGTTCGGCCACCGTCGACACCGAGGGCAATGTCACTTTCAAGTACAACACCGCCGATGATCTTTACTTCGACGGCGGGCTGTTCGTGATGGGCGGCATCACCATTGCCTCGAATCTGACTTTCGTCAACCATGTCAGTTTCCAGGGCTACAGCAACGGCAACATGAATGGCGTGAACCTCGACGAGGCCGAGGGCAGCATCTACCGCAATTTCTCGATGAGCGGCGGCGTCACTTCCGGCGCGATCATTGAAAACGGCGGTTTCCTCCAGCTGTTCTACGCCGGCCAGAACTGGCAGGGCAACACTCCGAGTCCGGCAGGTACGGTGAAGGATGTCATCGTTCGCGGCAGACGCGACGCCGCCTGGGGCAATTATAATGCCACCAGCATGACCACCTACGGCGGCGGCAGCTTCATCATCTTTGCCAATGGCACCGGCGGCGACAATGTCACTTTCGGTTCCGGCACGGTGGCCCGCTTCTCTTCGGATGCCAGCGTCACCAATATGACCATGGAGTCCGGTTCGATCGTCATGTTCGATGCTCTCGGCGATACCAGCAATATTTCTGGTACCAATGAGGTGGGCGCGTTTGTGATCAGCGGCACCGAGGTTGACGGTCTGGTACTTAACGGCCCGTTGAGCTATCTGAAGTTTGCCGATAATGACGCTGAATTTGCCGTCACCAACCTGACCGTTAACGGCAATGCCACGGTAAAGTCCGCCGGTATTGCAATTACTGGCATGACCATTAACAACGCCCGCAGCTACTTCGCCTTCGATGCCGGTAGCTCTGTTGGCGACCTCACGGTCAACGGTTCTCTGGTCAACTTTGGCGGCGGCAGTGTGTTCAGCGACGTCACACTCAGCGGCGACAATACCGTCGGCATCATGTATTCCTACAGCGAGATCAACGGCCTGACCTTTGATGCGAACACTCCGCTGGTCTGGGTGCAGTTCACCGCCGGTATCGCTTCCGACGTGCAGCTGCTCGCCGGTAAGTATGAAGCCGCCGGCGGCAACTTCATCTACGGCATCACCGTGGACGGCACCAACTACCACACCGCCATCGGCGACACCGGCGATACTTCGCCCGATCATCTGACCACCCAACTGGTGGCCTACAGTGAGGACGTATCGGTCTACGACATGCGGATAACCAACTATGGTTCCGCGTTCCTGTACAACGGCGCCCATGCAATCGGTTCCGGCAACCTGACCGTTACCCGTGCTTCCGACGGCTACGTGTTCACCACGTCGGCTGGCGCGGTGGTCGAGTCCGGCGGCGTGCTGTACATGACCAACTGGGATCTGTCCAGCAGCGCTACCGGCGGCATGGTCTTCGGCGATCTGTGGGTCGGCGAGGGCGGTACCCTGTACCTCGGTACCAGCGATTTCTACATCAATCGTATCCAGACGCTCTCCGGCGCCACCATTACCGGCATCGTCGAGGGTACTGTGATCGACAGCATGATTCTGCGCGGAGCCAACATCCTGATCGACGAAAAGTTGACCATCTACGACGTGATCCAGGGCAACGACCAGTCGGTCGACGGCGGTTATGTCGGGACTTGGACCAACAACTTCGGCGTTCTGTCCATGAGCTCCGGTACGATTGACAAGTATGTGGCCAACAATGCCGGCGGCGCGAAGCTGGTTATGAGCGGTGGTACGATCCACGAGCTCGACCTCTCCAAGTCGACGGTTTCCAACGTGATCAATGGCGGTACCATCGAGAACGTCACGCTCTCCCTGGCCGGCGGCAGCATTGCCAACACCTCCATCGATCCCGAAGTTGATACTGCGATTGTGATCAACGGCATCACGATCAACGGCAACGGCGGCTACGTTTCCGGAACCTGGAGCTGGGACGGCGGTTCGCTGAACCTGTTCTCCAAGGATTCGGTTGCCAACAACGTCATTATCAACGGCGGCGTGGCCAGCATCGGTCGCCGCAGCAGTGCTGATGTGGTCAGCATCGCCACCGTCAACAATGTGACGATGAACAGCGGTATGCTGCGCGTCGACGGCATTGCCAACAACCTCGAGATGAGCGGCGGTACGCTGTCAGTCTACGGCGGTACCATCAACGGACTGACCGTCTACGGCGGCACCATTGCCAACTACGGCACCTATCGCGGCACCATCACCAACGTGACGCTGTCCTCCCGCGACAAGGCGACTCCGTTCACCGTCAACGCCGGTTACATCGACTGGAACAATGTGACGGTCGAGGCCGGATTCAACAACTACACCCGCTTCGGCGCCAAGTGCACGATCGACGGTCTGTATGCCCACAGCAACGTGAACGTCGGCGATTGCACCAGCGTCAAGAACGTCAGCATCTACGACGGCGCGATCCTGGTCAACTACGGCGGCGCGGCGATCGAGAAATTCACGATCAACGGCAATGGCAAGGGAACTTGGGCGCAGTGCACCACCGGCAGCGTCGACGGCCTGTACGTCTTTGACAACGGCAAGTACGAAGCCGCCGGCACCAACCAGGTGAACAACGCCATGGTTGACGGCTGGGGCGTGGATGACGTCGCGTTCAAGGATATCAAGGTTGCGGCGAATCTGGTGCTCTATGCCGAGGGTGTTGTGGCCAATAACGTCGAGCTGCTGAACTACGGTTCCGCGATGCTCTACAATGGCGCCACTTTGAACAACGCGGTTGCCTACGATGGCGGCGCGGTGTACATGGTGGATTACAACGGCAATACCCCGGCGGTCGGCGGCATTCTGAATGACGCTGTGATCCGGGCTTCCGGCCGCTTCTGGTTCAAAGCCGGCGTGGTCAACAACATCACGATCGAATGGGGCGCCACCACCGAGATGACGGTGAAGTTCACCGACAAGTTCAGCGGTACCTATACCAACGTTGCCGGCATCGGCGATCTCGGGTTCAACCTGAAGGGTGACGGTACCGGCAGCTTCGTTGCCGCGGCCAACACCACGTTCATCGGCAACTGGGGCGCCGGCGGCGGCGTTTCCGGTACCCCGAATCTGTCGGCCCTGTGGGTGTTCGAAGGCGCCAGCCTGGTTGGCTGGAACCTTGGCGCCTCCGTCGTCAACGGCAAGTATGTCGATGGCGAAGGTACCATCCATAATATGGTGATGGGTGCCGATAACGAGTTCGGCGGCAAGTCCGCTCAGAACGTGTATATCTACAACGGTTCGGCAGTGCTGGGCTCCGGCTCGGCCACCGTCGACGGCGAAGGCAACGTCACCTTCAAGTACAATACCGCCAAGGGCCTGATCTTCGACAACTCGTTGTTCGTGCTCGGCGGCATGACTCAGGTGACCGACACCACCTTCCGCAATAACGTCTGCCTGCAGACCTACAGCAATGCGAACCTCTCCGGCGTCAACTACGACGAAGCCGAGGACAGCATCTACCGCAACTTCTCGATCACCAACGGCGTCGCTTCCGGTGTGATCATCGAGAACGGTGGTTTCATCAACCTGTTCTATGCCGGACAGAACTGGGGTGGCAACACCCCGAGCCCGGCCGGTTCTCTGACCGATGTCATCATCCGCGGCAGCCGCTCGGTTGCTTCCGGCAATTACAGCCAGTCGATGATGGACACCTACGGCGGCGCCAGCTTGGCTATGTTCTCCAACGGCACCAGCGGCCAGAATGTGACCATCGGATCCGGTGCCATGATCGTGCAGAACGTCACCTCCGGCGCCGGCAACCTGACCATCGACGGCCTGACCATTGAGGACGGCGCGTTCTTCCGGTTCAACAACCTGAACGCCGATACCGCGATCACCAACGCTACCTTCAGGGGCGAGGAATTCAGCGTGGTCGGCGGCGTTGCCACCGGCATCGTGCTCGACGACGCGAAGAATGCGATCGGTGTCACCGGCAACGGCATGACCCTCGCGGACGGAACCTTCACCGCCGGAACTCTGGCGATCACCGGTTCCGACCTTGGCTTCGCCGGTACCACCTATCTGGCTCTCGCGGTTGACAGCAGCAAGATCAGCAGACTGGCCGGCGATTTCACCGCGGCCGGTATCGATCTGAACTTCGCGGCCGGCGCTTTGACCAGCACCATGACCAGCCTGACGATCGACGGCGGCACCTTCGCTACCCAGGACAACAACATGTACGGCGCCGACGTCACCTTCAAGGGCGGCGCTCAGGCCAACTGGGTCGGCGGAAGCATCGGCCGCGCCGGCAGCGCCAGTACCATCACGGTTGACGGCGAAGGCACTCTGCTCAACATGTCCTGGCAGCATTCCGGCTGGGGCGCGTATGAGACTGTGCTCAACATCACCGACGGTGCTCAGGTGAACGTGGGTGCCTACACCTACCTCACCACCGTCAACATCGATACCAAGGGCGGTCTGTATGTGAGCGACAACCCCGACTGGAAGGGCAGCATCGGCACCATCAATGTGACCGAGGGCTGGGTCCAGCTCGATGGCGTCACCAACACCTACGCGGCCAACGTCAACGTGGTCGGCAGTGACTACAAGACCTACTTCCAGGTCATCGGCGCGTCCACCGGCGCGGTCAAACTGACTGGCGCTGGCGGCATCTACGTCGGTTCCGGCAAGTGGGGCGAAGGCTCGATGTCCAGTCTGACCGTCAATACCGGCGACAAGACCGTCGGTACCGTGTCTCTGCGCAACGGTTCGCTGAACAACCTCAATATGAATGGCGGCAGTTTCTACTACAACGGCAGCTATATGTATGAGGATGTCACTGGCGATGTGGTCATGTACGGCGCCGCGAAGTTCATCAACGCCGCGATCTACTCCGGCGAAGACAACACCATCGTGGTCGACGGCAATTCGCTCGACAGCTTCTGGCTGGGCAACTACACCAGCGTGTACGCCAGTGTTGATGCCAGTTCGGTGAATGACATCACCCTCGGCGCCGAGATCGATTTTGCGCAGGGCGTCACCGTCACCGTCGGCCATGTCGAGAAGCTGGACTTCTCCGGTGTCAAGAGCTTCGTGTCGAACTCGGTGCTCGCAACGAGCGCGGACAACATCGTGGTTACCGAAGGCGGCTCGATCAGCATCGACACCATCACGGTTCACACCACCGAAGGCGTCTACAACCTCGGCAATATTGACAATCTCAACATCGCGGACGGGATCACCGTCAAGGTCGGTGCTTCGCAGTCGGCCGTGATCACCGCGTTCAACGAGAGCTTCCTCACCAACGAACTCTACTCCACCACCATGACCTGCAAGATCACGGTGGATGCCAACAACAACGCGCAGCTTTCCGTGTTCCGCACCAGCAGCGCCGACAAGGTTGCGGCCACTTGGCCTGCCACCTGGGTCAACGCTCCGATCGTGAACATCCCGGTCACCGCCGAGGATATCGCGACCTATGCGGTCGACGGCGTGCTGGGCCTCCAGGAGGCCGGTCCGGCCGCGCAGGGCAGATTCCTGTACAAGGATCCGGCCAACAACACCAACAACAACCTCGCCCTGATCGGCGCCGCTGCTTCCAACACCTACATCGTCGGCGGCATGATGAAGCCGAATCAGTGGGGCGGCCGCGCCAACACCTGGCTGCAGGTTGAAGGTGCCCAGCGCGTAACGGTCATCGGCGGCGGAACCGCTGCCGGCGGTACCATCTCCACTGCGAGCAACATCTATGTGACCGGCAGCACCACCAGCGCCACCATCTACGGCGCGGGCGGCGCGGGCTTCACCGTGGCCAACGTCAACATCGCCATCGACGGCGGTGCGGCGATCAACCGGCTGTACGGCGGCGGTTATGCGGATGGCGACTGGTCGCAGGCCAAGGTCATTACCGGCCAGACCTACGGTGGCGATGTGACTGGAAACATCGTGATCACTGCGGACAATGCGAGCTTTGCGCGCATCGTTTCCGGCGGCGGTTACGGCAATGTTGGCGGCAACATCACCATCAGCATCAATAATGCCACCCGCAGTTCCGCCAATATCTACGGCGGTACGGTTGCGTCCAGCCAGGGCAACACCGTTGGCGGCGACATCATGATCAGCCTCACCAACGGCCAGTTCAGCGGCTTGTTCGCCGGCGGCAGTTTCGTGACCGGCAGCGACATCGAAAGCGTGGTGAACGGCAATGTGACGATGATCATCGACAACACCAAGCAGTACAACAACTACAAGAGTGATTTCACTGACTCCGCTTGGGTTATCGGCGGCGGTTACGCCCTCAACGGCGGCACCTCCAAGCTGATGGGTAAGGTCGACATCACCATCGTTGACAGCACGGTCGGTTTTGTGGTTGGCGGCGGCGCCGCTTCCGAAACCGGTTCCGTGTCGTTCGTCGGCGGCGATATCGCCATCATGATCAAGAACAGCATCGTCACCGGCAATGTGTTCGGCGGCGGCTATGCCAATGGTTACAGCAACTCGATTTGCGGCAACACCGCGATCGTGATCGACTCCTCCGACTTCGCCACCACGATCTACGGCAACATCTATGCCGGCGGTCGCGGTACCTATGCCGAGGTTGAGGGCGCCGCCAGCATAACCTTCACCGGCAGTGCCTACAAGCTGAACTTCTCCGGTGTGGTTTCCGGTGACGGAAACTATGCCGCGGTGGGCGGCGACACCACTCTGGCGTTCGACGACTTCACCGGCGAGTTCATGGGAACCATCAAGAACTTCGACGACATCATGTTCAGCGGCGACACTGCGGTTGAGCTCGGGTTCCGCAGCATTACCATCAGCAACCTCGACTTCGATCTTGCCGGACGTAATGTTGACCTTGCGACCGCGGCCCTGGTTTCCGGCGGCGAATTCGAATTCGCCGAAGATGCCAGCCTGAACATCCTCAGCGCCGATGTGTTCACCGGCAACGCCAACTTCATCCTGATGGACGATATCACCGATGAAGGCGTTTTCGAGGATGCGACCGTCACGCTGAAGTCTGCGGAGTCCGAAGTTCTCGGCAGCTTCAAGCTGGGCGAAAGCCTCACGCTCGAAGGGTATGGTACCTTCACGGCCGATCTGACCGATGGTATGATCACCCTCGACTTCGAGAAGGCTCAGGAAGAGACTCAGTCCAAAATCAAGGGTCTCCTGGCCTAATAGAAACAATCAACCAAAAAACCCGCCGGAGTTTCGCTCCGGCGGGTTTTTTGCTTTTGGAAAAAGCGGTTATGGGGGAGACTCATGTGTGAGGATAAAAAAACGCCACACCGCTGACGCGGTGCGGCGCACATCAGAAGCTGTACTCAGATCAAATTGAACAGGGCGGAGCCTTTGGTGAAGTCAACTTGGGAGAGTTGTACATGAACAAGGTCTCCGGGGTTGAAACTGGCGCGCCGGGCCCGGGTGATGTTTTTGATCTTCCTGCGGCGGCGTACTGGGGCGGAAAAGTTGGATTGCGGTACAAAGCCGTAAATCCCCAGCTCGGTAATGTCCACCACCAGACCGGCGGAAGTTACTTTTTTGATCAGGCCGGTGTAGGAAGGGGCGCGGTTCTTGCCGAGCAGTTCATCAAGATAACGCAACTTGAGCCGGTCATTGGCGGAGAAATAGGCATTGTCGTTATTTTCCTCCTGTTCGGACAAGGTTTCGCCCAGCTGAGCCAGCGTGGCCTGATCTTTCCATTTTACGTTGGTATCCATGCTGAACAGCTGCTGATGCACCAGCGTGTCGGTATAGCGGCGGATCGGACTGGTAAAATGACTGTACAAGGTTTTACCGAGTCCGAAGTGCAGCGCCGGCTCCGCCTGATAGAATGCGCGCGGCAACGATCTCAAGAATGCATTGAGCAGCAACGGACGCAGTTCGTTGTGCGGCAGGCTCTCGATGAACTTGTTGCAGTTCTCACGGCTGGATAGATCACCGACCGCGATACCGAAGGTTTCGGTGACCAGCGCGGTAAACTCCATGAGTTTTTCCGGGTCGGGGACAGGGTGTACCCGGAACAGCCCCGGCAACTTCCTGGCGACGAGCTCGGCGGCGACCGCGCTGTTGGCCGCCAGCATGTACTCTTCGATCAATTGCTCGGATTCGCGCTGCACTTTACTGGAGAGTCCGATGATTTTATTGGTGGTCTCGTCACAGATTATGCGGATTTCCGGGAGCGCCAGGTCTATGAACTTTTCATGCTCGCGGCGGAACTCACGCCATTTCTTTGCGATTTCCAGCTCGGTTCTGACGACTTCCGCAATTTTTTCAGACCATCCATCCGGCATGGTTCCGGTATCGAAAAACTTTTGAACGGACTCATAGTCAAGCCGTTTGTCGATGTGGACGATGCTGTGGCAGCGTTCGGACTTCTTGATGGCGCCGGTTGCCTTGTCAACGGTGAACAGCACCGAATGGGCCATGGAATCCACCCCTTCCTGAAGGCTGATGCGCGCGGTCAGGGTTTTGGGCAGCATCGGTAGCGTGCGGCCGGGCAGATAGGCGGTGAAGCCGCGTTTAGAGGCTTCGAGATCGAATTCGCTTCCGGGCGCGATGTAACTGGCCACGTCCGAAATATGCACGCCGATAATAATCTCGTCCGGCGACTGGCCGGGAATGACGCCCACGGCGTCATCGAAATCCTTGGCATCGGTCGGATCTATGGTAACGGTTGGCATATCGCGCAGGTCACGGCGTTCCACCGGGCGCGGCTGGAGCGCGGCGGCGGCGGTGTCCTGAACGGCGGTATAGGGCGGCATGAGATCATATTCGGCGCAGACCGCGTCGAGATCGGAAGCGATCAGCCCGGCCTCACCGATGCGCTCGAGCACTTGTCCGAATCGCACGGCTTGGCTCTTCTCGCTGGGCGGCAATACCTTGACTTTGATCCAATCGCCGATCTTGGCACCGTGCATGCTGCCCGAAAGCTGGACGTCCGCCGGCACACGCCGGCTCATCGGGCGCATCCGGTTTCCGGCGACAACCTCGCCGACCATGGTTTCTTTCTTACGCTGAAG
Source organism: Victivallaceae bacterium (assembly GCA_034926605.1). Taxonomy (GTDB): domain Bacteria; phylum Verrucomicrobiota; class Lentisphaeria; order Victivallales; family Victivallaceae; genus CALXXL01. Next base: position 23,325 of record JAYFQV010000009.1, read on the forward strand.
CACGGTTATGACCCGTCCGACCGGTCCGCGGCCGGGTGTTGTTTCCGCCTGGGAGGGATCGAAATTTATGCGGACGAGATCGCCGTCCAGCGCGTCGTCAATAAACCGGGCCGGAACGAATATCTCGGCATCCGGCTCGGCAAGCCGATTACGCGCCTCGTCGGCCGGATCTATTTTCACAAACCCATAGCCATGGGTTGACAGGCTTATGATACCGTTGGCTTCCACCAGTCGGTTTTCCGAGCGCTCGCGGCGTTCCTGGGCGCGGCGCAAAATTCGTTGAAGACGCTTTTTTTTCTCTTTTTTCATCGGAACCCTCCTTTGGCATTAACTTACACCGCCTGGCCGTAAAATCCAAGCCGGATTTGATTTTTTGCCGGGGTGAATTACATTATATGAAATGAAAGGAGATTTTCATCATGAGCGATATAAAACGCAGGCGGGTTTCCGACTTCGCCAAGATGAAGCAATCCGGCGAGAAAATAGTGATGCTCACAGCATATGATGCGCCGACCGCCGCGCTGGCCGCCGCCGCCAAAGTTGATTTGCTTCTGGTGGGCGATTCGATGGCGATGACCGTTTTGGGATACCGCAATACGCTGCCGCTGACCATAGAAGAATCCATTCATCATTGCAAGGCGGTGCGCCGAGGCGCGCCCGATGCGTTTGTGGTGGGGGATATGCCGTTCATGTCTTTTGGTTCGGCAATGGTCGAACAGTCGGTGCGCAATGCCGGCCGCTATCTCAAAGAGGCCGACTGCGACGCTGTGAAACTGGAAGGCGGCGCCGAAACTGCCGGCATGGTGTCCGAGTTCGTGCGTGCCGGCATTCCGGTGGTGGCTCATATCGGGCTGATGCCGCAGAAGGTGCTGATCTCTGGGTACCGGGTACAGGGCAAAAGCGAATCCGACGCGGAGTGCATCGTCAAGGATGCTCTGACTCTTCAGGAGGCGGGGGCGTTCATGGTGGTGCTGGAGTGCATCCCGCGCGACCTCTCACGCATCATCTCCGAAAAATTGACGATTCCCACCATCGGGATCGGTGCCGGAGTCGGCTGCGACGGACAGGTTCAGGTTATTCACGACATTCTCGGCCTTTTCGACGGGTTCACCCCGAAGCACGCCAAACGCTATGCCGAAATCGGCAGGGAAATTACCGAGGCGATTTCGAGCTACGTCGGCGAAGTCAAAGCGGGACTGTTTCCGGACGATCAGCATAGCCATTAAAGGCTTTTGCGCATGATGTAGTCATTCATGAAGAATCCGCCGCCGATTGGGACATCCACGGTTTGCCACCGGGAAAATCCGCAGGCCAGATAGGCGGACACACTGTTGGTGTTGCTGCGGTTGACGTTTAGCAGCAATACCTTATATCCTTCATTGCGTGCTTTGTTCGATATGAAGTCAAGCATGTAGGCGAGCTGTTCCGGCGTCAGGATGTTGCCGTAGACCCCCGGCCATATTTGTGCGGCCAGTTTTCCGATAAGCTCCGCGTCGCGGGATGGAACGATGGTGAAATTGCTTTTCATTTTGACCTGAATAATATATCCCGGAATTGAGCCGCGGCAATTGTTTTTTCACAAAAATACACTATATTAGCCACACAGAGAGGAAGAAACCGGATGAACAATGATTTTTTTCTGATAATATTTCTGGTGTTCATGGTGGTTATGACGGTGTCGCCTCTGGCACTCCGCCGGTTCAATATTCCGGCGGTAATCGCGCTGCTGCTGGTGGGAATGGTCCTCGGTCCGCACGGGCTTGATCTGGTCAGGCTGCTGGCAGAACTTTTCGGATTCCTTTCGCCGGATGCCACGCCGCTGATCGTGAATCATGTAAACAACCTGATCAATTCATTGGGGGTTCTGGGGCTGGTGTTCCTGATGGCGCTGGCCGGCACCGAAGCGGACTTCAACAGCATCAGCCAGGTCAAAAAGCCCACCATAATGTTGAGTGTTATGACCTTTCTTATCCCGGCTTTGGCCGGTTATTATGTCTATGCCTATTTTCGTCCGGATGATCTGCCGGGGAAACTGCTTTATGCGTCATTGTTCGCGTCTCACTCGGTCGGAATCGTATTTCCGGTGATTCGTGAGTTGAAGATCGCCAAAACCAAGTTTGGAGTTTCGGTGCTGATGTCGACCGTAGTGACCGATATAGCGAGCATTGTGCTGCTTGCGATGGCGGTGCAGATGCGGAGGCAGGACGGCGTGGGATCCACCCATCGTACGCTGTCGATATTCGACTCCTATCCCGGTATTTTCGGCGACTATTTCATGATAGGATTTCTTGTGGTGGTGGTGTTATATTTGGCATTGGCCTTGGTGACGGTGCCTTGGTTGGCCAATCTGTTCTTCCGTGTGATCGACGCCGGCGAGGATGGGCTGGTAACCACGCTGCTTATGATTATTGCGGGGGTGGTTCTGGTTGGCGAGGTTCTTGGCATCAATTTGGTGGTAGGGGCGTTTGCGGCCGGGCTGGCGCTGGCGCCTTTCTTGCGCCGCCGGGAACGTAATGACATTTTCCGGAAGCTTGAAGGAATCGGTTATGGGTTCCTGATCCCGTTCCTGTTCATTTCCATAGGAATGGAGACCAACTTCGCGGTATTGTTCACCAAAGGCAGTATCACCGGCAATATGGCGATCATCCTGCTGACCGTCATCGGGCTGGTGGTCAGCAAAATCGGCTCCGGTTTTCTGGCGCTCAGAATCAGCGGATTTCCATCTGCTCAGGGCTTTTGTGCCGGGTTGATGACGGTGCCGCAGTTATCGGCCACCTTGGCGGCAGCCAGCATAGGCAAGTCGCTGGGCATCCTCGACACCAATTTTTTCAACGCCGTCGTAGTCATGTCGATCGTCACCACCCTGCCGGTTCCCACGCTGGTAAGGATTCTTATAAAACGCAAACATATTGAGTTCGAACCGCTCAAGCATGGGCGGCTGCATCTTCCGCCGCCGGACGGGGACGAACTTATCTGAAGGAGGTAATCATGGCCGCTGTTGAAATTGATAATAAAACCAGTTTCGAAGAGGCGCTGGACGAGCTGGAGAAATTGCTTGCTGCAATGGAGTCCGGCAAGAAACCGCTTGAACAGCTGATCGCAGACTTCGAGCGCGGCATGGCGCTCGCCAAATATTGCCGGACCAAATTGGCCGCGCTCGAAAAACGAATCGAAATCCTGGCCAAGGATGACGGCGGTGACGGCGAGTGGGCTAAGTTCGAACCCAAGGCGGTTCCCGACGGCGCGCCGCGCCAGTGATTTTCAAATGACGTATCAAACGGAAATAGAGAAAGACAACATTTTCATGTTGTCTTTCTCATTTTGCCGATACGGCGCGGATGCCGGCCGGCACACACTGATGAAATCAGACTAGCCCGGCGTTCTCGGAGAACCCGAACATGATATTCATGCACTGGACCGCCTGCCCCGACGCACCCTTGGTCAGGTTGTCGATGACCGAGGTCACGATCACCTTGCCGGTATGCGGATCGAGATTGTAGCCGATCTGGCACATATTGGTCATCGTCACATACTTGGTATCCGAGCAGGACTTGGCCGGAAGCACTTGCACAAACTGTTCGCCGTCGTATGCATGGTGGAACGCTTCGCCGACCTTGTCCAACGTACAGCCCGGCTCGGCGTCGAAAATTATGGTGGAATTGATTCCGCGGTTTACCGGAACCAGATGCGGGATGAAACTCATTTTAAGTTCCGGAACCCCGGCCGCGCACGCCAGTTCCTGCTCCATTTCGGGCAGGTGTCGGTGCCCCCATACCTTGTAGGCTTTCAGGCTTTCATTGCATTCGGGGAAAATGTAGGCCAAATCCACCTTGCGCCCCGCACCGGTTACTCCGCTCATCGAGGAGGCGACAATGCCGGTCGTCTTGACCAGCCCCGCTTCCAGCAACGGACAGGAACCCAGAATTATGCTGGTGACGTAGCAGCCTGCGCAGGCGACCAGATTGGCCCCCTTGAGCTGTTCACGGTAGCGTTCAGGCTGGCCGTACACCGCCTCTTTCAGAAGTTCCGGAGCCGGGTGCGGCTGGCCGTAGTATTCCTCATATTTGGCGGTTGAGCGAAGCCGGAAGTCGGCGGAGATGTCTATGACTCTCACGCCGAGCTTCAACAGCGGAATGGCATATTCGGTGGCGAGGCCGTGCGGGAGAGCGAGAAACGCCGCATCGCACAACTTGGCCAGGTTTTCGGCATCGGGTTCGACGAAAGTCAACCCGCTGCCGGCAAAGCGCGGAAACACAGTGTCCACGCCCTGCCCGGCGTTCTTGCGCGAAGTGATCGCGGTGATTTCCACCCCGGGGTGCCGCAGCAGAATGCGCAACAACTCCTCGCCGGCATAACCGGCGGCGCCGACCACCGCCACTCGAATTTTTGCCATGGTATTCCTCGTAAACGGTTAACGTTTCGAGAACTGGAAGCGCTTGCGGGCTCCGGGCTGACCGGGCTTCTTGCGTTCCTTGACGCGGGCGTCACGGGTCAGCATTCCGGCGGCCTTCAAAGCTCCGCGGAGGTTTTCATCATGGGCGATCAGGGCGCGGGCCACGCCGTGGCGCAGTGCGCCGGCCTGGCCGGCGATGCCGCCGCCGTCAAGCGTGACGAACACGTCATACTTGTCGATGCCGTTGACCACCTGGAACACCTGCATGATGTAGCCGCGCAGGGCCTCGGTGGTGAAGTAATCCTTCCAGTCCCTGCCGTTGGCCATGATCTTGCCGGTGCCGGGAGTAATGCGAACACGCGCGATCGCGCACTTGCGGCGGCCGGTGGCCCAAATCATATCACTGCTGTTAGCCATGATTCAATTACTCCAAAGTAAGTTTGCGGGGTTGCTGAGCGGTATGCGGATGCTCTCCGCCGGCATAAACGCGCAGCTTACGGAACTGTGCCCGACCGAGGCGGCCCTTGGGCATCATGCCCCAAACGGCGTCTTCGATTATGCGCTCGGGATTTTTCGCCCGGACTTCCTTGGCGGTGACGACCTTGCGCCCGCCCGGATAGCCGGAGAAGTTTTCGTACTCTTTGTTTTCACTCTTGCGGCCGGTGAAGACGGCCTTCGCCGCATTGATCACGATCACGAACGCGCCGGTATCGATATGCGGGGTATAAGTGGGTTTGTCCTTGCCACGCAGAGCGTTGGCTATCATGACTGCCAGACGGCCCACCGGAGCCTCGGACGCGTCCACAATCACGTTTTCGCGTTTGATCTCGCCGGTTTTTGCCAGATAAGTTTTCATAATTTTTCCTGCAAAAAAAACAGATTTTTCGCTTCTCCATTGTTCCGGAAATTTTTACCGAAATTACCGAAACGCCGGAACTCTTGCCGTGCCGCCGGGGGCAGATGATCGGATGCCATGGGCGCACGGACTACTTAAGATACTACAAATCAGCGATATTTCAAGCCGTATCACATAAATTTCTTCAACAAAGTCGCCCGGTCATGCGGCGAAAGATAGGCTGCCGGAATGTCGAGGATGGTGAAAGCGCCAGTACGGCCTTCTGCCGCCAGTCTTGCCGCGGCACGGGCATGGGCGGCCAGAACGTTGCCGGTGGCCTCGGGATTGCTGCCCCAGCGGCAGTGGAATTCGACCTGGGCGAGGTTTCCATCGCCGGTGGTGCCGGTGGCCACCACGCAGCCGTCGTGCGGGAATCCCTGGCAGTTGTCGCGGAGATATTCTTCCGAGACGAAATGCACGGTGGTCTTGTACGGGGCGAAGTATCCGGGCATGGACTCGATCTCCTTGCCGATGGCGGCGGCGTCCGCGCCGGGAGCAAGCACCACGAAGCACTCGCGGGTGTGCAGGTCGCCGGGGCTGAACACCCGATCGGCGCCGTTGCGGACTTCATCGATGGCGGCGGGGATTGCGTGAGTGTACTGGCGGGCGTCCTTGACGCCGGGTATGGTGCGCAGCGCATCGGAGTGCCCCATCGAAAGTCCGCCGCGCGGAGTCAGCCCGTAGAAGCCGCGCGCCGCGGCGCCGGGGATGAACGCGTTGGCAAGGGTGCGTTCGAGTGAGAAAATACCGGGATCCCAACCGGTCGAGATAACCGCTACATGTCCGGCGGCCTGCGCCGATTCTTCCATGGAGGAGAAATATTCGGGGATGCGGTCGTGATGGTCGAAGCTGTCCACGGTATTGAACAGTTTGGAGAACGCCGGACCCTGCTGGGGAAGGTCGTTTTTGGATCCGCCGCAGAGAATCGCCACATCGGGAGTCAGCGCCAGCATTGCCTTTTCATCGGAGGCGGATACCACCGGTATTCCGGCGAGTTCGGCCGCCGCCCGCTCCGGATGGCGGGAGGCCACTCCGACGAGCTCAAGGTCTTCATTGCGGTCGATTGCAAGTTTGACTCCACGGCCGACGTTTCCGTAGCCGACGATCATAATTCTGATTTTCTTCATGACTTCCCTGTTGGTTTCAGTTCTGGTTGGCTTCTGCAATACGTATGAAAAGAGCGCGCTCATAGGCTTCGAGATCATCGATCAACTGTCGCGCCACGCCGTCCTTCATAGCGGCTTCCGCCACGAAACGGGCCACCGCCGGCACCACCCGCGGGTCGAACGGCTTGGGGATGACGCAAGTTTTCTTGAGCTGTTTTTCGCCCTCGAACATGCCGTTGGCGTAATCTTCCGGATAGGCGACCTTGAGCACGTCCAGAGCTTCCTTCGAGACCGGCAGTTTTGCGACGTGGGCGAGCGCGCGGCTGGCGGCAAGCTTCATGTTCTCGGTAATGTCGGTGGCGCGCACGTCCAGCGCGCCGCGGAAGATGCCGGGGAACCCGAGAACGTTGTTGATCTGGTTCGGGAAGTCGGTGCGTCCGGTGCCTACCACCGCCGCTCCGGCGGCCCAGGCGTCGGCCGGGAATATTTCGGGGGTGGGGTTGGCCATGGCGAAGATCACCGCGCCGGGCGCCATGGACGCCACCATTTCCTTGGTAACGCAGTTGCCGACCGACAGCCCGAGGAACACATCGGCGCCGCGCAGAGCGTCGGCCAGGGTTTCACATTCGGTGTCGGCGGCGAAACGCTGCTTCTCGGCGGTGAGGTCGGTGCGTTTGGTGGTGATGGCGCCCTTGGAATCAAAAAGGATGAATTTGGCGCGGTCGGCTCCGGCGCGCACATAAAATTCGCTGCACGAGATGCCGGCGGCTCCGGCGCCGTTCACCACGAAGCGGCAGTCGCCGATCTTCTTGCCAATCAGTTCGAGCGCGTTCAAAAGCGCCGCCAGAGAGATGATGGCGGTGCCGTGCTGGTCATCGTGGAACACCGGGATGTTCATGGTCTTCTTGAGGGTCTGTTCGACTTCGAAGCAGGCCGGGGAGCCGATGTCTTCGAGGTTGATGCCGCCGAAGGTGGGCTCAAGTTTTTCAACTGTGGCGATCAGGGTTTTCGGGTCGGTGCGGCCTTTTTCATTGAACACTTTGCCGAGGCAGAGCGGGACGGCGTCAATATCGGCGAAGCGTTTGAACAATACGCATTTACCTTCCATCACCGGCAACCCGGCCTCCGGGCCGATATTGCCCAGGCCCAGCACCGCGGTGCCGTCGGAGACCACCGCCACCATATTGCCCTTCACGGTGTACTCCCAGACTTTTGCCGGATCGTTCTTGATCTCAAGGCAGGGAACGGCCACGCCGGGGGTGTAGGCAAAGGATAGCTCGCGCGCGGTGGCGCATGGTTTGGAAGGTATGACGTTCAGCTTTCCCGGCACGGGGTCGCTATGGTAGGATAATGCGTCGAGCTGTTTCTGGTCCATGATATATCTCCGGATTAATTTAGTTAATCGATTAAAACTTTCTAATATAACACGTTCGTCGGTTAAAATCAAAGCGAAAAACTACCGCCGGAACGGATTGTTTCCCCTTATTGGCGCGGCGGGCGGCTCTTGCCGGAGATCAGCGCGCCGGGATCCTCGTTCAGGTAGTTGGCGAGGGAGCTGACCGTATCGAGCACGTCGTTCAGCTTGGCGGCGGTTACGGAAAGATCCCGCTGCATGTCGTCGAATTTCACCGCCGACTTGCGGATCGCCTTGCTGGTTTCGTCCCAGCGCGAGGCCTTGACCTGGGCCGACAATTCGGCGGAAAGCATGTCGATCTCGTTAAGCGTCCGCTTGAGCTCGTTCATCAGTTCGCTGACCGACTCCTTGGTGATGCTGCCGGCCATTGAGGAACTGATTTCCTCGAGGTTGGCGGTGATGGCTCCGAGCCGGGTGATGGAAGCCTTCAGATTCGGGTCGCCGAGGATATCGGAAAAATCTTTAAGCGAGTCCATCATCCGTTTCGAGATGCCTTCGAAATCGACCGAGGCGATCTTTTCCAGTGAAAGATTGAACTTGCCGAGAATGTCGGTAAGAGTGGACGGAACCGAAGGAATGAGGCAGCGGCCGGTGACTTCGTCCAGCTGCTGCGGCCGTCTGGCCTCGTCGGGGATGGGCTGGTCAAAGTAGTCCAGCTCGATGTATTTCATGCCGGTAAGCCCGCTGTAGTCGAGCCGGCAGCGCAGCCCCAGCGCCCGCTCGTTGGCGCAGAAATCGTAGAAGCTGCGCACGCTCATCATTGCGCTTTCCTGGTTGGAGACGGTGAAGCTCTTGAGATCGACATCCATATCCACGCGGACTTTCTTGTCTTTTGTGTCGATGTAGATGGCGCTGACCCGCCCGATCGGCACGCCTTTGTACTTCACCGGGCTGCCCACGTCCAGCCCCTGCACCGATTCGGTGAAATAGGTGACCAGCTTTGCCTTGGGTGCGAAGCGCTCGGAAATACCAAGCACCATCAGTGCCGCCACCAGCAGCGCCAGTGCTCCCAGAACGAAGAGCCCGAGTTTGAATCTGCTGACTTCAACCATATTTTGAATCCTTTCGCTTCACTTCAGTTTATTCATGCCGTTCATGCCGCCGCGGGTGAGAAACTCGCGCACGTAGGGGTGTTCGGAATGGTCGCGCAAGGCGCGCGGGTCGCCGGAGTCGATAATGCCGCGGGTCGTTTTGTCCAGTATTATCACCCGGTCTGTGATTGAGAAGATGCTCGGCAGTTCGTGGGTGACCACCACTACGGTGGCGTTTGCGTCGTCCCGCAGGGATAGTATCAGACGGTCGAGTTCGGCCGACATGATCGGGTCGAGTCCGGCCGATGGTTCGTCGAAAAACAGCAGTTCCGGATCGAGCGCCAGTGCCCGGGCCAGTCCGGCGCGCTTCATCATGCCGCCTGATATATCGGACGGCAGAAAGTCGGCGAACTGCTCAAGTCCCACCAGTGCCAGCTTTTCCATCGCGATCTCGGTAATCTCCGGCTTTGAAAGCTCGGTGAACTCCTCCAGCGGCAACGCCACGTTTTCCCGCAGGGTCATTGATCCGAACAACGCGCCCCCTTGATAGGTGACTCCGAACCGGCTCATGATTTCCCGGCGGCGGCTTTCATCCGCCGTGTTCAGGTCGTTTCCGAACACCGTGACCGTTCCCGCCATCGGCCGGAACAGCCCGATAAGATGCTTGAGCACTGTACTTTTGCCGGACCCGGAGTTGCCGAGGATGCCGAATATCTCGCCGCGCCGGACCTCGAAGTTGAGGTTCTCGAGCAGCGGCGATTTGCCGTACCCCACGGTCAGCGATTTTACTTCGATGATACTCTCGTCCGCCATGGCTCAGTACCCCCACGCCATATAAATCAGTGTAAGCACCGCGTCGGCCAGAACCACCGCGAAAATGCCCGAAACCACTGCCCGGGTGGTGGCCCGCCCGACGCCTTGTGCGTCGGTGTCGGCTGAGAATCCGCAATGGCACCCGATTACGGTGATGATCGCGCCGAACACCACGGTTTTCAGCACGCCCATGTAAAGTACGTCCGGACGCAGGACCTCGATCGTGCGAGAAATATACGCTGACGCCGGCATGTCCAGATAAACCATCGCCACCGCCAGTCCACCGAGCAGTCCGGCGATGTCGCCGATCACGGTCAGCAGCGGCAGCGAGATGACCATGGCCGCCAGTTTGGGAATCACCAGAAAGCGAACCGGATGGATGCCCATGGTCTCCAGGGCGTTGATTTCCTCGTCCACCTTCATGGTTCCGATCTCGGCCGCGAAACTGGAGCCGGCGCGGCCGGTGGCGATTACCGCCACCATCAGCGGGCCGAGTTCTTTGAGGATGGAAAAGGCAAGCAGGTCGGCCACGAATATCTCGGCGCCGTATTTGCGCATCTGGAAAGCCGACTGGAACGCGAGAATCACGCCCATGAGAAAACATATTGCCATCACAATGGGCATCGCCCGGCGCCCGCAAAGGTCGAGATAATACACCAGCTCGCGCCAGCGCATCTTGTGGGGCTTGAGCAGGGTTTCCGCGGAGGCGCCGGTGACGTCGCCGATAAAGGCGATCCGGCTCACCGCGTTGTCCACCTCGCGCACGGTGTCTTCGCCCACACCCGTAATGAAAGTTCTTACTTTGTGTTTGCCCATGATTGACCCGGTTCCGATCTCATTTTTACTACAATATAGCTGTTTTTCCACATTTTCAAAGCGGCGGTGCTTTCAATCGGCTTTTTTTGTGGTATATTAATTTTGTGTTATTGTCAAAACAAGGGCGGATATGAGTAAACAGGTAACCCGGCTGATTCTATGGGTCGTGATAATCGTTTCGGCGGTGGGCGCGTCTCTGGCGCTTCACGCCCACATCGACAGTTCCGGAGAAAACAAGGTTGTGCCGCTTGGCGCGTTTTTTGAGGAGCAGGGATTCCCGTTCCAGCTGAACAACGGCCAGGCGGTGTGCGTTATAACCGGAGACCAATCGGCGGTTTGCGCCACCGGGAAGTTCACCGGAAGTTTCGGCTTCGAGAACAGTTTCTTCGCGAATCCCGGCACCGCGCGCCATATCCGTTGCCAGCGCGACGGCAAGGAGATGCGCGTGGAGGTGGAGTACTGCAAGTTCGGGGACCTTGAGTTCCGCAACCTGTCCATGTATGCCGAGTTGGGCGATCCTGTCTGGCGGTTTACCGCGCTTGCCACGATTCCGCTGGGCAGCGAATCCGGCCGGAAACTGTTCGGCAACGCCCGCATTTCCGACCTTGAAGTCATGGGCGAATGGACGCCCAAGCAGTTGATATTGACCAATGAAGACAAGACGTTCCGCTACCGCGTAGTCATCAAGGACATGCCGGTGCCGACCGAAGGCGAGACCGCCGCGTCCGTTGCCGCGGCTCCGTCCGGCGGGCGTGACGGCGGCGCCGCCGGTGTCGACTCCGAGACCGCCGAAGCCGCGGACAATGCCGTGGCGGTTGAGGAAGACGATGGTATCCGGCGGGAAATAGAATTCTCCTTCACCACCAAGACCGAGTAAAAATTAATGCCTGAAAATTCGAATCAGCCAGACGGCGCCACGCGCCGCAAACTGCCGGTGGCGGCAATCGTCGGCCGGCCCAATGTAGGTAAATCCAGCCTGTTCAACGCAATTGTCGGCATGCGCATCAGCATTGTGCACGAGATGCCGGGCGTGACCCGCGACCGGGTCATCGCGCCGACCGTCCACAACGGCAAGCGCTTCGAACTTATCGACACCGGCGGCCTCGCCATGCGTTTCGGGGAAAGCCGTAATCTTGAGATGTGGGATGAGCGCATCGCCGGCCAGGTTGATTGCGCGCTGGCGGATGCCGATGTCCTCATAATGGTTACCGACGTCCAGAACGGTCTTACCGCTCTCGACGAGGAGGCCGCGCAAAAGCTGCGCAGCTCCGGCAAACCGGTGGTGGTGGTGGCCAACAAGGCCGACAACCCCGGCTTGGAGCGCGATGCGGCCGAGATGAGCGGTCTTGGTTTTGAAAACGTTTTTCCGGTTTCCTGTCAGCATCGCAGCGGCATTTCCGTGCTGCTGGACAAGGTTGCGGCACTGCTGCCGGTCTCCGCGCCGGAAGAGGAGGAGGCGGCCGAACCGCCGGTCAAGATCGCGGTGGTCGGTCGGCCCAATGTTGGCAAGTCCAGCCTGATAAATGCTTTGCTGGGCGAGGATCGGGTGATGGTTTCCGACGTTCCCGGCACCACTCGCGACGCGATCGACGTGGATTTTTCTCTGGAATTTCGCGGTTCAGCGCATCCGGCGGTGCTGATCGATACCGCCGGGTTGCGCAAGAAGAGCAAGGTTGACGGGGCGGTGGAGATGTTCAGCGTTATGCGCAGCCAGACCGCGATCGAACGAGCCGATCTGGTGGTCATGGTTATCGAAGCCGGCATCGACGGCGTTACCGCTCAGGATCGCCGCATCGCCGGCATGATCGAACGCTCGGGCCGCGCCTGCGTGCTGGCGGTTAACAAGATGGATCTTTGTTCGGAATATCCGGCCTCCGAAGTGGTCGAGCAGGTTCGTTATTCGTTGCCGGGCATGAGCTTCGCGCCGCTGGTGCTGCTGAGCGCCGCCAAGAAGCGCAATCTTTCCAAACTGCTGGACAGCATCGCGGAGGTGATGGGGTTTGTCGGTTTGCGGATGCCCACCAGCACGGTTAATCAGGTGCTGTCGGACGCGTTCGAAAAGACCACGCCGCCAGTCATCGGCAATGCGCCGCTGAAGTTCTACTACGGTGCGCAGGTTTCATCGGCGCCGCCGCGCTTCGTGCTGTTTGTCAACGACAAGAAGTATTGCGCCGACAACTATCTCGCCTATCTGAAGAATGCCTTGCGTCAGGCGTTCGATTTTGTCGGTCAACCGATTGTGGTGGAACTGCGCTCCCGCCCGAAAAAGGTGGCCAGCGTACATACCCCGGCGCGCAGTGAGCGCAAGTCAGCGCCGAAGAAGCGCGGACCGGTGTCCGGCGGGCGCGGACGGGTCAAGAAGACCCGTCGGCCCAGATAAGATATACGGCGCACAGCTTTTTGTCAAACAAAAACCGCCTTGTCCGGAAGGGACAAGGCGGTTTTTCAGTTGCTATCAGCGATATCAGTAGTTGTTGGGCTCGATCTGGAAAAACGCCAGCGGATGTTTGCATACCGGACACATTTCCGGAGCTTTTTCGCCTTCGTAGACGAATCCGCAGTTGCGGCACTCCCAGCGTACCGCCGGTTTGCGCTGGAAAACCTGGTTTTTCTTCATGTTTTCGAGCAGGTCGAGGTAACGCTTTTCATGGCGCTTTTCAACTTCCGCCACCCGCGCAAGGCGGCGCGACAGATCTTCGAAACCCTCGGCGGCGGCAATTTCGGAGAACTCTTTGTACATATGGGTCCATTCCTCGTGCTCGCCGGCGGCGGCGGAGATCAGATTGGCCTCGGTATTGCTCAACAGACCGAGTTCCTTGAACCAGAGTTTTGCATGCTCTTTTTCATTGTTGGCGGTCTCTTCGAAGATCGCGGCAATCTGCTCGTAGCCTTCCTTGCGGGCGACGCTGGCGAAGTAGGTGTACTTGTTGCGCGCCATCGATTCACCGGCGAGCGCGTACTCCAAATTGGCCTTGGTCTTGGAATTGTTCAGTTCTGGCATTTTCTCGTCTCCTTTCATATTTGGTAACCGTTACTAAATCTAGTCCCGATTTCATAAAAAGCAAGCATCGCAAGAGGAATTACGTTGAAAAAATAGCCTGTCTACTTTGAAAAATCAAGAGAAAAGTCGTAAAACATGATATGAAACAACCCCGGCGGACGGATTTTCCGAACCGCCGGGGGAGGTTTTATGCCAGTAGCAGCTCGAGTTCGGCGACCAGCCGGTCGAATGCGGCGAGGCAGGCTTCGACCGGAGCCGGGGTGGCGAGGTCGGCGCCGGCCGCCTTCATGATATCCAGCACGTCGCGCGAGGAACCGGCCTTGAGGAAGCCGAAGTAGGCGTCGTGTTTCGTCTTATCGCCGGAGAGCAGATTTTCGGCCAGCATCATGGCGGCCGACATGCCGGTGGCATATTTGTATACGTAAAAATCGTAATAAAAGTGCGGTATGCGGGCCCACTCGTGGCGGATGAGCTCGTCGGCCTGCAGATTGGGGCCATAGTAGGCGGCATTCAGCTTGAAGTACTCGTCGTCGAGCAGATCGGCGGTGAGCGGAGTGCCCTGTTCGGCCAGGCGGTGCACCAGCAGTTCGAATTCGGCGAACATGGTCTGGCGGTAGACGGTGCCGCGGATTTCGTCGAGCAGATGGCTTACCAGATGGATTTTCAGCTCCTTGGAGTCGCAGTGGTCCATCAGATAGCGCTGAAGCAGTATCTCGTTGGTGGTGCTGGCCACCTCGGCCACAAAGATGCTGTAATCGGCGTAGTGATACTGCTGGGCAAAGTTTGAATAGTGGCTGTGCATGGAGTGCCCCAGCTCATGTGCAAGGGTGAACACATCGTTCAGCGTGCCATGAAAGTTCAACAGCATGTAGGGTGGAGTGTCGAAGCAGCCGCTGGAGTAGGCGCCGGAACGTTTGCCGCGGCATTCGGGTACGTCGATCCAGCGTTCGTCGAATGCGCGGTCGAGAGCGGCAAGGTATTCCGGCCCCATCGGGGCAAGCGCGTTGCGGACGGTGGTTTTGGCCTCGTCCCAGGAGTACTCGGCGCGGCAGGCCGGGCGCAGCGGACAATGGAGGTCGTACATGTTGATCTTGCGCAGTTTCAGCGCTTTGCGGCGAAGTTCGATGTAACGGAACATCGGCGCGAGGTTGGCGCGGACGGCGGAGATCAGTCCGGTGTAGACCGGTTCGGGTACCCGGTCGGGAAACAGCGCGGCGGCGAGAGCGGAGGGATAGTGGCGCAGCCGGGCGTCGATGGCGTGACATTTCACGGCGCCGTCAAGGGTGGCGGCGAAGGTGTTACGGAATTTTCCGTAGGTTGAGAACATCGTCTTGAAAGCGTTGCGGCGAACCCGTCGATCGGCGGATTCGAGAAACTTTATGTAGTTGCCGTGGGTAAGCTCTATCTTCCGTCCGGAGTCGTCGGCGACTTTGGGGAACGCGAGGTCGGCGTCATTCATTATGCTGTATATATGGTCGGGAGAGCCGAGCACGTCGGCGAGCGATCCGAGGATGGTTTCCTCGGCGGCGGAAAGGATGTGCTCCCGGCTTTCAAGCAGACGCGACAGCGATCGGCGGTAGAACGCCAGTTCGGGAGAGTCGAGGAACTTGCGGGAGGCGTCGTCGTCCAGCGCGAGCACCTCCGGTTCGAACCATGCGCAGGCGGCCGAGATTTCTGCGAAGCGTGCCGATATCCGGCCCTTGCGTGCGGAGTTGACGCCGTCCGCGGTGTTTTCATCGTGCCGTAGATGGGCGTAGACGTAGAGCTTTTCGGCAAGGCGCTCAAGATCGTCGATGGCGGCAAAGGCGTCGCGCAAAGTTGATGGAGCATCGGAAAGTTTTCCACGGAACGTCTGGACTTTTTCAATCAGTCCGGCGAGTTCTGCAAAATCGGCGTCCCATGCCTCGGCGGAGGCGTAGACCGGCGAAAGATCCCAGGTGAGCTGCCCGGGCAGTTCGGCACGAAGCGGAAGTTTGTGATCGGACATGGTTTTCTCCTCATGATTTTCGATGCCGGCATGGCAAAATCCGGCCGGCCCGGCGGCTTTTTCCGCCGTTTTTGCGGACGCGAAAAGCCGATGTGCAAATAATACCGGAGCAAATATAGCACGATTTTATATGTTTTAAAGTTTGCAAACCGGCGTTATTCAGTTACATTATTACTCGATAACATAATTTTCTTTTGGAGGTTCAACCCTATGGGAAAAGATACTTTTTATCTTACCACCCCGATTTACTATGTAAATGACAAACCGCACATAGGCCACGCCTACACCACCGTGCTGGCCGACGTACTGGCCCGCTTTCACCGGCTGCTGGGGGAGCCGACCTTTTTTCTGACCGGCACCGACGAGCATGGCCAGAAGGTGCAGAAGGCCGCCGCCGAAAAAGGCATTACCCCCAAAGAGCAGTGCGACGAGACGGTGGTGCGATTTCAGGAATTGTGGACTCGGCTGGATATTACCAATGACCGCTTCATCCGTACCACCGAGCCCTATCACAAGGAAGTGGTAAGCAAAATCCTGCAGGATCTTTATGACCGCGATCTGATTTACAAGGCCTCCTATTCCGGCTGGTACTGCGTGCCGGACGAGCGGTTTTTCACCGAAAAAGATCTGGTGGACGGCAAGTGCCCGGAATGCGGGCGCGACGTGACCGAGATCGTGGAGGAAAACTATTTTTTCCGCATGAGCCGTTATCAAGAGTGGCTGGTCGATTACATCCAGACCCACCCGGAGTTCATCCAGCCGGCGTTTCGCGCCAACGAGACGCTTGGTTTCCTGAAGAAACCGTTGAACGACCTTTGCATTTCGAGGCCGAAGTCGCGGCTTTCTTGGGGCATCGAGCTGCCGTTCAACCGGGATTATGTCTGCTATGTCTGGTTCGACGCGCTGATCAACTACATTTCCGGCATAGGTTATCTGCAGGACGAGGAAACGTTCAACAAATGGTGGCCGGCGTCCTATCACCTGATCGGCAAGGACATTCTCACCACCCATACCGTTTACTGGCCCACCATGCTGAAGGCGATGAACGTGCCGATGCCGAAAACCATTTTCGCGCACGGGTGGTGGTTGGCCGGACGCGACAAGATGAGCAAATCGCGCGGCAACGCCGTCAGCCCGATGGACATGATCGATAAATACGGCGTGGATGCGTTCCGCTATTTTCTGCTGGCCGAAATGACGTTGGGCAACGATGCCAGTTTTACCGAGGAAGCCTTCATTCTGCGCTATAACAGCGACCTTGCCAACGATCTGGGCAACTTGCTGAGCCGGGTGGCCAAAACCGTCGTCCGCATGGGCGGGGAGATACCTGCTCCGGGCGAGCTGGGTATCGAGGAGAACGAGTTGTTCACCGCGTTGCACAACGCGATCGTCGTCACCGAGAATTCGATCCGCGAAATGCGGCTGGACGCCGGGATCGCGGCGGTGATGGACGCGGTGCGCGCCGGGAACCGCTATATTGAAAGAACCGCGCCCTGGGCGCTGGCCAAGAACGGCGACATCGCGCGGCTGAGCACCGTGATTTATAGCTCTTGCGAACTGTTGCGCCAAGTGTCGGTGCTGCTCTACCCGGTGATGCCCGAGAAGATGGGCGAGCTGCGCGAAACCCTGGGGTTGCCGCGCGAACTCGACTGCAATATCCGCGACCTCACCACCGGCGGTAAGCCGATGGTAGGCAAACATGTCCGTGAGGCGGAGCCGTTGTTCATGCGCATAAAGCCCGCCGAAGCGCAGGCGGTGGAGAAATTTGAAAAGAAGGCGGCACGCGATGAAATTGTTCCGGAACTGCCTCCGGTGACGATTGATGAATTTTTCCGCACCCGGCTGGTGGCGGCGAAAGTGATTGCGGCGGAACGGGTGCCAGATGCCAAGAAGTTGCTCAAGCTGTCGGTGGATGCCGGTGAGAAGTCGCCCCGGCAGATCGTTTCCGGCATTGCCGAATTCTACGCGCCGGAGCAGATGGTCGGCAAAACCATCGTGCTGGTGGCCAACCTGGTGCCAGCCACCATACGCGGGGTGGAATCCTACGGTATGCTGTTGGCGGCAAAATGCGGCAAGAATTTGCGACTGGTGACGCTCGACGGCGAGGTCGAGCCTGGTTCCATCGTCGGTTGACAACCCGAAAACAGGAGATGATATGAGGGAACGAATCGTTACCATCCACAATAAGGCCGGCATACACTGCCGGCCCTCGAGCGCCATCCTCACCGTGATCATGAACGAGTTTCCTAATGAACAGTTCGAGGTGGTCACCGCCAATGGTTCCACCGAACTTACCAGTATATTGAACCTGATTTCCCTCGGCCTGCAATGCGGCGAAACCGCCACTCTGCGGGTGGAGGGGCCGAACGAGGACGAGGCGATCGGCAAGATCGGCGATTTGTTCGAATACGAATTTGATTTTCCGCAATAAAACCACCGAGGCTCACATGGGAAATCCGGCTCAGCTCGCAATCATCGTGCCGTGCTACAACGAAGAGGAGGCACTGCCTGAAAGTGCGTCCGTGCTTTCGGAGTTTTTGCGCGGCCTTATCGTGGAAAAACTGGTATCTCCGTCCAGTTATCTGTGTTTTGTCAACGACGGCAGCGCCGACTGTACATGGGACATCATCCGCGAAACGGCGGAGAAAGACCCGTTGGTCAAAGGGCTGTCGCTAAGCCGCAACTTCGGTCATCAGGGGGCGCTGCTGGCCGGACTTTTTTCCAACTCGGCCGACATATACGTATCGATCGATGCCGATTTGCAGGACGACCACACCACCATCCGGAGCATGGTAGAGCAGTATTACAGCGGCTGTGAGGTGGTGGTCGGTGTGCGTTCTTCCCGGAATACCGACACTTTTTTCAAACGGTTCACCGCCAATTTCTTCTATCATCTGATGACTTTTCTGGGGGTGAAAATAGTGGAGAACGCCGCCGACTTCCGTCTGATGAGCCGCCGCGCGGTGGAGACGCTTCACAGTTTCAACGAGCGCAATCTGTTCCTGCGCGGTGTGGTGCCGCTGCTGGGGTTTCGCACCGGCAAGGTGTTTTACGAACGCAAGCCGCGCACAGCCGGAGTCACCAAATATCCGCTGCGCAAAATGCTGGCGTTCGCCTGGGACGGAATCACCAGCTTTTCGGTGGTGCCGCTGCGGCTGGCCGCCCTGCTGGGTGCGGTGGTGTTCCTGTTTTCGCTGGTGCTGCTAGGCATATTCCTGTGGGCGTATTTTGTCGGCGACACCATACGCGGCTGGACCAGCATGATCGCGTTTGTCGGGCTGCTGGGCGGTGCCCAGCTGTTCGTGATGGCGATTCTCGGCGAATATGTGGGCAAGATATATATTGAAACCAAGGCACGTCCGCATTTCATCGTGAGCGAGCGAATCGGCGATTGAGCCGGATCTATTCCGCCTTCGCCGCCAGTTCCAGCAGGTGCACTTCCGGCAGCGTGTCCGGGCGGTGGCGTGCCACCGCGATCTTGTCGATGCTGCCGGATGCCGTGGCGATGCGGTGGGTGTTGATGGTCAGAATAGGATTCATCAGGTATCGCGGGTAGAACATCCATTGTTCGAGCGGGTGTTCATGGCCGTGGATCATGCGCATCACCGGCATGTCGAGCGCTTCGGAAGCCACATCGCAGAAGTCGTTGAAATCCTGATATCCCAGCCGAACGTCCTTGCGGGCGCGGTCCGGCATCACCCTCGGATGACGCGGATCGAAACGGCCCCACACAAAATCCTGTCTGGCGTTGATGGTATCCAGATCGGCGGGGCTGTGGATGGTACGCTGCACGTCGGTATGCGGCACTCCGCCGTGGGCGGCGACCATGCCGTCGGGCAGGAAAAGTGCGTGGGGCATTCGCCGCATCAGGGTTATCAGCCGCTGGCCGAAAATCGAGAGCTCCGGTTTTTCCGACAGGCTTACGTTCAGCCATTCGCAAAAATTTGCCGGCATCACGCCGGGATAGAACACATTGAACCGCTTTTTATAGTAAAGCTCGACATCGTGGTTGCCTACCAGGAACATGATTTTTCCCGGTCGTTCGAGCATAAGGTTGAAGATGACCAGCAGCACTTCATATCCGTATCCGAAGCGGTCGAAAGCATCGCCGAGGAATACGATGGTGGGCGGCTCTTCGGCCGGGAAATGGTCGATGTAGTCCAGTGACGCGACCAGGCTCAGCAGGTCGCCATGCAAATCGCCGATGTACCACAAGTTGGCGGGCAGCGCGGAACGATCGGAGATGGTCGGCACTCGCGACGGCGGATTTGAACAGAACGCCATTGGCGGCAGCATCTGCTGAGCGTCGCACAGCTCAAGCATCTGGTTGACTTTTTTCTCGTATTTCCGTGCGGCCGAGACGAGGTCGTCCATCGGAAGTTCGGCAAAATGGGAAAGGTCGGCCTGCACTATCGGCGGAGGAACCGCCGGCTGGCGCTTGGCCTGCCTGTCGAAAAAACCATCGTCAGGCGTCCAGACTTGAGTTTTGGTGTCGTCCACGTTTTCAGCTGTCGGGTTGAAGTTTGCGTTCCAATGATAAGCATAACGCCGCCTGCGAAAAAAGCAAGCGGTTTTTTACAAAAAAATGGCTCATGGGCTTGCAAATGGCTCGGAATATGAGTATAATTCATAATAAAAATTAAGGAGTGTCCGCATGGCCAATATGTATCCGACTTCGATTTGTCCCGTGTGCGGACGTCTGGTGGAAAATGTTCCGCCGGATGCCGACCCGCGCGATTTTTGCCCGAATTGCAGCAAGTTCAAGCCGGCCTCCGCTCCGGCCGTCGCGAAACCGGAACAGACGGTGGCCCAGATGGTGTCCCGCGAGCCGCTGGTGCCGCCCAAGCCGACCATCAAGGACGTTGCTCGAATTGCGATGGTGATAGAGTGCAAAGTGCGCTGTCCGGCTTGCAATCAGAAGATAGAGTTCGATGTGTCGATGCTGGGCACCCAGATACGCTGCCCCAAGTGCAATCAGAAGATCGAAACCAAGATCTGATTCCAGCCGGTCGTGAACCGCCCGGCTTCCGTTTATTTTCTGCCTTGAACATCATCGGCGGCTGGAGTGGATGCGGGTATCCGTTATGTTGAAATCTTGCGCCGGCGGCGCCGGAAGGAAATTTATTTGAGTGGTAAAATGGAACTTTTAGCGCCTGCCGGCGGTATCGGCACCGCGCTCTCGGCGTTCGACGCCGGAGCGGATGCGGTCTATCTCGGAATGTCCAAATTCAATGCGCGCGAACGCACCGAGAATTTCACATTCGACCAGCTTTCGCGACTGCTGGCTTATGCCCACGGCCTCGGGAAAAAGGTGCATGTGGCGGTCAACACGCTGGTGAAGGAGACCGAACTGGCCGAGGTCATGGAGCTGCTGGATCCGCTTTGCGCGCTTGCGCCGGACGCGGTGATCGTGCAGGATCTCGGAGTGCTGCGGCTGCTGCGCGAGTATTTTCCCGGCATTCCCGTGCATGCTTCCACCCAGATGGGCATTCATAATTCGGCGGGAGTGGAATTTGCCGCTTCGCTCGGCGTGTCGAGAGTGATTCTCGAACGCCAGATCACGCTGACCGAGCTTGCCGCCATTCGCCGCAGATGCCGGATCGAGCTGGAGGTGTTCGGGCATGGGGCGCTGTGCTGCGGGCTTTCCGGCGGCTGCCTCTTTTCCTCGTATCTCGGTGGAGCAAGCGGCAATCGCGGCAAGTGCAAGCAGCCGTGCCGCCGGTTTTATTCCGGCGCGGGGCGCGAAGGATATCTGTTCAGCCCCGCCGACCTCAACACCCTGGCGTTGCTGCCGGAGCTGGTTAAGATAGGAGTCGATTCACTGAAGATAGAGGGACGGCTAAAGAAAGCCGACTATGTTGCAAATGTGGTTGCCGCCTACCGGCTGGCGCTTGACAATCCCGGTGATCCGGCGGCTACTGCGGAGGCGGCAAGGATGCTGGAACGCACGGCCGGGCGCCGGGCATCGGCCGGATTCTATGCCGGGAAGCCGTCAGCCATTGTGGTGCCGGATTCGCCCGGGGTATGGGGATTTCCGGTCGGGACCGTCATCCGGGTATCCGAAGGGGCGGTTACCGCGAAACTTTCCGGTCGGCTGCACCGGGGCGACCGGCTGCGGCTGCTCAGCCGTTACGAGGAGGACGGTCCGGCGATCACCGCGGCCGCGCTTTTTGTGAGCGGGAAGCCGGTTTCCGCCGCGCGCGGCGGCGAGATTTGCACCATCAAATGCGATTCCTCGGAAGCGTCCAGGGGCGATGTGCTGTGCAAGATCGGCGAATGCGTACGTGATCAGTCCGGGCGGGCAGGGGCTCTGCCGCTCCAGCGGCAGCCGATCGACCTCGACATCCGCGTACGGGCGTCCGGGATTTCCGTGGAGTGCGCCGGATTGCGCTGGGAGATGCCGCTTGATCTGGCGGAGGCTTCCAGCCGTGCGCTAACTGCGGATGAGATTACCGCGGTGTTCGCCGAAACCGCTTCGGAACGGTTTTCACTTGGCAAATGCAAGGTGGAAATCGACGGTCGGCTTTTTTTCCCGGCTTCGCTGCGCAAGGAGGCGCGCCGTGCATTTTACCGTTTTGCGGAGGACAACCTGCCCGCCGGTTCCGACGGCAAGGCGCTCAGCCGCTTTTATTTCGATTATTGCGGCATCGTTCCCGCGCCAGCCTGTTCCGAAGTGACGGTGCTGGGCCGAGACAATGTGTTTTTGCTGTCGCAATTCTGCCCCGAGCCGGAGCTTCCGGCGCTGGAAGACAGGATACGCCGGGCGCTGGCCGGCGGCACTTTGATTTTTCTCGCCGCCAATGTCTACGGCGTACAACTGATGAAGCGGTTCCCGCAGGCCGAAGTGCGCGCGGTGTTTCCGCTGCCGGCCGCCAATTCGCAGGCAGTGATCTTGTTGCGCGACAACGGGGTGGGAATGGCCGAACTCTGGCCGGAACTCGACCGCAAGGCGGCGGAGTCGTTGGCGGCACATGCCGTGCTGCCGTTGCAGCGTCACGTTTCCGGAGCGCTTGAACTGCTTGAGACTCGCGCCGGTCTTTCGGTTTCAGGCGTGGTGGCCGACCGTCGCGGCAACCGTTTCCGGGTGGTGCCCGGCGCGGTGTCGAAGATTGTTACGGTGGACTCGATATGCCTGCCGGGACCGGCTTCCACCGGAGAAATCAGGGACGAAAGGTATCCGGCGGAGGAAAAGACCTCCGCCTTCAACTGGGATGCCGACTGGCTTTAGCCGAGAAGTTCGCGAAGGCGTTCGACCGATTGCCCGCCGCGCACCGGCATGAGCGCGAAAAATTCGGCGTGGCGGGCTTGGTGTCCGGCGTCTCCGTAGACATTGTCCAGAAACTCTCGCCAGCGGTTGGCGCGCTTCATGTCGCGCATGATCCAGCCGCGGTATATGTGATCGCGCCGTTCAGCTTCGTTCATGGCGGACGGATCGAAATCGCGTTGGCGATTGCACCAGGGCAGCCACTCGAAGAACTGCGATTCCTGGCAGGCCAGCATATCGATTTTCCTTTCTATCTGGTCGTCGGTCAGCACGGCGGCTTCCGGCTTGAATGACGACGGATCGTTGAAGTCGTCCGCCAGATAGCCGTAGATCGGATTGAAGTCCTCGGGTATCGGGTTTTCCGGGCAGACCAGCGGAACCGCGGCCAGAAAAGATGCGTCGTTCATCAACTGGGAGGCGGCGCGATGATCGGGATGGTAATCGCAAAGCCGGTGGGTGAACACCGCGTCCGGATTGATCTCCCTGATTATCCGGATCATTTCAAGCCGGTTTTCGAGGGTGGGCATCAGGGTTCCGTCGTCGTGCCCGAGCACCCGGTATTCGATCAGCCCGGCTGTTTTCGCTGAGTTCTGGGTTTCCGTGAATCGGCGCTCGGCAAGCGCCTCCCGGGTCATGGTCTGATGGCCGGCGTTGCCATTGGTCAGCGATACGAAAAATACCTCGGCGCCAAGCGGAATCAACTTAAGGGCGGTGCCGCCGAACAGAATGTCGCAATCGTCCGGATGGGCTCCGAAAATCAGAAAACGTCTTCTCATTTGGAATCTCCTTTGCCGTCATATTGTACATGTTTTTCGGGCAAAAGCAAGCGTCTGGTTTGAAATATTCATAAAGCCGGTGTATAGTAGTAGATAACAATTTTTCATAAACGGAGAGAAACAATGTACAGTGCTTCAGATTTGCGCAAGGGTTTGAAAGTGGAGATCGACGGTGCGCCGTGGGTCATCACCGAGTTCGAATTCTGCAAGCCCGGAAAAGGTACCGCGCTCTACCGCTGCCGCATGAAGAACATGATCACCGGCATCGGTATGGAAAAAACCTATCGTCCCACCGATAAGCTTGAGAAGCCGGACCTTGAGGAAATCGACACCTTTTACAGCTATACCGACGGTCACAACTACATCTTCAGCGTGGCCGATACCTATGAGGAAATGCATGTTTCCGCCGACTTCCTCGGCCGCAACACCTATTTCCTGATGGAAAACGATCCCTGCCATTTCTTGATGTTCAACGGTCAGCCGATTGAAATCACCCTGCCGACCTTCATCGAGAAGACCATCACCGAGACCGAACCCGGCGCGCGCGGCGACACCGCCACCAACGTGCTGAAATCCGCCAGGATCGACAACGGCTATGAACTTCAGGTGCCGTTGTTCATCAATATCGGCGACGTGGTTAAGATCGACACCCGCACCGGGGAGTACGCCGAGCGCGTCAGCAAGGCGTAACAGCGTTCCCGCAATGCGGTATCCGGCGCAAAGCGACCTCGCAGGAAGACGCTCGAACTTTGAGCTTCGGGCGAAACTGGCGGAGTCCATGCGCCGTTTTTTTGTCTCCAACGGCTTTCTGGAGGTGACTACGCCATCGCTGATTCCGGCTCCAGCCCAGGAGGAGTACATCGAAACCGTGCGCGCCGCCGAGGGATTTCTGCGCCCCAGCCCGGAACTTGAGATGAAGATGCTGCTTTCCGCCGGTTACGACCGTATATTTCAGTTCGGCCCATGCTGGCGGGTTGACGAAGCCGGCCGCCGGCATAAGCGCGAGTTCACCATGCTGGAATACTATGCCGCCAGCTGGGACTATTTTGAATTACGCGATTTCACCGGCGCGATGCTGGAAAGGGCGGCGCGGGACATATTCGGCAGAACTGTGATAGAATACCGGGGAACTGAGATCGATCTTGCCGCCGCCGCGGCTGAAACCGTGACGGTGGAAGCTGCCTACCGCCGTTTTGCTCCCGGTGGCGGCGACTTCGACGAGGCTATGGTGCTCAGGGTGGAACCGGAACTGGGGCGCGAACACCAGACCTATTTGGCCGACTACCCCGCCGACCGCGCCGCTCTGGCGCGGCGCAAGCCGTTCGACCCTTCGGTGGCCGAACGCTGGGAACTCTATATCGCCGGACTGGAGCTGGCCAACGCCTTCGGAGAATTGACCGATGTTGCCGAGCAGCGGCGGCGGTTCGCCGCCGCCGCCGAAGTCCGGGCCGCCAACGGTCTGCAGGCATACCCGGAGGCCACCTGGTTTTTCGATGCGCTGGAAAATATGCCGGAGGCTTCCGGCGCGGCGCTGGGGTTCGATCGGCTGGTCATGATATTCTGCAACGCGGACGACATCGCCGAAGTCGGGTTTTAACGTTCCGGCGCTATTCCTTGGTCCATATCCTGACGTTCAGTTTGAGTATGCCCACGATGTCCAGAAAAATGCCGATTTCCTCGGCCAGCCGTTCTATGGCCCGGAATGTTCCGCCGCCATGCAGTTCGAACCGGTCGACGCCGGACGGGATTGCGATGTAAACACTCGATTTTAGAAACGCAAACCCGATTTTCCCGCTGTATTTGTCGCGCATGGTACACATTGCGCGCATCAGATCGGGTGAGAGTATGTAGCGTGCCTCGATCTGGTCTTTTGAAAACACCACGAAGCGCTTTTCGAACTCCGGGTCTTCCATGCGCACCATGTCGCCGCGCCCCCAGCCAAGATTGTCGAATCTCTGGAAAAATCCGGCAAAAGTTCTGCCGAATAGTCGCTCCGTTTTGTCGGGAAGCACATAGGTGTTGGTTTTGAAGTTCTTCTGAAAGTCTCCGATGAAGAATATTCCCCTGAATACGGTCTCCCAGTAGGTGCCTCCCTTGCTGGAATGGCGTTCCGCTTCGGCCTTTAATTCGGAGAATTTGACCATTACTCCGTTGTACTCTCCGCAAAAAAGATCGGCGCCGCGGCACCGGTCGAAATCGGGGCACAGCTTGCTTCCCGCGCAATCGGCGGCCGCGATGCTGCTGTTCGGGTGGTACTTCATGTCGGGCGCGAGGAAATTCAGGACTTTCGGAATGATGACCTGCTTGAAATCATTGTTCAACCTGACATAGCCGAACCTGTGAAACAACCACGTTCCGAGCAGCCCGATGATCGGCAATGCGGCGTCGAGCACTGCGGCCACGATGCCGCCCACGCTTTCGCGGGTGTACCCGTACCAGATGAAGCAAACCGTGAACGCGGCGATCAGCAGCAACGCCGTCTGAATTCGCATACGCCGCAGATCGTCGGTCAACTCCGTCAGATGTTGTTCGATGTTAAGCCGGTAAAAAGACTCGAGCTTTTCCCGTGAGAACTGCGGCATTCGGTCGTCTCCTTATGAAAACAGCTGTTTCACATCCGGCTTTTCGCGATCGGCCTCCGGGATGGAGAACAACTCGCGGCGACGCAGGCCCATCATCGCGGCGAAAATCGAAGTCGGGAACATCTCCACCGCGTTGTTGTAGGAGGTGACCGCGGCGTTGAACGACCGGCGGGCGGCGGAGAGTTGCTCTTCAACTTCGTTGAGCGAACGTTGCAACAGCTGGAAATTCGCGGAAGCCTTGAGCTCGGGATAGCTCTCCGCCTGAACCACGATCTGGCGCATTGCCGGGGCGAGCTCGCCCAGTATCTCCATGCGTTCGTTGCTGCCGGCCGGAGCGGCCAGCGCGCGGGCTCGCAGCTCGGTGACGCGGTCGAGTACGCCTCGCTCGTGCGCCATGTATGTTTTTACCGCGGCGACCAGATTCGGGATCAGGTCGCACCGTTTTTTCAACTGAGCGTCGATGCCGGCGAACGCGTTTTCCACGTCGTTGCGGCGGCCGATCAACGAGTTGCGGAGCGCAATCACGATCAGCAGCAAGAAAGCCGCTGCCGCCATTGCCACGATACCCCAGATTGGCATGATATTTCTTCTCCTTTGGGTTGTTTATTTGGGAAAGAGCGACACGAATATGTCGTTCATATCCTGAATCGTATCCATTATTCCGCGTCCGCCGGTGGCCACCCGGATTTTGTCGTCCCACTGGGTCGGCGGAAGATTGGCCTCGCCCACGTCGGTGAACGCCTGTTCGACCGTCTCGAACCGTTTACGGGCGGCACTGAGGCGATCGAGATTGTGGCGGTCGGTGGGTGTGAGTTTGTTAGCCGGGATTTTCTTGAGGTCGTCGATCCGCTTGTCGATCATCGGCAGGAACTTGGTCTTCATATCCTTTGCGGTGCCGCGGCACGCTTCCCGGACTCCCGCCAGACGGGAAAGATTGGGATCGTTGAGCATTTCACCGGCCTTGAACATGGTGACGTCGGCGGTCTGCCGCGACCAGTCGGGGTCCAGTTTGCGCATCACGTCGTCGACGTTGGATAGATCCTTGCGCATGTTCAGCACCGCCAGCTGGCGGTAGGCTTCCGGATGGGCGCTCGAGGTCATATTTTCCCACGAACGTTTGGCCGAGAATCCGCCGGTGGCCTCGGCATACGCCTTCTCCCACGCCTGCTGCGCGTTGTCCATCCACTCCTGACGGCTGACATTCTGGCCGTTGCGTTTGGGCAGCTCGTAGCGAATGTCGTAGCTGCCGTCGGCGCGTTTGGTGACGATCTTCTTTTCCACCAGCCCCTGATCGTAGTCCATGCCGGCGGTTCCGGCGCTGGAAGCGTTGCGAAAATCCTTGATCTCGTGATCGTCGAATCCCCGGGCTCGCATATCCTCGTAATATTTTACGCGGGCGCGCTCGTGAATGGAGGACAGCGCCTGATCATACTGTGCCCCAGCGGCCTTGGGCGCCTTGTATTTCAGGTATCCTTTGGCGGTGGGATTCTCGTTTATTTTCGCGGTGGAGGCGATCATCTTTCTTTCCAGCGCGTCGATTTCGGCCTGCGGAGCCTTGGCCTTAACCGCTTTTTTGTAGGCAAGGGAGTCGGAAACAAACTCCTTGACCTGTTTTTCGGCGTCGTCCATCTCCTTCATGTAGGCGGCAACATCGTCGCCGGTGGGTTTTTTACCCATTTTCCGAACGCCGGGCGCGGCGGCGGAAGCATCGGAATTCTTCGCGGCATTCTTGATCGCCGATTCGGCGGCGTCCTCGCCGCCGGAGAGTCCGCGGGTGGAAAGTTTTTCGCACAGGAACGGCACGCCTTTGTTCATGAACAGCGAAAGCCCGCCGGATTCCAGCGCGCCCTTCCAGCCGCCCTGCTGATAGCCGTCGTAGGTGCTCCAGGCGATGTCGACCGCGTCAGAGTACATGGTGACGGTGCGTTTGACTCCCTC
Source organism: Victivallaceae bacterium (assembly GCA_034926605.1). Classification (GTDB taxonomy): domain Bacteria; phylum Verrucomicrobiota; class Lentisphaeria; order Victivallales; family Victivallaceae; genus CALXXL01. The sequence continues at coordinate 51,341 of JAYFQV010000009.1, forward strand.
GGTCAGCCCCCCCTCGGCGGTGCCGGTGGTGAACTGGTAGGCCAGCGCGATCGCCTGCGGCCCGCCGAACATCGAGCAGAAGGCCATGCCGGTGTCGGCGCCGGCCTTGACGTTGGTGGCGGCGTTGAGCTTGAATTCGGCCCAGGCGATTTCCTCGTCGTTTTTGGCTTCGGTGGCCAACTGGCGGCCGTAGCGCTGGAGGTCGAGCGCTTTGTTGAGTTGAGCCCAACGGTCGGGATTGAGCGGGTCTTCGCGGTTGATTTTGTCGATAATGGAGTAGACTTTTTCCTTTTGGGGCCCGTCCAGCTCCTTCAGGTAGAAATCGACATATTGCTGCTGCCGTTTGAGCATCTGTGCGTTGCGGATCATCTTTTCGGTGTTCTCGCGCATCTGGAGTTGGCACATATCGTCGAACGGGGTTCGGCTGGCCACGAAGGTGCCGGTCTTTACCGCGTTGATGCGATCCTGCTCATATATCGCGTCGCTCTGTGCCTGGATACGCTGGAACTCCAGCGCGGCTAGACGGCTCTGGTCTCCTGATTTCCTGGCTTCGGTGATTTCGGCGTTGATTTTTTCTTCGCATTTCTTGAGATAATCGATATTGGACTTGTGAAAAGCCATCTCTTCTTCGCGCGCCTTCGATTCCTCGCGGGCGGCGGTTTCCGCCGCGTCGACGGCGGCGGTCGACTTGCCGTGAATATCGGAAACCGCGGCGGCGACCGCCTCGGAGTCGGACGGTTCGTTTTTATGGCGTTCGGCATCCAAGGTGTTGGCGGCGGCGTTGGCTTCGTCTTCTTCCATGATTACGCGCTTATAGCGGTACTTGACGGCTGCGGGGTCATTGCCGTCCGCGGCTCGGCTGCACCAGAACACAAGTTCGGGTTCGCCATGGATGCGGAACGAAAAGTCAAATTTCTGGGTTTTCGGTTGCGGGTTTTCGCGGCCGAAAAACGTGAACGCGTGATAGTTCAACAGTCCTGTACCGGCGTTCATGGTAACATCCTGAAGCCGTTTCCTCAGCACATCAAGTCCGCCGTCTATTTTTTCCGAACCGGTTATTGTAAAGCTGAACGTTTCCGTGGCCGGAACCACCGACGGCGGCATCGACCAAGAGAAGGAGCGTTCGACCGTCATTGAATCAAGTACCCCGATGCCGTCCTCTCCTTCTGCCAGCACCCTGAAACGGGCCTTGCCGGTGCGGGAATTGTTGCCGTTGGCCACCACGATGGAGTCTTTCTTGACATAAGGACCGCACAATTCGTCTTTCTTGGCCATAGCGTCGTATACGGTGGATCCTACAAGGTCAACATAGACTATGCCGTCATGCGTGTTGAACGGGCCGGGCTGCCGTTCCACTCCCTGGTAAACCCAGAATATTTGATTGGCCGCGGCGGGTTTCGGCAGCGTCAGCTGGCGGGCGAAGCACTCAAATGCTTTGCGGCATTTCTCGAATTCTTCCATAATCACCGCGCTTCCGTATTCCCGGTAGAAATTCTGCTTTTCTTCCAGCGTTTTGCCGGTGATGGTAACGGCGCCATCGGGGAGGAACAGCCCGTTATAATGGGTGTTGGTCGGCTTCATTATCTGTACTTTGCCCCGCGGCTCCATTTCTGCGGCCGACGCCTTGCCGGCGATCGCGGCCGGCATTATTTCATCGACATAACGTGAGGCATTTTTCAGCGCGTTGGGGCCGCAGAAGCTGAGGGTATAAGTTTCCCAGCGCAGCGAACCATCGGGCTGCGGGATGAATCGCTCCATGGTGGTGCCGTCGTCTGGATAGAATATCAGTGCGCCGTCCGGTTCCACCTGGGCGACAAATTCACTGGCGCTCCACGACGGATCGTATTCCGAGTCTTCGTAATCGGCGCGGTAGACGATAACATGGTTCTGGTCCACACTTCCGACGACCTTGAAATAAACGGTCGGCCGGGTGAAATGGTAGTCGAAACTTATCGGTTTTTGCCCGATGCTTGCAAGATAGTCCTTGTCGGCATAGACGTTATACGAGAATTCGCCCGGAACAAGCTTGTTGTCGGTGCCGTATTTCGGCGTGATCTCAACCATATATTCGGTGAAGGTGTATTCGCCGTCTATTTCGAGATCGGGCGCCTTTGACAGCCCGAAGACCTCGGCGACGGTTTTTTTGGCGGAGCGATAACTTTGCGACGCCTCTTCTTTCAGCGCCGACGGATTCGGCGGGTCGCCCAGCTTCTCCAGTTTCGCCAGCGACTCCTTCATCGCCTTTTCGATGGATTTCATGGCGGCGGCCTGCTTGCCGGCCTCGCTCATCAATTCATTGGCGGCCTCATAGTCGCCGAAGCTGCGGGCGGTGACGGCCTCTCCGGCCGCCGCGTCATATGCCTGGATCGCCGTCACCATCGAAGTGCGCAGGTCCAATATTCGGTTGACCAGCGGGGCGGCGGACTTGAGATAGTCGAGCACCTTGGGATCGGGGTAGTCGGCTACGGCGCTCCATTTCTTCTCGAATTCCTTCTCGCCTTCCGGCGTGAGTTCGCCTGCAAGTTCGCGCATGGCGGCTTTGACCGCCGTGGCGGCGGCCTTGTAGTTGGCTTCGTTGATGCTGGAAAGGTCTATCGCCGGGGCTGGCGGCTTCACCGGGCCGAACTCCGGCACCGGGCGCGGTTTGTACTTTTTGAACGCGCGATCGGCATTGTCGAGGTCGCAGAACCGCTTCATGGCGTCGCCGCCGCCAACTGCTTCCTTTTTACCGCCGGACGCGAATGAAATTTTGGAGACCATCGCGCGGAAATCGGCGTTGAAATCCTTGCTGCGATGAAAATTGAAATGCACCGGCCAGACCAGCCCGTCGCGGATGACGAATCCGGAGTAGAGCATCGAGCCGTCGGGGTCCGGCTCCCCGGCGCCGCGCCAGGTGTCGCCGCCGAGATCCAGCTTCATGACAAGCTTGCCCTTCAGCATGTAGTCGACCACTTCCTCCGGCTTCCGTCCCTTGCAGTCGACGCCGTTAAGCGGAGCGATCAGGAACACGCCCTCGGTGTTGGGCACCGGGATGAAACAACCGGCAAACCCCTCGATGGCGAGGTCGGTCTGAATTTCCGGTTTCAGCTCGTCTGGCACCTCCAACACCCCCACCTGCACGGCATGCAGAAGCATGAGTGGCATTGCCGCCGCCATAAGCATCGCCAGTATTTTCTTCATCTCTTCTGCCCTCCTTCTTGACTTGGGTTACCAACCGCCGTCGTCCCTGTTGCCATCAGAAATGATGAACCGCCGCTTCCGTTATTTCTCCTTTTTGGGAATCACGAAAACAAAATCGGACGGAACCGAAAACTCGAGTTCAAGCGCGTCGCCGCGTTTGCCGAACGACTCGATCGGGAATATCTGAATCTTATAATCCTCGCCCGGTATAAGCAGGTCCGGCGGCAGCGTAAACTCCGGATGGGGGGACATGCGGTCGATCCCGCGGTAGAAGTCGGAGAAATACAGCAGTTCGGTGATGGGTTCGGATTCTCCGGGATGGAACACTTTGATCGCGTATGAGTGTACGAAGTCCGGATGCTTTGCCGCATCGAAAGCAACGAATGCGTTACCACGGCGGAAATCAATCGTGGGAGCCGCGGCGAAGAACGGCCATTCGGGAGCTTCGCGCTCTTCGGCGCGCGCGGCGGAATATACCGGAGCGTTTTTGTCGTACGGCAGTTCGACGACCCATGGCTCATCCGGTTTGATCTCCTTGCCCTCGCGAACGTTGAGGCGGGTCATCTCAACGCGGTTCTTGTAGATTTCCATGTATATCATCTGTACGCAGTCGCTGGCGTGCGGCGGCACCGAACCGTTGACTTTTCCTTTCTCCATCTCGCAATAATTGAGACTGGAGGTCCCGGCGGCGGTGAAGTCGCCCTGCCAGATCGTGCGTTCATCCTCCAGCGGATAGTGGGAGTGGCCGGAAAAGGCGATCACCTGCGGATAATCCTTCAGCATATCGAAAATGTCGGAGTTGCCCCAGGCGTCGCTGCCGTAGACGGTGTTGGCCGGGTGCTGGTGGGTAATCACGAAGATCGGCTTATGGGGATCGCGTTTTACGGCCAGCTTAAGGTTTTCCGCCATAAGTTTCTTGGTGTTTTCCGAGTAGACGCCGTTGCACTCGCCTGCGTCCGGGCTCATTGCGATGAAGTCGTATTCATTTATGACCATATGGTAAACGTCGGCGTGGCCCTGGCCGGTGCCGAGGCAGAAGGTCGCTATGGAGGTTTCCGGCGGAGTGTCCTTCTTCCAGAAATCGTGGTTGCCCATCACCTGGAGCGTCCACGGCGGGCGGTCGCGGAACACGCGCGAAAAGATCGCGCGGTAATTGTCATAGACCTCTTCCTGCCCGGCGTTGGCGAGGTCGCCGCCGATCAGCAGCACGTCGATGTTGCGGTCTTTGAGCTGTTCGAACGCGAGTTCCAGGTTTTCCATGCCGTAATCGTTGGCGGCGGGGGTTCCCTGTACGTCGCTGACTATGCCGACACGCAAATTCGGCCCGGCGGCGCATCCGGTTACAAGCGCCGCCAGAGCAATGGCTGCAAACTTCATTGATTTCCTCTCAAAAGTTATATAACATACTTGTCATTCTACTATATATCCGTCGGCACTTTTTTCAAGCCTGCAGAAAATGGCGATTGCTTTCAGAAATCTTTCGCGGGCATGTTTTTCCCGCCACGGGGTGTGTCCGCAACGCTGGAATATGTGGAATTCCGGGGCCATGTCTTCCAGCGGTTCGATTACTCCGGCGGCCGGATGCGGATCCTCTGCTCCGTGGAAAATGGCGATGGGACAGCTTATTTTTCGGAATGCCGCCAAAAGTTCGCCGCTGCGGCGCATCGCGGCGGCTTCCGGCCATATTACGTCATACTGGGCCTGTTCGAACCGGCATTCGGAGCCGGGCAATGAATCTACCGAGTCGGCCGCTTCGGCCAAAGCAGATATTTCAGCCGGGTCTCCGCCGGAGGCGAGCAGTCGCTCGAAGCGGGCGGCGCGTTCGCTGCCGAGGTTGGCGGCGCGGCGCGCGGCGATCTGCGGGACATAGGATTCCAGCAGCGGCCCGCTGCCGACCAGCGCCACTTTTTCCGCCAGTTCCGGGTGGGTCGCGGCGCAAAGTCCGGCCAGCCAGGCGCCCCAGGAGTGGCCGATCAGGATGCTGCCGGGTTCGAGTGCCGCCGCCAGCTCCTCCACCATGCCGCCTACCGACATCGCCTCCTGTTGCGGCGCGACCGCTCCGGGGAGCATGGCGGCAAGATCGTCGGCGCTGCCGTGTGCACCGGGGCCGCCATGGATTATTGCGAGTGTCATCGGTCAGAATCCTCCGGGAACGCTGATGGAGAGTGCCGGTTCGGCGGCTTCCGCTGTGTCGGAGTCGTCATCCGTGGATTCCACCGGCCTGGCAACCATGGACAGCACCTGTTCGCAGCGGCCGCAGTGAGTGCAGTTGGAGGCGCACTTTGCGGCGATGCCGCTGGCGGCCCAGTCGGCCGGGAACGCGGTGTTGTCGAACCTGACCTTCGGTTTGTATTGGAATCCGGGGTCGATGAGTTCGAGCAGGTCGCCGTCCCAGCGGCGTTCGGCGTATGCCTTGACGATCTTCGCGGGGTAGGCAACGTCGCGAGTGGAGAGCTTGAAGCATTTGATGTAAGGTTCGAACAGATGGAGGTCTTCCGGACGGATCCAGGTGGTGCGCAGAAACTCGACGTAACGGCCGGAGGAATACATCCGGGTGCACAGCGCCAGATCGAACCCGGCATTGTTGCAGTCGCGGCAGGCTTTGGAGAATCCGTGGGAGAGCAGTGTGGCATGGAACGGCTGCCACGGACAGTCATGCAGGCAGTTGCTGTTGACCAGCATGCAGACCTCCTTGCCGTTTTTTGCCGCCCATTCGGAGTACATCCTCACGGTCGGCAGATCGCGCTGCCAGTCGCGTCGCATGTAGAACGAATCGAAGTATTCCGAGGCATATTCCATCGCCAGTGTCGAATTCAGCCGCGATACCACCGAGGCGCGCACGTCCGTCTGAGGAAAATATTTTTTCACCACCATCGCGATGAAAGGCGAGGTGGTGGTGACGACTTCCGGCAGCAGGCCGCCGTCCTTGAAGTTTTTCAGCGCGTCGCGCACCGTGTTTTCGAGCTCCCGCGAACAGGAGTTGTCGCCATAGCACAGCGCATTTAGAAGCAGGTCCAGTACCACACCGTTTTCGCGGCACCGGCGCAGGTCGCGCGCCAGTTGTTGTTGCTGCTGGTGCGGCGCCACTGGAGATCGGCGGGAAGTGAGCAGTCCCGGCCAGGAATAGTAAACTTCCCGTATGCGCTCGAAGTAAGGTTCCACCGTCGGAATGAACGGATCGGCGAAAAAGTGCCCGACGGCAAGATTGCGTTTCGAATCGTTGCCCATGTTTTGAATCCCCCTTTTGGAGGAATACTATAGTACGCGTTATTGATTTTTGCAAATCGACGGTTTCCGGTTGTCGATTGCTATCAGTGCGGCGGTTATGAGAAAACATACAGGCGCCGTCAGCATAGCGGCGCGGATGCCGAAAAGATCGCCGAGGTGCCCCAGCAGAACGGAGAAAATACCGCATCCCGGAATGCCGGAAGCCGAAAGCACGATGAATATCTGGGTCGAGTTGCGGTCGGGAAGCCGTCTCATGCACAGGGTCTCGATGGTCGGCCACAGGGGGCCGGTTCCGGTTCCGGCAGCAAAAAGCAGCGGGAAAACCCATATTTTCGAAGACGTCCATGCAAATGCCAATGAAGCCGCCGCCGCCAGCAGAGAGGACATTATCAGCAGCCGTGGTGCGAAACGGTCATGAACGAATATGCCGGCAAACATTCTGCTGGTCATCATTCCCAGCGCGAACACCGCCGCCGCCATTCCCGCCGCCGCGGCGGAAGTGCCGAACGCCAGCTGCACGAAAGCCGGACACCAGAACGACAGGCCGAATCCGCAGCCGCCCGCCAGAAAAAGCGCGGTCAGATAGATGTAAAACCGCGGCGTTTTCAACAGCAGCACGGTGTCGGGGATCACATTCCGGCCGCCGTCGGCCGATCCTTCCGGAATCGCCTTGGTGTCCGGAACCAGCAGCATCAGCCCGGATACTAGACCGCATGCCGATACCGACATGATGATTATCCGCCATCCGATTCCCAATTCAAGCAACCAGCCGCCAAGTACGGTGGCGAGCACCAGACCTCCGGACCAGAACCCGTAAGTTATGTTCACATAGCGGCCCGGTTCCTCGGGGTGCAGCGCGGCCATCATGGGGTTGGTCAGGCCTTCGACCACGCCTTCACCCAGTCCGGCAACCATCATTGCCGCCAGCAATATGTAATAATTGGAGGCGCCGGCGGCAAGCAGAACACCAAGCGCCATAACCATCGCCGCCAGACCCACCGGTCGCCGTTTGCCGAAATGCGCGGCAACGAAGCCGCAGGCCAGCAGCATGGCGGTAATGGCAAACGAACGTATCAGCTGAAGCGAGCCGCCCATGCCCATGCCGCCGGAGGCCAGCGGAAACGCGAGATCGTCGGCGATCGAAACCAGGCACATCGGCACGATGAACGAGCCCAGCGCATAGGCGGTGAACATCACGAATACGGCATAATCGCTGCGCGTGAAGTGAAGTTTACCCATTCCTATGTTTCTTTATGGTTCGGGAGGTCGGGGATTCGTTCGCGGGGTCGTCCGGCCACAGATGCTTCGGATAGCGCGACTTCATGTCTTTCTTCACCAGTTCCCAGCTGCCGCGCCAGAATCCGGGAAGGTCGGAAGTCACCTGAACCGGACGCATCGCGGGCGACAGCAGTTCCATGACCAGCGGGCGGCCGCCCGCGCGTGGATGGGTTTTGCAGCCGTAAAACTCCTGTACTTTTGCCGCCAGCTTCGGCGCGTCCCCGGAATAGTCTATGCGCAGGCGCGATCCGGCGGGAGTGGTGAAGTATTCGGGGCATACCGATTCAAGCTCGGCAAATTTTGCGTAACCCAGAAAGTCGCGTAAAACAGTGAACAGGTCGATTTTTGCAAGCTGGGCAAAACTGCGCGTCCGGCCCAGATGTGGCAACAGCCATTCTTTCAGAGATGAAAGCAGAGCTTCGTCGCTCCAATCCGGGAATCCGGGTGCGAAGCGGACGCGTTCGCGCAGCGATGTCGCCTTGGGCGTCCAGTCCAACACCCGCAGGCCGTATTCGCGTACTGCGGCCAGCAGTGGCTCCGGCGGGACTTCGGCAAGCGGTGTTTCGGAGATCACGATGCTGCCAAGCCGGGTCTGTCTCACCGCGAAAGCCGCTTCGCGGCCGCGGTCGAATCCGGAGGTGATGACGGTAGTGAACCGCTCCGGGAATTTGGCCTGAAGATCGGCGACGTCAAGCCCGGCGGCGAGCCGGATAGCCGCGTCGCGCCCGGCGCCGTCGAGAGTGGCGACGGCAAGGAATTCAAACCGCTTAAGCGGGTCGTGCTCGGGCACTCTGGCACCGCGACCGGAACTGGTCAGATAGTTTTCGGAATCCGGGGCACGGCGTTTTGCGATTCGGTCCGGATAGGCCAGCGCCAGCAGGGAACCGGTTTCGAACGGGTCGCACTCGCGGTAGCCGATGTTAAGTATGTTCAGAAGCTGGTCGCGCACCGTCCGGAACAGATATGGCGGCTTGCGGCGGCATCGCCCGACCAATTCGGCCAGGTCGGTGACGGAATCACCGGAACGTTCTTCGATCAGGGCCGCCAGCTCGGCGGCGAGGGGAGCGAGTCCGGCGCGTCCGGCTGCCACCAGCATCGCGCCGAGACGCGGATGCACCGGAAGCATGGCGGCGGCTCGGCCGTCGGAGGTGGGACGGCCGTTTTTTTCGGTCAGCGCCAGTTCGTTCAGCAGTTCGCGGGCGGCGGCCAGCGCCGGGGCGGGCGGCTGATCGAGCCATGTAAGTTCCTCCGGCGGCGTACCCCATACCGTCAGTTCAAGTGCAAGCCCGGAAAGTTCGGCGGCGAGTATTTCCGGGGTTGAAAATTCCGCCATCGCATCCTCGTCGAAAGCACTCCACAGGCGCAGACAAACTCCGGGCGCAAGCCTCCCGGCGCGTCCGGCGCGCTGTGCGGCCGAGGCGCGCGATATCCGCGCGGTTTCAAGCCGGGTGAGCCCGCTGGATGGATCGAAGCGGGGAGTGCGCTCGAAACCGGAATCGACCACCATTCGAACGTCCTCGATGGTGAGACTGGTTTCGGCTATATTGGTGGCGAACACCAGCTTTCGGCGTCCGCTTGGGGAAGGTAGCAGCGCGGTCTCCTGCTCGTCGCGGTCGAGCGCGGCGTATAGTCTGCGCACGTCCAAGTCCGGCGGCGCCGCGATGCGGGCTTTGTCCGCCGCGGTGTCGATCTCGAATGCGCCGGGCAGGAATACCAGACAACCGCCTGGTTCGGAGCGCATCAGCTCCAGTGCGGCGCCGGCGGCGAATGCCGGCAGTTCCCGCCGGTCGGTTGGCGGCCTCAGATAACGGTTTTCAACATTGAACATTTTGCCGGCGGCGGACACCTGCGGCGCGCCTAGCAGCGCGGCGATGCGCGAGGAGTCGATGGTGGCCGACATTACCAGTATGCGCAAGTCCGGCCTCAGGTTTCTGCGGGCGTCGAGGGTCAATGCCAGCGAAAGGTCGCATACCATGCTGCGTTCGTGAAATTCGTCGAAGATGACCAACCCCACGCCGGCCAGCTCGGGATCGCGCTGGAGTCTGCGTACCAGAATGCCTTCAGTGACGATCTCCAGCCGGGTATGGGTTGAGGCGCGCCGTTCGCCGCGTACGGCATAGCCGACTTTGCCTCCAACTTCGCAGTTCAGCAGCGCCGCAATGCGGAACGCAGCGGCTTTCGCGGCTACCCGCCTTGGTTCGAGCATAAGGATTTTTTTGCCGTCAAGCCATTCCGCATCGAGCAGATTGGGCGCAAGAACGGTGGTTTTACCGCTTCCGGGCGGAGCCGAGAACACTGCGGCGCCGTTCTGTTCCAGCGCCGTCGAAAGCTCCGCCAACGCGTCCAGCGCCGGATAGCGGGCGTTCATTTTTTATCGGGTTCCAGCCCGAGCGCACAAATTGCTCCGGAGATCAGAGTGAACAGCCGCATCCGGTCAAACCGTTCATCGGAGCGGTTGGCCAGTTCCCACCACATGGACACCAGTACGCCAAGCACTCCGGTACGCGGCGTGAACGGCGGGTTTTTCCAGCCGCCGGACGGGGTCAGCAGACGGCCCAGCGAGGCGGGTGACTGTTCCCGTCCGTAATCGATGGCGAACTCGTCGAGCAGCAGAAACAATATGGTGCGGGCCAGAAGTTCGTAAGTGCCGACGTCGAACATCGAGGTGAGCGCATCGGTCTTCGGTACGGGAACGGCGTTCCAAAGCTTCGGATTGGCAAATTCCCGGAGCAGGGCTTCGATTCCGGCGCCGGATGAGCGCAGTTCGGCATCGAATTGTTTGAATGCGCCGGATTTGTCGGAGGTGTTCCAGGCCCTGGTCATAGCCAGCAGAGTTTGGAATACCAGTATTTCATTGCCCGTGCCGAGATAGACCCGGAATATCGCCGGAGTGTCGGAATAGTCGCCGATCCGGCTCAGCGCCTCAGCGGCGGCGGCGTGCAGCAATGCGGATTTTCTGGAGTCCAGCAACCGGCGCAACGCCGGACGCGCCTCGGTGTTGCCGATCATCCCGAGCGCGAACACCGCCGCCTGCGCCACCGGCAGTTCCGGCTCGAACGCCAGGCTTGCGGCGGTATCGAACGCTTCCGGCGCGCGCATTCTGCCTAGCGCGCGCAATGCCGCCACCCGCATTCCCAGTTCGGGGTCCTTCGCCAGTTTTATCAGTTCGGCTATGACTTCCGGCGAAACCTTGTCCAGCGTGCTCAAATGATTGACCGCCTCATCACGCACCCGGCTGGACGGGCTGTAAAGATCGGCCATAAGTTCGCTCGACACCATGCTGCCATGCAGGTTGGCAAGTTTGCCCACTCGCGATTCCTCGGAGAGCGGCCGCGCCATAACATAGCTCTGATATACCTGTCTTACCGCGTTTTCGGTTATGAGCACCCGCATCATCTCACGGGTGTTGACCGCGCCGTCTTCACGCAGTTTGCCGATCAGGAAGAGGCTGGCAAGGTACACCATGGCCGAGCAGAAGGCCATGAAATTGAAGGGGTGTATGCCGACCGTGTCAAACCACGCAACCTGCGCCAGCGACTCGTAAAGTTTGCCGGAGAAGATACCGGTCAGCGATCCGCAGAAGCCGATCAGCGAATAGAACATTGCAATTGCGACGCCCTGGATGCGCCGCTCACCCTGCGAAGTCAACAGCGACTGCTGCGCGGCGGCGATTCCCACCGCCGTAAAACCGATCATCAGGAATATCGGCAGCACCGAGAATACGCCGGGCGGAAGGTGGAAAGTTCCCGCGCCGAACAGTGTGCATATCCTGGCGATTATCGAATTGGCGAAGTCGTCCAGCACCGTGTTGCCCGGGAACAGCGTGGCGTACAGCAAATACTCCCCGGCGACCAGCAGCGTACACAGCACCAGCACCGGTTTCCGGCCGTATTTGGTGCCTACGATCTGGAAAAAGTAGGAGGCGATGAAACTGACCGCCGCCGCAATCACCCCCAGAATTTGGAGTGTTTTCATGTCCATCTGCATGGTGCGGATAAGATAGACGTTTGTGAACGCTCCGCAGATGCCGCCGCCCGCCGCCTGAAGGCAGAAGAACAGCGTGACCGTGCGGAAGGTGCGGTGCTTTGCCACTTCCTTTATATGATTGAACGGATTTTCACGATCTTTGCGCGGGTATGGGTTGGGATCCGGAATCTTCATCTGGATGAAGCTGGATATGTAGCCGAAAAACGTGCCGAGCATCAGCATGTAGGTGTAGCTTCGTACATCCTTCGATCCCCAGTGGTCCAGCATGATGCCGGATATGATGCCGCTGATCATGCTGAACAGCATGTACATGCCGTTGCGTTTGCTCCAGAAGGCGTTGCTGGCGGCTTTCGGTACGAACTCGGCGTGCCATGTCATGCCGATCGGCGCGATGGCGTTGGAGCTTATCAGCACTCCGGCGTAGGTGCAGGCGAACAGAATAAATCCTGCGGCCGGGGAAAATCTGCCATAGAACCACACCAGTACGCCGAGCAGCCCGAAAAATGAGAACATTGAATAGGAGAAAAATCCCCAGTAATGGGTGCGGTGGAAAAAACGTTCCTGGACGTACAGCCCGATAAGCTGCAGCGGAACGAAAACGCCGCCAAGAGAGTTGATCAGCGCGATCTGCTTGGGTGAAAAGTCCAGCGCGACTTCCAGCCCGGACATGATCGGGCCTCCGACAAACGCGGCGTAAAAACTCCAAAGCACCGCCGCCCAAATGGAAATGGTCATGCCGCGCTTGATCTGTCGAGGCGAATAGCTTATCTGGTCCATAGCATCGTTTCCTTACCTGGATCGGAAAAATTTCAAGAAATATACTTCTTCGCTTCGAAGGTTCAAGTTTCAATTACAACAAAAAAACATCTTTTTCCGGCGTTTTTGTGCCATGACGAGAAGGACGGCCGGAGCCGTCCCATTAGTTCTGCGAATAAAAGTGTCGTCAATTGTTGTCGGAATCGTAATTATCCTGGCCTGACAAGTCATAGTCGTGCAGCACCATGCCGCTGTTGTCGAGGATATAGCCGCACTTCGATTGTTTGAACAGGCCGCTGGTATCGCGGGTGTCTCCCACATGGCCGTCGGCATAGGCCAGGTTGCCGACTCCGTTGTGGCGGCCGCAAAGGCCGAGATTGCTGCCGTAATCAGTGCTCCGGTAGAAAGCGCAATACTGTGTGCCGGCCGGGGCGCCGGTGCTGTTTTGGTTTGTCTTCCACGCACAGGCGGTATTCTCGAGCACCACATAATAGATGGATGAACTCGGAATCTTATCCATAATTAATGATACAAAGAGGGTATCTTATCGGATCAATGGCGTTGGTTTCGAGATATTCGCCACCGTAGTCCTCATCGGACTTGTCATTTTCGACAAAATAAGGGGTTCCATAGCCGGCGCTGCCATAGGCGAGCATGCCGGTCTCTTCGCCGGCCGGGCACAGCGGGCCTGTGGGGCCGTTGCCGCCGAAATTGCTTCGGCTCCGTTTCTGGCAAAGTTTGAGTCCGTAACCAATAGGAATCAGATGTGCGCAAAACTTCGGACACTACCAAGAATCGCGATGATTGCGATTACAGCCAGAAGCTCGATCAATGTGAGTTTGTTCTTCATAATAATAAACATCTTGAATAGTTGTATTACATTGCCATATAGTAGCAATCACATAATATTGAGGGATACAATGCCATAGTCGCAAGGAAATGGGATTATTTGGGGTCATGCTTGTGAACGATCATGAAAATTGAAAAAAAATGAAAAAAACTGTTGACATTCGATAAAACGGTAATATGTTAAGACATGTAAGCGTGGAATATTAAAAAAGCGGTGGTGGAGTGTAAAGCTTCGCCGTACGCAAATCAACCAAAAATGGAGCTGAAAGTATGAGTCAGGAAATCATTACTTACCTTTTGGGTGCGGTGGTGCTTATTGCGCTGGGCGTCATCTATTTCTGCAACAAACAGCAGGGCAATCCGAAAATGCAGACTCTGTCGCTTGTCATGCTGGTGGTGGCGGTGGCTGCCGGCGGATTTTTGATTTGGAACATGATTTTCGGCAATACCGCCGATCAGGACAGGATCAAGTCCAGCGATGTTCTTTATGCCTCTCAAGGATTTAAATTCGGCAAGATGATTTCCGAGGCCAACGCCGGGAGCAACGTCTTGGTGTTGATGGAGGAGAATGCGGCGGACCGCGCCGAAAACGTCAAAGACAGCCGGGAGGCGATGTTCATCGAAGCAATGAAGCAAGCCGATCCCGGTTTGAACGTCAGTATTGTGGTTCCGCAGGCCAAGATGGCCGCCGATTTGCCTGAAGGGATGCGTCAATCTCTCACTTTCGGCAAGATTGTTACTGCCGATGATTTTAACAAGGCTATCGACGGCAAGAATGCCACTGCCATCGTGTTTGCCTGTCAGCTTCCCCAGAGCTTTACCGTTGTCGATAACGGTTATGGTTCTGGTGTCCTTCCCGACAGTTTTAAGTGCTTCAAGAAAAACGCGGCTGAAAAGCTGCCGGTTTATATGACCGATCTTTCGATCAGTCCTAAATACGCGGCCGAAATGCTGGCTCAGAAGCGTATCGCCGGTGCAGTCGCGCGCAACAGCGGTGAGAAGGGCGAGGTTTCTCCGGACAACTATGAAGCGGCTTTCAATGTCGGCTGGAAGCTGGTTGAACCCGCTGCGTCCCGCCGCTAATCGGGTGTAGTAAATGTCAAGCCGCCTTCGGGCGGCTTTTTTTATGCAGGTTGTTATTAAATGATCAGCCGTAAAAAAATGGAGAAAGGCCCGGCGTGGCGTAAACTTCGCGCCAAACTTGGCAGCGCGGCGGTCACCTACCGCATGATCAATCCGGGGGACCGCATTCTAGTCGGTGTTTCCGGCGGCTGCGACTCCATGATAATGCTGGCTCTGCTGGCCGCCCTGCGCCGGCGTGCCCCGATAAAGTTCGAGCTGCTTGCCGCCACTTTCGATCCCGGGTTCCCGAAGTTCGGCCTTGACCGGATCCGGCGTTTTGCAAAGAGTCTTGATGTGGAGTTTGTCTCGGCCGGGGTGGACATTCCGGGTCTGCTGGCTGAAAAGCGGGCGGACGAACATCCCTGCGTTCTGTGTTCGAGGTTGCGGCGCGGCGTTCTTTATACTCTCGCCGAAAAGCACGGTTGTTCCAAACTGGCGCTGGCTCAGCATTTGGACGATGCCGCTGCATCTTTGCTGATGGGAATGTTTCGCGGACATGGGCTTGCCACCATGGGCCCCAACGTTTCGGCCGACGATCATCCGGTCCGGGTGATCCGACCGTTGATTTTTGCTGAGAAAAGCGAAATAAAAGCGGTGGCAGGAGAGTTAAAGATGCGGTTTTTCGAGCGCTGCCCGTATGCCGGAACGCTCAAAAGGAGCGGAGACCGTGCTTACTTTGAGCGACTGATTGCCGGCCTGGATAAACGTATCCCGAATGTTCGCGGGCTGATGTTGCGTTCGATGTCCGATCTGCGCCCCGGGCATCTGCTGGATCCGAACTTTATATTTCCAGAGCATCCGCCAGAGCGATAAACTCCTTCACCGAAAGCGCTTCCGGCCGGGCGTCCGTGTTGACTCCTATGGTCGCGAGAACCTCGCGTATCCGTTCCGCGCCGAACTCTGTTCCGAGCGTGTTGGTCAATTTCTTGCGTCGCTGGTTGAACGCCATGCGAGCCAGCCGGTCAACCCGCTGCCGAACCTTTTCCGGAGGCATATCGGCAAGCAGTTCCGCCTCCAGCAGAGCGGATTCCACTTCCGGCGGCGGGAAAAAAACTTCCGGCGGCACCAGCCTCACCAGTTTCAGCCGGTATAGCATGCCGGCCCGAACCGAAAGCGCTCCGTAATTTCCACAGCCGGGAACGGCGGACAGCCGCTGGGCCATTTCTTTCTGGAGCATAAAGAAACATCCTTCAGGCGGTTCCTTCAGTTCCAGCAGTCTGGCGATGAAAACCGAACTTATCGAATATGGCAGATTCGCCACCGCACGGAACGGCCGCGGCACCACCGAATCGAAGTCTACCTTGCAGGCATCGCCTTCTATCAGGTGAAAATTCGGTTCATTGCCGAGTTCGCGGCGAAGATACTCGCAAAGACGACGGTCGAACTCGATTGAATATACGTGCGCCCCGGCTTCCAGCATCTTGCGGGTCAGCGCCCCGAATCCGGGGCCGACCTCGAGGATATTCATACCGGCCGCGACTTTGGCCGATCGCACGATGCAGTCCAGCAGGTTGTTGTCCAGCAGGAAATTTTGGCCGAGGCCGCGACCGGGCCGCATCCCGCAGGCGGCCAGAGCTTCCGTCAATTGTTGTTTGTTCATGCTATAATATATCATCTTTTTCACAAAAATACTAAAAGCGGTGTTGATTTTTACGTGAAAACGCGGTAGATTATGATAATTCTAAAGGGATAACATAAAAATGTTGAGATTGTTGAAAACCGCGCTTGTCGCGGGAGTGCTGATAATGTCGTTTGCTCTCCGCGCCGGTGACGAGGATGCCCGCGCTTTGCTCAAGCAGGCCAATGCCGAATTCAAGGAACAGGACTACAACAGCGCAGCCAAAACCGCACTCGACGCCGAACATATGGCCGACACTCCACAGGTCAAGGCCATGGCGGTTTCGCTGGCGGTGCAAAGCTATCGCAAGGCAGGACTTTATTACCGCGAGTTCGAAAATATTGAGAAACTGCTCAACAACTATTCATCATACGCCGATTTTGATGCATTGGTGAAGCGTGAATTCGAAATCGCCGACGCCTGCTTTGCCGGCCATCGCGACCCCGCGTATTACTCCCTGCGGTGGATACCATGGATGCTCGACGAAGACCGCTCCATAGAAATATACGAAAAGGCTATTTCCCACGCGCCGTATGCTTCCCAGTCGCCGGACGCGAAATTGCGGACCGCGGTCAGGATGCTTGAGACCGGCAAGGACTTCGACAAGCCGATTGCCCTGCTGCGCAGCATCGTCAAGGATTACCCGGACACGCCGGAAGCGAAATCCGCCCGGCTTCATCTCGGTGTGGCTCTGGCAAAACTCGCCAAGTACGGCGACGGTGACGGTGCCTACAACCGCGAGGCGATTCAAGTCCTTAACGAGTTCAAGCTGAAGTATCCCGAATCACCCGAGATTCCATACGTCAACATCCTTATTGCCGAAACCCGCGATATTCAGGCCAAACGCCTGCTCGAGACCGCCGAGTTTTACCGTAAAAACGAGCGTCCGGAAGCCGCTCAGCGCTACCTCGGAGAAGTGATCCGGCTTTATCCCAACACCGCCAGCGCCGACTCCGCCGAACGGGCGCTTACCGATATGGATAAGACTTATATCCCGCAACCGCTGCAGCCAACTCCCGACCAGACTATCCAGACTTACGATGCATATCCGCTGCCGCCCTCCGGCGGCGATCTGATGATTGCTCCCCAGGACAGCGACGGCAAATATCTGCTTCCGATCCGTGACCTCGGTATCGGAAAGCCCATTCAGGAGAAAAAATGAAGAAACTCATTTTGCTGTTGCCGCTGATTTTGGCCGCAAGTTGCTACCACTGCGGATCTCTGATGCATCCGCAGGTACAGTCCATCGCAATCGCGCCGGTGGTTAACGAGACCGCCGCCTACAACCTTGCCAGCGAAATGCGCATGGCCTTGTCCGAACAGTTCATGACCGACGGCAGTCTCACGGTGCGCGACCTCAATACCGCCGACTGCATTCTTAACGCCCGTGTTATCGAAGTCACCTATATAGAGATCAGCGACGACTCTTATGACAGCGACGTCATATATCGCCCCACCGAGTGGCGCGTTACCGTCACCATGGAATTCAAAGTCATCATTCCCGGCAATCGCGAACCGCTTGTTTCCACCCGCACCGTTACCGGCGATTCCATGTTTCAGGTGCAGGCCGATCTCGCAACCAACCAGCATCAGGCCACTTTGCGCGCTTGTGCAAACGCCGCTAAAGCCGCGGTTGTCGCCACCACCGAAGCCTGGTAGTTTTTGCTTGCCCGCGCGGCGGATTTTGCGCCTTGCCGGTCGTCGTCGCTCGGTCAAGTACAGTCGTACGCTCCTTCGCTTCTCCTCGGGCAAAACGCAAAATCCATCCGCGCGAGCTAAGCAAAAACCTCTCTGTGAGCTGGCGTTGGTAACGCGGCTCGCTTCGCTTGAACCACCTGATTTCTATGCAAAAAAAGCGCCCCCCGATTCGCAAGATGCTAACCGGAAGGCGCCGGGGTGGATATATTATTTTTCTTCGTAAGTCAACGGAGCGTCAAGTTTGACGTTCACTATACGCGAAACCGCCAGACGTTTTACTTCGAGTCTCAGCTCGGTTTTGCCTGTGGTGGCCGCTTTGAACTCGTCGATGTTGTGCACCGCCGTATCTCCCACCTTTACAATCATCTCATACGGCTTGATTCCGGCCACGCTGGCCTTTGAACCCGGTTTTACCGATGCAACCAGTACCGCAGGGTCTTCCGGAGCCATACGCATGTAGTTGCGCACTTCACTGGTCATGTTGCACACGGTTATCCCAAGATCTTTGACATTCAATCGCTTGGCGTTGTAGTAGCACTCCGGAGCAAGTTCCACCGTCAGAGTCGCCTCTTTTATCTTGCCGTCGGAAATATATTCGATCTTGTAGGTGGAACCGATGCCTAAATCGGAAACCAGCTTGTCTATGCCGCTGTTCAGATCCGGCCAGGGGTATGGGATTTGGTCGAAGTATTGTTCCGGCAGATCGTCGTATTCGCTCCAGGGGAAGTCGGACATATCGTCACGCTCAAACTCGTATCCGGCAAGCTCCACGGGTATTCCCGTGGCTTCCGGCGTTATGCGCAGCAGAACGTCATCCTGTTTGATGCCGGCCTTTTGGGCGGGCGAATCCAGGGTCGCATCGGTCACCAGCAACCCGAGCTTGCCACCGTTGGTCATCGACATCAGGTTGGTTGCTTCGGCCAGCTCGGGGGTGAGACGCTGATAATCAACTCCGAACCAGCCGATTTTGAAGCGTTCCTCGGGCGGCTTGGGTGCATAAGCCGTATCGAAATCCTTCATCTTGCCCGTCAGATCCCAGGGAATCACGCAGAAAGCGTCCGGCCCGTCGGAATAGCGGCCGTTGCGCATGGCGCGGAACATGAGCGGCAGGGTGATCAGTTTGCCGTCGGAGGAGAATCCCAGATTGCGGGTGCCGATCATAGGGAATCGCTGATTCTGATAGCCGCGCTCGGTCGTTCCGGGTTTGGATTTTGCCGGAACCGCTTTGGCGATGACATTGTTTTCACTGACGTTGAGCATCATGTCCCAAGCGTATGAACGGTAATAGTTATCCGGCGTGACCTGGGCAAATTCCACGGGAGCTTCCCCCACTTTTTCCTGCGGCTTAACTATGAAAAGGTCGTATTCCTTCAATGCTCCCACAAAATCGGCCGGGATGACCTTGTCGCCCACCGCGACGGTTATGCGGTCGATGCGGGCGCAGTCTGCGGAACTCAGCCGAAGCGGTACCAGCAGCGTACCGTCCGCCATCAGCAGTCCGGGGGCGATGCGTTCCAGATCGCGTTGTTCGCGATAGGAATAGCGATCGCGGCGGGAGGTATCCTTGGGAGGTTCGGCCAGCTTGAATTTTACCGGGAATATGCCTGATTTCGCAATGTTCAGGATATTGAGGTGTTCCTGTTCGCGGTCGGCGGCGGAGACGCTCTGCCACTTGTCGGGAGTCAACCGCCAATTGTCGGCCATTTCCAGTTCCTCCTGAAAGTTTACCGCCAGCACATCGCCCTTGTCGTCCACGATCAGAGTGTTGGCCGGCAGCTTGAGGAAGTCCTCTCCGGATGGCAGATAGCGTACCATTCCGGTGGGAGAAAACGGTTTGGTTCCGGCCATGGTCGAGCCGTCTTCTTCCACGATGAAGAAGCTGAAGAGCTCTTCGGGAAGTTTTTCCGGGTTGGCAAACACCAGCGGTTTTACCGGGAGTGTTCCGGAGAAGTTTAGGCTTATCGCATCGCGTGACGGAAAATACGCGGCGATTTGGGCAGGAGCGGTTTTGCCGTCCATGGTTTCTATTTCGATCCGTTCGATGTTTTCCATCGGGATGCCGGGATCGCTGCTCATAACTTTATCGGTAGCGACCACAAATCCCGGAGCGCTGTACGGCTTTTTCAGATTTATATATTCGTCCGCCCCCCGGCTGTGCCATTCTCCGCAGTTGGGACATAGAAATCCGGAGATCGCGCACCCGGCTCCGGTTTCATCCACTTTCAGATAGTAGTTGACCTTCACGGCCGAGGCGGAAAGTTTTTCGACCAGCGAGGTATTGAGCGCGCGTATCTCTTCGGCCGATTTTGTTTTTTCCGCATCTTCTCCGAAGACCGGCAGGGCCAGCAATGCCAGAGCGGCGGCTGCAAGAAAGTGTTTCATCTTATTATAACTCCTTTTCGGTGTCTTTGCTGAAGTTCAAAACCGTCTGCCGGCGGGAGCCGTTGCGCATAATGGTGATAACGGCTTTCGTGCGCAGGTGCACGTTGGAAAGCGCTTCGTCATATACTTTTTGCACTTGCTCTATGGAGGAGATTTTCCGGTTGTTTATGGCAATGATTATGTCGCCGGTACTAAGATCGCAGCTGCGGGCGTTGCCGGAGTAGTCCAGGCCGAAAACGTAAACACCTTCTTTGCAGTAATGGTACAGGTCGGGGTTGTCGAAACGGTTGATGGCCTTGACAGTGATCCCCCAGCGTTTCAGCAGCAGTTCCTGTCCTTCCACCTTGCCTTTGGCGATCGGGGTGGCGGTGATCTGGAGTGTTTTTCCGTCGCGTTCGACGGTGAAAGTCACCGGCACGTTGAACGGCAGCAGGCCGAGCTTGCGGCGCAGCAGCGGCATGTCTTCGGCGGTCATCACCGTTATCGGGGTGCCGTCGATGGCCACGATCAGATCTTTGGGAAGGAACCCGGCTTCGCGCGCCGGGCTGCCGACCTCGGTACCGGCTACCACCACGCCATGGTCGAATTCAAAATATATGTTCTGCTCGAAGTTGTGCAGTTCCTGGAGTTCCAGTCCCAGCCAGGCCCAGTTTGCCTTCTTGTATTCACGAAGACGCGGCAGAACGTCAAGGATGGTGGGGGCCGGAACCGAAAAAGCGATGTCTCCGCCGAACAGCGTGCCGAGGGTGTTGATACCTACCACCTTGCCTTTGGTGTTGACCAGCGGTCCGCCGGAATTGCCGGGAGAAATGGATGCGTCGGTTTGGTACCACAACGAATATTCGCTGGCTCCGGGCAGGAATCGGTTGGAGCATGATATGATGCCGATTGACACTGAGCGGTTCATTCCCCACGGCGCTCCCATCGCCATCACGAACTCTCCCTCCTGCACCGGTTCGGTCTCGAATTCGGCGCAGGGCAGGGGCGGGGTGTTCTCCGGCATTTTCAGCTTCAGCAGTGCCAGATCGACATCTTTGTCGAATCCGACGATTTCGGCGTCGTATGCCTGGGCGGTGTTGAGCTGACAGCGGATGTGGCTGGCTTTGTCGGCAACATGAAAGTTGGTGAGGACTTCGCCGTCCGGCGAGATTATCACGCCGGATCCTCCGATGATGTTGGCGTCGTCGGTGCCGCTTTCGGTGTTGGCCGCGACGGCATGGATGTAGACCACGCAGGGGAACACCTTGGCGTTGGCCGACTCCACCACCTGCTGAAATTCGCTCGAATAGGGCGCGATGTCGGATGCACACCCTACGGCCAGTGCGGCGGCCGCCACCGGGATCAGAAACTTGAACCGCATCGGAGTTCTCCTTGATTTATATTGTGGCAGAACATGGCTTCCGGCTAACAATATCATGACTTTTTTGTAATGACAAGTGTCGATTCTTTAAAAAGACATATTTTTCCCGAATAAAAAAAAGCGGCCTTGCGGCCGCGGAGAGGAAGGGAATCAAAACTCGGGAACGTCGTTTTGCCTCTCTGAACAAAGAGTATACCGAAAACCTGCGAAAAAGTCAATACTGCCAATGTAAAAAAAGTTGAAAAAACCCGATAACGGCGTTATTTTAGCGCAAAACGCGAGGAATTTTATGAAAAAAGTCTTTTTATGCCTGGTCTTTGCTTGGGGAACGGCGCTGCTGGCGCGGGAATTGTTGCTGACACCGGCTCCGGCCAGATTCGAGTGGGGTGATGAAGAGACGGTGCTGGCTCCGGCGGACTGGCTGAACGTCGAGATCGATCCGACCGACGATCCCGTGCTGCCGCCGGAAGGCTACAAGCTTACCGTCACCGGTACCGGCGCATCCGTTTCCGGCGCCGACGCGGCCGGGCGTTACTATGCGCTGGTTACCTTGGAGAATCTGCGCACCCTCTATCCGGACGGCATACCGGCGGTGACCATAATCGATTTTCCGTCCGTGGCCTATCGCGGGATAATGGTGGATGTGGCCCGTCATTTCATTCCGATGGAAAACCTTGAAAAGTTCATCGACATGATGGCGCGCTATAAGTTCAACTACCTTCAGCTGCACCTTTCCGACGATCAGGGCTGGCGCATCGAAATCAAAAAATATCCAAAACTGACCGAGGTCGGCGCCGTGCGCGGCCCCTCCGAGATATGGCCGCAGGACGGCAAGAAGTATGGCCCGTATTTCTATACTCAGGATCAGATGCGCGCGCTTATAAAATATGCGGCGGAACGCTCCATAACCATCGTGCCGGAGATCGACCTGCCCGGGCACAGTCTTGCCGCGTTGTCCAGTTATCCGGAACTTGGCTGCACCGGCGGCCCGTACAAGCCGATGACCAGATGGGGAATATCCAAGGACGTGCTGTGCGCCGGCAATCCGTTTACCCGTGAATTCGTGAGCGACGTGGTGGCCGAACTCGCCGGACTGTTTCCCGGCCCGTACATTCACCTCGGCGGCGACGAATGTCCGCTTACCCGGTGGGAGGATTGCCCGCGTTGTCAGATGGCGGTGGCGGAGCTGGGACTTTCCGGAGTGGAACAGTTAGAAGATCGGTTGCTTGCGGATTTTTCCGGTTATGTCGAGAAAAACGGCAAGCGGATGATCGGTTGGGATGAGATGCTTACCGGTGAAATTCCCGGCGACGCCGTAATCATGGCCTGGCGCGGAAACTACGGTGCGCGAAACGCCGCCAGGCGTGCGCATGACGTGGTGGTGGCCAGCTATTCCCATTGCTACTTCGATTACGCTCAGACCTCCAGTCACAAGGAGGAGGAATGGTGCGCCGCCCCCGTTTGCACCGATCTGCGGCGGGTATACAGTTTTTCAACCGATCTTCTGCCCGGCGATCCCGCCGCCAAGCATATCGTCGGCGCACAGGCCGAACTTTGGAGCGAGGGCATATTCACTCCCGCCGATCTCGAATATAAGGCCTGCCCGCGGATGATCGCGCTGTCCGAGGCGCTTTGGAGTCCGAAATCCGCCCGCGATTTCCAGTCGTTTGCACGTCGTGTCGCTGGGGAAATGCGTTTTCTGCGCGGCAATGGCGTGAGCGCCCGCTTTGCCCCCGCCACGTTGCCGGCCACCGTCTATTTTTCCGACGAATTTGTTTACGACATCGGCCAATTGCCCGACGGGGTGGACATCCTTTATACACTCGACGGTTCGCGGCCGTCGGCTTCGCAGTCTGCCGCACGTTACAGCGAGAAGCGCCCGCGGGTGACCGCCGATGCCGATCTGGTGCTTGAATACGAATTTTCCGGCCTGCCGGCGCCGCAGCGGCCGTTCCCCGCCACTCGCTCCGCGTTGCGCAAGGCGGTGCCGGTTCCTGCGGTCAAAGACGTGTCGGCGCGGCCCGGCTTCTGGTTCGATTACCGGGTGGGCCAGGTGCGCGGAGGCATGATGCGCACCAATCTCGATTTCGATCCGGAGCCGTCGCTTTTCCGCTCCGGCGGGGGGTGGTCCGGCTCGGTGGAAGGCTATTTCCTCGCACCGGAAACCGCCAACTACGAGTTCTCAATCGCCTGTTGCGGTACCGTGACCATTGCCCTGAAAGGAGCAGAACCGTTCACCTACACCGGAGACGGCGTTTTCCACAGTATCGAGAAAAGCTATCTGCTTGAAAAGGGGTATCATCCGGTGCGCATAGATTTCAGCCTGGCCGCCCCCGGCGGTCATCATAACGGTATGCAGCTCTATGTGGCTCGCGGGCTGGGCCGCCAGCTGCCTTTGGCGCAGTTTTTGTTCCACGGCGGAGAAAACAACGCAAAATAAACGGCACTCCCGCTTGAAAAAAACGCGAAACGGCGCTAATAGTATAAGGTTATGCTGTATTTTTAATGAGGAAACAATAATATGGAAAAACAAGCTATTCACGACGTTCACGTCAGTGTTCGCGACATGTACAAGCGGGCACTCGCTTGCGCCGACGATCCGAAAAATCGCGACTACGCCATCACGCTTCTGTCCGAAGTGGTGCGTCGCGCTCCCGCGCTGGAGGTGGCCCGCAAGAAGCTTCGCGAACTGGAACTTGCTAAGAAACCGGGCTTTTTTGCCAAGCTAGCCGCCTCCAGTTCCAGCCGCAAGGCGCTTCCGGCGATTCAGAGCGAGATGACTCAGAGTCCGCTGCGCGCCTTGGCCCTTTGTGAGGCCGAGCTGGCCAAGAATCTCAACAATCCGGCGGTGCTACGGCTGATGGCCGCCGCGGCGCGCGCGTTGAAAGCGGAGTTTATCGAGATTGAGGCGATGGAACTGCTGCATGAGTTTTTGCCAGCCGACATGGATGTCTCGAAAAGTCTGGCCGAGCTTTACAAGCAGGCCGGAATGTTGGTCAAGCGCGCCGAACTGCTGACCGTGCTGGCCAACAAGAATCCCGGCAGCTATGAGCTTCAGGACGCCGCCAAGCTGGCGATGAATGACATGAAGTCGATTCGCGAAGAGGAAAAGCTTCAGGCCATGCGGGAAAAGATGTCCGCCACCAAGGCCAACGTCACGCTGCAGCTTGAGGGCAGCACCATTCATGACGAACGCCAGGCCCGGACCCTGATCAGTAAATTTACTGCCGAACTGGCCGCCGCCGATTCTCTCGACATGCGCCGCAAACTCGCAGAGGCCTACATGGTGGCGAAGGAATACGATAACGCGATCAAGCAGCTCGAGTACGTGGCCCAGAAGCTGGGTACCGCCGATCCGGCGCTGGACAAGGCGATCGAGCAGGGCTATGTGGCCAAGTTCGACGCCTACATCGACGCGCTTAAGGCCAATCCGGATGATTATGAGAACGCCGCGCAGCAGATCGAGGAATACAGCAAGCAGCGCGACGAGTTCCGCCTGCAGCGCGCCGAAAACCGGCTTAAACTGTATCCCAACGACTCCCAGCTGCAGTTCGATTACGCGGCGCTGTGCTATGCCGGCGGACGGATCAACGAAGCCGTCGAATACTTCGAGGAGGCAGCGAAGAGCCAGCGGCTCAAGGTTGCCGCCAGCATCTACCTCGGCCGTTGCGCGATTCGCCGCCGCGACTATGACGCGGCCATCGAACGCCTGAACATCGCAATCAAGGAACTTCTGACGATGGACAAGCGCAAACTTGAGGCGCTTTACTATCTCGGCATGGCCTACGAACGCGCCAACCGCTTCGAGGAGGCCAAGGCTCAATATGACCTGATTCAGAACAATCATCCGGGGTATCGCGATGTCGAAGAGCACATTGCGTTGTGCAAGGAGAATTTGTGATTTTTCCGGTTCCAGCCTATTGACTTTTTGGCGGTTAGGCACTATATTCTGAACGTGATAGTTTAAATAAAACATTTTATAAGAGGATTCATATGAGCGATAACAACGAGTTTCTGAAGGGGATTCCAACCCCGAAATCGGCGGAGGATTCCGCTCCCGCGACCACCGACACCGGCAATGTGCCGAAAGTGGAGGCGGACGATACCCGAACCCGCAAGACCGTGAAGCTCTCTGCCGCCGGAATGATGCCGAACCTTAACAAGCTTCGTCCGGAGGATTTGGCGGTGGCCAAGCCCACTCCGTCCGCTCCGCCGGTTGGCGGCGCCGCTCCCATGGGTGCCCCCGATTCTCCGACTGTGCGTCTTCGCCCGGTCGGTGGCGCCATTCCCACTCCCGGCGCCCATCCCACACCGGCCGCTGCTCCCGCCGCCGGAACGGATACCGGCAATGTACCGAAACAGAATGCCGCCGAGGATACCCGCACCCGCCGCACCGTGCGCATTACCGCCGCAAGTGTTGAGGATACGGTGAAATTGCAGCGCGGCGCCGCTCCGGCTGCGCCAAGTGCTCCTGCTGCTCCGGAGGCTCCGGCTGCTCCGACCGCCGAGGCGCCCAAGCCGAAGCTTTCCATTCCGAAGCCCGCTGCTCCCGCCTCGGCTCCCGCGGCACCGACCGCGTCGGCCGCTGCTCCCGCGGCACCGGCCGAAGCCGGTGCTCCGGCCACCGGTCGTGTGCGTCGTGAGAAGGCGCAGTTGAACTTGGTCAAGGAAGCCGGACCGGCCCAAGGGCCGTCCCGTGTGGAAAAAGATATGGCCGCGATTGCCGGCAATAAAGTAGGCGGCGGCAGTAACGAGGTATCTCCCGTTTATACCGTGATAGCGGCAATCACCCTGCTGGCGTTGATAGCCACCGTGGTGTTCAGCTCGCAGTATTTGAACATCTGGCAGCCCCAGTGGGCCGATGGATTCACGATACTGCCTTCCGCTTCCGAGTCCAAATAACTTGGATGACTTAAGAGACGGCCGCTTCAATGCGGCCGTTTTTTTTTGCATTTCACGAAAATAAGCCGGATTTTTCATGACCCATTCCTATTTTTTGAAAAAAAGACTGGAATTTTGTTGATTTTTCGCCGCATCAGTGTTTATTTGTTTTTTGAAGAACCATTTGCGATTGAAAACAGACCGGGAAGGAGGAGGTATGGGCAGGGGCTTTCCCATTATTGCCGCAATGTTTTTATGTTGGAGCCTGACGGGAGAGGCTCCGCCGGGAGAGGATGAGGCGCATACGCGCACTCTGCGTTTTGTTCAGGATGACGCGCAGGACTACATGGTATCGAAAGTTTATGTCCTGAAATATGTCCAAAGCAACGATATAATGCCGTTTGTGCTGGGCATGGTCAGGCGTTACAATGTCAATTCCGTGGCTGGCAGCATTGAATACGGGGCCAACCGGCAGCAGATACTGACCGTGACCTGTCCGATCGGCATGATGCCTTATGTGGATGATTTTATCGCCAAGGTCGACCGGAACATCGAAGTAGACGGCCGGGTTCCCGGCGACATCATCCGCGGCACCGGAATTACCCGCGCTGTTTACCGCCCGAGATACCGGTCCGGGCAGGATCTGGTCAACATAATCGTGAATGCCGCCATAAACGCCGGGCCGTATGGATCGGTTTACGGCTATGACGAAAATTCCAATCAGATATATTGGAAAGACAACAGCTCAAACAGCGAGTTCGTATACCAGCTGCTCGGATGGCTGGATAGGCCGGCGCCGCAAATATCTTTCGAATTCACGGTTTACGAAGTGCGTGAAAGTACGCTCCGCGACATGGGAATAGAGTACCTCGCCTGGAAGAACGGCCCGGGGCTTAATCTGTTCGAAATAGGGTGGCGCGCATTCGATGTCACCAGTGCCGGTACCGCCGCGATCCAGGCGATGTCCGGGCCGGTCGGCGGATTTTTCTTTGCGCCGCAATTCGACGCCAGCTTCATCCGCATGCTTCAGCAGAACGGCCGGGCGGAAATACGCAATCGGGCGAATTTCACGGTGTCCAATTCGGACAGCAAAACGTACAGTTTGCTGTTCAATCCTCAGCTTCAGAACATAGTAAAAAGCAACAACGACCAGACCAGCGTCACTCTGAGCGAGGTTTCCCAGCAGCCCGGCATAAGCCAGATATATTTGGAGATCGCCCGTCCGGTTGTAAACCAGCGCACCGGGCTTCCGGAAGTCGGTTATCCGGCCAACGAGCCGTTTTCGTTCAAAAACTATGCCCCCGGCGACTACGCCAAGCTGTCCGGCACCGTTTTTTTCGGCTACGACATCCGGACGGCAAACGTGGTTGAACGCAACAACCTCGGCAACGAGCTGATCGAGACCGGAACTTTTTCCGGCAATGTGCTTATCCCGCTGAACAAGGATGTGATTCTGGCCCAGTGGGACAAGGATCAGCTGGTGGAGCAGACTATCGGTGTGCCGTTTCTCTGCAACATTCCGGTGCTTAAATACCTGTTCAGCACCGTGACAACATCCAGGGAACACACCCGTGTGTATCTCACCGTCAATGTGACTATGCTTAACACCGCTGTTCCGAGTTCGCTTAAGATCGGCGAACTGGTAAGGCTCAAATAGGAGGCCGGAGATGAGGAAATTTCTGCTTATGCTTGCTGTCCTCGCCGCCGCCGGAGTTTTTGCTGACGATATCCCCGGAGTTCCGCGCGACTCCAATTTGAACAACACCGGCGGATATGAATCCACCAGGATTCAGGCACAGCTGCAGGTGAAGGTGGCCGATGACACCAGGATATTCCATTTCATCCGCGACAACAACGATCCCCGGGTGGTTACCAAGACCTATCTGATCAAGAATGTCGACGCTTACGAGTTTCGCGACTTTCTTCGCCAGATGGTACAGGCCAAGCGGGTCGGCAACACCGCATTGCAGCAGGACTATCCGGGCAACGCCTATGCCACCGACGGCTCCGGCAACAAGATTCCAGGCACGGTCGCGGCCACCGTCAGTTCGCCGGAGCTTTCTCCGACCGCCGCTCAGCCCGGCTATGTTCCGGCGGCGCAGCTTGGCAGCAACACCGCGGTGGAATGCATCAAGTACGCCGACGGAACCGGGCTGTTGATAATAAGTGCCGAGGATTACCGTTTCCGCGACCACGACGGCGGAATGGGAATAGACTCGCTGGTGGCGTTTTTGGACAAGCCCCAGATGGGCGCCTGCTTCGGCACCCAGACATTTTTCTATCTTCCCAAGTTCGTGCCGGCACGCAATTTGATGCCGCTTATTCAGAATGTCGGCATGAACATAAACGACGTCACCGAAGCATGGCAGGGGCAGGATCTGGTGGCTTACGATCCCGATCTGAACTGGTTGATTTTCGACGTTTCCAATTACTCCTGCGACAATATTTCGCTGATGCTGATGAAATACGACGTTCCGATTCCCCAGGTCAGAATGCGTTATTCGGTCTACGAAGTCACCAGTGAAAACGACGAGAAGATCGGTATAGATTTCCAGAACTGGAAAAACAACGAGGGAGCCAACATCTTCTCGGCCGGCGGCCGTTATCGCAACAACTGGTCCGCCACCTATTCCGGCGGTATGTCAAGAGATTATGGTTCGGAACGGACCAGCTTCTACAATTTCAACCCAAAATGGAATTCCCGCTACCTCGACTTTCTGGTGAGCAAAGGTCGCGCCAGGGTTGCCTATACCGGCGAACTGCTGATCCGCAACAACACTCCGGCCAAGATCGAACGGCTGACGCAGATTTTTTACGACGACGTTTCCAACCCGGTCAGCGGGGCGGTGACTTCTCCGGACATGGGGGTGGGGCCGTATGAAATGCTTTCCGCGTTGATCGGTCGCGCAATTCCCAATAACGATATTCCGGTCGGCAAGGGCGAAGCCGAGATAACCACCCGCGCTTCCGGGTTCGGTTTTACTTTGACGGTTGCCAATGCCGCGGTGAATTTGGACGAGACGCGGCTGAAGGTTACCATGAGCAATACCAGTTTGCTCGGGTTCGAGTCCTCCGGCGCTCCGCGTATTTCGGCCGCCAGCGTGGTCACTCAGGACGTGAGTCTGCCGCACGGCAAGGATGTATTCGTGATCGGTGGATTGAAAAAACAGGAGGTGGTTAAGTCGACGTCGGGCGTCCCGTGGTTGATGGACATCCCCTGGATCGGTTATCTGTTTTCAACCGAGTCGACTTCGGTCAAATACTCCGAGCTGGTGCTGGCGGCCCAATGCGACTGGGCGTCGCCGGGCGACGAGCTGCCGCCGCCGGGAAGCAATCTGCGGCTGCGCAGAGATAAGCAATAAAAAGGGACATATATGAAAAAGATTGCGGCATTGATTCTTACGGCGGCGCTTGCGGTTGTATCCGGGTGCCGGGTTGTTCCATCGGGCCCGGAACCCAAACCGGTTCCGGAGGCGGTCAACGCTTCCGCGGTCAAACTGGGCGGTGAACTGCTTTCCGCGATTCGTTGCCGCGATTTTGCCGCGTTCTGCAAGATAGCTCCGGAACAGATGAAGCCCGAACTCGACAAGGCCAAGTTCGACGCTTCCGCCGATCAGTTCAAGGCCGAGTACGGCGAACTGGAAGATTTTGAGTTTCTGACCATGCTCGACACCCCCGGGGTCGCCAATGCGGTGTGGAAGGTGGGATTTCGGCGCAACGACGCCGACGGCCATGCGGTGAGGCGCGAGCTGCTGTTCAGGGTGGTGGTGGCCGAGCTCGACGGCAAGACCGAGATATTGAGCTTCGGATTCTTCTGATTTCCGCCTCTTCCGCTCCGGAGGCGGTATGCGGCGGGTTGATTTCCGTACATAGGCATAAAAAGCGTTTTTTTTGTTGAAAAACGCGACAATTTCATTTGTATTTTGTCTATTCGTGCGGAATATTTCTTTACGGATATAAACAATGGAGGTAAAACAGTGGAAACCATAACCATTTTTCTGAAGAACTACTCGAGCGAATGGTTTTTTTATCTGGCGATCGCGGGAAGCGCCATCTTCGTGCTCCAGATGATAATGACTTTTATTGGAGTTGGCGGGGATAATTTCGATACCGATGTTGCCACCGACTTCGACTCTTCCGACATCGACATGACCGGCGGCGGCGATCTCGGTTTGGTGAGTTTCTTTTCATTGCGCGCCATTATCGGGTTCCTGACATTCTTCGGGTGGGCCGGATTCTTCTGGGGGAACACGCTGGGCGGTTTTATCCTGTCGATCGGCTGCGGTCTGCTTATGGCGGTGCTGACCACGCTGGTGGTCTGGTTTTTCGTCAAGATGCAGCAGTCCGGCAATTTGAAAGGCGATGACTTCATCGGCAAGACCGGGGCGGTGTATCTTTCCATTCCCGGCGGTGACGGTTCCGGGCTGGTGACCGTGCAATTTCCGTCCTGTACCCGCCAGATCAAGGCGATAGCCGAAGAAGAGATTCCGGCCGGTCGGCCGGTGAAGGTGGTCGAGCTGATCGGGTCCGATCTCTTCCGTGTCGAAAAACTTTCCAAGTAAAAAAGCGGACGGGCGCGGCGTGGCCCGGAACATCGCGGGACGATGACGCCACAAGCATGTAACAACCAAAGTAACATAGGAGACTTTTGAATGGAAATTATTGTCTACATCGTGCTGGCGGCATTCGTGCTAATGGCTCTTTTCGCAATGCTCGCCACCCGCTACCGCAAGTGCCCCTCGGACCGCATCATGGTCATCTACGGTAAGACCGGCGGCAATCAGGCGGCACGCTGCATTCACGGCGGCGCCAAGTTCATCATCCCGGTGATTCAGGACTACGGATACATCTCTCTGCGTCCGCTGCAGATCGATGTCAAGCTGGACAACGCGCTGTGCCAGCAGAATATCCGTATCAATGTGCCCAGCGTGTTCACCGTGGGCGTGAGCACCCGTCCCGAGATCATGGGCAACGCCGCCGAACGTTTGTTCGGGCAGACCCCGGAAGCCATCCAGGAGCTGAGCAAGGACATTATTTTCGGCCAGCTGCGTCTGGTGATCGCCTCCATGACCATCGAGGAGATCAACGCCGATCGCGAAACGTTCCTGCGCGCGGTGGAAACCAACGTGGCCGAAGAACTTAACAAGATCGGCCTTGAACTGCTCAACGTGAACATCACCGACATCACCGACGAATCCGGTTACATCGACGCGATCGGTAAACGGGCCGCCAGCGAAGCGATCAACCGCGCCAAGATCGACGTGTCCGAAGAGGTGCGTAAGGGCTCCACCGGTGAGGCCGAGGCCAAGAAGCAGGAGCGTATCGCCGTGGCCGACGCCGACGCCAAGGCCATCTCCGGCGAAGCCCGCGCCGCCCAGGAGCGCCGTATTGCCGTGGCGCAAGCCGAGACCGCCGCGGTCTCCGGCGAGGCCGAGGCCGCGCAACAGCGTCGTATCGCGATCGCGCAGGCCGAAACCACCGCCGTTTCCGGCGAGGCCACCGCCGACCAGCAGCGCCGTATCGCGGTGAAGCAGGCCGACAGTACCGCCACCCAGGGCGAGAACCTCTCCGCCGTCGAGATCGCCAAGAGCAACGCCAGCCGTACCGAGCAGGAGGCCGAAGCCTACCGCCGGGGCGAAGCCGCGCGCCGGGTAGCCGCCGCGCAGGTCGAGCAGGCGCAGTTCGACGCCGAGAAAGTTGTACAGATTTCCCGTGCCGCGATGGAAATGGAAAAGCAGAATGCCGAAATCATCGTTGCCGCCGAAATCAAGAAAAAGCAGATTGAAATCGAAGCCGAGGCCCAGGCCGAAAAACTCCGTCGCGAGGCGAAAGGCCAGGCCGATGCCATCTTCGCCAAGCTCGAGGCCGAGGCACGAGGCAATTTCGAGATTCTGAAGGCCAAGGGCGAAGGTTATCGCCAGATCATCGACGCCTGCGGCAAGAGCGGCGAGTCCGCCGGCCGTATGCTCCTTATCGAAAAACTTCAGGACATTGTTGCCATGCAGACCGAGGCGATCCGCAATATCAAGATCGACAAGGTCACGGTTTGGGACAACGGCGGCAAGACCGGCGATGGCAAAACCGCCACCGCGAACTTTCTCAGCGGCATGGTGCAGAGCCTGCCCCCGCTGCATGACGTTGCAAAAATGGCTGGCCTGGATCTGCCCGAGTATCTCGGCAAGGTGAAGGACCAGGAGAAAACCGAGGAAAAGAAATCATGAATATCCTGATGGCCTGGAGCGCATTTATGGTCGTCGCGCTGGGTAGCGGATGCGGCGTGACGCCGATGTTCAATCCGCCCATTGTTGTCGATCCGACTCCCGAGCAGCGGAAGGTTGTGGAGTCGCAGCACGTTGAAATCGCGCAGAAGCTGGTCGGCGACTGGAAGGCCGGAGACGAAGCCGAAGCGAAAGCCGCCCTTGGCGAGAAAAACCTTCTGATGCTCGATGTGCAGCTTAAGGAGGGCGACAAAGGCATGAAGCAGGTTCCGCTTTACGGGCTGTGCTCGTATTTGAACAACGAGCCTTATCTGACGTTCTGCGTGAACTTGAACCAGCCGGCATATGACGGCATCAACGGTATGGTGCGTCCGAATTTCTACGCTGCTCATCTGGTTTTCGACGGTGCGGACAATGTCACGGTCGAGATCATCACCTGGAAGACCGAAGGTGAAAACGGCAAACCGACCGATCCTTCGCTGGTTTTCTGCAGTAATGGCGATGCAGAGAAGTGCGGCGACACCGTTATGAACTCCTCCGAAGAACTTTGTAAGCTCATCGCCGCCGGGAAATATCGCGTGGCCAAGACCTATAAGTTCGAACGGGTGAAGTGAGCGATGACGAATCAACCTGGATGGTCCGCGGACCGGGATGCCCATAGTGCATAATCGGCTGTGAACATTTCAGAGCCGCCACCGTTTATACGGCGGCGGCTTTTTTATCTTATCGACAGCTTTTTAAACAGTTTTACCTAAGTCGGGTTGTTTTTGCAAATGCTCCGGTATATATTGGCTTCGTATCTTTATGGAAGCGAGGTGAATTGTGAAGCAGTTGTTCAAGATTACCGGAATGAGCTGTGCCTCGTGCGCGGCGCACGTCGAGAAGGCGGCCGGAACGGTGCCGGGAGTTCTCTCCGCCTCGGTCAACCTGATGGCGGATTCGATGCTGGTGGAGTATGACCCGGCCGTGACCGGGCCGGAAAAAATTGTCGACGCGGTTGCGAAGGCCGGTTATGGTGCATCGTCGGATGTGGCGTCAGACACGGGCGATGTTTTGCCGGGATCGGAGAGGGCGTCCGCCGCTGTTGGGAAAAGACTGCTGTGGTCGTTGGTGTTTCTGGCGCCGCTGTCGGTTTTGGCTATGGGCTTTCACGGTTGGTTTTGGCTTCAGATGGTTTTGCTGGTGCCGATTTTGTGGCTGAATCGCGGTTATTTTGTGAACGGCGGCCGGAGGTTGCTGTCGCTGGCGCCGAACATGGATTCGCTGGTCGCGCTTGGCGCGGGGGCGGGGGTGATATATTCGCTTTTTCTCTACGGCGGGGAAATGTTTTACTTCGATTCGGCCGGCATGGTGCTAACGCTGGTCACGGTCGGCAAATATCTCGAAGCGCGGTCGAAAAAGCACACCGGCGACGCGATAGGCAAGCTGTTGTCGCTCGCGCCGGCCATGGCAACGGTTGAGCGCGACGGCGTGGAAGCGACGGTTCCGGCGGCGGAACTGAAGGTCGGGGACGTGGTTGTCCTGCGTCCCGGCGGGGCCGCTCCGGTGGACGGGGTTATTGTGGACGGGTTTGCGGTGTTCGATGAATCGGTACTGACCGGCGAGAGTATTCCGGTGGAGAAGTTCACCGGTTCCAAGGTGCTTTCCGGGGCGCTCAACACCGACGGTTTTGTGAAAGTGCGCGCCGAGAAGGTTGGCGGCGACACCACTTTGTCCCGTATCGCCGAGCTGGTGCGGGAGGCTGGAAGCACCAAGGCCCCCATCGCCAAACTTGCCGACCGGGTCAGCGCGGTATTCGTTCCGGCGGTCATCGCGGTGGCGGTTTGCACGTTTGCCGGCTGGATGCTGGCGGGGCGACCGGTCGGATTTTCACTCACCGCGGCGGTCACGGTTCTGGTCATCAGTTGTCCCTGCGCTTTGGGGCTGGCCACACCGGTGGCGATCATGGTTGGTGCCGGCCGGGGAGCGGAGTCCGGTATTTTGTTCAAGTCGGCCGAGGCGCTCCAGACGGTTCACGCCGCCACCTGCGCGGTGCTCGACAAGACCGGCACCGTTACCATCGGCCGCCCGGAGGTTACCGATGTTGTTCCACAGCCAGGTGTTTCCGAAACCGAGCTTCTACGTATGGCGGCGGCGGTGGAGAAATCATCGGAGCATCCTTTGGCAAAGGCGGTGGTCGCGCAGGCCGCGGCCGAAGGCCTTGAGTTGCCGGGTGCGTCGGAGTTTTACTCGCTCGGCGGGCTTGGAGTGATTGCCACTGTTGAAGGTCATGAATACGCGGCCGGTCGCGACAAACTTTTCGAAGATCTCAAGCTGGACGCTTCCCCGCTTGTCACCTCGGCCGGCAATCTGGCGCACCATGGCAAGACTCCGCTGCTTTTTATGCGTGACGGCGCGCCGTTCGGTGTTATCGCGGTGGCCGACCGGGTGCGGGCGGACAGTCCGGAAGCGGTTGCGGCACTGGGTAAGCTGGGGTTGCGGGTGGTGATGCTCACCGGTGACAATCCGGCTACGGCGGGGGCGATAGCGAAGGACGCGGTCATTCACGAGGTTATCGCCGGAGTGCTTCCGGAGCAGAAGGCGGAGGAGATTGAGAAGCTGCGCAAGTCAGGAGAGAAGGTGGTGATGGTGGGCGACGGCGTCAACGACGCTCCGGCGCTGGCGGCCGCCGACACCGGCATGGCCATCGGCGCCGGCAGCGACATCGCAATCGACGCGGCGGACGTGGTGCTGGTTGGCAATTCGCTCTTCGGCGCGGTTGCCGCCATCCGCCTGAGCCGGGCGGTGTTTCGCAACGTCAAGGAGAATTTGTTCTGGGCGTTTTTCTATAACGTGTTGTTGATTCCGTTGGCGGCCGCCGGGCTGCTGAACCCGGTTTTCGGCGCGGCGGCGATGAGCGCCAGCTCGGTTTGCGTGGTGGCCAACGCGCTGCGGTTGCGCAGATTCAACGATAGCCGCTTATAATAGCGAGTTGTAGCAAGGACGACAAATAAACTGAAAAAACAGCGGCCGCCACAAACGCGGCAGCCGCTGAAATGGAAGATCATAGTCCGTCGCTCAATTTCGGAGCGGCGGACTTTTCTTTAGTTACTGTTCCGAAGCCATCTTGAGGTAACGGATCAGGTTTTCCCGACCGAGACGGATGCCCAGCTCGTTGTCCTCGATGCTTTCGAATTCGACCGACAGCACACCGTCGTATCCGGCGTTCTTCATCAGACGCAGGCACTGCACGAACGGCACTTCGCCGTGGCCGATGATCGCGCCGCGGCGGAACTGACCGGCACGCGAGAGGAACCAACCCTCTCCTGGGTGCGGGCCGTTGCCGTCCTTGACCAGGAAGTCCTTGGCGTGGACATGGAAAGCGTACTTCATGGCTATGCCCAGCGCGTGGCCGGGGAATTCGTCCACACAGGTGAAGTTACCCATGTCAACCAGCCACCCGAAGTTGGGATGGTTAACGGCGCAGATCAGTTTTTCGACCCGTTCGGAATCCTGCACGAAGAACCCGTGGTTTTCCACCATGGTGCGGATGCCTTTTCCCGCGGCGTATTCGGTGACGGCACGGCAGCCGTCAGCCAGTCTGGGCAGAACCGCGTCGAAGCTGCGCGGCCCGGTGTAATCCGGCTTGAATCCCCAGGCCGCGTCGTGACGCATGCCCTTGGCGCCGAGGATTTCGGCGATGTCCACCTCGCCTTTGACCCGCTCTATCTCCTTCTCCAGGTCGCCGTCGGAACCGTTGATGAAATCGGCGCCGATGGTATAGTTGGAGATTTCAAAACCGGCCTCATCGCCAGCTTTGCGGATTTTCATCGCCCAGCTGCGGATGTCCTCGCCTTCCGGAACGTTCAACGTGGCATATTCGATTGATTCGAACCCCATCTCCTTCGCCTTGGCCGGGAAGGTGAGGTCGGTTATCTTGTTATCCTTGTAATAGCGGTAGAAACTGTATGAGCTTACTCCGATTTTCATTTTAGAACTGTTTGACCTTTTCAAATTTGCCGGTCTGGCCGGACTTGGTGATGGCGTTGCAGATGGCGATCGCCTCGCGGCCGGTCTGGCCGGGGGTGCGGCAGATGGAGCGGCCGCGGATGGCGGCGACGAAGTTGCACTGGCTGTTCAGCCGGGATTCGCGCTGCTTGATCTCGCGGGCTTTCTTGGCGCCCTTCTTCTGATAGTAGAGCTTCCAGGCGTTGTCGATGAATATCGCGCCCTCGGTGCCCTTGAGGTAGAACTGGAAGCCGCCGATGGGGTCGGTCCACGAGAGTTCGAGGGTGCCGAAAGCGCCGTTGTCAAACTTGAGAATCGCGACCACGTTGTCGACCACGTCGATGCCGGGGAAGCGGGTGGTGGTGTAGCTGGCCACTTCGAGGATACGGTTGCCGGAAAGCCACTGCATGAGTTCGGCCAGATGCACGCCGATGTCCTGGATCAGGCTGCCTTCATGGGCGGCCTGGACGAACCAGTCGGCGCCAGGGCTCCAGGCGATATGCGGCGGCTGGGTGGCGCAGGAGACGCAGGAGGCGCCGGTGAGTTCGCCTATCTTGCCCTGGGCAATCAGGTCGCGGAACTTGTAGCCGATGCTGTTGTAGTGCCAGGAATGATTGATCTGGAGGATTCTGTCGGCCTTTTCGGCCGCCTCGATCATCTTGGTGCATTTGTCGGTGTCGAATGCCATGGGCTTGTCGCTGAGTACGTGCCAGCCCTTCTTGAGCGCGGCGATGGTCATCGGGTAGTGAAGATCGTTCGGAGTACAAATGCTGATGGCGTCGATATTGTCGGCCTTGAGCATTTCATCGAATGAAGTGTAGCGGTCCACATTACCAAGATTGTGTTTGGTGATTTCGGTTTCCATTTTTTCGGGGACGATGTCGCACACCGCCACAATTTTCGCCTGTTTGCTGGCGAGATAACCGGGAATATGGTTGCAATCAGCGATCTTGCCGCATCCCACGATACCAATTCTGACCTTTGCCATCTTACAAACTCCTGTGTATTGGTTGTTGCTGTTAGGCTTAATCCATAATATAAGCATCCGTGTTGAAAAAACAACAACTTTTTCTCGAAATTATTGGCGAAAAGCACGCTTTCAATGTATTTTATATAAATATACATGGAGAGCTGCGATGAAGATAAATCTAGATGAAATCAGACAAAGGCTGACCGGTATGCTGGAAGTTGCGATGGAGAGCGATTCCGGCGGGGTCTGGGCGATTCAGATTGATTCCGACGGAAACGTCGCCGTCCCGGAACCGGGAAAAAAACGGTGGCTGCACAAATTGCTGGAGCTGCGCTGCGACGATGATGAGTTTCATCTTCTGGTGAATCCAGACCTGCGGTTCAAGCAGGAGATCGACCTGATGGACGACGATATTCCCGACACGGTTCCGGAGACTGTGGAATTTTTATGGGAGGACATCGTTGCCGGCATCCGCGAATATGAAGATTGTTTCGAATAAACGAACAGGAAGCGTTATGACCAGATTGAGCATTTTGATGGCCTGTTACATGCAGGAAAAGTACCTGGAGGAGGCAATCGATTCGGTTCTGAAGAGCGGCTTTGATTTCCGGGACAGCGAGATCATCATGTGGGACGACTGCTCCACCGACCGTACCTGGGAGATAATTCAGGACTACGGGCGCCGCTACCCTGATATCATTCGCCCGTTCCGCTCCGAAAGCAATATGGGCGTGGCCGACTGCGCCGCCGCGATGGTGAACACCGCCCGCGGCAAATATGTGATGATTTTCGATCATGACGACGTGCTGCTGCCGTTCGACATTGCCGGCGAACTGGATTTTCTCGACAAAAACTCCGATTATGTGGCCAGCTACGGTCGCAAGCTCATGTTCGATGAAGAAAAAGGTCTGCACGGCCGGTCGATGGGCGGCCCTTACAGCGACTTCCTGATGATCCTGCACCCGCCGATCAACAATAACGCTCTTATCATCCGGCGCGAAACGGCTTTGGCGGTGGGCAACTTCAAATCCACCCGCGAGGGCAAACTCTCCGGCGCGGCAGACATTTTTATGTGGCTGCGGCTGCGGCTGGCGGGCAAGCTGAGGTACGACAACGCGTCGCCGCGCCTGTTGCACCGCATTCACAAGAAACAGGTGACCCAGCGCGACAATCAGTCCGATGTCTACGTTCGCGACTACCGGTTTTTCCTCGATTATATGATCGAGCGTTACCCCAGCGTCTATGAAAAATTGTCCTCCGGCAAGGAGATGCGCTTTTCCAATGAAGAAACTTTCGCCGCGCTTATTATGCTTGGCGGAATGATACGCAATACCGATCAGGCGCAGGATCTCGACCGCTTTCTGTTCTATGCCAAGCAGCTGGCCCCGGAAGATCCGGCGGTGGACCAGCAGATCGGCGAATTCATGTTCAACCTCAAGCACTACGAGGATGCCGCGTTCAAGTTCTTCGACATATATATCAAGTTCGAGGACGACTACCATCGCCTGATCTCGCTGTCGTGGCTTACCAAGGCTTATGAAAAACTCGAACGGCCTATTGACTATCTCCGTGCCGGAGCCGTCCGGGTGAGTAGCCGCTATTTCTCGCTTTCGCCCGAGAACCGGCGGATTCTGATGAATGTCCGGCGCTACAAATGAAACCTTTCTTCTACCGTCCGGAGACCGCCGTCGCGTGTGTCGGACGGCTTTTGACCGCGCTGGAGCAGTGCGGCCATATCGGTTGCGGCGCCGGAAACGGCGTGCGCGAACTGGCTGTGACCATCGATCCTGATTCGGCCGGCCGCTGGCGGCTCGATGTTTCCGGCGATGTCGTCACGGTTAAGGCCGGCGGAGTTTCCGAGGCCGCGCGAGGCATCGGGGCTGCTTTGGCCGGTGCGCAGGCGGGTGACGACGGTGCGCGTGAGTTCCGAACCTTCGGCATATTGCTGGACAGTTCCCGGAACTTTGTGTTCAATGTCGGCTATCTCAAGCAATATTTCGCGGCCTTGGCCATGATGGGCTGCAACCTGGCGATGATCTACACCAAGGATGCCTACCGTCTGGAGGGCGAGCCCTGGTTCGGTTATCTGCGCGGAGGCTACACCGCCGGTGAACTGCGGGAACTCGACGATTTTGCGGACGCCGTGGGCATTGAACTGATCGGTGCCATTCAGGCGCTGGGCCATCTTGAGCCGGTACTGCGCTGGCCTGCCTGCGCTCCGATCGCGGACACCCCGTCCGTGTTGCTCACCAGCGAACCGGCGAGTTACCGCCTGATTGCCAAAATGCTGGATTTTTTCTCCGAAAATCTGCGCAGCCGGCGTATCCATCTGGGTATGGACGAGACCCACGACCTCGGCCGCGGCCGCTACATGGACCTCAACGGTTACAAGCGCGGGTTCGATATTTACAATGAACACCTGGCCAAAGTGATGCCGATGTGCGCCGAACGCGGGCTGGCGCCGATGATCTGGAGCGACATGTTCTTCCGCATGGGCAGCAAGAATCTCGACTATTACGATCCCGCCTCGGAGATTCCCGCCGATGTCGCCGCCGCGATTCCATCCGGCGTTCAGCTCTCCTACTGGGACTATTACCATACCGATCGCGCGTTTTATGCCGACTGGATATCCCGCCATCTTCCGCTTGCCGGCAAACCGGTAATGACTTCCGGCATCTGGACATGGAGCGTGTTCTGGTATGACCACGCCACCACCCGTGCCACCGTCGAGCCGTGCCTTGCCGCCTGCCGGGAGAAAGCGGTGGACGAGGTGGTGTTCGCACTGTGGGCCGACGACGGCGGTTACTGCGACTGGGGATCGGCGCTTGCCGGCGCGGCATATGTGGGGGGCATGATGTTTCCCGGCGGCCCGGATGTCCGGGCGCTGTTCAGGGCCGTTACCGGCGGAGACTATGATCTGCACCTGAAATTGTCGGAGATGGGCGAGCGGCGCGGCGAGTTCGAGCTGCTCTCCCCCGCGATATTGTGGGATGATCCGCTGCTTCAGATATACTGGAAGGAACAGGCTGCCGCCCGCGGCGGGGATTACTGGCCTCAAGTGATCGAAAAGTTCGACGCGCTGATCGCCGCCACGCCGTCCGGCGACGGTTCCGGCCCGTTGCCGTTGGCCGGCGACATTTGCCATGCGCGCTGTCTGTTGGACGTGCTTGGCCGCAAACTCAAGCTGACTGCCGGGCTTCGCCGCGCCAACCATGACCCGGAATTTCGGAAAGGCCTGCTGGCATCCGGCGAATTTGAGCTGCTGGATGCGGCGTTGGCGCATCTGGAGGAGTCGTTCCGGCGGCACTGGTATGGCCGCGGCCGGATTGCCGGGTTCGAAGTCATGCAGATCCGGCTGGCGGGTCAGCGCCGCCGCTGGGAGGAGGCGAAGCGGCTGCTCGCCGCATTGCCCGACGGCGAGTCCATCGGCGAGATCGATGAAACCGCGCCTTCAGGCGGAGTATTCAACCAGTACAAATTTTATGCAACCGCATCTTATTTTATTTGATCGAACCAACAAAAAAGAGGGATAGCCATGAACGAAAAAGCAAAGGCGATGGCGGAGGATTTCCTCCGTAACGAAACCCAGTTCCATCTGGGAATGTTGCCGACTGAGCAGTCCAACCCCAGAACCAAGGATCTCGACCGGGTGTTCAAGAACAACGCGGCCGAGGGTATCCGACTGCTGCTGTCGGTGGACTACGACATCATACCGATGGCGAAGAAGATGTTCAAATCCGAGCAGTTCCGCAAACTGGCGGAGACCGGTTACGAGACCATAAAGGCCGGCCACCGCGTGATTTTTTCCGGCTGCGGCGCCACCGGACGTATCAGTATAATCATGGAGTCGGCCTGGCGCAAGTTCTTCAACGGGCTTAAGGCGGATCATCCCGCAATCTATGCGAAAGTGGGCGACTGGGAGAATCGCGTGTTCTCGATCATGACCGGCGGCGACTATGCGCTGGTCAAGTCCGTCGAGTGTTTCGAGGATTTCGCCGAGTTCGGCCGTCAGCAGGTACGCGAATATGACGTTACCTCCGACGATATGCTGGTGGCGATTACCGAGGGCGGCGAAACCAGCAGCGTGCTCGGTACCGTCGACGAGTTTCTAAACCGCGGCGGCAAAGTATTCCTGCTTTTCAACAACCCGGCGGACATTCTCGCCAAGCATATCGAACGCTCCCGGAAGGCGATCGAAGATCCGCGCGTGACCGTGCTTGATCTCTACTGCTGCCCGATGGCCATCGCCGGCTCCACCCGGATGCAGGCCACCACCTGCGAGCAGATGACCGCCGAGTACGCGCAGGAACTCTGGATCAAACGTTACTTCAAAGAGACCCTTTCCGCGGCGGAATACGCCTCGCTGGGCTGGCAGGATTACGACCCGGTCGATGAACTCGAGAAGATCATCGACGCGATCCGTTCCGAGGAAAACGCCGAGTCGGTGGCCGAACTTCTGCGCACCGAGGAGAAGATATACAAGCAGCACGGTCTGATCACTTACTTTGCCGATGAGTTTCTGTTCGACGTGTTTACCGACACCACCGAGCGTTCCCCCACTTTCATGCTGCCGCCGTTCCGCAAGTTCGACGACATGAAGACGGTCACCAGCTGGGCGTTCGTCAAGAATCCGCTCTATTCCACACCCGAAACCTGGAAACGCCAGATGTGCCGCGATCTCCGCTGCCTCGGGTGGAAACCGGCCGACTACCAGCGCATGGGCGCCCCGGCGTTCATCGTGGACAATCCGCCCGCGATTTCGCGCGAGGAGTTGCTCCGTTTCCACATCGGCAACGAAGTCGAGTCCGACCGTTTCGAGCGGCATCCCGCCGTGGCGATCACCCTCAACGGCGAGATCGAAGCCGGACGGCTTGACGATTTCAATGGGGCGATGAAGACTTCCGGCGCAAAATTCGACAAGGTTTTCTCGATCTGGGTCGGCGGCGAATCCAATCACGCCAACGCCGACTTCTTCGTCAAGGCCTCCACTCCGAAATCGCCGCTGAACCTGATGGCGCATCTGCTGGCCAAGCTGGTGCTTAACACCATGAGCAGCGGAACCATGGTTCTCTACGGCCGCGTTTCCGGCAACTGGATGAGCTATGTGCAGGTATCGAACAAAAAGCTGCGCGACCGCGGAATCCGGCTGGTCTGCGAACTTTGCAACGTGGATTATCCCACCGCCTGCTATGAGCTGCACAAGACTATGGAGGAGGATTCACACCTCGACCACAGCAATCAGGAGCCGCCCGCGCTGGTTCAGATGACCATCGAGCGGCTGGGCCGCAAATAATCGGATTTCCCGATGT
The DNA here is from genome assembly GCA_034926605.1 of Victivallaceae bacterium. Lineage (GTDB taxonomy): Bacteria > Verrucomicrobiota > Lentisphaeria > Victivallales > Victivallaceae > CALXXL01. Next base: position 94,164 of record JAYFQV010000009.1, read on the forward strand.
TTCCGCCGGAACGTTTCCGGCGGATTTTTTTTTTTTTGTCTATATCCGGACAGAAACAACAAATTCCCGCCCGGAGCTTGACTTTTTTGTTTTATGTGCCATATTGACACATGACAACGCAATGACATCCGACGGGAGTTGAAATGGCTGAGAAGAAGAGTTTTATAGACCGGTTCATTGAACGGCTGGACTCGATCGACGGCGGCAGTTTGCAGGCGTATCTGCTGCGGCTGAGCCGCGACAAGGGTTTTTTCGCGACCATCCTGAACGCGGTGGACGACGGCATTCTGGTTATCGACCGCTCGCTGCGCATACGCTATCACAACAAGACCGCGCGCGAACTGTTGGGGCTGCCGGCCGATTTATCGCGGGTGGGGCTTTCGCACTTCATCCGCAATGTGGACTGGCAGGCGGTGGTGCAGCAGGACGTGGCAGAATGGACGCGCCTGCTGCGTGAGGAGGTGGAAATATTCTACCCGGCCCACCGGTTTCTGCGTCTTTATCTGGTGCCGCAGGAACTTGACGGAGAGTCGTGCGCAATCGTGATATTGCACGACGTGACCGAGCAGCGCAGGCGCACCACCGAGGAGTTGCGCAACGGCGCGGCCGAGGCGGTGTCCTTGCTGGCGGCCGGAGTGGCGCACGAAATAGGCAATCCGTTGAACAGCCTTTACCTCAATCTTCAGCTGATCGATCGCGAACTCTCGGATTCCGGTTTTGCGCCTGAGTCCGGCCAGATGGTCAAGTCATGTATGGCCGAGGTGGAGCGGCTGGACAACATAATCCATCAGTTTCTGCATGCGATCCGCCCGGGCTTTCCCAAACTGGAGCCGACCTCGCTGGTCGCGGCGGTGATGGAGACTCTCGATTTCATGCGCCGCGAGTTCGAACTGAAACAGGCGCAGGTCACTTTCGACGCTCCCGACACGGTTCCGGAAGTGCTGGCCGACGTTTCACAGCTCAAGCAGGCGTTTTACAATATCCTCAAGAATTCGCTTGAAGCGATCTCGAGCGGCGGCCACATCGCCATAAAGTGCAGCTACAATCCCGATACGGTGGACCTGACTTTTTCCGACGACGGTTGCGGCGTGACGCCGGAACAGCTATCTTCGATGTTTCAGGCGTTCAAGACGTTCAAACCGGGCGGCAACGGGCTGGGCATGATGATCGTGCAGCGTATACTTACCGAGCACGGCGCAACCTTCGGCGTGTCCGGCGGGGAAGGCGAAGGGCTCAGCTTCCAGGCGCGGTTCCCGCGTCGCGACCGCGGCTTTGCGCAGTTGCCCGAGAACGCCGGAAAGGAGCGCGCCTGATGGCTGACAAACCCACCATGCTGCTGGCGGACGACGAGCGTTCCACCCGCGATGCGCTCGAGCGTTATCTGCGTCGCGACTACGATGTGACCTTGGCGGAAGACGGTCGGGTGGCCCTGAACCTGCTGGCCCGCCGTAACTTCGATTTTGTACTGACCGACCTTAAGATGCCCGGCGCCGACGGCCGTGCCGTAATCGAGTCCGCTCAGAAACTCGACCCGGTTCCTACCTGTCTGGTGTTCTCCGCCTACGGTACGGTGGAGTCGGCGGTGGAGGTGATGAAACTCGGTGCTTTCGATTTCGTCGAAAAACCGGTCAACCTCAACCATCTCGACATGGTGCTCAAGCGCGCCCGCGAAGCGCGCAATCTTACGCAGGAAAACAGGCAGCTGCGCCAGAAACTGGCGGACAACCGCGGAGTTGACATGGTTGCCGCTTCCCCGGCGATGGCCGGGATACTTGATTTGATCAAGCAGATCGCCCCGTCGCGTTCGACGGTGCTGCTGACCGGCGAGTCCGGCACCGGCAAGGAGGTGGCCGCCAATCTGATTCACAAACTCAGCGGGCGTACCGGCCCATTTGTGGCGGTGCACTGCGCCGCGCTCCCGGCCACGTTGCTGGAAAGTGAACTGTTCGGCCACGAAAAAGGCGCCTTCACCGGTGCGATCGAGCAGAAGAAAGGACGTTTCGAACTGGCAAATGACGGAACCTTGTTTCTTGACGAGATCGGCGAGATCGATCCGCAGGTGCAGGTGAAACTGTTGCGCGTACTCGAAACCCGCGAGTTCGAACGTCTTGGCGGCGGCGAACCTTTGTACAGCAGCGCGCGGCTGGTGGCCGCCACCAACCGCGATCTGCGCAAGATGGTGCGCGACGGCAAGTTCCGCGAAGACCTTTTCTATCGGTTGGACGTAGTGACCATCGACCTGCCGCCGCTGCGAAAGCGGGTGGAGGACATTCCGATACTGGTGAAGCGTTTCCTCGACCACTTTGCCGCCGAAAACGGCCGCGGTACCATGAACATTGCGCCGGACGCCCTGGAGGCGTTGTGCCGCTACCGCTGGCCCGGCAATATCCGGGAATTGCGCAACGCGGTGGAACGCATGGTGGTGCTGTGCCGTACCGACACGCTTACCGTTTCCGACCTTCCCGCCGCCGTGCGCGAAAACGCCGGCCCGGAACCGGCGGCGCTTCCCGGCGAAACCATCGACGATCACGAGAAGGCATTGATTGAACGCGCCCTGCGTGAAGCCAACGGCAATCGCACGGTCGCCGCCAGGAAGCTGGGCATTCCGCGGCGCACCTTCTATCGCAGACTGGAGAAATACGGGTTATGAGAATCATATTGAGAATTGCCGCCGTCGTTTTTACCGTCGGGTTCGCGTGGGCCGGCTCTCCGCCCCGTGCGGTGTCGCTGTCTCCCGCCATTACCGAACTGATATGCAAGCTCGGCGGATTAGAACGTCTGGCCGGGCGCAGCAGCGCCTGCGACTATCCGGCCGAGGTGGCGTCGTTGCCGGTAGCCGGAGACTTCGCCTCTCCGTCCGTGGAGAAAATCGCCGCCATCGGTCCGGATATGGTTGTTTCGGATGTTTTTCAGGATCCGGAGGCGGTCAAATTGATGAAGTCGTGGGGAATAGACGTGGAGTGCCTGCCGTTGAACTCGCTTGACGACTACGAGAAGGCGACCTCCCGGCTGGGCGAACTGCTTGATTTGAAAGAGAACGCCGCGAAAGAGGTGGAGCGAACCCGGGCCGAGCGCAAGAAATTAGCCGCCGAGCCGGTTGCAAATCCGGTGAAAGTTCTGCTGCTGTTTTGGGATTCCCCGCCGGTAAGCTGCGGGAAACGGTCGTTTTTGAACGACTATCTTGCTCTGGCCGGCGGTGTCAGCGTGACCGGCGAAGCCGACGAGGGGTATTACTATCCGTCTACCGAAGTGCTGGTGCAGGCCGCTCCCGAGGTGGTGCTCTGCCCTGAAACCCAGGGAATGACGCTTGAAAACGTCCGAAGCTGGACGACGGTTCCGGCAGTTAAGAACAAACGCATCCATGAGCTGAACGCGGCCGATTCCCAGGTCGTATTCCGGATGTCGCCGCGCTGGGTTGAGGCGGTGGCAATCTTGAAGAAGCTGCTGGCTGAATGAGGTACGTTGATTTTCATACTCACGGCGAGGTGCCTGAGGGGGTGGTTGCGATCATTTCCGGCACGGTGCGTCCGGCGCGCGGCTTTTTCTCCCGCCAGTGTCTGCCGTCGGAATTTACCGGCGAAGTTCCGGACTTGGCCGGGGCCGATGCGTTGGGCGAGATCGGGCTGGATCGAAGGCTTGCCGTGCCGATGGACAGGCAGCGGGCCATACTGCGCATACTTTTGGCCGCCGCCGGGGATTTGCCGGTGGTGATTCATTGCGTGCGCGCCTACCCCGAACTCAACGCGGAACTGAAAAACTTTGTCGGGCGGGTGCTGCTGCACAGGTTCAACGGTTCGTTGCGGGAAATGGACAATCAGCTGGCTTCGGGACGGTATCTGTCGTTCGGGTTCGGTGACCTGCGCTTGGCGGCGCGGGTGTGGCGTCTGCGGCCGGAACTGCTGGCGCTTGAAAGCGATGGCAAACCGACGGATTACGCGGAATGTTATCGGTGCGCGGCGGAGGAATTTGGTACTGATCAGGAGTCGCTGGCAGCCTGTCTGGAAAACAATATGAAAGTTTTTATGAATGTCGAAAATCTTTGAGCGAACGGAACTTTTGATAGGTCGCGAGGGTCTAATAAGATTGAGGGCCGCACATGTTATGGTGGTCGGCGCCGGCGGCGTCGGAGCGTTTGCGGCGGAGTTCGCCGCACGCGCCGGAATCGGCAAGCTGACCGTGGTGGATGGCGACGCGGTGGCCGAGTCCAACCGCAATCGTCAGCTGATTGCGCTGGAATCAACTATGGAACGTCGTAAGGTTGCTGTGCTCGCCGAGAGGCTGCGTGATGCGGTCGGGGCCGAGGTCGTTGAGGTCGACCGGTTCCTTACCGCCGAGGACGTGGCGGCCCTCCTGGAGGCAGAAGCCGATTTTGTGATAGACGCCATTGATTCCGTGCCGGTGAAGGCGCGGCTTATTTTTGAATGCGAACGCCGCGGCGTTCCCATGGTTTCGAGCATGGGCGCGGCCGGAAAACTCGACCCCGCGCAGATAAAAGTCGCCCCGCTCGGCAAGACCAGCCACTGTCCGCTGGCACGCGCGGTGCGCAAGGCGGTGCGCGATCTTGGCGGAAGCGATTCGGTTCCAACGGTATTTTCCCCCGAGCCGCCGCCAGGAAACCGGCTGGAATTCGAGGACGCCGGCGGCGGCCGCCGTTCGGCTCCCGGTGTAATATCCTACCTTCCGGCGGCCTTCGGTGTTTTTTGCGCGGCCGAGGCGGTGCGCCATTTGCTTGAAAAAAACGCCCCGGCGCTTGAAAAGCCGCGGATTTGAACTAATTTACTTTAAACTAATCCAATTCACGCAATCACGAGGTGACAAATGAAAAAGTTTATTACGGCGCTCATGTTGGCGGCAACTCTGGGATTCGGGTTTGAGTCTCAGGCCGAGTCCGTCGCGGGCAAAATCCTGTTATGGCCGGCCAACCGCATCATGGACGCGCTGGATATATTCAGCATTTCCCTGGGTGTCGGCAATACCGTGCGTATCGAGCTTATGGCCACCGAGGCGGTCAAGGTCGGCGCCGGTATCGGTACCGAATTCAGCCTGGTCAAGGATTACAACCGGCAGTACGGCGTGGCCATGACCAACGGCTGGTATTGGTCGCTTATCACCGCCCAGCAGGGTAATCTGGAGCGCGTTGCGCTATGCGGCACCGTAAAATCCTATCAGGAAGAGATCCGCGGCTATATCGATCCGGCCACCGACCCGACTTTCGATTTCTATGAGGGCGAACGCGATTACTGGCGTATCGGCGGAGCGCTCGGTTTGCTGGTCGACGGCGAACTCTATCTGCACCCGGTGGAGATAGCCGACTTCGTCGCCGGCATCTTCTTCATCGATCTGCGCGCCGACGATTATTCGATGGACTCCTTTGAATAGCTTCCGCTGTGTGCGCTGCGGCAACTGCTGCCGCTGGTACGGCCCGGTGAGGGTGGATGCCTCCGAGATCGCGGATATATCCGCGTTTTTGGAGCTGTTGGAGGCGGATTTTATCCGGGACCACACTACGCTCACCGCCGACCGCCGCGGATTGTCGCTGCTGGAAAAATCGGATGGAAGCTGTGAGTATTTTTCGGAAGAGGCCGGATGCCTCATTCAGCCGGTTAAGCCGCGCCAATGCCGCGACTTTCCGCTGAAGTGGAATTTTCCCGGGTGGGAAAACGAATGCGGAGGGGATAAAAAGTGAAACAGATTCTGGGTACCGCCATCGTGGTCTCCGGCCCGAGCGGAGTGGGGAAATCCACCCTGTGCAAACGGGTACGCGAAGCCTATCCGGAGCTGGGATTTTCAATCTCCTGCACCACCCGCCCACCTCGCGCCGGAGAAACCGACGGAGTGGAATATTTCTTTCTGGCCCATGACGAGTTTGACCGGCGCGTCGCCGCCGGTGAATTTGCCGAATACGCCCGGGTCTTTGCCAACTCCTACGGCACGTTGAAAAGCCAGCTGCTCGACCCCGTCCGCAATCTGCGCGACGTTTTTCTGGACATCGATGTTCAGGGCGCCATGCAGATACGCGAGGCATGCCGGCAGGACGCCGAGCTAGACTCGGTCTGCGAATTCATCTTTATCGCGCCGCCGTCGCTGGCGGTGCTGGAAAAACGGCTGCGCGACCGCAACACCGACTCCGATGAGCAGTTGGCTTTGCGTATCGGCCAAGCCCGAACCGAACTGTCTTTTGCCGGGCGCTACGATTATATCGTGGTCAACGACGACCTCGAGACCGCGGCGCGCGAGCTTATAAATCTGATTGCAACTTTCAAACTGAGCAGCAAACGGCGCAGGCTGGAGGAGAATTTATGAGCAGGAAGACCATCGTTCTCGGAGTTTCCGGCGGGATCGCCGCCTACAAGGCCGCCGATTTGTGCAGCAAGCTGGCGCAGGCGGGATACGACGTGCATGTGGTGATGACCGAGCACGCCGCCAAGCTGGTTACTCCGCTGGCGTTTATGACGTTGTCGCGAAATCAGGTCTCAACCGACAACTTTTCAATGCGCGACTGGCGCCCGGAACATATCGCGCTTGCCGATGCCGCCGACCTTGCGGTCGTGGCTCCGGCCACCTACAACATCATCGGCAAGCTGGCCAACGGCATCGCAGACGATCTGCTTTCGACTTTTCTCGCCGCCTATCGCAAGCCGCTGTTCGTGGCTCCCGCAATGAATCCGGCGATGTACGCCTCCGCTGCGCTCGTCGAGAATCTGGTGAAACTGCGTGAGCGCGGGGTGCATATAATCGGCCCCAAGACCGGGCACGTGGCCTGCGGCTCCGACGGCCCCGGCCGGATGGTCGAGCCCGAGGAAATCTTCAAGGCGATTACCGAGTTCGAGGGATAGCACCATGCGGCGAGCAGCATGGGCGGCGCTTCTTGTTTTTAGCTTGTTTTTCGCGTGGCCGGGTTTGATGTTGCTGATTTATTTATTTTTCTCAATTTCCATATTGGGAGGCTGGTTTTTCGGGATACTTCTATTTTGTCTGTTCATTGCAATTATTGTGGATGTTATGGTGTTCCGAAATTGCGACAATCAGGTTGTTCTGGCTCTGTTGACGCTTCAAGGCATCCTGATTTTGATTTCGTTCAGCTCTTTTGCTCCGAGGCTTTTTACCGGACTGGTTGCGCTGACCGGATTGGCGGCATATCTTTGGGCTGGTTTTTCCATTTTGACATATCGCGACGTATCACCTTGGAGAACATATTTTAGCAGCACTGTCGGTTTGCTTATCGCAGGCGCGGCGGCAATCTTTTTTATTTTGCTTGGCATTGATTTTGGGGTGTAGAAGGGAGTATGTGGGATGACGGATACGGGGAAACGTCGATTCTGGGGGGCCATGTTTGCGGCGGCGCTGGTTGCACCGTGGGCGGCGATCTATCTGCTTCGCGACATCGGCGACTGCTATTTGGCCGCAACCGGGATTCTGCTGTTTTGCGGCGAGTTGGTAATATTGATGGTGATGTGGCGTGATGGCGCGGAGCCGGTCTTGCGCTGGTTTCTTACCGCGCAATGCCTTTGTGTCATATTGGCGTTGGCGGTCGGAAGGCTGGTGTTTCCGGCGGCGATGGCAGCGGCGGCGGCGGCGGGTCTTGGCGCGTTTGCGGCCGCCTTCCGCGCGGCGGTGATTCGCTGCGGGGAAGATTCAGATTTTATGTATTTTGCCGGAACCGTCGGTTATCTGCTCGGCATTGTAGCAGGAGTGCTGACATGGGTTTCGATGGTATTGTCCGGCTGATCATATATTCCGGCAAGAGTCATCGTTCCTTTGAACAGTACAATCCCGGGCAGCGCGACTCCGTCGAACAGCACGGTTGCCGCCGCCGAGACCGGAACATCGACGGCCAGTGCCGCCGGAACCACCGGCAGCAGCCACCAGCTTGAAAGGGCTTTTTCTTTGCGAATGAACACCGTGTTCTCCATAATATCGAAACTGCCGTCCATTTGCGTGATAAGTGGCGGACTAGGCCGATTGCGGAGCGGCAGCTTTTCCGCTTCTGAAAGATTGATGGCGCCGTAAAAGGCCACGCCCTCGGCATTTAAGTCATAAGCATTATTAAGTTCGGGGCCGCTTAGGTAATCGGCATAGTTGCTGGATATTTCAATTACGGCGTATCTCTGCGGAACTTCAATCCGGTTCAAGCTGCTTTCGGCATAGCTGATTGGAACCATTATCAGCGCGAACTGCGACAGCGACGGATGGTATCCGACTTCCCGCGCAAAGACGTAATAACGGTTTCCGCATTTGTAAATGGTGTCATCCATGATGTCGGAGAAGTCGGCGTAGTATTCCACCACTCCCGCATTGAGCGTTTTGGCGCAGAACAAGCTGGCCACGCATCCCGATGTTCCGCAGGCCAGCAGGCAGAGCATTGCCGCCACCATAGCCGCATTGCCCGGTATGTGTCTCATTTTATCTGCTTACCCCGGCTGTTTGGCAAATGCAATATTGACCAGGCATTATCATTTTCCGGCAGTATTTTTGCGGCTTTCTTTGCCGCCTGCTCATAACAGTCGTCATAGGACTCGTCGGATATGACCTTGCCGTCGGCACGGGTGAATGCTTCTTCGAGAGAATCTAGCATGTTTTCCTCCGGTTCCGTCCCGAACCGGAAAACTTCCTCAAGATATTCCTCGCTCCAGTTCAGTTGTTCAAGCGTCAGGTTGGCTATTTCTCGGCTCTTTTTCGGGGTGTACAACTGTTTCAGGCTTTCAATGAATATGCCTAGCAATTTTTGACGTTGTGCCGGAGTCACGGAGAGTGACTCGCTGAACTGTTCCATAAAGTCGTTTGCACCCTGGGCGATCGAAGATATTCTGATGGTATCGGCAATGAAATCACGATTGCCATCCGGCGTGTGCGGATAGTCTGCATTTATCATTTCAAGCCCCTCGTATTCCGGGTGGCGTTCCATCCAATATTTTAACAATTCAAGATCGGCGGGCCCGCCGTCGAAGATGATGCGGCGCGCGGCATTTTGGAATATCGGTTCGAGCGCGGTCTTGTCGGCTGGATTGGTGGAGACCAGAAGTTTTGCCATTCGCGCGGTTGATATATTATAATCCGGGCAAATACCGATAAATATGTCCCGCAATCGTAGTTTGAATTGTTTGGAATTGTAATAGTCGGAAAAAATCTGTCGGGCCTCGGCGGTTTCCGCGTCATCCAGAGGAGCACCGTACAGTTGTTCGAATGTTTCATTGGTAAATTCAAGGGAGGCTTGAGTGAACTTCGGAGCGATTTGCCCCGTCGTCTTCTCTATCGCCGTATAGATCAATTTAGGTGCCATAATCTGGACGGTAAGCTTTCCGCATTTGACCATCAATAGAATCGCAACCACAACGGCAATAAGAATTTTGCTCCAAGTCGGCATGGACTGATTATCTCCTTATGTTGGTACGGTTTAATGCCATGAATTGAAGCATGGACTCGAAAATAATATAGCATAAAAACTACCACTGTCAACATTGTGAACTTGCGTTAAAGGCGAAGAATGCTAAATTAATATCATGACTATTACGGAATTTTACCAATATTTATTTGTGCGCTACGGCGAGCAGCACTGGTGGCCGTGCGTGTCCGGTTCGCGCTGGGAGATTGCCGCCGGCGCGGTGCTGACTCAGAATTGCGCGTGGCGGAACGTGGAGAAGGCGCTTGTCAACCTTGAAGCGGTCGGGCTGAACACGCCGGAGGCCGTGGTCGCAGCGGACGCCGCCCTAATTGGAGAATTGGTGCGCCCGGCCGGTTTTTTTAGGCAGAAGAGCGCCTATCTGCGCGAGGTGGCGGAATTTTTCCTGGCGAACGAGTCACGGTTCGCGGCGGCGGAATATACGCCGGAATTGCGGCGGGAACTGCTGGCGGTAAAGGGCGTCGGGCGCGAAACCGCCGACGCCATCCTGCTTTACGCGTTCAATTTCCCGGTGTTTGTGATCGACGCTTACACCAGGCGGGTCGCGGCGCGCCATCTTGATCTCGACGGCACGGAGGCATATGACGAGCTGCAGCGGAAATTCGCCGCCGCATTGCCGGCCGACCCCGCGCTGTTCAACGAATATCATGCGCTGATCGTGTGCTTCTGCAAGGAATCCTGCAGAAAATCCGGTTGCGGCGGCGACTGCCCTACTTCTTAAGCCCGTCGATGCGGGCGATGATCGCGTCGGTTCCGGCCTGATAGAGTTTGGGCCCGGCGTGATTCTCGTTGGGGAACATCTTCCACGATTTGTTTTTGCTTGCCAGCTGGTTGTACATCATCATCACGCCGGTGGGCGGGCAGGTGTAGTCGGTAAGGCCGACAGTCACAAAGGTGTCGCAGGTGACGCGCGGAGCGAAGTTGACGGCGTCGAAATAGCGCATGGTCTCAACCACGGCGGGATCGACCGCGGAACCGTCGTCATTCAGTTTCACAAAACCGGGCCAGACCGAGAAGAGACGGCGCTCGATCGGGGCGGAAACGTCGCACAGCCACGGGGCCTGGGGTGCCGCGAAGGTCACGGCACTGTCGAGCGCGGCTGCCACCACGGTCTGGAGTCCGCCCTGGCTGCCGCCGCCGGCGATCAGGTTTCTGCCGTTCCATTCCGGCAGCGACTTCATATAGTCCAGCGAACGTTTTACGCGAAGGAACATGTCGAGGAAATAGCATTTTTCGCGGTCGTTGGTGCCGCGCAGGTAGTATCCGGCCAGTTCGCCGTTGCCCAGTTTGTCGTAGAACTCCTGCGGTTTGCCGTTGGCGATGCCGTGGGCGTTGATTTCCAGCACCATCGCGCCATGAATGGCGATGTTGAACGGTTTGCGGGCGGAGTAAACCCCGGCGCCCTGATAGGTGACCACCGCCGGGAGTGATTTCGGGGCCGCACCCTTCGGCATTATCAGGTAGCCGGATACCGGCACGCCGTCCACGCATTCGACTTTCACGTCATAACAGACCAGTTTTCCGGCGTATTCGGGTTCGGTTACCGGAATCTCCACCCGCTCGAGCTCTTTCAGCGGGACGGCGGCGAGCCGATCGAGCTGCCGCTGCCAGAAGGCGTCGAAATCGTCCGGGCGCGGAGCGGAGGGCTCGATTTCCTCGGGCGCGAACGCTGCGCCGACACTCTTATTAATACGCTTGGCGTTGTCGGCCGGTGCGGCCGGGTCGGGGATCGACATTTCGAACCGCACGAAGCCGGGGCGGTCGCAGGTGAACGGAATGAACACCGGCAGTTCTTCCTTTCGCTCGGTGAAATATGGAGTATCGACCGAGTCGGTGTACTGCTGAATGATCGCCGGGCCGGGCAGGGAGTTCCCGCCGTCCCGCGCTTCGATGTGCAGCATCAGCTTGTCGCCGGGCTCATAAATTTTTGCGCTGTCGAAATTGACTGTGATCTCGGGCGCGGCTGCCAGCGAGAAACCGAGCGCCGCCAGGGCGGCTATAAAATGCTTTTTCATGTCGATTCTCCGTTTTTTCCGATTATTATACACCCGCCGCCGTGCCGGTGCAACCGGCGGAATGGTTTTTCCCGGCTTAAAATAAAAAAAACGCGGTGCCGGAGCACCGCGTTCTGTATAGGACGGAATCCTAGCCGAGTCTGGCTTCGAAATCCGCGAGCTGCTTCTTGAGCTCTTCCGGGAGATGACTGCCGAAACGCTGATAGTGTTCCTCAATCATTTCGGTTTCCTTCTTCCAGCCCTCGACGTCGACACGCAGGAGTTCCTTCATGTCGGCTTCGGTTACTTCGTTTTCGATGCCGCTGCGATCGATGTCCTCGACGTTCGGCATGTAACCGATCTGGGTCTTGTTGGCTTCGATGGCGTTGTTGCAGCGGGCGAAGACCCAGGCGAGGACGCGGCTGTTATCGCCGTATCCGGGCCACAGCCACTTGCCGTCGGCGGTCTTGCGGAACCAGTTGACGAAGAAAATCTTCGGCAGCTTGTCTGCTTTGCCGGCCTTGCCGATGTCCAGCCAGTGCTTGAAGTAGTCGCCCATGTTGTAGCCGCAGAACGGCAACATGGCGAACGGGTCGCGGCGGACGGTGCCGGCCTTGACGTCAAGCGCGGCGGCGGTGACTTCGCTGCCGGCGATGGTGCCCATGAACACGCCGTGGTTCCAGTCGAAGGACTGGTGCACCAGCGGGACGGTGGACGGACGGCGGCCGCCGAACAGGATGGCCGAAATCGGAACGCCGGCCGGGTCTTCCCAGTTGTCGGCGATGGCCGGGCAGTTGTAGGCACGGGCGGTGAAGCGGGCGTTCGGGTGGGCGGCGGGGGCGGTGGCGGTAGCGGCGTCCCACTCCTTGCCGTGCCAGTCGATCAGCTTGCCCGGAGCCGGGTAGCCGATGCCTTCCCACCAGACGTCGCCGTCTTCGGTAAGCGCGACGTTGGTGAAAATGGTGTCCTTGCTGCAGGAGTACATCGCGTTCGGGTTGCTCTGCATGTTGGTACCGGGAGCCACGCCGAAGAAGCCGGCTTCCGGGTTGATCGCGTAAAGGCTGCCGTCTTTGCCGAACTTCATCCAGGCGATATCGTCGCCGACGGTTTCGACCTTCCAGCCTTCGATGGTCGGGATCAGCATGGCCAGGTTGGTCTTGCCGCAGGCGGACGGGAACGCGCCGGTGACGTACTTGACTTCACCTTCGGGATTGGTAAGCTTCAGGATCAGCATGTGCTCGGCCATCCAGCCCTCGTCATGGGCCTGGACGCTGGCGATGCGCAGGGCGAGGCACTTCTTGCCGAGCAGGGCGTTCCCGCCGTAACCGGAGCCGAAACTCCAGATTTCACGGGTTTCGGGGAAGTGGGCGATGTACTTCTTTTCCATCGGGGCGCACGGCCAGATGCCGTTGTCGCTCTCGCCGGCGGCCAGCGGCTTGCCGACGGAGTGCATGCAGGGAATGAATTCGCCGTCACCGAGGATGTCGAGTACCTTGGTGCCGACGCGGGTCATCACATGCATGTTGATGACAACGTAGGCGGAATCGGTAATCTCGATGCCGATCTTGGCGATGTGGCTGCCGACCGGACCCATCGAGAAGGGAATGATATACATGGTGCGGCCGTGCATGCAGCCCTGATAGAGGCCCAGCATGGTCTTCTTGAGTTCGGTCGGGTCGATCCAGTTATTGGTCGGGCCGGCGTCTTCCTGGCTCCGGGAGGCAATGTAGGTACGGGCTTCGACGCGCGCAACGTCGCTCGGATCGGAGCGGAACAGCAGGGAGTTCGGGCGCTTTTCGGGATTCAGGCGAATGGCGAGTCCGGATTCCACAAGCTCATTGTTCAGGCGATCGTACTCGGCCTGGGAACCGTCGCACCAGTAGATGGCGTCGGGTTCGCAGATCTTTGCCCAATCTTCGACCCATTTCAGCAATTTTGCATTTTTGGTCGGAGCCTGATTCAGATACTTAACCATAATCACTCTTTCCTTTTGGGTTAAAAGTTTCAAATTGTTTTCCAAAAACTTAAATCCATTAAATATACCATCGATACATTTTTATTCAAGTCCCAAAATGGAAAACCCGGAATTTTATCGGGCGGGAAGTTGTTTTCCGCGGTTTGTGTGTCTATATTATCAAAAATCATTGTGAAGCGAGGAATTCAATGAAAAAAGCTATGCCGTTTCTGCTGGCGGCGGCCGTGGTGATCACCCTGTTCTGCGGCCTGCTGTGGTTAAACAATATTGAAAGCGCGAGAAAGAGCTACGAGATACTGTTCTCCGGCAGCGGTTCGGCGGCGGAGGCGGCCCGGCAGCCGGGATTCTTCGGCTGGCTTGATTGGGCCACTCTGGATTTGTCGACCATCAGCACCTTGATTCCGTTTTTCGGAATGCTGTGCCTGACTCTCGGTATTGTCCGCATCCGGCGCGGTAAACCGGTGCTCACCGAAAATTTTCCGTTCTTCCATTCCTATGACCGCATCAACATTGCACTGGGGCTCATCGGAACCATCTGGGGCATCATCATCATCGGGTTTTACAAGCCGGAGGACATCAACGTGGCCAACCTGATGATGTGTTTGCACACCGCGCTGTTTTCCACTATGGTGGCGGTGGTATGGGTGTCGGTGCTGCTGCCGCTGCTGGTCACTCCGCTCATGCGTAAGCTGGCCGGGGAGAAGGCCGCCGGGGCGGCTGCCGCGGGCGAGGACGACAACCTGTTCGAACTGGTTGATAAACTCAGCGTTGCCGCGGCCGCGGTAAGCAAGGAGTTCGCCGCCAGCAACGAACAGCTGCGCAATTTCAACGGTCGCCTGCGCAACGCCGCCGAGGAGCTCAACGAATGCAGTCTCAACCTGAGCGCCATGCTTCACCGGCTTACCGGTACCGGCGATCAGTGGCAGAAGGAGCAGGCGCGACAGGTGGAGATACTGGGTCAGACGGCCAAGATGGTGGAGTCGGTGAGCAACGTGCAGTCGCAACTTACCGCGCAGCTGGAGAAGCTTCAGCGCGACAACGCCACTTTGCAGGCTCAGAACGCCGCCTTGCGCAGCACCAACAGTGAACTCAGCGAGTCCGCCAGCGTGGCCGGCGCCGAGAACATTAAGCTCAAGACCGCGCTCGAACAGATCAAGGGCGCATTTCACTAAAAATGAAGCTTTCCGCCAAAATCAAAAAGCGGCTGGCGAAATTTTCCGGGGTGTATACCCAGTCCGACGCCGCCGGGGATGAGATGAACGCCATCTTGCTGCAACTGACGATGGCGCTCATGATGATCTTTCTTATCGCTTTTTCGCTGTTCCGGCTTAAGACCAACGCGGAACTGGCTCCGGTGGCGAAGATCAAGGAGGAGCAGCAGCTCAACTTTCAGCGTCAGGAACTGATTGTGGCGCTGGAGCGCGTGGATGAATACTACCGTATCCGTTACGGGTTGAAGAATTTTGCCAACGTCGACCTCAACGACCGGGTGATTTACGACGCGGCTCCGGTAATTGAAAACGGCGCTCTTTCCAGCAACCAGATATTGCGCAGCGTGTTCATCAACGGCGCCAAAGCCGCTTTCGCGGATTATTCCGATCCCGGAAAACTGCCGCAGGCATGGGCGACCCGCGTGATGCTCGAGGCGGGCATCGACGCATCAACCATGCAATCCGGCAATCAGGCGTGGCTGAACAAACAGATCGAAAACCGTATAGTTCGGGTGCGGGACGATGTGACGGCGCTTCAGTACCAGGCCGCTGCGTTGATCCAGTCATATCTGGCGCTTCATCCGAAAAAGGTGGAGGACGAAGGCGTGCGCAGTTTGCTGGAACAGTACATCACGTCTCCGCCCGAGACCCAGCGGGTGCTGCTGAACGAACTTGACCGGTCTCTTAAGAACTATGCTTTCGGCTTTTTGAAGAAGCAGGTAAACACTTCCCTGATGCGGGAGTTGAATAATGAATAGATATTTCAACGGATTTCCGTTGGCGGCGGTTCTGGTGGTCGGATGGTGTGTCTTTGCCCGGATTTCCGTTTGCGGCGGCGGGCCGGATGGCGGGCAGATCGCCGGAAACGAGCGGGAGGTGATGAACCGCAATACCGCGCTGCTGGCGGCCAATCTGCTTATATCCGAGTTGCGCGATGCGTTCGCCCGGCGCGAAATCGGCATTGATATGTACGGCGAGATGCTGGTAAATCCGTCGAAGTATTCTTCGCCGTCGGCAGCGTCAACGCTGCTCGAACACGACTATGCCGCCGCTTTGCAGGCGGCCTATCGGGGCGAAGCTCAAAAACTTCTGGATGATGTTCGAACCCGTTATGAAGGGGCGGCCGGTTATCTTTCTCCGGAGTTTTCCGCGGAAGCGCTGAAGCTGCCGACCTCTTATTTGCAGGCGAATGTGTCCAACGTGTTTCCGGCACTCTTCAAAAACGCGCGTGAGCGTGTCTGCGCCGAGCAGCGCCTGCGGATCGTAGGCAGCAGCTATCCCACCGAGTCGGAAGTGGATACGCTAAGCGAAGCGGAGCTGGTCGGCAAGCTGGAGAGCAAACTGTTGACCGACTGGGGCGCCGCCATCTTCGAAGAGAACCGCGGCTTCGTGCGGGCCTCGGTGGTTACGCCGCTGGTGAAGGAGGCCTTCGCCCAGCGCGAACAGCAGAAGCGGATAGTTTCCGACGCGTCAATATCCGATGCCATATTGCCGGCCGATTACGAGGCGGAATTGCGTGAGAAATTGGCTGCGGCGATCGCCGCCCGCCGCAGCAATCCCTCCGAACGTAAAGTATATGACGTATTCCCCTCGATTATTCAGGAGGTGCCGCGCCGTGCCCGCGAGCTTACGGTGCGGAAGTTCATTTCCACCTTTAAGGATTATGTTCCGAAGTACACACCCATGCAGATAAGCGACATAATCCTTGCCACTCCCGGCGACTATCGCAGCGCCGCCGGCGGCGAGAGGCAGTTCTACAATCTGTTTCGTCAGAAGATGGTGAATGACGCGCTTGCGGCATTTGTGAAACGGGTGCCGGAGGCCAACCAGCGCGAGTTGCGCAGTTTTCTCGAGACCAATATCCCAAGCAGTCAGGATGCTGAGAATACCATCAAGGCCTACTTCGATCATCAGGTGCTCGGCATGTTCCGGAAAGTTCGCGAGGATGTGGCCAAAGCTCAGTTCAAGCACTATCTGCCGTCGCTGGAGAACGGTTCATGGCAGCCGCCGGAAGCCGAGCTGGAAAACAACTACCACGACCGCAGTCTGAAATATTCCGCAAAGTGGCGCAGCCTGATCGGCCAGGAACTTGCTCCTGAAGTGGCAATCTTTCTGTTCGATGAGACCAACGACATGGCCGCTGTCGCGATGGACGGTTGTTTTGCCACCGCGCTTAAGGCGATGGATCGCCAATTCGAGCTTACGCGCGGCAGCTACAAGGTGCTGTCCGGATTTGTGAGCAAGGCTCAGCAGGACGCCGACTATAACTGCGAGGCGGCGATAGTTGAATTCCTTCAGATGCCGGCCGGGGAAAAACTAACCCGCGAAACCATCGCCAAGGCTTATGCCGACAAGATAGCGGCAGACTGGGACCGCGATCGGGTGACACTGCTGTGGCCGCAGGGCATAACCCGCCCGCCCAACTATGAACAGCTTTTCAAGCCGCTGTTCCCGCTGGTGGCCGAGGAAATCGAGCGCAACGCCCGCAGTTTGTTCAGCGAACTGGAAATAACACGGCCCGAGATTTACGGTTCATTTCGCGATGATCCCGACCTGAAAGTCATCAACTGCAACCTTGAATTGAATATGAGTTCCGGCGCCTATACCGTGGCGGTGAGTTCCCCGCAGAATCCTCTTATGCGGCAGCTTTTCACACTGCCGATCCTGACCGGCGTTCCGGTGACCGACGATTCCTTGGACCGATTCTACCGTGAAGCGATCGGTTTTGTGTGCGACCTGGTGTCGAAAACCTCCAAGACCGAATTGCGCGAAAAGAATTTGGTGCAGGTGTTCCTGCGGGTTCACAACGGCGACATTCCATACCGTTTCGTGGCCCGTTTTAGGGAGCAGCTGCGTGAAGAGTTGCGGAAACTCCCGGTTTCGGCCGAGGCGCGTTTCCGAGTGGCGGACGAACTCAAACCGGATCGTGAATGATGAAAAAACTGCTGAAGATCGTGCTGGCGGCCGTATTGTCGGCCGGGTGTGCGCGGGAGGTGGAACTGCACCGGGTTTCTCCGGACGACCGCGAGGATACCACCGCGGCGTTGATGGCCTCGGGCGACCGGGTGTTCAGCGGATCCCGCAACTTTCTTTCATCGCATTTGCTGAACGATGAATTCGAGCGCGCTCCGGATGCGGTGATCCGCAGAATATGCGATGAGTTCATGGAGACGCATGACCGCCGGCGGCTGGAAGTGCTGGTGCAATTGACGTACCGGCTTGGTCTGGAACGGTCGGACGGTTCGGGGGCGGGGCTGAAATACTTTGTCGCCAGCGCCTATTTCAGCTATATCTTCTTATTCGACCAGTCGCTGCCGGAGCCGTCCAGTAAGTTCGATCCGGTGTACTTCATGGTTTCCCGTTACTACAAATACTCGTTGCTGCATATCTTCGAGTATCTGAAGGATAACAATCTGCTGGACTCTGCCGGCTATACGCTGCCGGATGTGGTCGGCCCCGGGTTTTTTGTGCTGGCGCCGGAAAATCCGTTGCCCAAGCCGCTGTTCTCTTACAGCACGGTGGAACCGTGCGATGATTACCGGGTAGACAATTTGCTGGTTTCGGCTCAGAGTTTCGGGCTGGGGTTGCCGCTGGCGGCCACCAACAACATGTCGGAACTCAAGGATGACGGTTCGCATATATTTGCCTCTTCGGCCAACCCGGTCACGATGATATTGGATTTTCCGGCTCCGAACCGTGCGCAGCTGCGTTTTTTCCAGACTATGAAAACGCGCACGGCCGAGGTAGCCGGAACCCAGACACCGCTGGAAACCGATATTTCCACGCCGTTGGCGGTGGCGACATTGCGCGGCTCTTTTTGGAACGACCTGCTATCAATGTTGGACCCCGACCGCATAGAGGCCCGTTCCGGCCTCTACATGATCGGCGATTACAACCCGGACAAAATCCCGGTGGTGTTCGTCCACGGTCTTATGTCAAGTCCGCGGACCTGGCTTCAGATGGTCAATTATCTGTTGAGCGACCGTCGCATCGCAGACAATTATCAGTTCATGTTCTATTATTATTCGACCGGACAGCCGGTGCTTTATTCCGCTTGTATGCTCCGCGAAGAGCTTGACGAGCTTTATCGTCGCTACGGCAATTCACCTAAATTCAAATATATGGTGATTGTGGGGCACTCCATGGGCGGATTGTTGACCGATATTTGCGATAAGAATTCCAACCGGGAATTCGCCAATAGTATGTTGAAAGGCCATCTCGAAGAGGTGGAGAAGGCCGTTACCACTCCCGAGCAGAAGCAGTTTATCGAGAGCATGCTGCTGTTCTCGCGTCCGGAATATCTTTCGCGGGTGGTGTTCATGGCGGTGCCGCACCGCGGTTCGGATATGGCGCAGTGGGATATCGCCCGCTGGGGAGCCGATCTGATCCGGATGCCGACCGCGATGATCGGGCAGATAGGCAAGCATCTGGACGCGGTGTTGGTTACCATCTCTCTGAAGGAAAATAACGACCCGATTTATATCGCTTCCGGCATCGACAACCTCGATCCCGACAATCAGACGCTGAAATTGCTCGAGGCTCTGCCTTATGATCCGGCGGTGCCGTGCCATTCGATAATCGGTAATCGCGAACAGGCCGGAGTTCCCGCCGGTTCCGATGGCATAGTGCCATACTGGAGCAGCCATATCGACAACGCTGTAAGCGAAATGGTGGTAAAATCAGGTCACAGTGTACAGCAGACCGCTCCCGCAATCGAAGAGCTGCGGCGCATCCTGCTGCTTCATCTTGTCGCGTGCGGGATACTGCAGTGAAAAGATTCTGGAAACGCCCTGTTTTGCGGCTGGCCCCGCAATTCGCGCTTGCTCTGTGGGGGCTTTTCTGCGCCGGAGCAGTCTATTACAATTTGCGTTGCTGCGGGCCGCTGCGCTGGGTCGGCTTCGTGCTTCCGGTGCTGCCGTTCCTGATTCGTTCGTGGCGTAGCGCCTGCGCGACGGCGGCCGTCCTTGCAATAGTAACCACCGGTTATCTGGCGTTGGTGCGGCCGTCGAACAACCGTGACTGGCAGCCGTCGTTCTCGCGCAACCCGACCGCGCAGATCGAGGGAACGAAATTGACGGTGCGCAACCTGCGCGATTTCCGCTACCGTACCGAAACCGATTTCGATGCGGCGTATATCGACGAAACCTATGATCTGTCAAAACTCGAGGACGTTTCACTGGCGGTGATCCACTGGGGTAGCAACGCGATTGCGCACACCATGGTTTCATTCCGGTTTTCGGACGGCAAGGCCTTGACATTTTCCATGGAGACCAGATTGGACAAACAGGACGTCCAGGGCGCGCTTCCGGGGCTGTTCCGCCAGTTTGAACTGCTATGTATCGCCGGCACCGAACGCGATCTGCTCGGGTTGCGCACCAACTTCCGGCATGAGGACGTCTACCTTTATCCGGTGATTTCCTCTCCAGCCAATACCCGCCGCCTGTTGCTGGCGATGACGGACAAAGTCAACGGACTCGCCGTCCAGCCGGAGTTTTACAACACGTTGACCAGCAACTGTACCACCGCACTGGTTCCGGTGCTGAACCGCAACGGGCAAATGCCCTGCAACTGCAAGCTGTTTTTGAACGGCTATTCCGATCTTGCCGCGTATGAGGCCGGAATATTGCGGCTCGATTATCCGGGCGAAGGATTCGAAGAGCTCAAGCAACGCCATTATGTGAATCCCAAGGTGGACCATTGCGATATTTATGCGCCGGGATTCAATTACTCCGCCGCGATCCGGGAGGGTTTCTGAGCGATGGATGTACTGGTTGTCGTTGCGGCCGCCGTGGCGCTGCTGACCGCGTTCATGCAGTCGGCCACCTATGTGCTGACTCGATTTTTTTATGCCAGGGGCGGCAATCCGGCCCAGCTGGCCTATCTGAATTTCATGCTGATGGGGATTGTTTCACTGGCGGTGCTGTGGCCGGCCGGGATCGCGAAAGTGGAATGGAGCCTGGAGTTGGCCGGCTGGCTGGGGCTGGAGTCGGTCACGTTCTTCTGCGGGCAGGTTTGCTGGCTGGCGGCGTTGGCCAAAGCCCCGGGATCGCGGCTGGCCACGTTATACAATCTCAAGATTATCTTTGTCGGCGTGCTTTATTCGTTGTGCTTTGCCGCGCCGTTCAACCGTTGGATGGCCGCCGGGCTGGTGCTGGCGGCCGGAGCCGCCATGTTGATGAACGGTTCCAGTCGTCCGGCCGGGGAACGCGGGCGCGGTGCGGCTGCGGCATGGCTGCTGCTTGCCGGAGCGATAATCTTCCTGTCATGGGCCGACGTCGGTGCGGCCGGGATGCTGAAGTGTCTGGGGCGACCCGGTGATCTTGGAGCGGTGCTGCTCACCGTGTGTCTTGGGAATACCGCCGTTGCCGTGATGGCGGCTCCGTGCTGGAAATTGGCGCGGCCGCGTCGCGACCTGGTTGCGCCGGCGCTGCCTTATATCGCGGTATGCCTGATTTCCATAGCAACCTATTTTTTCTGCATTTCGGTACTGGATCCGGCGTTCAGCGCGGTGCTGGCTTCCACCCGCGGGCTGTTTTCGCTGATGCTCGGCATGCTGCTGGCCAAGCTGGGATTCACCGCGCTGGAGCCGCGGCTTTCGCGGCGGCAGTGGCTGTGGTGCGGCGTCGCCGCGCTGCTTATGATTGCCGCCATAGTGATTTATGCCTGTGGCAAATTCTGAGTTCAGTGCTATATTAAAGCGGAAAAATGTCAATAATGATTAAGGTTTAAGGAGGTACCTATGGCGATGTGGGACGGGCGCTTCAGCGCCGAAACCAATAAGGAACTCGCGAAATTTTCCGAGTCCGTCCACTACGACAAGCGGCTTTATGCGTTTGACATAATGGGCAGCAAAGCCCATGTCAAAATGCTGGCGAAGCAGGGGATCATCCCCGAGCGCACCGCTTGGCTGATCACCGAGGAACTCGACAATATCAAGCGTCGCATCGACGCCGGGGACTTCGAGTTCAAAAGCGAACTCGAAGACATCCATATGAACATCGAAAGCGCCCTAATCGGCAAGCTTGGCGCCGAGGGCGCTCGCCTTCATTCGGGGCGCAGCCGCAACGATCAGATTGCACTGGACATCCGGCTTTATCTTCGCCACGAGATACAGGAGATTCAGGATCTGATCGTTGCGCTGCAGAAGGCGTTGCTCTCGCAGGCCGAAGCTCACCGCGAGACGATCCTGCCCGGCTTCACTCACACTCAGCACGCCCAGGTGGTGCTGTTCGCGCACCACATGCTTGCCTATATGGAAATGTTCGAGCGCGATTGCGGCCGTCTGACCGACTGCTCCAACCGCATGAATGTCATGCCGCTGGGTTCCGGCGCGCTCGCCGGCTCCACGCTGCATCTGGATCGCCGGATGGTGTGCGAGGAACTCGGATTCTCCGCTGTCACCCGCAACAGCATGGACGCGGTTTCCGACCGCGACTTCATTATCGAGCTGCTCGGCGCGCTGTCGATTTTCGCCATGCATATCTCGCGGCTGTCGGAGGATTTTGTATGGTGGAGTTCGCAGGAGTTCCAGTTCATCGAGTTTGCCGACGAGTTTTGCACCGGCTCCAGTCTGATGCCCCAGAAGAAAAACCCGGACGTGGCCGAGTTGGCACGCGGCAAGACCGGCCGCATTTACGGCGCTCTCATGGCGCTGCTGACCGTCTGCAAAGGGCTGCCGCTTACTTACAACCGCGACCTCCAGGAAGACAAGGAGGAGCTGTTTGACGCCATCGACACCGTGAAGATGATCCTGCGCGTCTATCCGCCGATGATCGCCACCATGACGGTGAAAGCCGACAATATGCGCGCCGCCGCCTGCGATCCCGCGCTTATGGCCACCGATCTGGCCGAACAGCTGGTGAAGCAGGGGGTGCCGTTTCGCACCGCCCATCATCAGGTTGGAGCGCTGGTGAAACTGGCGCTGGACGCCCGCAAGCCGCTAGACGGCCTTACCCTTGATGAAATGAAGCAGGCGATTCCCACCGCCACCGCCGATTTTCTCGATATGTTCAAGCCGGAGTCCAGCGTCGCCAAACGCGAAATCACCGGCGGAACCGGCTACAATGCCGTCGCGTCCCAGATTGAGTTCTGGCGTGGAAAACTGTCATGAGGGGTGTTATGAAAATGGTTGCTTTCTGTTTTGCGGCGGCTGCCACCGCGCTTGGCGGCTGTGCGTCGCCGGAACTTAATTTTGTTCATATGGCCGACAGCCAGTTCGGTTTCTACGATTACGAGGCGGAGCTCGGCCGCTACCGCGAGGCGGTTGGCATGATCAATGCCGATGTCGGTGGTTACCATCCGGCGTTCATGCTGATGTGTGGCGACATGGTCAACATTCCCACCGCCGCGCACAACGCGGATTTTCTTGCCGCGTCCAAACCGCTGGATATCCCGTATTACGTTGTTCCCGGCAACCATGACCTCAACGCCAATCCGGAAACCGTGAAACTCTATCACGATTCGTTCGGGCCGGACTACTATACTTTCGATTCCGGCGCCTACCGGTTCATCGTGGTCAACACCAATCTCTGGAAGTATCCGCAAGCCCGCACCGGGGCGATGGACGAGTGGTTGGTGAAGGCGTTCGAACAGGCCGAGTCCGACGGCAAGATCATTATGGTGGCCGGGCACAGCCCGCTGTTCCTGAAGACGGCCGACGAGCCTGAGGACAAGTATTACAACCTTTCCCCCGAACGGCGCAAATGGGTGCTGGACCTGTTCAGAAAATATGGTGTGATCGCCTACTTCGGCGGCCACAGCCATACCAGGATAGACAATACATGGGAAGGCATAAGATTCCTGCATTCTGAGAACGTCTGCACCAATTTCGACAACCGTCCGTTCGGCTATCGGATTGTCATGGTGCGCGGCCGCGAAGTAAGTGACTGCTTTGTGCCGCTGGATTCTACTTGTCGAGCCGAATAAGCGTGGCTGCCCGTTCGAGCTTGAAATTGCCGGTGTTTCCTTCGCCGCCGACCAGCACCTCCGAGGCGTTGTCGGCGCTGCCCTCCAGCTTTTCTGCAAGGTCGGCGATATAGAGGCTCGAGGTATTGTTGATGGTTGCCGTCACGGTTCCGGCACTGCCCAGTCTTATGTGGGAGTTGGTGTCGGCATAACCATTGAATATGCCGACGCCGCAGTCGTCGGCGTCAAGATGCGAGTTGCCGATGCCGCGGAAGTCCAGCGTGCGTATTGCGCCGGACAAGGTCATGCGCGAATTGCCGGTAAGGCTGATGGTGCCGTTCTGCAACGCGCAGTCTTTCACGTCGAGCGACGAGGCATTGGTCAGGCTGATGTCACACCTGTGGCGCAGGCCATCCACCGTGGCGTTTACCGAATTTGACAGGTCGATCTGTCCAATGGCGGAGGTGGTCTGGATGGTTACGGTCATCGGCAGTGTCGGGCGCATTTCGCCGCCGGAGGCGCGGACGCAGATTTCACCTCTGGAGCGGCTAATGTCGATATCCTTCCACAGGTTGTCTTCGGCGGCCACCGTGACCCGGTTTTCCGGGGCATTGCAGAATACCTTGACAGTCCATTTGCCTTCGATGCAAATCCGCTGTGCCGGAGTGTCGGCATAGCGCACCTCGCGCATGACTCCGTTTCCGGTGGTGCTGCACCCGGACAACGCAAAAGACGCAAAAAGAAAAACGGCGGCGGAAAAAATTCCGAAGACGTTGCCGCGCCCGGACGCCTGCGCTTTTTTAACCCCTTGTTCCATCAGTATCTCCTTTGTTTAAATAAGTTACACTTTGCAAGGCGCAAATGCAAGGTTGCGCGATGTTTTTTTATTTGAAATCGCATGCTTCCGGTGGTATATTACAAAAACTTGAATTAATCGGAAAGAGGACTATCATGGCGAGTCAGGCGCTGAACCGCAACAGCTATCTGTCAAAGAATGTCGGAGATTTTCCGGCAGAGATGATGATAAACGGACGCAGATACGTAAAAGTCAACGACTTGAGATACGGCACCAACCCGCACCAGCCGGCTGCTTATTACAAGGAAGCCGGTCACCGCAGCGTCATCGGCGACATGCAGGTGCTGAAGGACGGCAAAAGCGGTTTGTCCCAGACCAACCTTGAAGACATCAGCTATGCGCTGAACATCGTCAAATTTTTCGACCGGCCCGCCTGTGCCGTGATGAAGCACGTAAACCCCTCCGGCGCGGCCGTGCAGTTCGGCGGAGAGTCGCTGACGGACATCTATCGCAAAGCCCGCGACTGCGACGCGCGCGCCGCGTTCGGCAGCGTGATCGCGTTCAACTGCGAAGTCGATGCCGACACCGCGCGCGAGATCATGGGCACTTTCTGCGAATGTGTGGTTGCCCCCTCTTTTGCCGACGGAGTGGTCGATATCTTCTGCGACGGCGAAACCTATAAACTGAACAAACACATTCGAATTCTCAAGTGCGGCGATCCCGCGCTTCTGCCGAAATATGTCGGTGACGGCGGCGAGGGCAGCTGGACCATGAAGGTGCTTGCCGACGGTACGCTGGTGGCGGCCGAACCGCTGTTGACATCCATTCGCGGAGTCGAACAACTGGTTCCGGCCACGGCCGAAAACACCCGCTGCGGCGTTCAGTCTTCCGAATTCAAAGCCACGGCCGAACAGCTCGACGATCTGCTGTTTGCCTGGTATGTCAACATAAGTGTGCGCAGCAATGGCGTGGTCATCGCCTCCCACGGGCAGACCTTGTCGGTCGGTACCGGCGAGCAGGACCGCGTGGGCGCCATCGAGCAGGCTGTGGCCAAATTCGCCGCCAAATACAAGGGCGAACGCACGCTTGAAGGCGCGGTTATGGCCAGCGACGGTTTCTTCCCGTTTGCCGACGGTGTCGAAGTTGCGGCGGCCGCCGGCATCAAGGCGATAATCGCCCCTGCCGGCAGTCTGCGCGACGCCGATGTCATCAAACGGGCCAACGAGCTCGGCGTGGCTTTGTACTACGCTCCCGAACGGATATTCTCCCACCACTAAAATACAGAAAGACACCAGAACATGGCCAGAATACAGAAATATGTGCCGCCGGCGCCCGGTTCCAAGCCGCGTCGCGTCCGCGATCTCGACTCGCAGATATCAAGCACCCTTTTCGACGATTTCGACCGCTTTGAACATTTTTTCAGCTCTCACTGGAAGGCGTTCTGCTGGGGCGGTGCGACGTTGGTCGTGCTGTCCGCCATATGGGGCGGCTTGGTTTTGTGGCAGCGACACAACTACAACGAGGCGGCGGAGCAGTTGAACTCCGCGCGCAATCAGGAGCAGCTTATCGCGGCGATCGCCGAGTTCAGCCCGTCCGACATTGTTGCAAACGACGCTCGTATGCGTCTGGCCAACCTTCTTTTCAGGGCCGGCAATTACAATGATGCCATAGCTCAGCTCGACGCGGTGATTGCCACCGACTGTCCGGCCGAGCAGAAGATGCAGATACGGCTCAACCGCGCCTATTTGCTGGAAGGATCCGGACGCCTCGCCGATGCCGCCGCCGCCTTTGCCGAGGTAGCCGACACTCCCGCTCCGCCGGTGCGTGAGCTTGTGTCGGAGTCAGCCTGCAATGCCGGAAGGCTTTACCGCGAGATCGGCAATGCCGATATGGCGCGCAAGTACCTCAAGTCCGCCGCCGGAAATTTCGACCTTAATGCCGTTATCACCGGTCAGTCATACCCGTTTTGGAGCCGTCTCGCCTTTTTCATGCTCAACGAGATGGATCATCCGTCCACCGCTCCGGCGCCTGCGCCGAAACCGGAAGCCAAACCCGCGGCCAAAGCTCCGGCGGCCCCCGCGCCGGCAAAACGGAAGTAATGTCGATACCCCGCCGTCGGCAGGCGCTGGTGCGCTCTTTGTTCACCCGCCACGGCCGGAAGAAAACCGGCCTCTGTGTGGCGGAGGGACTGCGTTGCTGCCGGGAGGTTTTCGCGGCGGCCCCCGAACTGGTGGAGTTTACTCTGCTGGCGCCGGACGCCGCGCCGGAGACCGTTATTCCGGGAGAGGTGGTGGAATCGACGGATGAGGAAATAGTCGGCCTTGGCGGCACCGTTTCGAGCCAGGGGATACTGACCGTGCTGCGCCGACCGCCGGAAGCGTCCGGAATGCCGGGCGAGCCGTTTCTGCTGGTGCTGGACCAGCTTGCCGATCCCGGCAATTTCGGAACGGTTTGCCGGACCGCGCTGGCCGCCGGGCTCAAGGAGGTGTGGCACACCTCCGGCAGCGCCGACCCGTATGGGGACAAGACGGTGCGTTCGGCGCTGGGGGCGCAGTTCCGGTTGCGGATGCGCGAGTTTTCCGACCTTGCCGCGGCGCGGCAGGCAGGCATCGGGTTCGGCTACGGCGAGACTTTCATCACCGACCCGCACCGCGGCGAGAACTGCTATACCGCACGCGACCTGTTCGACCGCTCGCTGGTGGTCATCGGCGGCGAGGCGAACGGGGTCGACGCCTCGTTTCCCGGCAGAAGGGTCACCATCCCGATGCCGGGGGGGTTCGAGTCTTTGAACGCGGCCCAGGCCGCGACCATCTTCATATTTGAATACGTTCGCAGAACTTACACGAACTGAACGGAGGTAAGAATGGACGGCAACGATCAATTTTTCAAGCAGCTGGTGGGAGAGGTCTGCGCCACCTACGTCGACCGGCGCGCCATCAATCTTTTCGACGGTTTCAAACTCCCGCATCAGCAGGAGATCATTCAGCTTATCGACCATCTGCTCGAGGTGGTTTTTCCCGGCTACAAGGTAGACACCGACTACAATGCCGATTTGCTGGAGTATTCCATCGGCAATCTGTTGAACCAGATATACAATGACCTGACCCATCTGGTGGCCGACGCGCTGCGCTTCAAGGAACACATCGGCCGTTGCCGCAACTGCGCCAACGCCGTCTGCGCCGATGCCGCCGCCCGCAAGGTGCTCGGCGCGATCCCGCGCATCCGGGAGGTGGTCAAGAAAGACGTCACCGCCGCGTATGAGGGCGATCCCGCCGCGCTGAACGACGATGAGATCGTGCTCAGTTATCCCGGAATCAAGGCGATAACAATTCAGCGGTTCGCCCACATACTTTATTCCGAGAAAGTCCCGCTGGTGCCCAGAATGATGACCGAGTATGCCCACAGCATAACCGGGATAGACATTCATCCCGGCGCCAAGCTCGGCGAGGGCATCTTCATCGACCATGGCACCGGTGTGGTGATCGGCGAAACCGCCGAGATCGGCGGCGGAGTAAAAATATATCAGGGAGTCACACTGGGGGCGCTGTCGTTTCCCAAGGACGCCTGCGGCATGATCATCAAGGGCCGCAAGCGCCATCCAACCATCAAGGACAACGTCACCATCTACGCCGGAGCCACCGTGCTGGGCGACATAGTGATCGGCGCCGGCAGCGTGCTTGGCGGCAACGTATGGGTTACCGATAACCTGCCGGAAAATTCAAGGGTGCTGGCGAGGGTCTAGAATGAGCGTTATTTCCGAACAATACCGGGCGCTGCTTCCAAGCCTGGGTTCGGCCGGGCTGGTGGCGGTCAGCAAGACTTTTCCCGCTTCCGATATACAGGAAATATACGATTGCGGTCAGCGCAGTTTCGGTGAAAGCCGTGCTTCCGAACTGGCGGAAAAGGTGAAATCGCTGCCTGCCGACATAGAGTGGCACTTCATCGGCCATCTTCAAAGCAACAAGGTCAAGGCGGTGGTCGAATACTCCAGCTGGATTCACGCGGTGGATTCCCTGAAGCTGCTGGAGCGGATCGACCGCATCGCCGGGGAACTTGGCAAAAGGCCCAAGCTGCTGCTGGAGGTCAATGTTTCCGGCGAGGAGAGCAAGTTCGGCCTTCGTCCGGAGGAGCTGGCGGAGCTGCTGGCGTTCAAGCCGGAGCACTGCGAGGTTGTAGGCTTGATGACCATGGCGCCGGATGGTGCGCCGGAACCCGAACTCAGACGCATTTTTACCACGCTTGCCGGTCTGGCGAAGTCCGTCGGATTGCCCGAGCTTTCCATGGGCATGAGTGGAGATTACCCGATTGCGGTGGAATGCGGCGCCACCATGGTCCGGGTCGGCAGCGCGATATTCGGCCGCAGGGAGTATTTGAAATGAAGCTTGACGATGTGCTTCTGATCGGCCCCGGCGCGATCGGGGTCTATTTTGCCGGCCGCCTTGCGCAGGCCGGCGCGGATGTGACGGTGGCCGCCCGCTCCGATTACGGCAAGGTGGCGACCGACGGCTATGAAGTGAAGAGCGTGGCCGGTGATTTCCGGTGGAAGCCGCCGGTGGTGCGCGGTGCCGTCGAATTCGGCCGCCCGGCGCGGCTGATAATGGTTGCGGTAAAGGCTTTGCCCGGCGTCGATCTTGCGGAACTGGTACGCCCGGCGGTGGGGCCGCAGACCGCGTTTTTGCTGATTCAGAACGGTCTGGACGTTGAAAGGCCGTTGGCGGAAGCATTCCCCGATAATGAACTCTTGAGCGCGATCGCCTTTATCGGAGTGTCGCGTACTGCGCCCGGCAAGGTGACTCACTCCGGCGGCGGAAAACTGACGGTGGGCCGTTATCCGAATGGCGGCGGCTCGCAGTTGCTGGAAACGCTGCGCGGCGCGTTCGAATCAGTCGGGGTGGGGTGCGTCGTGGCCGAAGACACCGATTTGATGCGCTATCGCAAGCTGTTGTGGAATGCTCCGTTCAATCCGCTGAGCGTGCTCACCGGCGGCATGAATACCCGCGAGATGGTGGACGATGCCAAAGTGGTGGCGCTGGCCGGGGCGATTATGAAAGAAGTTCAGTCGGTGGCCGCCGCCGATGGCAAGGCCTTGACCGATGCCGAGTTGCAGTGGAATATCGACTACACCCGGGATTTTCCGGCCTATAAGACCAGTATGCTGTTGGATTTCGAGTCCAGCCGTCCGCTGGAGGTGGAGGCGATCCTCGGATCGCTGGCGCGCCGGGCGCGTAAAAACGGCGTGGCCACGCCGCATATCGACACTGTTTACGCGCTGTTGGCCGCGGTTGACGCCAAGAACCGGGAAAAGTGAGTACGGCCGTCGAAAAAAGGTCGTTTCCGGTTTGCATAGCGTGATTTTGACGATATATTAGTCCTTAGAGAAAGGACGGTCCATGCAGGAGAAAATATTTTTTCAGCAAGGCAAGGAGGCGGTGAAGCTTTTTTCGCTGCGCAACGCCTCGGGGTTCGGCGCGGATATTTCAACACTCGGCGCCGGGATTATCAACCTCTTTGTCCCTGACCGGGACGGCGAGCTTCGCGATGTGGCGCTCGGGTTCCAGAAACCGACCGACTACATCAAGAACGTTCCCTACTTTTCCGCGGTGATCGGCCGGGTCGCCGGTCGTATCAAGAACGCTTCGTTGTCGATAGCCGGTAAAAGTTACCGCCTGCCCGCCAACGAGAACGGCAACACTCTGCATTCCGGCGGCGGCTGGCGGCGGGTGATATACGATGCGGTTCCGGACGAGACCGGCAATTCGCTGTCCCTGCGCCGCACCGATCCCGCCGGCGACGGCCGCGACGGGTTTCCCGGCAATTTGGACGTGGAGATCATTTACCAGGTAACCGAGGACAACGAACTGATAATCGACTATGCCGCCAAGACCGACGCGCCCACCGTGGCAAACCTTACCAACCACGTCTATTTCAACCTCAACGGCGCCGGAGCCGGGAGCATCGCCCGTCATGAGTTTGCGATCAACTCCTCGGCATACCTCGAGCTGAACAAGAAACTGCTGCCAACCGGCCGCAAGATCGGCGTGATAGGGTCGGCGTTCGATTTGCGCGAACCGCAGAGTTTCGGCAAGCTGCTGCCCAAGCTGCCCGGCGGATTCGACCATTACTTTATTCTTGAGACCATGCAGCCGGGTTATATGGATGCGATGGCGTATTCTCCGGATTCCGGAATCGAGCTGCGATTCTACACCACCGAGTCCGGCATCCAGTTCTACACCGCCAACAGTTTTACCGGCAAGATGCTGGGCAAGCAGAACCGTTATTGCCAGCCACACGATGGCTTCACTCTGGAGGCGATGAGCTATCCGGATGCCTGCCACCACCGTTCGACTTTCCCGTCGATAGAGCTGGCTCCCGGCGACGCTTACCGCCAGCGCACCGTATACAAATTCGCGGTTCGCTAGCATTTCGTTCGAAAATCATACGGCGTTTCACTGAAATGGTGAAACGTCGTTATTTTCTGTCCCAGAGCAGGGTTATTTCTCTTCCGGCAGCGGGGTGAGCGCCGCCACGTCGATGTCGTAATCGTCATTGCACTTAGATGCGGGCAGCATTACTCCGTCGACGGTTCGGGTTACAGTTTCGCCGCAGATGACCCGGCCGTTGCGGAAGTCGAAATGACGTTCCGAATACTCAATTTCTCCATGGCGGTATTCAAACGGCTTACCGGTCAGTTCGGATATCGGCAGTTTCGGCAAAAACTCCGGGACTAGGGAATCCAGTTTATCCGGCCATGCGCCGTTGGCGCGGCGATAGAGCTCCAGCGCGCAAAGTATCCTTGTGCGGTTGAGTAAATCGGTGCTTCTGGCAAAGAAGCCGGTGATTCCGATGGTAAAAGTGTAAAGCATTGACGCAACAGTATTTCCAAAGGTGGATTGGTCAAAATCCTTTGCTGCAAAATTTTTCAATGTTGCGTCATTTTTTATCTTATAGTATGGCTTTCCAAGGCATGGAATGGTGTACATCAACTCCTCTAATTTGCAATCAAAGGGCTTTTCACAGGAGGCAAGCATGGAGAATATTGCGGCCTCTTGGGCGGTATTGGGTTCTTCGGCAACATCCTTGATTGCCTTAGCCGGCATATACAGCATAAAGGAAATCGAGAAGTATTCAACGTATTTTGCATAGGATTCACGCCGCACTGAGATAATTGCGGCGCACTGTTGTTCTATTTCTTTCAGGCGTTCATCGGAAAGAAACGGAAACATAATTGGAAGGTAGCTGACGGTTTTATTCGCCACAGATGTTCCGACCGTGATAGACAGATGCTCGCTGTTGCCGCATAATACATGCGCCCAGCGCAGATTGTCCAGCAACAGATATGCGGGAGAGGATGCTTCGCTATATATAGGATCGTTTCTGTCATCCGAATCGGAATAACGGTAGCTCATTTGCGCAATATAATATTGAAGCCGCATACAGTTTATAGTGGTCAGGTAACGGAATGCCATGCACCACGGCAACCGGTTTTCCGGAGGTCGGTTCCAGTCGAATTTGAAGGTATATGTTTCGAGTTCAGGAAGGGCATCCATCTTCTTTATGATAGGCTGCAGAGCTGCAAGCTGGCCGGCAATGCAGGCATTGAGTGTATCGGAATATACACCGGCGTTTGTAACGACAAGTTCTATATCGGAAAAACAATCCGATTCTATAAACTTTTCCACTGCCGGGTTGTCGGTCGGCCTGGTCGCCGCCACTATCTCTTCGATGGTGGTAACATATCCTGCGGCTTTCCATTTTTTCCACGCCTCCGAAGTTTGCGGAATGCGATATTTCTCCGCTGCGGAAGCGGCCAGCGCGGTTGTCAGAGCTAGTGCCAACAATAACCGTATCATCTTTACCCGTTATCCTTTTGACTGTTATGTCAGTCCAGCAACCGATGCATGGTGTTCAGTATCGGGAACTGCTGTGGACAGCTGTTTTCACATTTATGGCAATTCACGCAATTTGCAAACTTGGCCTCGTCAGGAATCTGCGACTCGTAAAGCTCCTTGAACCGTTCCCGGCAGCCGTCGATCACGCACTGGCTGTACAATCCGAAAATGCCGGGGATGTCCACTCCGCGCGGGCAGGGCATGCAGTAGCGGCAGCCGGTGCAGCTCAATCGCGGGTTTTTTCTGAACAGTTCGATTGCTTTGTCCAGTGCCTTGCGTTCCTCGCCGGACAGCGGTTCGAAGTTCGTCATGGTGGCAAGATTGTCCTCCACCTGTCTGTCGCTGCTCATGCCGCTTAGCACTGTCAGCACGCCGGGCGGCGAGGCCGCAAAGCGTATCGCCCACGACGCGATGGACTTGTCCGGCCGGATGGCGCGCAGCACATTTTCCGCTTCCGGGTTGAGCCGGGCCAGCATTCCGCCGCGCACCGGTTCCATGATTATGCATTGAACATGGTGTTTTTCGAGCAGTTCGTACAGCTTGCCGGATTGCTGGGCCGGGTCGTCCCAGTCCAGATAATTCAGTTGTATCTGTGCGAAATCCCATTGCCAGTTTTCAAGCAGGTATTCCATTGTTTCCACCGAGCTGTGGAACGAGAACCCAAGGCGCTTGATCCGCCCGGCGGCCTTTTGCTCCTTCAGATAATCCATCACACCATATTTCAGATAGCAGCGGTCGAAAGATTCCTTGCTGGTTATCGAGTGCAGCAGATAGAAATCGAAGTAATCCACACCGCAGCGGCGGAACTGTTCCTCGAAAATCTCCTTGGCGTGATCGAGACTTTCGACGATCCAGGTTGGCATCTTGTTGGCGAGAAAATAACTGTCCCGCGGGTAGTCGGCAAGGCAGCGGCCGATTACAACCTCGGACTTGCCGTCATGGTAACAGTAGGCGGTGTCAAAATAATTGACTCCGGCGCGATAGGCACGGTCGACCATCTGCCGGGTCTGTTCGAAATCGATGGAACCGTCATGGTTCACCGGAAAGCGCATGGTGCCGAAGCCGAGCAGAGAAACGTCGCTGCCGTCGGGGCGGTAGATTCGGGTGGAGACTGTCATGTTTTATCCTTTCCTCTCATAACTTGAATAAAATAATGTCTGATCCGGTCATTTGCAAACATCATTTGACTTTTTTTCGCATCCGGCTATTGTTATGACATGAATGAACTTGCATGGTCTAAAAGCCGCTACCGTACTTTTTGCTCCTGCCGTCGCGAATGGTTTCTGCACTACGTTGCCGCGCGCGACGCCTGGCGGGACGACGCTACCGAAGAGGAGCGCAATATCCGGTTCTGCAAAAAGCTTACCCGGTTGGAGTGGTATTTTCATCGCATCTTTCGCGACGTTCTGCATCGCGAACGCGGCGGTTCCCGGGCGGTCGAGGATGCCTTGTGGCGGCGCTGGCGGCATGACCGCGCCTACGGGAATGAAGTTTTCCAGGAGGTGTTTTACGGCGAAACCGGCGCGGTCGAATTGGCCGAAACCGGCATTTCGCGGCTGCGCGAAAATATTGCGGCGTTCCGCAAAAGCGAATTGGCGCAGTGGCTTGACTCGCCGCGTGAGATCGAGCGGCACGTCCTTGAGCTGCCGCTTTCATTTCCCGTTGGCGAGGTTGCCGCCTACACCGCGGCGTTCGCGTTGTGCCGCAATCGCGAGACGTGGTTTTTCATCGAACTGGTCGGCGGCCGTATGGCCGAAACCGCCGCCTTGCATCGCTATTACGCCTATCGGCGGCTCCAGCTTCCGGCAGTGTCGGTGCGCAGCTGTTTCTACGATCTTGACTCCGGTGAAATGGTGATGCCGGAACAGTCCGAGCTTAATTTTACCGCCGCCGCCGACAACGTTTGCCGGGAGGCTACGGAAATGGCCGCCGCCAGTCCGGAGGACGTGACGGCGGCCAAGGCTTATCTTGCGTTGCCGGAGAACCGCAAACGCTGCGGTTTCTGCCGTTTTCGCGCCATCTGCCGCTGATTTATCTCAGCTCTACTTTCAGTTGTCCGGCCAGCTTCTGGCGCAGTGTTTCAAACGCGGCATTGACCTCCTCGTCCTTGAGCGTACGCTCGGGATTGCGGAAGGTGACGCGGTAGGCGACACTTTTGCGGCCGGGACCAAGCACCTTTGCGTCGGCGAAAACGTCGAACAGCGCCACCGACTCGCAGTCGGGAAGGTTAAGGTTTTCCACGAACGCGACGATCTCGGCGTGAGTCAGCGTGTCCGGTGCGAGGAACGCCACATCGCGGCTGATTGCCGGGAAGCTGGGCAGCGGTTCGGCCTTGACCGGAGCGGCTGGCCTGGCGTCGATCAGAGCCTTGACTTCGATGGTGGCTCCGAACACCGGATAGGTGGTGCGCCATCCCTGGGTGAAGCGCTTGGCCAGTTGTCCGAGCTGTCCGGCAACTTTGCCGCCGATCTTAAGTACCGCGGCCATGCCGGGCTCGAAACGGGTGTCGGAACACGGTTTGAAGCTGACATCGGCGGCGCGGCGCATCGCGAGCACGGTTTCGACCGCACCTTTGAGATCGTAGAAGTCATAGGCGACGGCGGCATCGGCGCCGAAGAAGTCGGGGCTCTTGCAGCCGGTCATGACGATGCACACCTCCTGCCGTTCTTCCGGAAACAGTTTCGGATTGGCGCAGAACACCCGGCCCTGCTCGAACAGCGCGAAGTTCAGGTTGCGCCGTGCGATGTTGCGCTCGGCCACTCCCAGCATTTCGCCCCAGAGCGACGGACGCATCCAGGCGATTTCGGGGCTGATCGGATTGGATATGCGAACCAGATCGGCTTCGCTGAAGCGGGTGTCGGCGAGGGCGCTGGCAGCGGTCACGGTGGCGTAGTTGAGGCACTCGGTTAGTCCGATGGCTATCCACTGGTCGCGCAGTTCGCTGTCGAGGAAACGGGCGTCGTCGACGATCGACTTGACGATCTTGCCGTGCACCGGGATGATCGGAATTTTGTCCAGCCCGTCGATGCGCGCCACCTCTTCGGCCAGGTCGGCCTCGCGTTCGAGGTCGGGCCGGAACAGCGGCGCGGTGACTTCACAATCGTTGTCGGATACCTTGCCCACTTCAAGGCCGAGTTTCCGGAAGATGCTGATTATTTCCGCGTTGGACACGCCGGTGCCGATCAGTTTGCGTATGCGGTCGAAACGGCATAAGATGTTTTTGCATTCCGGGTATTTTTCGTACACGTCCGCAATCTCTCCGGCCGGTTCGCCGCCGGCGAGTTCGCAAATCAGCTGCGCCGCGCGTTTTGCGGCGTATTCGGCCATCGCAAAATCGACACCGCGCTCATAGCGGTAGCTGGAATCGGTGGAAACGCCGAGGCCGCGGCTGGTGGCGCGGATGTTGGACGGATTGAATACCGCACATTCCAACAGAATAGTGGAGGTCTTGTCCGAAACACCGGACTCCTCGCCGCCCATGACTCCTGCCAGCGCACGTGGCTTCTCGGCGTCGCAGATCACCAGATTTGCTTCGGAGAGTTCCACTTCGCGGCCGTCGAGCAGCAGCAGTTTTTCGCCTTTCTTGGCGCGGCGCACCACAATGCGGCCTCCGGCCAGCGTGTCGTAGTCGAACGCGTGCAGCGGCTGGCCCAGCTCCATCATGATGAAGTTGGTCACGTCCACCACGTTGTTGATCGGGCGCAGGCCTACCGCCAGCAGCCATAGCTTGAGCCACTCCGGGCTTTCGGCGATCTTGACGTTGCGGATTACCTGGGCGGAATAGCGCAGGCAAAGGTCGGGCGCTTCAACGGAAACCAGATTTTTCGGAAGATCGGCCGGAGCCGCTTTGGGGAAGTCGAGTTCCGGCAGTACCGCCGGCGCGTCGAACAGGCAGCTCACATCGCGTGCTATGCCCCATACCGAGAGCCAGTCCGGACGGTTCGGCGTCACCTCCACCTCGATTTGCCAGTCGGCCGGGAAAATATCCTTCACGGGCGTGCCGAGCGGAGTGTCAGGCGGCAGAACGAGCAAGCCGTTGTGGTCTTCTCCGATGCCGAGTTCCTTGGCGCTGCACATCATGCCGAACGATTCAACGCCGCGCAGCTTGGCCTTCTTGATCTCGAAGACTCCGTCGCCGTCGGCGAATTTTGCCCCCACCACCGCCAGCGGCACGATTTTGCCCGCATCGCAGTTCGGCGCTCCGCAAACTA
The DNA here is from genome assembly GCA_034926605.1 of Victivallaceae bacterium. GTDB lineage: Bacteria > Verrucomicrobiota > Lentisphaeria > Victivallales > Victivallaceae > CALXXL01. Next base: position 130,544 of record JAYFQV010000009.1, read on the forward strand.
TCTGGCGCTCCTCGTCGCCGTCGGTGACGCGGCAGACCGAGAGATGGTCGGAGTTGGGATGTTTGTCGCGGGAAAGTATCTTCGCCGCCACCACCTTGTCCGGTACCGCGTTGAGCGGCGTAACCGCCTCAACTTCGATACCGGCGCAGGTGATCCGGCGGCACAGCTCTTCGACCGTAACGCCGGCGAGATTCACATATTTGCCGAGCGTATTGTATGAAATAAGCATTTCATGATCTCCTTAATTGAACTGCCGCAGGAAGCGGACGTCGTTGTCATAGAGCATGCGGAGGTCGCCGATACGGTGGCGCAGCATGGTCAGCCGCTCCATTCCGAGGCCGAACGCGTAGCCGCTCCATACCTCCGGGTCGTAGCCGACGTTGCGCAGCACGTTGGGATCCACCATGCCGGCACCGGCGATCTCGATGTAGCCGGAGTGCTTGCACACATTGCAGCCCTTACCGCCGCACATGATGCAGGAAAAGTCGTATTCAACGCTGGGCTCGGTGAACGGGAAGAAGTGCGGTCGCAGCCGGATGGAGACATCCTTGCCGAACATCTCCCAGGCAAATACCTGCAGCACGCTTTTGAGATCGGCCATCGATACGTTGCGGTCGATGCACAGCCCTTCGAGCTGGTGGAAGTTCATGCCGTGTGTGGCGTCCGGCGTGTCGCGCCGGAAGCAGCGGCCGGGAGCCACAATGCGGATGGGCGGCTCTTGGCTTTCCATGGTGCGGATCTGCACGGTGCTGGTCTGAGTACGCAGCAGCCGGCCGTCTGAAAAATAGAAAGTGTCGGTAACATCGCGCGACGGATGGTCGGCGGGGGTGTTGAGCGCGTCGAAACAGTGGTGCACGGTTTCGATTTCGGGGCCGTCGGCCACGGTGAATCCCATGCGGCGGAATACCGACACGCAGTCGTCGATCATGCGGGTTACCGGGTGTTTGAGTCCGGACGGCCAGCGGCGTCCCGGCAACGTCACGTCGATTCCAACGGCCTTGGCCGCGGTTCCTCCGATGCGTGCTTCGGCGTCTTCGAGGAGTTCCTGGATTTTGTTTCTGCCCTGGTTGAACGCCTGGCCGATAGCGCGGCGGTCTTCAGGAGCGGCCTGGCCCATGTCTTTGGTGAGCCCGGCGAATACGCCCTTGCGTCCGAGCGTGCGCACCCGCACCGATTCGACATCGGCGGGATTGGCAGCTGCGGCGAGGTCGCGTTCGGCGGCTTTCACCGCTTCATCGATTTCGCGGATGATGTCCATTTATTTTATTCCTTCGGTTATGACAATAAAAAAACAGCCTGGAGACGGCAGAGGTGAAGCCCCAACCTTCCAAGCTGTTGAAAAATTCTTACGCGGAAACTACTTGGCAGGAGCGACTTTCTCTACCAAAGCTTTAAACTCCTGAAACTCGTTGACCGCGAGATCGGCCAGAACCTTGCGGTTGAGGTCGATGTTGGCCTTCTTCAGGCCGTCCATGAAGGTACTGTAGTTGGTGCCGAGCATGCGGCAGGCGGCGTTGATACGCACCGTCCACAGACGGCGGTACTGGCGCTTCTTCTGCTTGCGGCCCATGAAAGCATGGGACATCGCCTTGTCAACGGCATCATATGCGGTACGGATGTTCTTGGAAGAACAGCCGTAGAACCCTTTGGCCCGCTCAAGCAGACGTTTGCGACGTTTGCGGGAGGCAACAGCACAAGTGACTCTCATTTCATACCTCCTTTAATTACAGACCATAGGGAAGGGCGACCTTGATGCGACGGCTCTCGGCCGGCGACACTGCAGCGTCCTTGGACAGGTGGTTACGACGTTTGGGGCTCTTCGACGTCATCAGGTGACGTGCGCCGGCGCGGTTGTGACGGAACTTTCCGGTTCCGGTCATCTTGAGCCGCTTGGCCGCGCATTTGCGGGTCTTCAGCTTAGGCATCATTTACTCCTTCCGGCAACTGCCGGTTTTGCAAAACCGTGCGGCGGCTTTTAAATACCGCGCGGTCTCTGTTTTCACTGCGGCGGCAGATGCCGCTCGGCCTGCCGCAGCGATGTTTATGTTCCGGGAGCTTTCGCTCCGCTTTTACAACCTGTATTCACCTGCCGGGCAATCGCCCCGGCAGACGGACCTATTCTTCCGGATCCCCCGCATCCTCCGCGAGTTCGACCTGCTCTTCGACCGCTTCATCCACTTCGCCGCCGCCGATTTCTTCTTCGTCGAATTCCTCGGTGTCGTCCTGAGGCTTGACCGATGCTTTTCTGGCGCTCTTGAGCGCGGTGAAAGTCACCGAGATGTTGCGTCCGAACATTTTGGGCCTACCGTCGGCTTCCGCGTTGGGCGCAAGTTCGGCGATAATTCTATCCATCAGCTGATCCGCCAGCTCCTTGTGGGCCATTTCGCGCCCGCGCAGAGTCAGTGTAACCTTTAATTTACACCCTTTCTGCAAAAAGTCAACCGCATGTTTCAACTTATAGTCGTAATCGTGGTCGTCGATGTTCATATGGAACTTGACTTCCTTGAGCTTTTGAGCCAAGGAGTTCTTGCGCTGAGCTTTCAGGTTCTTCTTCTGCTCATACTGCAATTTGCCGAAGTCCATGATGCGCACCACGGGGGGCACCGCCTTTTCCGAAACGATCACCAGATCAAGGTTTTCCGTCTCGGCCTGAATGCGGGCCCGCGACAGGGGCACGATGCCAAGCTGTTCTCCGTTAGCCCCGACCAGACGTACGCGGTCGGCGGTGAAGGAGCGGTCACCGGTTTTTAGTAATTTAGCTATGGTTACCTCCAGGTTGATTATTTTACCGATAAATTTATAATAGCATTACTTTTGCAAAAAGTCAACAAACTTTTTCAATAACTTCTTTTTGCATCTTTTCAATCAATACGGCAGGATCCATCGCGCCAAGTTCGCCCTCGCGGCGAGAGCGGACGCCGACCTTGCCTTCGGCGGCTTCGCGTTCCCCGATTACCAGCATGTACTGGAGCCGTTCGTTGCGGGCATCCTTGATTTTGCCGCCCAGGCTCTGGCTGCGCTCGTCCACGGTCACGCGCAGGCCGGCGGTCTGCATCTTGGCCGCAAGTTCGCGGGCGGCGGGAATCTGGGCGTCGGTAATCGGCAGTATGCGGCCCTGTTCCGGGGCCAGCCACAGCGGGAAGGCACCGGCATAGTGCTCGATCAGAATGCCGAAGAAACGTTCGATGGAACCGAACAGGGCGCGATGCACCATATAAGGCTGATGCTGCTTGCCGTCCTCGCCGGTATAGGTCATATGGAAGCGCTCGGGCAGATTGAAGTCGAACTGGATGGTGGTGGTCTGCCATTCGCGGCCGATCGCGTCGCGGACCTTGAGGTCGATCTTCGGGCCGTAGAAAGCCCCTCCGCCATTGTCCACGATGCAGTCCAGCCCGGCTTTCCTGACGGCCTTTTCCAGAGACTCGGTGGCCTTGGCCCAGCGTTCCGGAGTGCCGACCGCCTTGGACGGACGGGTGGAAAGGTATGGCTGAATTCTGGTGAAACCAAAGGTTTTCCAGATGCTCAGGCTGAAGCGCAGAACTTCGGCGATCTCGTTCTCCACCTGTTCCGGAGTGCAGATAATATGGGAATCGTCCTGCGTGAAGCCGCGGGCGCGCAGCAGACCATGCAGGGTGCCGGATTTTTCATAGCGGTACACGGTGCCGAGTTCGGCCCAGCGGCATGGCAGCTCGCGGTAGGAGCGGTTGCGCGACTTGTATATCTCGATATGGAACGGGCAGTTCATCGGCTTCACATAGTAGTCATGGTCGTCGATGTCCATCGGGGAGTACATGCTCTCCTTGTAGAAATCGAGATGGCCGGAAGTCTGCCATAGCTCGCAGCGCCCGATGTGCGGGGTGTAGAGCATCTCATACCCGTTAAGATAGTGCTGCTCCTTCCAGTAGGTTTCAAACGCGTTGCGGATGAACGCCCCTTTCGGGTGCCACAGAACCAGGCCGGGGCCGACGTTCTCGGAGAAACTGAAAAGATCCAGCTCGGTGCCGAGTCTGCGATGATCCCGCTTTTTGGCTTCCTCCAGCAACCGCAGATAGTCGGCCAGTTCACTTTTCTCGGCGAACGCGGTGCCGTAGATACGCTGGAGCATCGGGTTCTTTTCGTCACCCTTGAAATAGGAACCGGCCACGCTCATAAGTTTGAACGCACCGATCCGGCCGGCGTTGTCCACGTGCGGGCCGCGGCAGAGATCGACAAATTCGCCGGTACGGTAGAAGCTGATCTTTTCGCCTTCTGGAATGTCGGCGAGACGCTCGAGCTTGTAGGTCTGGTTTCTCTCACGGAGCATTTTCTCCGCCTCGCCGCGGGTGAGTTCGAACATCTCGAACGGAGTACGGGCATTGATGATCTTCTTCATCTCGGCCTCGATTTTTTCGAGATCTTCGGCGGTAAGCCGGACCGGCATATCGAAGTCGTAGTAGAAACCGTCCTCGGTTGCGGGGCCGATGTCGAAGCGCACGTTTTCATATAAATTCTGAACCGCGGCCGCCATCACGTGCGCCGCGCTGTGCCGAATCATCTCGACCGGAAACTTGCTCATTTTTCAACCTTCTATCGTTAACGTTTTCAAAAAAGATCCATCTGCTTCGGTGCATGTTCCACCACCTGCCTGACAGGGGCGAAGCTGCGGCGGTGTGCCGGACACGCGCCGTACTTTTCCAGCGCTTCCAGGTGGCGGCGGGTTCCGTATCCCTTGTGCTCGGCGAAACCGTACTCCGGGTATTCGGCATCCAGCATCGTCATCAGCCGGTCGCGCTGCACCTTGGCCAAAATGCTGGCGGCCGCTATGCTTGCCGACTTGGCGTCGCCCTTGACCACCGCCAGATTCGGCCGCGGCAGGTTCGGCACCGGATTTCCGTCCACCAGCAAAAAATCAACCCGCGCGAGCTGTTCAACCGCTCCGCGCATCGCCTTGTAAGTGGCTTGGAGGATGTTGATTCTGTCGATCTCCTCCGGTTCCACCACCCCCAGCGCCCACTGCACATCCGGCACCGCCTTGATCTCGAGTTCCAGCTCTTCGCGGCGGGCCGCGGTCAACTGCTTCGAGTCATAGACGCCGGGCAAATCCTCAAACCGGGCGAACACCACCGCCGCCGCGACCACCGGCCCGGCCAGCGGTCCCCGGCCGGCCTCGTCCACTCCGGCAATAAACAAAAACCCCTCCGCGAGAAACGAGCGTTCCAGGCCGAGGAGTTCTTCGATTGTCTTAACTTTAGCCACAACCGGCTGTTACGGCTTGCGCCGCAAATTAGCGGGTACGCAGCTCCTTGACGCGTGCCGCCTTGCCGATCTTGCTGCGCAGATAGTACAGCTTGGCGCGGCGCACGCGGCCCTTGCGCACGACCTCAATGCGGTCGATGCGGGGGCTGTTCACCGGGAAGACCCTCTCGACACCCTGGCCGGAAACCACCCGGCGGACTGTGAAGGTGGCCTCGATGCCGCCGCCGCGGCGCGCAATCACGGTGCCCGCGAAGAGCTGCACGCGCTCGGTGTCGCCTTCGACGATCTTCACATAGACCTTCACGCTGTCGCCGACCGCAAAATCGGTGACGTTCTCTTTGAGGCCGCTCAGGCGGACCTTGTCAACCACGTTCATTTTAGAACCTCCGATATTTTCAATTCTGTTTCTTTTTCTCATCGTGCTTCGGCGGCCATGCACGGAACTTGGCGTACAGTTCCGGCCGCCGCCCGGCGGTCAGTTTTTCCGCTTCGCGTTTGCGCCAGGCCGCGACTTTTCCGTGGTCGCCGGAGAGCAGAATCTCCGGCACCGCCAGATCGCGGTAAAGCTCCGGTCGCGTATACTGCGGATATTCCAGAAGCCCGCCGGAAAACGACTCGTCCTCACTGGATTCGTCGCATCCGAGCACCCCCGGCAACAGTCTTGCGACGGCGTCGATAATCACCATCGCGGCCAGATTGCCGTTGGTCAGCACATAGTCTCCGATCGAGACTTCGCAATCAACCTTGGCGTCGATAAAACGCTGATCGACGCCTTCATAGTGTCCGCAGACCAAAATCAAACGTTCCTCGCCGGCCAACTCCTTCGCAAGGGACTGATCGAACAGCCGTCCCCGCGGCGTGGTCAGCACCACTTTGGCCTTGGGTTCTTCCGCGTTCAAGGCATCCAGCGCCTCGAACAACGGCTCCACCTTCATCAGCATTCCGGGGCCGCCGCCGTAGGGTTTGTCGTCCACGGTGCCGCGCTCGTCATGGGTGAATCGCCTCAGGTCGACCGCATTTATCGCAATCAAGCCCTTTTCGATCGCCCGTCCGGTGATGCTGTGTTCCAGCGCACCCGGAAACATTTTCGGGAACAGGGTCAGAACGTCAAATTTCAATTTCAGTCAACGACTTCCACTGTAACTTTTTTCTGCATACGCCCCGCCGCGCCGTTAGCCAGCGCGCGGATCGCGTTGATGGTCTTGCCGCGGCGTCCGATGATCTTGCCGCGGTCTTCCTCGTTGCAGACGATGCTTATATTCAACACATTGCCGTCCTCGTCGGAACGGACCTTTACCGCGTCGGGCGTGTCGACCAGACTGCGCACAACGTAGTCCACAAATCCTTCGATCTCTCCCAAGCCGGCGGCGGACGCAGCAGAACGGCCCGCTTCACTGCCTTCGGAGCCCCCGAAGATTTTTTTCAGAAAACCGAACATTGAATTTACTCCGCGGTATTACGCTTCGGCAGTGGCGGCTTCAGCTTCGGCCTTGGCCTTGGCGGCAGCCTCGGCGGCGGCTTTGGCAACCTGCTTTTTGGACGGCTTGGCCGGACGCTGAATGCTCTTGAGATCGATGCCCTTGCGGATACGGTCGACTATGGCGGCACAGGTCTCGCTGACCTGGGCGCCGACGCCAGCCCAGTACTCGAAGCGTTCCATATTCACGCGGTCGACCTTGGAGTGGGGATCATGGAAACCGATTTCTTCGATCGCGCGGCCGTCGCGGGCCATGCGCTTGTCCATAACCACCATGCGGAAGCAGCTGGTGTTGCGCGTGCCGACGCGCTTGAGTCTGATTACAACAGCCATGTTAAAATCCTTCAAATAAGTTCTATTATTTTTTATATACGACAACAAAAACCTGAACTCCTCGCTCCCGGCAACTTCCGGAGGAGGCTCCGCACCGTGCAGTCTGTTGATTCAAACCGCATCCTCTTCCGGCGGGCTCCTCTTTGCCGAACCATACCGACGGGCAGCCGCGTTCTCCGGAAGAACCCCGTTCGGACAGTAAGAAGCAAAGCATTCAAGCTGATTCGCGTAACTTTTCGAGACTGATAATATAACGCCGGTTGCGCATTTAGCAAGTTGTGCGTTTCAAAAAAAAGTCAAAATTATCGGGTTGAGCGGTTTAAAACAAAAAAACTCCGGCTTCAAGGCCGGAGTTTCGAAGTCTGCGAACTACTTGTCGAAAGCGTGACCGGCAGAGCCGAGCACTTCGATGTTCTTGTGTATGTAGAGCTTCTTCAACGCTTCGCGGGCGGGGCCGAGATACTTGCGCGGATCGAACTCTTCGGGTTTGGTATTGAAGACTTTGCGAATCGCGGCGGTCATCGCCAGGCGGCCGTCGGAGTCGATGTTGATCTTGCATACCGCGCTCTTGGCGGCTTCGCGCAGCTGGTCTTCGCCGATGCCGATCGCGTCTTTGAGCTTGCCGCCGTTTTCATTGATGATTTTGACCAGATCCTGCGGAACGGAACTGGAGCCGTGCAACACGATCGGGAAACCGGGAATGCGTTTTTCGATTTCACGCAGAATGTCAAGGCGAATTTTCGGATCGTCGCCCGGCTTGAATTTGTAGGCGCCGTGACTGGTGCCGATGGCGATCGCCAGAGAGTCGACGCCGGTACGTTTGACGAACTCTTCCACCTCTTCCGGGCGGGTGTAGGTGTGGGTTTCGGACTTGACTTCATCCTCGACGCCGGCCAGAACGCCGAGCTCGCCTTCGACGGTCACGTCGAACTGATGGGCGTACTCGACCACTTTCTTGGTCTCGGCAATGTTTTCGTCGAACGGCTTGCTGGAACCGTCGATCATGACGGAACTGAAGCCGTAGTCGATGCAGCTCTTGCAGGTGGCGAAGTCCGGGCCGTGGTCCAGATGCAGCACGATCGGAATGCAGCGGCCGCCGCCGATTTCCTTGGCGTATTCGACCGCTCCCTGCGCCATGTAGCGCAGCAGGGTCTGGTTCGCGTATTCGCGAGCGCCCTTGGAAACCTGAAGAATCAACGGAGACTCGGTTTCCACGCATGCCTGAATAATTGCCTGCAACTGCTCCATGTTGTTGAAGTTGTAGGCCGGGATCGCGTAGCCGCCTTTGACGGCTTTCGCAAACAGTTCCCTGGTGTTCACCAGGCCGAGGCTCTTGTAACTGACTGCCATTATTCTGCTCCTGAGTTTGGGGTTAACAGGTATGCATTAATTTACATTACTGTTGACCTTTTTGCAAGCGTCCCGACGAAAATATAGTCGTGATTGCCATGTCTCCGTGGATGGCGTCCTGTTTGGTTTGATTTTTATAAGCGTCACAAATATTTTGAGTGTTGTTATCGTCTGGGGCGATGATATAAGGGAGGAAGGATGCGGGATTGCAACGTAATCGCCTTGGTTTAGCTTAAAGTTAGGCCATTCGATCCTTTTGTGATAATCGCTTGAATAATCGGCTTGGTTTTGCGCATCAGGTATTGACTTTTTATCGTTTAGGTGGTATAATAAAGACAGCCAATTTAACAATAATGAAATGAAAGGATGAAAATGAAACGTAAATTTACATTGATTGAACTTTTGGTGGTTATAGCGATTATAGCTATTCTTGCCGCCATGCTTCTGCCGAGTCTTGCTAGGGCTCGAGAGATGGCCAGTAAGGCTGCTTGCTCCGGCAACTTGAAACAAGGTATGCAGGCGCTTCAAATCTACTCTAATAACTATAACGGGCTGATCATAGCGGTTGGCGACTGGAGCATGGCGTGGTGGCGCAACAGCAAGGAAATGCATAAGAACCTCGGGCTGGAAATGGTCAATGACACAACTTTTACGGATGATCGGCCCTACTGGGCGCAGAATGTCAATAACGGAGGTACTGGTCTGCAATCCCGTAAGGTCACACTTTGTCCGTCCGCAGAAGATACAGGCATGGAGTGGTATGGCGGTGCCAGTTACGGAACACCTTATTTTATAGACAAAGATAAGTCGTATTACGATGATGATTGCGAATATCGTGACAATAACTCTCCCGGAGGCAGTAGCTATCCCTTGTATGTTATCAACTTGGACAAGGTTCCGAGCGCTTCCAACTATGTGGTTCTGGCCGACACCGCTTGCTCTTGGAGGACTAATCAGAACAGTACAGGAGCACCGGCCGGCGCCCAGAATGCGATATTCTATCGCCTCAGCGACTATAATCAAAGTGTTGGTCTTTGCGGCCGCCACAACGGTCTTGGTAACTTGGCATTTGCCGACGGTCATGTGGGTGATACTTCTGATCCCCGAGGTTTGCTCAATCAGTCTAAGGTTGGCTATATATTGGACAAGGGTGGCATGGTAATTCATGACTATGACGCTGATGGCAAAGATAGGTATGAGGAAGCCGTGTCTGGCGGATACTAAAATAAATTTCACACTATCGAAGAAGACGGCTCGGCCGTCTTTTTTTTTGCCGTTTGCTCCAAGGTATCCGGCAAGTCTGTTTACCGGGCGGCAATACTTGTGGTATTGGGCGGCGTTCCACTTTTTGCCGGCATTTGCGGGGTTTACTCTTGATAAATAACGAAAACGATAGTATTTTAAACCATAAAAGCTGAAAATATCAACCAGAACCCAAGGAAAGATCATGTCCGGACACAGTAAGTGGGCAAATATCAAACACAAAAAAGCCGCGACCGATGCCAAGAAGGGCCGCGAGTTTTCACGATTGGCCAAAGAAATCATGGTGGCCGCCAAAATGGGCGGCGGTGACCCCGATTCCAATCCCCGGCTGCGGGCGGCTCTTCTTGCCGCACGCGCGGTGAACATGCCCAACGCCAACCTTGATCGTGCGATCAAAAAAGGTCTTGGTGAACTCGGCGACGTCACCTATGAGGAGATCGTTTATGAAGGCTACGCCGCCGGCGGCGTGGCGCTGATCATCGAATGCCTGACCGACAATCGCAATCGCTCGATCAGCGAAGTGCGTTCCGCGCTCGACCGTAATTGCGGCAACCTCGCCGCTTCCGGCGCCGTTGCGTGGATGTTCAAGCGCTACAGCCACTTTGTGATCACCGGCGAAAATGCCGACGAGGAAAAATTGATGGAGATTACCCTCGACGCCGGTGTCGAGGATATCGAGGTGGAGGATAGAGTGGCCGAACTTTGGGGTCCACCCGAAGCGTTCTTCGACATCATGAAAGCGCTTAACGACGCCGGGATCGAACCATCCGAAGCCGCGGTCACCCGCCGTGCCGACACCACCGCCGAGATCAAGGATGTTAAGACTGCCGAGCAGGTGCTCCGGCTGGTTGACCGTCTCGAAGACCTCGACGACGTTCAGAGTGTCACCGGCAACTACGAGATTTCGGACGAAATCGCCGATCAGGTGGAAGTCGAATAACGCAATCCCGCCGATGCGGCGGATGGGAGGCCCGGCTTGCTGGTTCTTGGAATCGATCCCGCCATACGCAACACCGGTTACGGCGTGATCGACGCGTCCGGGGCTTCCGGGTTCAAAATCGTGGACTGCGGAGTCATACGCAATACCGCGGCCATGTCCCACTCCGAATGCTTGCGGCGTATTGCCGGCGGCATTCGCGAACTGGTCAGGACCTTTTCTGCGGAGGTGGCGAGCATTGAAGACCCGTTTGTCGGCAAGAATGCGGCCACCGCGATCATTCTGGGAATGGCGCGAGGGGCGATTATCGCGGCGCTGGCGGAGCTTGATATCCCGGTCTACGCTTATGCGCCGCGCCATGCCAAGAAGATCGCGGTAGGCACCGGAAACGCCACCAAGCAGCAGGTGGCCATGATGATGGCCGCCGAGCTGGGTATAAGTGTGGACAACATTCCGCTGGATGCCACCGATGCGCTTGCGCTGGCGGTTTGTCACGCACAGCTGGCCATGAGGCCGGAGTTGATGAGTCTGACCGGAGTGAAGCCGCTGTGACGGCGTCGCTTCCGGTTTTTCCGATTTACACTGGCAAGAGGAGAAAACGATGAAAAAGATTGGCTGGTTTTTGGGTGTTGTTGCGGTGATTTTCGCCGCCGGTTGTGCCGAACGGATTCCGGTGGAGGACCCATTGGCGGTCACCGTTTGCGCCGAGGAAATCAAGATACTTAAGGATCCCACGCTTTCGGCCAATTCGCAGGCCAAGCACGAAGCCGCCATCCGGTTGACTGAACAGGTCGATTTTTCATACACCAGAAATGTTGCGACTCTTCTGAAATTCTTTTCCGCTTCCGACGCGCACACGTCGGATGACGCGACTATTCTGGTGTTCAGCTATCCGTACCGCAAGAATGACGTGCAGTTCCGGTTCCGCTGCTCAGGAACAACCGTGGTCTCCTCCGAGGTGGTGGAAAAGTAGCCGATGGATTTTCTGACCGACGAATATTTCATGCGTCAGGCCCTGCGGGAGGCGCGGGAAGCCGCCGAACGCGGCGAGGTTCCGGTCGGCGCGGTGGCGGTGATCGACAAGACCATTGTGGCTCGTGCCGGGAATCAGGTCGAAATGCTCAAAGACGCCACCGCCCACGCCGAGATGCTGGCGATAACCCAGGCCGCCAATGCCATCGGCGATTGGCGTTTGGACAAAGTCACCATCTATGTGACCAAGGAACCGTGCTCGATGTGCGCCGGAGCGATGGTGAATTCCCATTTGGGTAAGGTGGTTTTTGCGGTGCCCGACCCGAAATACGGGGCTTGCGGTTCGGCGCTCAATCTTTGCGCGTTGCCCGGTGCGCTTTGGCAGGTGAAAACCGCCTCGGGAATACTTCAGGATGAATGTTTGGAGGTGCTTCGGGAATTTTTCCGGGAAGCCCGGCGTCGGCCGCCTAAAAGACAGTGAGCCGAACTTGGGTAACTGACAGAGCGGGTAGCAGATTTACCGCGAGGGGTGATGCGCGGTCGGCATTTTTTAGGGGGCGACAGTTCATATGTCCGGTTGTCGTTTTGTGCCGCAGATAATGTGGCAAGTGTGAAATTGTTCGAATAATGATTTTAACGGGAGGGCGGGAATGATAGTTTTGTTTTATGTAATCGCGGTTTTGCTGCTCGTTGCCTTGGGAACTCCGGTGCTGAAGTTCATGGTGAAGTTGGTTGGCGGCGGTCAATTGGAGTGGAAGCACGCGGCGATAATAATGACGATAGCGACAGTTTTGGGTTTGATTCCCTATGTCGGTTGGCTGTTGGCCTTGGGGGCTATGTACTATCTGGTGCGCGATTGGGGCGACACCGACAGCACGGGAGGGACGGTGCTGACCGTTGTTTTGACCAATGCCGGAGTTAAGATAGTGTTGGTTTTGCTGGCTTATGGGTTGCGGGCGTAAGACATATTGCGGCGGACAAAAAAATCCCGGAGCGACCATGCAACGCGTTGCCCGGGAGCTTTTTTCAGCGTTAAGCTATTTTTCCTTGTCGGCATCCCGCCGCAGCCGGGTTTCGATGACCTCTTCGTAGAAACAGCGCAGTTTTGCGGTTACCGCCTGCCACGAGTAATGGGCGCACGCCTCGGCGCGGGCCTGTTCGCGAAGCCGCTCGGCTACGGAGGGCAGCCGGTCATAGGCGGCCAGCAGCGACTCGTCGTCGCCGGGGTCGAACATCAGCCCGGTTTTGCCGTCATTCACCAGATAGCGCAGCCCGCCGACCCTTGCGGCCAGCAGCGGTGTTCCGGCGCACCATGCCTCCAGCGCCACTATTCCGAACGGTTCGTGAAGTGAAGGCTGGATGAATACGTCCGCCTGCTGATAGGCCGCCACCAGCCGGTCGTCCTCCGGCGGAAAACCGGGCACCAGAGTCACCTTGGTTTCGAGCCCCAGCTCGGTGATGAGCTCAGCAAGTTCGCGGCCGTACCACTCCGAAGTGACCGGGCCGACCATCAGCAGATGCGCGGCGTCGCCGCGATCCCGCAATCTGGCCAGCAGACGTACCAGCTGCTTCTGGTTTTTCTGGTAATCGATGCGGGATACGTTCAATATCAGTTTCTCGCGTGGGTGGAGGCCGAGGTGGTTTCGCCAGTCGTATTGCGACGGGCGTTCGAACTTTTCGGGATCCACTCCGTTGGGGATGAATCGCACGAGTTTGTCCGGATAACGGGCCTGTAGACCGGCCTCTTCGTTGGCGCCAACACAGATGATGCCGTCGGCGCAGGCGAGGTCGTCGCGGCGGAGGCCGAGCAGCCGTTCGATTGCGCCGCCGTATCTCAGGGTGTGGCGCAACGGCTTCATGAGTTCGCGTTTTTCCGCTTCGGGAACATCGAATCTGCCGCCGTGCAATGACAGCACCATCGGAACGCTTTTCTTCTCGGAGACCCTGGCGGAAAGTTCGGCCAGGCGGCCGGCATTGTTGGTGTGTATGATGTCGAAATCATTATCGCGCAGGTATTTTTCCATGCCGAGGCAAATGGGGTTTCCGCCTTTTTTGTCGAGAGTGCGTCGGATTGCCTTCGACAGCGGGAAATACGGATAGAAATAATTGAAGCGGCGGATCGGCACGCCGTCGATGATTTCCCGCTCCGCTCCGCCGAGTGCCTTTGTTGCAAGTATCTCCACTTCGTCTCCAAGCCGGATCAGCTCGCGAGAGCACGACCACACCACATTTTCGGTGCCGCCCCATTCTTCAAAATTGAAGCGGCGGATGATCTGCATGATCTTCATCGTATGTCCTGTCCCCGTTTGAAAATTCGATGTCTGAACTTACAAGATAACAGAAACCCGGCGAAATTCAAGCGGGCGACGTTAAAAAAGTTGAGGTTGGCGCCAACTGCGCTTTTCATGGAGAATTCGATGGATGTCTTGAATATTCCGCCATGCGTGCTATATTATATAAAATAAATCGTTTGTGTTGCAACTCAAAAAACAAGGTTGAAAATGAACAAGATTTCCGCCCTGCAGAAGGCCCGCGCGGCCTATTCGCCCAAACTCCCCCCCGCCTTCGCCAACGGCGCCAGCGTCAAGATAGTCGAAGGTGCTCCCACTGCCAGTGCCGGAGACTCCGAGAAGATTCAGAAGCTGTTTTCCGCCACGTTCGGCAGCCCCGAGCTCAAGTTCGAAGCCGGCGTCAAGGCTGAACTTCCCGCGATCACCGCAGGTGTGATCCTCTCCGGCGGACAGGCTCCCGGCGGCCACAACGTGATCGCCGGGCTCTACGACGGGCTCAAGTCGCTGAACAAGGCGAGCAAACTCTACGGCTTTCTGAAGGGGCCGGACGGTCTGGTCAAGAACGAGTACGTCGAATTGACCGACGATATCATCGATGCCTACCGCAATACCGGCGGGTTCGACATGATCGGTTCCGGTCGCACCAAGCTTGAGACGGAAGAGCAGTTCCTCGCGGCCTATGATCATTGCAGGAAACTGGGCATCAGCAGCCTGGTGATCGTCGGCGGCGACGATTCCAACACCAACGCCTGTTTGCTGGCCGAGTATTACAAGAAAAACAACATTCCGGTCAACGTGGTCGGCTGCCCCAAGACCATCGACGGCGATCTCAAGAACGAACAGATCGAGGCCAGCTTCGGGTTTGACACCGCCTGCCGCGTATACTCCGAACTGATCGGCAACATCGAACGCGACTCCAATTCCGCCAAGAAATACTGGCACTTCATCAAGCTCATGGGCCGTTCCGCAAGCCACATTGCGCTGGAATGCGCGCTTCAGACCCAGCCGAACATCACGATTATCTCCGAAGAGGTAGCCGCCCGCAGCATGACTTTGAAGGAGATCGTCGAATACATGACCGGCATCGTGGCCGCCCGCGCGTCCAAGGGCATGAACTTCGGCGTGGCTCTGATCCCGGAAGGGCTTATCGAGTTCATTCCGGAGATGAAGTCGCTTATCTCCACGCTCAACGACCTCATTGCCAAGAACAATACCGCGTTCTCGGCGCTGGCCGATTCCGACGACAAGCTGCAATTCATCAACAGCCGTCTGCCGCAGGACCTGAGCTATGTGTTCAGTTCGCTGCCGCGCCAGATCCAGCTTCAGCTCTGCCTCGACCGCGATCCCCACGGCAACGTGCAGGTTTCCCTGATCGAAACCGAGAAGATGCTGGCCGAGATGGTTGCCATGCGTCTGAGTGAACTCAAGGCGAGCGGGCTTTACAAAGGCAAGTTCTCCACCCAGACCCATTTTCTTGGCTACGAAGGCCGCTGCGCGGCGCCGTCGAACTTCGACGCCGACTATTGCTACAGCCTCGGCTACACCGCTGCCGCGCTGCTCGGCGCCGGCAAGACCGGCTATATGTCCAGTGTGCGCAACACCACCAAATCGGCGAAGCACTGGATCGCCGGCGGCATTCCGATAACCATGATGATGAACATCGAACGCCGTCACGGCGAAGACAAGCCGGTGATCCGCAAGGCGCTGGTCGAGCTGGAAGGCGCTCCGTTCAAGCGGCTCGCCGAGCACCGTACCGAGTGGGCGGAAAACACCTGCTATGTGTATCCCGGCCCGATCCAGTACTTTGGTCCGACCGAGGTTTGCGACCAGGTCACCATTACGTTGTCGCTGGAAAGAGCGTAAACACCATGCCGGGCAAGAGCAATCCGATCGACGTGGCTTATGTGGCGCAGCTGGCGCGGCTCGAACTCAACGAGGCCGACCGCGCGGCGCTCCAGCGCGACATGGAGTCAATCGTGGACTATATCGACGAACTCAGCGAGGTTGACGTCTCTGGCGTGAAGCCGATGTTCCACGCGGTTGAGGTGGTCAACGTGGCCCGCCCGGATGTTTCACGTCCGGGGTATGGCCGCGACGGGATGCTTGCCAACGCGCCCGGCATTATCGACGAAAATCTTGTCAAGGTGCCGCAGGTGCTGCCCGGAGAGGGGATGAACTGACATGGCTATCGATCTGAAATCCCTGACTGTGGCCAAGATGGCGGAAAAGCTCGCCGCCGGCGAGTTTACCTCCGTTGAACTAGTGGAGGCGTGCCTGGCGCGCCTCGCCGAAGTGGACGGCAAGGTTAAGGCGTTCCTGAAGGTCGACGAGACGGCGGGGCGCAAAGCCGCCGCCGAGAGCGACGAACGACGCGCCGCCGGCAAGTCGCTTTCCGTCTGCGACGGTATTCCGGTCGGCATAAAAGATTGCATCGTGGCGAAGGGCGAAACCTGCTCCTGCGCTTCGAAAATACTTGAAAATGTGGTATCGCCCTACGATTCCACCGCGGTGTCCAGACTGCGCGCGTCCGGATTTATTCCGTTCGGGCGGCTGAACATGGACGAGTTCGCGATGGGGTCGAGCTGCGAGAACAGCGCGTTCCAGAAAACCGCCAATCCGTGGGATTTGAACCGGGTTCCCGGCGGCTCGTCCGGCGGTTCGGCGGCGGCCACCGCGGCGCGTCTGGTTCCGGCGGCTTTGGGGTCGGACACCGGCGGGTCGATCCGCCAGCCGGCTTCATTTTGCGGCGTGGTGGGGCTGAAACCCACCTATGGCCGGGTGTCGCGTTACGGACTGGTGGCGTTCGCTTCCAGTTTGGACCAGATCGGGCCGATGGCCAATTCGGTGGAAGACGCCGCAATCATTCTGGACGCCATCTGCGGCCACGACGCCGCGGACTCGACCAGTCTGGATGTACCGGCCGGCGGCTTTGCCGAGGCGGTGCGCAATACCGACGTCACCACGCTGAAAGGCTTGAAGATCGGCCTGCCCAGGGAATATTTCGAAGCTCCCGGCCTGTCGCCGGAGGTTAAGAAAGCGTTGGATGCGGCACTGGCCAAGGTACGCGAACTCGGTGCCGAACCGGTGGAGGTTTCCCTGCCGCACACCAAATACGCGGTGGCGGTCTACTACATCATCGCAACCGCCGAAGCCAGTGCCAACCTGGCCCGCTTCGACGGCATCCGCTACGGCGCGCGCAAGGACACCGGGGAACTGATTTCCACCTATTTCGCCAGCCGCGGCGCCGGGTTCGGCAAAGAGGTGACCCGCCGCATTCTGCTGGGCACCTATGTGCTCTCCAGCGGCTACTACGACGCATATTACCTGCGTGCCCAGAAGGTGCGTACCCTGATCCGCGAAGACTTCGCCAAGGCGTTCGAAAAATGCGATGTGCTGCTCACTCCGGTGACTCCGGCCACGGCTTTCAAGTTCGGCGAGAAGTCCGATCCGCTTCAGATGTATTTGTCCGACATATTCACCATTGCGTTGAACCTTTCCGGCAACTGCGGCATGAGCGTGCCTTATGCGCTGTCCGCCGACGGTATGCCGGTGGGCATGCAGCTGATCGCACCGGCGCTGGAAGAGAAGCGCCTGCTGTCGGTTGGCCGGGTGCTGGAGGCAAACGCGGAACGAAAGGCGTTCATACCCGGTCTGTGAAGATGGGACCAGCTAGAAAATTCAGCAAGTGGTTTTGCAAATCGTCCGATTCGGATTTGCCGGAAGCGGATGAGCCATCGGTGCCGGGAGACGAAGTGGCATTGAAAACCGGTTGGAAGCAGCTTGGACGCGGCAACTCTTGTTCTACCAAGTTGCAACTGCAGGTTAATGGCGCTACCGGAAAGGCATATTTCACTCCCACCTATATTTATTGGCTGTTTAACTGGATCATGATAGGTTTTGGCCTGATTATGTTAGTATTCCGCTGGTTCACCGCCGGAATTGGCTTGCATTGTCTGGTTACTCCAACGTTCGGGGTGTCTTTTATTGTTCCGCTATTCTGGTTGGTTTTTATTGTTCCAAGAGTGTGGCTTTGCTGGATTTTGCGAAAATACAGAATAGTTTTTGACTTTGCCGTTGATAAGGTTCACATGCCGGGAAACCCCGGAGAAGTAATGGAAGTTGCCGACATCCATGCGCTTCAGTTGCTTTGCCGAACCGGGCGTTGTTTTTCCAGGTGTATCGGTTATGAATTGAATCTGGTGTTGAAGAACGGATCGCGTCGTAAGTTGATCGACGGTTTGAATCTTGTCAACATCAGGGCAAATGCCCGTGAGCTGGCTCGAAAGTTGAAGGTTCCGGTATGGGAGTTGGGTCCGAACGGGGAGGTGGCTGTAAATCAGCCTGACTTGTCGGTCTTCGGCGATTGTACGGCACTTAAATCCGGCTGGGAGCCTATGAGTAATAGCGGTAATTATTATGAAAGCCGGGCGATTATCGACAAAGACCGCCTCAAGGCGCGTATTGTGATGTCGGCGAAAGAATTTATTATTCCTTCGATCGTATTTGCAACAGGGGCGTTTACTGTATCGTTGTCTTTTTATTTTATGCCGGCAGCATGTTTGTTGGGCGGTGCTGGCGGGTTGCTGGCGGTATCTGCTTTAGTGGTATTTTTTTACCGGTTGCGGCCGAGTGTGATCGATTTTTCAAATCGTTCTTTGACGAAGAGGTGGGTGTGGACTCCGGTCGAACTTTTCGGGGTCCATGCGCTGCAGTTGCTTGCCGGAAGTTGCAACTTGGACATGATTGGAAACCGGGTTAATGTTGAAATGAACTTGGTGTTTGATGACGGTTCGAGGATTAGTTTGGCCAATTACGGCAGTGTGGAAAAGGCCCGGCGCGATGCCGCGGAACTTTCCGGGCGGCTTGGAATCAAGGTCTGGGAATATATTTGGAAGACGGTTTGACAATGGAGATGGCGGAAAAACTGAACGAATGGCTGCGGTCCCTGCGAGATCAGGGGCCCGACTTTGCCCCGTCGGTTTTTCATGACGAATTGGCTTTTAAGACCGGATGGGGACCGATGGTGTCCGGATTCGGCTGCTTCAGTACCAGGAAACTGCGGGTTAACCGCGGCTCGGGAGCGGCTTATTTCCGTCCGGGATTTTGCAGCATCGCAAGAGGTGTGCTGCTGTTGCTTGCCGTTACTGGCTTGTGGATATTTTTGTGTACGGGATGCCTGCGTCCGATGGGCATAGTGCTGTCATCGGTATTGGGCCTGGCCATCGTGGGAACCGGCGCGACATTGCTTTACATACACTGCTGCACCCGGATGGTGTTTGACCTCAACCATCGTTTGCTTTGCGGCCGCGGAGCGCCGGGCGGCGAACTGTCGTTCGGTTCGGTGCATGTTATTCAGCTGATATTCAGCTGGAACCTGCACCGGGGCAGACCGTCGATGTACGAGCTGAATCTGGTTTTGAACGACGGTTCGCGGCTCAATTTGGTGGACCATTTCAATTTTGCCAGGATGCGGGCGGACGCGGAAACGTTGTCGGCGCTTCTGGACGTTCCCATCTGGGACGCCACGCGGAGGGAAGGGCAGGAGTCGTGATAATCCGGCGGCCGAGGCGATGCCGGGAATTTGTTGAAATGCCGGATGTTCCGGTGTGGTAATATATTCCGGAGGAGGAATGATGAAAAAGTTTTGGTTTTATCTGGCGGCTGCGGTTCCGTTTGCCGCGATGGCGCTGGCCAGCGGCGAAAAGGCCGCCGCGCTGCAGATCGACGCGCTGAAGAACGAGCCGGTCTATCTTGACGATAACAGTTTTTCCGCCGATTCGCCATACAATCATTTGCGGATTGTTACCGCGTTTGCCACCTTCCTGCCGGAGTCGGCCACGAAGCTTGAAATGCTGGACGCCCTGTCCGCGAAATATGCCGACCGCGACCTTCAGTGTATTGCCTTTTCGCCTGAGCCGCGTCCTACGCTCGAGGCCTTCATCGCTCCGCTTGCCATTGCTAAAATCGAGATCGCGCATGATCCGGAGGGCAAAACCGCCAACGAGTATCTGGACGGCGCAATGGTGACCAATCGGGCCTTTGTGGTGGACGCCGATCAGACCATATTATGGGACGGCGATCCCGACGACCTGCCGCGTGTGTTGAGCGCCATGTACGCGGATAAATTCAACGCATCGAGCTTCCGCGCCGTTTCCGGCTGGCAGCAGGAATTGACGGTGGCGATCGCTTCCGGCAACATGCCGGAGATCATGCACAACGCCGAACGCATTCTGCAGAGCGACCCCGAGAATTCGATCGGTCTGCGCGGTTATCTTTACGCCGCCGAATATCTTGAGAAACCGGCGGTCGCCTTTGATTTTCTCTCCAAGCTGCTCGCCGCCCATCCGGACTGCCAGAAGCTCTATTTCGCTTTGATTGAGCAGTGCCGAAAGGACGATGCGCTGCTGGACAAGGCGTGGCCGCTGGCCGGGGAATTCGGAACGCGTTTCGCTTCCGAACCCGCCGCGGTGAACCGGATGGCCTGGGCGCTGCTCAACACCTTTCCTACCCGGGCCGGAGCCTTGGGGGCGGTCAGGAAGATGGTCGGGAACTTGGAAGCCGCGCCGGAATCGGCCGAAATACTTACCACGCTTGCCATGTACCGCAGCCGGGTTGGCGACCTTGCCGGTGCGATTTCGCTGCAGGCGAAGGCGGTGGAACTGGCGCCGCCGGCCGACCGGCCGACGCTGCAGGGATTTTTGGACTTTTACCGGGAGGCCGCGGCAAAGTGAGTCGCCGCGCCGGGTTGACGGAGCTAGAGCACAGAGAAATCAGTTTACATAAGGAGCACTCATGAGCGAGTACGATTTCAGCGCCATAGAGAAGAAATGGCAGGACTACTGGGACGAGCACCAGACGTTCAAGACCCCGGATTTTTCCGAAAAGCCCAAGTATTATTGCCTCGACATGTTTCCGTATCCGTCCGGAGCCGGTCTTCACGTCGGCCATCCGGAGGGCTATACCGCCACCGACATCACCTGCCGCTATCGCCGCATGAAGGGGTTCAACGTGCTGCATCCGATGGGATGGGATGCCTTCGGCCTGCCGGCCGAGCAGTACGCGGTTGACACCGGTACCCATCCGGCGATAACCACCAGGAAGAACATCGACAATTTTCGCCGCCAGATCAAGGCGCTCGGTTTCAGTTATGACTGGTCGCGCGAGATCAATACCACCGATCCGGCCTATTTCAAGTGGACTCAGTGGATATTCATGCAGCTGTTCAAGCGCGGGTTGGCTTATGTGGACGAGGTGGCGGTCAACTGGTGCCCGGCGCTCGGCACCGTGCTGGCCAACGAAGAGGTGATCGACGGCCGAAGTGAACGCGGCAACTTCCCGGTCTACCGCAAGCCGATGCGCCAGTGGATGCTGAAAATCACCGAATACGCCGAGCGGCTGCTTGCCGACCTCGACCTGCTGGATTGGCCGGAAGGGATCAAGGAGATGCAGCGCAACTGGATCGGCAAGTCGACCGGGGCCGAGGTCACCTTTGAGATCAAGGACCGTTCGGAGCGCGTCACCGTTTACACCACCCGCCCGGATACGCTGTTCGGTGCCACCTACATGGTGCTTGCTCCCGAGCATCCGCTGGTGGCGGATATCACCTCCGCCGGACAGCGGCAGGCGGTTGACGAATACATCGCCGCTTCGGCGCTCAAGAGCGAACTCGACCGTACCGCGGACGACAAGGTCAAAACCGGTGTCTTCACCGGTGCCTATGGCGTCAATCCGCTCAACGGCGAACCGCTGCCGATCTGGATTTCCGACTATGTGCTGGTGAGCTACGGCACCGGCGCGATCATGGCGGTTCCGGCACATGACACCCGCGACTTCGAGTTTGCCAGGAAATTCGGTATTCCGGTCAAATGCATTATCGCTCCGGATGCCAAGGCGGCTGCCGCCGCCGGAGTCGACCGCGACGCGGTTCTGGCCGGAAACGCCTGCTGGACCGGCGACGGCGAGATGATCAACTCCTCCAATGACGAGATCAGTCTGGACGGGCTGCCGGTTGAGGAAGCCAAGCAGAAGACCATCTCCTATCTGGAGAAGAAAGATCAAGGCAAGGCCAGCGTCAAGTACAAACTACGCGACTGGCTGTTCAGCCGCCAGCGTTATTGGGGCGAGCCGTTTCCCGTCATCCATTACGACGACGGCTCCATTGAGCTGGTCGATGAATCCGAATTGCCGGTAGCATTGCCGGAAGTGGAGGACTTCAAACCGTCCGGCACCGGTGAGCCGCCGCTGTCCAAGGCTTCCGGCTGGGTCGAATACACCGATCCCAAGACCGGCCGCCACGGCCGCCGCGAAACCAATACCATGCCCCAGTGGGCCGGTTCCTGCTGGTATTATCTGCGTTATATCGATCCCGGTAATCCGGCCGCCGCATGGGATCCGGCCAAGGAAAAATACTGGATGCCGGTCGACCTCTATGTGGGCGGTGCCGAGCATGCCGTGCTGCATTTGCTCTATGCGCGGTTCTGGCACAAGGTGTTGTTCGACGCCGGATTTGTCTCCACCCCGGAACCGTTCCAGAAGCTGGTGAACCAGGGCATGATTCTCGGCATCTCGTATAAGGATGCGCGTGGCGTGCTGGTGCCGACCGACCAGGTGGAGTTCACCGAGGACGGGCCGAAAAGCAAAGCCACCGGCGAAGCGCTTATCGAGTTTCCGGCCAAGATGTCCAAGTCGCTAAAGAATGTGGTCAACCCGGATGACGTGGTGCGCGAGTATGGCGCCGACTCCATGCGGCTCTATGAGATGTTCATGGGGCCGCTGGAAGCGGTGAAGCCTTGGAATACCAAGGGCGTTGAAGGGGTGTTCCGGTTTCTGAAACGCTCGTGGCGCCTGGTGGCTGAAATGCCGGTGGCCGACCGTCAGATGACCTCTGAAGAAAAACGCAGTCTGCATACCGCGATCAAGAAGGTGACCGAGGATCTCGACGGCTTCGGCTTTAATACCGCGATCAGCGCCATGATGGTTACGCTTAACGACTTCCTGGGAGGTTCCGATGTTCCGCGCGAAGCCGCCTGCGAGTATGTCAAGATGCTTGCGGTGTTCGCTCCCCACATAGGCGAGGAGCTCTGGCAGATGCTCGGGCACACCGAGTCGATCGCATATGAGCCGTGGCCCGAGTTCGACCCGGCATGTCTGGTGCTGGACGAGGTCGAGATACTGGTGCAGTTCTGCGGCAAGCCCAAGGTGCGCATGATGATGCCGGCGGGCGCCGATCAGGACTCGATGGTGGCTTTGGCCATGGCGCACCCGGAAGTTAGGACGCTGCTGGAAGGCAAGACCGTCCGTAAGGCGTTCGCGGTTCCGGGGCGGTTGGTGAATATAGTGGCGAATTGACCGAAAGGAGCGTCGCCCATGCATAACAGACCTTCGTGGGATGAATATTTCATGGCCATTGCCGATGTGGCCGCCACCCGCTCAAACTGCTGTCGGCGGCAGGTGGCGGCGGTGATCGTGATGGATCGCCAGATTATCTCCACCGGCTACAACGGCACGCCGCGCGGCATCAAGAACTGTTGCGACGGCGGTTGCCCGCGCTGCAATTCCGACGCTCCCAGCGGCACCAACCTCGGGGAGTGCCTGTGCAGCCACGCCGAGGAAAATGCGATCGTTCAGGCCGCGTGTCACGGCATTGCGGTGAAGGGCGGGATACTCTACACCACGTTCAGCCCCTGTCTGCTGTGCGCAAAGATGATCATAAATTCAGGCATATCGGAGGTTGTTTACCGTTCGCGGTACACCATCGACGAGACCGCTTTCAACCTGCTTCAGGAAGCCGGTGTCCGCATTCGGCCGATTCAAAAGGAGAGCTGATTATGGTACGGAACCCCGCAACTTTGGTAATGACGCTAGGCGAGGCCGTGAAGTGGCGCGAAGCTCTGCGTGTTTCCGGCAAGACCCTGGCGGTCACCAACGGCTGTTTCGATATTATGCATCGGGGTCATGCCGAATATCTCTACCAGAGCCGGGAGCTGGCCGGCGCGCTTTTGGTGCTGATAAATTCCGACGCCTCGGTTCGGGCGTTGAAAGGGCCGACCCGTCCGATAATTCCGGAGGAGCACCGCGCCTATATGCTGGCCAGCCTGGAGGCGGTGGACGCCGTGGTTGTATTCGACTCTGCGCGCTGCGATGCCGAGCTGGCTGCGCTGGCCCCGGATATTTACGTCAAGGGCGGCGATTATACGCCGGAATCTCTTGATCCCCGGGAACGTGCCGCCTTGCTCACCGCCGGAACCGAAATCGTGATAAAACCGTTCATTCCGGGTTTTTCAACCACCGACATAATTCGTCGAATCAAGGGGTGAACCGCCGCGACGCGGCCGGAACACCGATCTCCGGTCACCGCCGCGATGACCGGGAACAATGTAAAAAATCGGTTTGATTTCCGCAACGGTGTGGAATAAACCCGGTTCCGGGTATATATTAATAAGCAAAAAGATTTAGATGGAAATCGCGGAACAATGAATTTATCGGGAATACTCAATACGAGCGGCACAGGTGTGCTGGTTATGCTTGGGCTGGTGGTTTTCGGCGGCATGGCCGGTGCGTGGTTCTTCCAAAAGATTCGATTTCCACAGGTGGTCGGATACATTTTCATAGGTTTGCTGCTGGGAGACACCGGGCTGGGCTGGGTGCATCCTTCCGACGTCGAACACATGCGTACGCTTAATCTGTTCGCGCTGGGAATTATCGGATTTCTGGTCGGCGGCGAGTTGAAGTTCTCGATGTTCAAGCAATATGCCCGCGAATTCATTATCATCCTGCTTGGCGAGGGTATCGCGGCTTTTCTGGTGGTCGGAGCGTGCACATTTGGTATTGTTTATTGGTTGACCGCCAGTGTGGCGGTTTCGGCCGCGGCTGGCGTGGTTTTCGGTGCGATCGCCTCGGCCACCGACCCGGCCAGTACCATCGATGTGATATGGGAATACCGCGCCAAGGGCGTCATGACCGCCGCGATCATCGCAATCGTGGCGCTGGACGATGCGCTGGCGCTTACGTTGTACGGTATCGGCACATCGTCCGCGCAGCTGCTGACCGCCAACGGCGGTTCGGTGATGGACGCACTGAAATCGGTGTCGATAGAACTCTTCGGAGCGTTGGCGCTGGGTGCGGTCTTCGCGTTTACGCTGGTGGGCTTTCTGCGGTACCAGCAGCAGAGCGATCGCGCGGTGGCGTTGGCGGTGGGCGTGATATTGCTGGTGATCGGCATGGCCTCGTTCTATCATCTCGATGTGATTTTGGCCGCTATGATGGTCGGCTTCCTGCTCTGCAATCTGGCCCCCCGCCGCAGTGAAGAGATATTCAAACTGCTTCGCAGTTTTTCAATTCCGATCTATGTATTGTTTTTTGTGCTGGTCGGCGCCCGAATAAGCGTGTGGACCGTGCCGCATTGGCTGTGGCTGGTAGCAATTTGCTATGTGGTTGGCCGCAGTGTGGGCAAGTGGGGAGGCTGCTGGTTCGGCGCAAGGCTGGCCGGCAGCGCCGAAAGTGTGCGAAAGTACATGGGATATGGCATTTTCGCTCAGGGCGGCGTGGCGATCGGTTTGAGCATCGTGGCTGCCGAAAATCTCAAGAACGTTCAGATAGCGGCCGGGCTTAGCCTGGGGGACATGATCGTTTATGTGGTGACCGCCACCACGCTGGTGCTGCAGTTCATGGGGCCGCCGATGGTTAAACTGTCGCTCAAGCTGTCCGGCGAGGCCGGGCGCGATGTGACGAAGATGGATGTTATGAAGTCGATGACGGTGGGCCAGGCAATGACCACGGCTTCGGTGATGCTGCCGGAGGATCTGCCGCTGTCGGCCGCGTTCAAGACTTTCCGCGAGCGTGACAGCCGGGCTTATATGGTGGTGGCGTCAGACCGGCGGGTGGTCGGGATATTGTCATTCGACTCGCTGCGCAATGTTGCCGCCGATTATGCCAGCTGGAATTTTCTGCTGGTGGCCGACGCCATGACGAAACTGTCCGGCAGCGTGACGCCGGACCAGAATCTTTGGGACGTGTGCAGTGACATGAAGATGGAGCGGGTGGAGTTTCAGGTGGTGGTGGACTCGCCGGAAACCATGCGCGGAGTCGGCATGCTCGAACTGCATGACGCGGAACTCAAGGTTGAGAACGAACTTCTGGTGCGCACCGCCCAGCTTGAAAAGAGGGTAGCCGTATGACTATTGCGTTGATAGATTATCAGGTCGGCAATCTGTTCAGTGTGACCGGCGCGGTGGAGCACTGCGGCGGCCGGGTGGAGCTGGTTTCCGAGCCGACGCGTCTGGCCGACTATCCGGCCGCGATACTTCCCGGCGTCGGCAATTTCGGCGACGGGATGGCCAGTCTGCGCAGAAACGGCTTCGTCTCCGAACTGCTTAAATTCGCCGCTTCCGGGCGGCCGCTGCTCGGAATATGTATGGGCATGCAGATGCTGCTGGATTCCAGCGAAGAGGCGCCCGGCGAGCCCGGGTTGGGGTTGATCGGCGGCAAAGTCCGTCTTTTTCCCTCCGCAAAGGGCTTCAAGGTTCCTCAAATCGGCTGGAATCAGGTAAAAATCCCGACGGCCTCACCGTTGTTCGACGGGGTGCCGGATGAAAGTTTCTTCTATTTCGTGCACAGCTATTATGCCGATCCCGCCGATTCGGCGGATGTGATCGGCACCACCGATTATATCGTTCCATACGCCTCGGCGGTGGGGCGCGGCAATATCTTCGGAGTGCAGTTCCATCCCGAGAAGAGCCAGAATTGCGGACTCCGCATAGTGAGGAATTTCATCGGAATCGTCGATGCGCAGAAGTGACATACTCAAAGCGGTATATGACGCACTGTATGCCGAGTATGGCCCACAGCGCTGCCCGCTGGCGCATGAGGATGCTTTTCAACTGCTGGCGGCGGTGATGCTTTCCGCCCAATGCACGGACAAAAAAGTTAATCAGGTCACCGCCGTGCTGTTTGCCGAATTTCCGGACGCAGCCGCGATGGCCGCCGCGCCGGTGGAGCGGATTGCCGAGATTATCCGTCCGGCCGGGCTGTACCGGAACAAGAGCCGCAATCTTTCGGCGGCAGCTAAGATGATTTGTGAGAAGTTCGCCGGACGAGTGCCGGACGACATGGCATCGCTGCTGACCGTGCCCGGCATCGGACGGAAGTCGGCCAACGTGATATTGGGCAATGCATTCGGCATACCGGGCTTTCCGGCCGATACCCACGTCCAGCGACTGCTCGTCCGCATCGGTGTGCTGCCGGAGCGCGACCCGGAGGAGGCTGAAAGGATCGTATGCCGGGAACTGGCTCCGGAATACTGGACTGATTTTTCGCATCTTCTCATCGCGCATGGGCGAAAGGTTTGCCCGGCGCGACAGCCGAAGTGCGACGCGTGCGTAATCCGCGGGCTGTGCAAACGCAAAGGATTGTGAAACAATGGGATGGTTCAAGAAAAAGTTTCGAGGCATCAAGAAGTTGCCCTCGTGGATATATCTCTTTCCGGAACTTCTGGTTCGGGGATGGGTCGGCACCTGCCGGGTACGCGTGACCGACCCCACCCGTCAGATTGCCGATTCCCGGGCGGTCATACCGCTTTTGTGGCATAACCGGTTGTTGTTTTTTCCGCTCCTGTTTCCCGTCGAAGTCAGGCGGCGCACGGTTGCGCTGATCAGTCCGTCGCGCGACGGGCAGTACATCGCCGATTTTGCCGCACGGTTCGGGGTACGGGCCTTGCGCGGTTCCTCGCGCGACCGCGGCATGCAGGCCCAGCACAACGCTTTCCGCGAGATACAGGCCGGCAATCATGTGGTATTCACTCCAGACGGCCCGCGCGGGCCGAAATACCGCCTGAGCCGTGGGCCGATTCACCTCGCGTCGGTTTCCGGGCGCCCGATCGTGCCGCTGGCGATCAACGCCTCGCGTTACTGGCAGCTGCGCAGCTGGGACAGATTTCAGATACCGAAGCCGTTCTGCCGCATCGAGCTGGTGGTCGGTGCGCCGATATTCATACCGCCGGGGCTGACGGCGGAGGAGATGGAGGAGAAACGTGCGGAGATCGAAGCCGCAATGAACTCCATCGCGCGCGATTTGTAATATTCAATATTTAAGCTACATTATATTTCAAGATATAATATGGGCCGGGCCATTGGCCGCACCGTTGAAAAGAAGCGTCGCTGCTGCGGCGTGCTGGATATTTTTGCAATGGTTTGAAAATCAAATATATGGAGTTTGAACATGGCTAAGAGCGATTTGTACAAACAGGCCGGAGTCGACATCGACTTGGCGCAGAATCTGCTGGCGCGGGTGAAGTCGGCGATATCCGCCACCCGCCGTCCGGAGATGCTGGCGCCGATCGGCGGCTTCGGCGGACTGTTCGAGATAGATCTTTCGAAATACAAGCATCCGGTTATGGTGTCGAGCATCGACGGTGTGGGTACCAAGCTGATGATTGCGATGATGATGGAGCAGTACTCCTCGGTGGGGCACGATATCGTGAACCATTGTGTGAACGACATTGCGGTGCAGGGCGCCGAGCCGGTCTATTTCATGGATTATATCGGTATCGGCGTGCTTCGTTCCCCGCTTTATGAAGACGTGCTCTGCGGCATAGCGGCCGCATGCAAGGAGGTCGGCTGCGCGGTGCTTGGCGGCGAGACCGCCGAAATGCCCGGCATGTACGGTAATGATTTCGACCTGGTCGGCGTTATAACCGGCATGGTTGAGAAAGACAAGATTATTACCGGAGAAAAGATCCGTCCCGGTTACAAGGCGGTGGGCATCAAGTCCAGCGGCCTGCACACCAACGGGTTCAGCCTGGCGCGCAAAATCGTGTTTGAACAGTGCAAGCTCAATGTAAACGACGTGGTGCCGGAACTCGGAGAATCGATTGGCGCGGCTCTGTTGAAATCTCACATCTGTTACTGGAAAGCGATCAAACCGGCGATTGAAAAACTTCATCTCGACGGCATTGCGCACATCACCGGCGGCGGCCTTTACGACAATGTGCCGCGCATCCTGCCGGCCGATGTGGATGTTGTGTTCGACTCGGCCAAAATCGGCTCGGTGCCGCCGATCTTCAAATTTCTTGTCGAAAGAGGCGGCGTAAGCCATGAAGAGGCCTACCGCGTGTTCAATATGGGCGTAGGCATGGTCTGGTTCGTGCCGGCGGACGAGGCGGCCGCGGCGATCGGAATTTGCGGCGAGCATGGTTTCGAGGCCTGGGAAATAGGCGACGTGGTAAAGGGCTCCGGCACGGTGACGGTGCTGTAACCGAAAGAGGCGCGGATTGAAATTCGACCGGCTCAAAAATTTTGTGAACAAGCCGTTTCAACAGGCGTTCGCACGGTTTGAACAATTTGCCGGATTCGGCTTGCACGCCGAACCCACCGAGCGCGACCGCATGTTCATGGCAATCCTGAAATGGGTGGTCAGCGTGAACGGTGTGACCTCGGAACGGGCACGCTCCGCGCTGCGCGATTTTCGGGATTCCCATCAGTCCGGCGACAGCGAGATATGGGAATATCTGCATGACTGTGAGCCGCAGCGCCCCACCGATTGTCTGGACTGTTTCTCGCAGCTTCCCGCCGCCGAAAGGCTGAGCGCGGTGCTGGGATTGGTGGAACTTGCGACTGTGGCCGGGAGCTATGACGATGCTCATAGAGCCGAGTTCGGCGAGCTTGCGGCCAAGCTGGAACTGCCGGACGCGGATTTTTCCGCCGGCGAACGCAAGATCGCCGAAGCCGAACTGCGCCGTGCCAGACTGATGCGCTCCGGCGCCGGGTTGGTGGTGGCGCTGGTGGTGTTGCTGGTGTTCATCCTTACTGCGACCTGGTTGCGGTCGGTGATTTTCGGACTGATTCTCGCATATATCTGCCTTCCGCTTGAGAAACTGATCGAGCGGGTGTTGTTCAGAAAAGTGCCGTTCAACCCGGACAAGGTGTCGCCCCACCGAAGCATGACCGACGAGGTGGTGGGGCGGATCCGGCGTTTCGTAGGCAGCGAAGACGGGCAACAGCTCGATCTTGATTCACCGGAAAAACTTCATCGCGACAATCTTATCAAGCGCGCAAGCACTGCCACGGTGGTGCTGGTAACCCTGTTTATGTTCGTGTGCGTGATACTGCTGGGGTCGTGGGGGGCCGGATATCTCAGCAGCCTGGGCCATTCGGTGCGCGGCTGGATCGACGCGCCGACGACGGTGACGGCCGTCGAGAGCGATACAGCGCCGCGTTATATCGACGACTCCGCCGTGGACAGCCCGGCGACGGTGGTTCCGGAATCCGAACCTTCCGAATTTGTCGATCGCGTGGGGGCAGAGCTAAACAAGCTGAAAATCAAGTTTAAAAACATTCCGCTGGTCAGCCGCGGCATCGACGAGATCGGCTGCGTTTTGCGCGACCCGGATGCACAGCGGCATTTCATCGGCACGCTGTTCGAGAAGTCCGGCGGCATATTGCAGTTTTCACTGAGTGCGCTGGGCAGCCTGGCCGCGATACTGCTGGACATCTTGCTGACGGTGTTTTTCTTCTCTCTGTTCCTGCGCACACTGGCGTTGAAGACCGACGCCCGCGGCGGCGGGCAGAGCCTCAGCACCTACTGCGTTAACACCGTATTCAACGGTCACTGGCTGCCGGTGGCGGACGGCGGTACCATGAAGGAAGCCGAGCGTGTGATCGACGGAGTGGTCTATCGCCTCAAGGTTTGGTTGCGCGGCTATATAATTCTGATCAGCATCGATTTTGTGGTCTATACCACCGCGTTTACGCTGTTGGGCGTGCCCTACGCGCCGATACTCGGCTTTATCGCCGGGTGCGGACTGCTGCTGCCGTATATAGGCCCGATCGCCAGTGCGCTTCTGACCGTGCTGGTCACGCTGGCTCTGGGGGGCGACACGATTTCCGGATGGCAGATTGCCGGAATCGCGGCGGTTTACCTGGTTGAAAACGGTATTGTCGAACAGTTTTTCCTGTACCCGGCGGTTATCGGCGAGGCGCTGGGGCTGTCCACTTTGGAAACCATCATCGTAGTGCTGCTGGGCGGAATGCTGGCCGGAATTACCGGCATGATTTTCGCGCTGCCGACGGCGGCGGTGATCAAATTCATCGTGCCGCAGATTTACCGCACGGTGGGAAGGTGAAGTTATGCGCAGAGACATGATGACCGCGCGCTTCAGGCGCGACAACGTTGCGGCGCTGGCGGTGGTGCTGTTTTTTTTGATTCTGGCCGCCGAGATGTTTGTGGCGGTCTGGATACCGATGCGTCTTTATCGGGACAGCGTGTTTGCCGATTCCGTGGTGCGGATCAGCACCATGAGCAAATTCGACGGATTGCGGAAGGATTTGGGCAAATCGATCAAAAAACAGACCGATCCGGCAGTGATAACTGAGATGAAGATGCTTTTGGCCCAGCTAAACACGCTTGCGATATATCTGAAGACCGACGATCGTTCCAAGGAATTGTCCATGGAGAACGTGGAACTGGTGCGCGCGGAACTTGAAAACGCTTCGCGGCAGTTCTACCGGCTGAATAACGGCAAATCGGTCAGCAGTCCGTTGAAGCCGGACATTACTCCATGTATCAAGGCGATTGCGGAAGGAAAAATTTAAATTATGAGCGTTGATGTTCTGAAGCAGGCGGTGGAACGTTTTTCCGCCATGCGCGTGGCGGTGGTCGGCGACCTGATGTTGGACGCCTACACCTGGGGCAGCGCCCGGCGCATTTCTCCGGAAGCCCCGGTGCCGGTGGTGACCGCCGAACGCGAGAATAACTGCCTCGGCGGCGCCGGCAACGTGATGCGCAACATTGTAACCCTCGGCGGCCGCGCGTTGGCCTACGGCGTACTCGGGGACGATCCCGATGGCGGTGTGGTGCGCAAAATGCTCGAGAGTTATGGCATCGCGCATGGCATGGTGCTTACCGACAAAACACGGAAAACCACCAGAAAGCAGCGGATACTTGCCGGATCGCAGCAGCTGCTGAGAATCGATTTTGAGGATGTAGGCGATCTTGCCGACGATATGCGTGACCAGCTGGTCGCGCCGCTTTTGGCTGCCATCCGCGGCGGCGAGGTGGACGCCGTGCTGTTCGAGGATTACGGCAAAGGCGTGCTTTCCGGCGAGCTGGTGCAGACCGTGGTGGATGCCGCCAACGCCAGTGGGGTTATTACCGCGCTGGACCCGAAGCCGGGCAATCTTGCCCCGGTCAGGGGCATAACCGTTATGAAACCCAACCGGGGAGAGGCTTACGCCATGAGCGGCCTTACCGAGGAGCGCGGCGCCGCCGGACTCGAAGCGGTGGCCGATCGCATCAGAAAGGATTGGGAGGTTGAGCAGCTGCTGATTTCGCTGGCGGCGCAGGGGCTGGCTTTGTTCAGGCCGGACCGCAAGCCGGTGTATATTCCCACCCGGGCGCGCGAAGTGTTTGATGTTTCCGGTGCCGGTGACACGTTGATAAGCACTTATACGCTGGCGGTAGCTTCCGGTTCGGATCCGGAGGTGGCGGCGGCGGTGGCCAACATAGCGGCCGGTGTGGTGGTTGGAAAAGTCGGTACCGTTACGGTGACGAAGGAAGAACTTCTCAAGGCGATTGAAGACGGGGGCGAATAGCATGTCCGAAATAATGTGTGTGATTCCCGCGCGTTACGCCAGCACCCGGTTCCCGGGCAAAATGCTGGCACCTTTGTGCGGCAGGCCGATGATCGAGCACGTGATACGCCGTGCGGTCGAGTCCGGCGTGGGCGAGGTGCTGGTGGCGGCCGATGACGAAAAAGTCATAAGCGCGGTGCGGGCCGCCGGGTTCGATGCGGTGATGACCCGGATCGACCACCAGTCCGGTACCGACCGGATATGGGAGGCGGTGGAAAAGCGCGACTGCAATATAATCATTAACGTTCAGGGCGACGAACCACTTATTCCGCCGTCGGTCATAGCCGATCTGGCCAAACTGATGGAAAATCATCCGGAACTGCCGATGGCCACGGTGGCGGTTGCCGTTCCGCGTTCCGAAATGGCCGACCCCAACAAGGTCAAGGTGGTGTTCGACGCCGACTTCAACGCCCTGTATTTCAGCCGCAGTATGGTCCCATGCCTGCGGGATGGCGGCCAGGATACTCCGGTATATCTGCATTGGGGCATCTATGCTTATAGGCGCGAGGCGCTTAAGAGATTTGTGGGGCTGCCCGGCGGGCGGCTTGAAAACTGTGAAAAGCTTGAACAGCTGCGCGCGCTGGAAAACGGCATCGGCATCAAAGTGCTGGTGGTGGAAAACCTGCGCAGCGTGGGCGTGGATACACCGGCCGACCTCGCCGAGGCGGAACGCCGGATGAAGGAGATGGCAAATGGAATTTAATATCGGCAGGAATGTTGCCGTCGGAAACGGCAAACTGGTGGTGATGGCCGGGCCCTGCATGGCGGAAAGCCTGGATATCTGCATGGAAACCGCACGGTTCCTTAAGAAATTGTGTGCGGACATCGGCGCCGGTTATGTTTTCAAGGCGTCGTACGACAAGGCCAACCGCTCCAGCGACGGCGCCGCGCGCGGCCCCGGACGCATGGCGGGGCTGGCGATGCTTCAGGATGTCAAAAACGAGCTGGGCGTACCGATCCTTACCGATGTGCATGAAGTGGCTGACGTGGACGCCGCCGCCCAGGTGGCCGACGTCCTCCAGATACCGGCGTTTCTGTGCCGTCAGACCGATCTGCTCCACGCCGCGGGCAAATCCAAGCGGGTGGTCAATATCAAGAAGGGACAGTTCATGGCGCCGGAGGATATGGCCGGTGCGGTGGAGAAGGTCCGCAGCGTCGGCGGCGAGCGGGTGATGCTGACCGAACGGGGTTCCTGTTTCGGTTATCACAATCTGGTGAACGACATGCGCGGGCTGGTGGTGATGCGCGAGCTCGGCGTACCGGTGGTGTTCGACGCCACCCATTCCGTTCAGCTTCCCTGCGCCGGGGGCAACTGCTCCGGCGGCCGCCGGGAATTTGTGGCCCCGCTGGCGCGGGCGGCAACGGCGGTCGGCATTGACGCGCTGTTTATCGAGGTTCATCCCGATCCCGACCACGCACTGTCCGACGGCCCCAATTCGTTGAATTTCGAACAGGCCGGACAGGTCATCAGAGAGGTTGCGAGGCTTTATGAATTTGTCCGAGCGCTGTAAGAATATCCGCGCGGTGGTGCTGGATGTCGACGGGGTGCTGACCAACGGCATCATCGGTTACGGCTGCGGTTATGACGAAGAGATAAAATTCTTCCATGTGCGCGACGGCCACGGCATTGTCATGGCCCATCGCGCCGGGCTGATGGTGGGGGTGCTTTCCGGACGCGGCTCGGCCGCCAATCGCCGCCGGGCGGCGGAACTGGCGCTCGATTTCGTGTACGAGGGGGAACTGGACAAGCTGGCCGGCTTCGAACGGCTGCTGGAAGAGCAGCATCTGAATCCGGAAGAAGTGATGTATATCGGTGACGACGTGGTGGACATTCCACCCTTCAATCGCGCCGGTTTGGCGGTATGTGTGGGCGATGCCCCCGACTATCTGGACAATTACACCCATTTCCGTACGGCGGCCGACGGCGGCCGCGGCGCGGTGCGCGAGGCGATCGAACTCGTGTTGCGCGAACAGGGCAAATGGGATAAACTTATGGAGCGTTACGAACGGTGAACAAGTCGATACTGGCGGCGCTGGTGTTTCTGGCGGCATTCGGGGCGGCGGCACAGCTGGCTCCGACCGATGGCGATGTCGAGGGCATCGGCAACGTTTCCGCCAGCGGAGTCAAGATTCCATTGTACAACCACGGCGAACTGCGGCTTATGCTTCGTGCGTCGTCCTTCGAACAACGCGGCACCGTCATCTATGCGAACAGCGCGGTGATCGACGTCATCCGGCGCAATGCCGAGCTCGACGATCTTCAGATCGGAGAACCCGCGGTTTATACCATTGATTCGTCGCTTTTCGAGGTGGCCAACTACTGGCATAACCGCAAGTCCAGCGAAGGCGTGATCTTTTCGGGCGCGGCGCAGGTGGACAACGAAAACCGCATCGCACAGGGGTCCGACATCGTGCAGGTGCGCACCCCGCAGCTGGATATCGACGGCGTCGGATTCTCGGCAAATTATGAAAAACGGCAGGTCACCGTAACCCGCAATGTGCATATAATCCTGCGCTTCGGCGGCGAGGAGATGCTGGAGTGCTTTGCCAGCGGAAACTTCAAGCTGCTGGACTCCATTCCGGGCATCGGGCGCTTCGCGGAGGTGTGGTCGGATTCGTTGAGCATTGATTTCCAGAGCGGCGAGGTTACGCTTGAAGGCATGGTGCGGCTTGAGGAATCCGGTTCCACCATCGAATGCGACAAGGTGATACTGATGCTTGGCCGCACGTCTGCGGCCGCCGACGGTAAGAGTCCGGACGAGATGTCCGAACTGGGCATTTCCGGCGTGTCGAAAGCCGAATGTTTCGGTAATGTGAAAATGACCCGCCACGACCGCAAGAATCCCGAAAACGTTCAGGCCGCCAAAGCCGATTACGCTTTGTACGATCTGGAAACCGGCACCATTCGTCTCTCCGGCGGAGAACCGACGGTGACCAGCGGAACCAACTCTCTGTCCGGCAATGAAATGGTATTTGAAAAACGCTCGGGTTTGCTGACCGTCAGCGGAGCCGCCACATTGGTCGCGGAATTGCCCGGCGAAAACGGCGCGCCTGTCCGCAAGGTCACCATACGGTCGGATAAGATGAGTTTCAGCCAGTTGAACAATTACGCCGAGGCGGTTGGCAATGTGTTGGTGACCGACGAGCGCGGCGCGCTTCACACCGAAAAGATAGAACTGGTGCTTAAGGACGGCCTCAAGGCCAATAATCCGTCCGGCGATGCTGCCGGTGCCGTCGAACTCGGCGGTCTCGACTTCGCCGCCGGAAGCAAGGCCATCGAGAAGATAACCTGCTCCGGGGGCGTGAACTTTTTCAGCAACGACGGCGGCGAGGGCGAATCCGAACTGGCAGACTACGACTATGCCACCGGCAACATTACTTTGCACGGCAAGACCCGTCCGTGGGTGAAACAGCGCGGCAGCCGGCTTGAAGGCGGAAAGATTGTGCTTGATCAGAAAGACCGCAAATTGCTGGTTACCGGCGACGCCGTCATCGCCATGACGCAGGGCGGAGGCCGGGTTGTCGCCAACTCCGAGTCAATGGACATGGATTTGAACGACAATATCGGTCATCTGCGCGGCGGAGTTAAGGTGGTCTATAACGATTCGACGGTGAATTGCGACGAGTTGACGATATATCTTGCCGACAAACCTGGAACCGCGCCAAAGGCCGCCGCCGCACCGGCGTCGTTCGACGGCGGCAACTTCGACAAGACGCTCGACAAGCTGCAGTGTAACGGGAATGTGGTGTGCGTGGATCCGCGTGGAAAGCTTGAATGCGGTACGCTGACGATATCTTTCACGCAGGGCGCCAGCGGCCCGGAACTCGCCCGCGCCGACTTCAGCGGCGGGGTGAAGGTTTCCGGTACCGGCGTCGAGTTTACCGAGCTGGTTCCCGACGGCACGAAGCTGCCTGAAAAGGCGGCAGCCGACGGCAACGCCGAGTCATCCATGACCTGCAAGCGCGGCTACATCGACTTCCCGGGCAATTTTGCGGAATTTTCCGAGGACGTGGTGGTTACCGATCCCAGAATCAATATCACTTCCGATGTGTTCCGCGCCTGGTTCCAGGACCGTACCGCCGAGGTCATTGCCGAGGAGAACAAGCCGGTCAAACCGAAATTCGAATCTCCCGAGATGGAGTTCGAGCCCGAAATGAAAAGCAGTGTTCCCCGCCATATCAAGATCGGCGAGACCAAGAACCTTACCCGAATCGAATTTGCCGGCCATGTGCATATTACCGGCACCGACGAGCACGGGACCAGGTTCTCCGCGTCCGGCGAAAGCGCGGTCTATACCGTGGCCGACCGGATGATCGAAATGGCCACCGTGAATGGAGTGAATCCGGTGCTTACCCGCGGCGGAACCGTGGCGGAATGCTCCACGGTAAGGGTGGACGTCTCGAAGGCCGATCCCGAACCGGAAGGCAGCGATATGCGGATAATTTCGTTCGAACCGGACTGGGAAGAACGCTGATCGGGTAAAAAAATTTAATAAAACTGCTTGCTTGTTCGCGCCGGCGTGTTATAGTAGCAGTGGAGGATTGATCAAAGATGGCGGAAACCGAAAACATACTCTGCAAGGCCGAAGGGCTCAAAAAATCTTACCACGGGCGCACGGTGGTGAACAATGCCACTATATATGTGCGGCCGGGCGAAGTGGTTGGGCTGCTGGGCCCCAACGGTGCCGGCAAGACCACCAGTTTCTACATGATAATGGGGCTTATCAAGCCGGATGCCGGAACGCTGATTTTCCGCGGGCTGGATATCACACACGTGCCGATGTACCAGCGGGCACGGCTTGGCATGGGGTATCTGGCGCAGGAGCCGTCGATATTCCGGAAGCTTTCGGTGGAGGACAATATAATGGCCATCCTGGAAACGCTGGCGATCAGCCGGCGCGAACGCAAGGAGCGGCTGAAACAGCTGTTGTCCGAACTGGAGCTTACCCATTTGGCAAAGCAGAAGGCCATGACGCTTTCCGGAGGCGAGCGCCGCCGGCTTGAGATCACCCGGGCGCTGGTGACCAACCCGATGTTCATTCTGCTGGACGAACCGTTTTCCGGGGTGGACCCGATCGCGGTGTACGACGTGCAGCAGATTATCAAACAACTTCAGAAGAAAGGGCTTGGAATTCTGGTAACCGACCATAACGTGCGCGAGACGCTCTCGGTGGTGGATCGTGCCTACCTGATGTGCCAGGGCGAGATTCTGCTGGAAGGAAGCAGCGAGTACCTGGTCAACGACGAAAAAGCGCGCGAGGTCTATCTCGGCCCGCGCTTCAATATGTAGTCCAACCCCAAGGAGGATTCGATATGCAGATCATTGTTACAGGGAAACATCTGGAAATAACCGAAGCTATCAAGACTCGCATCGAAGACGGTCTGGCCGGCATTTTTGCCGAAAAGACGCTCAAGGTGTCCACGATCCGGGTCATGGTTGGATATGAGAAACCAAGGTTTACCGTTGATGTGGTGGTGAACATGAAGCAGCATGATTTCACCGCCGGCAGCGAGGACTTCGACGTTTACAAGGCAATCGCCGCGGTGGTGGACAAGATCCACAGCCAGGTGGATAAGTATTTGACGAAAGTTCAGGACCACGACCACGAGCCGCTGCGCGAAGTGGAGCAGAAGG
Source organism: Victivallaceae bacterium (assembly GCA_034926605.1). Taxonomy (GTDB): domain Bacteria; phylum Verrucomicrobiota; class Lentisphaeria; order Victivallales; family Victivallaceae; genus CALXXL01. The sequence continues at coordinate 168,660 of JAYFQV010000009.1, forward strand.
CTTCCGCCGAAACGGAATGACATCCCGTTGGCCGTAACAGGCAATGGAAAAATCGCCGCATTGGATTGCGGCGATTTTTTTTTTATGGTTTGAGCAATATGGGTTGTCAGTGCCCGGCGGCTGGAGGCGGTGGGGGGAGGGTGCGGAACGAGTAGTGCTTCACGTCCTTGCCGAGGCCGAGCCACAGGGTTTCGAAGTCGGTTTTCAGGTCGGCAACATCGGCGATCGCTTCGGGAACCGGCTCGAACAATCCGCAGTTGGTCAGTATTTTTTCCACGGAGTCGCGGTAAGGGATGTCGTCGCTGGAAAAGTGCAGGATGCCGCCCGGCTTCAGAATACGATGAAGCTGGGTGGTGAAGTCGTCGGTCATCAGGCGGTGGGAGCGGTGGCGTTCCTTGGGCCACGGGTCGGGGCAGAGCAGGTGCAGCCGGTCGATGCAGCGGTCCGGCAGGAAGCGGCTCACCATCAGCTGGGCTTCCACTCGCATGATGTCCAGATTGTCGAGTTTCAGCCATTCGCGGCGCCGGACGAGTTTGCGCAGCCGCCCGATCATCACATCGGCGGCGATGACCAGCCGGTCGGGGAACCGCTGGGCCAGTTTGATGGCGTAATTGCCCCTGCCGCAGCCGAGGTCGAGTTCCACCGCGCCGCGTTCGCCGCGCAAAGCGGCGATGTCGATAATTCCATAGCTTGCGGTGAGGATTCTGATGAATTGGTCTTCGGCTTTCATTTGCATAAAAAAAACTCTTCCGATGATTTAAAAAACGCGAACACAGTGTATATTATCTTACTATAATTTAGACTCGGAGCGGCGCAACGCCAAGCCGTTCCGGAAAAAAAACGGGAAAATCGATGAAGCAGGTCCTGTTTGTATGCACCGGCAACACCTGCCGCAGCCCGATGGCGGAAGCGGCGTTCAATGTTCTGGCGGGCGCTCACGGCGTTGACTGGTGTGCAAGATCGGCCGGCACCTGCGCCTGGCCGGGCGGTTCCGCCAGTGCCATGGCGCAACGGGCGGTTGCCGAGATAGGCGGAGACCTGAGCAATTTCCGGAGCCGTCCGCTCTCTCGCGCGATGGTCGATGACAGCGACCTGATAGTGGCGATGACGGCGGATCACCGCGAGGATATTCTTGCAAGTTATCCGTCAGCGGCCGGAAAGACCCGGCTGCTTCTGGAATTTGCACCGGGCAACGATGAAAACGTGGCCGATCCATATGGCGGATCGCTTGACCTTTACCGCTATACGCTGGAGGCAATGATGCCGGCGCTTGGCGGCTTGATCGGGAAAATGGAAAAGAATTTGATATAAGGAGTGCGCACCAATGAACAAGATCACCGACTTCGTCCTGAAACCAGTAACGGTTGCCATAGGCGCCGACCACGGCGGCTATGAGCTGAAGAATGCACTTTCAAATTTCCTCGAGAGCCGCAACATGACGGTTGTTGACTGTGGCCCGGAGAGCTTCGAGCCGGATGACGACTATCCGGTGTTCGGCGCCAGCGTCGGCCTCGCCATTGTGCGCGGCACGGCGGATTGCGGCATTCTGATCTGCCGCAGCGGTGTGGGCATGGCGATTTGCGCAAACCGTTTCCACGGCGTGCGCGCCGCCGCCTGCGATTCCGCCGAACTCGCCCGCAAGAGCCGCCAGCACAACGCCAGCAATGTCCTGGTTCTGCCCGGCGACACTACCGGCATCGAAGAGATGAAGGTGATTGTCGATGCCTGGATATCCACTCCGTTTTCCGGCGACGAGCGCCACGAGCGCCGTCTGAACGTGCTGGAGAACAGCACCTATGACGATATTGCCGCCATCCGCGGCGTCGATCCGGAAATCGCCGCCATCATCGACCGCGAGGCGGCACGCCAGAATGACGGCATCGAACTTATCGCTTCCGAAAACTTCACCAGTTGCGCGGTGCGCGCCGCCCAAGGGTCGGTGCTGACCAACAAATATTCCGAGGGCTACCCCGGCAAGCGTTACTACAACGGCTGTGAGTTTGTGGACGAAGCCGAATCTCTCGCCATCGAACGCGCCTGCCGCCTGTTCGGCGCCGAGGCTGCCAACGTTCAGCCGCACGCCGGCAGTCCCGCCAACATGGCGGTCTACTTCGCGCTGCTCAACCCCGGCGACACCGTGCTTGCGATGAGCCTCGATCACGGCGGGCACCTGACCCACGGCCATCCGCTGAACTTTTCCGGCAAGCTTTACAACATCATTCCCTACGGCGTGAGCCGCGAGACCGAGACGATCGATTACGACGAGGTTGAACGCCTTGCCGTCGAAAACAAGCCGAAGATGCTGCTGGCCGGCGCCAGCGCCTATCCGCGCATCATCGACTTCGAGCGTCTGCGCGCCATCGCCGACAAGGTCGGTGCCTATCTGTTCACCGACATGGCGCACATCGCCGGTCTGGTAGCCACCGGGGAACACCCGAGTCCGGTGCCGTACTGCGACGTGGTCACCACCACCACTCATAAAACCCTGCGCGGCCCGCGCGGCGGTCTGATCTTGTGCCGCGAGCAGTACATCAAGGCGATCAACTCCGCCGTGTTTCCCGGTCTGCAGGGCGGTCCGCTCGAACACGTGATCGCGGCAAAGGCGATTTGCTTCGCCCAGGCGATGACCCCCGAGTTCAAGGCCTATCAGCATCAGGTAAGGCTCAATGCCGCGAAGCTGGCGGACGAACTTGCCAAGCGCGGTTTCCGGATCGTTTCCGGCGGCACCGACAACCACATGATGCTGGTCGATCTTCGCCCGAAGGGGGCCACCGGCAAGGAGATTGCTAACGCCCTCGACAAGGCGCGGATCACCGTCAACAAGAACATGATCCCGTTCGACCCGGAAAAACCGTTCGTGACCAGCGGTATCCGCATCGGTACTCCGGCGGTGACCACCCGCGGCATGAAAGAGGCCGAGATGGTTTGCATAGCCGATTTTATCGAGCGCAGCGCCGCCGTCAAGGACGATGCGGTTGCGCTTGCCGCCATCGGCGACGAAGTCCGCGAGTTTACTTCCGCGTTTCCGCTTCCGCAATTTTGCTGATGGAGAATGAAAGATGATCGACATCAAACTTATTCGTGAAAATCCCGCGTTGGTGAAGGCTCAGCTTGCCCGTCGCGGCAGCGCCATCGATGTGGACGAAATTGCCGGGCTCGACGCCGAATGGCGCGAGCTGACCAAAAAGGCCGAGGACATGCGTTCCGAACGTAATCGCCTCAGCAAGCTCTGCAAAGACGATCCCGCCGCACGCGACCAAGTCAAGGATCTGAAGTCCGCGATCGCCAAAGCCGAGGAACGCCTCGGCGCGGTATCCGCCATATTGAGCGAGAAGATGGCATTCCTGCCGAACCTGCTGGCCGACGATGTTCCGGAAGGCAAGGACGACAACGACAATGTGGAAATCCGCCGCGAAGGCGTGATCCCGAAATTCGATTTCCCGGTGCGCGACCATCAGGAACTCGGCGAAATCCTCGACATCATCGACACCAAGCGCGGCGCCAAGGTTGCTCAGAGCGGTTTCTATTATTGGAAAGGCAAAGGGGCGGTTCTTGCGCAGTCGTTGTTTTTCTGGGTTCAGAAGACGCTGGTCGAGCGCGGTTTCACGCTGTTCATGACCCCGTGCGCCGCCAAGGAACACACCATGTACGGCACCGGTTATCTGCCGTTCTTCGCGGATCAGACCTACGCTCTCAAGGGCGAGGATCTCGCGCTGATCGGCACCAGCGAGCAGACGCTGGTCGGCTATCATGCCGACGAGGTGCTCGACGCTGAAGCCATGCCGCTTATGTACACTGCTTTCACCCCCTGTTTCCGCACCGAGGCCGGCAGCTACGGCAAGGCTGCGCGCGGCATTTTCCGGGTGCATCAGTTCCACAAGGTCGAGCAGATTGTGTTCTGCCGACCGGAGGAATCGGTCAAATACCATGAAATGTGTCTGGCCAACGAAGAGCATGTGCTCAAACAGCTTGGTCTGCCCTACCGGGTGGTGAATGTCTGTGTGGGCGACCTCGGGGCGCCCGGCAGCAAGAAGTACGACATTGAAGCCTGGTTCGCCGGGTTCAATACCTACCGCGAAGTCACCAGCAACACCAATCTTACCGATTTCCAGTCCTCCCGGCTGAATATTCGCTATAAGAAGCCGGACGGCACCCGCGAGTTCGTGCATACCATCAGCGCCACCGCCGTGACCGATCGTGCGCTGATCGCGATTCTTGAAAACAACCAGCTTGAAGACGGCACCGTGATCGTGCCGGAGGTGCTGAGGCCGATCGCCGGCTTCGACCGCATTGAACCGGTCAAAAAGTAGGAGAATGACGATGAAGTATGAAGCGGTGATCGGGCTTGAGGTCCATGCGCAGGTGCGCACCGACAGCAAGATGTTCTGCTCCTGCCCCAACCGTTACGGCAGCGAACCCAACACCAACGTCTGTCCGGTCTGTATGGGCTACCCCGGCGTGCTGCCGGTGCCCAATCGGGAGGCGATACGCAAGACCATGATCGCCGGGCTGCTGACCGACTGCACCATAAGCAAGTTCAGCAAGTTCGACCGCAAGAGCTACTTCTATCCGGACATGCCCAAAAACTACCAGATCAGCCAGTACGACCTGCCGTTCTGCCTGGCCGGGCATGTCCATATCTCCGGTACCGGTTTCTCCGGCGAACCGCTGCCTGAAAAGGACATCGGCATCACCCGCATCCACCTTGAAGAGGACGTGGCCAAGCTGACCCATTTCCGGGGCGCCAGCGGCGTGGACTACAATCGCGCCGGCATTCCGCTGATGGAAACCGTTTCCGAGCCGGATATGCGCTCGGCGGACGAGGCCTATGCCTATCTTACCGCGTTGAAGGAGATATTCGTTTACGGCGGCGTCGGCAACTGCGACCAGGAGAAAGGCCAGATGCGCTGCGACGTGAACATCTCATTGCGCCCGGTGGGTCGCGAGGAGTTCGGCACCAAGGTTGAACTTAAAAACCTCAACAGTTTTCGCGCCGTGCACCGCGCCATCGATTATGAGATATGGCGGCAGGCCGATGTTCTGGACAAAGGCGGCACCATCGTGCAGGAGACCCGCGGCTGGAACGATGACCGCGGCGAAACCTATCTGATGCGTACCAAGGAACAGGCGCACGACTACCGTTACTTTCCCGATCCCGATCTTACCCCGGTGGTGATGACCGACGCAGAGATCGACGAACTGCGCCGTATCCTGCCTGAAATGCCGAGCGCCAAGCGCGAGCGTTTCGTCGGGCAGTACGGCCTGACCGAATACGATGCCGACGTGCTGACCCACGACCGCGATATCGCCGACTATTTCGAATCCGCCGCCCAAGGTGTGAAAACGCCCAAAAACGTTGCCAACTGGATTATTTCCGAGCTGCTGCGCGAACTTGGCTCCGATGGTCTCGAAGGCTGTAAAGTCAAGCCGGAGCAACTGGGCGGGCTGGTAGCCATGATCGAGGCGGATGCCATCAGCGGGCGCATCGGCAAAGAAGTTTTTGCTGAAATGCTGGCTACCGGCAAGGATGCCAAATCCGTGGTAGAAGCCAAAGGTTTGGCTCAGGTCTCCGATTCCGGTGCGATCGAAAAGGTGGTCGACGAAACCATCGCCGCCAATTCCAAGCAGGTTCAGCAGTACCTCGACGGCAACGCCAACGTGCTGATGTACCTGGTGGGGCAGACTATGAAGCTGAGCCGCGGCAAGGCGAATCCCAAGATGGTGCTCGAACTTCTCAAGGCCAAACTGGACAAGTGATCAGGCATGAAGAACGCTCAATCCGGCCTTGACGCGGAGTTCGTTGAGCCGGGTGAGCCATCGCGGATTGCGGGCAAGTGTTTTGAGCAGTTTGGAATTGGATACTCCCAGTTTTTCCGCCGCTTGCGGCAGATCCAGTCCGCATTCGGCGAGGAGGTCGAAAATATGTGCCATAACTACCGGTTTGGGCGCGTTTTCGGGTGGCGGCGCATAGGGCTGGCGCACGGTGAGCGCAATTTCCAGCTTGAGTTTTTCAAGCGCGTTCAGTCGGTTCCGATGCTGGCTGCGCTCCGAGCAGTCGGTAACTTGGATTCCGGTTGGAAGGTGCGTTATACGCACCGCGCTGGAGGTTTTGTTACGCTTCTGGCCGCCGTTGCCGGTGGCCTTGAAGAAATCCAGCCGGCACTCCGCCGCCAAGGCGTCGTCAATGGTCAATGATTCATCACGATTCATATTAAAATATACATCCGCAGGATTGAAAGCCAAGTTTTAAAAGTGTATATTACCGAAAAATAAAGGAGCGGAAGATGAAGGTTTTAGTGGTCGGCAACGGCGGACGCGAACACGTGCTTTGCTGGAAGCTGGCACAGAGCCCGCTGGTGGACAAGGTTTATTGCGCGCCCGGCAACGCCGGTATCGCCGGAACGGCGGAATGCGTTGACATCAAAGTTTCCGAACTGGATAAACTTGCGGACTTTGCCGAAAACAACGGCGTGGAGCTTACCGTGGCCGGGCCGGAGGCCCCGCTGTGCGCCGGGATCGTGGATGTGTTCAAAAAACGCGGATTGCCCATTTTCGGGCCGGACAAGTTCGCCGCCAGGCTCGAAGGCAGCAAGGACTTTGCCAAGCAGTTCATGGTCAAGTACGATATTCCGTGCGCCAAATCCGCCACGTTCGACGGTGCCGCCGCCGCGGTGGCGTATATCGAAAATGAGTTTGCCGGCGGCGCCGGGGCCATTGTGATCAAGGCCGACGGGCTGGCGGCCGGCAAAGGCGTGCTGGTGTCCGGGGATTGTGCCGAGGCCTGCAAATTTGCGCGCGAATGTTTCGCTGGCGCGTTCGGGGATTCCGGCCACCGGGTGCTGGTGGAGGAGTGCCTGATCGGAGAGGAGGCTTCGATCTTTGCGCTGGTTGATACCAAGACCATCGTTCCGTTGGCGTCGACTCAGGATCACAAGCGGGTCGGCGATGGAGACACCGGGCCTAACACCGGCGGCATGGGCGCCTACTCTCCCGCTCCGGTGGTCACCGATGAAATGATGGTGCGCATCCGGACGGAAGTGCTCGACAATTTCCTGCGCGGAGTCAAAGCCGAGAAGCTCGATTTTCACGGGGTTATCTTCGTCGGAGTTATGGTTACCGCCGTCGGGCCGAAAGTGCTGGAATTCAACGTTCGCTTCGGCGACCCGGAAGTGCAGCCGCTGCTGATGCGGCTGGATTCTGATCTTGCCGAACTGATGCTGGCGACCGTGGAGGAAAAACTTTCCGATTGCCGGCTTGCCTGGTCTTCCGATCCGGCCGTCAGTGTGGTTGTCGCTTCCGGCGGTTATCCCGGCAAGTGCGATACCGGGCACGAGATCACCGGCATCGAGGCTGCCGAGGCCGCCGGCGTGGCGGTGTTTCATGCCGGAACTTCGCGCAAGGAAGGCAAGCTGGTCAACTCCGGCGGCCGGGTGCTCGGCGTGGCCGCTCGCGGGCGGACCGTGCGCGAGGCGGTGGACAAAGCTTACCGCGGCGTGGATATGATTCATTTTGAGAACGGTTTTTCCCGCCGTGATATTGCGCATCGGGCATTGAAGCGTGAAAAGTAAGGCTTTAGCCTTGCAAACAATCACCTTGAATGCTATATTAAAATATGTGTTCTACAACAATTTAATGCAGGAGATCGGTAAATGAAGCAGTTCATCATTTCGTTGGCTCTGATCGCTTCGGTTCTGGCAGTCACCGGTTGCAGCAGCACCAGCATCGCCCAGAACGGCAATTTCATAGTGGGGCCCACCGGGCAGCCCGCTATGGGGCAGATCACCTACACCAACTACGGGTTCTACCTGTGGAACTGCGTGCCGGTGTTCAGCGGATCGGTGCTTAATCCCGGCGGATTCGCGCTGTTCACCAATACCGTGACCCCCGAACTCGCGGTCAAGGCGATCGGAGTTCAGGCCAAGAACAACGGCGCCACCCGGATCGCCAATGTGACCACCGAATTCGACAGCAGCTACAATTGGTACACCGGATTCTTCTGGACACGGACTGTACATGCTTCGGCTACCATGCTGGAGTAGTTTTCACCATCGCTTTTAACAAAATAACCCGCGTAAAAAGCGGGTTATTCAATTTAACCAAAGGAAAGACCAAGTAACATGGGCAAGAAAATGCAAACCATCGACGGCAATTACGCTGCCGCCTATGTAGCGTACGCCTTCAGCGAGGTGGCCGCCATCTACCCGATCACCCCTTCCTCAACCATGGGTGAATACGCTGACATCTGGGCCAGCCAGGGCCTGAAGAATATGTTCGGCAACGTTGTGACCGTTTCCGAAATGCAGAGCGAAGCCGGCGCCGCCGGCGCGGTGCACGGCAGTTTGAACGCCGGTGCGCTCACCACCACCTTCACCGCCAGCCAGGGCCTTTTGCTGATGATCCCGAACATGTACAAGATCGCGGGCGAAATGCTCCCGACCGTGTTCCACGTCTCCGCCCGCGCGCTGGCCGCCCAGAGCCTTTCGATTTTCGGCGACCACTCCGACGTGATGGGCTGCCGCCCCACCGGCTATGCCATGACCGCGGCCGCCAGCATTCAGGAAGTGCACGATATGGCTGTTGTGGCTCATCTTTCCACGCTTGAGAGCCGCGTGCCGTTCCTCGCGTTCTTCGACGGATTCCGTACTTCGCATGAAATCCAGAAGATCGAGCTGTTGGGCTATGACGACATGAAGGGCCTGCTCGATATGAAGTATGTGGAGGAGTTCCGCAACCGTGCCATGCGTCCCGAGGCCCCCTATGCCAAGATGGCCGCCCAGAACCCCGACGTCTACTTCCAGGGTCGCGAGACCACCAACAAGATATATTCCGATCTTCCCGCGCTCGTCCAGAAAAACATGGACAAGCTGGCCAAGCTCACCGGCCGTCAGCTGAACCTGTTCGACTACGTCGGCGCCGCCGACGCCGAGGAAGTGATTGTGGCGATGGGTTCCGGTTGCGAGACCATCGAAGAGACCGTGAACTACCTGGTCGGCAAGGGCCGCAAGGTTGGTCTGGTCAAGGTGCGTCTGTACCGTCCGTTTGCCACCGAGGCGTTCCTGAAGGCTCTGCCCGCCAGCGTCAAGCGCGTGGCGGTGCTGGATCGCTGCAAGGAGCCCGGCAGCATCGGCGAGCCGCTCTATATCGACGTGGTCACTGCTCTCGTCGGCAGGAACGTCAAGGTTATCGGCGGCCGCTACGGTCTGGCCAGCAAGGAATTCACTCCGTCGATGGTCAACGCCGTCTACAATCATGTCGCCGGCAAGTGCACCCATAACTTCACCGTCGGCATCAATGACGACGTGACCCATCTGTCGCTGCCCGTGACCGAGGAGATCGTCACCGAGCCGGCCGACGCCACCTGCTGCATGTTCTGGGGTCTCGGCGCCGACGGCACCGTGGGTTCCAACAAGAACTCCATCAAGATCATCGGCGACAACACCGATAAGTATGTCCAGGCCTACTTCGTTTATGACTCGAAGAAGTCCGGCGGCGTCACCGTTTCCCACCTGCGTTTCGGCAACACCCCGATCACCAGCGAGTACACCGTGACCAGCCCGAATTTCGTGGCCTGCCACAATGCCGCTTATATCGGTCGTTTCGAAATGCTCGCCGGCATCCGCGAGGGCGGCACCTTCCTGCTCAACAGCGAAGTCCCGGCCGACAAGGTCTTCGAGACCTTTACCCGCGACATGCAGGAAACCATCATCAAGAAGCATATCAAGGTTTATACCATCGACGCCCGCAAGATTTCGGTTGAGGCCGGTCTGGGCGCCCGCATCAATACCGTGATGCAGGTCTGCTTCTTCAAGCTTGCCAATATCATGCCGGTCGATCAGGCGATCGAACTGATCAAGAAGGCGATCAAGAAGACCTTCGGCAAGAAGGGCGAGGAAATCGTCAACAAGAACATCACCTGCGTGGACAACTCGCTTGCCTACCTCGAAGAAGTCAAGGTTCCGGCCACTCTCGACGGCGTGGCCTACACCGAGCCCGTGAAACTGATCAGCGCCGACGCCGGCGAATTCGCCAACAAGCTGATGAAGCCGATCCTTCACCTGAAGGGCGACGATATTCCGGTCTCCGCGATGAGCATCGACGGTACCATGCCGATCAGCACCAGCCGCTTCGAAAAGCGCGGCATCGCGCCCACGGTTCCGCTGTGGGATCCGGCCAAATGCATCCAGTGCAACCAGTGCGCGATGGCCTGCCCGCACGCCGTGATCCGCCCCAAGCTGATCGCCGCGGCCGACCTCGCCAACGCTCCGGCCTCCTTCGTCACCGTTGACGCCAAGGCGGTCAAGGAACCCGGCCTGAAGTATCGTCTTCAGGTTTATATCGAGGACTGCACCGGCTGCGGCGTCTGTATCGAGACCTGCCCGGCCAAGGAAAAAGCGATCTCCTTCTCCCATATCGGCGACGAGCGCGCCGCCGGCCAGAACGAGAACGAGAAGTTCTTCGAGAGCCTGCCTGACAACGTGATGGGCGGTCTGACCGCCGCCACCGTCAAGGGTTCCCAGTTCCTCCTGCCGCATTTCGAGTTCTCCGGCGCCTGCGCCGGCTGTGGCGAAACTCCGTATGTCAAGCTGATCAGCCAGCTGTTCGGCAACCGCATGGTGGTGGCCAACGCCACCGGCTGCTCCTCCATCTACGGCGGCAGCTTCCCGAGCCTGCCCTACTGCCAGGACAAAACCGGCCGTGGTCCGGCCTGGGCCAACTCGCTGTTCGAAGACAACGCCGAGTTCGGTTACGGCATGCGCCTTGCGATCGACAACAACCGCGCCCAGCTCAAGGGCAACGTTGAAGCCGCGCTGGCGATGGATATCGACGCCGATCTGAAAAAAGCCCTTGAGGCCGCAATGACCACCTGGGATTCCATTGACGCAGCAGCGATCGCCAACCAGGACGCGGTGAAAGCCGCGCTCAAGAAGGCCAAAGTCTGCGACGGCTGCAAGGAAGTGGTTGCGAAGATCGCCGAACTGCAGGACTACTTTGTGGACAAGTCGCTGTGGATCATCGGCGGCGACGGCTGGGCCTACGACATCGGTTACGGCGGGCTTGACCATGTGGTCGCCCAGAATCGCAACGTGAACATTCTGGTGCTCGACACCGAGGTCTATTCCAACACCGGCGGGCAGGCTTCCAAGTCCACCCCGATCGGCGCGGTGGCGCTCTTTGCCAACGGCGGCAAGCGCCTGACCAAGAAGAACCTCGGGTTCATGTGCATGAGCTACGGCAATGTTTTCGTGGCCAGCATCGACATGGGCGCCGACCGCAATCAGGCTCTTCAGGCCATCCGTGCAGCGGAAGCCTACAACGGCCCGTCCGTGATCATCGCCTACTCGCCCTGCATTGCGCACGGCATCAAGGGCGATATGCGCATGAGCCAGGTCGAAGCCAAGCGTGCCTACGAGGCCGGTTACTGGCCGTTGTACCAGTACAATCCCATCGACGAGACGCCCTTCAAGTGGCAGACCAAGGAAGCGACCGCCAGCTTCCAGGACTTCATCCGCAGCGAACGTCGTTATGCGAGTCTTCAGAAGACCGCTCCCGCCGACGCCGAGGCGCTCTTTGCCAAGGCTGAGGAAGACAACAATCGCCGCATGAAGTTCTATAAGGAGCTCGGCGATATTCTGAAGTAAAGCCTCCGTGCGATAATGCTTCACCGGCGCCCGCAGACCGTAAGGTGTGCGGGTGCTGTTTTATTTTAAAAATATTTTTGCGACTATATGATTTTAGAATGTTTGATTTATTTTCAAAATTCCGCTTGCAATTTTATTATTTTGCTATTATACTAGTTATATAGTAAAATGATGGGAGGTGATTATGGCCGAAGCCGTTTTGGTAAATATGTTTTCAATAGACCTGAGTTCGGGGGTTCCGGTTTATAAGCAGCTGATTCATCAGATATGCGGAATGATTGGAAACGGTGTGCTGGATGGCGGTTCGCAGCTTCCGACGATCCGTGAACTTACCGATAATCTCAACCTCAATCCCAATACCGTGGCCAAGGCATATCGGGAGCTAGAGTTGCGCGGAGTGATCTCAAGTCGGCGTGGATGTGGAAGTTTCGTGCGCGGTAATATCAATTTTCCGGAGTTGAGCGAGGCTGAAAAACAGGCAAAACTAGAGGCACTTTATTCCAATATGGTCAACGAGGCGGCCGCCAGCGGCATTTCGGTGGCGGAGATAAATAAGTATTTGAAAGGGATGGAGAAATGAGTAGGCTTTCTGATTCGTATCAGATTTTCAAAAACTCGCTTGGCGTGATTCGGCGGAACCTTAAATTGTGCTGGTTTATTCTGATTGTCGGAATATTGCAGGTGGCGCTGCTGGGTATTTGGGTGGCGATCACCGGATTGCCGATGGCGGGGAGCGGTGCGGCGGTGCATGACTGGCGCGGTTGGCTGGGGGTTTTCGGTTGGCTGGCCTGTACTGGATTCGCGGGGATATTTTGCAATGTTGCGATGTATTCGGAAATATTCAATGCGCTCAATGGTCGTGGAGTTTCGGTGCGGCGGGGATTTTCTCTGGCGTTGTCGCGCCTGCCTCAGATAGTGGCTTGGAGTGTTTTTGCAGCTACGGTTGGCACGATTATGCGCATGTTTGAGGAAAGACTGGGCGTGCTTGGCCGGTTTATATTGCGTGGAATCGGCATCGTTTGGGCGGTAGCCACACTGTTTGTGGTTCCAGTGATAGCGCGGGAGAAAAATGGTATAAATCCGCTCAATTACCTGAGGCGTTCAGCCGCGGTATTAAGCGCAAAATGGGGAGAATCGATCGTTGGCTTTGTCGGCATCACGATTCTCTCGGGGATAGTGATATTTATGGTCGTGGCTTTGGCGCTTGCATGTATTGCGGTTATGGTCTGGGGCACGATTTCCGGCAGTCCGGAAACCGACTGGATGGCATGTTGGTTGCCTGTTGTCATGGCCGTCTTGTTTGTGGTCATAGGCGTGGTGATAACTCAGCTTCCGATGATGGTTTACATCGGAAGTCTGTATATCTACGCAACCGAAGGTGTGATTCCTGAAGGGTTCAGCCAGCGGGACATGGATTCCGCGTGGAAGATAAAGGTTTCCAAATAAAGGCGGCGGTGGCTTGACTTGCCGGCGGTTTGGCGGTATCTTTCTCAAAACCGTCAACCCCGGATACGAAATGAAAAAAATATTGTTTGCCATAAGTCTTGCCGCCGCGATTGCCGCTTCCGCCGAATGGCCGACGATCAAGTCAGCCGGATTTCGGAACTGTGCTTTGATCTACGAACTGAAGACGAGATGCGCGCAGGATTTCAAACCGATGCTGGCCTATAATGTCTGGAAAACCGGCGACTATGAAAACCGCTGGCTGTTCGACTCGTTCTTGTTCCTGACCCAAAACGTTGACGGCGTTCGCACCGAAATCGGCAACACCACCATGCGCCATTGGACGGCGATGATGGATCAGTGGTTCGCGCCCGGGCGCGATGTCCCGGCGCTGAACGATGCTTTGCAGGAGCTTAAGCGGCAGATCGGCGCCGCGCCGCCGCATTCGATAAAGGTGATGTTCTGCATCCCTTGGATGTCTCCTGAAGTCAAAGATTTCGGAGATGTTGACGGTGACGGGGTTTCCGAGGACCTTTCCAAGCCGGAGGACGCCCGCAAGGTGCTGGCTTGGTATTTGGTCGAGATTCAACGACGACTCGCCCCGTACCCCGACCTCCATCTGTGGGGCTTGTATTGGATGCGCGAGGACATCGGCGTCGACAAGCCGAATATTTCCGCCGCCGCCGAAATGCTCCATCGCGAAAATCTCAAGCTGCTTTGGATTCCCTACTTTCGCGCCGCCAACTGGAATCGCTGGAAGGAGTTCGGTTTTGATGTGGCCATAATGCAGAGCAACTATGCGTTCACCAATTACGCCATGGGCGGCAACAGTCGGCGAAATCGTGTCGACCTGTGCGCAAAGCTGGCCAAGGCGCATGACATGGGCGTGGAAATCGAATTTCCATATGGCGGCGATCGCTGCGACCTTGACGTGATTTTGCAGACTTTCGTCGCAGGAACCCGGCTTGGATTTCAGTCGGCGCCGACCGCTTGGTTTTTCAGCTACCGGTTCGATCAGTATCGTTCGGATCGCCCCGAGGTGCGTGAGATTTACGATCGAAGTGCCGATTATATCACCGGCGATCCGGTGGTTGTTGCCGCCATGGATAAATGGAACATAAATTCCGGTGGCGATAGTCTGGTGGCCGATGCCAAATTCAAAAAACCGGAATTCATCGATTTTATCGATGTGCTGCTTGAAGAGTCGCCCGACGATTTCTGGCGCGGCTTGGTGACGGTGGAGTGCCGGGATAATCCGGACGAAGCTTGGCGGCAGGTCGCTTGGAGTTTCCGCAACGGTTTCGCGTTCGCCAATGAGGATCATCAGAATATAACCGTTGAGGTTCATGCCGCGGCTCGCGAATTCAGGTTGAGCATGGTCGGAGCATCACGTCCGAAGTTGACCGGCATTTTTGCCGACTTCGGCGGGCCGCGCCCCCGGATAACCGGAACGTTCCGTAGAAGCTATGCTTCAGACCTGCCTGAAACGCCGGCGCCCCGTCCGGATAACGCCGCTGGCAATATGCTGACCGACAAGACGACTTCCGGCGGGTTGGAGGTTTTTGTCGGCTGGCACGGCCGTTTCGACATCCAGCTTGACGCGCCGGATAAGCGTTATGACGAGCTGCGCGTCTATGCCGCATATGATCCGGGCATGGCGATATTCTGGCCTGACGCATTACAGGCGGTCTCGGCCCCGCGTCCGCTTTCCGGAAACGCCGGATTCGGTGCGGTACCGTCGGATGCGCACGGCTTTGCAACGTTCGGGCCTATGATTGCCGCGGGCGGCGGCTTCGGCTATTTTCCCTGTCGCGCTTCCGGACCGGTTTCCGACCGTTATATAACTGTCACCGGCGAAGCTCCGGGATGGGCGTATCTCAGCGAAGTCGCGCTCTATTTTAAGGGAAGTCCGGTTGATATGTCCGGTGTGACCTACCGTCTGGCGGTGCCGCCGGCCAATTGGACGCCGGACGACCGCGATGACGGACGGAAGCTGACCGACGGCTTCGAGTCCGGAGAACCCGGCGGCGGCGTTCGGCTGCCGCCCGGCAGAAGTTTTGTCACCGTCGGGCTGCCGGATGGATGCACCTTCAGCAAGGTAACGGTGGCTATGGCCGCCTCCGCACCCGGCACCGCCGTTACGGTTATACCGGGAAACGGTTCTCCGGTTGAGGCGGTTGCCAACGGGCGTTGCTTCATGGCGGAGTTTCCACCGGCCGGGCCCGGTTCGGTCACCGTGCAATTCAATAACGAAGGTAAATCGGCGACCGTCACCGAGATTTATGCCGAGTGATTGTATCGATGCGCCTTCCGCAACACCGGGAGGCTTTGCCGCGGAAGACCGGATATGGAATTACAGGTATTCTTCGATGGTACCGTCTTCCAGATTGAGAATCGAAAATCCGCCGTCGAGCAGCATCACTTTCAGATGCGAATTTTTAAGCAGCATCTGGCGGTCTTGGGAATCTCCGAGATGGCCGTCGCCGTAGCCGATATTGGCTATGCCGTTATGACGGCCGATGATGCCGCTGTAATTGGCGGCGGTGCGGTAGATCAGGTTGATCTGGGTGCCGGTGCTCCAAGTGGTGATTTCGCCGGAACGGAAGTCCGGGCCGAATGCGGAGTCGGCCAGAAGTATATAGGTGGACGGAGCGGGGCAGTTGAACATGTTGACATAACGCCCGGGAATAGAGCCATAGCTGTCAAGCGATTCAAACTTGTATTCGTTGTAGCAATAGTCCGGGGCATTGAGTTCCGACAGATTGAAGCACATTGCACCGTAGGCGATGGACTGAGAGACCGAGTTCATATCCACGTTGCTCGGGCACAGCGTCACCTGGCGGGTCTTGGGATCGAAATGCGAGTCCGGCAAGCCAAGTTCTTTCGGCATTGCGCCTATATGGTACCATTGCCAGCCGTCCTGGCCAAGTGTGGTGATCCATCCGTCGCTGTTGTTGGAGTAAAGATTGAACGCCTGAATGTCCTGTCTTATATTGCCGGCGCATGAAGAGCGCATCGCCATTTCACGTGCCCGCGCCAAGCTCGGCAGCAGCATGGCCGCCAATATCGCAATAATCGCGATGACTACCAGCAACTCGATCAGAGTAAATTTTTTTTGCATGGATACCTCTTTGTGCTATTGTAATTTTACATTGAATGCTATATAGTATAACCTGTTAATGATGATAGGTCAATATTATATGAACATGTATTAATTGTATGAATCCCTATATTAAGTACTATCCGATGTGCGAACCGGTGCTCAGACCGGTGCTGCCGGTCATGCTGGTTGCGGCTGGCGAGGAGTGTGTGAATACGTCTGAATATCGCTGGCATGGGTTGGAGCGCGGGCCGGAGCCGCGCCTGATCTGGCAGTATGGCGTTCGCGGTGAAGGAGAACTGGTGCGCGGGGGAGAACGTTATCGTATCAAACCTGGGCAGGCAATGCTGCTTCCGATTCCTGACGACCATTGCTACTGCCTGCCTGCGGGGTCTGCGGGATGGGAGATTTATTATTTGCAGCTGATGGGAGAGGGGGCCCGGCGCATCGGTGAATCGCTGGTGGACCGCTATGGCCCGGTGTACGATGTCTCGCCCGAGTCGCGCATCGCACGCGGCGGATGGAATATTGTCGAGCGCAGCCGGGAGCGTTCATTCCGTTCCAATTATGACGTGTCGATGGTGTCTTACAGCTTTCTGATGACGTTGTGCGACTGGCTTGCCGGCACCGGCGGTTCCGGGAAGCATTCGGTGATGATGGATCGTATCGAGCGCATGCTGTTGACTGAATTCGGTCCGGGCAAGCCGGAACCGACCGTGGCATCTCTGCGGAAATGCGCCGGATATTCAAGCCTGTATTTCGAACGGATATTCAAACAGGAAACCGGCATGAGTCCCACCGCGTTTCTTCAGCAGCGGCGGATAAACCGAGCCTGTGAGTTGCTGCGCAATACCACTTTGAACATCAAAGAGATATCATCGATGTGCGGCTTCTACGACAGTGCATTGTTCTGCCGTCGGTTCAAGGAGGCAATGAAACTTACGCCATCGCAGTATCGCGGGAAAAACTGACGGTAACGGTTACTCGCCTCTGTCGATCTGCACGTCCCTGCGGGCGAAAGTGGGCAGGTCGAGGTCTTCCCCGTTGAACGAAATCTGCACCGAATTGGCAAAGATGCCGCGCGATATGGTGCGCTGCACCAGCTCGAATTCCAGCTGCTGCGGTTCTCCGGCCGCCGCCGGTTCGCCGGGTGAGAGCTCGACTTCAACCAGCGAAGGCTGCTTTGTCTTGGGCTTAAGCTGTGCGCGGTCGCTGTATCGAACCGCCACCGCCGCCGCCATAACGCATCCTTTGAATTCATCCGAGGTGGTGATGCCGGTGATGACCTCGGTATGCTCGCCGAAGCACTGGGCGGCCGCCTGGGTGGTCTGGGTAAGATTTGCGATGCTGAATTCCGGGCCGCCGAGCACACTGAACAGCACGGCGTCGGCCTCTTTCAGTTTGCCGGTGCCGCCTAGAAGCGGAGCCGCCAGCATGCGATCGACCGCAAGCTGTCCCGGATTGCCGCCTTCCGCCACGCTGGCCACGCCTACTCCAATGGAACAATAGCATTTGCGGGATTTCAGCACACCCTGAAGATCTGCGAAATCGACGGGAATGAGACTGCGGCAGGTCAGGAGTTCGGCGATTGCCACCGCGGCCCTTGCCACCTCCGCGTCGGCCAGCCGGAACGCGTCATCGGCCGGGGTTTCCGGCAGCAGTACGGAGAACAGCAGGTCGTTGGGGAGTGTCAGCAGAACGTCGGAAACCGGACGCAGTTCCGCCAATGCCGCCTCGGCGCGCTGTCGCTTGGCGTCGCCTTCCCAGGAGAAGGGCAGCGTCAGCAGGTGCACGGTGGGAAGCTTGAGCCGGGAGCTCAGGGTGGACAACGCCACCATGGCGCCGGTGGCCAGTCCGCCGCCGAGACCGCCGATCAATATCGCATAGTCGAAGCCGGCGAGCCGTGGTTCGATGTTTTCGCGTTCGCGTGCTATGGAGCGTTGGCCTTTCAGCGGGTCGCCTCCGCAGCCGCGGCCCTGTTGCCACTGAACGTCGGCCAGAATGCGGTTTGCTTCCGGAACACGGCAGGTATTCAGCGTCACCGCATCGGTGTCGATGGCGACCATGGTAAGTTTTGAGGCGGCCGGCAGCACGGCCAGCGCATTCAGGATTTTTATGCCGCCGGCGCCGAGGCCGAGCACTGCGATCTTCGGATTTTCTTCGCTCATCGCCCGGACTCCTTAGATTTTTATCGAGTTTCTGAGCCCGGCCAGTGTGCGCCAAGCCGAGTCGCCCATGGTGCCGACCACGTCGGAAAGTGCGCCCATAAGCCCGCGTTTTCGGCCGGAGTTCAGCATTTTCAGCTGTTCGGCTGCGTAACACAGGGTGCCCCATAGGGTGCTGTAACGCGGGTCGGCCAGCGCTCCGAGGTCGCGATTGTGGTCGTAGGGATAGCCGATACGCACCGGGAACTCGAATACCGAATTGAACAGTTCGGCGGTGCGGGGAAACAATGCGCCGCCGCCGGTGAGAATACCACCGCAGGCGAGGTTTCGCAGAAGTTCCTGATCGTGGAAGCTGCTTTTCACGATGCCGAAGAGTTCGCGCAGACGCAGGTCGATGATTTTTTCAAAACTGGCCAGCGGTATGCGGCGCCGTGCGTTGCCGGCGACCAGATCGACGATGCCGGAGCCGCCGGCGGCATACTGCTGCAGGGCATTGCCGGAGACCAGGTCGCGGCAAACGTCCAGCGGCAGGTCAAGCCCGACGGCGAGATCGTTGGCAACATGATCGAATCCTACCGGGATTACGCCGGAGGCGAACACACCATCGTTGAAAATGGCGATATATTCGGTGGTTCCGCGGCCGATGTCCACCAGCAGCGCGCCGTGTTCGCGCTCCTCGGCGCTGACGATGCCGTAAAGATCGGCCAGCGCGCTGAAGATCAGATTCGGCTGTTCTTCGAAGCCGGCGTCCAGAAAAATCGAACGGAAATTGTTTATGCGGTTGCTGTCCCCATATATGACATGGCAGAAAAGCTCGAACTTATGGGCGTTTTGCTCGAACGGGTTGCGCACCCGCCGCACGCCGTCCAGCAGGTAATACGAATCGATGATGTTCAGTTTTTCCTGATTGGCCGCCAGCGGCTTCTTCTCGATCATGGATACCGCGTCGTCGATGTCCTGTTCGGAAATGCGGCCGTCGGACGACTTGATGAAGCCCATCGCCGAGGCCTGATAGCTGTTGATGTTGCAGCCGGTCACCGACATTGCGGTGATGACCGAATTGTTGAGTTCTCCGCCGGAGGATGCATCGGCTATTTCGAGGGCGCGGATGAATTTCTCCAGTGTGCGGTCCATATCGGTGATCTCTCCCTTGACCACCTCGTTGTCCAGCGGGACTTCGCTTTGTCCGATCACCTCGAACGGTGCGCCGTCGGATACTTCGCCAAGCAGCACGCAGATCTTCGATCCACCGATTTCGATTGCCGTGATGATATCTTTGTGTTTGAACATGCCAGTTTCTTTCTTATTCCAATAAACATACTTCATCTGGCGCGTTTTTCCAGTTGCAGGTGTGCGATTTTACGGTTTTTTTCCAACCAGGTTTGCGCACCGGCGCAATCCGTATTATATTATCCAAAAGACACTGAAGGAGTTTTATGGATTTATATTATACTATGAGGCTGGACAACGGTGCCACCGTTCCGGCGACAGGCTCCGACGAAATCGGACTTAAAAAGTTCGATCTTTGCGTTATCCGACGCGATTTTTATTGCGATGTTGCGCAGGTGGCGATAATTCACGGCGATAAAGAACCCGACCACAAATCGCGCGACGTGGCAACCGTTCAGCGGGCCGCAACCGATCAGGACCGCGAAACCGCCAAGGCCAATCTCGAAAAGGCGCGCGGCAGTTTCCGTACCGCGCTCAACCAGGTGGAGCTGCTGAAGCTGCCCATGAAGCTGCTGAACTGCCACCATTCGCTTGACAACAAGCTGGTCACCATCCAGTTCACCGCCGACGGGCGGGTGGATTTCCGCGAGTTGGTGAAAGACCTTTCACGGATTATGGGCTGTCGCATTGAATTGCGTCAAATCGGCGTACGCGACGAGGCGGCCATCTGCGGCGGCATCGGCATCTGTGGACAGGAACTGTGCTGCCGCCGCTTTCTCAAAGAATTCAATTCTATCAATGTGCGCATGGCCAAAGATCAGGATCTGTCGCTTACCCCCGGCACTATTTCCGGAGCTTGCGGTAGGCTCAAATGCTGCCTGAAATTCGAACATGCCGGCTACGTTGAGCTGGAAAGATCGATGCCGCGCCGCGGCGACATCTGCGATTCTCCGCAGGGCAAGGGGCGGGTTGTCGATCGCAATTTGCTGACCGGCAGAGTTTCATTGCAACTGGACTCCAACGGCAACATCGTTATTTGCGAGCGCAAGGAAGTTACCGTCATAAGCTCCGGCCGCAAGGGCGGCAACCGTTCGGAACCGGTGCCGCAGGAGCTGAAGGATATGGAGTAGACGCTCCGGGGTATGCGCCATGCGTGACGACGAACTTGAACAACTTTCGCAGCTGGACGCTCGTGGTTTTCTGCTGCGTCCCGGCGAAACGTCCGAGGAGTTTGCCGGGCGTCGCGCCAGGATTGAGGAATGGAACCGTGATTTCGACCGGAAACTGGCCAAAGGGAAAGTCGAGTTCGCGCCCGGGCTGTTCGCCGATGAGCGGTTGCGCATTCCGCAGGAAATTTACGGCGAGGCCGCGGATGTCACCGATCGGTGGTACGGGTTTCGCCTTGACTGGGCGCCGGGATTTTATTTGAACGAGCGCCTCGGATTTTTATGGGGCGGCTGCGCGTGGAGCGACGATCGCACCGGCGAATCGCTGCTGATCGTGCGCAAAGCATTCAGGAACCGTGCCAAATGGTTTGTATATGGGCGCACCGAGCTGTTGGCGCACGAGCTTTGCCATACCGCGCATCAGACGGTGGAACCCGATTCGCCGCTGGAAGAATTCTTTGCCTATCGCACCGGTGAAAGCCGTCTGCGCCGCTACTTGGGCAACTGTTTCCTGCGCGAGGTCGATGCGCTGTTGTTTATGCTGCCGTCTCTGCTGCTGCTGGCGGCCCAGTTGCTGGTGGTTTTAGGCGGAGTGGATCTGCCGATATGGCCGTTCTGGTGTCTGGCTGCGGCCGGTCCGGGATGGTTGCTTCTGCGCAACGCGTTTTGGCGCCGGCGCTATTTCAGGGCGAAGAAGGCGCTGGAGGATGCCGGAGCCGTGCGGGCGGACGCGGTGCTTTTCCGCATGACTTCGCGTGAAATGACTGAAATCGGCGGGATGTGCCCGGATAAGGTGAAGGATTGGATAGACCGCCGTGACGATCCGAGATTTGCGGTGATACGGCGGCGATTCATAACGGAGGTGAAAGAATGAAAAGAGACGAGCTGACCAGGTTTCTTGATTCCGCCCTCGACATAGCGGCATATGCCGGAGACGTTTCCAACAACGGGCTTCAGGTGGAAGGCGCCGACGAGGTCGATCGCGTGGTTTTCGGCGTTGACGCTTCTTTGGAATTGTTCGAGGCCGCCGCTATGCGGGGCGCCCGCTTCGTGGTGGTACATCACGGGCTTAGCTGGGGCGGCGAGCCGCGTTATTGGCGGGGAGTGGTCGGCAACCGGTTCCGTGCATTGTTCAAACACGACATTTCGCTTTATGCGGCCCACCTGCCGATCGATTCTCATCCCAAGCTTGGCCACAATGCGCAGTTGGCCGATTTTATCGGCATGGAGGCGCGACGCGCCTTTTTCCCGTATCATGGCATTCAGATCGGATTCTGCGGGACGCTGCCTTCGGCGGCGACGGCGCCGGAATTGGCGGATAGGATCGGAAGCCGCCTGATCTCCGCGCCGCAGACGAAGATATACGGCGATCCGGACAGGCCGCTGCGCTCGGTGGCGGTCGTATCAGGCGGTGCCGGTTCGGAGGCGGTGACGGCCGCGGTCGAGGCCGGGGCGGATGCGCTGATAACCGGCGAGGTTTACCATGAGATGTATCCGATGATAATGGAAAGCGGGTTGGTGGTGGTAAAACTGGGTCACTACGCTTCCGAAACACCTGGTCTCGAGGCGGTACGGCGACTTGTGGAAAAGACTTTCAATTTACCGGGCGAGTTCGTGGAACTGCCGACCGGACTGTGAAAAGGGATGTAAGATGCTGAAAAGACTGTGGATATTGTTGTTTTTTGCGGTGTTGGCCGTCGGTTGCCAAACCACTCGCACATTGAGCGACAACGGCTGGCAGCAGATAACGGACAATGAACAGCGGGAGCTGGTTCGGCGTGCGCGGAATGTGATAATTGCCGACCGGAAGAACTGGCAGGGCGATCAGGGCAAATTTGTAATGGAGACTCAGCCCGATGTAAGAATAGTCTATGACGGAGACTGCAGCGGGCGGGCGATTATTTCGTGGACCTATCCCGAGTCCAGCAAAACGTTCAATGTGGTGTTTTCCGGGCAACTTAACTCCGACAATACCTCCGATTTACGCGTGCGCTATTCGGTGGTGCGCGACACCGAGCCGCGGATCATACGCGATTACGGCGTCGGCGGCACGCGTCCACCGGCGATGGATATTTCATTCAAGGAAATGCAGGAGCTGAAGAGACGGTGATGAGAGACTCCGGGCTTTTTTTCGATCTCGACGGCACTCTCATCGATTCCCGCGCCGACCTCGCATGCGCGGTAAATCTTGTGCTGGCCGAATATAAGGTGTCGCCGCTGGCGTTGTCCACCGTGGTTTCATTTGTCGGTGACGGCTTGCGCAACCTTGCGCGCCGCAGTTTTTCCGCATTGCCAGAATCGGAACAGGATCGCGCACTGGCGCTGCTGCGCCGGTTCTATTCGGAACACGAGGTGGACGCAACCACGCTTTATCCCGGCGTTCGGGACGGTCTTGCGGTGTTGCGCCGCGCCGGTTTCGTGCTGGCGGTAGTCACCAACAAGCCGGAGCCGGATTCACTGCATATCCTGAAAACGCTGGGGATATATGACAATTTCGACGAGGTTATCGGCGCGGACTCCGGTTTTGCGATAAAACCTTCTCCCGACAGCATATTGCACCTGACGGCAAAATATCGCCTCGAGCCGGGCCGATGCTGGATGCTTGGTGACAATCATACCGACCTCGGCGCCGCCCGTGCCGCCGGAATCAGCCGCGCCTACGCCGCGTGGGGGTTCGGCAGCCTGAAAGGCGAGACGTTCGACGCTGAATTCGCCGGCTTCGGTGAATTTGCGCAAGCCATGCTCACAGACCGCTGAAACGCCCCCAGGTGTTGGCTGAAACCACTCCGGTGGCGATTGCGGTGTAGTCAACCTCCGGCTCGTCGAGGGTTCCGCCGATATTCACCGGGATAAGCAACCCGGCTGAGAGCTTGACCAATGATTCAAGTTTGAGGGCGCGGTCGCTGCCGAATCCGAGGGAGCCGGTGAAAGAGAAGCGTTCGACCGGAGAACCGGTCAGTACGAAATCGTCGATATTTATGCGTCCTTTGCCAGCGGCCGAAAGCGCCACATGCCCCTTTTCAAACTCCACCGCGCCGGTGTTCTCGTAAAAACGGGTGAACACCGGAACCACCTCGGCCAGCCGTTCGATGCGGGTACGGGAGGTCGGCAATATTTCCGGCAGATTGGCTACGATGCTGAACGGAAGCAGCATAACCCGGCCGGGAAGCGTGTCGCCAAGGGAGTGGGAGAGGCGCACATTTTCCAGCTCCATGTCGAGTTTTCCGTTCATGGTATCCCAGAATCCGGTCTTCGACAGCGAATCGCCGGAAATGTAGAGCCGGGCATGGCGGACGTTGGCGCTGAACTGGTGCATCGCCGGCAGGAACGGGGCCAGCAACGCCGCCGCTTCGGCATCGTCCGAAGTGGCCTCGAAATGATAGCCGGTGCGGCGTTCGGAGCCGGAAAGTTTGCCGTTCAGCCGCATTTCGGCGCCGTTCAGCCGCAGGAATACCCGCTCGAAAGACATATCGTGGTTAACGGCGGAGAGCCGGCCGGTAAGTTTTGCCCGCATGTTGTTGCCCCAGATGATGTCGTTGAAATCCACATCGGCGATCACCGGGATATGTCCGGAAGAGATTACTGGTTCGATCTTGCGGTCCCGGGTGTCGTCCACCAGCGAGAATATGTTCTCGGCGTCGAGCCGATCGGATTGCACCAGCAGATGGAAGGCGCGGTCCGGCGTACCGGCGACCGGAAGAAACCCGTCTATTTTGAGGTTGCCCAGCATTTCTTTGGCTGTGGTAAAATCCAGATAAGTGTCAGACAGTTTAAGGCCGGATTCGTCCGCATTTAGATGGAGCGAGCCTACAATTTTGACCTGATGGTCTTTCTGTTGGCCTGAGATGGTGGTTCCTGCAATAAAACCGCCCTTGTAGATGAATTTTCCGGGGGAGCGGAAGTCCAGGTCGAAGTCGCCGGACGCCTCCAGCTGTGAGCGCAGTTTCAGACCGAACGGCGCCAGCATGTCTTCGGTACAGTTCGAAACTTCTCCGGAGACATGCATGCCTCCTTTCGCCAGTCGCCGCAGGGACATGGTAAGATCGAGAGCTTCCCTGGAATTCATGACGACTTGCAATTGCTTAAGATTGAACGAAAGTTCACCGTTTTCGAAATCCATCCACGCGGGGGCGCAGATATTCATTTCGGGGAAGTCGAATCCGGCAATCCGCATGGCGGTTCCTTTTGCATAAGTTCTTCCCTCGATGCGAATTGATTCCATATTGGCGGAAGCATTCAACCCGCCCGTGAAAGACCATTTGCCGCCTTGGATCGTGCCGAACGGCAGATCAAGCCGGTCGGGAACGGTGTATTCCGGTAGCGACAGGCTGGCGTGCAGCGGTTTGGCAAAGACAATCCGGTCAACGAAACAGGTGTTGTCGTCGACTTTTATCATCGGGTGAGGAGCGGCTTCGCCGGTAAGAGCCGCCTCGACGCCGGAAAATTCCAGCGTGCCGCGTTTCGGCGAATATACGAATTTACCGCCGAAACGCATGAGTGGATTGCCCAGTTCGCGCAGGATTGCGGTCATATCAGGTTTCAAATCAAACAGCGAGGGGTCGAGAGATTCGGCCTGTACGGTCAGATGGGAGTCGCCGCCGGCAAGGTCTAACACGGCGTCGGATATATTCATTCTGGCAGGGCCCGGGGTTCCGATGTTTATGCTTGAATGGAATGACCCGACTTTCAGCATTCCGTTCAAGGCGAGAGATCCGGTGAGGTCGAATTTTGCGCTGAGCGGACTCAGATTGGCTGGTTGCAAGCCGTCCAGTGTGCCGGAACCGCTCAGGCTGAATGCCGACAGGTCGGGGGCGAAAGCGCATGTGAATCCCGCGTTCAGCGTGCCGGGGTTCCAACCCGGTTCGACGCCGAAGCAGCGCAGACAGCGGTCGAGCGCGAGGCGGTCGGCGGTGAGTCTGATGGTCGGCGTGGAGAGCAGCTTTGGGGATTCGTCGCCGAACTCGACCGCGAATTGGTTTTTCAGTTCAAGCCCGGCGGAACCGGTGCCGGATATGGTAGAGGCAAAGTGGTCGCATATAAGTTGATTATCGGCAAGCCGCCATTTTGCTCCGTATTCGAACGCGGCGGAAGCGGGATCGGAAAGCAGCGACATGGTCCCTTCCAAGCCGGCGTTTTCGTAATCGAGCGTAAAGGTGTTTGAGGTGTTCATGGCGGTTCCTCGCAGCGGAACGCCCAGATAGTTGTGGAAATAGTCGAACATTTCGGGATCCACCGGGGTCGCGTCCGCCTTGGCGGTCATGTGCCACGGATAGAAATCGAGGTATCCCGCAACCGAAATACGGGTTGAGGCGGTATTGTCGAGGCGGGCGATTTCGGTATTGATGAATTTGACCGTCAGTGCGTTGAGCACGTTGTTTCCGCTGGCCTCGCCGGTGGCTCGGATGGTACGGCGGGACAGATCGACGCCTCCGGCGTTGCCGGTGATGTCGAAGATAGTGGTTTCGGCCTGCGCCAGACGCGGCAGGAGATGTTCGGTGAATCCGGCGTGGCAGGAGAGGCGCATCTTGAAGTCGGACATGTCCAGCGAATAGGTTGACAGCCGCCCGCGCAGGTTGAGAGTGAAGTCGGTGAGGCCGCCGTTTTCGAAGCGGTCGGCGTCAATATCCACTTCCCGGACATACAGCGATATATCGCTGTCGCCATGCCGGTTTATGTAGTCCAGCCGGAACGAGCCGTTGCGTATCTTGATATTTTCGGCGGAAAGGTAGAACGCCGGTTCCGGCGGGAACACCACCGGCCCCGGCGGATCCGGCCGGCGGGGAGTGCGGTGAACCTTGTTCACATTGTAAAAACCGGCCTGGTTTCTGGAAACCGCCACATCGGGAGACTCGACATCAACATTGGCGAGTTTGATTTTACCGTTCCACAGCGCCCGGAGCGAGAAGTCGCAGTCTATCCGCGGCGCGTTTACAATCGGGTCCCATCCGGGGCCGAAACGGAAGTTTATAACCCGCAGATGGCCGCGCAGCAGCGACATGTCCACCTCGTCGGCCGCGAGGTTGTAACCTATGCGGTCGCTTAGAAGGGGGAATGCCACTTTGGTGATAAACCAGGAGCCGGTCAGCAGGTTGTACAGGCCGACCACGAGGAAGACAAGCAGAATCGCCAGCTTCAGCATCCTCCTGCGCCAGCGGTATTTGTCTTTGCCCCGCCTTCTTGCCCTGCCGGTCATACGTTTATCACATTCCGGCAAATATCTTCTGGAGTTCGTTCATGAGTTCGCGGTAATCCTGTTCGGTGGGTTCGCCTTTCACCTTGTCCAGCCCGGGCCGTCCGGTTTGGTCGACGATCCATTCGGCCGACGCGCCGGAAGCGAACACCACGTCACCGGAAGCGAGGGCGCCGGGACGGGCGATCTTGCTGCGGGTTACGCGGATTGAGCCAGCCTCGCCGGCGGCGGCATCGGCAGTTTCCTCCTTGGCCTTCTCCTTGGGTTTTGCCGGTGTCGGGTCGAGCTTTTCCCAGTCCACATTTTCGAGTTCGGCGGCCAGCATCCGCATTTCCAGGAAGGTATATTTTACTTGGAATTTTTCCGCCACTTCATCCTGAATCTGTGAAAGTTTCACGCCGCGATTGATCTCACCGGCGATAAATTTTTTGATCTCGAGTTCAGACATATCATATCCTTTCGTTTGATGTAAAATAATATAGCATGGTCGCGGGGCTACGTCAACCTGATGCGCGGGTCCACCCACGCATAGGCGATGTCGGTGGCGAGATTGATTACCACGAACAAAAGCGCGGAGACCACCACCAGCGCTTTAAGCAGCTGCAGATCGCCGTTGTACAGTGCGTCCAGTCCGGCATAGCCGAGCCCCGGAATCCCGAAAAACGATTCCAGAAGCAGGCTTCCGGTGAACAGGAACGGCAGCACCGACCCGGCACGGGTTATGATCGGGATCATCGCGTTGCGCAGCAGATGCTTGCCGTAAATCGAGGCCGGGGCGCATCCTTTGGCGCGCGCGGTGCGCAGATACTCCTTGCCCAGCTCGTTGACGAACACCGAACGATAGAAACGCACTCCCCCGCCGAGTCCGCACAGTATTCCGATCATTATCGGCAGCGGCAGATATTCCCAACCGCCCCATCCCCATACCGGGAACATGTTGTAATAGTATCCCAGCAGCCACTGTGCGAAGATGATGACCACCAGATAACTGATGCTCATAAGTGAGATCGACGCCAGCAGCAGCGACCGGTCCACCCATGTGTCCTTGCAGGCGGCGGCCAGCAGTGCCAGGATCACTCCAAACACCAGCTCTCCCAGAAATATCGGTACCATCAGGCAAAGCGACGGTACCACGCCGCGCGCCAGTATACGGTCGATCGGTTCCCTGGTTATCAGCGTACGACCGAACGAAAGGAAGTGCACATAGGGGGCGGTGTCGTCCACCCGCACCAGCTCTTTCATCGCGCGCAGAAACTGCGAGTTGAATGGCGAAGTGTTAGGCCGGAAAAATTCTACGCTTTGCAAGTCGGTTCCGGGCGCGAGTTCGATTTGCAGTTCGCTAACTTCCGGCGGGATTTCGTGTTTGGTCAGCGGAATGCCGTTGCCGTCATGGCATCCGATTCGTCCGGAGCAGCTCACCGCGAAGCGGATCGTTTCGTCCGGGGTATCGAAGTTGCGTTTGAATATCAGCTTGGCGTCGGATTCCGTTTGAGGATCGTATTGGTACTTCTTCAGCTCCACATTGCCCACGGTTTTGCCCTCGGCGGCGAAATAGGCGTTGAACGCCTCGGTTTTGCGGTCGGAACCGAACAGCAGCGGCAAGTCGCTGCCGAGTTCGCGGCGCAGCCCCTCGGTTTCGCGCGGTGCCGGGTTCTTGCCGAGTGCGGCGGCGGCGGGGTCGCCGGCGGCAACGTTGAACATCACGAAAGTCAGCAGTACCACTCCTATCACCACCAGCACGCAGTAGGCGAGGCGCTTTAAGACGTAACGCAGCACGGATCAGTCTCCCGAAAGTGAAAAATTGTCCGGGTCCGACGTTTCGTCCGGCAGAAATTCCGCGAACTTGCCGCGCAGTTCGACCAGTTTGTTCAGATAGTAGGCGCGGTTGTAATCCGGGGTTTCCGGTGCGTCCGAAAGCAGTCTGGCATTGCCGACCACCGGGACTTTTGCCTTGCTGCCGGTCACATAGTAGGTGAGCTGGTCGCCAGCCTGATAATCCTGTTTCGACGCGTCCGCCAGCTCGTAGACCGCCGAGCGGCGTCCGCTTCCAGCGGCCAGCTTCTTGCGGTAGACGGCCACCGAGTCCTTGAGATTCTCCGTTTTGGCCAGCTTTTCGACCGGCATTGTGCCGTTGGATATGGCTTGCTCCGTTTCGCGGTATGCCTTGAAGAACGCGGCAAGGTCTTGATGCAGCAGGGCATGCAGCAGGATTTCCATAAGTTCGCGCTGGAACGGCTCCAGTCCGCGCGACTTCAACGCGGCGCCGGCGATTTCCAGCTCTCCGTCGGTGGTCAGCAGCGCGTAGTTTTTGCTTTTGTAGCAGAACATCGCGTCATATTGCGCGTCGAGATCGATTGCGATGCCGGGCGGCAGTATCGCCTGGAGACGGGCCAGCCACTCCTCCGGAGTCACGGTGTTGTCGGGGCGCGTGAAATAGACGCCGTCGGTGTCGGCTTCAAGCACGGTGCAGCCGTTGGAACCCAGAAAGTCGAGCATCGACTTCAGTATCTCGCGCCCTTTGGCGGTTATACGTTCGGCCATCGCAAAATCGTTGAACGATGCCTGGGACGATCCGAGATAGCCGTAAAACGAATTTATCAGTATTTTAAAGGTGCTTTGCAGCGCGCCCAGATAATCGCGTTCGGCGGTGGTGACGGCGTTTTTCGCCGCGTCCTTGGCTTCCAGCCGGAAAGTTCGCAACTCGGACAGCAGCCGCACAAACTCGCCGAGCCGGTCACGCCGCGGCGACCATTTCTCGGCCAGGATGATTGATGGGTACAGACTGCGCACGTCACAGTGGCAGACGTCCCGGAACACCCCGGTCTGGGGCGAAACCGTCAACGCGCCGGCAAAATTCACCGGCTGCTCCGGCAGCGGCATGGATTGCCGGCGGGCAAAGTAGGCCGCGGTCAGCATATGGTCGATCACGGTGGCTTTGCCGCGGACAACGCAGTCCTGAAGCTTGAGCGGCACCAACTGGGCCATGAAGAAATAACTGGGCAGGAGCAGCCCGGCCACCGAACCGCACTCGCGTGCGTCGTCCAGCGCGTAGGCCAGCAGTTTTTCCGGGTCGCGGCGCCAGGTTTCAGTGATCTTATCTCCCGGAACGTAGGTTCGATCCGGCGGGGCCACATTGAAATGTTTGGCCAGATACTTCAGGTTGAACGACTCCAGCGACCGGGTGGTAACATCGTAGAATTGCGCAAGGAAATAGGTGTCCACCACGCTGCGCCCGTAGAAATCGTAACGGAAATAGTTTACAGTGCGCTCGGCTGCGTAGAAGAACGATTTGCGCTTTTTGAAAGTGGAACCGTCACGTCCGAGTCGTAGTTCCACCTTATGGCGTTTACAGCGTTCCTCCAGGTATGGCAGGTCGAACCGGCAGATATTGTGGCCTTCCAGCACGTCCGGGTCGCGCTCGGTCACCACGGCGACGAATCTTTCCAGCAGTTCCTTCTCTGAAAAATCGCGCTGCGAAAGCACCTGCTCGAACCCGTGGTTGTCGGTGATGGAGATGATTATGATCTCATCTTCCGGAAACTTGGGATTTGGAAATTCACGGCCGGGGCCTGAAATGGTTTCAAGGTCGAATTGCAGCCGGCGCACGTCGGAAAACCGCATCCCGCGATATAGCCGCAGCCCCAGTGAGATCAGTATCTGATTGACCGGATCCGTAAATATCTGACGCGGGCCGGACGCGCGCTTCTTGGCGGCGTCACGCAAAAACGCCACGGCGTTGTCGTGCATCTGCATGGTGGGGAAGGTGACGAGGAACCGCAGCGGCGCGTCGCCGCCAAGCTGCTCGACGTGATAGTCGCCTTCGAATCCTTTCAGGTCGGCCGGGTCGGCCAGCAGCATGAACGGATGGAAGTCGGCATGTTCGGAACGGACATCGCCGTCCTCGCGGAAAAAAAGTTCAGCTCCGCCTTCCGGGGCAGTCTCGGCCGCCACCAGAAATTCGCGTTCAGAACCACCGAGCCGGTCGAGTCTCATATTCCCCCTCCCTTCACGTCAGAAAGACACCTTCACTTCGCCGGAAATCTTTACCGGCGGCGACATCAGCTTGAGTTTAGGTTCCGGTATGGCCGCCCAGTCCTGATCCCAGCTGCGCAGCAGCAGCGGCATGGTCGGCGGGCCGAACTGGTTGAGATCTATCACCAGTATGTCGCGTCCGCTGGTGATGTAAACGTCCATCGCCACCTCGGGAACAGTCAGTTTGTCGGCAATCTTCTTCACGAAGTTTTCCAGCACTTTCCAATATTCTTCACGGACTCCGTCCAGCCGCCGAAAATGGCGAACCAAATGGTACTGGCTGGCGGCCGCCAGTTTGCCGTCAACGATGAAAAGCCTGAATTCGCGGGGCACATTCATACGGCGGAAAGGACGCACGCAGATGCAGGTGGCCATACCGGCGGCGGCGGCCTCGCGCACCTTTGCGCTGCGGGCGAGAAATGTCCACGCGCTTCTGGCGGAGAACACCGCGCCGCGTTTGCCGGCGAATCTCTCGGTGTCGGTGGGGGCACAGCAATCCACTGAAACAAATGAGTTTCCCGGCACCTCCTTAAGCATCGGCTTTAGCCTGGCAATGACCTTGCGGGCCGTGTCCGAGGTTTCCTCACCGGCGGCCAGTGCCGCTATCTCTGCCGGATTCAACGGCAGGAACGAGCTTTTGAAAGTATAGTGTTTAAGCGCCGGATACCAGTTTTGGGCGCGCAGGAAGTCATCCATTTTTACTCCTTGGGGGCGGGAGGTTTTGCGGGCAGCCGGCTTGACGCCACGCGGTTGACCGCGATAGTCGCGTAAATCACCAGCCCCAGCGAATATACCAGATTGAAATTAAGATACCCGATGTCGAAAGCCGGAAATGCCGAAGCCACCAGCATAGCCGGAAATCCGGCGTAAATGTCGATCACGAAAACCTCGCGCAGCGTAACCAGATTTCCCGAGCGCTGGGCGCCAAACCAGCCGAACACCAGCGAAAACATCGCCACCAATGACCCGGCCGTTGTCAATATTATAAACAATATGGCGATGAACAGCATGGCGAACACCAATCCCCCGGGGGATTTTAACATTTCAATAAGCCCGGAAGCCGTTGATTTTTCCGGTTGAATTTTCTCGGACGCTGCCGGCTCGGACAATAGCTCTTCCACCGCCGCGCGCGAAAAAGGAAGATATTTCTGCGGCAGTGTCTGGGCCGTCGCCGGCAGCAGAACCGCCTGACCTCCCGGGCCTTTTCCCCATATCACCAAATGGGTGGGCGAGGCCACAATACCGCCACTTTCCCCCTCATCAAAATTATCCGGCAATTTGTCGGTGTTCGACGGCATATAACAAAAGACAATCGGCAGCGTCAGCAAACGGACGGTGGAGGGCTCAGAGTTATTCTTTTCAACCTCGATACCGCCGCGGCCGCTGTCCCGCAGTTCTCCATAATAGGCGGTGAGCCGGGCATAGGCTTTCCGCACAATATCGGTGGTGTCGCTCTGTCTTCCGGTTGCGATGATGAGCGCGCACAGCGTACTCATCAGCAGGAAGTGCCAGACCGCACGCCACAGCGACCTTTTTGCCAGTTCCGGGAAGATTCCGGTTCCGGCGCAGACGCCGAACAGCGTGGAGAAGAAATTCATGATTCAAGTACCCGGCGGTAGTTGCTT
This sequence comes from Victivallaceae bacterium, assembly GCA_034926605.1. Classification (GTDB taxonomy): domain Bacteria; phylum Verrucomicrobiota; class Lentisphaeria; order Victivallales; family Victivallaceae; genus CALXXL01. The sequence continues at coordinate 201,190 of JAYFQV010000009.1, forward strand.
CGGCCGCCTTCGCGTCGCAGATTGCGGACTTTCAACGCCACCTTGTCGGCTGCGGTTTTGTCCAGCCGGTCGATGAAAACCACTCCGTTGAGATGGTCTATCTCATGTTGGAGGCAGCGGGCCAGCATGCCGTCGCATTCATATTCGATCGTATTGCCGGACAGCAGCGTGGCCCGGAATCTTATCTTGCGTGGACGCTCCACTTCCGCCCAGATGCCGGGTACGCTCAGGCAGCCTTCCTCGCGACGAGCGGTCTCAGCGGAGCTTTCAATGATCTCCGGGTTTAAAATCGCCATCGGCATGGCCGGCAGCATGGCTTCCTCTCCGGGAGAGAGCGGAGCGCCGCCGGGTTCGCCGTGCGGCACGTTCAGAACCACCATGCGCAGGCTGCGTCCGATCTGAGGAGCGGCCAGGCCGATGCCGTTGAACCGGATCATGGTTTCAACCATCAGCTTTGCCAGATCCCGCAACGACTCGTCGGTCGCCGAGACCGGGTCGGCCGGCTTGCGGAGCACCGGCGAGCCGAGGGTTTCCACTGCGAGCGGTTTTCTCTTTCCGAACTTCATCGCTATTTGTTTACCACATCGCGGTCTTCGAAATTGTAACCGGTGCTGTCGATATTGGCGGCGGCGATCAACTGCGCCTTGGCGTTCTGGATGTTGACCAGCGCCGTGGCCAGGTTCTGTTCCGCGGTGACGTAATCGGTCTGGGCCTCATTGAGGCGCGGAAGCGCCACGTTGCCGGTATCGTATTCGATCTGAACAAGTTCACGCTGCTTGGACACCAGCGAGAGCTGCATGGTCATCACGCGTGCCTGCTTGACGCTCTGTACGTAATTGGAGTAGGCGGTACGTACTTCCTGGACCACCGTGAGCCAGTGGTTGGCCAGTTCGTAGTCGCTCTGAGCCAGCGAAGCCTGGGCTTCACGCACGGCATTGTAACGCTGTCCGCCGTTGAACAGCACCCACTGGGCCTGGATGCCGTAGCCGAAGGTGGGGTTGTTGTAGTAGTTGCGCGAACCGGAGTAGCTGACGCTGCCGCTGGTGTACCCGTAGCTTTTGCTGCTGGAGGTGTTGAACCCGAATTCGGCATAGCCGGTGACTGTGGGCGAGAAGGCGCTGTAGGCTCCGTAGAGGCCGAACTTGGCGGCTTCGAGCGCCTCGCGGTAGGCGGCGAGGTCGGTACGGTTGTTGAGCGCGGTGTCCAGATAGACGTCGATGCTGGCGATAGGTTCATCCAGTTCGGTTCTGACATCTTCGAATTTGATATTGACCGGCAGTATGCCGTCGGAATAGCCCATCAGCGCGGCCAGAGCGAATACGGCGGTGTCATAGTCGTATTCGGCAGATATTTGCGAGGATATGGCGTCGTTGATCTTGATCTGGAAGTTGAGCACTTCGCTCATTGCCACCGCGCCGACCTTGTACTTCTCGCTGGAAGCGGTCAGGTTGTCGGCCTGGAATTTGCGGTTGTTGAGCGCGATCTGGCGCTGGGCTTTTGCCAGCAGGATGTTGTTGTAGGCATAGGCCACGGACTGCATAAGCACCCGGCGGGCGTTCTCTTCCATGTCCACCTGATATTCGTAGCCGTGCTTGGCGGCCATGGCGTTGAAGTAGCGGGCGAAGCCGTCGAACAATATCTGATTGACCTGCAGGCTGGTCTGGGTGGTGAAGCTCTGTCCGCCGGCAAGACCGGAACTCATGTTGCTGACGTTATAATAATCAGAGAAGTTCTGGCCGGCGTTGAATCCGGCGGTGACGGTGGGGGCGAACTGCCCGAGACTCTGATAATATTTCATTCGGGCGGCATTGACGGCGTGATAGGCGGCAATATAGGATGGATTGTTCATCACGGAAATTTCCTGCGCCTGTTTCAGGGTCAGGATTTCGATGCCGGTGAGGATGTCGTTGCTTTTCGTCAGGTCGCGGTCGGTGAAGGAGTTGCCGGTCATGCTCTTGGGCACGGGGGTGTAGCTGTAGCACCCCGCCAGCGCGAGCATTCCGATAGCGGCAGCCGCCTTCGAAAACTTGCTGATCATTATATTTCTCCTTATCGAATTGATAAATATCGCTGATAAATAAACGCGCCAGCCTCTTCAAAAAATTGACGCATTTATATTAAAGTATAGTAAAAGTCGGAAAATACAACCGCCGGAATCCGAAAAAAGACGTTTTCAGCGGGAAAAAAGCGCTTACAGTCCGCTGTTAGCGTACATATGGACTTCGGCGCCGCTTTCGCAGCAGCCGGCCATCTGCTCCACCGCTTTCTTGAAGTGTGGAGTGTTCAGATGGAAATCGAAAGCGGCGCGGTCACGCCAGTTTTCGATGAAAGTCAGGGTATTTTCGTTTTCGAGGTCGCGGTACAGATCGTACGAGACGTTCCCGGCTTCGGCACGGCTGGCCTTGATCAGATCGATGACAATGGCTTCAAATTCGGCGTTTTTTCCCGGTTTAACGTATACCGGCGCAACGATTGTAATCATAATTAAGCTCCTTTTCTATAAAGGGAAATATAGCGCTCGGAAGGCCGAAATTCAAGCCGGATTTCGGCAAGGTTGCAAAAAAACCACCGGGAGGCTGGAAATTTCCGATTCGGGTGTTAATGTAATCGAAAAAATACAGCGGAGAGGAACGATGACCGAAAATTACGAGAAGCAGGTTTATACGGCGGCGCTGGGCAAGGTGATAGGAGTCTATCTGGGGCGCCCGTTCGAGGGATGGAGCCGGAAAAAGGTCGAGGAAAAGTGGGGGAACGTCACCCGCTATGTCCATGAGGACTGCAACGTGCCGCTGGTGGTGCCGGACGACGACATCACCGGAACCTTCACCTTCATCAAGGTGCTTGCAGATTCCGGTCTTCTGTCCGCCACCCCCGACGAATTTTTCGGTGAGACATGGCTGAACTATCTTTGGGAGAACCGAACGGTATTGTGGTGGGGCGGCATGGGCAACTCCACCGAACACACCGCGTACCTGCGGCTGAAGCACGGAGTGAAGTCGCCGCGCTCTGGATCCATTGAGCTTAACTCCCGCAAAGTGGCCGAGCAGATCGGCGCCCAGATATTTATCGACGCCTTCGGCATGGTTTCCCCCGGCAATTTTGAACTGGCCGCCCGCATGGCCGAGAAGGCCGCCCGCGTCTCCCACGACGGCGAGGCGGTATATGCCGCCAAGGTGGTGGCCGCCATGGTCAGCCTTGCTTTCGAGCTGAAGGATATCGACGAGATACTCGACCGTGCCGTCGCGGTGATTCCAGCCGACTGCCTGATCGCCGAAATCCACCGCGAGGTTCGCGCCTGGACTGCCGCCGATGGCGACTGGCGCCGGACTTTTGCCCGCATCGACGAGAAATACGGCTACAGCCGCTACGGCGGCAACTGCCATGTGGTGCCCAATCACGCCGCCATGGTGATGGCCTGGGCCTTCGGGAAGAATGATTTCTTCAAGACCATGAGCATCATCGCCTCGGTCGGCTGGGATACCGACTGCAACGCCGCCAACGTTGGCTCCGTCTCCGCTCTGGTTGCCGGGCTCGAACATCTTTGCGATGTCTACGATTTCCGTACCCCGTTCGCCGACCGCCTCCTGCTGCCGACTTCCTCCGGAGACGATTCCGTGACCGACGTTTTGAATATTGCGCTCAAGGTTGCCGCGCTGGGCCGTGAGGTAATGGGACAGCCGCCGTCTCCGCCGCCGAAAGGCGGAGCATGGCATCACTTCGCGATGCCGGGAGCGCTTCATGGCTATCTGCCGGAGAACGGTTCCTGCGAGGTCTCAAATCCGGGCGGGATGCTGCGCGTTGTCTGCCGCGGCGGTCGCGCGCTGGTATCCACTCCGGTGCTCGGGCTTCAATATGCGGGGATGCCTTATCCGGCGGTTTCGACTCCGGCAATATATCCCGGCATGACTTTCAAAGTCTCCGGTCGCTGCACGGCGTTGGAAGCCTCGGGAACGTTCCGCGTTTTTGTGAGGCTTCTGGGGACGGACGGCAAACCGGAGGCAGAACCGCAGTTTTCGCCTTCGATCGCGCTTGCTGCCGGAAAGGATTTCGCCTTGGAATGGCGGCCGGAACTGGAACACGCGGCGGCCGAACTGGGGTTCGAAATCGCCGGGGAAACCGCGGCGGTGCGCGAAGTGGAGATCGACAAGGTTGAACGCGGCGGTAAAGTCGGGCTGCGCTATGCCTCGGCTCCGACCATCCGGCCTACCGGCGTTGCCGCCTGGTTTGTCGACCGCGAACTGGACGGGTGGATTTCCAACTGCGACATACTGCGCGGCGCGTTCACCGACGATCCGTCGGCGGATATCCTGTATGCGCTGAAGAATGACGGCACCGGCGTTCTGGTGACCGGCGATCGCCATTGGGGCGATGTCAGCTTCCGCTGCAAATTCAACGTTCATATGGCCGATCGCGCCGGGATACTGGTGCACTATCAGGGGATGCGGCGTTATTGCGCGGTGGTGTTCGAGCCGGGCCGGTTGGCGATCGTGCGCAACTTCTACGGCGAGACCGTGCTGGCGGAAACTCCGTTCGGGTTCGAATACGAGCGAACCTATGATCTCAATGTCGAAGCGGCCGGTGGTTCGATAAAAGTATCGGTTGACGGCCGCGAACTGCTGTCGGCGGCCGACGCGATGCTCGATCGCGGCGGCGCCGGGCTGCTGGTGGAAACCGGCATGGCCGGGTTCCACGGCATTGCGGTGGATGCGGACTGGAACAATTGATATTGTCCCCGCCGACGGCGTGGCGGGATCTGATTATTTTATCGACACTGTCAGATGGGTCTTCAGTGTTCCGCCCGGCACGGTGATGGTCAGGGTGCCGCCGTTGTCTTTGAACGGCAGTTCGACGGTACTGCCGTACAGCGAGCCGGCCGAAACCTTTTCGATTTTGCGGGCGTCCGGTTTGCGCAGCGTTACCGTAAATTCGCCTGTTTCCGGGCACGGAAATTCATCTGTCATGCGGTAGCCGTCGGGGGAGGCCGGGCCGTCGATGGAACCGGCGGCATTGAGAATATGGGCGGTCCAGCCTCCGGTCTGCGGATTTACCAGGCTCGAGATCAGAACCCCGCGCGGCGCGGTGGCGGCGATGTCCGCCGGGCCGGTAAGTTCACCGGCAAGTCGGCGGGCGATGCGGCCGCGTTTTTCGATCTCTTCCGGCGTAGGCGGCTGCCAGTCGCCCGGCGGCACCAGGTCGCGGTTCCAAGCCATCACCCGCGGAAGCGGGCGGTTGTTCAGGGTTTCGGGTGCGAGCCGTACGATGTTCGGCGAATCACCGAGCAATTTTGCAAGCTCCTCCGGAGTTCGTCGGCCATAATGTTCGTAGGTACGCAGTCCGGCCTCTCCCAGCCAGAGCACTTTTTTTCCGGACTCGGCAAAGCCGCGGATGGCGGCGATCTCCCCGTCGCGCAGAAAGCGTGTTTCAGGCACGATCAGCAGTTCATACCGTCCGGTCAATCCCAGGTCGAAGTCCAGCTTCCCGACGTAGTTGAACGGTACGTTTTCAAGGATCATGGTCTGCGCAATACTTCCGGAGAGGGTGGAATATTTCTGGTCGAGCTGGCGGTCCTGGGATGAGTCGTAAATCGCGATGCGGGCGAAGGAGGCATAGCCGGCCAGTTCGTCGATATGGAGTTTTTCGAAGTCGCGCATCGGCTGTTCGGGAAAGGTCTTGTTGTCGCGGTCGTCCGGAAAATATAGATGGCCGGTGTAGAGGCATAACATCCAGGCGAATTCGCGTTGAAACTGGGTGGCGGGGTAGGAGAGAGTCATCGGCGGGGCGTGATGCCAGCGGCCGACCATGGTGCGGTGATGGGCCTCAACCGTGTATTCCGGCCACGAGTAACGCAGTGCGCCGCCGAAAGCCTCCTGAAAGCTCCAGTCGAGATCGCGGTAGTCGTCGAGCGTTACCGGGACGCAGTGTTTCCACGAGACTCCGGCCGCGCAGTAATGCGGGCGAAGCTGGGTGTAGCCCGGTTTCTTGTAGGCATCGCCGAGAGCGTGCTCGAAATCAATGATCGAGAGGTAGCGGAAGTGTTCCCATGCAAGGAACATCTCGGAGTCGTGATCGGCCATGACCTCGTCCCACTTTTCCGGCGGGGGCAACGTGAAGCCGGTACGTTCATGGAACAGGTTGCGGCAGTGTTCGCAGGCGCAGGCGTCGTCGCTCATAAACCAGAGGTCGTCCGGCAGTATTCCATCGATGCCGGCCTTGTATAGATCGGTGAGATAGTCGAAGTATATCCGGCGGAAATCGGGATTGTTGAGGCAGGTCCCGTAGTTGTGATAGAGGTTGGTGAACATCGGCAGTCCGGTGCGGCCGGAGACTTGGAACAGCGAGCCGACCGGAACGCCGTGGCAGTCGGAGTCCAGGTGCGAATCCTGTTCGTAGTGCGGCCAGTAGCGGTTGGCAAGCGGCGGTTCCTCCGGCAGGCGGGCGTACATTATGGTGGAGGAGTGATGCTCCACCACCACGATGCCGTATTTGTGGAAAGCGCGGCAGAGACGGCCGACCGTGGTGGTCATTTTATCGAAATCACGGTAGAAGTTCCACAAATAATGGGTTGAGTTGAAGGTCATGACGTGGGTCACGCCGTGCGAGGCGAAAGTTTTGGCCAGATCGTCGAAGTCCTGATCGGTCCAGTCGAAATACATTTCATCGAAAACGGTCACGAACTTCCAGACCGCCCGCTGTTTTTCCGGCCCGGACTCCGGCGCCGCCGCCAGCACCATTCCGTACGCAGCGAATGCAGTCAGCGCCATTCTCAGAATTCCCATGATGATTTCCTTTTGTCAGGTCAAGATTGAAGTTCAGGTTAAATCGGAAGCCCCATCCGGTAAAAAGGTACGGTAATCGGCGTAATTTTTTTTCAGAAGTTCAGGCGTATCCAGACCGTAGGGGCACATGCTGGTGCAGTGGCCGCAGTGCAGACATTCCAATATCTTTTCCATTTTCTTCTGCCATTCCGGGGACAGCCAGTATGCCTGGGGGGCGCGCCGCAGCATCAGGCTCATGCGGGCGCAGTTGTTGATTTCGATTCCGGCCGGGCAGGGGAGGCAGTATCCGCAGCCGCGGCAGAAATCGCCGGAAAGTTCATTGCGGTCGCGTTCGATTTTCGCTTTAATCTCGCCGGACAACTCCGGCGGAGCGTCCTGATACAACAGGAATTCGTCCAGTTCCGTTTCCCGTTGAATGCCCCATATCGGTTCAACATGTTTGAACTCAGCCATGAACGCGTATGCCGCGGCCGAGTCGGCAATCAGTCCGCCGGAGAGCGCCTTCATCGCGATAAAGCCCATGTTCTGTGCCCGGCACTGCTCGGCAAGTTCGAGGTCGGGTCCGGCGGAAAGATAACTGAACGGGAACTGCAATGTGGCGAAAAGCCCGGATTCAACCGCCTCGCGCGCCACCTTCAGCCGATGGTTGGTGATGCCGATGAATCGGATTTTGCCTTGCTTTTGCGCTTCAAGCGCCGCCTCGTAAAGGCCGGTTCCGTCGCCGGGGCGGGGGCAAAACGCAGGATTGTGGAACTGGTAGATGTCGATATGGTCGGTGGCCAGCTGTGAAAGGGAGGTCTCGAGGTCGCGTCGAAACCCCTCCGCCGTCTGAGAGCCGGTTTTGGTTGCGATGATTATCTTGTCGCGCCGATGGTTGCCGAACGCGGCGCCCAGCTTGATTTCACTGTCCGAATAGGAGTGCGCGGTATCGTAAAAATCTATGCCGTGGTCGAATGCCTTGTGCAGCAGGCCAACCGCTTCGCTCTGTGAGACACGCTGTATGGGCAAAGCGCCAAACCCGTTCTTGTTTACGGTAATGCCGGTTTTGCCCAGTTTTACTTTTATCATGATTTTCTCCTTGATATATTCGTGCATAACATAACACGCCATATCTGAAATCCAAGCCGCCGGTTATGAAAAATTTCGATCGTTGTTGCCGCCGCCGCAGTTTTATGGAATATATGGGGGATAACCCGGTTTGCATTTGCGGACTGCCATGATATAGTAACCATTGTCAAACAATACTTGTATATGATATTGGGAACGATGCGAAAACAAATCGGAATCGGAACGCTGCCGCTCGGGGCGTTCACGCGGTGTGTGTTCTTGTGCGCAATTGGCGCAGCCGGGGCCCCCGCGCAGGCGGCCGAGGACGTCTGCGATGACATCGTTTCCTCCGCCGCGCCTGTGGTGGCGGCGGTGCTTCTGCCGGTCATCGCGGTGCTTATTTGGTATATAGTGCTGCTTCGCCGCCGGCTTGCACGGGCCGCGAAGCGGTTTTCGTCGCTGGATCAAGCGGTTGCGCAGGCCGGCGGCGGTGCGGTGGGTGTTGCCCGGCTATGGCGGCAGATACTAGATGTCGTTCCCGTCCATGTCTTTGTAAAGGATCCCGGCAACGGCTATCGTTATGTTTTCAACAACGAAGCCAGGGCCAGGTTCTACAACAGTACGGCCGGCGAACTGAACGGCAGGACCGATTTCGATTTTCTGCCGCGCGAACTTGCCGCAAGAATGCGCCGTGAAGACGAATTGGCGATGAACGGTTCCGGCGACGACTGCGAGCGCATTTCGGTGGTGCGCGGCGGTGACGGTCGCCTGCGCCATTTCCGTTCGATCCAGCGGCCGTTCACCGCGGCTGACGGTTCCAGACTTCTGCTGGGAGTGTCGGTGGATGTCACCGAGTCGGAAGATACCAAGGCACGACTGCATAATGTGCTGGGGCTGCTTGAAAGCGGCAGCGAACTTATCCGTAGCGCGGTTTTCCGGGGCGACTTCATCAGCGGATTCCATATCGGCAGTTCGCGCCAGCTGGACGAAATGTGGCCATGCGAGAATGGCGAACGCATATTGATCGAGCGTTGGGTTTATGATGAGGACGTAGCCGAGTTCAAACGGAAGCTTCAGTCGCTTATCGCCGGGGAAAAGGATGCCGAAATTTTCGAGTACCGCTCCAATTACTACGGGGAAATGCGCTATTTTCGAGCGCGGGCAACCATAAACCGCGAGAATCCGCAGCTGCCGGTGTTCGACGGCGTGATCCAGGACGTCACCAACATTTCCCGCAGCGCGGGCGAACTCCGGGAGGCTCGCGAACTGTGGGAGATGGTCATAAACATTCTGCCGATGACTTTCTATGTGAAAGACCCGGACGACGGTTTCCGGTTTTTGCAATGCAATCAGGCTTTCGCCGACTTCATCGGGAGACGCCGCGAGGATGTTATCGGCAAGACCGGACTCGAACTGTTCGGCCCCACTCCGGTGGTGGCCAGAAATACCGAGCGCGACCGCGAGGCGATGGCTTCCCCCGACGGATTGGTGTACGAGGCGGGGCTTACCGACGCCCAGGGCATGCTGCATTGCGTGAAGGTGATCAAGAAAAACTTCGTCGGAACCAACGGCCGCCGGCTGCTGGTGGGCGCGGGGATCGACGTTACCGAACTCGATGGCCTGATCCGCAGCGAACGACTGAATGGCGATGCGCTGGCCTATGCAGTGACCGAACCCAATTTCGAAAAGGTGCTCGACCATATTGCCGCAATTCTGTCCGACGAGATGAGCGCCGATCGCGTTATCATTGCGCAGTGCAATGACAACGGCGAGCTGCGGCTTCGCAGCGAATGGCATACGGAAAACATGGATCCCATCACCGACGGCAGACTTGCCGTCTATCACAAACTGTGGGACGAAAATGTGAATCTCATGCACGAAAACCGCATAATGACCATTCCCGATTTTTACAACAGCAAGTTCGGGCATCGGCTCCGCTCCGGCAAGGATATGGTGAAACAGGCTTTGATTGTGTCGCCGGTATTTGTCGGGGGAAAACTATGGGGCGCGCTTTTTGTGTTGTATTCGGATTTTCGGCGGAGTATGGCTTCGATCGACGAGAAGCTCATGCGATCCATGACCAGCATCATTGCGCTGGCGGTAATCCGCGAGAACCAGAATTCCGCCATCGCCATGGCCGACAACGAGCGGCAGATGATCTTCGACAATATCGACATGCTGATCTGGCTGTATGACGCCGACAACCGGGTTGTGCGCGTAAACCGCCATGCCTGCAATCTGGTGGGGATGAGCATGGATGAAATCAAGGACAGTCCCTGTCACAAGGTCTTCGATTGCAATCTGTACCGTTCGCATGAGTGCCCGGTCAGGCAGACATTGTCCGACAATCGGCCCCATCAGGGAATATACCGCCGTAACGGCCGGGAGTATCTTATCGAATCGCGTCCGGTGTTCGACAGTGCCGGCCGGCTTGTCTATGTGGTGAAGTCCGGTACCGACGTTACCGAGCTCAACGCGGCCGCCGCCAATGAGAAGGTGGTTAACTTCTGCCTCGAGACTCTGATCAGCGAAACCGATATGCGAAAGGCGATAACCAAGGCCCTGAAAGCGGTATGCGAGCATGTCGGAGCCACCCGCAGCTATATCTTCCAGTTTGATCACACCAGAAGAACCGTCTCATTGTTCGCCGAATATGCGGAATCGAGCCGCTCGCCGATCTTCGGAGAGGTCAAGGACCGTCCGTACTCCGCATTGCGCAACTGGGCGGACGTTTTCGCAGATCAGGAGAATATTCTGGTGAACGACGTGCTTTCGCCGGAATCGTCGGCGGGGCTCGGCCCATATTGGAGCGACTTCGCCCTGCGTTTTGCGATTCGCTCCCTGTATTCCAACCGGATTATGCTGGAAGGAAAGTTGTGGGGCTATATCGGGCTGATATACGAGGACCAGATTTATCCGTTCAATGAAAACAATCTGAAGTTCTTGCGTTCGGTGGCCCGCTTCATTGAACTTATGCTGGTGCGTCGCGAAGCGCAGGATCAGATCATGCAGGCGTTGGCCCATGCGCAGGCGGCGGACAAGGCCAAGAGTTTCTTCATCGCCAGCGTGAGCCATGAAATCCGAACGCCGCTCAACGCGGTCATCGGGTTTGCCGAGCTTTTGCGCAACGGCAATGTGGCTCCGGAGGTGCAGAAGGAGTATCTGGACGCCATCGCGTTCAGCGGTAACGCGCTGCTGCAGCTGATAAACGATGTGCTGGATCTTTCCAAACTCGAAGCCGACCAGATGAAAATTGTTCCGGAACCAACCGATTTCCCGGCTTTGTGCGCGGATGTGATGCGGGTGTTTGCTCATCGGGCGGCGGAACAGCACAACAAGTTGGAATGCGATGTGCCGCCGATGCCGACCCTGGAGGTGGATGTGCTCAGAGTACGGCAGGTGCTGTTCAACCTGATCGGCAACGCCGTCAAGTTTACCGAGTCTGGAACGGTCACGCTGCATGCCAGATTTTCGCCGGAAACCGCCGAGGATGGAACGCTGTCGGTCAGTGTGCGGGATACCGGCGTAGGCATTTCTCCGGAGGATCAGGAGAAACTCATGAAGCCGTTCGTTCAGCTTTCCAGAATGCGCGGTACCAACGCGGTAAACAACGGCACCGGACTCGGGCTGGCCATATCGCGCCAGCTGGTGAGAAAAATGGGTGGCGACCCCTGGATGCATAGCGAACCCGGCAAGGGCAGTGTTTTCGGTATGACCATCCATCATGTGCGCTACTCCAACAAGCCGGTGGTTGCTCCGTCCGCCCCGGCCCCCGCCGCCGCTCCTGCCGAATTCGATGCCGTTACGGTGTTGCTGGTGGACGATGTTGCAATGAACTTGAAGGTGCTTCAGGCGATATGCGCCGACCTCAAGATAGGGCGGGTGATAACCGCGGCGTCGGGAGCCGAGGCGCTGGCGGTGCTGGCGAAAGGCCGGGTGGACGTGGTTATGACCGATATGTGGATGCCCGGAATGGACGGAGCGGAACTGCTGGCAAAAATCCGTGAAAACCCGAAGTTCGGCGCGCTGCCGGTGGTGGCGGTCACCGCCGATGTCGAAGCCAAGGATAATTTCAGGATGAGCGGTTTTTCCGCGGTGCTGCTCAAACCGGTCACCCTGGAGAACATGCGCAGGATATTGTCGAGTCTTACGGCGCCGGTGGCGGCCGAAGACGGTGATCGGGCATGATAAGACTTTTCTGCCCCGGATTGTGATTTTACGGAGATTAAAAACGATGAAGAAATATCAGAAGCTGAAACTTGAGAGAATCTGGAAACTGTTCGACGGCGCCGGAGTGGAACGCGCCGACGCTCCCGGCGCGCGCTATGAGGATACGCTGAGTCTTTCCTCCGGCGGCGAGAAGCGCGCCGTCGGGCTGGTGCTTAAAAACAACAAGACCGACCTGAACGAGGTTCTCGGCTGCCGGGTGCCGTGCGGTACTCCCTCGATACTGGTCAACCGCATCGAGTCCAAGAGCGACACCCCCGCCCAGATCGGCGTCGGCGTGGACTGGTGGTTTGTCTGCTACCTGAACGGCCGCGAACTTTACAGCACCCTCGAAAGTGGCGGCAACCGCAACGCGGTGCCGGAAGTGACCGACCATATCATCGAGTTGCCGCTGGCAAAGGGAACCAATACGCTGGTGATCCTGTTCCTGGCCGGTTCCAGCAGCCGCAAGATCGCGATCGGGCCGGTTCCGTTCACCGACCTTTCACCGCGCACCGCCGAGCTGTCAAACGGGCCGTGGTTGCTCAATCCGGTACCGGGCGGCTGTACTGTCAAATTCACCTCCCGGGGGCCGATGGCGGCCGGGATCGAGTTTCGTCGTCGCGGTGCCGCGCGCTTCCGCCGCAAATGGGAAACCGTGGCCGGAATATTGCGCCGGGACTCCGCGCTGCATTCCTTCAATCTGCGGCGGCTGGTGCCGGGCGAGGTTTACGAATACCGGCTGCTTCTGCAATATACCGATACCAACCAGGTGCGGGTATTGCCGGGATTGTATGAGTTTACCGTTCCGGCCGGGAAGGATTCCGACGGCCGGTTCTCGATATTTGTTTCGGGAGACACCCAGCTTATGCCGGAGCACCGGCGCAATACCGTTTCCCGGATATTCAGCGCACCCGGCACCTGCGACGTGGCCGGGTTCGTCCATATCGGTGACGCCGGGAGCACGTTCAATGATTTCGAACCGGACTATTTCGACGGACTTATGGATGTTTTTCTGGCACAAACCCGCCATCGCGCGTTCTATATTCCGCTGCGCGGCAACCACGAGTTTTTCGGCCGGGATTGCGTGAAGTTCGTCGAATTTTTCGGCACCTCCGAAGGGCGTACCTTTCAGGCGTTCCGGGCTGGCGGCTGTTTCTTTCTGGTACTCGACACCGGTTCCGGCGGCGCGCCGGACCCATTCGACGCCAGAAGCTACATGTATGTGATGGAGGATTCCTATCTCGCCGATCAGGAACGCTGGCTGAAGCGGATTGCGCGTTCCGCGGCGTTCAAGACCGCCGAATTCCGGGTGGTGTTCGCCCACGCCACCCCGGCGATGATGGTAGATTGGGCAGGGGCGATGCAGCTGGCCGACCGCGTGTTCGGGCCATCCGATATCAATCTTTGGATAGGCGGCCATGTCCACTCCTACCGCCGTTCCATTCCCGGCACCGACGAATTTTTGGCGAATTCTGCCACGCCGCAGCCGCACCGGCTGCGCAGCGGCAGGAAATACGCCTATCCGATAATCACCATCGACGGACCGCGCGAAACCGGAGTGGAAATCTCCGGCACCATGATCGACGTTTCGCCGGGTCGGCTTGAACTTACCACTCGAGACTTGGAAAACCGGGTGATCGACCACTTCGCGCTTAGCCCGGACGGCACGATCGAGGAGCTGAAAGTGGACAAGCCGATGACTCGCCTCGCCGTTCGTTAAGGCTGCTTTTCCGAGGGGCACTCCAGTATCATCTCGCGGTAGGACTTGCCGCCGGGGATCATGGGAAGCACATGGTCCTGATACAGGGTGTGGCAGTCCAGCAGAAACGGGCCGGGAGTTCCCAGCATCTCTGTGATGGCGTTCTCCAGCTCTTCCGGGCGGAACACGTCGCGCCCCGGTATGTCGTAGGAGCGGGCGATGTTCACAAAGTCCGGGAACGGTCGGGCGCATTTGCCGCGCAGGTCGGTGTTGCCGCGCTTGCCGCGATAGAACAGGTCTTCGATCTGCGCCACCATGCCGAGGTGCTGGTTGTTCAGGATAACCATTTTTATGCCGATCTCCTCGGCCGCCACCGTTCCCAGTTCCTGGATGTTCATCTGAAACGAGCCGTCGCCGTCGATATTGATGACCAGTTCATCCGGACGCGCCAGTTTTGCGCCGATGGCCGCCGGCAGGCCGAATCCCATTGTTCCCAGCCCGCCGGAGGTCAGCAGCTGTCGCGGCCGCCGGTAGCGGTAATACTGCGCCGCCCACATCTGGTGCTGACCGACACCGGGCACGATGATTGCGCCGCCGCCGGTTGCGCGGTCGATGGCCTCCACCACCTGCTGCGGCTTGAGACCGCCGGGCGATGCGGTATAATGCAGCGGATGTTCGGCCTTCCAATTTGCAATGGTTTCGAACCACCCGGAACGCTCGCGGAATTCCGGATTGCGGTTGAGATGGGCCAGCGCCGGTTTGATGTCTGCCCGGATGCCGATATGTGCTTGAACGTTCTTGTTTATCTCGGAGGCGTCGATGTCGATATGAACGATCCTGGCGTTCGGCGCAAAGTCCGCGACGGCCCCGGTGGACCGATCGGAAAACCGTGCGCCGAGAACCAGCAGCAGGTCGCTTTCATTGACTGCGTAATTCGCATAATAGGTGCCGTGCATGCCGAAGAATTTGAGCGACAGAGGGTGCGTTTCCGGGAATGCCCCGATGCCCATGAGAGAGGTGGCCACCGGAATATTGTAGCCTTCGGCGAAGGCCAGCAGTTCTTTTTCCGCTCCGGCCGAGATTATGCCTCCGCCGGCGTAGATGCACGGGCGCCTGGCTCGCGCGATCTCCTGTTTGACCGCGAGAACGTCTTCTTCCGGCATTCCCTCCGTCCACGGCATGTTGCCGGAAGGCGGAGCGGGCGGCACGTGGAATTCCAGCATCGCCTTCTGAATGTCCTTGGGTATGTCGATCCACACCGGGCCCGGCCTTCCGCTTTGGGCTATGGCAAAGGCGCGGATGATGGTCGGAGCGATCTCGGACGGGTCGAGCACCAGAAAACTGTGCTTGACGATCGGCCGGGTCATTCCGATGATGTCGATCTCCTGAAAGGCGTTTTTTCCGATGTACCACGACTCGACCTGCCCGGTGATTATCACCACCGGGATGGAATCCATATAGGCATCGGCGATGCCGGTGAGCAGATTGGTGGCGCCGGGGCCGGAGGTCGCCATGCAGACTCCGACCTTGCCGGAGGCGCGGGCGTAGCCGTTGGCGGCGAACGCGCCTCCCTGCTCGTTGCGCGGCAGGATCACCCGGATGGACGAGTCGGCCAATGCCTGATGGAATTCCACCGCGCTGCCGCCGGGATAGGCGAAGCAGGTGTCCACTCCGAGGTGTTCCAAGGTTTTTATTGCGATCTGGGCGCCTTTGTAAAGCGTTTTCCGGGTTGCGATTGCTGAATCCATGATTATTCGTTCTTCCATCGAAGGTTGATCTGTTCTGGCACGAGAGACACTTCCCCCGGACGACGGATGCGAAAAATGTTGAATCAGTTGGAACGCCGGAGGGAATCCCGGGAGGGGTGCGTGTGGACGCACCGGAACAACCCCGTTCGCATTACCGGGAGGTGTTTGCGAACGGGCTGCTTACGGCTACCGCCTGGAAAAACAGATTGTTCCTGAAAGAAAAACTCATAATGTTGAATAATATAATGTACGGTCCGGCATTTATCAAGCATTTTTCTGCATTATCCGGCAAAATCGCCGTGATTTTGCGGATTTCACCGATGGGCGGAGGCGTTGAATATAGTCGTCTCCTGATTGCTCAAACGGTTTGCAATCTTTGGAAACGCGATTATAGTAATGAAAATTTGGAGAACAAAAGATGGTATTCAGTTCTTATTTGTTCCTGTTTTTCTTTCTTCCGGCGGCATTGGCGTGCTATTACATATCTCCAAGACGCTGGAAACACTTGACGTTGACGTTGTTCAGCTATCTGTTCTACGGCTGGGCCAACCCGGCGTTCATGTTGCTGATGCTGTTTACCACCACGGTGGATTATACCAACGGCAGGATCATCGGCTCGTCGGAAAAATCGAGGGTGCGAAAGCTGGCGGTTACCGTGTCGGTGGTGGTGGATCTTGCGGTGCTGGGATTTTTCAAGTATTTCAATTTCGGCATCGAGAACTACAATGCGATGATGGCCGGCATGGGAATCCCGGAATGGCAGTACGCCGGATTCTTCCGGGTGATACTGCCGCTCGGCATCAGTTTTTATACTTTTCAGAGCCTGAGCTATGTGATTGACGTATATCGGCGCGACGCCAGGCATGTGACGAATTTTATTGACTACGCCTGCTTCGTATCCATGTTTCCCCAGCTGGTGGCAGGGCCGATCATCCGGTTCCAGGAGGTGGCCGATCAGCTTGCGTTCCGTACCCATACCATTGAAAAATTTGCGCGAGGCGCGGCTTTTTTCATGCTGGGCATGGGGAAGAAGGTGTTGCTGGCCAACCCATGCGGCAAGATTGCCGACACCTGCTTCAACGCCGGGATTCTTGATGTTTTGAACTCGTGGTACGGTGTGGTCGCCTATGCCTTCCAGATTTATTTCGACTTCTCCGGTTATTCCGACATGGCGATCGGCCTGGGGCTCATGCTCGGGTTCACATTCGCCAAAAACTTCGATTCCCCCTATCACTCCTGCAGCATCACCGAATTCTGGCGCCGGTGGCATTTGTCGCTTTCCACCTGGCTGCGCGACTACCTGTACATTCCGCTTGGCGGCAACCGCAAGGGCAACGTGCGCACCTATATCAATCTTGCGCTGGTGATGCTGCTGGGCGGGCTTTGGCATGGCGCCAGCTGGAATTTCCTTATCTGGGGCGGTATTCACGGCGGCTGGCTCGGCGTAGAGCGGGCCATGGGCAAGGAGAGCTTTTACCACCGTCTGTGGCGGCCGCTGCAGATGGCGGTCACGTTTTTCATCGTGGTGCTGGCATGGGTGTTTTTCCGTGCCGAGACGCTGCCGGCGGCCGGGCGCTATCTCGCCGGGATGTTCGGCGCCGGTGGCGATCCGTCAAGCGGAATCGTGGCGGGGGTTATCTACAATCCCTATTATCTTATCAATTTCGTGCTGGCGGCAGCGGTGGTGTGGGGCCTGCCGCAGACCTGGGATTTCACCCGCAGGTTGACTTGGCCTAAATTCGCATGGTGCGTGCTGGTCTTCGCCGTCGCGCTGGCGGCACTGACCACCCAAAGCTACAATCCGTTCATCTATTTCATATTCTGAGGCAGAAGCAATGAGCGAAAATCGGAAACTCAGCCGCGAGGACATCGCGAAAATGGAAATAGGGCGCACCGAAGTGTCGGCGCCGTTGAAGTGGACGTTTGCACTGTTTTTCATCGTTTTTATCACACTTTATCCGGTGGTGCAGATGGTTCACGACATCCGCAGCGGAGCGCCCGGTGTGACCGCGATCGTGCCGGAGATTGCCTCGGTGCGAGCCGGCACTCCGCTGGAATATGCATCGGAGCTGACCGCCGGGCTGAAACGGTTCGAGCGCGGGCTGGAGGATGCTTCTCTGCTGCGCGCGTGGCTGCTGCCTCCGGTTCAGGAGTTTCTCACCAGATACCTCCGTACCGGCAACGAGAAGGTAATCGTCGGCCATGACGGCTGGCTGTTTTACGCTCCGGACTTCCAGTATGTGGCTCATCCCGGCTTTCTGCGTCCGGAGGTCATGAGGAAGCGGGCCGAGAAAGATGGGGTGCAGCCCGACCCGGTCGCGGCGATCGTCGATTTCAAGGAGCAGCTTGAAAAGCGCGGCATCACCCTGATTGTGGTGCCGATGCCGGTAAAGCCGACGATCTGCGGCCGTTATCTGGGCGGCGGCGAGGGAGTTTTGGAAAATCCGTCGTTCCCGGAATTCATGCGCCGGCTCAAGGAAAATGGCGTGAAGGTGGTGGAGCTGGCCGGGGCATTGTCTCCGGAGTCGTATCTCAAATTGGACACCCATCTTACGCCTGACGGCGTTTCTGCGGTAGGGACCATGATAGACGGACGTCCGTCCGATGCCGCTGTCGCGTCGGAGCAGGTGACAAATTGCGGCGACATCGCCGCGATGCTCAAATTGCCGGACGTTTCAAAGGTGTTCGCTCCTCAGACTGTTACGCTGACTCAAAAGGCGGATGCTTTTTCCCGCGACTCCGAATATCTGTTGCTGGGCGACAGTTTCACCAACATCTACTCGGCTTCCGCGATGGGATGGGGCGAACATGCCGGGCTGGGGGAACGGCTGGCGGGGCGCGTCGGGCAGATAGACATGATTGCGCGGAATGACTGCGGGTCCTATGCCACTCGCGCCATGCTGGCCACCGAACTCAAGCGGGGCCGCGACCGTTTGGCCGGTAAGAAATATGTGATATGGGAATTTGCCGAGCGCGAGTTGGCGTTTGGCGATTGGAAGATGATCGACCTTGCGCCGGGGACTCCGCCGGAGGATAAATTTGTGTTGCCGGAGCCCGGCAGTCCGCTGGAAGTCACCGGTACCGTGCTCGCCATGACCGCGGCGCCGCGTCCCGGCCAAAGCGCCTATTCCGACCACCTTATGGCGGTTCACCTCGGCGACATCGACGGTGGTGACGCGCAGGCATTATGCTATCTGGTTGACCTTAAGAACAACGTTCCCGGCGGAGCGGCCGCGTTGCGTCCCGGAGATACGGTAAAGTTGAGGTTGCGCAATTTCTCCGATCGTCCGGAATACGAAAGCTGGAGCCGCAGCGATCTGGCGGACGAGTCGCTGTTGCTGCAGGAACCGTGCTTCGGCGAAATAGAGGCTGATAAAATCTAGTGCTCGTTGCGGTAATGTTTTTTCCGGGCGGCAAGCAGGCAATGCGTTTTTTTATCGCTCCGGAAATCAGGCGAGAATCCTTTTCAGCCCGGCGCAGACCGCCGCGACATCGGACTCCGGCATATGCGGGCCGATCGGCAGGCTCAGGAAAGTGTCCGCCCACGCCTCGGTTATCGGAAAATCGCCGCGCGCAAAGCCCATGTCTTTGTAGGCGTCCGAGAGATGCGGCGGAATCGGATAGTGTATCAGCGTGGGGATTTCAGCCATCTGCAGACGGTCGCGCACCATATCCCGATTATCCAGCCTTATGACGAACTGGTGCCATACGCTGTCCGCCGGCCCGGAAAGCGGAAGCCGGACGGCGACCTCGGCAAGCTCCGCCAGATAGCGTTCGGCCACCTTGCGCCGTTGGGCGTTCCAGGCGTCGAGGCGGGGTATTTTGACCGCAAGAAATGCCGCCTGAAGCGCGTCGATGCGGCGGTTATAACCTTTGATTTCGTTGTAGCCCCTGACCCGGCTGCCGTAGTTGCGCAGTACGCGGACGCGGTCCGCAATGGCCGGATCATTGGTGGTGACGCCGCCGGCTTCGCCGAATGCGCCGATGTTTTTGGCGGGGTAGAAGCTGAATGCCGCCGCGTGACCCAGGTTGCCGGTGCGCTTGCCGTGATAGACGGCACCTTGGCTTTGCGCGTTGTCCTCCAGCACGAAGAGGTGATGCTTTGCGGCTGTTTTCATTATCGGATCCATATCGGCCGGGGTGCCGAACAGATGGACGGCGGCAATGGCGGCGGTGCGCGGTGTTATCGCCGCTTCAATGCGGGCGGGATCGAGGTTGAAGGTATTTTCCTCCGGCTCCACCGGAACCGGAGTCGCCCCGATCTGGGAGACCGCCAGCCAGGTTGCGATGTAGGTGTTGGCCGGAACGATGACTTCATCGCCCGGCTTGACGCCGCCGGCTTCCAGCGCCAGGCAGAGGGCGTCTAGACCGTTGGACACGCCCACGCAGTATTTCACTCCGCAGAAATCGGCCCACATCCGCTCGAAATTCTCCACCTCCGGGCCCAGCACATACCAGCCGGAGTTCATAAAGCGGAAATAGGCGGCGTCAAGCTCGTCCTTGAGCTCCAGATAGGGGGCCTTCATATCAAGGAACTGCATATTACCTCCCTTTATATTTTAGGAACTCCTCGTAATCGCGGATGTAGTCGTCGGAATCGTAGTCATGAGAGGCGAGCACCATCAGCACGCAGTCGGCGGAGTGCTTGTATTGTACTCCCCAGCATCCGGCGGGCAGATAAAGCCCTACCGACGGAGACGCGAGCACGAACTCCTCCCGGCTGGAGGCATTGTCGACGATCACATGCACGGAACCGCATACCGAAACCATGAACTGTTCGCATTTCCGGTGCGCGTGTTCGCCGCGTACCTCGGATTGTACGGCGTAGGTGTAGAACACCCGCTTGACAGGGAATGGCAGGAGTTTGTCGAATTCCAGCACATTCAGGTCGCCGCGCAGATCGGAGAACTTCGGGATGTCGTACAGTTTTGCTCCGGTAATGGTGGCTGACTTGCCTGCGGCGCAGCCGATGCGACAGGGGACGACCTGTGCCGCGTCGGCGTATCCGATAATACGGGCGGGGTTGCCTTCAACGATTGCATACGGCGGAACGTTCTGGGTCACCACCGCTCCGGCCGTGACTTCCGATCCGCCGCCAACCGCCGTCGCAAGCACAATGGCATTGGCGCCGACCTTGGAGTTACGGCATATGCGAACCGGCTCATGGCGGCCGTCGATCACCGCGCCGGGGCCGATGGCGGCGTTGTCCTCAATCCGCACATCGCCGCAGATTCTTGCCCCGCAGCCGATATTCACATGATTGCCGAGTGCGGCACCGGCGTCGATGAACGCATAATCGCCGATTTCGCAGCCGGAACCCAAACGGGCGCCGTCAAGGATATGCGTCCAGGCACCGACCCGGGTGCCGGGACCGATTGCCGAGGCGCGCTCCACGAGCGCCAGCGGGTGCAACGGGTGTTTTTCCTGGTCAGCTGGCATATTCTGGCTCCGAATCTGGTTAAATCGTATGACAATAATATTTACCCGGAACCGGAAAAGTCAAGTCAAAAGCCGTATATTGCCGGAAGTTAAGGGGCGCGATTCAGGATCGAGGAGGAAACCGAATGTCATGAGATCGGCTCCGAAGACGTCCGGCTCCGGCTCTTCCGGTATGCCGGGTGCATTCCAGTAGTAACCTGTCGCTGAAAACTGTACTCGCCCGTATGAAGGCGATATCTCCATCTTCAACGTCCGACGCGATCGTCAGCCGGGGAACGTCGGTGCAATATGCCGATGAGATGCCCATCAGCAATATAGTAAATGCAATGCTTTTGATTTTCATACCGCAAACGCTTGTTGATAACCTGCAATTAATGCATATGCGAAAAATATTTGAACAATACGTCTAGCGTATAAAATTCGGCGGGTCCAGTAATCCCTACTTTTTTCAATTCTTCCATCAGCGCGGTCTCGTTCGGAAAAAACTTTAATTCTCCCGTGCTATAAGCAAAATACCCATACTTTCCAGCATAATCCTCTGTAGAGTCTTTACTTACATAAAAACAGCAAAAATCCTTCTGCGGCCATAACCGAGTAATGTCATGACAAATAGATGAGCCAGACCCATCCTGCACATTAGAACCCTTTTCCAATTGCTCCAGATATCCATCGGACAAAGAGTCTATCATGAAAATCTGATATGGATATCTAAGAGGGATTCGATACCAGTCTCTAAAGCCTTCATATGTATCAAAGTCTAAACTCGAAGACTTTTGAGCAATGTTGTCCATTACCGTTTGAGGAATTTTGATCGGCTTGCTGGGTTCGCAACCACAAATTACAGCGCAGATGACTCCAGTCAATAAGCAAAGAGTCAGACGGTGACTTTTCCTACTCCATGTGTACATAATAATATATTATCCTTATTTGTTGGTTATAAGTCACTCATTCGGATCGCACCAAACCATTTCAATAGTATTAACTCTAATGCTTCCAGGCTTCGTTTAAACTTGGTCGGGAAGCTAATTGGTATGTGCCAGCTCCTACATCTAACAAAGTTCTATTGAAAATAGATCAATGTCATGTTTTACAATAGTCCACAAATTCCGGATTGCAAGCTGCACTCGTTATTGCTTGAAACAATGAAAAAGTGGTATCCTTTGCCCCATTATAAAATTATCTATGACTTCTCGAACGTTTCGGAAGTTTATAGACACGCCGAGGACCCAGTCCGCTTTTTGTACCGTAAAAATGCCGTAATTTTATCTCGCATGAGCATGAAAAAACAGCTTTTGGCAGGATATGACAAAAAAGCCCCGGAACCGGAGTTCCGAGGCTGATTTGGGCAAAAAAATGGTCGGGATGACAAGATTTGAACTTGCGACCTTTTGACCCCCAGTCAAACGCGCTAGCCAAGCTGCGCTACATCCCGACTACCTATTTAATATACACCTTGCATGCCAAAATGCAAGGACGGGATTGACTTTTCGGCCTTTCACGGTACATTACTTTCATGAAAAAAATCGCGATTCTTTCCGCATTGTTCGTTCTGTTGGCCGTTTCCGTCGTGATTTCCTTGCGCATGGGCGCGGTGGACATCGGCTTCGGCGAGGTGTTTCGCGCGTTGCGAAACCCCGACGGCGCATTCCTGATCCGCGAGGTGCGGCTGCCGCGTGTGGTGCTGGGGTTACTGACCGGTGCGGCGCTGGCGCTGTCCGGAGCCGTCTTGCAGTCGCTGATGCGCAACGATCTTGCTTCGCCGGAGATACTCGGTGTATCCTCCGGCGGCGCGTTGGCCTATGTATGGGTTATCCTGATTTTTCCGGCGCTTTCCAACTGGTCGCTGCTGGTCGCGTTCTCCGGTTCGCTGGCGGCGGCGCTGCTGGTGTGGATGCTGGCCTGGAAGCGGGGGCTGGAGCCGTTGCGGCTGGTACTGTCCGGTGTGGCGGTGTCGGCATTTGCGTCGGCGTTGGCCACCGGTGTGGTTTATTCTCATGCCGACCGGATTGCGGGGGTGCTGAATTTTCTCTCCGGCAGCCTTGCCACCGCCTCCTGGCCGCGGGTCGAGCTGGTGTTGCCATGGATCGCCGCCGGCGCGGTGTTTATATGTTTCCGCGCGCGGGCACTGGATGTGATTGCTCTTGGCGACGAAACCGCGTCGGCGTTGGGTTTGCGGGTTGAGCTGGCGCGGTTCACGCTGTTGGCGGCATCGGCGTTGCTGGCCGCCTCCGGGGTGGTCGCGGCCGGGTTGCTGGGATTCGTGGGGCTGGTGGCGCCTCATCTGGCGCGGCTCATGATCGGTTCCGCTCATCGTTGGCTGCTGCCCGCGGCCGCCGCGACAGGCGGCACTTTGGTGGTGCTGGGCGATGCGGCTGGCAGGGCGCTGTTTGCTCCGCACGAGTTGCCGGCCGGTATTGTAATGGCACTGATCGGTGCGCCGTTCTTCCTGTATCTTCTGCGGCGCGGAGGACGTGCGGCATGAAGATAGAAATCGCAAACCTCTGTTTTTCATATGGGCGCGAGGCGGTAATAGCCGGAGCTGACCTCACGGTGGAGTCTGGAACGGTCATTGGGCTGGTCGGCGCGAACGGCGCTGGAAAAACCACGCTGCTCAAGCTGATTGGCCGTCTGATTCCAGCCGATTCCGGCAGCATCCGGCTGGACGGTAGGGATTTGCGGCGTTTTTCCGGCCGAGGCCTTGCCCGCCGTCGAGCGTTTCTGCCCCAGCTGCACACCGCCCCGCCGGATATTACGGTGGAGGAACTTGCCGCTTTCGGACGCTTCCCGTACCGATCCGCCTGGCGGCCGGCCGCCGCGGGCGACGGCGGGAAAGTTAACGAGGCGATCGCGCTTGCGGGGCTTTGGCATTTGCGGCATCGCAGGTTGGGAACGCTTTCCGGCGGAGAACGCCAGCGGGCATGGCTTTCGCTGGCGCTTGCACAGGAGCCGGAATTGCTGCTGCTCGACGAGCCCGCAACCTTCCTCGATCCGGCCGGACAGTTTCAAGTGATGGAATTGGTGGCCCGGCTCAACCGGGAGTTGGGAATAACGGTGGTGATGGTGCTGCACGACCTTAACTTCGCGGTGCGCTGCACCC
This sequence comes from Victivallaceae bacterium, assembly GCA_034926605.1. Lineage (GTDB taxonomy): Bacteria > Verrucomicrobiota > Lentisphaeria > Victivallales > Victivallaceae > CALXXL01. The sequence goes on from JAYFQV010000009.1 coordinate 225,205, forward strand.
AAAAAATAGCCGCCCTTGTCGAAGGGCGGCTGGTAGAATACGATGATCCGGCTCAAATCCTTGCGCCGGAAACGCTGCGTACGGTGTTCGGCCTCGACGCCGGGGCTTTGCCCGGCGCCGACGGCTTGCCCTACTTGCTGCCGAAGCCGATGTTCACGAAATAGCCGGGGCTGTGCAGCGCGAATCCGGTGCGGTCGAACGATTGTATTTTGCCGGAACGGTTGTCAACCCGGTGAAAATTGCCTTTCCATTTGGTGTTGGGGCCGGGTGCGGGAGTGGGGTTCTGATCGCGGTCGGTCGGAGTAAGCTCCACCTCGGCGGTCCAATGATCCGGATATACTTTGGTTTTTACGCCCCATTCGCCCTGCCACAACGTGGGGGTCTCCCCGGCAAAGCCGTCGTAGCGGTTTCCGGCATAGTCGAACACATATTGGGAATAGGCGCCGACTTCCTCGGTATATTTTTCGTTGATGACAGCTGGCGCGAACTGAAGAAACAGCTCGATTTCATCGGGGTTCTGGAACACCGGCGAATCGAAAGCCATCGGCTCCTGCTTGTCCAGCGGTTTGTCCAGCGGCACGTCGAAGGCCAGATACAGTTTATCGCCGTAATAGCCGATATACGCCTTTGTGGGGGCGTTGTCTGGTTTTCCGGTGCGGTCGGTCAGTTGGAGTTCGGCGGCATCTTTCCATTCACCGGGTGAGATCTCGCCGTCGAAATTTATTCTGCTGATCTGCGGCACGGTGACGGTCGGCGGGTTGTAGGCGGCGAACTTTTTGGACTGTTCCAGGTTCCGTTGGAAGATACCGGTATCTAGCGGTTTTCCGTCATAGTCGCGCACGGCGGAAAGTTCTTCCAGGGCGGCGGTTTCTTCGGCTAGCATGGGTTCGAACCCGTCGCGGGCGCTGGACCGGATTGCCAGATAGGAGTTTCTGGCGGCCTCGCGCATCCGGTTTACCGGCGCGATCGCGGCCTTGCCCCAGGTCATTTCGACCGCGGTGTTGTATTCACGTTCGGCGTTGTAGTGCACCGGGTTCCACAGATAGCTGTTGGCTCCCAGGTAGTAGGGTATTTCCCACGGGCGTGAGCCGTAGGCCAGCCCGAGCAGAAAGACAATACCCTTGTCGTCCTTTTCCATTCCCGGATAGAACTCGGTGTCGAAGCGCGGGGCGGGCAGGTTGATGCCGTTGGAATTGTCGAAAAGATAGATCGGCTGGCCGCCGGGCAGCAGTTTTTCCACCACCTCGTGATCGCGTTTGGTGATTTTCGGGGAGCAGACTTCGGGGCCGGTCCAGATCCAGAACACCTCCTTGGGCGCTTCGTTCGACCAGTCGATCAGATACTGATCTATCTCGGGGGCGCCGACACCGAAACTGAGCGCGTAGGGCGCACCGACCATCGACAGCCGCAGGTTCGGGAAGTCCGGGTGCAGTGCCTCGTAGATCCGCTTCATCAGATAACCGTGGGCGCGCCCCACCGAACCGAACTTGACGGTTTCATCGTCGAAATAGGAGTGGTATCCGTTGATGTCGCGCGGGGTGGTGTCGTCGGCGGCGATCATCAGGATGGAAGCGCCGTTTTCGGCCATTTTGCGGCAGGCGGCGATGAATTCGTCGATCTGCTTTTCATCGGCGATGTTAAGCTTCGGGGTTTCTTTGGTGCCGTGATAGATATGCAGCTGAATCATGAAGTCGATCACATTCAGCTTGGAAATCTTTTTCATATCGGCGAGAACCGGTTCGGCTTTTTTCCACCATTCCGGATTGCGCCAGTTGGCGTCCACCAGCATGGCGGCTCCGCTGATCTTGTTGGATGCCGCCCACTTGAACCCGGCGGCATCGGCGTTCAGGAAATAATCGCAGATATACCGTTCACGCCATGCCGGGAAATCCTCAACGTCCATCAGATTCTGCACCGGGACTTCCCCGGTGGCGTCGATCAGTTGCCGCAGTGTGGCGAAGGCATAGAACATGCCGCGGGCGTCGGTGCTGCCAAGTACCGCCACCACCTTTTCCGGCGAGCTTGAGACGATTTTTATGGCGTAGCCCTGAGCCGGCAGGGCGGGCGGGTTGCCGCCGAAATAGGCGGCGATTTCAGGTTCGGCAAAGGAGCCGGCATGAATTTCGAACTTGGTTCCATCGGAACCGGGGGCAAGTTTTCGCAGCGTGCCGAGGTATATATCCGCTCCCGCCTTTCCGGCGTAAGTGGTGCGCCCGTCGGGATGGAAATATATGAAAGTGGAGCCGTGAGAAGGAGTGAAGGAAATATTGTTGCTCGAGATTCGCTGGGGTTCTGGCAGAATTTTCCCCACCGGCATGGACTCGTTGGCAAAAGCTCCGCACGTTGCGAGTGCGACCAGAAGTGCGATGAACCGTTTCAAATCATACCTCACATTTCGCTTTGTTTTCATTGATTTATCGAAAACCACCTATTATATCATTGATTTGCGCCGTTCGCAATATGGCGGCGTCATGTATTGATTGTAAAAAAACAGATAAAAACGCTAAATGACGGTCAATTCCGGATATTCGGCCGCAAGTCCGGCTCGCAGTTCATCGGCGGCGTCATCGGTACGGCATATGGTGAAGAGCGCCGATCCGCTTCCGGTTACCTGAGGCTTAAGCCCGCCGGCTTCACGCATCGACGCCGCGATCATCCCCAGCAGCGGGAATTTGGCCAGCAGAGCGTATTCCAGATCGTTGGTCATGGCGGCGGCGGCCGTCTCCCAGTCGCGCCGCCACATCGCTTCGAGCAGGGGGGCCGGGTCGCCGGGGCCGAGCCGCGCCGGAGCCAGGTGCTGATATGCCCACTTGGCGCTGACCGGGAATCCGGGAAACACCGTCACCACCGGCGGCACCGGGAGTTCCGGCAGAAGTTCGATTTTCTCGCCGCGGCCGGAAACCAGCGCCGGAACCTGGTTAAGGAAATATGGAACGTCAGAGCCGATTTCCGCCGCCAGCGCCGCCAGTCTTTCCGGCGGCAGTTTTCGGTATTTCTCGTTCAGCAGCCGCAGCACTGCGGCTGCGTCCGAACTGCCGCCGCCCATGCCGGCGGCTATTGGAATGCGTTTCTCCAGCCGGAACTTCCATGCCGGCGCAATACCGCTTCTTTGGGCGTAGGCATCGGCCGCCCGGACGACCAGATTGGCCGGCGTCTCCAGTTCCTTCAAATTACAATGCAAGGCTATCCCCGGCTCGCCGGCTGAAAGTTCCACTGTATCGGAGACGCGGGAGAACGGCACGAACACGCTTGAAATATCGTGAAAGCCGTCCGGTCGTTTCCGTTCGACCTTCAGATACAGGTTAAGCTTGGCCGGGGTCAGCATTTCAGGGCTCTTTGCGGGGCGGCAGTTCGCTGAGCACCTCCGGCGCGAACGCAAACCCGTAAAAATTGTTATAGCGGCGAATCTCGTCCTGGATTTCGACCGCGAGTTTCAATGCGCGCAGGCCTTGTTCGCCCGGCACCCTCGGCTTGACGACTTTGCCGGTGGCGAGGGTGCTTTTGACCGCGTCGATGAAGTCATCTAATTCGGCGGCCAGCGCATTTTTATCGTCGAGCGACACGTCTTTGCGGGCGAGCCCCAGCTTGTTCTTCTTGAATACCACGCCGGTATGTTTGGCATAATCCATGGCGATGTAGCAGTCCTCCTGGAACACCCGGAAGCGGCGCTGCGGCTCCTGACTCACTCGGCTGGAGGTCATGTTGGCGCAGCTGCCGTTCTTGAACTTTATACGCACCGAAACGATGTCCTCGGTGTCGCTGAGCACCGGTATGCCGACTGCATCGAAGCGTTCGACTTCGGCATCGACCATTGTCAGCACCAGGTCGATATCGTGGATCATCAGGTCGAGAACCACACTGACCTCAGTCCCGCGGCGGAAGGTACCCGGGCGCGGCGGCGGATAACTCGCCAGCCGGTGAGCCTCGATAAAGCGGGTGTTATGCTTGTGTTTTTCGAGGAAATCCATTGCCGGGTTGAAGCGTTCCACGTGGCCCACGGCCAGAACCACATTGTGCTCGCGGGCGGCGGCAACCATGCGTTCGGCCTGCGCCACCGTCACTGCGAAGGGTTTTTCCACCAGCACATGCTTGCCCATCGTCAGCAACGGCAGAGCGCACTGTTCATGGAAGGTGGCGGGTACCGCCACGCTGAGGAGGTCGCATTGGTTGGCCAGCTCTTGCCAGTCATCGAACACCTTCAACCCGAATTCCGCGCCGACGGCCTTGGCGGATTCCTGATTGACGTCGAAAATGCCGACCACTTCGACTTTGTCGTTGAGATTGTACAGCCGCGCATGGTGGCGGCCCAGCGCGCCGACGCCGATTACGCCGGCCTTGAGTTTGGTTTCCATAATCATGAAGTCCTTTAAGTTAGTCGCAACGCAATTCGAATGCCTCCGGGGTCAGCCCGGAAAATAGTTCCATGCAGCTTTCGCGCGCCTCGGGGAACCGCCACGCCAGCCAGCCGGCGGCGAACTCCTCCATGTCCGGCACAAACAAATTGCCGGGCAATTCGGCGGTCTCGCCGGTGGTTTCACGGTAGAGGTTTTCCGCCGCGCACTTGAACGCATTTAATTTTACGCATATTTTGTAAAGATCCGCCGCAAGCATCATCTCGGTCACCGGCGGGGTGAGTCCGCGCAGCCGGGCGAATCTTCCCAGATGGAAATTGATTCTCAGCGACGGGAACACCCGGCAGCTTACCGGCGCCGCCGCCAGCACTTTCGCCTCGAACAGCTCGCCGAGGCCGGAACCGGCCAGTTTCAGCAGAGTTTCCACCGGTATGAACTCTTCGCCGTCTCCGGCCGTTTCCGGCAGCTCGACGGCGGCGGCGCCGGAGCTTTGGAAGAAGCGCGCCAGTTCGATGAACAGTGCAGGATCCGCTTCCTGCGCGCCGATTTTGACGGCGGCGGCGGCGACCTTGCGGGCCAGCAATTCGAAGTCCGCCCCCTCGACGGCGGCGAGATGGGAACTCAGCAGCGGCGCGATCCGCTCCGGTTGCGCCGCCACCAGGATGCGGGCGCAGGTATGGCGCTTGCGGAAGCAGCTGGCGACTTCGCCCAGCCCGGTGCGCTCTAGGATGCGGATCACCGCGGCGTTGATTTCGCTTTCGGTGAACACTCCGGCGGGGCGGTCGCTGGCGCGCAGAGCGGATTCCACCGCCAGCGCCACGTCTTCCGCCAGATACTGCTCGGGGGTGTCGGAGCGGATGAACGCCTGCATCACTTCGATATGCAGAGAGTCGAGGCTGAATGGTTCGGGAGCGCCGCCGCGCAGCACGGTGATCGGAATTTCGGCCGGGATCATGGTTTTACTCCGGAGTTGTCCCCCAGGGCGCGAATTTCGTCGATGAACTCCTCGACGTCCTTGAATTTGCGGTAGACCGAGGCAAAGCGAACATAGGCGACCTGGTCGAGGCGGCGAAGTTTCTCCATTACCAGCGCGCCTATTTCGGAACTGGGAACGTCACGATCGTAACGATTCTGAAGTTCGGCGGTGATTTCGTCGACCACTCGCAGAATCTCGTCGGAGGAAATGGGGCGCTTGTAGCAGGCGTTGGAGATGCCGTGAAAAAGTTTGTCGCGGTCGAAATCTTCCGGCAGACCGTTGCGTTTTATCACCCGCAACTCGCTCTGGATGATGCCTTCGTAGGTGGTGAACCGGTGGCCGCAGCTGGTGCATTCGCGGCGGCGACGAACGCCGGAACCGTCTTTCACCGCGCGGGAATCGATCACCTTATCGTCTTCACAGCCGCATTTCGGGCAGCGCATGGTTATTTCTCCCAAATGTCCTGAAGCGCGTCGAAGCCGTCGAACGCCGCTCCGCGGTAGGCTGGCAGCCCGGCGCACGAGCCGATCACGTTGCCGAGGCCGACGCAGAATTGCTTGAACGACCGGCGGCGCAGGGCCGGTACTCCGGTTTCGGCGTGACGCGAAAGCGGCAGCCACACCCCGACCTTGTGGGCGGGGGCGTTTTTGAGCAGGGCGTCGGCTTTGCGCACGATGTCATTGCTGCCGGATTCCCGGGTGTCGAATATGGCGAAGTCGGCCGTGGCCAGGAAGTCCGACACCGAACCTTTGGTCAGCTCTCCGGCGGCCTGTTTTTCGGGTATGTAGGATGGTGCGGCGACGCCGTATATCAGTTTCATCTCGCGGGCGGCTAGTTTCGCCTTGATTTTGGCCAGCATTTCGAAGCCGGACTGCACCAGCAGGTCGTTGTCCTGACCGAGGCCGTAGGAGGTGTCGCTCCAGCCGTATATCTGGCCGGGAGGCATGTCGAGGTTGGATTTGTCGAATGCCTCCATGTCGAATTCGAACATCACGCCGTCGAAGCTGCCTTCCGGGTAGTCTTCCTGGAATCCGGCCAAACGCGGGGCGAAGTGTTTTACCACTTCATCCACCAGCGGGTCTATCCAGTTGCGGCGGAAGCAATTGTCGGATCGCTTCCACACGCCGTCGCTCATCTTCACCGCAAGGTAGACCGTGATGCCGCGCCTCTTCATGGCCGCGATCAGGCCGGAAAGGACGTCGGCGTAGTCGGAGTCGGCGAAGAAGTCGCGGTCATAGCGGACGTAGGCCTCGTTAAGCCCGAGCATCTCAAGTCGCTTGGCCAAATCGTCCGGAATCATGCCGAAGAAGCTGACCGTCTCGCCTGAAAGGAACGCGCCGTTGTGTCCGCCCTTGGCAATCATAGCTTTGAGTTCCGCCGCGCGCTGGGTTAGGCGGGCGTCGGTTTTGGGCAGTATTTTCGTGGCGTTATCAGCTGGAATGAATTTGAAAGACGCGCAGCCTGCCGCCAGCAGCGCAAACAACAACAGCGAAAATTTTTTCATCGCCGGGCTCCTTATTCAAGATATTATTATAAACTTACTCGCATTGCCGGTAAAGTCAAGGCGCGCAGGGTACTTTTTGACGTCAAAACCGCGCGTTTGCGCCGATTGCATTTTCGCTTTATGGTGATATATTATGCAAACAACTCTTTGGAGCATTTTTATGAATTCGGAAAAACTGGCGCAGCATCGCGGTGAAATCGACCGCATCGACCGCGAGATACTCGAACTTCTGAATGCGCGCTGCCGGGAAGCCGAGGCGATCGGGCATCTCAAGGATGCCGTTTCCGCTCCGGTCTATTCGCCCGAGCGCGAACGCGAAGTTTTTGCTCGGCTCGACGAACTCAACTCCGGCCCGCTGGCAAAAGAGTCGCTTCATGCGGTGTTCCGCGCAATCATCGCTGGATGCCGCGGGCTCGAAAAGCGGCTCAGGGTGGCCTGCCTCGGCCCCGAGGGAACTTTTTCCCATCAGGCGGTTCTGGCCCGATTTTCCGATATTTGCGAGGCGGTTATGTGCCCGACCATCCCCGCGGTGTTCTCCGCGGTGGAGTGCGGCCGCGCCGACTACGGCGTGGTGCCGGTTGAAAATTCCACCGAAGGGGTGGTCACCGTCACGCTCGACCGGATTTTCTGCTCAACCCTGAGCGTTTGCGCCGAAATCCTGCTGGAAGTGCACAACCATTTGGTGGGGTTCGGCCCGATCGCCGCCATAAAGACCATCTATTCGCATCCGCAGCCGATAGCGCAGTGCCGCAGTTTCATCGCCGATAAGTTCCCGAAATGCAAGGTGGTGCAGACCTCATCCACCGCCGAGGCCGCCCACCGTGCCGCCGACGAGGGGGCCGAAGCCGCCGCGCTGTGCAGTGAAACCGCCGCGAGGGCCGCCGGAGTGCCGGTGCTGATGGAAAACGTGGAGGACATGCCGGGCAACACCACCCGCTTTCTGGTGCTCGGCAGGCAGGACACCCGGCCGACGGGCCATGACAAGACCTCCGTCTGCCTCGGCATGCGCGACCGCGCCGGGGCGTTGATTGATGCGCTCAAGCCGTTCCGCGACGCCGGTATTTCGCTTTCGCTTATCGAGAGCCGTCCCGGACGGGTGGCGGCCTTCGAATACTGGTTTTTCGCGGACATGTACGGCCACCGGCTCGATCCCGATATGGCAAAAGCGCTTTCCGCCGCCCAGGAGGTGTGCAGTTTTGTGAAGGTGCTCGGCAGCTATCCGCGCGGCAATGACTGAAAGCATGGGAGTTCATAATGGATAAAAAAGACATCAAGGTGCTGGTTATCACCGGCTTCGGGCTTAATTGCGAACGCGAGACCGCCGCGGCGGTCTCCTGTGTGGGAGCCACCCCGGAACTGGTGCACCTCAACGACCTTATCGACGGCAAGCGCCGTCTTGACGAGTTCCAGATGCTGACCTTCATCGGCGGATTTTCGTTCGGCGACCACCTCGGCGCCGGCACCATCTTCGCCAACCGTGTGGAGTTCAAACTGCGCGACCAGCTCGAGAAGTTTATCGCGGACGGCAAACTGGTAATCGGTATCTGCAACGGATTCCAGACTCTCACCCGCATGGGGCTTTTGCCCGCGCTTGACGGCAAATACTTCGTCCAGCAGTGCGCGCTCGCCCATAACGACTGCGGCACCTTCCGCGACGATTGGTGTTATCTCAAGGCCAATCCGGCCTCGCCCTGCATTTTCACCCGCGGCATCGACCAGGTTCGGCTTCCGCTGCGCCACGGCGAGGGCAAGTTCTGCGCCGACGACGCCACGCTTGCCCGTATCGAGGCCGAGAATCTGGTGGCGGTGCGCTATGCGAATGCCGACGGCTCCATCGCCTCCGAGTTCCCGGCCAATCCGAACGGTTCGCTCAACGCCATCGCCGGCATCTGCGATCCCACCGGCCGCGTGTTCGGTCTGATGCCGCACCCGGAGGCGTTCCTTTCGCCTTACAATTCACCGAGCTGGGCCAGCGACAAACTTGACGGGCCGTTGCCCGTCGAGGGCGACGGCGTGGCATTTTTCCGTAACGCCGTCGATTATCTGGCCGGAGTCTGATAAGCACGGGTAAGAGAAGCCAGAGGGGGAGAGACCATGGAACTTATCCAGCGTCAGTTGCCGTCCCGGCGGGTTCTGGCCTGCGGCGACACGGTCGAGTTCATCCTCTCCAACGTTCCTGACGGATCGGTCGGTTTTGTGCGCACCAATCTCGGCATGGCCGCGGTAGGCCGCCGCGAGCAGGTGGATGCGCTTGAACACTCGCTGCCCGCCATCGGGCGCGACTGGCGCGACCTTCCAATGACCGCGTCCGACGTTTCCGGCGAATGGCGGCTGGCGATTCCGCTTACCGAGGTGGGCCGTTTCGAGGCAAAATGTTTCGCCATGCGCGGCAAGACCATAACTTGGGCGGCTGGGGATAATTTCGTAATCAAGTCCGAGCCGGCGGTCAATGCCGGCGCCAATACCGTCTATACCGCGTTTGTACGCCAGTTCGGCCCCAACAAATACAACCTCGAACGCAGTACCGGCGGCGACAAGGCCGCCGCGCTGCTGGAGCAGCAGAAATACACCGTGCTTCCGGCTTCCGGCACCTTTCGCGATCTGGTGCGCGAGCTTGATTTCATCATCGATAAAATGGGGTTCCGGATCATCCAGCTGCTGCCGATCCATCCGACGCCGGTGACGTTCGGCCGCATGGGGCGGTTCGGCAGCCCGTTCGCGGCGCAGGACTACTTCGCGGTGGATCCCGCGCTGGCGCAGTTCGATCATTCCGCCACCCCGATGGACCAGTTTTGCGAGCTGGTGGATGCCGTTCACAGCCGCCGCGCCCGCGTGTTCATGGATATTCCGGTCAACCACACCGGCTGGGGGTCCAAGTTTCAGTGCGACCATCCCGAATGGTTTGTGCGGGAAGCCGACGGCCGTTTCGTTTCACCCGGCGCCTGGGGGGTGGTTTGGGAGGATCTGTGCAAGCTGGAGTACTCGCCGGAGCTTTGCGGCGAAATGGCGGAGGTGTTCCTGTTCTGGTGCCGCCGCGGTGTCGACGGTTTTCGCTGCGATGCTGGCTACATGCTTCCGGAAACCGCTTGGAACTACATCGTGGCCAAGGTGCGCAGCCAGTATCCGCGAACCACTTTCCTGCTGGAAGGGCTGGGCGGCCCGCAGGCCACCCAGGAGCGGCTGCTTGGCGTAAGCGGACTTAACTGGGCGTATTCCGAGCTGTTCCAGTATTTTGAACGCGGCCAGATAGAATACTATTACAGCCGTATTGCCGCCGGCAGCCGCACGCGCGGGATCCTGGTAAACTACGCCGAAACTCATGACAACACCCGGTTGGCGGCGGTGTCGCACAAGTGGAGCCATATGCGTTGCGCGATCACCGCTTTGCTTTCGGACGCCGGATGCTTCGGCATCACCAACGGCGTGGAATTCTTCGCCGCCGAGCGTGTGGACGTGCATTCCGATTCGGCCTTGAACTGGGGCGCCGCCCCGAATCAAGTCGATTTCATCACCCGTCTCAACCGGCTGTTGAGCGTCAACCCCTGTTTCTTCGCCTCGGCCGATTGGCAATTCGTACAGCAGGGTTCGGGCAATTTTCTGGCGGCGCTGCGCACTTCCGGAGATGGGCGCAAACACTTGCTTTGCCTGTTCAATCTTGATCGCGAACAGCCGTGCGAAGCGGTGTGGCGCGCCACACCGGTGGCGGGGCGGGTATTCGATCTTTTGTCAGGAGCCGAACGCAGCATCGGTCCGGCCGGGCCGCTTCAGCTTGCGCCCGGGGAGGTGCTCGCGTTTTCGACCGATGCGGATGATCTTGCGCAACTGGCTGAAAGCGGTCTGTTTCAGGAGCCGGAGGTGTCGGAGCGCCAGCGTCTGCGGTGGACCGCCGCCGCGCTTTGGAGCCATTTCCATCGTACCCGGAGTCTCGACTGCCCGGTGGATGAACTGGCCGACCGCCTTTATGAGTCTTATTCCGGATATTTCGATTATCTTTCCGGTTTCGCCCCCGCATCGTATATCGGTTACCAGCTTGACGAGGATCTCCGGCGTCAGGTTATGGTCTTTTCCCGCAGTGTTCTGGCCGTGACCTCCGCTTCGCCATTTTCCATGAGCATTCTGGACGCGGCCGGCAAGGTGCTGTGGAGCGACTGTTCGGTGAGGGTGGCCGGCGGCGGCAATGTGGCATTCGGGTTCTTCCCGGAGTTCGACGGCGGTGCCGCGGTGGAACTTACCGTTGAATTCGAACTATACCGCGAACGCCGCGTTTCTCACCGCACTGGCCATCTGCTGCTGCTCGGCACCGGCCACGCCGCGACGATCCGGCTGGAGTCCGGCCGTCGGGAGCTGGTCGACCGCGACCGTTACGCGCTTTTGACCAACAATCTCGGGGGCTACGCCCAGATTCCGTCCAGCTGGGGCGACCTGCGCAGCAAGTATGACGCGCTGCTGGCCGCCAACTGCAATGCCAAGGTGCCGGAAGACCGCCGGGTGATGTTCACCCGCTGTCGCGCCTTCATGGTTTTTCGCGACTTTTCGTTCCGGCTTGATGATTCCTGTTTCGAGGCATGGCGGCTGGGGTTTCCCAATCAGGCGGAGTGGGAATTTGCCATTCCGGCCGGGCAGGGGCTGACGGTCCATCTGAAACTGCGGGTCGAATTCGCGCTGTCCGGCAATGCCGTAAAGCTGGCGTTCAGCCGCAAGCCCTCCGCGGGGGCATACCAGCTGGCGGATATGGAGCCGGTGAAAATCATCCTCCGTCCGGATATCGAGGATCGCGTGAACCATACGGTGACCAAGGCTTTTTCCGGCCCGGAACATCGTTTTCCTGCCGCAACCGCCGTTGTTGGAGACGGCTTCGATTTTCAGCCCGGCGCCAACACTTTGAAGATGCGGCTGCCCGGCGGCAGGTTTGTCCGGCAGCCGGAATGGACGTATATGGTGTCGTTGCCGCGTGAGCGATATTACGGGCTGGAGGACGCCACCGATCTGTTCAGCCCGGGATATTTTGAATTTACTCTTAACGGCGGCGCCTCCGCCGTGCTTGAGGCTGTAGTGGAATTTTCCGGCAGTCCGGCGGTGCGCTGGCCGGATAATCCGGAATTTCCCGGCACGTTGCCGCTGCCCGAGGCGCTGGCCAGAGCGGTGGACAGCTTCGTGGTGAAGCGCGACTCGCTCCATACCATTATCGCGGGGTATCCGTGGTTTCTCGACTGGGGGCGCGATACGCTTATTGCGCTGCGCGGGCTGATTGCCGCTGGCAAAACCGCCGAGGTTTCCGCCATCGTGCGCAAGTTCGCAACCTTTGAACAGCAGGGAACCATCCCGAACATGATTCACGGTTCGGACGTCTCCAACCGCGACACCACCGACGCGCCACTCTGGCTGATTGTGGCGGTGAGCGATTTTGTCCGCCATACCGGGAGCCGTGACATTCTGTCCAGCCGCTGCGGCAAGCGCAAACTGCTGGATATACTGCTAAGCGTGGCCGCATATTATCGCCGCGGCACACCGAACGGCATCAGGATGGACAGCGAAAGCAAGCTGATTTTCTCTCCGGCCCATTTCACTTGGATGGACACCAATTATCCGGCGGCCACTCCGCGCGAGGGGTATCCGGGCGGCATACAGGCCCTGTGGTATGCCGCCTTACGTTTCCTTTCGGAATACGAGCCCGAACTCGGCGTTCTGGCTGACTCAGTGGCGGAGAGCGTGAAAAATCTCTATTATCTCGGTCCGGGTGAAGGACTCTCCGACTGTCTGCACTGCGTCGCCGGAGTACCCGCCGCCCTCGCGGTGCGCGACAACGCGGTGCGCCCCAACCAGCTTCTGTGCATAACGCTCGGCTTGATAACCGACCGTGAAATACAGCTTTCAATTCTGCGTGCCGCCGAGAAGCTGTTGATCCCCGGTGCCATACGCAGTCTGTCCGACGCCGAGGTCTATCCGCCGCTGCCGGTGTCCTGGCATGGCGCTTTGCTGAACAATCCCAGCCGGCCCTATCGCGGCAGCTACCGCGGGCCGGAGGATACCGAGCGCAAGGTGGCATACCATAACGGCACCGCATGGTGCTGGCAGTTTCCACTCTATGTGGAGGCTCTTCGCATGGTTGGCGGCGTGGAGGCGACGGATATGGCGCTTGGCTACCTTAATTCCGGCCAGGTGCTGATGCGCGAGGCCGTGCCGTGGCAGATGCCGGAAGTTGCCGACGGAGACTGGCCTCATCGCTGGGGCGGCTGCGGTGCGCAGGCATGGAGCGCCACCGAGTTTCTGCGGGTCTGGAAACTTGTCGAGGAAGCTACGGAGTCGGGATAAACTTTACCGAACCGTCCGCCCGCAGGGCGTTGAAGCCGGTGCGGCCGGACGAGTCGGCATGGCGGTCGGTGTCCGGTGGCGCGGAGCTTCCGACAACGAATTCCGGAGAGTCGGAGTCGGCGACGATTATGTCGTCCCAATGCGCTTCGGACGGCTTTTTGCCCAGCATTTTCTTCGCAAAGCCGTAGCCGCCGCCGGCCGGGCAGGAAAGCGCGGCGGGATGGTGAACCAGCTCTTTTTCAATCTTGCGCGGAAACTCGTCGGGATAGCGTTGGTAGTTTCGTCCGTAAAGTTCGATCGCATTCCCGATGTGCAGAAGATTTGCCCGGCAGGCCGAAATGCGCGACTCGGCTCTGGCGCGAGAAAACGCCGGCAGCAGCACCGCCGCCAGCAGCGCGAAGACTATTACCGAGACCACAAGTTCAATCAGATTGAATGAATGTTTGTTCATATTTGAACCGAATATATCACAAGGCTCGAAAAAGTCAACCCGCTCAGCGCAAAAAACTTTTTTCTTGCGAAAAATCACAAATAAAGTTGAAAAAAGAGCGAAGTGGAGCTAAAGTTATAAGTCCGCAAGCATCTAAATTTTTTGGATAAAAATTATATATCAAAAGGAAAGAAAGCATGCACAAGTTTCTGTTGACAGCGGCCGCCATTTTCGGCGCAATGCTGGCATTCGGCGAGGAATCGCCGGTGGCCGATCTGGTGAGACACGTTCCGGCAGGCACCAATGTAATTCTTTACGTCAACGCCGGGCGGCTTCAGGGCACCAAATTCCTGCAGCAGATGCGCGACGAAAACACCAAGTTCAACAACATGGTCGACGGCATCCAGTATCACGAGGAACAGCTCGGCATCAAGGGGCAGGCGGTAAAGAGCATCATGCTTTGCCGCGACACCAGCAAGGCCACGGCCAGCTTCTACCTGCTAAATACCGTGGTGCCCGAGAATAAGTTCGAAGAGGTTTTCGTGGCAGATTACGCGTTTTTCGTGGAATCCAAGCGCGATTCCGTGATGTTCGATCGCAGCGAGATTCCCTACTTCGAACTGGTGCGCAAACGCACTCCTGAAATCAAATACGGTGCGGTATATCTCGGCCGCAACAAGGATACCGGCAACTATGTGGTGACGGTGGTGCCGATAAGCTATCTTCAGGATACGCTGGAAGCTCTTCAGTCTCCGCCGATTTCCGGCGAGGTGGCCACGGTGGCAGGCCACAGCATGGATCCCAACGCCATTGCCTGGATGGTCGCCTCGCTCAAAACCAAGGGCGACGCGTTTTCAACCTGGGACAAGAGCCTGAACGGGCTGGTCTTTGCGGAACTTACCTTCGATCTGGTCGGCGAACAGGAGGACATTAAGATCGAGGCGCGCTTCTTCAGCGATTCCACCCGTACCGGCAATGCCGCCCGCTTCGGCGGTGTTTTGCGCGCCAAGAAGGAGCAGTGGCTTGACTCGATGTTCGACAGATCCAACGAAGCTCTGCGCGAGAAGCTCGATAAATGCATAAACATCAGTATATATGATGGCCGCGTGGTCATGACGGTTGATATTCCTGCAAAACTCTATGCCCAGCTCTGCGACATCTATCCCACCTTGGCGTTGGATATGCTCAATACCGTTTGCGAAGTGTTCCAGCTGGTTGAGCCGGAGATGGTCGACAACGGCGGAAATCCGATGGGACAGCTCAGCCCCGAGGAAAAAGCCGCCGTGGCGAAGATAGCATCTCTTTCCGATGACGGCGTTTTTGAGTTTGCCGTTGCCTCGCTCGTGGCCAGAGCCTCCGGAATGTCTGAAGCCGATATAGATAATTCCGTTATCAACGGTTCTCCGGAAGATTTCACCAGCCAGATCAAGGACAAGTATCCCGAGGTGCTGGAGGCCATGCGCAGCAAGGCGTTGCCTCAGAAAACTGAAATAGTTTCACAATTTCGCGCCGCGGCAGCGACGATCGGACTTTGAACAGACGGCGGAAACACATGCTGCAGCTGATCCTGGTGCTGGCGGCTCTGGGAGGTGCTGGGAATATTGCATTGAATACCCGGCTCGGACATCAGGTGATTCACCGGATATGGCCGTGGAGTGCCGAAAAGTGCGAGCCATTCATAAAAAAGGCGGCCGCGCAGTACGGGGTTGACCCGGATCTGATACGGGCCGTGATTTGGACCGAGAGCCATTTTGACCCCGACAAAGTCGGCGGAGCCGGCGAGATCGGCCTTATGCAGATACTTCCATCCGGCGCGGCCGCCGAATATGCGCGCCTGAATCATAGGCAGGCGCTGTCTGCCGATGAGCTGTTCGACCCCGCAACCAATATAGAAGTCGGCACCTGGTTTCTCAAGCAGGGGCTGGATCGCTATGCGGACAGGAAAGACGGTCTGATTCTGGCGATCTGCTTTTACAATGCCGGCGACAGCCGCGCCCGCCGCTGGGCTGAAGCTCCCGACGGGGAAGTGATGGCGCGCATCGACATTCCCTCAACGCGGGACTATGTGGAGAAGGTGCTGAAGCGGTTCCATGAACTAAAAGGAAGTGACTAAATGCCCTTGTTGCCGGATCGCGAAGCCCGTCATCGAGCACTCAAACTTTTTTTGATATTCGCCAAGATCGCCGCATTTGTGGTTGGTGGCGGATATGTGATTCTGCCGATGGTGGAGCAGGCGCTGGTAGACCATCGCAAGTGGCTTACCCGTAAGGAATTTGTCGATATGACCGCGGTGATACAGACCATTCCGGGCATTATTGCCGGCAATGCCGCGATTTACATCGGATACCGCATCGCCGGCATTTTCGGCAGCATTTGCGCGTTGGCCGGAGTTGCGGCGCCTTCGGTGATCGTGATAACCGTGATCGCCATGTGTGTGGACAGCCTGCCGCAGGAAATTTTGTTGAATCCCTGGGTGCAGGGGGCGTTCACCGGAGTCAAGGCCGCGGTGTGCGGGCTGGTGCTTTCCACCGCGATCAGGATGGCGCATCAGGTTTTCACCGGACCGTTCGAAATCGTGGTGGCGCTGGCAGGTCTGGTTGCCGTATTGTTTTTTCCTATAAGCCCGGGATTTGTGATGGTGGCGGCCGGACTGGCCGGGGTCATCTACTTGGGGGGCAGGCGAAAGTTCCTCAAGGAGGACGGTAAATGAGTTTATGGACGCTCTATTGGCTGTTTGCCAAGTTCGGCGTGCTTTGTTTCGGCGGCGGCTATGTGCTGGTACCGCTTATCATCGATGAGCTGGTGATGGCCGACGGTGTCGATAATTTTGCGGTGCTGACCCCCGCGATGTTCGGCAATCTGGTTGCGATCGCGCAGATGACCCCCGGGCCGATCGGATTGAACACCGCAACGTTTGTCGGCTATATGGCTGGCAGTGCGCACGGCGGGATCGGTGCGGGGATCGTCGGCGGTCTTGTCGGCACCTGCGGGCTGTTGCTGCCGGGGCTGGCGCTGGTGATACTGGCAAGCTACTATCTTGATCGGTTCAAGGATTCTCTGGTGGTGGAAGGATTATTGGCCGGGCTGCGTCCGGCTTCGCTGGCGTTGATAATGATGGCGGTGGTGATTTTTCTCGGCATGGGCATTTTTGACGGCCCGCTGCCGTTGCGCGGGGTGGCCGGGGCATGGCTGTACGGCCTGGAATTGCCGTCGTGGCCTCATTTTAACTGGCCGGCCGCCGCGATTGCGCTGGGTTCTGTGGTAGTGCTGCGCCGCTGGAAAGTCAACGTGGTTTGGATATTGCTGGCCGCCGGGGCGTTGGGCGCGTTTTTTTGCAGATAATTATCATTCGGTGTTTGCATCGGTCGGTTCGGCGGTATACAATAATACGGCTTTCCGGAGGTTCGCCGGAGGCGGGATGCGATATCGGGTTTAACTTGTGACGAAAAAGGGGGATGATGCCATGAAAAAACTGATGATTATGTTTTTGGCGGCATTGGGAGTCTGTTTCATGGCCGGATGCGGTGATACCATTGACGGTACCAGTGAAGAGAGCTTCCAGCGCAGCAGCGCACGGATGGCGCTAAATCTCGACGACGATGAACTGATCGAATTTGTGGCGGCGGCCACCTTGATCGACAGCAAGGAGAAAGAGCCGCGCAAGGTGGTCGACGGCATGACCGCGGCTGAGGTGGTGGACAAGGCGCGCGAGCTCGATGCCGCGGCATTCGAAGCCAAACTGGAAACGTTCGCCAAGTTTCCCGAGAGTACCAGAAAAACAATGATTGAGCGCATCCGTCGTCAGGCCGAGGAAACGGCTGAAGGCGGGGAAGATAAAATGGCGGATGCGGAGTCCGAGGCTGAATGATGTTTTACCGCGGTGGTGTTATAATGTCAAAAATAATTATATATATCGCGTTGATCGCCGTTGCGGTTTCGGCCGGATGCGTGGTTGTTACCGCTTAGTTTCTGCCGGAAAAAATATCGCGGGCGGTCTGCCGGCCGCGATATTTTTTTTGGTAATGGCTTGCAAAAGGCGGCCTCGGCATTTATATTATTTGAAAATCGGTTAAGTGTAAAACAGGAGGTCCCGTGGACGTTGTTGCGATTGCGCTGAGGGCCGTCTGTTATCCCTTGCTGGCGCTGGCGGTGTCGCTGGGATTGACGGCGCTGTGCATCAAAGTGTTGCCGAGGCTTGGCTTTATCGACATGCCTGACCCGCGCAGGGTCCATCATATTCCGACTCCGCGCGGCGGCGGATTCGCCATTATTGCCGGTTTTTTCATTTCCTGCGGAGCTATGGCGGTCTTCGGCGGCACCGGAGTTGTGCATGGTTTTTTGCGGGACATGTGGCTGCCGGGGCTTATCATTATTGTGGTGGGCGCGTTGGACGACCGGTTTACGCTTCGCGCCAGAACCAAACTCATCTGCCAGATAGCGGTGGCGTTTTTGGTGTGGCTGCAGCCGTTCCGTGAACAGCCGCAACGGCTTATGTTCTTTTTTGCGGAACTGCCGGACTGGGCTTCCTGCGCGATCACAATGTTTCTTGTGGTCGCGATTATAAATGCGTTCAATCTCATAGACGGGCTGGACGGTTTGGCCGCCGGGTTAAGCGCCGTTTCGGCCGGGTGCCTCGCGGTATGGGCCTTGATGATATCCCGCCGTCCTGAGCTTATGATAGTCTATCTGATACTTGCGGGCAGCTGTCTCGGATTTTTGCGCTACAATTTTGCGCCGGCGAGGATATTCATGGGGGATGTCGGCAGCAACTTCCTTGGGTTGTTTTTTGCGGCAGGAGTTCTGAACAGCATGTCACGGGCGGCCACCACCGTGGCAGTGCTGGTGCCGTTGATGGCGGTTGGGGTACCGGTGTTCGATGTATTTCTGGCCTTCTGGCGGCGGCTGCTTCGGCGGCTTAGCGTGAAATTCGGCAGCCAGAAGGAACATGAAGGTATAATGTCGGCCGACATGGATCATCTGCACCACCGCATCTATGCCCAGAATCAGAACCAGCGCAAGACCGCGCTGTTGCTTTATTTTGTGGCCTGCTGCTTCGCCCTTGCCGGGGTGGGCGTGATGTTTTTTTCTCACGGAAACAGCGTAATCGGATATTTTCTGGTAGTTTTGGTGGCGGTGGTCGCGGTGCGGCGGTTTGCCACCGTGGAGATGGTAGATTCGGCCCGGATGCTGGTCGGCGGCTTGAAGCGACCGCATCATGGGTTTATTTTCTCGCTGGTTCACCCGTTTTTCGATCTTTTTTGTATTGCGGTTGCCCATGTGTTGGCCAATATGCTCCTTAGAATGGCGCCATTTGCCATCACCGTAAAATCATTGCCTTTTATTGGCATATTATTTCTCACATTGCTGCTTGGCGGAGCCTATCGTATTTATTGGCTCAGGGCCAGTATCCGGGATTATCGTTTTCTGGCGGAACTGCTGTTTTTCGGCGCGTTGCTGGCGTTGTTGGCCAACCGGTTGTTCGGCGGGCCGTGGACGATGGAGCGCGCGGTGGTGTTTTTCATGTTTTCCGGTGTTTTCATTTTCGGGGAACGGTTGGTGTTAAGATATATAGAGTCGTTCATGCTGCGTCAGATATTCATTAAGAAAAGCCAGACTATGGATATTGCGGTAATCTTCGGCGCCGGACTCGGATGCCGGACATATCTCAGCGCGGTCGGATACATATATGACGACCTGTTCCGCATCGGCGGTATCATCGACGACGACAGGTCACTGCAAGGCATGGAGATATACGGCCATACCGTGCTCGGCGGCCGTGCCGACCTTGAGGAATTGTATGAGCGCAAGCCGTTCCAGCGCCTTATCATCACCGCCTACCACATTTCCGACGAGGTTATTGAGGAGTTGCGGGTGTTCGCGGTAAAGCACAATGTCCGGCTGTATCGCTTCAGAGCCGAAGCCGTCGAACTTCCCACCGACCGTGCTTGAGCGATACGGCGGAACCGGACGGCGGCTCCATTTTCTATGATCTTTTGCGGCGTGCTTCCGCCGGATGGTTTATGATTATTTCAGGCTTCTTATTTGGTCGCGCAGCGCCTTGGCCGCTTCTCCGGCTTTTTCGGCGAAATCCTCGCCCTTTGACGCATATATAATCCCGCGCGAGGAGTTGATGATCAGCCCGTAGCCGCTTGCGGTGCAGCCGTGCTCCAGCACTTTTGCCACATCTCCTCCCTGGGCGCCCACTCCGGGAACCAGGAACGGCATTTCAGGGCAGATGGCGCGGATTCTGGCGAGTTCCTCGGGGTAGGTGGCGCCTATGACCAGCGCGACATTGCCATTGTAGTTGTATTTGTCGCGCGCGAGTTCGGCCACATGCTCGTATACCGGGCGGCCTTCGCATATCAGATTCTGGAGATCGTTGCCGCCGGGATTGGAGGTGCGGCACAGTATCACGGTGCCGCGCTCGGCGTAGTCGGTGAACGGTTTCAGCGCATCGGCGCCCATGTAGGGGTTCACGGTGACGGCGTCGGCGTGAAAACGGTCGAAAGCCTCACGGGCATACATTTCGGCGGTGGAGCCGATGTCGCCGCGTTTTATGTCGAGAATGACCGGGATGTCCGGGTGCTGCTTTTTGATATAATAGATGGTCTCGGCAAGTTCCTCCTCGCACTGCTGGCCCGAGTAGTAGGCGCCCTGCGGCTTGTAGGCGCAGACGTAGTCGCAGGTGGCGTCGATGATCGCCTTGTTGAAATCGAAGATCGGGGTGGAGCTTTTCAGAAGATGGGGCGGGAGTTTGGCCAAGTCGGGGTCGAGCCCTACGCATACCATTGAGTCGCTCTTTTTCCAGATAGTTTCAAGCCGTTCGTAGAAAGTCATTTTTCTATCTCCTTGTCCGGGTATTTGATGATTTTTTGATTGTGTATGTCCCAATAGCCGCCTTCGGCGGAATAGTCCGGCTGGAGGGCGACCTTTCCGCCGCCTTCCGGCAGGTCGATTGCGAAAGTCGGAGTGGCCAGTGAGCTCAGGCGTCCGCGCAGGCGGCGCAACACTTCCAGTCCGGCGTCGATGCCGGTGGCGAAGTGGCGCACTCCCCGCACCGGGTCGACATGGAACAGATAGTGGGGTTTGACTCTCACGGCCAACAGTTTGCGGAACAGGGACTCAAGAACCTCCGGATCGTCGTTCACGCCTCGCAGCAGTACGGCCTGATTCAGAACCGGGATGCCGCTTTTCACCAGTTTGCGGCAGACGTCGGCCGCCTCCGGCGTGATTTCTGCCGGGTGGTTGAAATGGGACAGCAGCCATAGTTTGTCGAATCCGGCCAGCATGTCGAGGAATGCCGGGTCGAACCGGCGCGGCCATACCGACGGGGTCCGGGTGCCCAACCTGATCGCGACGATCTGCTCCAGCCCGGAAAAAGCTTCTATTATTTCACGGAGACGGGAAGTGGAAAGCATGGCCGGATCGCCGCCGGAGAGCAGCACTTCGTCTATTTCCGGATGTTTCCTCAGCGTGTCCAGCATTCCGGTCAGTTCGGCATCCGAGATATCTGGCAGATTCTCTCCGGATTTCCAAAACCGCTTGCGGAAACAGAAGCGGCATCGCGCCGCACACTTGGCGGTGACCAGCACCACTACGCGGTCGTGGAACCGGCGGATCATTCGCGGGCACAGCATTTGGCGGGATTCGGCCAGAGGGTCGAATTCTGAATGGTCGTCGTCCAGCTCGGCCGAATCCGGCAGGAACTGTCTGCGTATAGGGTCGGCCGCCCCGTTGGCGGGATCCACCAACCCGAGCAGATAGTCGTTTACCAGAACCGGATAACGCTTTTCCACTGCGGCCCACTCCGCGGGCTCGGCAATTCCCAAAAACACCGCGGCATCGCGGCCGGAGCGGAAAAACGACGGCGTCATTTCACCCGGTATATCCACTGGAGATCGCGGAATTCGCGATCGATTTCACCGTTGACGGCGGCTTTGTTCAGAAGCCCTGCCGCCAATACCGGGTCGCTGCCGCAACCGGCGCGTTCGGCCAACTCGGCGGCGGATCCCTGTACCGGCGCGAGTTTCGCGAGATTGTCGAACAGCTTGGCACGGAACGCGAGCACATCCTTGGCGGCCAACTTGTAGGCCTGCACGCCGGGCTGATGGAACGCGTTGATATGTATGAGTTCGGCATAGACCGCCACCGCGCGCTCGTAAAGCGCGATAAGCATGCCGAGCGCGGCGGGGTTTAGCTCGTCGATGGTGATGCGGATCACCTGACGGCCTTTTGACTGGAGCGCGGCGGAAAGCCCTTCCAGAAAGCCGTGAAGATAGTCGCCCATCGCCATGTCGCCGCCCATGTCGAGATTTGCGGCGTCCTTCAGCACCTCGATGAAGGTGACGAAGAAGTCGTCGCGGCCGTCGTTGAGCTGCTGTATGAACGCGTGGGCGTCGGTGCCGCCCTTGTTGCCGAACACGTTGAGTCCCTGGTTGACCGTGTTGCCGTCAAGATCCTTTTCCTTGCCAAGGCTTTCCATCACCAGCTGCTGCAGGTAACGGCTCAGCAGAACCAGACGGTCGGAATAAGGTACGATGACCATATTGCGGTCGCCACGGCCGTTGCCGGCGATGTACCACATGGCCGCCAGCAGGTAGGCTGGGTTGGACTCGAAATCGTCGATCCTGGTCCAGGCATCCATTTTGCAGGCGCCGCGCAGGAACTCCGCAAAATCGATGCCGGCGAGGGCGGCGGGCAGGTGGCCAACCACGCTGGTTTCACTGGTGCGTCCGCCGATCGATTCGGCCATTTCGAAGATTCGCAGATAGTTTCTTGACTCGGCGTATTTCCACAGCTTGCTGCCGCGCATGGTGATGACGGCGGATTGGCGGGGCAAGTCGACCCCGGCCTCGTCGAACAGGCTTTCCAGCGCGTTGAGATTGTTCTGGGTCTCCTGGGTGCCGCCGGACTTGGAGATGGTCACCGCGAGGGCGGTCTCCGGATCGAGCACCTTTTCAAGGTCGGCTATGCCGGCCGGGTCGGTGTTGTCAAGGAAATATATCTTGAGGTAGCCGCGGCGTTTCGCCTCGGACAGTTCGTTCCAATACGGTCCGTTGATCGCGAACTGCATAAGCTGCGGGCCGAGTGCGGAACCGCCGATGCCGTTGATGACCGCCTGGGTGAATTTCTTACCGGAAGCGGATAGTATTTTGCCTTGGGCAATGCCGTCGGCGAAGTTTTTTACCGCGGCGAAAAGCTCGCTTTGAGAATATTCGATGCGGTCGGTGAAATGGGTCACCTTGCGGTTTTCATCGGGGTTTTTGATCTCCCCGGCTTCGATCGCTTTCATTCCGGCATAGGCCGACTTCAGCGCCGGGAGCATTTCATCAAGCTGGCCGTCGGTGAATTTCATGCCGGCCACGTCGAGCGAAAAGCGGAGCTCCGGGCAACCGAGGGTATATTGGGTTTCGCGTTCGATCCTGTCCACTTGAACTTATCTCCTGATTTTCTCCATGGCCGCCAGAAAGGACGGTGCGGAGTTTTCGATGTTTTTTTCGTTGACGCAGAAAGCCAGCCGGAAATAGCCTTTGGCTCCGAATCCGGAACCGGGAACCGCCAGCACCCGCTCCTTGAGCAGCGCCGCCACGAATTCCGACTCGTTTTCCACCGGCGATTCCGGGAAGAAGTAAAACGCCCCCTGCGGCATGAAGTATCTGATTCCGGCCGCGTTCAGCACCTTGCTCATCGCGGCGCGGCGGCGGCGGTATACGTCGAGGTCGGCCTGGGAGCCGATGGCTTCCATCACCAGCATTTGCGCAATGGCTGGCGCGTTCACGAAGCCGAGGATGCGATTGGTGAGGATTACTCCGGCAACCAGTTCGGAAGCCTCCTTCATCGCGGGGTTGACCGCAACAAATCCGATGCGTTCTCCGGCCAGCGACAGATTCTTGGAGTAGGATCCGATCACCACGGAGTGCTCGTAAAGCTCGAACAGCGAGGGGATTTCAACCCCGTCGAAGTTCAGGAAGCGGTAAGGCTCGTCGGCCACCAGATAAATCGGGCGGCCGTACTTGCGTTCCATTTTGGTCATCAGAAACGCAAGTTCGCCCAACTCCTTGCGGGTGTAGATGCGCCCGGTGGGGTTGTGGGGGGAATTGATAAGGACTGCGCGCACCGCCGGGGAAAACGCTTGTTCCATCGCCTCGAGGTCGAGCGAGAAGTCGGCGGGATCGGTCTGCACCGGCTTCAGCTTTGCGCCGAAATTTTCGGCGTAAAACCTGTATTCGAGGAAGAACGGCGCGGGAACCATCACCTCGTCGCCGGGGGACAGCACCGCGCGGAACAGCGCGTTTATTCCACCGGCGGCGCCGCAGGTCATAACCACGTCGGACGCCGGAACCGCAGTTTTCTGCTCCAGACTCAACTGCGCGGCCTGTTTTTCGCGCATCTCCGGATAACCGGCGTTGGGCATGTAGCCGAACGCGAACGGCTTGTCCGCCCGCTCGGCCAGCTTGAGCAGCGCCTGCTTTATCTGCGGCGGCGGCGGCAGATCCGGATTGCCGAGACTGAAGTCGTAAACCCGGTCTTCGCCGTATTTCTTTTTAAGTTCGATGCCGGATTCGAACATCTTGCGGATCATCGATGAATGCTTCAGATAATCCGTAACTTCTTCGGATAGAACGCTCATTTGAAAAATCCTCCTCCCCCGCCGGAGATTTTACTCCTCGCGGTAGGTTTTTCCGATGTATATCTGGCGCGGCCGGGTGATCTTGGTTCCGGTGCCGATCATTTCCTTCCAGTGGGCGATCCAGCCGGGCAGGCGGGCCAGCGCGAACATCACGGTGAACATGTTTTCAGGGATGCCGAGCGCGCGATAGATGATGCCCGAATAGAAGTCCACGTTCGGGTAAAGGTGGCGGGAGACGAAGTAATCGTCGGTCAGCGCGGCCTCCTCGAGTTCGCGGGCGACGTCGAGCAACGGGTCGTTGCGGCCGATCTTGTCGAGGAAATTGCGGCACTCCTCCTTGATTATCGAGGCGCGCGGATCGTAAGTTTTATAGACACGGTGGCCGAAGCCCATGAGCCGGAAATTATTGTCCCGGTTCTTGGCCATGTCAAGGTATTTCTTGACGTTGCCGCCGTCGGTCATGATCATCTTCAGCATCTCGATCACCGCCTGGTTGGCTCCGCCGTGCAGCGGGCCGGACAGTGCGTTGAAGCCGGCTGAAATCGTCGCATACATGTTGACCTGCGCCGAGCCGATGGTGCGGACGGCGGTGGTGGAGCAGTTCTGCTCGTGGTCGGCATGCAGGATGAACAGCTTGTTCAGGATGTCCACCGACTCTTCCCGTATCTCGTAGGGATTGACCGGCGAGTCGAACATCATGTTCAGGAAGTTGGCGCAGTAGGGCAGATCGCGGCGCGGATAGACCACCGGCTCGCCGATCGACTTCTTGTAGGAGAAGGCGGCCATGGTGCGGACGGTGGAAATCAGCCGTGCGGTCGACTCGTTGATGTCTTCGCTCATTGACAGCGAGTCCACGTTGGGATAGAACGTGGCCAGCGCGTTTATCATGGTCGAAAGTATGTGCATCGGGTGGGCGCCGGGCGGGAAATTGTCGAAGAAATGATGCATGTCCTCATGCAACAGCGAATAGCGGTTGAGGAGGCCGGAAAACTTTCGGCTCTGTTCCTTATCCGGCAGATAGCCGTGGATCAGCAAATAAGCTGTTTCGATGAAATTGGCGTTGCGGACCAGGTTTTCCACCGGGATTCCGCGATAGCGCAGGATGCCGCGCTCCCCGTCGACGAAGGTGATCCGGCTGTAGCAGGCGGCGGTGTTCACGAAACTCGGGTCGATCGTTATGTATCCTGTCGACTTTCGCAAACTGCTGATATCGATGCCACGCTCACCCTCGGTGCCGACGATGATGGGCAGTTGAACTTCTTTGTCGCCGATCTTTAAGATCGCGAACTCCCTGGATTCGGGTTGGTCAATCATTGTTCGCCCCATCGGTTTAATTGTTTTCAAATAGGCTATCAAACAGCCAAACATTTAAATTACCACGCTGACCCCGAATTGTCAAGTTGCAACAAGGTTTTTCATGCGGTTTGTACCTCTTTTTTTAATGAGAGATCCATTGCATTTTCATTGGCACGGTGCTACATTATGGCCGAAGACCATAAATTCAGGAGTGGAAACATGAGAAAATTAATGTATTCGGCCCTGCTTGCCGCCGTTTGCGCGTGGTCGCCCGGCTGTTGCGACTGCCGTTCCTCATGCGGCGGTTCTTCCTGCGGGTGCGGCACCGAGTGCGCCGCCGCGCCCGAGACCGTGCAGAAGCTTTCGCTCGAGTCAGGTGGAGTTTGGACGCTTTCGGAGGCCAGCCTTGAGAAATTGGCGGGTGGCGGCGAATTGCCGGGCCGGCCGATAACCATACAGTTCACCGACGGAGGCGCCGGATTTTCCGGTTGCGCCGGAGTCAACCGCTATTTCGGAAAGGCCGAAGTCGATGCCGGCAAAGGCCGTATCAGCTTCGGGCCGGCCGGTTCCACCATGATGGCCGGACCCGGTCTCGGGAGCGAACAGGCGTTCCTGTCCATGCTCGGCCGGGCCGACGGATTTGAGATTGAAAATGGAAAACTCCGGCTGACCTCCGGCGGCAGTGTGCTGGCCGAGTTCGAGACCGGAAAGGAGAATAAACAATGATGACCAATGCGCCCCAGGTGTCCGCCCCCGTTGCCGGCGGACCGAAGCCGAAATACCATCCGGCAGTTTTCGATCCGTCCGATATGACCGAAGCGAAGAAGATATCGTTGCCCGATTATCCCGAGGGGCTTACCAGCGAAGAACGCTGGGAAAAGGAAACCCCCTGGCTGTTCGAGCGGATTGAAAAGGAGTTGGCTCTTCCGGCCGGGAAGTGGATTTTGGACTATGGCTGCGGCGTGGGCCGGCTTGCCAAGAAGTTTTGCGAAAAAGGCTATTTTGTGCTGGGGGTGGAACAGTCCGCCGCGATGCGCAGATTCGCGGTTGAGTATGTGAACGACCCAGCCCGTTTTCTCTGCGTTTCCAACGAGATTCTGAAGGAGTTGGTCAATGCCGGCCTGCGGGTGGACGGCGCCTATTCGATCTGGTGCGTCTATCTATGCCCGGAAACCGGTGAAGTCTACAGCAGCATACGCTCGACGATGAAGTTCAACGCCAAGTTCGTCAATGTCAATGTCAAGGATAAACGCTACATTCCGGCTCTTGCCCCGGATTTCCGCTGGATCGAGGATTCCATCAACATCTGGCGTATCGCCGACGGCTTCTTCGGTCTGTGCAACACCGTGATTTTTCCGGCGGAACTTGACCCCAAGAACAAGTTTCTGGTGCGCACCTATATGCGTACCATAGTGCCGAACGCCAAGGACTGACGGAAAAATATGGCCGGGTTCAACTCCGGCGGACTCGAAGCGGCGTTGCTGGCCCGGGTTCGCCGCCATTTTGCCGACGCCGACGGCTGCCATGACCTGGATCACACGTTGCGGGTGCTCCGCAACGCCGCTGCTTTGATCGCGGCGTTGCCGGAGGCCGATGCCGCGGCGGTGCGCATGGCCGCGTTGCTGCATGACATCGGCCGCGCGGTCGGCGGCGGCCGCAACCATGCCGTGACTGGAGCCGAACTGGCGGCCGTTTGGCTGGACGAGGCCGGCGCGCCGCCTGAACTGGCCGCGAAGGTGGTTTCCGCGATCGCGCGCCATCGTTTCCGCGGCAACGGCGAAACGCCGGTGACGGTGGAAGACAAGATATTGTATGACGCCGACAAACTGGATTCTCTCGGCGCCGCCGGCATCGGCCGTGCATTCCTGTTTGCCGGGAGGTGCGGCGCGCGGCTGCACAATACCGAGGAAGAGGCGCTTGCCGGCGCGCCGTATGGCCGGGAGGACACCGCCTACCGCGAATATCTGGTCAAGCTGCGTCACTTGCCGGGGCGCATGTTTACCGGCGAGGGCCGCCGTCTTGCGGCGGATCGCATGCGCGTGATGGAGGCGTTTTTCGCCGAGCTCACCCGCGAGACCGGCGATGATCTGTGATGGCCGGCGGAGGCGATTGGGGCGGCGGTCGTAAAAAAAGGGCTTTTTTGCGGGCTTGAGGCTTGTATTTGACGCGAGGGTGGATATACTTACCTTTGGAATGATTGAAACTCCACCCTTTGGAACAGGAAAGGATGCGCCATGAGTTTGGAACTTAAATGGTTCATTTATGTGCTGATTCAGCACGAGATCGTCACCCCGGAGTTTGCACTGGCGCTGCTGGCCAGGCTGGGGCAGGAAGATACCACGCTCGAGGTCTATGCCCAGCAGCTTTACAACCTGCTTGCCGACGGACAGCCGGAGGACGAGCAGAACCGGATGCTCCAGCAGATTCAGTCCTATGTCGAGGATGCCATGGATGGCGCGGACACCGGCGATGAACCGCCGGAGATATATGAGTTGGAAATAGTAGATACCGCCGAAAACGAGGAGGGAAACGCCGTACCGGCCGATGATGAGAGCAGCGCCCCGCAGGTAGCCCCCGGTGGGGTGTTCGACCCGTTCGCCGGAAAAGGAGCGGTTCCGCCGCCACGCCCGTCCGAAAAGCGCATGGAGGCCGAGGCGGAAGACGAAAGTATCGAATACGCCACTTCCACCGGCGAATTGTCAAGGGTTCGCATCGAAACAGCGGAAGTCGCCACCAAGGATGTTCGGTCCGATTCCGAGGTCGGCGCCGACTCGGACTCCGGGCCCAGCGTTGCCGACATCATGTCCGCGTTCAACCGCAAGCACGGCGGCGCCCACGGGCAGGAGAAGGAAGACGCACCCCGCACCCGCACCAGGAACATTGCACGCGGACCGGCCACCGAGACCACCCGCAGCATGAAAAAAGTTAAAATCGAATCCCGGCTCTTGAACGAGTCCGCCAAATCTCCCGGCCCCGGCGACACGGTGCCGCTTTCGCTGCCGCGATTCTTCACCGATACCGCCAAACGCACCATGAAGATTGATGGCCTGCCGCGGCTCGACAGCGTGGACAAGCTGAACCTCGGCGAATGCGCGTTGCTGATGACCGATCTGGTGGCCGTACTGCGCCACAACAAGATCAGCGACCTCTATGTCAACGCCGGCGAGCCGTTGTTCGTGCGTCGCTTCGGGTTGATCTCATATCTGGACACCCCGAAGTTGTCTGGCAAGGCCGCCGAGCATCTGAATTTTGCGCTGCTCGATAACGACCAGAAGAACGAGTTCGGCGAAAAGCACCGGCTTTCCACCTCCATAGCGCTGCGCGACGGCCGCTGCCGCTGCAATCTGCGGATTCAGATCCACGGCATATCCGGAAGCTACCATCTGGCGCCTCCCTACATCCGCAATTTGTCGGAACTGGGCTTTCTGCCCGCCGCCGAGGTATCCATCCATAAATTGCTGGACAATCCGTCCGGGCTTATCGTGGTTGCCGGACCGGCCGGAAGCGGCAAGACCACCACACTGGCGGCCATGGTGGATTATCTGGTGCACAAACGCGCCGGGCAGGTGGTGATGCTGGAAAGCCCCATCGAGATCATTCAGGAGAACGCCAAAGGCAATGTGATCCAGCGCGAGATCGGCCGCCATACCGGCACGATGTCCATGGCCTTGCGGGCCGCGATGCGCGAAGACCCGGATGTGGTGGTGCTCAGCGAGATTTACAATCCCAGCACCATCGAGCAGGCATTGCGCGCCACCGAGGACGGGCTGCTGGTGATTGTGTCGATGTACGCCACCAGCACCGCGGCGGTGCTGGCACGGCTCATGGAGGTTTTCGAACCGCTGCGCCGCCCGGAAGTGCGGGCGATGATCTCCGGAAACCTGCGCGGCGTTGTGGTGCAGAAGCTGATCGACGCCGCCGAAGGCGACAGCCAGACCGTGATATACGAACTTATGACCAATACCCCGGAGACCGCCGCCATGCTGGTGGACGGCCGGATTTCCGCCGTGACCGATCTCATGCGCAACTCGAAACGCCCCGACATGTGCACGCTGGACGGCAACGTGGTGGCAAAATACCACGCCGGACACATTACCGGAGAGGTGGCGCGAAAAGCGATCCATCATCCAGACGTGCGCATCAAGGTTGAACAGGAGATTGCCTTGGCCGAGGCGCGCAAGCTGATCTCCGACTGGGAAAAAAAGAAATAACGGAGGCTCGCTAACATGGCTAAGATCGACAGATATTTGACCGTAATGCTCGATGCCGGCGGCAGCGCGCTGCACCTTGGAGCCGGCCGTGTGCCGATGTACCGTTTGCGCAATACGCTGGCTGACTTCGGCGAGAGTGAGCTTTCGCCCGACAGCGCGCAGGCTCTGCTGCGCGAGATTTGCCCGCAAGAAGATTGGAACGCGTTTCTGGGGTCGCACGATCTCGATTTCACATACGACCTCGAAGATGTGGCGAGATTCCGTTGCAACTGCTATACCGACCGCTCCGGCGTAGGCGCGGTGCTGCACTATATCCCGACCCAGGCGCCGACGCTTGATGAACTCGAAGCCCCCCAGGTGTTGAAGGATATCTGCCATCTTCCCGGCGGTCTGGTGCTGGTCTGCGGGCAGATCGGCAGCGGAACCACCACCACACAGGCGGCGATGATCCGCTACATAAACGAGAACACCGCGCGCTACATCATATCTATCAGCGATCTGGTGGAGTTCACCCACAAGCCGGACCGCTCGGTGATCGAGCAATCCGAGGCGAGTGCTGCCGATACCGCAGAGGCGATTACCGCGGCTCTGTCCTCCCAGCCGGACGTGCTGGTGCTTGACAATCTGCCCGACGCCCGGAGCATCCGGCTGGCCTTGCGCGGAGCGATGATGGGCATTCTGGTTATTGCCTCGCTGCCG
Source organism: Victivallaceae bacterium (assembly GCA_034926605.1). Classification (GTDB taxonomy): domain Bacteria; phylum Verrucomicrobiota; class Lentisphaeria; order Victivallales; family Victivallaceae; genus CALXXL01. The sequence continues at coordinate 255,615 of JAYFQV010000009.1, forward strand.
ACTTCCGGCTTTGCCAAGACCATAGATCGCGTGATCGATGCGTTTCCAGCCGAGGATCAGGGCGAAGCCCGCACGTTGTTGGCCGAGTCCGTACAGGCGATTCTTCCTCAGATCAGCTGCCGTGGAATTGACGGCGGGCGAGTGGTCTGCCGCGAGATTCTGCTGCGCGCCGAAGGGGTTCCCGCCGCCATCCGCGACGGCAACATCGCCACGCTGCGCTCAATCATGGACAGTTACCGCAGCCATGGCATGCGGACGATGGATTTCAGCCTGCGCGAACTGCTGGCAGCCGGCAAGATAACCGCCGACGAAGCCTACGCCCGCGCCACCGACAAGAAGCAGTTCCAGCATTTCCTTGCCGGGTACTGATCCTGTCGGGCGGACATTGCCGGCGAAGGGAACCAAAATCGGGAACGTGTTGTCTTTTCCATTACAGTGATTTGTGCACATAATCATCGGAGGGCATCACATGCTTAGAAAAATTCTTATGTTCGCCGGGTTGCCGGCGGTGTTCGTAGTGTTGCTCATAGCAGTTGCGGCCGCGCCTGCGACCACTTCGGCACCGACAAAGGAAGACAATGAAAAAGTCGTTCCTGCCACGGCAAAGAAAGAGGCGGAGAGGAAGGAACAGACGGTTCCGGTTCCCAACACCGACCTTTTGAACTTTATCGGTAAATATCATCAGGCTTTGATGGATGCCGCCGCCTCCGGCGACGTGGCGTACATATCCAGTTTTGACGGCAAACTGTCCGATTTCATCGCTTCCGCCGGTTACCGGGTTTTCGCCACCGCATTGCGGAAGAATCCCTATGGTACGGTGGTGCACATCAGTTCTTTTCAGATTTCCGGCGAACCGGTTACGGCCGATCTGGACGTGCTTGTGTACATGAAGGATTATGAGCCGGACACCAAGCTGGATATTATGATCTATCCGACCGCGCTGCTGATTACCGACTCATCCGAGAATCTCGATATCTATGCCGTCGACTCGCTTTCCGCCTATAAGGCTTGTTGCGCCAGCTTGAATCAGCAACTCAGTTCCGCCGCCAATATCGCCGCGCTGAAGCGTCAGACCGCCGAGGCGCAGATGCAGGCCTCCATCGCTCAGCAGCAGGCGGAGAATGCTCAACAGCAGGCTTATATGGCGCAACTTCAGGCGCAGGACGCCCAGCAGCAGGCCAACGCCGCTCAAGAGCAGGCCAACACCGCGGCGCTTCAGAGTTATTATAACTATTACGATCGCTATAGTAACAATGATTATTTTTATGGCGGCAGTTATTATTCGGGGGGTGGCTACTACGGTCCCGGGCCGATCATAGTGTATCATTGGAACAATCGCCCGCCGTTTCCGCCCCGTCCGCCGAGGCCTCATCCCGGCCCGAAGCCTAGCCCCGGCCCGGAGCCCAGACCAGAGCCTAGGCCAAGGCCCAGACCGGAGGCCAATACCAAACCGGCGCCGCCAGACCAAAGCCGTTCAGAGTTGGCTTCTCAAGCGAAGCCTGTCGCGGTCGCCAGATACAGGCCGGCTCCGAATCCGGCGCCGGTTAATGTATTAAGGCCGAATCCGGCACCACCTGACCCGGCAGCTTTCTCGGAGGCGAGACCGGTTCACGTTCCCGCCTCGGCACCGGAGTCGACCAGCACTCCCAAGACTGCCATTTTGAATGGCGATGTTTCCGGAACCGATGTGATGATCAGAAGGAATGTGGCTTCCCAATAGGGCTTTTCATATGACCGGAGTCTCGGCCCGGACGCGCGGCTACCGGGCTTTTTTGTATTGACCGTTGGTTGCAAGATGCTTAAGGTCATGGTTTTGGTGGCTGTGGCAATGTGCCGTTCCGGCAATGATTGAAAAACTTCGTTGGCGTGCTATATTATTTGAATACGCAACGGAGCTAACAATGAGCAATCTGCTGGAAGACAAACTGCGCGATCATGTGGTGATCTTCGACGGCGCCACGGGTACCGAGCTTTACAACCGCAACTTTTTCGTCAACAGTTGCTATGAATATTTGAACCTGACCAACCCCGACACGGTGCTTCAGGTCCATGCCGCCTATGTCGAGGCCGGAGCCGAAGTGCTTACCACCAACAGCTACGGCGCAAACCGGATCAGGCTTGGCCGTCACGCGTTGGCCGAGCAGATAGTCCAGATCAACACCTCCGCGGTGCATTTGGCGCGCCGTGCGGGGGGAGACGAAGTTCTGGTGGCGGCATCGGTCGGCCCGCTTGGCCGTATCGGCGGCCGGAATTGCGATCCGGTAGCAGTTTTCGGCGAGCAGATCGAAATACTGCAGAAGGCGGGGGCCGACTTCATAATTGCCGAGACCATCCCGTCGTTTGCCGAAGCCCGCAATTTTTTGCGCGCGGTTGAAAAATATGGTTCAATCCCGTACATGATGAGTTTTGCGGTGGACCGCGAACTCGATCTTGCAATGGGTGAAAAGCTGGCGGTGCTGCTGCCGGAATTGTCGGCGGCCAAGGTGCCGCCCGCCGCGATAGGATTGAACTGCGGAATTGGCCCGGAACCGATGCTGGAGGCGTTGGAGAAACTGATGAAACTTTCGGTGTTTCCGGTGGTGGCTCAGCCCAATGCCGGTGTGCCGAAGAATGTCGATAATCGCACCATCTACATGTGCAGCCCGGAATATCTTACCACCTACGCCGTTCGTTTTGTGAATCTCGGCGTACGCGGAGTGGGCGGCTGCTGCGGCACCACGCCGGCTCATATTGCCGACCTTGCCCGCAGTGTGCGGCCGCTGCGCCACACCCCGGCGGTCTTGCCGGTGATTGAATTGTCGTCGGCCAAGCCGGTCGAACCGCTGCCGGAAGTGCCGGTGGCGGAGCGCAGCAAACTGGCGGCAAAGGTGGCACGCGGCGAGTTTGTGAAGTTGGCCGAAATTACTCCGCCGCGCGGCTTCGATCTACGCCAGACCATCGAACGTGCCCGGCTCTGTCGGGAGGCGGGAATCGACGCGATAAACATTCCCGACGGGCCGCGCGCCAGCAGCCGCATATCCAGCATCGTCACCGCCAGCGAGATTGAGAAAAACGCCGGGATCGAAACCATACTCCATTGCTGCTGCCGTGACAAGAACCTGATCGGCATGCAGGCCGATCTGCTCGGCTGCGCCTATTTGGGCATCCGGAACATCCTGTTCGTAACCGGCGACCCGCCGAAGCTCGGGGATTACCCGTTTGCCAGCGGTGTGTTCGACGTCGATTCCATAGGCATTCTGAAAGTGGCGGCCAAACTCAACCGCGGGCTTGATATCGGCGGCCGCAGTTTGGGCGACAGGCCGACGGCGTTCTATCCCGGCGCTGGAATCGATCCCAATGCGGTCGATTTCGATCGCGAAGTTCGCCGGATGCGCGAGAAGGCCGAGGCCGGAGCGCGGTTTTTCATCACTCAGCCGGTGTTCAGCCTGGATCCGCTGGACCGTGTGCTGGCGGTGGCGAACGAACTCGGCGTGCCGCTTTTTGCCGGAATATGGCCGCTGGCCAGTTACCGCAACGCCGAATTCATGCGCAATGAAGTGCCCGGCGTGGTGGTTCCGGACGAGATCATGCGCCGGATGGAAGCGGCCTCCACCCGCGAGGAGCAATATGCCTGCGGCATCGCCATTGCGCGGGAGACCGTGGCGGAGCTTCGCGGCCGGGTGGCCGGAGTTCAGGTGTCCGCCCCGTTCGGGCGGGTGGAGAGCGTTTTTGCCGTGTTTGAAAATCAGTAAGGGCAAGGGAAAACCAATGATCAAAGGATTTTTGACCGCCATGAGTCTCTTTATTCTGCTTGGGGGTGATGTGTGCCGTGCCGCGGACCCGCAGTCGATACGCGATTTTGAGCAGTTCCCGACTTCGGTTCCCGGTCTGCGTCCCGAGATGCTGTATCCCGAATTCTGGATCGCGCGCACTGGCGATCCGGACCGGCTCCTGCTGACATGGGAGCAGGTGGTCGAGTACAACCGCGCCACGGTTGCCAAGGCTCCGACCCTGGTCGATTTGCGCTCTTATCCCGACACGGTCGCCGGCGCCGAGGTGAAATCCAAGCTTGAGGAGCTTTGCAAGGTACCGTCCGGTGAACGCTATTTCCTCGACGGGACCAAGGTTGCGCCCGCCGATTACAAGGCCTGCATTGACAACATCGGCTACGGCGCCATTCCTGAAGAAATCGAAGTCCGGTGGGGCTTGGCTGCCCGCCGCGATATTTTGCGCAGTTTTCCGACTCCGACTCCGGTATTCAATTCCAGCCGGGACCCGGAGGTTGACGTGTTTGCCGAAACCGTGCTTTATCCCGGTGAGCCGGTGGCGGTGCTTCACTCAAGCGCCGACGGCAAATGGCTGCTGGTGCAGAAATACAACTATCTCGCCTGGGCCGCCGCCGATCAGATTGCGCTCGGCTCCCGCAAAGAGGTGCTGGACTATGCTGGAAACGACAAATTTCTGGTGGTGACCGGCGCCAAGGTTCGCACGGTTCACGACCCGGTGACTCCGGCAATCTCCGAGATGGAGTTTGACATGGGAAGCCGGATACCGCTGGCCGTCAAACCGGTGTATGAGGTCGATCGCATGGGAACCGACTACTGCTTTACCGTGCTGGTGCCCCTGCGCCGCGCCGATGGAACGCTGGAGATACGCCCGGCGCTGATTCCGCGTTCGGCCGACGTCAATCTGGGCTATCTGCCCTACACCCGGGCCAATGTCATCCGTCAGGCGTTCAAGTTCCTCGGCGAGCGCTACGGCTGGGGCGACGCGAACAATGCGCGCGACTGCTCCGGCTTTGTTCTCAATGTTTTTTCCTGCTTCGGGCTTATCGTCCCCCGCAACGGCGGCGAACAGGAGCGCGACTCCGAAGGCGTGCTGTTCGACCTGCTTGGCAAATCCTCCGCCGAGCGTGTTGCAGTCCTAAAATCGCTCGAAGCCGGAGACACCATCTCCAGCCCCACCCACATCATGATTTTCCTCGGCAGCTGCGACGGCGAACTGTGGATGATCCACGACCATATCGGGTCGAGTTACATCGTGGACGGCAAATGGATCGACGTGACAACCCGCGGGGTCGGCGTTTCGCCGATCCTCGGTTATATGACCTCGCCGGAACGCCACTATTACGAGGCGTTCTCCGGCGTCAAACGCTTTGTTTTACCGGAAGGGAAATAAGATGAAGCCGATTTTCGCATTTTCAGGGCAAGGGGCGCAGTTTGCCGGAATGGGCAAGGATCTCTATGATTCCGCCCCCGCCGCCCGCAAAGTATTCGATGACGCCGATGACGCGCTCGGGTACTCGCTGACCGCCGTCATTTTCGACGGGCCGGACGAGGAGCTTACCCGCACCCGCATATGTCAGGTGGCCATCTACACTATGAGTTGCGCCTGTCTGGAGGCTTTCCGGGCCGCGCATCCGGAGATCAGGCCGTTTGCCGCCGGCGGGCTCAGCCTCGGCGAATATGGCGCGCTTTATGCCGCCGGGAGTTTCTCGTTCGTCGAAGGGCTGCTGTTGCTCAACAAGCGTGCTGCGCTGATGGATGAGGCATGTGCCGCCAATCCCGGTACCATGGCCTCGGTTCTCGGCGGCGACGAAAGCGTGATTCGGGAAGTGTGCTCCGAGTGCGGTATAGACGTGGCCAACTACAATTCTCCCGGCCAGATCGTGATTTCCGGCGTGGTATCGGGGATCGAAAAGGCGACGGCCATGCTCAAGGATAAGGGCGTGAAGCGGGTGATTCCGCTCGCAGTGGCCGGTGCGTTCCACTCGCGGCTGATGGCTCCGGCGGGCGAAGGGCTGAAGGCGGTGCTGGCGGATACCGCCATCGCCATGCCGCAGGTGCCGGTTTACCACAACTTTACCGCCGAACCCGCAAAAGACGCGGCGGAGATTCGCGACAATCTCTATCATCAGGTGGCCGGAAGCGTCCGATGGGCGCAGAGCGTGCAGCGAATGATCGCCGCCGGTGCCGACACCATGATCGAATTCGGTCCGGGCAATGTGCTCACCAACCTTCTGCGCCGTACCGACGCGGAAGTCAAGCCGTACAATATAAACAGTTTTGAGAGTTTGAACAATTTTGACAAGGAGTAGACATCATGGGAAAGTCGCTTGAAGGAAAAGTTGCTATCGTTACCGGCGGTGCGCGCGGCATCGGCAAGGCCATCTGCGAGAAGCTCGCGGCCAACGGCGCGTCGCTGGCGATCGTTGATATCATGCTGGAAGTGGCCGAAGCCACCGCCAAGGAGTTTGCGGCCAAGGGCGTGAACGCCAAGGCCTACGCCGCCAACGTGGCGAAGTTCGAGGATGCGGAAGCCACGGTGGAAAAAGTTGTCGCCGATTTCGGCAGCCTCGACATTCTGGTCAACAACGCCGGCATCACCCGCGATACCCTGATCCTGCGAATGACCGAAGCCGACTTCGACGCGGTTATCGCGGTAAATTTGAAGGGTACTTTCAATTTCACCAAAGCTGCCGTCCGCCCGATGATGAAGCAGCGCGCCGGCAAGATCGTGAATATCTCCAGCGTGGTCGGCGAGATGGGCAATGTTGGCCAGGCCAACTATGCCGCCAGCAAGGCCGGCGTGATCGGCCTGACCAAGACCACCGCCAAGGAATTCGCCAAGCGCAACATCCAGTGCAACGCGGTGGCTCCGGGTTACATCATCACCGACATGACCGGCAAGCTCTCCACGGAGGCCACCGATATGTTCATGCGGATCATTCCCGCCGAGCGCGGTGGCAAGCCCGAGGATGTGGCCAACGTGGTCTACTTCCTCGCCTCCTCCGACGCCGACTATGTGACCGGCCAGGTCATCAACTGCGACGGCGGCATGCTGATGTAATTCCGCATTGCGGCAATACACGAGTCAAAGCGCGGCAAGAGCCGCGCTTTTTTTTTTGAGTTCCGAACTGAAGATTCAGGGAGGTCAGGGCTTGATTGCGGCGAGCGAACGGGCCGAATAGAACAGTTTCCATTTGCCGCACACCACCCAGCGGGCGGCGTCGAAATCATAGGACGCCACCACGGAATTTCCGCGATAGAGCAGAGATTTGAATAGTCGGCCGTCGCGGCGGAACTGCTTTTTTTCGAGTTGGCGGGGAGAGGGCGCGAAGCGGCGCAGAAGCGCCAGTCTGGCGGGCCGCCGCAGAGCGCGGCGCCATAGCAGCCGCAGCCGCACCCGGCGCTGGTTGCGCCGGAATTCCCGCCGCCCGGCCTTACCGCGGGTGACGGCGGATTCAGCGGAGCCGCGCCGCCGTGAGACCACTCGCAAGATGCGGGTGTCCGGCGGCAGGGTGAACGGGTCGGGCAGGGCGTTGTTGTCGCCCTGGGTGCGCAGCCCGGCCGGCGCGACCGTGATCACCCGGTGTACGAAAAGTTTCTTCGGATTGGCCGGATCGGAAAACACGATCACGTCGCCGACCTCCGCCGCGCCGTATTCCACGGCCTCGGCGGAAAGGTCGTCACCGGGCGCGAACACGCCTAGCATGCTCACGCCGGTGTAATGCATGTTTTCCATCGGTCGGAACGGCGAGCCGTAACGGCTCTACTCCGCCAGTCCGGCGGCCTTGATCGCCTCCAGCTGGTTGATGCAGAACAGCAGGCAGCGCGGAACATGGAAGAAGGTCTTCCACTTGCCGCCCTTGAGCTGGTTGTTGACCTCGCCCTGACGGTTGAGATAGCCGAACCATTCGCCGTGGGCCGGATCGGGGAAGCGGTCCCAGGTCCACTGGTCGACCTGCTCGAAATAGTTCCAGAACTTCTTGTCGCCGGAGAGACGGTAGGCGAAGAGCATCGCGATAAGCGCTTCGTTGTGGGGCCACCACAGCTTCATGTCCCATTGCAGTTCCATGTGCGGTTTGCCCAGCACGTCCATGAAGTAGAAGATGCCGCCGTACTGCGGGTCCCAGCCGAACTTGAAGATGGCCTCGGTGTATTCGAAGGCCTTTTTCAGCACCTCCTGGTTGCCGGTGCGCTCGGCGTACTGCATCATGAACCACATGGTTTCGAGGCCGTGGCCGGGATTGACGAAGCGGCCTTCGCAGCTGTCGTAATCGAAAGTGCCGTCGGGGTTCACGTTTTCGCAGACCACGCGGTGTTCCGGGTTCCAGAACAGCTTCATCACCTTTTCGACCGCCTCGGCGGTGTCATTCTCAAACTTGTCGCTGTTCAGGCTCTGCTTCATCACCGCGCCGAGATTGGCCAGGATCATGTAGCTGCCGAGCGCGAGGCGGCTGCCTTTGCCGGGCAGACATTTTTCATATTTGCCCTTCGGGTTCGGAATGCGGCGGATGTAGCTATTCATGGCTGATTCGGCTTCGAGCTTGTATTTCTCCTCGCCGGTGGCCTCGAACATGGCGGCGGCGCCCATCGCGGCGAAGCAGTCGGAGAAGATGCTGTAAGGCGACATAGCGGGCTCACCCTTGCGGTTGAGCTGGAAGTAGTAGCTGCCGTCGTCGAGGCGGCCGTGCCGGGTCAGGAATTCGTATCCCTGCTTGGCGATGTCGAGGAAGCTGTCCTTGCGGTATTTGGTGCAGTAAAGAGAGGCGAACATGTAGACTATGCGCCACTGCATCCACATGTATTTGCTGCGGTCATAGACGGAACCGTCGCGGTCGAGCATGGTGTAGTAGCCGCCGAACTCTTTGTCCTCGCAGTTTTTTTCCCAGAACGGAATAACCGAGTTAACCAGTTCGTTTTCGTAGCGGGAAATGATCGAATCGATCTTCATTTGGCAAACCTCGTTTTTTTGTTTTATGGAAAGCATAAATAAGTTATCCCGGCTTGTTGAATTTTCAACGTTTTCGGTGTAAAATATTATGAAAAAACCAAAAAGGAGGGATGTAATGCGTAAATTTGCCGGGATTCTTTCGATGGTATTGGCGGCGCTTGTATTGGGCGCGGTGGAGCTGCCCAATGTTTTTTCCGACCATGCCGTGTTGCAGCGCAACCGCCCGATACCGGTGTTCGGAAAGTCCAAACGCGGCGAGAAGATCACCGTTACAATGAACGGCGCCACCGTGACCGGGCGCGGCGACCGCGAAGGCAATTTTTATGTGGAACTTCCCGCGATGGAAGCGGGCGGCCCCTATGAACTCACCGTAAATGAAAAGGTTTTCTCCGACGTGATGGTGGGTGAAGTCTGGCTGTGCTCCGGTCAGAGCAACATGTGGTGGACGGTGGAACTCAACACCGACGGCGCTTCGGTACTGACCGACTGTGCCGACAACGCCATCCGGCTTCTGAACGTTCCTCAGCGCATGTCGGCGGTTCCGGAGTTCAACGTCAACGCCTCATGGCGGCTCTGCGCTCCGGAAACCCTTAAAGGATTCTCCGCCGTGTCCTACTTCTTCGGCCGCCGGATACAGAAGGAGCTTGGCGTGACGGTGGGGCTTATCGACGCTTCCTGGTCCGCCACAAGGATCGAACCGTGGATCGGGCCCGCGGCTTTTCTCAGTTCCACCGATGCCCGCTGGCAGGCCAAGCGCGAGCTTCTGCGCGCCCGGGTTCCCGGCAGCGAATATGCCGACGAACTGCTGAAGGCCTATCAGTCAGAGCATCGTAAATGGGAGACCGCCGCCCGCAACGCGGTGAAGGACAAATCCCAGATTCCGCTGCCGCCGGAGTATCCGTGGCAGCTCGGGCAGAAAATCGGGCTCGGCGATCCGTCGGTCATTTGGAACGGCATGATCGCTCCGCTTTCTCCTTACTCGCTGGCCGGTGTGATCTGGTATCAGGGCGAGGCCAATTTGTGGGACAGCGCCGTCTACGGCGATTTGATGAAGCTTTGGGTAGACTCCTGGCGCGAATGTTTTCACAATCCCGACATGCCGTTTTACTTTGTTCAGCTTGCCCCCCACAACAACCAGGCCGAATATGACGTGCTGCCGAAAATGTGGGAATGCCAGCAGAATTTTGCCGACAAGGAGCCCGGCGTTCACATGGCCGCCATAAACGACACCCATTCGGTGGACAACATCCACCCGCCGGACAAGCGCCCGGCCGGACAGCGGCTGGCCGGCAAGGCGCTCGCTTATACTTACGGGAAAGACGTCGGCAATGTCGAGGAGCCGCGGCTTGCTCAGATGACGGTCGCGGACGGCAAACTGGTGTTGACCTTTTCCAACTGCAAGCAGCTTAAATCCATCGACGGCACCGCCGCTTTCGAGCTGGCCGACGCCGCCGGAGGCTGGCATGCCGCCACCGCCGCCGTCACCGGAAACCAGGTAGCGCTATCCGCTCCCGGCGTTGCGAAGCCCTGCGCGGTTCGCTACGGGTGGCACAAGACCGCCACCGCATCGTTGGCCGGTGCTGAAAACGGTCTGCCGCTGGCGACTTTCCGTTCCGGCGACATTCCGGAACGCGGCATGGCCGACGAACTCGTGCCGCAGCTTTCCGATTACAAACTTCTTTACCGGATTCAGCCGCTTGACGGCGTGATGAGCGGGGACAACCGCTCCTGCAAGTATGCCGCCGAACACCGGTTCAACGACAAAATCCGCCGGGTCGCGATATTCGCCCAGCTTATCGGCAATGACGGCACGAGCAAGTTTGTCTGCGTGGAGTCCGATCCGTGGAGTGACGACCCCGCCAAGCTCGGTCTGCCCACCGCCGCCAGCGGCGCATTCTGCACCGACACGCTCAAGAACGCCAAAGTAACCACCAATGTCGAGGGTGTGGCTTCCGGCTTCTTTCCGGACGCACTGGCGGTGGAAATGTTTCCGTCCAACTACACCACGCCCAATGCGCGCGGTGTGGCCGGAGCTTCCGACAAGACCTACGATTTCGGCGATTCACCCGCGGACGGGGCCGGGGTTTCCGGCTACGGATCATTCCAGATCCATAATGTTCCTGCCAAACAGACGGTATTTGCGTTCAACGCGTGGCAGAACGGCGCGAAATGCGATCTCGGCATCGGCAACCGTTCCGACGGCAATCCGGATTGGACGCTGTCCGGCAGCGGCAAGGATTATAAGTCTGCTTACCTGCTTATCTTTGTGAAGTGATCTTTGAAACACAAGGAGGTGTTTTATGTGGGAAAAAGCTATAGATGTTCATCAGGTGCTCGAACTGCGCACCGCCACCAGAGTGTTTTTCGGAGCCGGGGCGGTGGAGAAGATCGAAGTGGTGGCTGCCGAGATGGCGGCCGCAGGCATCAAATCGGTACTGGTGGTGACCGGTCATTCCGCTTATCGCCGCACCGGAGCCTGGGACAGGGTCGAGGCCGCTCTTAACAACCATGGCGTCAAGTTTGCAATCTTCGACAAGGTTACGCCCAACCCCACCACCGAACAGGTCGACGAAGCGGCGAAACTCGGCTTCGAAACCGGCGCCGCCGCGGTGATCGCCATCGGCGGCGGTTCCGCCATCGATGCCGGGAAGTCGGCCGCCATATTGCTGGCCAACCCGGGGCATGATGCTCGCGAACTCTACGAATACCGGTTCATCCCGGCCAAAGCGGCGCCGATTGCCGCAATCAACCTCACTCACGGCACCGGCAGCGAGACCAACCGTCTTGCGGTGGTCAGCATTCTGGAAAAACAGTACAAGCCGGCCATCGCCTACGACTGCATCTATCCGACCTGGGCGATCGACGATCCGGCACTTACCGTGGCGTTGCCGCCGAACCAGACCCGTTATGTGAGCGTTGACGCGGTCAACCATGTGATCGAGGCGGCCACCACCAAGGTGGCCGGTCCGCTGACCGCGCTGCTTGGCAAGGAGACGGTGCGGCTGGTGGCGAAGTATCTGCCGTCCGCGATCGCCGACGGCGGCGACATCACGGCGCGTTATTTCCTGCATTATGCTTCGATGATCGCCGGTGTGTCGTTCGACAACGGCATGCTGCATTACACCCACGCGCTTGAGCATCCGCTCAGCGCGGTGAAGCCGGATCTGGCCCACGGGCTCGGGTTGGCGGTGCTGCTGCCGGCTGTGTTGCGCCAGATATATGTCGCCCGCCCGGCGGTGCTGGCGGACGTGCTCAGCCCGATCGTGGCCAACCTCTCCGGCGTGCCGGCCGAGGCCGACGCGGCGGCGGACGGCGTCCGCAGCTGGCTGGCGTCGGTTGGCATTCGCGAACGGCTGGGCGACCTCGGGCTTAAGAAAGGCGATATGGAAACTCTCACCCGTCTGGCCTTCGAGACTCCGTCGCTCAAAGGGCTGCTGGATATGGCACCCACCGAGGCCACTCCCGCCGTAGTCCGCCAGATATATGAGGACAGCTTCTAAGCTGCAATAAAAAAGGACGGAGTCGAAACCCCGTCCCGAGCCTTGAGTTCCGCCGTCCGTGAACATGTCCGGACGGCGGAATTTTTTATTGTTTGAGCGCCAGATAGCGTTCGGCGTCCAGCGCGGCCTTTGCGCCGGAACCGGCGGCGGTGACCGCCTGCCGATAACGCGGATCGGCACAGTCCCCGGCGGCGAATACGCCTTCGACGCTGGTGGCGGAATATTCCTTGAATACGATGAACCCATGTTCGTCCAGTTCAAGGGAATCTTTCACCAGATCGGTGGCTGGCTTGTGCCCGAGTGCGGCGAACACGCCGTCGCAGGCCAATTCGGAGGTTTCGCCGGTTTTGATGTTGCGCAGCGTCAGTCCGGTTACATGGCCGTCGCCGAGCACCGCGTCAACCACGGTATCCCAGATGAAGGACAGTTTGGGGTGGTTCAGCGCCCGGTCGGCCATGATCCTGGAGGCGCGTAGCGCATCGCGCCGGTGGATGACCGTCACCGAGTCGGCAAAGTTGGTCAGCGTCATCGCTTCCTCCATCGCCGAATCTCCACCGCCGATCACCGCGACTTTCTTATTCTTGAAAAACGCGCCGTCGCAGGTGGCGCAGGCGGAAACGCCATGCCCCTTGAGCGCGTCTTCGCCGGGAACCCCAAGCCAGCGCGGATTGGCTCCGGTGGCAACAATCACCGCGTCGGCTTCAACGGTTTCGTCGCCTTCGATATGAAGTTTCTGCACGCCTCCCGGCGAGAATTCAACCTTTTCCACCGCCACCATCTCAATTCTCGCGCCGAACTTCTCGGCCTGCTGCTGCATGGAGTAGACCAGATCGAAGCCGTTGATGCCGTCGGGGAAGCCGGGGAAGTTCTCCACCGTGCCGGTCTGGGTCAGCAGGCCGCCCGGCAGCGGGCCGAGGTAGACCACCGGCGACAGGTTCGCACGGGCGGCGTAGATCGCCGCGGTGTATCCGGCCGGGCCGCCGCCGATAATCGCAAGTTTTACTTTCTCCATAAAGGCGGCACTCCTATTTCTTATCCTTTTTGTCGTCGGCCGGTTTCTGATACCAGTTGCCGTCGGCGTCCTGAAGCCACTCTCCGGGCTTGGCTTTCTTGGCGATCTCCTTGGCGCGCTGCTGGCCGACCTCTTTGGAGGTGATGCCCTTGTTGGTGGCGGCGATATAGTCGTAAACGGTCTTGCGGTCGGCATTCTCGTCGGCAACCAGCTTGTCGACGGTCTTGTCTTCCTTGACCATCGCGGCGAGATAGCCGAGATTATTCTCGCCGACTTTGCCGTCGCGTTTGTTTTCGACCACGGTCTTGAGCCGGTTTTTCATGTTGTCCAGCGCGGTGTCCTTGGCGGTTGCGTCGGCTGCGGCGTACACCGCGATTCCCGCGCCGAAACACAGCGCGGCCATCATCAGTTTGACCATAAGTTTCATATCCGGCCTCCTTTACATTTTGTTTTCAGCTGCGTCGAGCTCGCCAAACGCGTCTTTGAGCTCTTTCTGGACACGCACGTTCACGTTTACGTCGATCTGGATCTGCATGGGCTTGATCTCGATCGGCTTGATTTCCACCTCGTTTTTGGTTTCGATGGAGGGCGTACAGCCCGCCGCCAGCAGCAGAGCCGCCGGCAAAAACAATTTTTTCATTTTCCTATCCTCTGGGTTAAATCTCCGTACAATTCGTTGAGTTCAAGAAATTTATTGAATGGAATGCTCCAGTTGAGAACCAGGTCGATTCCCTGGAAGTGGGCTCCACGATAATCCACCCGTCGGAAGCCGCCGGTGCCGGAATCGAAGGTGAACGGCAGATTCCCGGCGGGCGCTCCGCTGAGGGTGGCTTTTATTTTCAGCATTTCGCCTTCGGAGTTCAGGGAAATCTTGACCCAGTTGTAGATGAAGTCGCGCATCGCTTCCTGGGCGAGATCCAGCTCTGCGCCAGCCTGAGATAGATCGACGCCGGTCTGCAGGTCTGCTATGCGCAGCGATTCGGGAATGCCCGGCTCGCTGAACAGGAATCCATCGCGAACAAACAGCTTGTGGTTTCTCCAGTATACCGGCAGCCGGCCAAATACCCGGCCGTCGCCGTGGGCGTGTGCAAATCCGAACGCGTTGATGAAGTCGGCCAGTCTTATGCCGTTGCAGAACACGGTGGTGGCTACGGCGCTGGTATTTTTGCGCAGCCGCAGCGCATACAGCGCAAGTTCGCCACCGAAGACGCCCAGCCCGGCTTCGTCAACCAGCACCTCGTTGGAAAGCAATTGGAAACTGGCGTGAAATTTGTTCATGTTTATTCCGGAATATACGATTTTTTCGCAAGTTACCCTTTGAGGGCCGACGGTCGAAAGCGCCGGCAGATTCGGCAGCGAAAGTCCGCATTGGATGTTTTGCAGTTCAATGCCGGCCTCGGGATTCCTGATGCTGCCGCCGCTGAGAAAGACATTCGCAAAACCGCGGTTGTTCCCGAGTCCGTAACGGTATTCCGCTTCGCCGCTTAGCGTGCCGCCGATCTCCCAATCTTTTATCTTTGGGAAGTAGCGGCGCAGCAGTTCGGAGTCAATCCGTGTTTCTGGCAGTTCCACATGGCAGAAAATCTGGAAATTCGGAGCGCGGTCCAAGGTGGCGCTGAGTTTCGGGTCTCCGCTGCCGGGCGTATCCTTCCAGCCGGAACCTGCGATAGCCCAGCCGGCGGGGGTGGCGGTTATCGTTCCGGCCGCCGCGAATCCGTCGCCGCATTCGACCTTCCACGGCCGTGCCTTCGCCGGGCCGGAGGCGGGCGGAACGAGATCGATGTCCATTTCGGCTTTTTTTATTTCCGGCAACCCGAGATCGGTTTCGAGTCCGGTCACGGCGAAATTGCCGACGGCAAGCGCCAGCGTCGATCCGCGCGGCGAGGAAAGGACGGCTGAGAATCCGCCGGCGCTTGCCCGGTGGCCGTAAGCAGCGGCGGTCAATTTTCCGGTCGACAGTTCGAGCAGATTGCCTTTGTCCGCGTCGTTGCCGTTCCAGCTGCCGTGGAGCGAGTCGGCTGTGCCGCTCATGCCGCCGGGAAGGGTGGCGGAGGCATTGTCGGCGGCGAAGGAGCCGTGCATCGTCCAAACCTCGCTCCGCTTGGCTCCGGAAAGCTCGAGCCGGGGATTGGCAAGCGTGGCGGCCGTGCCGTTCCTGGACAGGGCGAGTTCAGCTTTGCCGGAGGCGCCGATATTGACGCTGAAGCGCGGCTGCGGAGCGGACCAGAAGTCGAAAGTCAGGTCGAATCGGTCTCCTCTAACCATGCCGTCGATACCGCGCGGCGAGACCGGGCCGGTCGCGGTGAAGACCAGACCATTGTCTCCCATTCGCAGTTTTGCCTGTGGAAGAAAGTCGAAACGAACTGCGGACATAACCGAACAATCGGCGGCGGCGGTTATGTCGGCTTCGAACGGCAGCGCCGCGTCGGCGGCAATGCTTAGGCTGGAAACATCGGCGGCGAACAGAGGCGATGTCAGCTTGAGAACGGAACCGTCGGAGGATATGGCCGCAACTCGGCCGTTCTTGCAGGAGAGCGCCAGTTTTTCGCCGAGTTCCACAGCGATGTCATTGTAAGTCAGCCGGTCGCCGCTCAGCGAGAGAGAGCCGGCCGCGGAGTGCTCCTTCAGGTCGAATCCGCAAAACAGTTTTCCCTCGATCCGCCCGGAGAGCGGCAGATTGCGGGTGGCGGCGAACAATGGCAGATAACGCTGGGTGGTCACTGCGGCGGAGAGTTCGATCGCGCCGCTTTTTTTCATTTCGCAATAACTGAACGTGCCGTTCAGCGAGTCGCGCGCCTGTGCGATCCTGAAAGTTCCGGCCATAACGCATCCCTCATCCTCCGGCATGGTGAGTTCCAGCGTAACCGGCAGCCGCCAGCGCGACTGCGCGGTGGAGAATATAATTTCACCGTGGTCGATCTTGAACGAGCGTACCTTTATGCTGGATTTGCCGGACTTGCGGTCGGAGGTGAATTTTTCGCGCAGTTCATCGAGTGACTTCGAGGCGATTCGGAAATCGCCGTTTTCATCCATCGCCACATCAAGTTCCACGCCGGAAAGGGTGATCCGGTCCACGGTAAGTCCGCCGAATCCCGGCGTGAAGTCCACCCGCACCGACGACAGGTTCATCTGCTCGGACCCGGGGGCGGAGCCGATTCCAACGTCCGAAAGGTCCATCGACGTCGGCCCGATATGCCGCACCTTGGCGGTGAAATATCCGAAGCCCATCGCCGCCGCCGCCTTGGGCAGCACCCAGCGTTCCACCGCCGCCGGCAGTGCGAACCACAGAACCAGCGCCATCACCACCAGCATTGTCAGCCAGCGGCGCAGCCGTCGTCTCCGGCGCAGTGTTTTTTCGGATTTCTCGATCATATCACACCCAGTTGTCCGGTTTTTCTCCGCACTCTCTCAACTGTAGCCGCAATTCGCGCCAGCCCGGGCGTAACCGCTCCAGCGCCGCGTAAAAACGCGGCGAATGATTCAGTTCCAGCCGATGAGCCAGCTCGTGGTCGATGACATAGTCGCACAATACTTCAGGCAACAACAGCAATCGCCACGCCAGCGAAATCGTTCCCTTGGCGCTGCACGATCCCCAGCGTCGCCTGGCCGACGATATGCGGACACCCGCCACCATGATACCCAGCTCGCGCGCCCTTGATTCCACCTTGGCCGGCAACAGCCTGCCGGCCAGTGAAAAATAAACTTTTCTCAAACTTTCCGCCAAGTCGCCATCTTTTTCCGGCGGCAGGAAAAATGCGCCGTCGAACCCCATGCGAACCCCCGGCCTGAGCGGATAATTCCGTTCAAACAGTGGGAATTTCGCGCCGAACTCAACTTTTAGTTCCGGCGTCTGCCGCGCCAACTGTTCTGACAGCTTCGCTTTTGCCCACGCCGCATGGCGCTCCAGAAACAGCTCGGCGGCGGATATGCCTGCCGTCAGCGGCAGATGGAGCACCAGTTCGCCGTCGCGAACCTGAAGCGCCATCGTTCGGCGGCGCGACCGGACGATCCGGCATGCGGACAGAGAGACGTTCACGCCTTGAGCATCCGTTCGATAGGTGCTTTCGCCCGACGCAGAATGTCTGGCGGCAGCTCGATTTTTTCCCGCATGTCACGCAGGGCCAGGAACACATCCCACAGTCCGCATTTCTTCATATCCGGGCATACCGCCTGACCGGTCAGCGGTACGAAAATCTTGTCGGGATTCTCCTTTTCCAGCCGGTGCAGCATGCCGATTTCGGTGCCGACGATGAATACCTTGGCCGGAGAGTCCTTGACGAATTTCAGCATCTTGCCGGTTGAAAGCGCCGCGTCGGCCGCCGCAACCACCTCTGGCGGGCATTCCGGGTGCACGAACACCACCGCGCCCGGAAATTCGCGCCGTCGGCGTTCGATCATTTCCACTGTGAAATGATGATGAATCGGGCAATAGCCGCGGAAAGGCAGAATATTCGAGCGGTCGAGCGCGTTTGCGACATTACGGGCCAGATTGCCGTCCGGCACGAACAGGATCTCCCCTTCGATTCCGGCGGCCACCGCGGCCGCGTTGGCCGAAGTGCAGCAGATGTCAACTTCCGCCTTGACCTCGGCGGTGGAGTTTACATAGCAGACGGTCTTGGCGTGGGGATGGCGCTGCTTGAGTTCACGCAGCTTTGCGCTGTCGATCATCCGGGCCATCTGGCAGTCGGCATCCGGCGCCGGCAAGAGAACGGTTTTTTCCGGGGAGAGGATTTTTGCGGTCTCAGCCATGAACCTTACGCCGCAGAAGACGATGACTTCGGCGTCGGTTTCGGCGGCCCTGATGCTAAGTTCCAGAGAGTCGCCGCAGAAGTCGGCAATGTCCTGTATCTCGGCCGGTTCGTAATTATGGGCAAGGATTACCGCATGGCGCTTATGCTTGAGTTCGGAAATCCTGGAAACCAGTTCACTATCGGTAAATTCGGGGTTGGTACTCATGTGGTTCCTCCGTAATATCTTTGGGATAATATAATACCTATACCGGCGGAAAGCAAAGCCGCAACTGTTAAAAACGGGAAATGCGGCAGGATGTGATTCGGTTGTTTTCTTTGTAAATTCAGAAAGAAATATAAAAAACAGTGAAAAAAATGTACTTTTTTTGAAAAATAACTATTCGACCGGTCGGATGGATGTTGCTTTTATGAAAACTCCATTATATATTAAGAGTACGGGCGTAGTTATATTGTTGCAATATGGGGTGTAAACCAAGTTTAAACGATTGATATTCATAGCATACGGCGGAAGCCGGCCGGATGGATTTGCGGATGCCGCGACGGTACCCGCAAGAGGTGTTTTATATGTTTTGGGGATGGCTGACGTTGGCGCGTCGGTTTTTGAGCAGAAGTTTTCGGGGTGGGAATGTACGAGGCGCCGGTTTCGTCCGGGCCGTCGCCGACGGGTTGCCGGACTCTTCACTTGTCATTTATTCACATTCTTAATTATGGTTTATGGTTGCGGAATTATAAGTTTTAACGGAAAACAACGGAACGCATGACAAACTATATTATCGGAGCGCTGGTGGTGGCGGTGGCGGTCATTTTGATCCAAATGACCGTGATCGTCCATATGCGGCGCGCCCTGCGGTTGAATCGCGAACTGTTGTCCGTTCTGCCTTTGCGCTTTTTGGTGACCGACCGCAAGCAGCGGCGGCTGGCGTCCGGGCTGTCCGGTTTTCCGGGAGCGGATGGCGCCGATCTGCTGTCGCGTTGCCGTGCCGTCATTCATTCCGGCGGACGTGACGGTGCTGATTCGGGCGTCGGTGAAATGATCCGCCTGCTTGGCGACGGCAAATTGGCGGCGTGGATTTCGCTGGATCCCGATTTTCGTCAAGGCCGCGCCGAGAGCGAACACGCCAAGCGGAGATTTCGCGTTTTTGACGCCATGAAGGAAGGGGCGGTATTTGTTGATCAAGACGGCCGTGTGGTGGACAGCAACAACGCGTTCGGTCGTTTGACTGGATATTATCCTTCCGAACTCGCTGGGAAACCAGTTGAAAATATCCTGAGGTTTGTGGATGAGCGAAGGTGGAATTGGCGCTTGCAGTCCGCTTGCGAGTTTGATGGCGAGCTGGTTGCCAGAGGCGGAGACATCGTTCCGGTTCGCTGCCGGGTGGTTCCGGTTCGGCGCGGCGGCGAAACCATGGTTTTGCTTGCCGACCGCGGTGCGGAGCATGCGTTGCGAAAGGAACTTGAGCTGGACGAAAAAGTTTTGGAAATGATTTCCTCATGGTGCGATCTCAGCTATTTCTGCTACAGTCCGTCCCAAGGCCGGGTTACGGCTATCGGCAAGCGGCTCGGTGAATTGTGGGCTTTCAACGGGAAGTTTCCGGTGCAGCCGGAAGAGTGGATATGCTCGGCTGACCTGCCGGAATTCATGCGGTTGCGCAACGGGCTTTGTACCGGGGCTATCGACAAGGCCGAATGCGTGTTTCGTTCAGACTATTTCGACGATCTGCGCCACTACCGTATGCGTTGTGCGGTCAGCGTTGGACGGGACGGTGAACGGATCGTCTTCGGGCTGTTGCGGAACGAGACCAACACCGGGCGGCGCGAACGGGAATTGCGCGATGCCAATGAACTTATACAGGCCTTTCTCGATGCCGCGCCGGTACCGTTGTTTGTGAAGGAAGTTACCGGAGGTTTGCGCTATACCGTCTGCAACCGCGAGTTTTGCCGCGAATTCGATTTGGACATGGAGAAGGTGATCGGCGGCCTGGATTCCGAACTGTTCGATGCCGCCGCCGCCGACGCTTATATGTTGTCCGACCGCGAGGCCGATCGCTCCGACCGCGTGGTGCAGTCTGTCAGCCGGGTTCGGCGCGGCGAAGGCAATGAGCGGGTCTATCAGCTTTATAAGAAAGCGTTCAACCTCTCCGGCGGCAAACGCATGATTGCCGGGGCGGCGCTCGACGTTACCGAGGCGGACGCGGCAAGAACCCGCGAGGCCGAACAGCGCGAACTTTTGAAACGGGTGCTCGATTACATGCCGGCGTTCGTGGCGGCCAAGGATGCGTCGAACGATTTCAGGTATACGCTTTGGAACCGCACCGCCGAAAGGCTGTCCGGCTGCACCGCCGCCGAAGTGCTGGGGCGGACCGATTTCGAAATCGAAAAACTTTCCAAGGTGGCCGCGATGCTGCGGCGGGAGGACGAATCGACCTTGTCCGATGGCGGTCGCGAGGCGGTCCGGCATATGCACTGGAGCGAGGAATCGCCCCAAACGCTGCAAACCCGTTCTTTGCCGGTGGCGGTGGATCGAAATTCGACATGGGTGTTGATAATGGGGCTGGACGTGACCGAGCGCGAGGAGATGGCTCGCGAGCGCGAGAAGCTGATCCGCGATCTCGATGGTCACATAATGGCGGAAAGGGTCATAAATCAATGTCTGCGCGGGATATCCAGTGAGTTCGACTTTGAGCGGGCGATGCGCGAAATGCTGCGCGTGATCGGCGAGACCACCGGTGCCGACCGTTGCCATATACATGAATTTTCTCAGGATGGCGAATATTGCAACCTGATGTTTGAATGGGTGCGGCCGGGGGTGGCTTTGCCGGCCGGCGACGGCGTCAATGTGCCGAAAGTCAAGTTTGCCGCAATGGCCGAAGTCCTGCGGCAGGAGCGTTTTATCCGGGTGGCGGATGTGGGGCGGCTGTCGGCGGTACAGGGAGGAATCCGGACGGCGATGAAAACGCGGGGAATAAAATCTGTGCTTCATGTCGGAATATTTACCGGTGACCAGCTTACCGGGGTTATAGGCATAGACTCCAAGTCGGGCGTCGCCGATATCGGCGACCGCAGTCTGGATATTCTTTGGGATGCCGTTTCTCTGTATCGTCTGGCGGGGGAACGCAAACAGCGACTTGATGAGATCGATAAATCGCGCGAGTTGCTTGCCGGTGCCGCCAGACAGGCGGAAAAGGCCGCGGAGGAAAAGAGCATGTTCCTGGCCACCATGAGCCATGAACTGCGCACTCCGTTAAACGCCGTGATCGGGTTTGCCGAACTGCTGGAGCCGGGGTGCGCCGATCCCGTCGTCACTATGGAGTCGGTCCGTGCCATAAAGCTGGCCGGAACCACTTTACTCAACCTGATAAATGATATACTCGATCTTGCCAAGCTCGAATCCGGCAAGATGCAGCTGCGTGCGGTTCCGACCTCCATACCGCTTATGATCGAAGAGATCATGACTATGTTTGAGGTTGGGTTGAAGGAAAAACGACTTTCCGGAAAGACGGATATTGCCGACATTCCGTCCAGCATCTATCTTGACGGATCCCGGCTGCGGCAGATATTGCTTAACCTGGTGGGCAACGCGGTTAAATTCACAGACGCCGGCGGCGTTGCCGTAAGCTGCCGGTTCCGTGAGTCCGGCCCCGAGACGGGGACGCTGACCGTGGAAGTGGCCGACACCGGCATCGGCATTGCCGCCGACGAGCTTGACACGATATTCAATCCTTTCGAACAAAGCGTTTCGACCACTGGTCAGGGTACCGGTCTGGGATTGCCGATCTGCCGGCTGCTTGCCGGTCAGATGGGGGGTACGCT
Organism: Victivallaceae bacterium; assembly: GCA_034926605.1. Taxonomy (GTDB): domain Bacteria; phylum Verrucomicrobiota; class Lentisphaeria; order Victivallales; family Victivallaceae; genus CALXXL01. Next base: position 277,403 of record JAYFQV010000009.1, read on the forward strand.
GAAGGCCTCCAGTCGCGTGGACTGCGGCAGCGTGTTTGTGTTGGAACTTCCCGACTTGCGGTTTTCAAGGGAGCTCGAGCCGGATACGGAACCGGAATTTTGTGGTATGCCGGCGGCCGGCATACGGGTACTGGCGGTCGATGACCAGGAGGTTAACCGCAGACTGCTTCATGGCCTTTGCACCAGGCTCAAGCTGGATGTGCGTACCGCCGAGTCCGGAGCCCGGGCGCTTGAGATACTCAAGACATTCAACGCCGAAGCCGTGCTTACCGACCTGCGTATGCCGGATATGACCGGCGACGAGCTGGCCCGCCGCATTCGGCGTTTGCCCGGAGGCGCGAATATCAAACTGGCGATGGTCACCGCCGATGTCGATGCTCCCGGCAGCGAGGCGGCCGGAGGGTTCGACGCGGTATTGGTGAAACCGGTTACACTTGCAAAGCTGGGCGCCTTCTTTTCGGGGGTGCGCGGCGGTGAAAGGATTGACCCATGTATCGGGAAATAGCGGTATGCGTTGCCGTTGCCGTGGCGGTGACTCTGTGGCTGACGATGCTTCGGCTTTGGCGGCTGCGCCGTAGTGTTGCCGACAATGCGGAAATATTGAGAGCGGTGCTTGAAGCCTGCGGCGGCGTGATCGTGACCGACGCCAATGCCAATGTGGTGATGATGAACGCCATGGCCGCCGCGATCACCGGTTATTCCGAATCTTCGGCTATGAATCTGCCGGTGGAAATGGTGTTGCCGCTGGTCTCGGCGGAAAATGGGGCACCGGTGCCGTCGCCGGTGCGTAAAGTGATGACGTCGGGTGTCGGAACGAAATTGCCGGTTTCGGCGGTGATTCGGGCGGCCGGCGGCCGGATGAAGCAGGTTCGCGTGAGAGCGGAGCCGGTTTGGGGCGTCGGCGGCAGATTGATAAACACGGTGTTGGCGATTGAAGACATCACGCTTGCGCGTTCGCGTCGCCGCCGCCTGACGGATGCGTTGAAGGCGGTTCGGGCCGCCGCTGCAGCCGCGGGCTTCGATTTCGGCATGGCCGGAGCGGACGGCACCAATCCCCGGCCACTGCTTGGCCGGATGGAAAATTGGGGACGCGATGCGGACGAACGGCCGCTTCAGGTTGAATCATGGGTGCATCCGGACGATCGTGAATTGTTCCGCAGCCAATGGCAAGCCTTGCTGTCGGGGACGGTTGAAACCATAGCCGTTCAATATCGTGCCGGGAACGATGCCTTCGGCAGTTATCGGCTCACCGCCGTCCGCGTGCCGAGCGGAAAAGGCGTCAGGCCGGGAATCGCGCTGGCAATACAGAATCTCGCCGCGTTTGACGGCGGAGCCCGGCGGATTGATGACGCCGACAAGCTGTTGCGGAAAGTAATAGAATCCCTGCCGTGCTATATGGTGGTCAAAGATGCCGACGATGACGACCGTTATCTCATTGCCAACGCGGCGTGGCGAACCGCGATGGGAATTGATCGTGAACGGGTTGTCGGGCACACCGACTTTGACCTTTTCGATGTTGAAACCGCCAAACGGTTCCGGCGTGAGGATCGCGGGGTTATCGAGGCCGGCGGCATCTGCACATGCGTGGAAGAACTGCCGACTTCGCTCGGAACCCGCCGGATACAGGCTTCCAAGACTTCGTTCAAGGATTCCGACGGACGGACTTATTTGCTGGCGGCGGCGATAGATGTTACCGGGCTGCTGGCGGCTCAGCAGTCTGCGGAGGAGTCCAAGCTGCTGCTGCGGGCCGTGTTCGATCACATCCCGGTTGGCTTGTTCCTCAAGGATGCCGACGACAACTTCCGTTATCGGATGTGGAACGGTAAACTGGCCGAATATATCGGAGTCGCCGCTTCCGACGTGGTGGGGAAAACCGACTTCGATTTTCAGGTATTTCCGAAGTTGACTGAGTACTTCCGTCGCCAGGACACCGCCGTAATGGCCGGCGGGCGTCAGGTCTTCGGAGATGAGACCCGCGAAATCGGCGGGGAACGCCGCCATTATCATATGACAAAACTGCCGATCAGAATGCCGTCCGGCCACAGCTATCTGCTTGGCGCATTCATCGATTTTACCGAGCGTTTCAACCTGGAGCGCGAGCTTCAGGAGACCATTCGCCGTCAAAACCGGCTTTTGGACAACGAACAGATATATAACGCATGTCTGCGCGAAATTTCATCGGATGACGACTATGACAGGGTGGTCGGCCGCATACTTGGAGTGATCGGCGGCCATTGCCGGGCCGACCGCTGCTATATCACCTGTTATTCCACGCCGGTTGATTTTACCGACCGCAGTTTCGAGTGGACGGCGGAAAATGTGGAGCCGCAGATGGACTTCTGGGAAGGCATCACGCCTTCCGAGTTTCCAGATTTGGCGGAGACGCTGGAGAGCAACAAGTCATGCCGGGTGGACCGCGAACTCAACCATCCAGAAGTGATGGCCAGGATGAGGGATTTGATCGGCGAAAGGTTCGATGCGGCGGCAATGGTTATTGGCAGCATAGAATATCATGGCCGCAACTGGGGCATCATCGGCATGTCCAGAGTGGGAGACGGCGCGCCGTTCACTGTCGACGACGAAGATATGCTCAAAAATTGCGCGGCGCTGTTCCATCTGGCGAAAGAGCACGCGCTTCAGGAGATGCGTTTGGACGCCGCCATGCGGATACGGAAGATGGTGCTTGCCAATATACCCATGCCGATCGTACTTTTCGACAGCGGAGGCCGCGTGGTGAACGCCAATACCGCCGCCTGCCGGCTGGTGGGGAAGTCCGAGCGGGATGTTCATCAGCAGCTATGCTGGAACAACTTCTGCGGTCATGACGAGCCGCCGGAGGATTGTCCTGTGCGCCGTTGCCTTGCCTCCGGCAAAACCTCGACCGCAATATTGGAAGTCGGCGGGCGTACCAATCTGATTACCGCCGAACCGATCATTGATCACATCGGCAGGCTTGAATATGTGGTGGAAAGCACGGTGGACATCACCGCCGTAAACCAGAACGGCAGCCGGGAGGATGCGGCATATCGTGAGTGAATCTGCCATCATTATTTCGGCCGCCGCGGCGGTAGTTGCCGCGTTTGCCTGCGGCTCATGGTGCGGCCGCCGCCGGCTTCGCGGCAGACTGCGGCGCGGTGAGCTTGCCATGGTGCGGCGTCGGTGCGCAATGGCGGCGCAGCGGGAAACCGGGGAGCGTTTCGGCCGGATCGTGAACAGTCTGGCGGACGGCGCAATCATTGTTGACGGCGAAGGGCGGATAGTCACCATGAATCCGGCGGCCGCGGCCATAACCGGTTGTTCCTCGTCGGAGGCGGCGGGGCGGCAGCTGGACGGAGTGCTGGTTTTGTCCAGCATGAAGAACGGCGAGAGAGTCGGATCGGCACTGACGGCAACTCTGGCCACCGGCGAGGCGATTCGGGGCGAATCCGCCAGAATTGCGACGGGACGGGACGGGCATGAAACCAGTGTTGTCGAAAACACCGAGATTTTGCGTGATGCCGACGGAGAAGTGGCCGGAGCGGTGCTCATGCTCCACGATGTCACCTCCGAACTGCGGCTTCAGCGCGAGGCCGAAGCCAACCGCGAATTGATGAACCGGGTATGCGCACGCACGGCCATGAGTTTTTTCCGTTACAATATGGTTACAAAGGTAAGCACTCCGCTGTGGAACACCGATCTTTTCCGGCTGGTTTCGCCAGACGGCGAACTGGTTCCGATTGAGGAGTGGCTGACCTCCGAGTCGCTTAAATTGCTGAACCGCAATTTGAAAGATCTCCATTCCGGGCGGGTTCAGGAGGTGAATATCAAGATCGAAACCTGTTACCGTGGCGTGAACCGCTGGTATAATCTGTTTTGCACCGGGGCCGGAACCGGCAATCCGGATGAGTGTCTCGGAATGATGGCGGATATCACGGCCTCGGAACGCCAGTATGTGGAGCATCTTGACACGCTGACCATGCTGAACTCGATTCTTGACAATCTGCCGTTTCCGGTTTTTACCAAGGACGCGGATGACAACTATGTCTATCTCACCGGCAACCGGGCCATGCACCGGCTGCTGTCGCTGCCGGACGGCGGCGCGGTGGGACGTACCGATTACGAGGTGATGGGCAGCGCTGCCGAGGCCGCCCGTATCCGTGAAAACGACGAGGAATTGGTCAAGTCCGGCCGGGACATGATGACTTTTTCGGAAACGTTCGATACCATCGGCGGTCGAAAGTCATATTTCAACGCCATCAAGCAAATGATCGAACTCGGTGATGGCCGCCGGGTCATTTTGGGCGTTAGCGTGGATGTCACGGCCGAGCGGGAAGCTGCGCTTCGTGCCGAATCGACAATGAAACTGCTGCGTACCATTATAGAGAATCTGCCGGTGAATATCTATGTGAAGGATTTCACCGACCACAACCGGTTCCTGTTGTGGAACAGCAAGCTTGGCGGGAACATAGGACTCTATGAAAGTATTATAGGCCGTTGCCTGAGCGATCTGAAAATTTCAGACGACATGAGGGCGGAGATAGAAGTACATGATCACGCCGCGGTTGAGGCGGGTGGCTCTGTTGTCATCAGGCGCATGATGATGCCGACCATGCGCGGCGGCCGGATATTGTGCGACGTCTACAAGCGGGTGGTCAAATCCCCGGAAGGCCATGACCTGATTGTGGCCATGGCCATGGAAGCCGATTCAACGGAAACCGCTTCCGAGCGGAGTTAGTGCCTACAGGTGAACCGATATGTCGTCGACGTCGGGATGGTCCATAGGTCGCATAGCACCATCGTCGATCCCGTTTCCCCCGACGCTGTACAGTGTGCCGTCCTTGAACTTGAACGGCTGGCCGGAGTAGGGGTCGATGCCGGGAATGATAGACGGGTAGGCGCCGTCGGCCCGCCGCTGTTTTTCCATCGCAATCGCGCAGCGCAGCAGCGCCAGACGCACATCGGTACGGCGCTCTGCGGTTTCGGCTTTTTCAAAGTAGGCGAAGAACTCGAACATGCGTTCCGATTGGCTTGCGTCCGCCAGTTTCCTGAAGAAGGCATTTGCTCTTTCATCACGTTCTTTCAGCGGAAGTTGACGGATTGCCACCAGCTCGGCAATGTTGTCGGCATATTGGCGTAATGCGGCGGCGGATTTCGGTTCGGTCATATTATTGATGAGTTCTTTGGCTGTCGGCGTATTTCTGAAGCTGATAAGTTCCGTTGCCAGACAGGAATCGGCATCATGGCGGTATTGCCGGATGGCTTCGGCGGTCATAGCATCTAGCTCATCCAGCTGCTGCAAGGACAGCTTGTGCAATATGGCGGACGACTCTTCGCATGTGAGGCAGAGGATTGCGTCGGAGGTCAGGGCGGAGACAATCAGCCGTCCCGAAGCCGCCAGTTCCGACAGCCTGAACTCTTGAGAGATATAATTAAGGATATCTTTGCCATTATCTGCTGTCCGGAGACGGACAAAATCGAACCTTGCCGCCATTCTGAACATGCGCAGTCTTTCCAGTTGGAATTCTATGGATTGTTCTGACAAATCCCAATTGAATTCCTGTATCGGATTGGGGGCGTCGCATATCTTATCTATCAGCTCAGCGGCGTTCTGATTGCCATCGGCCAGCGGCGACCCATCGGCATCGCATTTCCACTCGTAGCGGATAAGTTTTGCAAGCGTGGGTGATGGTTCGCCGTTTACTCCGCCGCCGGTCCACACGTTGTCCGGAATATCGAGGTTGAACGGTGCCAGCCTGGCTTTTGCGTAGTCGATGAACTCGATTTCTTCCGCGCCGAGCGCCTGAAACGCCGACGGCGCGAAGCAGGTTGCCGCTATCGCCGCGGTCAATGCCGCCATAGCGATTTTGCGATGATTCTTAGGCGTTTCCAGATTGATTCCGCCGATCCGGATTTTTATTCGCCGGGCGGCCGCTCCCAACCCCAGCGTTGCTGAGGTTCCGGGGGCGCGGAACGCCAGCAGAAGCCGCGAGTAAACGGCAGCCAGCGCAGCATCGAATCCCGGACTGCGCCTGACCGCGGCGTCGCAGTCGAGTTCGCAGACCAGCCGGAACCGGTTGGCCAGCATCCGCAGAAATACATTGGGAAACAGAAGAGATTCCAGCAGACAGAGCAGAAAATTGACCGCATTGTCACCGCGTTTCAGGTGTTCGATCTCATGGGTGAAAAGCATTCGCCATTCTGCATCGGAAAAATCGTTCTGCCGGGCGAGGGGGCAGAACACCGCACGGTGCCGTCCGAACCCGAAACTGGCCGGTTCCGGCAGCCGCGTGCCGCCGTCCTTCAGCACCACGGAGAGCTTGGCGCATCCGGCCGTCTCCCGCGCCGTGGTGAACAGCGTGAACAGTCGTCCGGCGGCGATATCCGGACAGCTGGCGGTTCGCCGTAGCCATATGAAATATCCGGCAAATTGCTTTGCCCAAAGCACCGCGACAATCACCGCATATGCCAGCATGGCGAGATCGAAGATGTTCATGGCGGCGGTCGTCTTCGGCGCTTCGGCCGGCGCGGCTTCGTACCGCGTCGTGTTTTCCCGGCGCGTAACGCCGCCGGTCGTCCGGCGGATGTTTGCCGACCGGCTGATTGTCGATGGAATTTCCGTCAGCATCGCAACACCGCTTTCAAGCGTGGACATGCCTTGTCCTCGCGCCGGAGCATCCGGCAGCGACATGAAGCCAACTGGCAGGATAACCAGCAGTATCGCGGCCAGATAAAGGCCGCGGAGTCCGGCGAACATCAGTTTGCGGCGGAGCACAAGTTCCGTCAGCATTATCACCAGCACCACCATTGCGCCGCGGATGCAGCCGGTCAGGACATACCATAGTATTGCCATGCTCATTTTTCGTTCCGCCTTTCCAGTTCCCGCTCAAGTTCTGCGAGATCGTCCGGAGATATTTTACCGCGTTCCATGAAGAACGACAGCATCGCCCGGGTTCCGCCGAAAGTGCGCATGATGAAGTTATCGCTGGCCGAGTCCAGATACTCTTTGCGGCCGACCAGCGGTTTGTAACGGTAACCGCGCCTCTCGCCGGATTGCTCCACCGCTTTTTTGCCCATCAGCCGCGTCAGCATGGTTCGGATGGTGCCCAGTTCCCAGCGATTGCTCTGCTGAACACCGGCAACCAGCTCGGGCAAGGTGAGCGGAGATCTTTCCCATAGCACTTTCATCAGCTCAAGCTCGCCGTCGGTGATTTGAATTTTCATTTATCCTGCCCCTCCTGTTGTGTTATGTGTATATGCTACAATGGGAGCATATGAAAATCAAGCCATGTTTCAAAAAAAATTGAAAAAAACTTTCAGGTTGGCTTCGCAACATTGAAAAACCTGCCGTAATAAATTATATTTTCTATCAAATTAATGCGGTTAAGGGTCAAAATCGGAGTAGAAGATGCGTTTTCTGCGGAATCGTGGATTGGTTTTCAAGCAGTGTTTTTGGATAATGTTGTGCATAGGGGTGGTGGCGGGGGCCATCTATGTTTTGGTTCGCGCGCAGGCGGTGAAGATGCTGAGGGACTCGCTGCAGCAGCAGGCGATGCAGATCGGCGAGGGTACCGTCAATCGGATGGATCAGACCTTTTTCGAAAGCATGCGGGTTGCGGAACTGCTGGCGGCCCGCCTCGGCGAGCGCGGGCTGACCCGTGCCGAACTGCAGTCCGTGATGAAGGAAACGCTGACCGCCGCCCATGCGGCGCGTCCGTCGATACTCGCGCTGGCGGTGGCATATGAACCTGGAGCGTTCGGAAACCGGGATGAGCTGATGGAACTTGCGGTTTGCACCGCGGACGGCGTGGATTTGCGGCAGGGCGGCAATTATCTCGCAAAACCTTGGTATCGCAACTCAAAAGAGCAGAACCGGGGGGTGTGGTGTGAACCGTTCATCGGCGACTTCGTGACCGAGCCGATCGCAATTTACACGCTGCCGTTTTATGAAATCGGCGCAGACGGCTCCCGTAAGTTTGCCGGGATTGTATGCGTCGACCTCTCCATCGCGTGGCTGCGCGAGCTGGTGGACGATCTGCACATTGAAAATTCCGGATATGCGTTTCTGCTGTCCGGCAAGGGCAGGGTGGTGGCGCATCCGAACCCGGACTGGGTCTATAACAAGACGGTGGATGAACTGGCGGTGGAACTCGGCAACCGCCAGATGGGGAACATCGGCATCAATATGACCGCAGGCCGTCGTGGGTTTGCCCCGTATACGGCGCCCGGAGGCGTGAAATCCTGGATATATTTCATGCCGCTTGCGAGCAATGGATGGTCGTTCGGAATCGTGTTCCCGGAGGCCCGGATGTTTGAAAAGGTCGACGAACTTCAGAACATCACCGCGGCGGCCGGGTGCCTGGGGCTGGCGGCGCTGCTGGCGGTGGTGATCGCCGTCACCATGCGGATAAGCCGCCCGCTGAAGAAACTGGCGGTGGTGGCAAGAGAGATCGGCAAGGGCAATTTTAAGGTCGATATTCCAAAGATACCGGGCGGCGATGAACTTGGGATTTTTGCGAGGGCGTTCCGCCATATGAGGGTTTCGTTGGTCGAGCACATGGAAAATCTTCGGAAAGTCACCAGCGCCAAGGAGAAGATCGAGAGCGAGCTGAAAGTGGCGCAGTCCATACAGATGGGCATATTGCCGGAAATACTGCCTCCGTTCCCCAAATGCGATTATTTTGAGATCGACGCGCTGCTGAATCCCGCCCGTGAAGTGGGGGGTGACCTGTATGACTTTTTCATGCTGAGCGACACCGCGGTTTGTCTGGCGGTTGGCGACGTTTCCGGCAAAGGGGTTCCGGCTTCGCTGTTCATGGCGGTGACCCAGACGTTGCACCGCGGCCTGGCGCGCGGAGAAAAAATCGATGCGGAGGCAATCGTGTCGCAGATGAATTATGCGCTGTGCCATCAGAACAGCGCTTCAATGTTCGTGACCTATGTGTTCGGCGCGTTCGACCTGGTGTCCGGTGTGTTTTCATACTGCAACGCCGGGCACAATCCGTTTTGCCTCATGCGGGCGGGCGGCGAAGTGACGCTGGCGGCAGTTCGTCACGGTATTCCGCTTGGAGTGGACGCCGATGCGGAATACGGCCGCTCGGAACTGAAACTTTCACCCGGGGATTCACTGTTCTTCTACACAGACGGCGTGACCGAAGCCAAGAACGCCCTGGATGAATTCTTCGGTGAAAAGCGATTGCTGGCCGTGCTTGCGGAAGCCAATAGGAGCAAGGCATCGCCCGCCGAGGTGACCCGGGCGGTCGCCGCCGCCGTAGCGGAGTTCGTTGGCGGTGCCGAACAGTTCGACGACATTACGATGCTGTGCGTGCGCATAACCGCGCTCGCCGCCGTTGACGAATAAGCCGCCGGACGGCGGGAGCACGGACGGTCCGGATCAGGCCAGCATGCCGTTCTTATACAGGCTGTCGTCGCTTTCCGTGAACTCGGAGGTCGCGGCGGCGATTTCCGCATCCCATGAGAGGCTGGAAAGCGGGAAGTCTATTCCGGTCTGTGCCAGATCGGTCTTTATCACCGATTTTCCGGTGGCGGCGGAACTCTGGTTTCCGGCCGCGTCAAACGCGGTGAGTTCGTAATTCCAGGTGCCTTTGGTTGCCGCGTCGATTTCGAAACCAAGCGCACCGGCTTCCAGAGTTACCGTGTTTTCAAGGTTTTGGCCGTATCTCAGCGTATACCCGGTGACGCCCACATTGTCTTTGGGCGTGGCCCAGCTCAGGGTTATGGTGTTGCCGTTGACCTTCGCTTTCAGCGATACTTTGGCCGGGGCGGTGGCGTCGGCAACGTCGAAAGTGACCGCGTCGCTCCATTCGCCGACGTTCTTGTCTTTGTCGATGGCGCGCACCATGTAGGTGTGGCTGCCGATGGACAGCTTGCTGACCTTCAGGGTGTTCTTGGTGGCGGAGTAGATTTTGCCGTCCACCGAGATCTCATACTTGGCGACGGTTCCCGAGTTGTCGGTGCCGGCGGTCCAGTTGAGCACGGCGGTGTACTTGCTGTCGGCCACCGGAGTGGACAGTCCTACGACCTGTTCCGGCGGGGTG
>JAYFQV010000004.1:0-205144 GCA_034926605.1 Victivallaceae bacterium
AAGCATGGACCGTTATGGTCGCACGGTAGCCAAGGTGTACGTAGGCAAGACGTATGTCAATGCCGAGATGCTGCGATCAGGTGCCGCCTGGTGGTATCAACAGTATGCGCCGCACGATACCGACTTAGCTGAAGCGGAATCAGAAGCGAAGCACAACCATGCCGGACTATGGGCTAAGCCCGATCCAGTACCGCCATGGAAGTACAGAAACAGTCAAAAACAAAGGGAATAACCAATGTGGTGACGGTGGGGACATACTTCCGTACGGTCTATAGGAAACCTAAATATTAACCAATTATATATACAAAATTAGGTTTCCTATAGGGTATATAGAATGGTGTCACCAGTGTCACCACTTTTGACGCTTAACTTCGATTTTGTATATTTTGTTTTCTGTCGGCAATGCAAGCGCATGGCTCATTACTATTTGTTACGCTCCAAAATAGTAGCGCACAATGTGGAAAAATAGTGGCGCTGCAAAGCATAGCGAATCTATTCGGTCAAGAATACCGCCGTGTCCGGCCAGCACCGTACCATAGTCTTTTACCTGACAATCACGTTTTATCGCTGACATTGTAACATCACCTGCGAATCCGGCCAATGCCACTAATAGTGTAATTATCACGGCCTGCCAGACAGTGAATGGAGTAAACAGTGACAATATAGCTCCCAATACCGTCACGCTTAAAATGCCGCCAACGAAACCCTCTATTGTTTTATTAGGACTAACCGATGGAAGAATCTTGTGACGTCCACAACTTTTTCCCCAACAATATTGCAACACGTCCGACATCTCCACTATTGTGACTAAGAAAAATAACAGTCGTGCGTTTACAAGTCCATTGTTACTGAAAGACAGCGGCAGTTTTAGCAGCATCGGGGCACAGCTTATACAATAAACACATGCCATCAAGCCCCACTGTATCTTTGCGGTACGCTCCAGAAATCGCTCGCAATCTCCGGCGATCACGCTTCTGATGGGTATAAACATAAATGCATATACCGGAATCAATATTATAAACATGCCATACCAATTCAATATAACCATCAGATATTGCAATGGCAGGATTATCCAGAAGCACCATATAATGAGTCTATGGTCGGCTCGCTTGGTTGGAATGATAGCAATAAATTCCCGTAGCGCCAAAAAACTTGTGAAGGAGAATAGCACAACCGAGCCGATTCCACCAGTTGCCATTGCCAGTGCGAACACTGCAACCATAATCCACCAAGAACGCACACGAGCGTTGAAATTGACCGCAAGTTGACTATCGGTTTGGGCACGCCGTGCACGAAATGCAAGAATTCTTCCGAAGATGGTTCCCAGCAGTAATAGCGCAAGCACTACGGCCAATAACATCAGGAGTTTGTGGTCATTAGATATTGCCGTGATTTTGTCAACAATCCAATCCATTATGAAGTCCTGTTTTGATGGGTTATTTGATTATCGATTAATGCCTGTCGGCAACGGGCTAAAAATTTGCCGCGATCTTCGCCTTCTTTTATACGCAATGCGGTCCCGAAACGAATTGCGCCTACATTGGGAGCTGGCAGAAACTCCCCCTTGGGTAAAGTATGATAAAAACCGCTCAGCGCGACAGGGATGAACTCTGTTTCCGGTCGCAGGGTGGCTAGATGAAAGATGCCACCTTTGAATGCACTTGGTTCATTTTCATTATTACGGGAACCTTCTGGAAAAATTAACAGAGATTTACCTGACTCCAATGAGTTTATCATTTCTTTAAAACTTACGCGAGTTTTCATGGCGTGCTGGCGATCAAGCAATATGGCATGCAGCACCTTGCAAGCTACGTAATGGCGTAGCGGATTTGCGCACCAGTAATCAAGCGCGGCCACAGGCCGGATTTGCTGTCGCTTCCTGCGCGGAAAAACACTTAATATAGCCAACAAGTCGATATGGCTGGTGTGGTTGGCAAAGTATACCACGCTGGAATGTTGAAAATCGTCGTTTTCATAGGAGACCAACATGCCGCAGCAGAGCCTTGCAAAAGCTATCAGCAGAGTTTCGATCATTTCTTTTCAAGTTCGCAATATATTCGATGTAAGCGGCGTAAGACAGTTATCACACACCCGACTCCGATCAGCAGTAACATCCCAGTCATTATCTCTTCGATATAGCCTGGAACAATGATGCAAACGATCACAGATAGTGTCAATATTGCCATGCGGTGCTGCTTGGCCATCGGGCCCATAAAATACTGAGTAGCTCCCGCTGCACCGCCAAGGACTCTAACGTAGGCTGTCATCATCGAGAGTATCGCGACAATACAACCAAGTATAACTCCGCAGTTGCTTCCGGTGGCACATCCGGCACCGATTAATAAAAAGGTGTCGGATATACGATCAGGAAAGTCATTAAACAATTCTCCGGATTTTGTTCGTTGACCGCCTTCAATTGCGACCATTCCATCGAAAAGATTGCATAATAATCTTCCTTGTATGCCTGCGATTGCTCCTATTGCCAGCAGAACAACCGCAAAATGCCCTGACGCTTTACTCATTCCCCACAGCGCAGCTGCCCCGGCAATAGCAAAAAATACGCCCGCAATCGATATGTGGTTGGGCTTGACATGCAGTCGGCAAAGAAATCGAGCAATTTGTTCGGCCCATTTTGTATTGCGCGTTTTTACTTCACGGCGTACAATAGTTTTCATAGTATAAAGATATCCATTGCAATATAGTTATATCCGTTCTCTTATTTGTTTAACACATCGAATTAAATTAATGTAAAACCCGTATCTTATTATAGTCGTTTAATCGCGTATTGCAAGTGGAAAAATGACTATAGTTTATTCAACCGGGGACGGTGGGATGGTCTCCAGTACGGCCTATAGAAAACCTAAATATTACCCATTATACGTATACTAAATTAGGTTTCCTAGGGGGTATAGGAAATGGCGTTACCAGTGTCACCACTTTTGACGTTATTGCATGTTCTGTTGGTGCGTATCACTTGTACTACCATAAGCGTACTGCAATTCTCGGACGCTACGGACGCTTCTCGTTATATCCCTTATACGCGGTGACACATAGTACCAACGTTCATTGACCGTAGATATTGGCGTTAGTACTGCTACCAATATGGTTGCATGTGTAAAAGTACGTATTCTCGGACGCTACGGACGCTTCTTTTTATTTCCTAACGCGTATGCTTATCAATCCCTACGTTAACTGCCGCTATCAGCGTACTCAATCTGGCGACATTTCTCAATGGATCATGATTATACGTATCAACGTACACATAGAGTAGCGTCCGAAGCGTCCGTAGCGTCCGAAACTGGTCAAATGACCATATTATGGAGCAATAGCGGTGCCATTGTAGTGCGTTTTTTCATGGTTCTATCGAGTTGACATATCGTGGTTCAGCCAGCGGGACAGGCGCGGTTAAAAGCTTTTTGGGCATTCCTTTATATAAATGGTCTCGAAAACTGTCAATAGTCGATATCCCTGTCAATTCATAGTATTTTTGCCATTGTTGACCAGTGAACTCGTCCTTATAACTGATAAACCAATAATCCGATGATATCGTTTGGTTATCCTCAGTAATGATTTTCCAGGTCATTTTTGATAATCCAAAATCAAAAGCTGCCATCGAAAAACCATTTTCATTCAATACCCGGAGGATATCAATCTCCGTTCCTCGGCAACTCTTATCGTCCGATAGTCGATTAAAAGTCGAAATATCGACTGATACCGTTAACAAATGTCCTTCAGGAAACTGAAGCATCAATGTACTTCCTTTGATGTTTTCTTTCACTTTTTCAATCAGAAAGAAACTCATGCTATTACCATCAAGCAACTTAATAATTGATATATCTGGCAATCCCGATACTATCTTATTCAATGCATCTTTATTTTCTGCATAAAAAGTTTCAGAACGAAGCTCAATGTTCTCACCATCTATGGGAATATCGGAAGCTAATTCCCAAACAATTTTTCCCGCAGGGCCATCCTTCAAGCTAATAAATTGCGGACAATACCAGAAAAAAATTCCTTTATTGAAATGAAGCCTTCCAATCGTTCGTGTAAATTCTCCTAACCTAACAGGTTCTTCCGTAATTAAATCATGATAAAAAAGCATATTTCGATTCATGCCCAATACCCATGTTATAAAATTCCTATCACTATTATTTATGAAAAAAATAGTGAAAGTATTATCATCTCGGATATCCTTGGCTATTAATAATCGGTAATCGTCTGCATTGTCAAAGAAAACTTCATTAGCAAAAACATAAAAGCTTAGTAAGGTAAATCCCATCAGACCAATCATTATTTTCAACATGCCATACCTCACTTCGTTAATTATATTTTCTTATATGATTTATACAATCAAGGCAAAATTCAGTAATATCATCCTTGGGCATAACTATCCGCATTATATACCACCATATCTATCCACTCGCTCAATCCGTCGCTTCGGGGGAGGACACTGCTGGCAATGAGGGGCGGTTAGGTCAGCTTGCGGTTATCGAGCAGATTGAGGTTGGTCGTGGTGTCCAGCCCCAGCTCCTCCGGCATCCCCGGGGTCTTCCGCCACGAGTAATATCCGTCGCTGAACAGCTGCACCCACCCGTCATACCCCATGCTGTACGAGTGCATCGCCCGAACCGACTGTTTCAAGTTGGACGCGCACTGAGTGCGTATCGCGATATCCCGCGCCCTTGCGGTGGCCGGCGCGGTCAGACTCGCCAGCACCGCCAGGCACCCCGTCACCACAAACAGCTCCGCCATCGTAAATCTGTGTTTCATCTGTTATCTCCAATGTTATTGTCTTAACATTTTATCATTATCCATTATTGTCATCTTAACTTACAAAAGAATATGGCAAATCATGCCAATATGGCTTTTTTGTGTCTCATTATATATTGTAACTCTGTATTTTAATGAAATTTTCTTAACAATAATCATAATTGCCGGTACAAGCAAGACAATGCCTCCGCTGATTAATATTACCAAATTGCCATCCGGTACTAGAAAAATGGCTCCACAAAAATGTAGTTACTACTAGTAGAAAAAAACATACGCTGATTGTGTTTTCCTAATAATATTACTTTCAAGCTCCTATGTTAGATAGAGTACTAATGTGTCTAGGCGACTGACAGCCCAATGTATCAGGCGTGAGCGCAACATCAAATGCTATATATCTAAAATAATCTTTATGTCCCATATAATCTGAATGACCGAACTTCTTTACGGTAAAATTAAAACCCTTAATTGTTGGCATTTTACTCCGGTAATTTTTATTACTTGCTTTGGGGCAACGGCAGCTCATCCCACTTGAATTTTATTGTCTGTTTGCCGATTATTCTGCCGCCGTCGGTGGCTTTATCGAGTGGCGTTCCCATGCTAAAATATGCATTCTTTAAAATGGTAATAGCGACTTCATTTTTCTTTATATCTTTTTTGCTGATGGATATATAAAACCGTGATGTATATTCGCCTTCCAAGGCAAGAAAATGATAGCGACCATTGTAGTAATAGCCTTGCCTGGATTTATCTTTGCTCCTATTTGAAATATAAAACCTCACTCCGTTCGGGCCAACTCTCTCCATTCTGTCAATATCAATAATTTTAATCTCTTCCGGCTGATAATAATAGAACTCTTTTACCATGGTATTATGCGAAGCGTTGTCCGCCAGCTGCCAGCGCATGGTATACACGCCTTCCGGGAGTTCATCCGGAATAATATTGTTAGATTTGAACATATCGCCAATGTCAATCTTCGCGCAAGCGGTTTCGCCGGGGGCTAAAATATTATCGGAACTCCATGCCAGACGCGCATCGTCGCAGTTCCATGTATGGCCGTCGGGTCCGACGAACGTCAACTGATTCCCTATTTCGCCGTACTGCGGGACTGGGTAGTCATAATCGGTGCCGTTTTTTATCACAAGCGCAAAAGAATATGCCGAACCGTCAAGGAGTTTGATTATCTCACCATTCAAGGCTTTGTCCGCATCAAGATGAAAATCCGGCGCACCTTTTCCGTCCCATAGAAATATCTCAGTCTCCTTTTTACAGGATCGAGGGTCTACAACATATCGCCAATGCATTTTGAATATCCGGTTCCCTTCCGGCAATACGTCCTTCCAGGCGCGGTCGCTCATGGCGTAGCACCATACGTATGGAACCCCCGGCTTGGTCACGAAAAGTACGCCGCCATAACCCGCGGTATCATAAGCCTTAAGAGCATTCCACGGTTCGTAGACGTAGGAGATGCCGTTCCCGGAACAGGTAAAGGAGTTTTGTTCATACCCCTCCGGGCTTAAGGAGAAACAATAAAATATGTTATCGGTGTCATCAAACGCCTTGCATATTTTTACCGTAATTTGTTCTTCTTCCAAACTGTCGCCCGTGTAAGCCGGCACATTTATAGCCAGGCTTATGATCAGCAGATAAAAAAATCTTTTCATATTGTTTGTTCCTCTCAATGGTTAAAATTAGGTTGCATGCGAATTTTCCAAAGACAATCGATGCAGAATTTATATGTGTTAACAATATTACCACTCACCATCCAGAAGTGCGCGTCACACAGCAAGCATATCCAAGTCGTAGAACTTCTCGGACGCTACGGACGCTTCTTTTTATTTCCTAACGCGTATGATTATCAATCTCCACGGTTAACTGCCGCTATCAGCGTACTCAATAACGACATTTACTCAATGGATCGTAATTATACGTATCAACGTACACATAGAGTAGTGTCCGAAGCGTCCGAAGCGTCCGTAAACTGGTCAAATGGCCATTATTATGGTTCGATAGCGATGCCGTTGTAGCGTTGCAGGTCTATATTGTTTGACAAAAGTTTGCGAATAATGGTTATCTGCATTGCTTGAATTTTATTCAACAACTCTAAATAAAGTATATCAGAGGGTATTTAGAGTTATCAAAATCAACAGAACACTAAAGTTTATAAAGCTATCCCCAACCCTCATTGGCATGCCCCGGGAGAGTTGGGGATTTGAGTCTTGAATCAAAACCGATTTAGCTACTTATTATATTTTCTCCCATTCCAACGCCAGCGTCTTATTGGAAGTATCATGGTTCAACGTGAATTGATAGTCTCCCATATCTACCGAGGCGGCGGTTGTCAAAGATCCCGGAGTATAGCCACCCATAGTTAGCCGAAAAACATCCGCGCTGAAATCCAGCGACGTCCCGGCAGAACTATAGTCGATCAGAAGAAATGAACCGGAAGAAGCCGTGATGCTGGCATCATCCAGAAAATCTTCATCCACTATTAAATTTCTATCAACGCTTGCCGTATCTATTCCCATGATACTGGTGCAGTCCTGCTCCCATATGGCTCCAGAGGATGTCTCCTGATCGAGCTCAAAGTTAAATGTGGTGAAAGGCGAGAAATTCGCATTTTTCGTGAACACAACATGGCTTCCGGCATCGAATGTCAGCGCCGTAAAGTTGGCCAGAGACGCGCCAAATTTTCCAGAAAAATCGACGAAGTTCAAGTTTTTGTGCCCTCGTACGCTTGTTCCCGCGCCCGTGGCATCCACTACCGCTGCGGCTTGTACAAAAGCTAAGGAATCACCATTCCCGGTAAATGTAGCATTTACATTGCCGAATACATCCATTGACCCATTTCCGGCCATCGTCATGTTTATCGACTTGTAAAAAGTTGCATCACAGGTTGATGTATCAACCGTTAGATAAACATTGTCGGCAGCAGTCGTTCCGCCGTTGGCGTATCCACCGACGGCGACATCATAGTATGTTCCGCCATTTAAAGTCATGTTCACCGACCCAACATGCGCGGTGCTTCCAGATTCTGAATAGCCACCTCCATAAAGATGACGTATCGCTCCTCCATTGATGGTTATTAATACATTTTCCACGTATCCAAAAGCGTTTCCGGTAGCATAACTTCCGCCGGCAAGAGTGTTTATAAAAGAATTTCCATCGACGGTTACTTCGGCGGTGGCTTCGATATAGTCGAAGACCCCATCGGCACAAAAGGATCCTCCAAATACACAATCAGAACTGACATTCACGCTGGAGCCAATGTTTACCGAGGAAAAAGACATGCTTATGGCCCGCAAACTATACGTGTTGGGACTTCTGTCTTCATAACCCCCATATATAGCACCATGGAAAGAGGCTACGTCGCTCATGATTAAAGTAGCCGTCTGGCCCCCGTAAGAAAAGTCAATACTGCCGCACAGATAGATGGTTTGGAAGTCCGAACTGCAATTTGCGATATTCAACAAAATGTTTCCAGATACCTGCGTGCCACTACCGCCGCCATACAGCTTTGTTGTGTGCCCGCCATTGAGGTAAACAATGACATTACCGTTAAGTACTCCACTGCTACCGCCAGCATATAGTGCCGTGATATCCGAATTCACCACTTCAATATTGACATTACCGTTAAGTGTTACACTGCTACCGGCAGCATATAGTGCCGCGATATCCGAATTCACCATTTCAATATTGACATTACCGTTAAGTGTTCCCCTGCTACCGCCAGCATATAGTGCCGCGATATCCGAATTCACCACTTCAATATTGACATTACCGTCCAATATCGCATCGCTGGAGCAACCACCATAAATGGATCCACTGACATGGGCGCTGTCAAGGTGATACCATATATTTTTTGTTGCGTTGGTGGTGGTGCCATATATGTCTTCGTTGTAAATCCCGCCGGAAGTAAATGCGACGGCATTATTGGCACTGTCAATAGCGTATGCGGAGTCGCATATGATGTTATTGCCAGACTGATATGAAACAATTTGCTGGGGACCATCCGGCATAGTGAATAGCAGGGGATGCCAGGTCGGCATGCCATCGCTTACGGTGAGAACCAATGCGGAATTTTCCAGAGACAAGGTCCATACCCGGTCATCGGGCGCAAAATAGATATTTTCAAGCGTCAGCACAAAATCATCGGTATCGTAGGCAATGGGATCTACCGTAATGTGCAATCCACCGAAGCGGCTGGAAAAATCCGTAGCGTTGCCGGCCAAGATGTAGCGCCCGTTATTTGCGAGGTCATCAACCTCAAGCGACAATATGGTAGTTCCTGATTGAATTACCGTAAGGTCACTCCACATCGGATCATCGTCCGGCGATGTACTGTAAAGTATATTGAATTCAATATTATGTCCAATATATTGAGAAGTACCGGAAGCCAGCACGAAATTGCCGCCGGCCAAAACTATTTTGCCATCGGAAATGGTAGTGCCGCTGGCTATGCCGCCTTCTGAAATGAATTGAACTCCGCCGGAAATGCAGGTTCCCATGGCAAAGCCCCCAGACTCCACTATCTGACTGCCTCCGGAAATGATGGTGCCGGTGGCGGACCCGTTGACAATTTCGCGTCCGCAAAGCAACATGGTGTTGATTGCCATTCCACCAATCGTTTGTATTCCGCCATTGACTATGGAAGATGAGGCGATGCCAGCAACTAACATCTGTCCCGAGCCCAATAATTCTATATTTATCGCCGACGCGCTTTGATCTACTGATACTTGCGTTCCAAACATTCCAATATGAGCATCGCCAATGATAATACCATTGCTTATACTTGTACCCCCCTGAGCTCGGCAATTCGCGCTGTAAACCCAAAAATTGGAGGACCCTCCGATATCCGTCATTGTACCGCCAGTGGGTATGCGCGTATAACCGTCAAGGGCGTCTAAATAGATTGCATTGTTGCTTTTATACATGGAATAAGCAATGCCGGAATACGTCAGTACTGAACTTGATGTGTCAGCCCCGGATGCGATTGCAACGCTGTAACTACTTCCGCCGATACAGACAGATATATCTCCGGCAAAATTGCTACAAAAATCGGCTATTCTGAAATGTCCGTGACTTGAGCTGTCCAGCAGTTTTGCTTTTATATCTTCAGTATCATGTGCATAATCAATATTTCTAATATGTCCGGCTAATCCGTCGTAACCACATATTACTTCGATGTCGACATCTGTTGCACTGTTTAAGCCGCCTTGTGAATAGTTGAGTTCGCCGTCGTCCAAAACTATCGTCCCGCTAAGAATGGCTCCTGGGTATAGAACCATATAACCGCCGTTTAGGATTCGCGCGTCTTTAACTGTACCAAGACTATGAATGATTATGTGTCCTTGATAGCCGGCAGCCCCGGATATTGCCATGCCGCCGGAATCGACCCTCAGCCATCCGTTATTGATTCTTGTATTGCTTGCAAGACCTCCGTTAAAAACGATTTGCGCAACAGCTGCGTTGTTTGTTCCGCTTAAATTAGTATCGATCGCAATGCCGCCACTGCGTATATATTGATCGCAAGTCTTATATAATCTTGTTCCGATTGCCACGCCGCCGGAAGATACAGATTGAGTTCCATGATCCATGAACGCAGAAACCACGCACCCACCTGAAATAGTTTGGCTTCCGCTATTAATGTAGGTGGAAAATGCTACTCCACCATCATAAATGGTTTGGCTTCCGCCGGAGCTGATTACAGAGGAAACCGCCCTGCCTCCGCTGTAAACAAGCTGATTTGCCCCACCCGAGATGGTTGTTCCCCATGTCCAGCCACCACTTGATACCAACTGGACTCCGGAGCTGAGAACCGTAGTGCCGATTGTCCAGCCACCAGAACAAACATACTCCCTGCCGCCACTGCTTATCGTGGTATACTCTGTAACCCCATAAACATAAGCCGACGAGCCAGACATAATTAACATACCGCTAATAAGATCACCTGCCGAAACAGTTACGGCAGCGGCATAAGCGTTTATGCCACTGCCGGCGTGCCGGAATCCGCACAGCAAATGACGCGTCTCATGGGCAATTACCTCAACAATATCATGAACCCTATCAACTGCGGAAAGCAGCACAAATGCCCTCCCACCGTCAACGCCGATTTTCTCGGCCAATCCACGAAACCGGCCCAATATGTTGAATGCATCGGTATGCCCGATATAAATGGTTGAATAATCAGTTGTGTCCGGCCGCTCCGCTGCGAATGATATTTTTCCATGAAACAACTGATTTAATTTTTTGACAATGCCGGCAATGATACTTGGACTTATTCCCGATGGCGCTATCGACACTTTTTCGATAGTTGCGACTTCACCAGCATAAGCAGTTTCTCCACCGCCGAAGACCAAGTAGACCTGATGACCACGGACACGCTGAATACTCATACCCTCTCTCCTTCCAATAAATATTTGTGATTTGGAGCCATTGGCCCCCTAAAATAAATTGAATGGCAAAAATCCCCTCCCTATTCTACCAACACAATAGCACACGCTTAATGAATACGCAACAGCAGAATCGATAAATTCTATAATACTAAAATAATTAATAGGAATAACTATTTCTCGAGCACTATAACATTGATAGGAGACCACAAGTAAAGTTATTCATACAACTACAAATAAAACTGTTGTTTGGAGAATTACATTATTTTAACGTTTAGTAAGTGGTCGCCATGTTTCCTATCCATATAGGCTCATAAATAGCGAGTACAGTACGAAATCATAGCCTGCGAAGCTATTGAATCCCCAAACGGTGACACTGGGGACACCATTTTTATATACCTATAGGAAACCTAATTTTATATACGTATTATAGTAAATATTTAGGTTTCCTATAGACCGTACTGGAGACCGTCCCCACCCTCCCCACAATGTACTTTGCTTGGTTGATTGAGTTCAGCTTTTGGCGATTTGACTGCGTTCTAAAAAAAGGAGGCGGGGCCGAAGCCCTGCCTCCTTGCGTGTCACATCGTACGCTGTCTGGGCCACAACTCTGGTCGCTTGCCGTCCAGGCCGAAGGCTCTGGTCAGCACCGCGTGTGACTGGTCGACTCTGGATGGCGTGTATTTCTTGATCGTCTCCGTGAACGCGTTGAGCAGGCTCCATCTGGTCGGCTCCTGGAACTCCTGGTGACTGGGTTCCTTGAACTCATGGAATACCGGCAGGATGTCGGAACTGTTGATCGCTCCAAGCTCAGCCGCCCTTACGATCATCGACCTTGCTTCGTTGTCGCTGCGCAGATACAGCAGCTTAAGGTCGTTACAGACCGTCTCCAGTATCATGAACTCGCTTTCGAGTTCCGTTATTGCCGTGGCAACCAGTTCAGTCAGTTCGATTCTGCTGGTATGTCGACGTTTGATAACGGCGGTTCCTCCAAAAGCGAGATTACTGCACACCATGACCGACACCCCTGCGGACAACCCTACGGCGAAGCTCTTGTCGTGCGAGTTGCGCAGTCCGATACAGCGAGTCCAGTCCGGATTCGATGTTTTGTTGATTTTGATCACACCGAACAGCTTCTGTCCGTTACGGGCCAACCCGAACTGTTCTTCGGTGATCGTCCACTGGTGAGCGTTGACCACCTCGGTAACCGCGTCGATCACATCGATATGCGGCACCGGATGCCAGGTGTCGGTAGCACACGGTGTATCCACACCAGCCACGGTTTCACGGTTCACAAACTTATCTCCAGATTGGTACATCATTAAATTGCTCATGGCTTATACTCCTTGTCTATGCCAGTTTTTGCATCGCCTCGAATAGGCGCAATCCGTACATGAAAATCCGGTATCGTGAGGGATGAACACCCCTTTGCGTACCGCGTCTTCAATACGGTTCATCAGAAACGCCATACGAACGAAGTCACCGGCACTTCTTCCGGTATGATGGGCTTCCATCGACGGCGTCTTCGTCTTGGTTATCACATCGAATCTGAATGATGGAATCCTGCCGTACTTGCGGCAATAGGCGTAGCTGAACACAGTAGCCTGCAGATCACGATCAGCCTTGCCGGACGGCCACTTTGCAGCCGATGTCTTCCAGTCCACAATGCAGTCGCCACCGGTATCCTTAACAACCATATCGAACTCGCCGATCAATGGCTTCGATAATCCAGGCACCTCCACCGAAAAGCTTTCCGATACGCTCCGTATAGTGCAGCTGTTATCCCAGTTGTCCAATGCCGCTTTCAATATGCCGAACCCGGTATTCAACAGTGAATCGTAGGTCTCCTTGGGTTTATATACCAGATTGTCGGTGGCGTTGATCTCGGCTTTGAACAGCTCTTCGAAGATGTCCTCGACCTCTTTAAGCGTTACGCCCCTGCGGGCATACTCGGAAAGTGCCGCATGGATGGCACGACCGAAGGCAAAACATGATCCGGTACGTTCAGGAGGTATTCCATCGATATACTGGTATCGGAACTTCAATGGACACATCAAATAGGTGTTGAACGCGGAATAGCTCCAGTGCGGTTCCTTGCGCAACTCCGAGACAGCGCGTTCCATCAAGCCACCGCCTTGCCGTTGAACTCGTCGATGGTACGACTGCATTGGGCCTTGGTCAGGTTCTCCAATGCGGCGACACCGAACCTTGCTTTGAGCTGTTCCGGTGTCACACCGCAGTTGCGTGCCAGATCCAACAGGAACTTGATCTGTTTGGGTGATGCCGGTAGCTCCGGTTGTCCATTGCGTTGAGGCTTGCGATATGTTGCGGGTGCTGCTACTGCCGGAACACCATGCAGCTCGGCTTCCACGCTGTCGCGTACCAATGCGAAGGTATCGCGTATTCTGGCATCCAGCTGGTCCTGGCTCAACCCTTCGGCGATTTCGATTTCCACACAGCAGTGATAGCTTTGGCTGGAATACTCGCTGTCGGCCGGAACCTTCTTTGAATAGCTTGCGGTCAATTTCAACATGTCTTCTTCTCCTTTTATGCATAAACAATTAAGCTCCGATCGGATATTCCCGTCGGAGCCAGTATGACAACCATTATTATTTCATTCTATCGTTACTTTTTTTCCCACTGCGATGAGTTCAAAACCGCCTGCAAATATGATTTTTCGCCCACAGCGATAGCTAAATTTTTTTATGCCGGATTCGCCGCAGGAACAACCATACGGCAAAGCCGACAACCGCCAGTACAGCAATCAGCATTATCGTTTCCGATACGGTCGACAACCACGAGAACTTGCTTATGAATGCCTCCGGCTTCTCTTTCGCGACGGTTAGCAGTCCCTCCTCCACTCCGTTGCTGAGTTTGTATGCCGCAACCACGGTACCTGCGGCAACGCCTCCGGCAGCGATATTCTGCCATGGCATCTCCTGGATTATCCTGCGCATCTGCGGGGTATGGTGTACCGGTGGTCTGGCGTAAGCAATAAATGACAGCATTAACAGCGACAGCACCAATACCGGCTTCATGGCTGTACCTCCTGCAATGCCGCGTTGTGACATGCTTCGCGAAGCGTCCGAACCGTCCGTAGCAGTTCTTCCGATATTGCTTCCGGCAACAGCGACATGCTTTGATACAGATCGTAGCCGCACCATGCGGTTCCGCAACCGGCAACCACAATGCCGACGGCATCGCCGAACGGAAATGGACCATCCAGTATTGCGGCGGTTCCTCCGGTGCTCCAGCATATTGTCATACGCGCAACCACTGCCGCCAGCACTTTCCGCAGTGACGCAACCGTGGATCTGATGAACAGCGCATCCAGCGTTATTCCACCACCGGAATAAGCCACGGAAACGGCGTTCTCGGCTTCGATAGTGGTTAATACGGAACACAATGCGGATGAGTCGATATCGAGCCCATAGACCCGCGCTGCGGCTCTGCATGGTTGGATGATGGGAGCCAGCGCAGATTGTACGTAGTCAGGCATCTGCCGAGTTCCGGCAATATGGTCATAAACCATAAGCCAGGCAAGTTTGATTACCGTTGCCGGTGTCGACAGATTGGCAACCACTGCCGGAATGTTGGCTTCAGCCTGCTCGAAGTGTTGCTGCGCGATACGATCAAGACTGGCAACATCGGGTGGTTGGTCTTTGATGGGTGCCGACTGCACTGTAAAAGCCGAAGTCCCGGCTATGGCCAGTACAACAAGCAGTCCGGCCAGAAGCACGGTTCCGCCGGACCATTTCGAGATAAAACAACGCATAATACCTCCAATGGATTGGTTGGCGATGGCGTAAATGCCATCATTGTATTATGCCCTGAAAAGTGGCGGGATTAAGCTGGGTTATGCATATTGGGCTATCTAATTACCTGCCATGATATTTGTTATTCAACCTACAGCTTAAGTCCAAAGCATATTCCATGTAATTTATTGGCATGGTATACTAACTAATTTGTTCTCCTCATGGGTCACGCCAATATCTATTATTTCTTATGATTTCACATAAACACATGTATTAATTTGGATAAAAACTTGACTTTTTCCATTTTTATGCTATATTAATGTAACTGGTAAATTCATATTGCCATTCCTTCCTTTTATCATAAACTATAAATAATATCTTGCTAAAATCACTTTAGCCACACTACAGGAAGTGTTTTCCTGAATATTAAATTAAAGGTTTTTATTATGAAAAACAATTTAATGCTCCATTATACTTCGCTCCCAGCAGGCATAGCAATTATTAGTACAGGGATAATGCGAATGATTCAAGCCTTCTATCTGCTAGATGATTTCGAAGTCGTAAACCCTCGTGACAAGATAAGAGATAGCATTCTCCGTTATTCTTGCGCCAATAGATATAGAAAATTTCAGCAATATATACTTAATGGGTTAAACAGTTTCAGTGAATTCTCCATATATACATCCTCTTTTAGCGCAAATTATGATGATCCGTATATGTGGAAGCATTACACGCCTGATTCTGGGGGGGTGGCGCTCGTATTCGATTTTAATGAACTACTGAAGGGGTTTATCTATGAGAATATTCCGGATGGGACATATGATCCAGAAAGAAGAATCGTTTCGGGCAGTAATGGCAGTTTCACCTGTGTTAGTTGCCCAGGTATTGTAAAGTGCCAATATGACGCATCAATAGTTCAAAAATACTGCGATACCATGATAGATGGCTGGTTCTCTAAACCAATTGGTAGTATGTCTTTGGCAGAGGCGTTCGAAAATGAGAATATTTGGACACTTGCAAGACCATTACTGAGTAATTCCATATATAACTTTATAATTGCCGTAAAAGATCCAAGTTATAATGTCGAAGCAGAATGGCGATGGGTAAATATTCGACCAAACTCTATTTTCTTCCGGGAATATAAAGATGAAAAAAATCGACCATATGTAATTGGGAAATTTTTACCCACCGCAATAAAAGAAATTCTAATATCGCCCCATGGGGACAAGGATAATACAAGACGTATCCTTGAGGACCTCAGGCAAAAATATAATTTATCCTATCGCCTTAAATAAAAATTGTTTATCCTGTATTACGTGAACCAATTTTGTTAAAGCTCTCAGTTGCTTGGGGCGAACCACCGATTCATGAAATAATATCTTACCTCAAGACCTGCGTGGTATTCATATTCTATTCCTTCTTAAAACTAGCACATCGATGCACGTATTGTGCTACGGCTTCTCGGACGCTTCGGACGCTTTGCTGATACTATCGAGAACAGTTTTTAACTGCGCAGGGCTCAGCGCATTCAGCTTATCGGTTATCTGGGTGATAATGGGCGCGGAATCCTCCACTGCGCTAGCAGACTCTATCCGAGGCAGCGTGGCAATCGCGTCCTGCTTGGACTCATTCGATATATGGCTGTAATGACGAGTCATGGCGGGATTACCATGCCCGACGATCTCCGACACTATCGCCAATGGAACTCCGCTATTGGCGCAAAAACTCACGAAGCTGTGACGAAAACTGTGCAGGCTGTATTTATTCGCGGCCAACTTGCGTCTTCCATTAAAATTGGAAACCGTGGTCTCATTACCGGTGGCGTACTGGATGATCTTCATAACATCCTTCTGTATCCCGAAATGGTTTGTCTGATAGCGATGCGCCACTTTCGGCAGGATATAGTCTTCGCCCGATATGTTTTGAGTACGCCATTCCAGGGCATTCTGCAAGGCAAATAACAGATTGGGATGGATAGGCAACGAAACCATTCTGCCATTGGTCTTATTGGCGGTTTTACGTGGTATATACGATATCTGACTCTTGGACAGATCCACGTTCTCCCAAGTCATCAGGCATCCATCCTGGCCACGGCATCCGGTCCAGCAGCACAAATTCAACAACACGCACATCTCATCCGAATATAACGGCTTATATTGTCTGCGAACCTTGACGCGCTTACGGACACGCCCCGGAGTTAACCGCTCCACTTCCGTCTCATAGAAGAACCCGGTTTTGAACCCTTCAAAGATGGCGGTGACTTCCTCCGGGGTAAACTCACGTCGACTTGCAATCAACTCGGTTTTCTTTTCGATTCCGGCAAATGGGTTGGTCTCAAGCGCTGCCGGTTTGATAAGGTAACGAAATATGGTTCGCAACCCGGCCAGATAGACATTATAGGTTCTGGCGGAAACACCGGTATTCCAAACCGACGCAAAATACTCTTCGGCTATATCCGATTCTATATGGCTGACGAGAGTAATTTCAGGATGGTTGTCCGTAAGCCAGTGGCAGAACACGTTGAATTCGCGTTCCCTATCATGCAGACTCTTGGCGGACAACTCAGGTCTGTCTTGCCTTAGAAACGTTTCCCACGCCTTTTCTACGGTCAATCCTGATTGCCTGCGCAACTTCTTGGCTTCCGCCACCTGAACAGCCATTTCAGCCTTGCTGTTTGCCGCCAGAATCTGCTTATAGCCGTTGGCGGCTTTTTCGGCAGACACTTGACTGGTACAAGGATTGCCGTCGACGTCACGCAGCATCTTAACCTTGGCGACTCCATTTATACGGGCCTTCAGATACCACCGTTTGCCATCCTTATAAACAGAGCCGCTGCCTTTCTCCCGAGTCTTCAATTGCGTTTTGCTGGCCATCTTTTCCAATCCATTACACTGTTTGACGCTCTTTCATAATATCTGCCATAAATCTACATCATACATGGTGAATGGTCAAGTAATGGTCAAGTAAAATATCAAAATAAGCTCATAAACCACCTGCCTTCTAAGCAGTTGGTCGTGGGTTCAATTCCCGCCCGGGGTACCATTTTTACGCCCGGAAAGCCCCTTCCGAGTGCCATTTGGTGCCATTTGAAACATTCGATATATCTCGGGAAAGTCGTCCGAAGCCGCAGAAGACACTTTTGCTTTAATGCATCTGACAATAATATTTTAAGAATCAAATATTATTGCACTGCGCGTCATTGATCTTATCTGACGCGCAGTGCAATATTTATGACACACCCTTGCCTGCTATGCCAGCATTGCCTTCGTCAAACTATCATCGGCTTTCCAATCCATAGATGCGGTCGGAATGCCCTGAGCGGGACTTGCCCACGTCAACCTCAGTTCATCATCATTGATCCCCAGAGAGAACACATAGCCATTTATCGTTGCCGTACCGCCTATGCCCAAATTGGTAGTGGTGTTATCCATGGACAGGCTGAAGGTATCGCTGGCATCCAGATCGCTCAACAACTCCGCGGTAGACTCCAGCAACACGAAACTTCCCTTGCTGCCGCTCAATGCATTATCGTCAATATTGATTTCCCGGATAGCCGAATTCGCGCCTATACCCAAAACGCCGCTGGTCTGCCGCCATAGTCCAGTTCCGGTTGAAACTTTATCAATTACAAAATCAAACCTGCCGATTCCCGAGAAATTCTCCGCCAGCGTAAATTTGACGGAACTTCCGGCATTGAATGTCAAGGCGCTAAAATTCAGTATGGTGGCATTGAAATCACCGCTAAAATCACTGAATACCAAGTTTTTCGCACCAGCAACCGTAACGCCGGCACTGCCTAGCGCATTCAAGGTATCTGAAAAACTCAGGAGAGCTCCCTGCCCGGAGAATATTGCGGATACATCACCGGATATTGCCACTGTTCCATTGTTCACCGCGATTCCGCCGACAAAGATCGATGATGAAAATGTGGTTTGAGTTGTCGCGTTTACAGTAAGCGACACGCTTCCGGCAAGAGCGGTTCCGGCATCGGCATAGCCGCCCACTCCGACATTGTCGCCATAGCTGCCGCCATTAAGCCTCACCGACACCGAACCGACCTCAGATACGCTGCCAGCAAGATCGGCACGCCCGCCACCGACCAGATATGCAATATTTGAGTCGGTGGATTCGATGCGGGAACTTGCCACATATGCATATGCGCCCGCACCGGCATAACTGCCGCCGATCAGAATGCTCAAAGTGGAGTAAGAGGTTACCGTAGTTGTAACAGTTCCATTGATCGTATCACTTGTCCCGGAACCATAGCAGAATGAGCCGCCATATGCCTGTCCATCCACCGCCGCCGCCGCGAACAACACATTGATCGTTGCAGTGCAGGATGCGGTGGTTCCGGCATTATTGCTGCAGGCGCCGCCGTAAATATTACCGCGATACGCCGTTAAGGTATTGCTCAAGGACAGGGACAATGTCTTGCCGCTTGCGACATGGGCATAGCCGAGCAAATATGCGACATAGGTTTTTGCGCCATTGCAATTGGTCATATTTACCGTGATATCTCCGTTCACGAAAACTCCGGAACCACCGCCGGCATATAGATACCCGACCAACCCGCCATCGATATTGATCAGAATATTACCATTGACGGTTCCCTGAACGCCACCGGCGAAAAGATACCGGATGGCGGAATTTTTTCCGGAGAAATTGACATTGCCCGTAAGTGTTGCATTCGATTGGCACCCTGCATATATACAGCCGCTTATGGCGGCGCCTGACGCATTGAGCCAGATATTCCCGGTGAAATCCTGACCGACACCGTGGATGTCCTGACTGTATGTTGCTCCGGCAACAAAGATTGCACCATAATTGGACTGATCTATATAGTAGCATTTGCTTTTGCAAATCGTTGCGTTGTCCGCCTGAACCGCATACAACTTCTTGAACGGATCAAGCGAACCGCCAAACATGCCGCTCCATGAAGCGGAGACCAGCTTGCCGACCGTGAGTACCAACTGCGATGAAGTGTCAACATCCAATAGCAAGATACACGATCTTGCGGCATTGCGATAACAGTTGGATAGGTTCAAACTGAACATCGGCACTTCGTTGTCCACATCCGCTTCAACCAACAGCCCGTCGAACTTGGTACAGAAATCTTCCGCATTCCCAGCCAGCAGATAGCGACCGGACGGTTCCGAGCCGGAGACATTGATGGTGAAATCGGTGCTGGAAGCGAACCGATCGATATCGTCAATCATCGGAAGATCGGTGCAATATGGCTGGTTCTCAACCCGGAATGCAATGGTATTGCCTGCGAAGTTATTGACATCTGAATCAAGCAGCAACCGGCCGCCGGTACAAATAGTGGTGGTGGAAGCATTGGCCAACACCGCGCCGGCGAATAGCGTCATGCTGCCTCCGCTTTTGATTATGGTACCGCTGGCGATACCGCCGGAGTAAACATACATCTTGCCGGCAGAGGAAATCACCGCGTCGAGAGTGGTTACGCCATTGCGGATATATTGATATCCGCCGGAATATATCCTGAACCCGGAGGCAACGCCGGCGGACAGCAGGAACGTCGCGCTGTTGTCCGAATATTTACCGGTAACCCAAGCCGCGTCGCCCACGCCGAAATAAAAATTGACGTTTCCGCCAACTGCCGCCTCCACTGCTATCGCTGAACCACTGGCACAAACCTCCAATGCCCCACCGTTGGCAATGGCGGTATTTTGGGCGATTCCATCATTGCCGATGTATTGCGATCCGCCGCGGGAGATGATCGTATCATTCGCGATGCCGCCGGAGGAAACATACTGATGCCCGCCGCTGGAGATGATCGTGCCGTTCGCGATACCGCCGGAGGAAACATACTGATGCGTATAATACCCGCCGCCGATCCGGAATCCCGAAGCAATGCCGCCGGAAAAACTGAAACTCGTATTGTATTCCGCATATGACCCGGTCACCAATGCGGTATCTCCTCCGATAACATCGACACTTATCATGCCACCTTTTTCCACCCGGACATTTAGGGAAGACCCGTCGGAGTAAACATACTGATACCCGCCGCTGGAGATGATCGTGCCGTTCGCCATTCCGCCGGAGTAAACGCGCTGATCCCCGCCGAGGGAGATGATAGTGCCGTTCGCCATTCCACCGGAGGAAACGTCCTGATACCCGCCGCTGGAGATGACCGTTCCATTCGCCATTCCGCCGGAGTAAACGCGCTGATACCCGCCGCTGGAGATGACCGTACTGTTCGCGATCCCGCCAGAGAAAACATTCTGATGCGTATAATACCCGCCGCCGAGCCGGAACCCGGAAGCGACACCGCCGGAAAGGCTGAAACTTGTATTGTGTTCAGTATAAACTCCGGTTACCAGTGTGGAACCCCCACCATAGACATCAACATAAATTTCCCCGCCTTTTTCCACTCGGACATCTATGGAAAAGCCACCGTAAGATACATTCTGATACCCACCACTGGAGATGATTGTTCCATTCGCGATCCCGCCGGAAGAAATACTCTGAAACCCGCCGGAAGAGATGATAGTAGCATTTGCTATCCCTTTGGAGGTAACATACTGATTACTGCCGCTGAAGATAATCGTGTCATTCGCGGTCCCGCAGGGACAAACCCATTGACCATAATAATGGTAATAATAATAATCACCATATCCACGAGAGATTATAGTGTTATTTG
Organism: Victivallaceae bacterium; assembly: GCA_034926605.1. Lineage (GTDB taxonomy): Bacteria > Verrucomicrobiota > Lentisphaeria > Victivallales > Victivallaceae > CALXXL01. The sequence continues at coordinate 21,579 of JAYFQV010000004.1, forward strand.
CGATCCCGCCGGAGTAAACGTATTGATCCCCGCCGAGGGAGATGATAGTAGCATTTGCAATCCCACCACAGGAAACTATCTGAGACCTGCCGCTGGAGATACGGAACCCGGAGGCTATACCGCCGTAAAAGCTGAAACTCGTATTGTATTCAACATAAACCCCGGTCACCAAAGTCGAATCATCTTCTCTGATTATATTAAAATAGCCATTAATTATCCCCCCTTGTGCCACTTGAACATTCAGAGAAGAACCGCCGGAGTAAACATACTGAGACCCGCCGCTGGAGAGACGAAATCCGGAAGCAATGCCGCTGGAAAAACTGAAACCAGTATTGTATTCCGCATATGACCCGGTCACCAATGCGGTATCTCCTCCAATAACATCGACACTAATCTTCCCGCCTTTTTCCACTCGGACATTTAGAGAAGATCCGCCGGAGAATACCCTCTGAGACCCGCCGCTGGAGATGACCGTGCCATTCGCGATTCCGCCGGAGTAAACCCCCTGCCCCCCGCCGCCGGAAAAAATCGTGCCATTCGCGATCCCGCCGGAGGAAACATACTGATACCCGCCGCAGGAGATGACCGTGCCATTCGCGATTCCGCCGGAGGAAACGTACTGCCTACCGCCGGAAGAGCTATAAGTTATGCTGGAGACATACTGACTTCCCCCACTTGTGATGATAGTTCCGTTCGCAACGCCCCCTGCGTAAACGCGCTGACTCATGCCGCCGGCAACACAGACCCCGGAAGCAATTCCGCTGGAAAGGCTGAAACTTGTATTGTATTCTGTATAAATTCCAGTAACCCGTGTTGAACTGCTGCCACAAACAGCACTGACATAAATGTAGCCGCCCGCTTCCACTTGAATATCTATTGAAGAACCGCCGCCGCGAACTATCTGACACCCGCCAGAATAAATCACAGTTTCATATGCCCGCCCGCCAGAAGAGACATATTCCCATCCTCCACTATAAATTGTAACATTGCGCGTTGTGCCACCGGAACTAACTCCAACGTAATCGCCAGAAGCAATAGCGATATTACTCACCGTTTGTCCGGAAGATACGCTATCGCTATATGTCGCACCGCTATATACCGCATTGATATATAACCCATTGCCGCCAAGGTACAAGGAGTAAGTAATATCAGCATACTCAAACGAACCATCCACCGTTAGTGACCCGACATCAATACCACCAACGGAAATATTGACACTCTGACTGAACGATGAAGCACCGGATGCAAGGCAATATTCTCCACATTGCCCCGTATCTATTTCAACCGTATAGCTTGCGTTTGAAATACAATCTATATTATAAATACGGCCCAAAACACAATACAGACTATAATCACACCGCAATACCAATTCAGCTCCAGATGCCTCAACCCTACCGCAAGCCGACAAGGTTCCTGAAAGCATAATCGTGCCGGATAAAATACCACCGGAATTTACATACATATGTCCGCCACTGGAAATAATCGTATTATAAGCCACACCGCCGGAGCAGACATATTGGCCTCCGTCTGACGAAATAATGGTATTGTATGCCACGCCACCTGATGAAACATGTTGGTAGACGCCACACGAAATAACGGTATTGTATGCCACGCCACCTGATGAAACATGTTGGGGGCCGCCATACGAAATAACGGTATTGTATGCCATGCCACCAGAGTAGACATATTGGCATCCACCGCACAAGACAACGGTATCTCGCGCCACCCCCCCGGAAGAGATGTTCTGGCTTCCGCCGCTGGAAATTCTGAACCCGGAAGCCACCCCGCCTGCAAGTGAAAAACTTGTATTTTCATCAAGATAACAACCGTTTACCACCGCGCCATCAGCGCCCACCACATCTACATTGACTCTTGCGCCTTCAGAAACCTGTACCCCGATGGCCGAGCCGCCCAATGCCACATACAATACTCCTTTTGAGACTATCGTATCGCTTGCAACTCCATCGGAATATACACACTGAGACCCTCCGGAGATAACGGTATCAAATGCGATGCCACCGGAGGAAACGTACTGGCTGCCGCTACTATATATAATCGCCTCTATCGAATTGCCGCCGATAACATGTTGCAACCCGCTTGATATCAAGGTTGCGCTCGCTTCGCCGCCACCTGAAATATATTGTGAACCGCCAGAAATCACCGTATTATAGGCAAATGCGCCACTGCCGACATGCTGCCAATCCCCGTACGACAGGTGAAATCCGTCGGCAATTCCAGAATTTATGGAAAAAGTTGTTCCATCTTTCAAATATGTACCGCTTAAACAAACCGCATCCGACGTAACATAAGTATTTACATGCCCGCCATCCGAAACCAGAATACCGGTAGCAGAGCCCCCATAGTATATCAATTCCCCATCATCCTGTACCGTGGTTCCAGTAACGATCCCTCCGATATAAATATTCTGAGTGCCGCCGCCTTCGATCGTTGTACCACTGGCAAAACCACCGCTGGAAATATTCTGAATGCCCCTTGACTCTATCTTGGTTCCACTTGCTTGTCCTCCGTCGAGGATATTCTGAGTGCCATAATACTTAATTGTTGTATCACGAGCCGAACCACCATTGTAGATATTTTGAATGCCGATGGAATCCACGGTTGCGCTGACCGCGACTGCCCCGGCGTAGATATCTTGAACACTGTAATAATAAATAGATGAGCTATTTACATAATCCCACCCCCAACACCTTCCGGCAATTCGAGTATTATATGCCACCCCGCCACCATAAACCTCCTGCCTGCCGCCGGAACTCACTACCGTACTATATGTTGCACCGCCGCTGTAGACATTTTCAACACCATCGTGATACAGCGTTGTTCCGCTGGCTACGCCGCCGGAATATATGTTCAACGCGCCACAGACATAGCCGTTGTCGTAACCGCCAGAACCAAGCCTGAATCCGGAAGCCAATCCACTTTGCATGGAAAACGAAGCCCCGTTGGCATATTCGCCCGTAATCAGAGTTCCATCTCCGCCGCCGAAGTTGACATATAAAAAACAGTTTTCTTTCACCGTCAGACCCACCGCCGAGCCGCCGGAAGATATTATACAACTGCCGCCCGCGGACACGGTGGTTCCCGAGGTAACGCCTCCGGCATATACAGTCTGAACACCGCCGGCAATGTCAACTCCACAAGCAAGCCCACCGGCGTAAATCGTCTGAACGGCACCGTCAACAAGATTCGCTCCCGATGCCGCGCCGCCAGAAAATATCTCCTGTTCTCCGCCAGAACTGATCACCGTATCCAGCACCCGCCCGGATACCGCCTGATACCCGGAATAGTAAATCGTTGCCCCGGACGCAAAGCCGCCGGAAAGCACATATTGTCCCGCCCCCGAATATATTTTGGCCGTCAACGCCGTACCGCTGGAGGCAACGATCTGCATACCGCCGGAAACCGTCGTTCTGTTTGCCGTACCGCGGGAAGATACCTGCTGAATGCCGGAATAAATTACGGCATCGTCCGCAACGCCGCCCAGCAATACATCCTGAGCCCCGCCAAAAATCTTTGCACCGCTGGCGGTGCCGCTGACATATTGCCAGCCGTTCAGATAAATGTTGGTATAATTTGCCGTTCCCAATGAATATACAATCTGCGTCCCCCCCAGAAGAGAGACCGAGACGGCGGAACCATAAGCCATAACGCCCTGAATGCCGCCGCTGGAAACCACCGCTCCGGTAACGGTGCTTCTTGACACGCGTTCCGACCCACCGGCGTAAATAATAGTGTTGCCCGCACCGCCGCCAGAGTTGACGATCAGCAGCCCACCGGAAGATACGATGGTCTGATTGGCGTTGCCTCCGCTGTAGACAATGATGCATCCGCCGGAAAGCGTGGCCAAGGTTGTGGTTCCGCTGTATACGAATACCGTGCCGCCTGAGTAGACATAATCATGTTGGGCCGCTGCCCCGGAGGATAAAAGCTGGCTAGCCCCCGAACATACATATGTTCGTGACACTGTCGCCGCATATACAGTCTGCTGCCCGGCACTGATCATGGTCATGCTCGCCACCGAACCACTGTAAACATACAGGTAGCCGCCGGAAAGCGTAAACCCCACGACTGAGCCGGCACTCAATACATTTACCAAACCGCCACTATATACTGTTCCATTAGCAGCTATTCCGCCAAAAATGTTCTGCTTCCCGCCGGAATACAAAATCGTATTGTTGGCCATGCCGCCACTGCTTACATATTGAGTTCCGCCGGAAGATACTTTTGTTTGATACGCAATGGCGTCGGAAAAAATAACCTGATTGCCCCTACTGACTACAGTTGAACTTGCAAAGGAGCTATTATATAAATATTGGCCGCCTCCCAGCACTATGGCGCTTACGGTTATTCCTCCACTTATTACATTCATACTCCCGCTGCTGAAAATCATAGCACCGCTGCCAATCGCACCGCTATAGATATTCTGACACCCGCCACTGCTGATGATCGTTCCTATCGCCACTCCGCCTGAGTTGACACGTTCAACCCCGCCGTTGTATACTATGGTATCAGATACAATGCCAGAGCCGTAAACATATACGCTGCCGCTGGAATATATTCGATTATCAATCGCGGTTCCGTTTATCACCCATTGAACTCCCCCGGAATATATGTCGGTTTGAGAAGCGACGCAGCCGGAGTAGATGGTCTGATTGCCTCGACTAATTACGGTTAAACTGGCAACACTGCCGCTATATATGTATTGGTTCCCGCCGGCAAGTGTCAAACCTATGGTTATTCCTCCCATATTTGCATTTATGATCCCCCCGCTGTTAACCGTGGTCCCGCTGGCGATTCCTCCAGAATATGTGTTTTGAGTACCGCCACTATTGACTACAGCATAAACGGCCGATCCACCTGTATATACAAGTTCCACTCCACCACTGTTTATAGTAGTCATAGATGTGACCCCAAAAACCTGTGCATTATCGCCACTGTCAAGCACCATGCCGCTGGATGTGACTCCCGACGAAACCACTATGGTCTGGGCATACGCACTTATACCGTCGCCTTGATGCCTGAAATTGAATAACAGGTGTCTCACTTCATGCGCAATCACCGCGACAACCTCGGACAAGCAGGCAACCCTATCAAGCAGCACAAACGCCTTGCCGCCATCATGGCCGATTCGCTCCGCCAAGCCGCGAAAATGCCCCAGGCCGGAAAATGCATCCGAACGCCCGACATATATTGTTGAATAAGCGCCGGAAGCCGGTTTGTTCGCAGTAAAACATACCTCACCAGAAAATGAACGGTTCAGTGCTTCTAAAATTATATCAATTCCGCTTTTGACAATATTTGATGGCAGTATCTTCACGTTTTCAATGGTTGCAATTTCGCCATCGTATGAGGTCTCACCACCATCGAAAACCACATAAACCGAATGCCTGCTTGTGATACGCATGTTCTCCCCCGTTCGATCAATATATAATTGTTGCTATTTGTTCCGATAAATCAGGTGTGCATAATTCCTCATCCATACTACACAACAACAATACCATATCCTCATAAGCAATACAAGCATAAATTATGATTATTCTTCAATAAATTCTACGATTAACGATTATCATTCCTATGTTTTATGGAATATTTCCCTTCGCTTCTCTCAATTTATTTTAAGCTGTAACAGTTTATTGAGAGGAACTCCATGCCCAGTAAAAGCTTTCGACTCGAATTCGGTTCGATCTATCAGAAGAAGCCCGGCGGGAATTATCATTATCGCTTCCAACTGGAAGGACGCCGGAAATCGGTTTGCCTGAATACCAGAAACCGTGCCGCCGCCATCAAGGAAGCGGAGCAGCATATTCCTATTGTTCAGGCTCCCACCTCGCCGCCCATGTCAAACAGGCTCGCGGCATGAGCAGCCCGGCCTGCAACCTCGCTTTGAACGATGTATGGGATTATTATTCTCAATCCCCCGACCGGGCAACTTCGGCCACACTCCATGAACATCTTCAGTATCGCGGAACATTGGAGGAATTCATCCGGTTTGCCGGAGATCGTCAACTGCCGGTATCTTCAGTAACTCCGGCCATGACAGATCGCTTTGCCGACTATCTGCGAAACCTGGAAATCGCCGTCGCCACCCACAACCGCAAGATCAAGCGGCTCAGGCGCATCTTCTCGACCTTGACCGCCATAACCGGCCACGACAACCCGTTCACCACCGCCCTGTTCCGTCGGGAGCGCGAAGAGCAGGAACCTGACCGCCGCCGCCTCGCCTTTTCCAGAGAGCAGGAACAGCAGCTTCTTGACGTTCTTGATGACGACCGCTATCAAATTCGCAATAAGCCCGAGGTAAAGGTGCTCTATCATCTCGGGATGTATACCGGCCAACGTCTGAAGGACTGTGTTCTGCTTCACTTTTATCAATGTTAAAAAGAAAAACGGGCATAACCCAATCAGATTATGCCCGTTTGCTTTACTTGTGGAATTAACTCATAGCACAGGACAGCATCAGCGTATTGGAGGAGATTGAGACGGAGAAGGTTTGATCCCCGGTCGTCCAGGCCCAACCGGACGACGCATTGAGCGTTGCCAATGGCGTCTGCGTGTTATCCTCGTCAAACAGCTTAACTGTAAGACCGGACAATGAAGACGCCTCCATCAGCTTGGCACATTCCTCATATTCAAATGTCTCCAGATCCAATATGACCGATACCGTGCTGGTGCTTGCCAATGAGACGCCTTCCAGCATAGTGTCATCATAGTTCACCGTGGATCGATCTGCCAGATCGAATTTGAAACTGCTGCATACAAAACCACTTGCAACATCGACTTCAGAATCACCGCCAACATAGACTTCCGTCATGCCGCTGACCCTGCCGTTGAAATTACCGGTGAAATCATCAAATATCAGCGTTCCTCCCCCGCTGACCGTACCGGTAAATGTGAGATTGCTTCCAGAGCCTGTAAACGTAACCGTCTTATTGCCGTTCACGGTACAAATTCCTCCCACTTGGTAGCCACCTGTACTGATATTTCCAGAAACCGTTGTCGCGGCATCGAATGCATCTATCAAGATGGATACGCCGTCATTTACCGTGGACGACGCTCCTGCAACCGCCGAATATCCGCCGCCATAGATGTTGCCGGACACCGTGGCTCCGCTGATCGTTATGCTGACTCCTCCATTTACCGTGCCAACGCAACCGCTGGTGCCAGCATAAATTCCACCAACAACGGTATTCATTGAGGCGCCATCATTGATCGTAATCGATATTCCGCCGGCAACCGTCAGATCATAGGTGTTAGATGTGACTCCTCCACCATACACCGATCCGGCATGAGTAATTCCGGATATGCCGACCTCTATTCCTCCGAGAATATTGCAGTTGGCTCCACTGACATATGAGCCTCCGGCAATTAACCCGGTGTATGTTGCACCGCCTGAAATATCCATAGTAATCTTGCCGGAAATCATAGTAGTATTAGATCCTCCTCCGTACAAATCACCAGTATTTGATACTCCACTGGCAAGATTTATATATGCGGATACATCACCGGATACCCAAGCATTTTTATAGGACACACTATACAACGCACTAGTAATACGGCAATTCTGCGCAACTGCAACACAATTAGAACCATATTTATAGCCACAAAACATCGTGTAATCGCCCTCTATCTCCAAACCTCCAGATGCCAACGACAGCGTCAGCACGCCTACCACGCCCGAAGAAGACGTGAAAGAACCGCCCGACGTAGTAATATAATAGGTGCGGGATCCGCCTGAAGAAATATTGAAACTGCTGCCCCCCATGGTAACAGCCAGACTTTGAAGGTTACTACCCAATTGGCGGGCATAACATGCAACCGGCACTCCGCTAACGACCAATGAAGATGTCGCCGCGGAATAAACCATACCGCCGGAACTTACTATGGCGCCGACACTGGAACCACCGGAGGAAACTATCTGCAATCCGCCACAACAAACCGTTGTATTATATGCCGATCCGCCTCCGGAAACCACTTGAACACCGCCCAAAACAGCGGCACTACTGACAATACCGCCGCTGGATATGAACTGAGATGCTCCATATAATACCGTGGTTCTAATGGACGATCCGCCGGTGTAGACATATTCCGAGCCTCCCTCAAGCGTAGCGCTATAGTTTGTTCCGCCGTCGCGAACAAATAGGGCCCCACCGGAATATATATCAGCTTGATACGCAATGGAGGCAGAGAAAATGACCAGCTCTCCGCGGCGAACGGTGGTTGAACTTCCCAAGCCACCATCATATAGATATTGAACGCCTCCCGATACTGTCACCCCTACGGCTATTCCACCACTGATGACATTCATACTACCGCCGCTGTAAATAATGGCACCGCTGCCGCTCGCACCGCTATTGATATTTTGACACCCGCCACTGCTTATAATCGTTCCAACGGCGCGACCGCCGGAATATATTCGCTCGAGGCTTCCCGCATAAAGTGTCGTGTTGGACGCGACGCTGGAATCAGTAATATATACCAACCCGCCGGAATAAACTTGATTCCCAATCGTTGCACCACCACTTTTTACGTATTGAGCGCCACCGGAATATATATCGGTTTGATTCGCAACGCATCCGGAGAAAACAACAAACTCTCCGCGACTTACTGTGGTTGAACTCGCCACGGAGTAGCTATATAAATAGCCGCTTCCTCCGGATATTGTCAAACCTAGGATTCTGCCTCCACTTTCTACATTCAAAACACCGCCACTATAAACCGTAGTATTGCAGGCAAAACCATTACTATAGACCTTTTGTCCGCCACCGCTGCTGACAATTGTTCCACTGGCAACTCCGGCATACACTCTCTCCAATCCCCCTGAAGAGACTATGGTATCATACGTCAATCCACCACGACTGATATTTATATAGCCACCTGAAAATAATATGGTGTCATGTGCCGCTCCGGCACTGCTGACATACATATCTCCTCCTGAAATTGTGACCGCATTGGCAACGGCATTGCCAAACACCCACACCCTGCCTCCAGAAACATGGGTATTCTCGGCCGTTCCATAATCACATATCAGCTGGCTGCCACCGGAATATACCTCTGTTTGTGTCGCTCTGGCAAACGCGCTGACTTTCTGAATGCCAGAGGAAATAACAGTCATACTGGCAACGGAACCGCTGTATATATATTGAACTCCTCCCGCCAGGATCACCCCTACGGTTATTCCACCACTTGTTGCAGTCAGAGTTCCTCCGATGTTAACAACCGTATTGTTGGCTAATCCGCCACCGTAAACGACTTGTCCGCCGTTGGAATTCACGATGGTATTGTTGGCCGTTCCGCCACTATAAACGACTTGTCCGCCGCTAAAATTTACTATGGTATTACTGGCCGTTCCTCCGGTGTAAACATTTTGTCTGCCGTTGGAATTCACGATGGTATTGCTGGCCGTTCCTCCTTCCGTGACCATTTGAGTGCCACTGGAGTTTACTATGGTTCTTCTGGTCACTCCCGATGACAAGACAACCTCACTTCCGATGAATATCTCTGTACCACTGGCAATAGCACTATATTCAACATATTGAGCCCCGCTTGATATAACAGTATCAAAAACTGCGGCTCCTTCTCTTATGACATAAGAACTACCGCCAGAATAAATGGTCGTATTGCTGGCGGTACCACTGGATTGAATCCACCCGGTACCGCCACTCAATACTGCACATTTGGCAACTCCGCCACAAGAAATCGCCAGTACCCCCCCCGCATAAACCGTAGTCCCGCTGGCCGTTCCACCACTGGAAACAACTTGACGGCCACCACTGCTAACCATGGTGGAAGAAGTAATACCCTTATAATATACGCGCACCGCACCTCCATTGCTGACAACGGTATCGTATGTTGTTCCATTAGATGAAACGAATTGACTCCCTCCATCCAATATCACAGTACTACTTGCATCGCCATATGTGGATACCACCTGAGTTCCTCCCGACCCGACCGAACAGTACCGGGCAGTACCACCACGTAACAATGTTTGGGTTCCTAAAACCATACAGGAACTGGCAAACCCTGAAGAACTAACAATTTGACTTCCTCCCCCATAGACTACTGCGGCTAACGCAAAACCACCGGCAACTGTCTGTAAACCGCCAGATAAAATAGTCGCGCTATAAGAATATCCTTCGCTCTGCTCTTCTCCTCCGCTGCCAATCACGGTATCGGAGTCAATTCCATATCCGGCCACATAAAGATGGCCCCTAACATCGGTACCGCTTATAAAGGCGCCATTTTCAACCGATGCATTTCCCAATTGGTTGACTTCAACACAATACGCGGAGCCTCCACTTCCCACGGTAAGACATCCCCCATTGTTTATGGTTGCAGATATAACAACACCTCCATTGAACAACGAGGTATCATCATTTATCGTTGCACTCATAATACTGCCGCCGGAAGCGACTGAAGCATGGGCCCCTGAGCAAGCTAGGGTAAGATCATAACAAGTTCCCCCTTCAACTGAGAGCATTCCATATGCATCGCAAAAGACTCCAGAGGCCACCCCGCCGCTAGATACATATATACCGAACCATGCCTCACACGTCTGGTATCCGGACGTATATACGTCGCCGATAAAACCTCCGGAATAGACATTTACATGCATATCAGGTACCACAGACATACCAATAACCGTTCCATATATATCTATACTGCTATAAACCGGCGTATCTGCCGTTCTCAACGGTATAACCCCTGGTGACAATCCGCCATCGTCTATCATCTCTGTTAATTTGGTACTTGGAACGATGTTCTCTGCATACTTAATCATATCATTCTCCTGATTTTTTAACGAGCACCATGCCCGCCATAACAATACCCTCTGTAGTGAATGTAATTTATTAATCTACAATTGCAAGCATAATTCCTTATTCTTACATTTTTTACTGTTTATTAAAAATGATAGCCATTGCAATTTATCTTAATTTGCAGCAGTTTTATTGATACAAACTCCACGGCCAATAAAAGCTTTCGACTTGAATTCGGTTCGATCTATCAGAAGAAGCCCGGCGGGAATTATCATTATCGCTTCCAACTGGAAGTCCACCAAAAATCTGGTTGCGTATATACGAGCCTCGCTATCAAGTTCGCCGACTGAGTTGATTTTCGAGCTCCTGTCCCCATATAGAGTTTGCAATCCGAATTTTTCGTAGTATGTTATTATAAAGATATCGGCAGCCAGGGTTGCCGCCAGAATGCCGTGCTGATTGAAAACCGTTATATTTCAGCGAATATACCCAAACCGACCAATCAAAAGTTTATTTGCTATACACGTAGGTGAAATGTATCCGGTGGGACTGTGTCTTCACAATCTTACCGGACGCTTCTATGCATGTGTATAGCAGGCTCTTGGTCGGGCCTAGGGTATAGTGCTTGGGAGCGTTCGGTTCTTTACTGAATGTTTTCAAGCATGCTGGATTTCGCAGCGCAAGTTGAGGAATCGGCATGACCGTCAAATAAATTCCCCTTCAGCCGATGGCCTTGTCTGCCGTGCCTCGGCAACATGCTTTCGATCACCTCTGTGCCGCGAGATCCGCAATTGGATTGTCGCGGCATTTTTCATGCCCGCAACGGCAACCGTGACTCCTCCTGAAACAATAACGATTCGCAAGATTTATCGGCGATATGATAAGCTTATTGCCAAAACAAAAAGGAGGTCGAGATGAGGAGATCGAGGTCTGCAATGGTGTCGCTGGCGTTAACCGCGCTGTTAGCGGCAGTGGTAGCCGGTGTCGGGTGCGACGACCCGGAAGCCAACAAAGTTGATGGCTCAAAGAGTGCGCAAGAGAAGCCCAATGCACCGGGAAACAGTTTTCTGAACCAGCTGGATCAGGTGCAGTATCAAAAAGCTAAAAAAGAATTCGCCAGTACGGGTACCGCTATCCTCAGCGTGGCGTACGATAACAAACTGTCACCGCGAACGCTCCAATTGATACATGCCGCCTCGGAAAAAACGTTCGACAAGATCGTGCTGTTCATCCACAATAACGGCGGACCGGCCGAACACTATGTGGCAATGTATGCCGATATGGGCAACCCCGACTTTTCCCGGCGGGTAAAACAGCAATACAGCGATGTGCTGAACTTCATGCAACTTTATGACGCCCCCATAAAATCCTATACCGAGGACTTCACAAAAGAAGCATTCGCAATAGCTGAAAAGGGCAGATGACGGGAAATGTCGGGAATAACCAAGGAGATCAAAATGAGGATATCAAGAACTGTAATGGCGTCGCTTGCGGCAATCACGATGTTGGCGGTTGCAGCCGTCGGCGTCGGATGTGATGAACCGGAGGAACCGAACGCCAGCGATAACAACAACTCAAAGAGTGCGCAAGAAAAGCCCAATGCGCCGGGAAACAGTTTCCTGAAACAGCTGGATCAGGTGCAGTACCAAAAGGCGAAGAGCGCATTCTCGATAGAGACGACGGCTGCAAGCATTGATTTTGGAGCCACCGCCCACAATCTTACCCTCGTCTATAATGTTGCGGGTGACTTGTTCGACCGAATCGTAACCTTCATGCATGACAGCGATGGACCCGCCGAACAGTATGTGGCGATGTTTGCTAAAATATTGGACGACCCCGTCCGCGCCGGGCTCATAAAGGCCGAATACCCCGCCGTCGACAATTTCATGCAAACGCATGAAGACACTATCAGACGTTTCTGTGCGGACTTTTCCTACATTGCGACTCGGATGATTCAGGCTTGCCCATGATGCAAAACATCGACAAAGCACCAGCCACAGCGACCGTGGCATAGATAACCCAAAGGACTGATTGGAAATGAAAAAATCGAGGATTGTAATGGCGTCGATTGTGGCGAACGCCGCATTGACCACGGTTAAGAAATCGAGAACTGCGCAGCGTCGTGGTGTAACTTTCTGCGAAGTCTGAAGGAACGCGGCCTTGAAGGGGTGAAGCTGATCGTTTCCGATAAATGTCTCGGGCTGTATGAGATCATCGGCAACTTCTATCAGAAAGCGAGATGGCAGCGGTGCGTGGTGCACTGGTATCGGAATGCGTTCACGAGGTGCCCGTGGAAGCACGTCCGGGAGGTCGCGGCCATGTTGAAAGCGATTCACGCTCAGTAAGACCGGGAGGCGACTCTGGTTAAGGCGAGCGGCGGTGGAAGAGACGTTGTCGTACATGTATTTTTCCTACGAGCACTGGACGAAGCTGTGTTGGAAAGGATCATGAAAGAGATCAGGCGGCGAACGCGGGTGGTCGGCAGTTTTCCGGACGGATATTCGGCCATGATGCTGGTGGGTGCGATGCTGCGCTATATTTCAACCGCGAAATGGGGAACGCGGCAGTACCTTGACACTGGAAAACTTTACGAAATGGCGATATAGTAACAAAGACATTTGATAATCGCGATCAGTCAGAGATTACCAAATGTGCGCATAATTCCGGCCACTACTCAATCACCCGACCGGACTACTTCGGCCACGCTTCATGAACATCTTCAACATGGTTTATAATTGTTAATAAATGGGGTTTCAACAAAATGCGAGAACTCTTCAGCTAAAAAGGCGCACCCGTGAGAGTCGGAACCCACTCCGCCCGCATGGATGCGCCGTGTTTAACCGGCCACAGCCTACCATGGCTCCGAATGCCAGGTCAGCGCCAGATTGCCCCGGTTGTTTATCGTAACGCCATATCCTTCATATTCGCCACCGGCATCGAACGTGCCGTACAATACGCCTTCGCGATATAGTTCGACCTGCAGTTCCGGCGTAACAGTCTCGCCGCCGAGCCATTTCATCAGATCGAACCCGCCCTCCGTGTCACCTAGCTCAACCTTCAACAGACTGTCGCCGTCACCGAAGGAGAAGCCGCTGGCGAACGCCGCCTGCGAATCATCTCTGCCGCTCACGTCGAACATGAAAGTAAGCGCCTCCGCAACACCGCTGTGGCTGATCTCTGAGTTCCCGGCAAAAGCTATTTCGTCGAAGTTCTGAATCGTCGCATCGATAGTTCCGACGCAGTCGTCGAAGTGCAGGCTTTTGGTTCCCAAGACAGTTCCCGCCACCTTGCCGTCACCGGAAACCACCGACAAAACGGCGTCCAGCACCCCACGGAAGGTAATCGAGGCGTTACCATTCACAACCGAACTGCCTCCAAGCGACGTATACGACGGATTCGCCCCGCCGGCATATATGCTGCGCCCCGCAGTGGTGTAAATTACGGAATCCAGCACCACCGCGACATCACCGGTCACAACACTCGTGGCTGAGTCATAAGCGTAGCCGCCGCCGTACACATCGCCGATTATCACGGTATTGCTGATGGTTATGCTGGTGGAAGCCACCGTGCCTACGCTTCCGGCGCCCTGCGCCTGCGCGCCGCCGATAACGTTGGTCAGAATGCCGCCGGTCACGGAAACGGTCACGTCTCCCGCCGCCAGCACGCCGTCGTAGGCACAGCCGCCGCCAACCAGCCACGCGGTCTGTCCATACTTGAGCATTCTCACGTTGTCAACATGGATGATGTTGCTGACGGTCATATTGATGTCGCCGGTGGAAACGTCGCCGGAATAGGCGCGAGATCCGCCGTAGATGGTTCCGGTGTACCGGTTGGCGCCCAAGCTGCTCCCGCCGGGGCCGGCATAAAGGCTGATCGTTCCGCCGACGCTCACATTGCAGCCGCCGCCATAGATGTTGCAGGTGTTTTCCAGCACAAGCTCAAGACTTACGCTCACATCGCCGGTCACATTCTGTGATGCGCCGGTCACCAACTGCGAGATATTGGCACCGCGGATCGACAGTTCGGCATTGCCGCCGGATATCTCTCCGGTCACCGTTTTTGCGGTACTGTATACGAACAACACCAGATCGTCGGCATCGTTCCGAAGCATGTAAGTTGTGCCGTCCACCGAGATCACCGGGAGCCCCTCCCACAGTGTTCCGATACTTTCACCGTTGCGGCATACCACCAGTCCGCCGTCCGCGCCGCTCCAGAGATTCGAAGCGTCGGAAGCCAGATAGTACGAACCGGCGGAAACTACGTCCGCACGCCAATTGACGCCGGAGATCAGATCGGATCCGACAACCATCGGCTTTTCATCGGAATATTGCCCGGCAAGCTCCAACTGCAAAGTGCTGCCGGAGGCTACCGCCCCCTGAGCGCGCACCGCGAGCGTGCCGAACACCGAAATGGTTCCGGCAATCTCGCCGGAATAGACCGCCGCCACGCCGCCGGCCATTATCAGCGTGTCTTCCGCCACACCGCCGGAAACCGCCAGCACGCCGCCGGATGTCACCACAGTTGCTGCGGCTCTGCCGTCGCCACCGACGACTTGCCGCCCGCCGGAAGATATGACCGTGTTCTCGGAAAGGCCGCCGCTCTCCACTTGCTGAATGCCGAAAGAATGGATCACCGTACCGAAAGCCATACCGTCGGAGCGCACCAGTTGCAGGCCGGAGGCGTAGATTCCAGTACCGAAAGCCGAACCGCTGTTGAAAACATCCTGAAGCCCGCCGGATACTTCCGCGTAATAGGCCGCAGCAGACTGATCGACCCGCTGCTCGCCATTGCGAAGAACAACGGTTCCCTCGGCAATGCCGGTAGTACCTACATGCTGCACGCCGTATTCGATCACGGTGCCGACCGCGCGACCGGTAACCTGCTGCCAGCCGCCCGGAGCAAGGAGCATCGTGTCATAGGAGATTCCGCTAAGCTCCTGACCACCATCATAGATTTTGGTGCCGTATACGACAGCATCACTCTCCACAATCTGCAAACCTTCGATGATCACGGTGCGATAATCCATATTATGGCAGTACATGAATCCACCGCACAGTTGCGTATTGAATGTGACGCCGCCGTTCGCTGTAAGCGTGCCGTCATGGTTGACCGTGGTTGCGTAGGCCTCTCCGTCGGAATTGACGATAAAATTGCCATCTTCGACAACCGCCTGGTAAGATGCTCCGGAGAGTGACACCCGGCCGGATGTAAGCGTACTGTATATTGCGGCTCCGTGTTCCACATATAATTGCGGCAGATCGGAATAATTGCCGAAGGCGATGAAAGTTCCATATGCCGCCGCATCGGAACCAAGCCGAACCGAGCCGCCGGCGGCAACGCCGGTGTCATAAATCAGACCGCCGAGAACCACCATCTCGCCACCGGAAAACACCTGCGCCGCGCTGACCGTACCGCCGGAGCCGACGATAATCCCGCCGCCGGAAGACACCTGCGCCGCGACGGCCGTGCCGCCGGAGCTGACAATCATCTCGCCGCCGGCAACAATATCCGCCCGCAGCGAAAGATAATCGCGCAGCACAACCTGCTGCACACCTGAGCCGATCTCGAAGTCGCAACTCATTGAAGAAACAAGTTCGAATTCCCCGCCTGCGCGGGTCAATTCGGCGTCGACATTGAAATCGTATCCGATAATGGCGCCGGACTCGAGCCGTCCGTTCAGAATCGACGCACCGGACGCAATATTAATTCTGCCGCCGGAGCCGACCACCACGTCGTCCACCCTGCCCCAGGAATAAACCATCTGCACACCGCCGGCGGACACAACGGTGCTGAGCGCATTGCCGCCCACCCATTGTATGCCGCCGGAACCGACCGTGACATAACTCACGGCACCGCCGTCCACATACTGCTGCGCACCGGAGATCACCGCGCCGCTCGCACGCCCGCCGTACTTCACTAACTGTTCTGAGCCGCTCATAATCTGCGTATTCACGGCAAGGCCGCCGGAGTCCACTATCATCATACCGCCGGTGGAAAGATCGTAACCGCTCACCACCGGGGCGTCGTAAACAAGAATACCGTTTCTGTCATAAACCCGAACCGCCTGAATGGTGTGAGTTTTGCCGAACACCAGCGCACCGGATGCCGAAACCGTCAGGGTATAGGTGTCGGCGCCGATAATCAGCGGCGAATCCACGCCGACGCTACCGCGCACACCGCCACTGTCCACCACCGTGATTTCCCGGTCGAACCCCTCGGCCCCGGCCGAGGCCAATATATAAGAAAAGTCGGTCGTGTAACCGGTAATGGTCACGGCATAGCTGCCGGCTTCATGGATGTAATCCATACGGGTAATGCTGCCGCCGGTTGACGGCGTGCGCACGTTTATGCAGATGTCGGCGCCGGATGCCTCCACCATGCCGTTGACCGTCAGGACATCGGTAAGCGAAACCGTGCCCGTCAGCGTAACGCCGCCGTCGAGCCGGCAACTTCCCCGGCGTTCCACCGCAAGGCCTTCCACCACCGAACCGGCCAGCGCGCTGCAGACGCCGTCAGTCCGAACCTGGACGTGACATATCGATCCGCCGCTTTCAACCGTGACCACACCGCCGCCACTGACAACCATACCATCGACAACGCCTCCGGAACCAACCCCGGCGACCCCGCCGTTAACGGTCAGCGCCGAGGCGATTGAACCGGAATTCAAAGAAAGCGCTCCCCATGTGCGCACCGTCATGACGGAGACGAGCGCCCCGTTGTTCAACAACACTTCGCCGCCGTCCATGACCGCACAGGAGACCATCTCGCCGCCGGAATCGACCACCGCTTTGTCATATCCGACATAATCCGATATGCTCGCCCCCGACACCAGCTGCCGCCGGGTCACCAGCTCGCCGTTCTTATACAGATATACCGCCGGATTATCCTGCATCCCGAAAAGCATATCGCCCTTCTTTTCCAGCCAGTACACCGTATTGTCGGCAATGAAATAACCGGCGCTGTCCAAGCTGCCTAGGTATGAACCTGAAGTGTCGCGTAACGTTATTTTGTAGTCCACACCGGCGGCGACTCTGACAAGTTTGTAGAGACCGTAGATCTGACTGTCCGACACCACCAGCGTCAGGGTGTTAGACCCATAGAGGTAAGACGACACCACATAATCGTCGTTTGGCGTGCGCTCGTCCAGACGCAGGGTTATGGCGCAGTTCTGCACCGCCGCAGCGCTGAGAGTTCCGGCAACTTCGATAACTCCGGCAAGGCCGGTGCCGGCAACCGAAAGGCTGGCGCCGTATTTAACCGCAATGTCCCGCATCAAGCCGCCGGAGGCTACTGCCGCCGTGCCGCCCGCCATGATTGTTGTGCCAGTGGCGATTCCGCCGGAAAATACGCTCATAGTGTCGGCCTCGCCGCCTGGAACCAGAACTGCGCCTGAAATTGTTTGAGCGCCGCTGACGAACGCTCCGCCGGAAAAAAGCATCACCGGATAGTGCGGAATTTCTGTAAAGGACCCGTCTGACTCCTGTCCGTCACAAATTGGCTCGGGCAGCACAACTTCAACGTTATTACGCATTTCAGCCTCCTCGTTTGGCCTGGTGTTGCAATCTTGCTTTTACAACATCATTATAGCGGAAACAGAGGGCTGTGTCAATATGTAGAATATTGAAACCTGAAAAAAAATGAAATTTGATTGCGATTATCAAATATCACATATCCAACATTTTATGATGCAACAACACCGGCACGCACAACTCAGCAACACAAGCATAAGATATGATTATCTTTCAATAAATTCTACAAATTGTAATTATCATTCCTATGTTTTGCATAATATTTCCATTCGCTTCTCTCAATTTATTTTAATCAGATTGATCTATCAGAAGAAGCCCGGCGGGAATTATCATTATCGCGTCCAACCGGAAGAACACCGGAAATCGGCTTGCCTGAATACCAAAAATCGGGCCGCCGCCATCAAGGAGTATTATTCGCAATCCCCCCGACCGCGCCACCCCGGCCACACTTCATGCGCAAAAGACCAATCGTTGCCCCCCATTGCCTTACTGGTGTTAATCGTTCCGCATTACATCCTCTACGACCGAAGGCAGGGGGGCAAAAGTATTGTTTCTGAATGTGGTGAAATCCAATAATCCGCCCGCTTTATATACTCCATTGGAGCCATCCGAAAGTTTGCCGTTGAATTTTATAAGACCATTTCTTACCGTAACTGATTCATCATTTGATATTTTTATACTCCATATCAATTCCGATAGCCCAAACTCAAAATCCTTAATGTTGAAAGTCGGATCCAACGTGGAGAGGTTTTGAAAATCAATTATGGTCACAAAACAGCTGTGGGAGTTGATGATTATATCGTCCTGACCTTCAGAGATTGGCATCATATACACGCGACCTGCTGGAAATCGCAAAGAAACAGTACTATACGGTGAGTTCATGGCGTGACACTTCCGGGAGGTGTCTGTGTTATTTATCATAATGAAAGCGAAGCACAAGGATGAACGATCCAGAACTCTTGCGATTATGAAATCCACTCCATCTTTCTTCCATGGCCACCCAACGGGTACATTCAGCGAAGTGTCGCCTGATTTCAACATGAAGACAGGAGATGATGCTATATCCAGTTCTTTGCCGTCTTTAATTTTCCATATCACCGCAAACAAATTGCTGTCAGATAAATATTGCTCTTTTAAATAACTTTCATAATACGACTCAAACGCCACTCGCCATATAGCAATACCCGGATCAAATTTGTAAAAAAGCTTTGCCCGGCCTGCGGTTTCGCCAAACGAATAATTATATTGATCATTTACGCCGACATAAAATGTATTCATATTAGTTCCGAACAGAGGAACTTGTAATTGTTCGACATCGCGGTTATTCATGATAAGAACAATATTCCCATCATCAACATCTAATGTGATCGCCAACTCAGGAACGTCGGCACAATATACTGATGAGATACCCACCAGCAACAGAACAGATACAATGCGTTTGATTTTCATACAGCAAACTCCTATTGATAACATAGAATTAATGTGTATTCGAAAATATTCAAACAATACATTTAAAAGTAGAGGTTTTGTTGGACATCAAAGATGTTCCGCCGGCACCATAATCCACGTGCGCTCAACTTTCCGATTGTTCCTGTAATATCCCATTGCCTACCGTGTTATCTGAACTCTGCGCACACCGCAAGCTATCGCGCCCTCGCGGTGGCCGGCGCGGTCAGACTCGCCAGCACCGCCAGGCAACCGGTCGCCACAAACAATTCCGCCATCGTAAAATGGTTAACCCGCAAGCAACTTTATATAAAACGGCGCTTTAAACTTCATAGATTTTCCGGATTAATTTCTCTCTTGTGTTCATCATAGTTGACGCGGTTGATATACAGACTCATCACACAGTAACCGTTATCATCGATATTCGATAATGATATCTTGCCGTAATACCCGTTCACGTCTGACGGATATCCTGTACATATATATATGTAATAATAATGCGGTTGTTTAAATTCTGATGCTAAAATAGTGATATCATGCTCATAGCCATCACTTACAGGGGCCAACTTCATATTACGCGTGAATTCGGTATCATTTGTTATCGCCGGCTGGGATAGAAAATAGCAATTTTCAATATTTGAGGTCAACTTGATGCTTGTCAAAACATCATTAGCGTCATATTGCGGCCACACATATATAAGATTCCCGGGCAATTCGCTCTCTGAAACCACTTTGAATTTTTCATTCGGACGGCCCAAGCCTTCATTGAAAATATCCCAGAAAGGATAACGTGTCGTTACTTGCAAAACGGTTTGATCATCGGGGTCCCGGAATGGGTCGTTTTTAATAAAGCTATATCTGAATTCATTCTCCATAACTTTTGGTGTTATACGTCCGATAGGGGTCATTACGATAGTCTGAGCCGGAGCTATCACCACATCATTAACAATCTGGGAGGCCCCACCTGCAATGGCATCTTCAAAATAATCTGTGTCGTTGCCGGGCTGTTCGGGATAATATCCTTCCTTGGAAAATGTTACACTCATCCCGATGCAGCCTGCTTCAGATTCTATAGTGAATAAATTGGATGCGAAAACCTCATTGCGATTCCGATCTCCTGTTCCCGTCCAAGGCTCAACCACCTCTGAAATTTCCGCAGTTACTCCGGTAACCGGATTATTATCCGTATCTACAAAATCTCCAGAAATACGATGTTTATATTCATTGTTATATCGCTTGTTATACATTTCATGAATTTCCGCTTGAGAAAGAGCCCACAGGCAAGAAGCCTGCGTGAATAATAAAACGCAAACAGACACAACAACTTTACAATTTATAAACTTCATTCTGAAATTCCCTTTGGGTTCATTTGTAATTATTTTTAGTCCAACATATAGTGCAATATTAATTGGACTGTAGCATATTGTATTGGCTCCAATGGTGCGCGGTAGACAATATCGACTTTGTCGGCAAAACATTCTTCCAAAATGTCACGGGAGCGTACTCATGATCGTTCGCACGCTGCCGTCAAAATAATATGCTATTGGATTATGTGCTTTTGAAGTACAAATCTGTCAACGCAAAAAATTCTTTCAGCGGCCAGATGTTAACCTTGCATATGTCCAACGCGTGCTCTACGCTACATGTACAAGTTGAAAATGCAAGCCCCCTCTCCCCATACGATTAGCTTTTCTTTGAAAAATTCTTGACATTTGTATTTAAGACGGTATTCTTGCCGGTATAATACGGTCATTTTCAGTAAATTTTACGGTTTACAATTATTCTATATTGCTAAATGAAAATTAGTATTACTCCAGCACTTGCAATGTCCAATCAAACGATTATAGTATAGTATGAATGTTTGCTCTTCATCTTTTGGTGAACATTCTTTCTATATGAAGAACAATTGCATAGCCAAAGGAGAATGATCATGAACCTGACAATCAAACCACTCACTCCCGAACTTGCATCCGATTACTTCGATTTCTTTGAGAATCGGGCTTTTACGGACGACTCACCATATCGGTGCTATTGTCAAATGTACCAAATGACAAAGGAACAGGCAAAGGCGGCGATCGATAATGCGAATGGGGCCGACATGGGACTCGTGTCAAGGAATGCCGCAGAGCGGCAAATCGAATCGGGTGCGTTAAAAGGTTATTTGGCGTTTGTTGATGGTTTGGCGGTCGGATGGTGCAACGCAAATGACAAGGCCAATTTTCCTATGGAGTCGAGTACCGGAGATAAGTTTTATGCGCCCCCTGAAAAGCTTGAAAAAGCTGTAGTATGTTTCGAAATTGCCCCGGAGTTTCGCGGCAAGGGCATAGCTACCGCGCTTTTACAACGAGTTATAGACGATGCGACAGCCGATGGTTATAACGCTATCGAGGGTTTCCCCGTTGTGCGCGATGAACGATACGAATGGGATTCACCCGGTCCGATTCGGCTTTATGAAAAAAACGGATTTTCCAAGGTGTCTGAAATTGACGGCAAAATGGTTATGAGAAAAGATTTGAGATGAATGAAATGGAAATATCCCGACATATATCGTTACAATTTCAGAATTATGCCACAAAATTTATGCGATGAGAGTCGGGCAGGCAACCGCATGGCCTGCTATAAGTCGAGATTCTTACTATGTATGGGACAGGTATAGTAGTAAAATTGCCTTTCCCCGCAATGGCATTTCAGCGCCGGCTTCAAATTTTCATACCAGAAATCAATGCCATGTTCCCGAATGGCACGCAAATTTTCGACAGCACTTTTATGATGGGGGATGCCGTCATTTGAAAATGCCACCATATGCTCGCACGGGAAGCTATCACACTCGGCGCAACTGTCAATAGCTTTGGACATGGCGCAGGATTTGAACGTACAAGTCGAACACCAGCAGTCATCCGATTTACAGCCGTCACAATGATGCGCCGGAGTCTTTCCCAGCAACTGCGGATAAGGAAAATCTCTTGTGTATTTCGGACTTTGCTCGTCAACAGGCAACGTGGCTGAACATTGTTCACAATAAATACCACAATATCCCAACATTTTTATATTGAAGCCCATTACGCCCTCATAATATTAACGATGCAACAAACTTATTTAAATTTCCGAACCATTGCCGCAAATGTTTTTTGTTGTGCCAAACAATCATTTGTGCGCCATCCGGCGATATGGCGACAGTCTCACGTCAACAGTACGATATCACCGCAATATACGATTTCCAAGTTGAATCTTGATTTTGTATATTTTTATTTCCTGTTTGCATACGGAACCGTATTTATTCCGGATTAATCGAGGATAGTTTTTAGCCGTTCTGGTCTCAACACGTTAAATTTATCGGAGATCCGGCAAGATGATGGCATTGAAATCTTCCATGTCGCCATGACCATACATGGCAATCGCCTCCTGGTTGGAATTGCATCCCCTGCCGAGAAGCTTCAAATCGCCGCTTCCGCAGATTTTCCATGCAATGCCAACAAACGGGATGTCGCGGCGCCAGATCAGTAAGACGCGCTGTAGCTGCCGCTGGCTGCGCGTTGAAATACATAGTCTGGATTGACCATCCAGTTTATCATTATGCCCTGCTGCCGCAAATACAACCGGGTGTGGAACAGGGCCGTAAAACTCTCGGTATCCGTCACCAGATATACGAAGTGACCATCGCCGGGAAAATCGGCGAACAGAACAGGCAACGCCTTTTTGGCATTGGACTCCAATATACGGATTCCGTTGAGCGGAAGCAGGCGTACACGCCCGGGCGATATCTCCTCCATGCCCACCTCGTCGTTACCGCTTTCGATGGAGGTGCCAAGACGGTAAAGCTTGTTGCTGCAAAGCAAAACCCAATACGGCTTGAGCACAACCCGTTCCTCCACGGGAAACCGCATCACCCGTTCCCGTGTGTTGCGCAGTTCAGCCTTCAAGGATTTCAATTCCACTTCCGTGTCGCGCTCCTGAACCTCGAGTTCATGCAGCTTCTCTTCGATGGAAGTTCTCCGGCTATCGCTTTTCTGTTTTATCTCTTCGTTTTCGGCAACCGCCTGCTTGCTCTGCGACTCGAGGTCGGCCGCCACCTTGTTCGCGGCCGCCATCCCGGCTTCCAAAGTGCGATTTTCGGTCCGCAGTTCCTTAAGTTCTCTATAGTTGGCCGGAATACGTTTTTCCACCTCCGAAATCGATGCCCGCAACTCCCGGTTGCCGGCATCCAGCGCCTTGTTGCCGCTCTCCAGCATTTCCAGCATTCTGACCTGCTGATAGTTTTGGCTCGAAGCCTTCTGACGGTCCGAAACCATGGCGGACAGCACGATCATTGTTATTGCGATAAAAATGATTCCGCCGAAAGTATTGCACATCGTATCCAGCAGCATTTCCATGCTGTCCGGCATATGTGGTCCGCGCCGCCTCATTCGAAGCACTCCTCGTCATCCAAGATGAGTTCACGGCTCATCTGGGCCTCCGGATGGGCCGCTCTTATCTTCGTTTCCAGGTCATTGATCATAGACATTGCGCCTTCCTTGATCAAGATCACCAGAAAGAACTTATTGAAGTCATACCCATCCAGCCACTGCAGCAACTGCGCGGTAGACTGATCGATCAGCGTCTTGTCATCGCCAAATGCCCTTATGTCTCCCGACTTATATACAGATACCCGAAAGCTCCGTTCATTGCATTCGACGATGATGGGCGTTTTCTGAATGCTGCCGGGAAAAGCGAACGCCACAGTCCGGCGTTTTTTTGATATCTCCGTCTTAATGTCCGAGGCTTCGCGCTTCATTCCCGAAATATTATTTTCCGTCGCTTCTATCGACCGCTGTTCGTCTTCGGCGGCGTTCGACGCCGCTTCGCACGCTATTTGGCGTGTCTTCTGCTGCCGATCAAGCTCCGACCTAAGGTCGGCGATACGCCGCTCCAGCTCCGCGGCGCGGGCTTGTAGCACCCTGTTGTATTTGCTCTCAATCCCTATTGCCTCCTCCAGCTTTCCCGGATCGACGGCGGCGGACTCATTCAGCACGCGCAGTTCTTCCTGAAGTTTTTCCCGATCCGCCTCAAGTTTGGCCGCCTCGGCCTTGGCTGTCGCCATATGTTCCTCCGAAACCGCCTCCGCCATGGTGGCCGCCGACGCCTGCAATATCTGAAGTATAATCACCAGGATTACCACAATCATAATCCCGGTCAGGCACGTGATTATGTCCTGGAAGGAGAACAGCGTTATTGGCGATTCCGACTTCACGTCATATCCCGGGTTGAGAATCTTCCGCCGCCACTTCGGCACGCACATCGAGCATGCGCAGCTTGGAGGTCACGTTCATATGGCAATAGGCGGCGCACTCGTCCAGAAAGTCCTCCTCCTTCTGCCGGATCACCGTCATGCAAAGCTGCAAAAGCAATGCCGCCACCAAAGCTATCAGCGTTGTTTCGAAAGCCACCGCGAGGCCGTTGGTCACGCCGCCAAGCGCATTGGTAAGCATATTGAGGTCGGCGCCGCTGGCCACCACCGATCCGAACCCGCCCACTGCCTGCGAAAGCCCCAGTACCGTTCCGATGAATCCGAGAATCGGAATGGCCCAAACCAGCCCGCGCGACAGAATATAACTGTTTTCCACATAAGAAGCATCGTTGTCGGCAAGACTGTTGAAAATCGATGACATATCCGATATTCGGCCGATGTTTCTCAAATTGCCCAGAGCGCATTCCAGACGGCATGTCAACATAAAATCTTCGCCGCGGTATACCTGTTCTCTGATTTTTGAGATTACATCCGCCGCGTTCATCGGGGAAAGCGTATAAGTGGAGTCGTCCGGGATCAGCCTCAAGCCCAGGGCCAGCTTCTGCACTTTCAGTTTTTTTGCCTTGATGAGCAGGATCGCCAAACACCAGAAAGCCAGAAACATGGTATAATAGGGGATGGTCGAGCGGTGTTCCTGGCCGCCGCTGAAGAACATATCGATCATCTGCCAGTTGTACAGGCGATGAAACGGATATAGCAGGCCATAGAAAACCAGTGTGAACAGCGCCCCCAGCAAAAAGGAAGCGCAGTTCGTCACCGCCGTGAATTTCTTGGTTTTGAAACCCCATCTGGCTTCCGGGTCCAGCCGTTTCCAGTTGAGAATAATATCAGATCCCATCACTGAAGTCTCCTTATAAGATAAATTTCCGTCCGTTTGCGTCCTGCTTGACTTTAACGGCATCAAATATTGCCATTATCATTGAAATAACGGGGCCCAATCCGAAAAGAAAAAGTCCGCCCAATGAAATCATCAGCTTGGTGATGCCTTTTGACTCATATCCCGCATAGAAATCATGAACCCCCAGCCACCCCAGAAATACCGCAAGCAATACGAACACCACCGCCTCGCGGGGCGGCTCCTCTTTCTCCGAACCCTTCGGCAAAGCTCCTGAAATTCGCGGAGCCGACATTGCGGCTCCGGCGGAAGGCGAAGGATCGACCGGCGACGGCGCGGCGATCTTTGCAGCAAGTCCAGTCAGCGGCATCCAATCCTGTCGGTCTCCCGACACCGCGTCTTCGTTGAAAAACAGCCCTTGTTGAAGGCATTCGCGAATACGGTCACGCGTCAGCCCTCCATAGATTCTGCCGTTATGTCTGATATAATATTGTTCCATCCCGGACCTCACTTCTGCGGCCATGATGCCGGCCATTGTATTTTTTCGATGCCTGCCGCCTTGGCTTCGGTAATGATCTTCGCGGTCAACGCCGCAGTGGACTTTCCGTCGGAAGGAGAATAAAGCGTGCGTATCGGATAGGGGAACATCACGTTTTCATCGATAACAGCGCCCTTGTCACCGGAAAATGAGCCGACTATCATAAACCCGTCGTTTGTCGGATTGAGTATCCACAGCTCGCCTTCCGGTTTGTCGGAAGACAACACCGTCACAATATTGCCGTCGGCTTTTTTCCTGATAAAACCCACCGGCGTCAGTCCGCGTGACAACGCGGCGACAAGCAGCTTGCGGTCAAATCCGCTGTCGGCAATGCAGTGATTGAAGTCTATCTTGCCGATCTCCCGCGCCAGTTTCCGCCGCATCTCGCGGTTCGCTCCCTCATAGGAGACCCACCAGTTATAATCGGACGGAATCATGGCTCTGATGGCGGCGGCCTTCTTTTCCGCATTTTTCCGCCACATATCATCGCCCGGATAATCTTTCGGGAATACGCTCAGGAGGGTTTCCACCCACGCCAGCTTCAATGAAGGATTCACCGCTTCGTCTTTGAGCACACTCCGCAGCGAATCGACAATAGCCTGCTCGGGATCCTGATCAACATCCTCCAACTTTTCCTGCAGCGCTTCCATGGCAACCACGTGAGGCGCCAACGGCATAATGTTATCGCCGGTGAATGTCCTGGGATAAAGCAGCTTCATCTCTGTCAGCACCCCCGGCGTAACCTCTACCTCCGCCGTCTGCGGACTCAGCCCGAGATACTCAAAAATAACCTCGCGCGTGTTCCCGGCATTGTCGATGATGCAAGGCAGCCAGTAACGGTAACTGCCAAGTGTTATCGCCGGAGCCGAAACTTCTTTGAAATAATAATCATAGACCATGTCGTCCTGCTTCATGACCACCGCCATGGTTTTGTCGGCCGCGGTCATAAGCGCCAGCTTGGTGGCGGCGTTTTTACGCAGTTCGTCCTGCATGCCGCTGCATTCGCTCAGTCTGCGAAGGTCCCCCACCAGCGGCGCGGGAATACCGGGATCAAACTGCCCGGCCCGATTGGTGGTCGGATGGGCCATCAACGCGCTTGCCGGGTTCAATTCATGCTGAAGGATGTTTCTGTAGTCGGAACTCTCCGTGCTGAGCGGAAAGACCTTAAGATATGCCTCCACCGCCTCGGTGAGGGACGACAGACTTCCGGATGACTCGATGTCGGCAATAAGACCGTCGTGTTCCAGAACCTCCTGGCGTTTGCCCTCGATTCCGGCCCGGAACGCGATAAGGTCGGCCGCCATAATCCGCCCCTTTTCCGCCGCCGCCGCGGAAATATGAGTGATTTTGTTTGCCTCGATCAGGAGCCGGTCGGCCTCGTCTAGCACCGTGTTGCATTTTTCAAAATCATTATCCGCCAGAGCCATCTGGAACGCACTGGTAAAATCGCGCACTTTCATCAAGGCATCGACATAGGAGTTGTCGTTGCGTTTCAGCAGAATGGCGTTTTTCTTTTCATATTCCGTCAGCATATCCTTGTAACGCACGCGCGATGCCTGATCAACGGCAAGTTTTCCGGCGGCGGCCAGCATATGTTCGATGGAATCGACGTTGGTGGCAAAGTCCGACATTTCGGCGTCGATCTTGTCGGCCAGCTGGTTGAACTGATCCAGTTTTCCGTCCTGTTCCGCCTTTCTGACCGCGATCCTGGCGGACAGGTCGGCAATCTGAGGACGATTGAGCAACTCCGGCTCCGATGCCTTGAGCTGCTCCAGCAAATTCAGCGAGTTTTCCAGCGGCTCGTTTTCAAGCGACTGACAGAGCTGCCGCCGCCAAGTGCCGGTCTTATAGTTCATCACCATATTATAGCCGATAAATACATTTGCGGCGACCAGAACCAACACGGATGCAATGATCGTCGTCCGCTTGATTATACGCCGCCGGTGCTGAATATCCTCCATGGCGTTCTTGAACGCGAGATAACGCTGTTCGAGTTTCTCCGGGATCGGCAGTTCCATGCGTTCCGCCTCAAGATGCATCTGCACCACCTCCATCAGCGGCCGCGACTTGTCGACCGCTTCCGAAATCCGGCCCAGCAGTTCCTTGAACTCGGCTTCTTTTTCCGCCAGCCTTTTCCGCTCCGCCAGATATTCGTTCGCCTCCTCCACCTGCGCCTGACTGGAAAAATCGGGATTAAACCCAGTCTGGTTCAAAAACGTCCACCACGCCTCCATGGCCTTATCCAGCGCGGCGGCATCGAACCCGCTGTAGGCCGAAGCGATTGCCTCAAGCCTGAGCACCGATTCCTTTTCCAGCTCGCGCAAGTTGTGCTCGTCCAATATCCTCCGCACCTTGTCCGCAACCAGCGAATTCGGTTTTACGACCCAGTCAGGCGACGACAGTTCGCCGTCAATATCGGCCAGCGCCACGAAATCGCCGGCAATGATCGCCGCCTTCGCCTTTGCGGCCAGCTGGTTGAACAACGCGGTCTCGCCCTCGCCCAGTGCTCGTTTCCATTCCGCCTTTTCGGGACTCAGGCGCAGCAGACGGCGCAGAAGGTGAACCTTTGCCGCAATATCCTCCGAACGGGCGATAACGCGGTACTGCATCAGCAGCGGTTTCAGCATGTCAAACCCGGCCAACCGCTGCATCATATCCGGCAGCGCCGCATCCTGAAGCGCCGGAGGCGGCGGCCATTGATAAACCCGGAACATGTCCAGAAACACATCCCTGCCGGGAAAATTGAATAACGCCGCCTGCTCATTGAGTTCGGCTATCCGATCGCCCGCCTCGCTGAACATGTCGCGGGCCATCAGATTTTCAACTTCGGCAATCCGCCGGTTGAAATCTTCGCAGCAGGCGGCATACTCCTCGGCCAACGCCCGATGCTGTCCGGTCTCCGTGAGATCGTTGGAGGCCAGCATCTCCAATATCCGCTTAATAATTCGCCGCACCCGTTCCATTCGACGGCCCCTCCTTGTCACGCTGAAGCATTTGCTGTTGAATTCCACCTATCTGACCGGCCAGCGCCCGGTGCATATTGCCAACGGCGTCTTCCGACCGGCGGGACTCCGCCGAATACCACTGATTGTATTCCTCGCGAACCGGCTCGGGCCATCCGGCGGACTCTTCATGAACACTGTCGTTGAATTGCTCCACATCGCCGGAGGAATCGCCCGAACATCTGTCCTTTATGTCGTTACCGCTGTTTATCAGCTGGTTATATGCTCTTATCCTCGCCTCATATTGCTGCTTGATTTCGGAATAACGGTTCAGATCCCCGGTAGCTATGCCGTATTCCCGCGCAATACTGTTGTATTTCGAGGTGGCAGCCTCCCGCTCCTCCTTGGGCGACAGACTGACAACATCCCATGCCCGTTTCACATCGGCGGACAACTTAATCTGTTTTACCCGCAGATCGCTTATTGTCTTGTCCAAAGTTTCAAGATACGTTCCGGCATCGTGGCGTTCCTTCCCGTATTTTGCAACGAGCGAGTCCAGACCCTTTGCAAATTTCGAGCCCGGAGACTCGCTGTTGTATTTAACCAGGTTGCTGAACTCGCGATTGAAATCCTTGCCGCATTCCAGCTTCATATCCACCAATCCGACCCCGGGACTGAACACCTTGAATCGCGGCTCATCATTCTCAGTGACAAGATTCACTATCACCGTCCGGTCATTCAACTCGATCGGGAACAGCGTCCTCCGATTGGTTATTATCATCTGAAGCGGCACTCCCGGATCATCCGAGACCACCTCGATATTTTCGCCGGCATCCTTCAGTTCATAGGAAAAATCGTTCTTGCCGCCAGCCGTACCATCCACTGTCACCGCGCCGGTAAGCCCGCCGGTGACCGCCTTGCGTTCCGCCCGATCGTTCCTGACCGGAAAAATATCGCGTTCCCGCACCATTCTCACGCCCACAACCGCCTCTGACGGATCAAGCTTGCAAAACTGCCATTTGCCCTGCTTCTGCCTGAGGTTTTTGAACGCGTTTTCGTCATACGGCGCCTTAACCTCATTGTTCGGCGGCCGCAATGCCCCCCGACCGTCTGCGGACGCCTGCCCGGTTCCGCCTCCTTCGTCCGCGACGGAAGCGCCCTGACCGTCTCCGTGACCGCCGCCGGCCGCACCTGGAGTTTCGGAACCCTCCACGGACGAACTCCCGGCGGCCTGACTATCTTCGACAGGCGGCAACGTAGGTTCCGCGCCGGTCCTCCACAGCAGAACCAGAATAAGAATGATCACCGCCAGCACCAGCCCGGCAATCACATACATTTTAACTCGTTCCTCCGCCAACATTCCGGAAGAGGTTTTATCTCTGAAATCCGGCATACGGGGACCGGAAGACGAAGAAGGCGCGGACAGTATTCTTATCGGCTTCTTATGTTCATCCTCCGGAGCCGAACCCGTCCCCGGATTGTCCACAACGACTCCGCTGCGCGCCGCCTCAACCAGATTGCCGCCGGGGGCCTTAACCATCGGCTTGGTAAGATCGAGGATCATGGTTCCCGGCGTGCGCCTGGCTTCCCGCAAAGCGTCGGAATTCGGCGGACAGCAACGCCAGTTGCAGCGGGTTCCGGCCGGCAGCGTAGTAAAATAAGTATTGAAAGATACCTGCCACCGCAACCCGACCGGCAGCAGCAGCAGAGCCTCTTCCATCAGGTCAAGCATATTGGTATGCCGCTGCGGGTCGAAAATTATAAATACCGGTTTGCCTGGCGCATCGATAAAACGTTGGGCCAACACCCCGGCCCAACCCGGATCGCCGGCATATTTGCCCCATTCGCGGGCGACACGGGGCGGAATATCACTTCTGAGAATATCCTTCTGGGTTGGAATAAGCATCGGGTCGGCGTCCCATCGGGAAAGCATCAACCCCGGCTGTTTGAGCACGGCGGTCGGCCCGCCGGAAACCCGTGCCGCCTCATCGACGCTCAGCACCAGATGATGAGCCAGCTTGTTGGAGCGCTTGGTGTGGTCCAGCCCGCAGAATCCTATCCTGCTTAAAATATGCAAGGTCCGGCCGGAAAATTCACAGACACAATGTGAAAACGATACGGGATTGGCCCAGGCATTGGCGTCATAATGGGGGAAATAAGGTTTGTAGGCGCTCAGTCCCTCCAGATACGGAATAAGATTTGCAGCAAGTCCGTTGGTGTGCGCCACCGTACAGAATCCGCTCTCGCCAATCCGTATTCCCCGCTTCGCGGATGTGTAGATCAATTCGTATGCCATGCCGTTCCGATCTCCCCCAAATGCAGATTATTGCTGCCAGAACTCTCCGTCATCCGGATTGATTTCCGCCACGGTCTCACCTTTCGGAAACTCCGGGAACCGGATATACCCGCCAAATTCCTCGCTGAACACCGAGCGCCCGCAATATGAGAGCGGTACCATAATTCGAGTTCCGGCACCGGGCAGAATGCAGGTCATGGCGTTTGCCGAAAACTTGCAGTCTTCCACCGGGACACAGTCGCGCGGGGAACAGTCGACCGCGCTGATGACTCCGGCATAAGCCAGCTGCACCAGCGCCGGAACCTCCACCCAAATAGGATTGATCTGCCCCGGCTTCACGGCTATCATATCTTTCTCTCGGTCATAACCCGGCACCGAACCTATCGCACTGACCGGAATGAAATACACGATCGAAGAAAACGCTTCGCAGGTTGCCACCACTTCCGGCGTTATCTCCATAAGCTTGCTCCTCAACCGCCATGAAACATCGGCGACGGCGCCGATGTCGATACGATACTGCATCGATCTGCGACTGAGCTGGAGGACGTCGATCTTCTCGATATCGACCGGAAAGGCGTTCCGCCACGCGTCATATTTGGGAATGACCACGATCAGCGGGCGGTCGGAGCGCTGGTAGCCTTTCAGCCCGGCGTACTTCCTTATTCGCGCGATCATTTCATTCAGTATCACCAACTGGTTTGATCCGCGGCCGCCGTGGGCGATCTGCGGGTCGCCGGCATCGCAATGCGAGGCCATGCGGGCATCCTTAAGCGGATCATACATGAAAACGATACTGTCGGAGTGGACCAGGTGGGCCGTGGCCGGGTTTGTGGCCAGATCGCGGCCGGGTTCAAACTGTTCACCGGCATTGTCATAAAATATAAGGTTTCGGGTGCGGGCGGAGCAATCCTCGCTGGCGTTGACCGGAGTAAGGGTGAACAGAAACGGCAGCGGAAGGTCCACCCGCATACCGTCAAGCATTATCTGGCTGGAAAAATTATTGCCCTGAAGCTCCGTTTTTGGCAGGGCAACATACTCTTCAGTCTGCCGGTTCAAAAAGAGAATGGACTCGTAACTGTTCAGAACCGCATTGAAATTCTCATCGGTATCGGCAAGAATATAGTCGAGTTTCTGGGCGAGTACTCTGCGCAGTTTCCATATCATGGATGTCAGGTAGTAAGACTTCCCGCAACCGGGAGCCCCCACTATCGAAAAAATGCTGGATTCGATGTCCAGCATCGCGGTCGGCACCCTCAGATGACAGCGCGGACAGGCGCAATCCTCACACACCATGCCTTTTGCGTCAATGGCATATCCATGCGAATCGAAAGAGGTGGGGAGAAACCTGACTTGGGCATCCGCGCCCAACACGGGATCGCCGACCAGTTCGGTATGCTTGGCGATGAAAAGCGCCCGACTCAATGGAAAGCGGTGCCAGCAATGCGGGCACGAAATCATTTTGTCGGCGGACGATGCAAGCGGGAGTTCTTCCGCCGGCTCGCCGGAGGCGACCTCCTCGGAGGTGCAATCCGCATACGCGGAAAGCGCATCGTCGTTAATAGCCACCGGAAAACCGTCGGCATCCCAGACAATCCGATCCGCCGACTGCCACGACTCTCCCACCCAAACCAGGACGTCCTCCGGAAAATCATGCTTATCGATAATATCATTAAGCTCGAGCCTGCCGTAAGGCCCTCTCAGTTCATTGCCTATCTTGACATAAACGCCTTTTTTTTCCAGCTGCTCTTCGTCCGAATCCGACTTCGGCTTTCTCTTGCGAAAAAACATTGCGCCTCTCCATTGACCTCAAGATTGCAGTTGCGATAAAGCACCCGAACAAAACGCTTGATGTAAATCTACCATTATCGCGGTCATTTGCAAATATCATTCGGTAAAATAACTCGATAAATCGTCAAGCCATGTCGCGGAAGGATTCCATGGAGGGATTGTTTTCACATTAGAGGTGAGTCTATTCGACCGGCGTTACTTCGCCCTTTGCTTACCATCGGCCATTTTCGCGCACCGCCACGATCTTATAATGCTTTCCGAATGGAGTCGAAGCCGAAACAAACTCCATCGTGTCATCATCCACCAATTTCATGATGAACGCCGACGGCGATCCCGGCTTCTGGCACGGCATAAGGAACTGTATTTTTGCCGCCGTCATAAAGGCGTTGATGCAGAATCAATGCGTATCGGCTCAGCGCTTTTTCATCCAACGGTTCAAGGCATTGATGAAATTGACGCGCTGATGTCCGGAAAACGGTGCGGGGCCGCCCGTGATTTCACCGGAAACGCGCAATTCATCCATGAGTTCACGCATCGCCATGGCGTTCTTGATGTTTGCGGGGGTGAAAAATTCACCCTTTGTGTTCAGGACTTCCGCGCCTTTTTCTATCGCGCGGTCGGCCAATGGAATGTCGGCCGTAATCACCAGGCAGCCGGATTCGATATTGTCCGCGATCCAGTCGTCGGCGCCGTTGAAAACGTTTCCCGCTCCCACTGCATGAATATATTTCGACGCCATCAGGCGCGGAGCTCTGGCCGCGACAAAAATTATTTCTATCTTCTCCCGTTCCGCCACCGTGCACAGGACTTCCTTCAGCGGGCGCGGCATGGCATCGCAGTCAACCAATATCTTCATGGCGGGTCGGATTTCCTCCGGGGCTTGTTGCAATTTGAATCGGAGTCATGGATTTCAACTCATGTCCATATTACAAAATATGTCATGGTTCCATGAAAAATCAAGCTGAAAAAATATATTCCATCGCTCACCGCCTGCTAAAAGCCATGAAAACACCAATAGCCGTAAGACGGGATGCAGGAGGGGTGATACCATTCCTGCATCTCCGTTCGGCCGTCTGCTCGGATAAGTCGGCATCGTTCCGGCCGTCATGCCGGAACACCGGCCGCGATCAATTATATTCCGGCAACATGTCGCCGTGGGCGGCGATCAATTCGTCGCACATCTTCACCGTATCGTCGATCGAAAGTTCGGAGCTGGTATGAGGATCCAGCAGCGCCGCCTGATAGATGCGGTCGCGCTTCCTGGTCAGCGCGGCTTCGATGGTCAGCAGTTGAACATTGATGTTGGTCATGTTCAACGCAGCGCACTGGGTGGGAAGTTCGCCGACATAACAGCCACGGACGCCGCCGCCATCCACCAGACAGGGCACCTCGACCACCGCCTTGGACGGCAGATTCGGAATAAGACCATGATTGAGCACGTTGCCGCCGATCCGATATGGTTTGTCCGTCCAGATCGATTCGATGATGCCGGAGCCGTATTCACAGGATAGCTTGTGCGACAGGTGCGGATCGGCCGACAGTTCCTGGTACTGCTTGTTCCAGCCTTCAATCTGGTTGACGCATCTTCTCGGATACTCATCTAGAGGAATATTGTATTCGTCTATGAGTTCCGGATATTTCGCCTTGATCCAGTACGGCTGATATTCAGCGTTGTGCTCGCTCGATTCGGTGACATAATACCCGAAACGGCGCATCATCTCGATGCGAATCATATTACCCGACTTGTCCTGTTTGTCCGTGGCGGCGCGCCATTTTGCAATCTTGTCATCGGCCAGAGCCTTCAGCTCGGGATAAATATCCTTCCCGTTCTCCGTAATTGAAAGCAGCCAACCCATGTGATTGATGCCGGCGATGGTGGTGCGAAGTTTTGCCAGACGTTCCGGGCTGAAACCGACTCCGAGCGTCTGCAGCAGACTTTCTGCGCAAACCTGCACCGAATGGCAAAGCCCGACGGTCTTTACGCCGGTTCCCTGCAGCATCGCGCCGGTCAGCATAGCCATCGGATTGGTATAGTTCAAAAACCACGCATCGGGAGCGACCACTTCGATGTCCCGCGCAAAATCCAGCATTACCGGAATCGTTCTTAGTGCGCGAAAGATACCGCCGATTCCGAGAGTGTCGGCTATGGTCTGACGCAGGCCGAACTTTTTCGGGATCTCGAAATCTATCACCGTGGAAGGTTCGTAACCGCCGACTTGAATCGCATTGACTATGAAATCGGCCCCGGCCAGCGCCGCCCTGCGATTTTCCACACCGAGGTGAGTGGTGATGGTGGCGCGATTGTCATTGATGTTAGCATTAAGTGTTTTCAGAATGAATTCCGATTCCTTAAGTCTCCGGCCATCAATATCGTACAACGCAAAATGCGAATTCTTCAGCGCCTCGCGGCACATGCAGTCTCCAAGCACGTTGCGAACGAATACCGTACTGCCTGCACCCATGAATGTAATCTTGGCCATATCCGCGTTCCTTATCAATGTTTTAACGGTTCAATCTGCCTATGATCTTTTATAGTACCTCCTTGACCGGAAAAATAAATAGGGAAAATATACCATCGGCGGTAAATTCGCATCATTCTTCATCCTGAAGCATATGCGATCATCCGTCAAACGATTCATATGGGGGATAACGGCCGGGCGGCGGCAGAAATTATTCCGTTCCGGTCGTTCGCGCCATAAGTCCACGGCAAACAGATAATATGGAATTGCAGAAAACAGCCGCGGACTCCATATATGCCGTCAGGTCATGGCTTCGGGTCTGCGGGACGGGCCTCGCCGGGTTGATTCTCTCGGCATGGGAAATATGGATTCGGCTTTTACCGGAGGAAGTGCTTCGGCGGTAAATTGAAAACCAATAAAGGGTCTTTTTCAACCCCTAAAGGCATCATTTTATCATCATACCTCATATAGAGGGAATTGAAATTTGAAAGGAAACGTGTAGTACTTTTATGGGCAAGCTGTTCAGTGGAAATAAACGCAATGGAATCGGCTTGATCGTCAAGCACGGTTGCGATTATCTGTGGAAAAGTCTCTACGCCTGCACCCGCACATGCAATGCCGGCGACGAGTAATAACACAATGTTGAAAATTGGAAATATTTTTTTCATGACAACCGATACTGTTAAAATCAAATGATTCATTCAACATAAAACCAGTAGACGACTATGTTCAGCCCCCTATTCCATGCCTGTTTCTTCCGACTCCGACTTTTCGGGATCATCCCGCGGACGAGACTTGATGACCAGCGTGCCGGTAGCCGACCACCTTCCGGCGCGGCGTGGAGACTCCTCGCGGACACGCCCAAAATATATCCCGGGCGGCCATGACTGGCCACCGTTAAAGAGTTCGCTTGATGCCGTTTCAAAATAGATCTCGCTGAAATCTTTCTCCTTGCCGGCTTGAAACCGATATGTGCCATCGCACTCGCGCAATCCATCAAGCAAAGAAATGTCAAACCCCGAACCCGATACGGCAACTCGATAATGTGAAAAAATTATCGGTTTCGGCAGCTCGTTATTGCGCCCGAACGAGGTTTCATCCGGTTTGAACAATAACCAGTCTCCGCGTTTTACCATTTTCTGATTAAAACACCCTTCAACCTCCAGCTGGATTCTCCCGATACTGCAATTAAGACTGTTGCCATAAGCAAACCAGGTCTGAATCAGCCCGTCGAGCGGCCACAACCCCTGCTTGACGGCCTGCCGGTAGGCCGGAGTCGCGCCCTTTCGACGCGCATAAGCCCAGTGTCCCCACTGCACATAATCGACAAGTTCCTTTTCTCCCGGCGAATACACTGCGCACTCGTCGTATTCCAGATCGTTGAACCAAGGCTTGTCACAGCGCAATATTGTCGTCTCCGGCGCAACCGCGAAATCCAGCGGCGGCGCGCCGAACGCCACCAGTACCAATCCCCCAGGTCGGACGATAGTGCTATCCGGAAAAACATATTCATTAGAATTGCTGTCCTTAATGATCCATCCCGATATGTCCGTGTCTTTCGGTCCGTCGTTTACAATTTCCACCATGCCTGGCTTGCCGTTATCAGGCGAAGTTATGAACACCTCGTTGATTTTCATGTCATGGCCATATACGTAAAATATCGACAGCAGAACAAATGCCGCCCCAAGTGGCTTTTTCATTTTTCACGCGCTCCTTTGTTGGCACGTTTTTCAAACGCCCCCTTTTCAAAACGGTGACGGTTCGGCTTGTCGTCGCTTACAATTTTCACCCGGACTAAACGCTCGAATACCGGCGACCACTCCCCGACCTTATCATCCAGCTCCCATCTTCCGCGAAAATAATGCGGAAAAGGCAGAAGTTCGAGCTCCAGCTCGCTTACGGTAAGATAATCGTCAAAGACAATATATTTCATCTGAGGGTCCTCCGCCACCTGCATCCGCACCTTGGAGCCATCGGGCCTTGCTCCATCAATGGCAAAGACCACCTTGATCTTTCCATGCTCATACTCTTCCCTGGTCAGCTCGAAATCCGGAATCAGTGCCGGCCAGCCAAGCATGGGCGGCATCATATGAGGGCACTCATTCTCCCTGCCTATGGACGTGTTGAATTGGGCTGCCCACGCCATACCGCCAGGCATTCTATAAAGGCTGAACCCCGGACTGATACCGATTTCACCAACTCCGCGCGCGACGGTATTTACAAAATAATCTCCGTTATATAGCCGCTGCCTGGTTTGAAATAACCGTGCGATCTCTTTTTGCGCCGCCGTAGGCTGTTGAATCGGAACCGACCCACTGCCCCAGCTCACATAATCAATCAGCCTGCCGGGGTCTTGTCCCGGCACGGAGTATAACGCGCACTCGTAGCGCTCGATGTCGTGAAACATCTTGGAGTTGTCCGGAGAATTGACATAAACCCACAATGCCTTGGAATC
The DNA here is from genome assembly GCA_034926605.1 of Victivallaceae bacterium. GTDB lineage: Bacteria > Verrucomicrobiota > Lentisphaeria > Victivallales > Victivallaceae > CALXXL01. The sequence continues at coordinate 59,923 of JAYFQV010000004.1, forward strand.
ATCCGGCTTTTTCTCCGAATCCGGTGCCCCTATCACCAGAACCGCCAGTCCTTCGGCTCCGACCACGGTGCCGGCCGGGATGGTGCACTCCATGCCGGCTCCATCGACAACGGTGTATCCGCCGATGTCCGCCAGTTCCCCGGAATAGTTTTTCAATTCTATCAGCACCGGCGCGGTCACATCGCGCCGGAGAAATAACACTTCTGAAAGCTTTACCGGAGTGTCTTCCGCCATAAGCGGCGACATGTCGTAAAATAGTACCCATAAAATGCCTGCAAAAATTCGACGGATCATATATCCCCACTCCTGTTCGGCCATGCCGTATGACGACTTTGCGTTCATGCCGTCACAATACCCCCGGATTTATTTCTCTCTTATGGTCGTCATCGTTGATGCAGTTAATGTACAATTTGATAAGACAACCGTCGTCACGTATTTCCGATACCGACATCTTGCCGTAATATACATCTTTTTTCGATGGATATCCGGTACATATACGTACATAATAATAATGCGGGCGGTCGAACTCCGACGCCGGAATGACGATGTCGTGCACATAGCCGCCATCGATCGGCGCCAGCTTCATGCCGCGCTGAAACCCGATGCAATCGGTTATGACCGGCTGAGGCAGGAAATAACATTCCTGAATATTGGAAGTCAGCTTGACGCTCGTCAAAACATTCTTTTCGTCATAGCACGGCCAGGCATATATGAGCGTCGCAGGCAGTTCGTTTTCCGAACCCGCGCGGAATTCCTTTCCCGAACGTCCTTTCCCCTCCATGAGCACATCCCAGAAAGGATAGGTCGTCTCAAGTTTCAGCACGGTCTTATCGTCGGGTTCCCTGAACGTGTCTCCCTGTATGAATCCGCAATAAAAATCGTTGTCCATAACCTTGGGCGTAATGCGGCCGACCGGCGCAAGTACGATGGTTCGGGGTTCGGCAACAATGATATTGCCGTAAAGCCGGGTGGCTCCGCCATTGATGCAATCGTCGAGCAGAGAAAAACCGGCCGCCACTTCCTGCGAATAATAACCGTACTTATGAAACGACGCGCTCATGGCGGCGCATCCGGCGGATGACTCTATGCCGAATGAATCGGAATCGAAAACCTCGGTGCGCCGTCTTGTTCCCTGTTCGTTCCAAATATCCATTTTTTCGGAAATATCGGCAGTTACTCCGATAAGCGGTTTACCGGAAGGGTCTGCAAATTTGCCGGAAATACGATATTTATATTCCTTGCCGTCCAGTTTGCGATACATCGCGCTGATTTCTTCCCTCGAAAACCCGCCTGCCGTACGGGTGATGGAAGAGGCCGTCTTATCAATCCCGAGCCTCACTTTCAAATTGTCCATGGAACATGAAAGATCGGCGGCATTTACGGCACAGGCGGTGAGCGTCACCTCGGATTCGCCCGGTCCGGCCAGAACGATATGCCCGGCATCATCCAGCGACAGCCTTCCCGAACTGGTTGCAACCCGTACCGTATAGTTGTCGGCATCCCCGGCGGTAACGTTGAGTTTCCATGCGACTGTACTTTTCTCCGGGGTTGCCTTCAGCAGCGTCAGTTGAACCAGCCCCCCGCCGTTTTTCGAGGGAGGCATGAACAGATAATCCAGAAAACGATTGACCATGTCCTCACAATCTTCCTGCTTGGAGAAAGCGCTATTTACAACGGATATTTGAAGATTGTCGATCGCCATATCTATATTATAATAACTTCCATCGAAGTTGGCGACAAACCCCGCCGGTCTCTTCAGCGGCATCGGTTTCACGCCCCTGTCCCCGCCCCCGCCCCATGTGTTGCATCTGGAACAACAAATAAAGGACTGATAAGAGTGAATGATGCAATCTCTCAACGCCGCCGACGCCGAGCTGTAACTTACCATGCCATAGCTGAAATAGCGATCTTTCCCGAAAAATAACAATTTCAATTGCAGGGGACTTGGCCGTTCGATTGTCCGGTAATCGATGCCTTGGAAGATTGCCGCCGGTATTTCGCCGCAATGCAGAAATATTTCCTTGTCGTCCGGCGTTTTCACAACCATAGGGTAGCGTTCATAGGTATCGAGAAACCATTGCCAAACCTCTTGATTCAAGAAATCATCGGTTTTTTCCCCGATGTCAAATTCCTGTCCGGCGGCATAAACACTGCCGGACATGGCGATGAACATAGTCATGACAGCCAGAGGACTGCAGATTGCCGATATGTTTTTCATGATGGTTTACTCCTTGCCTTGCGTCTTTCACGGGTGCCATAACAACAGTCAATACTAATACCATGCGCAACCCAAAGATACAAGCATAAAATATAGTCTTCCTTTGGAAATTTCACCATATGGTATAGAGCTTTACATTGTAAAAACGCGCTCCCAACGCGCCGACCATTAAATATCACCACATTTACAAATTGGTAATTCCATAAACGTATCTCGCGGTCGTGGAATCTTGCCGGAAAATCCGTGCCGGAATTCAAACCGATTTGAAAAATGCGCCTCCGGTGTTATAATACAAAACAATCTCCGGGCGGCAACAGCCAGACATGTTGTTTCCCGTATAACAAACTTATTGCGAACACAGGAGACATGAATGAAGAAGCGTATCTTGGCAACCGTTATACTCTTGCTTGGATTATGCAACCATCGGCTCATGCCGTCCGCGCAGGCCGCCCCGGCGGCCGAAGGCGTCAATGCCAATCAGGATATGATCCGCTGGTGGCCCAGGATCAAACCTGCCGTCATGCCGGACAATCTGACTCAGCTGGCCGTACTCGAAATTTCGCCGTCTCTGAAGATCGAAGGCGAAGCGGAAATTTCCATTCAGCTTCCGGACAATGTCCGTTACGCCGGCTGCCCCACCGCATGGATCAACCCCGCCCGTCCGCGGGTTCATGCCATCCCGTTTCCTGAAACCACCGCCTATGCCGCCGATACCGTGCAGAACGGCAATCTTCTTACAATGCGCTTCCCCGCCGGAAGTTTCGGCAAAGAACCGCAGACATGGCTGCCGCTGCTGCTGGAAGTCAACGGCGCGGTGGGCATTCATACGGTGCCGGTTACGATCCGGGCCAACGGCATGGAATACCGGGAGGATATCGCGCTCGACATCCGGCCCGCCCTTTCCGGGGCGCCGTGCAGAAAGCCGCTGATCATCTGGGACTATCAGGGGGTTGACGAAAAGTTTCTGCCTATTTTCATAAACGGTTTCGTCAAAGCCGGATTCAACCGCTTCTACGAAGGGCGCGAAGAACTGCCGGGCACCAAAAGCGCGGTTGACTTCCAGAACGAGTTCGGCACCGGCCACGGCGTTGCGTTCAGCCCGGAAGCGATATTGGAATATTATAAGAATCATCCGCTTCCCGCCGAACTTGCCAAGTGTGACGGGCTGGTGCCGGACTGCGGCTGGATGGTGGATCACCCGGCAGAATCGGAGCTGCTTTTCCGCGACTTCTTCAATTTCATGACCTCCGGCAAAACCTTCAAATATGTGATTCTTGATTGTGAGCGCGGAGCTTTCAAGAGCAACGGCACGCGGATCACAAACGACCTTTCCCCGTATAATCTCCGGCGTTTTGCCGCCGCCTACGGTATTGAAGGCGCCCTTTCGCCGGAAATCATCGCCGAAAAGTATCGCGACCAATGGATCGAATACTGCTGCAAACTGTCCTGTGAGTTCGCCGCGCTGCTCGAACCGATTGCCCGCAAGCTGGTTCCCAGCTGCAAATACGAAATCTATTCCGGCTACCAGTTCCAGGATGGTGAAACCAAACGCACCTATGCCGTCGACTGGGAAATGATGAAAAAATGCGGTATGGACGCGGCCGGAGCCGGATATTTCGGATCGTACAAAGACATAACCGCAACCGCCGATGCCATCCGTCCGGTTCCGCTAATCCCGGCCGAGATGTTCCTTGAAAACTTCATGAGCACGGGAAACCCGATGCCCCGCCTCAAGGTCGAGGTCTTTGCATACCGTCTCATACAGGTCTATCTCTGGAGCGGCTGCAACGGCATGCAGATATGGCACGGCGGCGTGCTGACCGGACCGGGACTGGTTTCGGTGGACATCTTCAAGCAATTTGTGAACGCCACCTGCGACCTGACCGACGGAGCGACCCGCGTTCCAGTGGAGGAAATCGCGAGGGTTTCTCCGCGCGACGCCGTTTCCAACGTCTATTGCTTCCAGAAGGACGGCAAGGCCGCCGTGATCGTGCTGAACCCCTCCGACACCGACAAGACGATCCGGCTGAACTTCCGGTCGAACCAGGCAAAGCCGCAGACGCTGAAGCTGGCTCCCTATTCGTATAAAGTTGTGACATACTGACGGAACAATATTTTCAAACCCAACAGAAAGGCAATGAGATGAATTTGAAATCAGTGATTATCGCCGCTGTCGGCATAATGGCGCTGAGCGCTTCGGCTAAAGAACCGGTAAAATCGCTGAAACTGCTTTCGATCGGCAACAGTTTCACATGGAGCGCCATGACCTACCTGCCGAAAGTGGCGGAGACCGCCGGGTGCGAATTGATTTTCGAACAGGCCAGTCTGGCCGGCTGTAATTTGAAGCGGCACTGGGAGCTGGCGGAGAAGTCAGACGCCGACCCGAACTTCAAGCCCTACGAGGAAAAAGGCGTCGGCAAGTTCAGCCTGCGCGAAAAATTGGAATCGCGCGAATGGGACGTTGTCACCATCCAGCAGGCCAGCTATGAAAGCTGGATCGCCGCCTCCTACGATCCGTATGCCGAAAACCTTGTCGCCTATATCCGCCGCTATGCGCCGAAGGCGGAAATCGTCATCCAGCAGACATGGAGCTACCGGCCCGGTGAAAAACGCCTTGAACAGTGGAATATCGACTCCGACACCATGTACCGCGAACTGACCGCCTGCTACGCGGCGCTGGCCGAAAGATTCAAGCTGCGCCTGCTGCCCGCGGGACTGGCGGTGCAGATCGTCCGCATGAGCTCCATCGGCAGCTATCCCGAACTCGAAATGATTGCGAAAGACAACTGCCATCTCTCGAAGCAGGGCCAGTATCTGCAGGCGTGCGTGTGGTTCTCCATGCTGTTCAACCGTCCGATGTCCGAGATAACCTTCGACCCGCCGGAACTATCCGCCGCGCAGTCCGCCTACCTGCGCGCCTGCGCCAAAGCGGCGATCGAGGTGATGCCACAGCACAACGAAACAAAATAGCATCCTCCCGCTGATGAATACGGCCGGACTGTTTGACAGTCCGGCCGTTTGTTTTAGCGGTTATTCTCCGGAATACAGCCTCGGCGGCCGCGTTCGTACAGCTCGGATGGATCGACACGCTCGTGCCAGCCGTTTTTAGTGGTCTTCACATTATCGAACATGGCGGTGTACGGCTTTATGTCCAGCAACGGAGTGCCGTCCAGAATGTCCACGCCGCCGAGGCGCAGGATATTGCCGTCGCGGCCTTCCAGCCGCACGATGCTAAGCCCGATACCGTTGGGGCGGAACGGCGAGCGGGTGGCGAACACCCCGTGCTCGATGTCCTCCAGGTATGGTTTAAGCTTCAGCTTGAACCCTTCTGCCCGGTTGAATTGGAAAAGCAGGTAGAGATGCGAATACATCTCAATATCGGTAAGGCCGTCGGCGTATTCCTCGAATAATTCCGCAGTTCCGGTGCAGTCATCCGCAAAATACGGCTGAATCGGGGTATGCCCCATGTCGTGATGGTTGCTGTGTATTACTCCGATCGGACGCATGGTGATCTCGTTCATTTATCGGCTCCTCTGGTTGTATTGTCATCATTGGCGGCCGGGTCCGCGGCGCGCACCGGCAGTTGCCGCCACTTGCCGGGAGAAATGCCCCGGCGACTGGTAAAAACCCGGCTGAAATAGTACTGATCCCGAAATCCGGTGGCGGCCGCGATGTCTGACAGCTTGCGGTTGCGGTCGTAAAGCAGATGTTCGGCTTCCTGCAATCGAAGTTCTATCGCGTAGTCGATCGGACTGGCGTGGAAATATTTGCGAAATTTCGAACACAGCACCGGCACCGAAAGTCTGGCGGCGGCCGCGATGCCGGAAAGCCGCAACTGTTCATGATAATGCTGCTCGATATGGCGACGCGCCAGCCGCATGTCCGCCGGAATATCCTCTCCGGCAACATTGAGCCGATGGGTTTCCAACAGCAAAAGCCGGAACAGACCGATCAGAATATCCTCGTCGGGGCGGACATGGGAGGTCATCTCGGCGTACAGAAGCCGGATGTAACGGGTCACCGCCTTCTCCTCGCAGCGATAGCCGCGGCCGGGCGGCAGGCCGGACTCGCGCAGCATCGCGGCCACGGCGGAGCCGTCGCAATGTATCCACGAATGATTCCACATACCGCCGCCGCAACCGTAATAGTGGCCGCCGCCGCCGGGCCAGACCATCAAGGTGGAGGGCGGCAGCAGCGCCACCCCCTTGGCGGTGTTTACTTCGGTGGCCTGCGGAAAGTACATCAGCAACCAGTCGCCGGTGCCGCCGGGGCGGTTGACATGACCGGGCCGCATCCATTCGTCCAACCCCAGACCGTCTATGCGGAAACGGCGTACAGGATCGTCCCTGGAAAACAGGCGGCGGATTTCATAGCGTTCGGCGTTCAACATAAGATAGTGCAAAAAATCGATAAGTTCGTCTATTTATTTCAGGTTTAAAATAGACTATAATATCGCCGCAGTCAATTCTGAAATCAAAAAAAATACGGAGGCTATCATGATCGGCAACCATATCGGCGGCGGCTGGCCGGAAATCTCGCGATTGAACAATGCGGAAACGCGATCGATCTGCCCGGAAAACTTCACCGGCGAGAAAGGCAAGGCCGGCATGGCGGAGGACGGCCCCGGCGCCGCCTGCGCCCGCGACCTCGGGCGCGGCTGGAAAATATCCCCCTACGTTATGGTGGAGCCCGGCCAGACCTTCACGCTGGCCGACATTTCCGGCAGCGGCGCGATAAAACACATCTGGCTCACCCCCACCGAACACTGGCGCTACAGCATCCTGCGCATGTACTGGGACGATCAGGAAAACCCGTCGGTCGAAGCTCCGGTCGGCGACTTCTTCGGATGCGGATGGGGCAAATATGCACAGATAAGTTCGCTCCCGGTCTGCGTCAACCCCGGAAGCGCTTTCAACAGCTACTGGGAAATGCCGTTCCGCAAGCGGGCGCGGCTGACCCTCACCAACCTCGGCGACGTTCCGATGCGGGTTTACTACCAGATCACCTACGTCCTAGCCGACGTGCCGGACGACTGCGCCTATTTCCATGCCAGTTTCCGCCGGGTTAACCCGCTGCCCTGCGGCGAAGTCTACACCATTCTCGACGGAGTCAGGGGGCGCGGTCATTATGTCGGCACCTACATGGCGTGGGGCGTCAACAACAACGGTTGGTGGGGCGAAGGCGAGATCAAGTTCTATTACGACGGCGACACCGATTTCCCCACCATCTGCGGCACCGGCACCGAGGACTACTTCTGCGGTTCCTACAACTTTGAAAACATGGTCACCCACCAGTATCAGGAGTTCACCACACCCTATTCCGGCATGCCGCAGGTACTGCACCCGGACGGGCTGTACCAGTCGCAACACCGGTTCGGCCTCTACCGCTGGCATCTGACCGACCCCATCCGGTTCAGGAGCGACCTCAAAGTGACGATACAGGCGCTCGGCTGGCGCAGCGGCGGCCGCTATCTGCCGCTTCAGGACGACATCGCCTCGGTGGCCTACTGGTATCAGACGCTGCCGACCGCGCCCTTCCCGGCACTGCCTTTGCGCGACGCGCTGGAAATAGTCTGATCGTTTGCGGCCTCCGGGGAGCAGCCCGCCCTTCCCCGGGAGGCGGAAAACTTTTGCAGCTCCTTGTAAAACCGCCGCACCGGGGATATATTAAAGACAACTTTCCCGGAGGTCGTCATATGAAGAACCGTATTGAACACGACATGCTCGGCCGGTTGGAAATTCCCGCCGGCCGCTATTACGGCATCCATACCGCCCGCGCGGCCCGTAATTTCCAGACCAGCGGCCGCCACACCGCCCCCGAACTTATCAAAGCTCTGGCGCTGGTGAAAAAGGCGTGCTGCGCCACCAACACCGAACTCGGCTATCTCGACGCTGAACGGGGCGGAGCCATCTTCTCCGCCTGCGACGACATTCTAGAAGGCAAACTGGACGGCGAATTCATAACCGACGCGCTCCAGGGCGGCGCCGGCACCTCCGCCAACATGAATGTGAACGAAGTGATCGCCAATCGCGCGCTGGAACTGCTAGGCCGGGAAAAGGGCGACTACGAATATCTGCACCCGCTGGACCACGTCAATCTGCACCAGTCCACCAACGACGTCTATCCGACCGCGCTGAAGGTCGCCGCGATCTTCCGGCTGCGCGCGCTCAGCGAAAAGCTGGCCGCGGTGCAGGAGGCGTTCCAGCAGAAGGAGCCCGAATTCGCCGAACTGGTGAAAATCGGCCGCACCGAGCTTCAGGACGCGGTACCGATGACGCTGGGCGCCGAATTTTCCGCCTTTGCCGAAGCGTTCGCCCGCGACCGCTGGCGCACTTTCAAAGCCGAAGAGCGCCTTCGCATCGTAAATATCGGCGGCACCGCGATCGGCACCGGCATAGCCGCGCCGCGCAGCTACATCTTCACGGTGATCGAAAAACTGCGCGAGTTTTCGCTGCTCGGCCTCAGCCGCGGCGAAAACTGCGTGGATCAGACCGCCAACCAGGACGCGTTCGTGGAGGCCTCCGCCACCATGAAGGCGTGCGCGGTCAATTTTCAGAAAGTCGCCCGCGACCTGCGGCTGCTGCATTCGCTGGGTGAAATACATCTTGCGCCGCGGCAGGCCGGCTCGTCGATCATGCCGGGAAAGGTCAACCCGGTACTGATGGAAAGCATCATCCAGGGCGCGATAGTGGTACGTTCCTGCGACGCCACCGTGGCGGAATGCGCCGCCGCCGGAACCCTGCAGATCAACGAATTCCTGCCGCTCCTGGCCGATTCCCTGCTGACCGGGCTGCGTCTGCTTGAAAATCTGTGCGGCATGATGCTGGACGCGCTTTCCGACCTCAAACCGGACAAATGGGCCTGCCTGCGCCATTTCGAAAGCTGCCCGCTGGTGATAACCGCTTTCATACCGTACATAGGATATGAAAAATCGCTGGCGCTGCTGGAGGAGTTCCACACCTGCCCCGCCGGAACTCTGCGCGAATTCTTAAAGAAAAAACTCGATCCCGCGCTGGTGGATAAAGTTCTGAATCCGCAGAACTTGATCGCCCTCGGCTATCGGGACTGACGGAGGATAGCTTTTTTTATGGACAATACGCCAAAATCCCTGCGGCTGCAGATCGCCCTGTTCGGCCGCACCAACGTGGGAAAATCCAGCTTTCTGAATATGATCTCCGGCCAGGAGGTGGCCATCACCTCCCCGATCGCCGGAACCACCACCGACGTGGTTGAAAAAGCGATGGAGCTGCTGCCGCTGGGCCCGGTGCTTTTTCTGGACACCGCCGGCATCGACGACATAACCGAACTCGGACGGGAAAGAATAAAAAAGACGCTCAAGGTGTTCGACCGCGCCGACATCGTGGCGGTCCTGTGCGAAGCAGGAGTCTGGGGCGCTCCCGAAGAAAAGATTCTTCACATGGCTGCCGAAAAGGATATCCCGGTTATCTGCGTGGTCAACAAGGCCGACCTGAAACAGCCGGACGAGACGTTTATCGCCGCGCGCCGGGACGAGGGAGTGAAGTCGATCGTCACCGCCCGCAGCGTGGACAGATCCCGCCGCGAAGAGTGTCTGGCCGATTTCAAGCAGGCGCTGATCGACAACTGCCCGGAGGAGTTCATTGCCACCCCGCCGCTGCTGGGCGATCTGGTGCCGTCCGGCGGTCTGGTGGTGATGATCGTTCCGATCGACCTTCAGGCGCCCAAAGGCCGCCTGATCCTGCCGCAGGTGCAGGCGATACGCGACGCCCTCGACAACGACGCCTCCATCGTGGTGGTCAAGGAGCGCGAATACGCCCAGATGCTGGCCCGCCTAAAGACCCCGCCGGATCTGGTGGTATGCGACTCCCAGGTGGTAATGAAGATGGTCGCGGACACCCCGCCGGGCATCAAATGCACCACCTTCTCGATCCTGTTCGCCCGGCTGAAAGGCGACATCCGGCTGCTGGCCGCCGGGGCCAATGCCATCGAAAACCTCAAGGAGGGCGACAAGGTGCTGATCGCCGAAGCCTGCAGCCATCATGCCGCCGCCGACGACATCGGCCGGGTCAAAATCCCGCGCTGGCTCCGCCAGTACGTCGGGGCCGACCTCCAGGTGGATGTCTATTCCGGGCGCGACTATCCGGCCAACCTCTCGGAGTACAAGCTGGTGATCCACTGCGGCGGCTGTATGCTTAACCGCCGCGAAGTGCTGTCCCGCATCAACGCCGCCGTCCGCGCCAATGTGCCGGTGACCAACTACGGCATCTGCATATCCTATGTGCAGGGGGTGCTGAAGCGGGTTCTGACGCCGTTTCCCGCCGCTCTTGACGCAATGGCCGGAAAATAGCTGGCAAGATACTGAAAAAACGGATTTTCTTATAAATCCGGGTTGATTTTTTATTCTATTGATGTAATTTGAGAACAGGGATCGACAAAAACTCGGGGGGGGTACTCATGAAATCGGGATCAGAGGCCGGATCGGACGGAACGGAGGATTTGCAGGACGGATGCGCCGCTGCCCGCCGCCGCACGCGGCGGGCGTATATGAACAGTCTGCAGGCAGGCTGGCGGCATGAATGAACTGCTGAATTATTTTGGAGGCTCGCTGCTTCGCGGCGGGCTTATATTCCTGCTGTTGACCGGTCTGGCGGCGTTCGGATTCAATCCGCGCTTTGCGAAATCGCGGTTATTCTGGTATGCGGTGCTGATTTCAATAGTGTTGCCGTTGGGGCTGTTCGCTCCGGTCAAACTGAGTCCGAAACCGATGCCGCCACCGGAACCGGTTGCGATGGCCGAAGCGGAGGAAGCCGCCGACCCCGCCGAAACGACGCCCTCCCCGCCACCTATTTCCAATCCGGCAGCCGGTGTTAAACCGAAACAGGCGATGCCGTCGGCTCCGGCAGACAAAGTCTCATCCCCCGCCAAAACAATTCCGACGATAACCACCACTGTAGCCACACGAATGACGCCGCGCCCATTATCGCCGGACCAGGAACAGGTTGCGCCGGAGGAAACGGTGGCGGAACCGGTTGCCGAACCTCCATCCGGTCTGAAATTGCCTGGCTGCATCTGGTGCGTCTATCTGGCAATCTCATTGCTGTTTCTGTCGAGGCGCATACTGCAATGCGCGCTCTGGCGGAGGCGCGCCCGCCGGATGCCCACGGTATCAGACGAGCGGGTATTGAGAATATTCGAAGCGGCCTGCGCCGAAATCGGGCTGCGGCCGGAGACGGTCGAACTTCACGACGGCGGCCCGGCGCTGCCGGTTCCGGCGTCCGGAGGTCTGCGCCACATGCGGGTGTTCTTACCGGTAGAAGTAATTCCGCGCCAGCGCGACGAACAGCTCCGAATGCTGATGCTCCACGAGCTTTACCACCTCAAACGCCACGATCCGTTGGAAGTATTCCTGCTGGCCTGCGCCGGAAGTTTCCTGTGGTTCAATCCGTTCTACGCCCGCGGAGTGCGGCGGCTGGCGCTGGTGCGCGAGATCGAATGTGACGAGGCGGTGATGCGCGCGGTTGGCAACGACCGCCGCGCCGGGCACAATTACCTTGAAATGATGCTGGATTTCTTCGGCGGCGTACCAGACAAAGTACCGTTCGGAGTGGGGCTAAGCTCCGGCGCCAAGGATCTGAAAGAACGGATGGTCCGGGTGCTGAATCCGGCGCAGTATTCCCGCCCCGCGCTTATCAGCCTATCGGCGGCACTGCTGGCGGTGGTGATCGTCTCGCTGTTCGCCGTCGGCGAACGCGGAATGGGCAAGCGCAACCTGGAAAAAATGTTGTCGCTGCTGCCGGAAACGGCTCAGGGCGTAATGTATTTCAATTCGGACGAATCGGTTAATAGCGAATTTTATCCTGACTTCGCACCGCTGGCGGAGTCGCTGGCCGCCGAGGCCGCCAACCTGTCTCCCGCGGTTCCGGCGCTGGCGGCGGCGGGCGCTGAGTTCCTGGCCTGGACCGAGCCGGACGGCCGCATCCATCTTATGGCGTATTGCAGAAATCTGCCGCCGCTGCCATCCGGCGGCGAACTCAACGTGGTACAGCTGGACAGTGCCATATATGAACTCACCGGATTCGCACGCACACGCCGGAACCGCCGCAAAGGCGCCAATGACCGCATAATTTCCGCCATGGCGGAAATGCCGGAGGATTTGATCTGGCGCAGTGTTGACTTTCCGGTGGGCAGGCTGTTCGCCGGGGCAAAAGCAACCGGATTCGCGGGGATCGACGCCGGGGGAAATCTGCGGCTGGAGGCGAGACTCTCCGGGCTCTCGGAAGCCGACCGGACGCTGCTCCTGAACTTCAAACCGGACATATTCCGCGGAAGGCATCCGGCATCGAAGTACGTCCTTGACAACCTCCTCTTCGGCGGGTTTAGCATCACCGAGACCGGCGGCGACATAGCCGTACAGCACCGCATCGATCTCAAAAAATCCGCCACCGTCGCGGGCGGTCTAGCCTATCTTTTCTCGCGCAATATGCCAGTACCAGTCGAATTCTCCACCCTTCCGTCCTCAAAGACGCATACCGGCTATGTCGCTTATTTTGACGGACCGTACGAATTGTTCAGGGAAAGAATTTTGCGCAACGGCAAGTCGTACGGTTCGGAGCGCGCGTTCCGGCGGGATCGTGCCCAACAGTCATTCGCATATTATGCCAATGGCAGTGTCTTTGAAATAGACTTCTATCCCAATGGCGTCATCTCCCGCTGGTCAACCCCCGGGTATGGCCATATATCGAGAAACATCAATGGTGTAAACTGGTTCGATCAGCCCAAGAAACCGCGGTTCAATATGCCCGGCTGGTACTGGAGCGAGGCGATGAACAGCCAAGACAGTAATTTCATTCGTCCGAGCCCGAAGGGGCTGGAATACAGCATTGAAGAGTACCGTACCATTACCGAGCCGGAAACGCTGGAATGCCGCATTTACGCCTCCGCCGATCGGCCCGAACTGAGCGGCATGGCCGGGTTCCGTGCCAAACTGAATGCCGAGAGCGGGAATCCAGAGGTCGAAACCTTCGGCGAAAACGGGTGGTCGCTCTCATTGTCCCGGGCGGAGCGCGACGGCGGCAACGCCGCTTTCAGTATCCATTTTGCTCCGCCTGAAAGTTCGGGATTTAAGGCATTCGACACATCTTTCACAGTCCCGGTAATCAAAGTCGACAACATGCCGGAGGTGAACCTCGCCGGTTCGCTGGAAGTGGCTGACGACTGGGCCGACCGCTTCGATCCGGATTATCCGGATTTCCCCTGGCGGCCGAAACCGGACCGGATCGGATACCGGGTGAAGCTGACCGCTCTGGCGGTTCCGAACAGCAATGAACCCGCACTGGCGGTAGATACCCCGGTGCTGGATTCCGAACAAGTCGAATTTGTTTCGAAAGACGGACAATCCAAATTTGGAAAACTGATTTTACTGGAAAAACCGGAAATAAGAAAGCGCCAGTCGCGCAACGACGGCACCGACTTCACTATAACCGTACGATTCCGGCTGGATTTCGAAGACCGCAGCCTGAAACTTGACCGCACGATACATATCAAGGCCGCCATTGTCAACAAGTTGCCAACGCTGGTGAGAGTAAGCGAATACGGATACACCCCAAGCTGCATCCGACTTTACGATGAAACTTCCGGCGAAAGCGCAGATCTGAAATTTTATCCGTTCAACAGCGTCCCCGAAGGAACCAATATTTCAGCCGGAAACTTCACAATACAAATGGAGCCGTGGCGCAAATACAACAGAGATACTCTCAGGCTTAAACTCACGAACAATACCACCGGCAAGGTCTATCCGCTGCTGGCGGTATTTCCGATGTATCCTGCCGACGTTCCGAAACACTGCACCGTCCGCATCGGCAACGCCACGGTCGCCATGCTGTGCATGGACTGCTCCATAACGCTTTACGACATGGGCGAATTAAGGCATCGTACCGCTTTCGAACTTCTGCCTCCAATTCTTAACTACGACGAATTCGATGCGGTTTACCGTCGGGAAATCACGGGGGCCGCGCTCACAAAACTTGCAAATGACGAAACGCTGACCCCGTTGTTGATGCTGAGAATCCCCATCGGCAACAATATCGACATGAAAACACGCAATGAGCGTCTGGTGGTTCTGTTCGACCGCATGGCGGCGGACGCCGTTCTTTTTCCGGGCAGCCGCGATCCCGTAATACGATCCGTGCGTCTGGAACCGGAACATGCGTCCCGACTGGCAAAGCTGGCAAGTCGGATCACCCGCGGCGACCGAGACACGATGTCCCGCCGACATTCATGGGCAAACGCCGTACGCTGGAACTCGTCGGATACACCACCGGAAACCATTGAGGTGGATATGTCGGAAGGGGCCTGCCATGAAATATGTGAGCAGCTGCAACGGGAGCTTTCAACCGCGCCGCTGCCGCCGGATTGCGCCGCGATCGATGTCGATGCGACCATGGATCTGGGACGTCTCTGGAAAAACAACCATTCTGGAGACAAGCCGCTTTCCACCCCAATGAAATTCACAACTTACATCATGTCCCGGCGCCTGCCGGAGGACAAAATCGCGTTTTGCTGGTCCGGATTTCTGTTCAACACCGGTTTGCGTTTCATGAATCGAAACGGCGATTCATATGACTTTGAAGAATACTTCAGACCTATTGACGGCAAACTCATTGACGGCGGTAAAACCATACAAATACATTTCTACGGTATGATGAACGGTATCGGAGCCGTTAATTTGTTTACCCGCGCCGAGACGGATTTCCGCGACGGCAAGCTGTCGCTACGGCGGGTTCCGATAGAAACTAAAACGAATCCGCAGCTCATACTATATTATTCCAAACCGCCCGGGAAATCGGCGGTGTGGAACTTTGATCGGCTTGAAAATCTCCGGAAAGAAAGTTTCGCCTTAGACAACTATGCGGTTGTGGATTTCATGCGCACCTCTCCTGAATGGACGCGGTGGCGATTCACCCTGCGCAATACCGAAACCAATGAAAAACGCGACTTCAAGTTGGAATTTCTTCCGGACGCCTCCCCTGATTTCGATGGCGAAATAAATGCGGTGCACCTCGACCCGGCGCTGAATACTGGCGTCAAACCCGATCGCTTCGGACAATCGTCTCAACTGACCGTGTCCATCGGCAACATACCGGACGGCTGGATCGCAGTATTGAAGCCGGACTTGCACAATCGGCCCAATCCGCCGCCGTCCAATTACGTGGGGATATATCAGGATGTCAGAGAACTCGGCAAGCTCCCCGACGATAAAAACGGAGATTACACCGGAAAGTGGGTACGCCGATTCCCCGGTTCGCTGGATATCGAAATGGAAGGCGAATACCGCAACGGCATCCCCTGCGGAACCTGGAAAGAGTACTACCCCTGCGGCCACCAGCTGCGGCGGCAGGTCGAGTATCGTGAAGACGGCACCGCCGAATACCGGTCATACTACCCGGGTTTTCCCCAAAAACCATATCTTATGCGGCAATTCTCCTACAAATTCGAGAACAACCTCTGTATGGTTGCAAACGACCGGATTCTTTCGGCGGGCGACCCTGACGGCAAACTATGGCGCTGGCGGGCCCGCCCGCCGTTCGGTGTCGGATGGCGATGGGACGCCGACACACTGGCAGCGTTTCCGGTGATCGAGACCGTACAGAATCCCGACAACGGTATCCGCATTTACAGTTTTTTCCGCAGCGGACGTGAATACAACTCTTTCCGCTGGTGGGTTTTTGTAGCCGACTCCGAATGCAACATCACGTGGTGCTCCGAGGGACAACTTGATCGGAATACCGGCAACGTCGCCGTCACAAAATTCACCCCTAATATAAAAATTGCCAATTTGAAATATCCGGGGCCGCCCAAGGCCGTCCGCAACGGATCGCGAATTACGTTCCGTTGGGACATTCCGGACAATTCAAGCAAGGACGGCAACGCGACAATCCGCGCCGAAGTCACTGTCGGCGTGGAAAACGCCGAATAAACGCGACTCCGAACCTTGGCCGCACCGCCAATATCCCCGGGCCGACCGTGGCGATGCTGCGAATATTCCGCATTTATTTGCGGAAAATCCGCTTGTAAAAGATATTTGCATGTGCTACGGTTAGTTGAAAACAAAAAAAGGAGGGTGTCCATGCATTGTTATCACTACTGGGACAAAGTCGCCGGGGCGCTGCATACTGGATATGGAGACCAGATGATCGAGGTGTTCGGCGGTTCCGATGAATCCATGTCTGGAGCCCGACAGGATGCGCTGGACAAAATCGCCGCGATTCAGCACCGCATCGACGCCGGCATCAACGGCGGCACCGAGGATTCCGAATATACCGTTCCCATCCGTGAAGAGATCGTCAGAGAGCTTTCGCCCCGCAGCATAATCACCCGCAACCGTTATGGGGCGGAGGTGCTGAACTCCGAGGAACTATTGTTCCTGGACGTCGATTTCAACTCCGCCGCGCCGCCGCAGCCGGGGCTTCTGAAACGGCTGTTCGGCGCGCGCAAGATGACCAATGAAGATATCCGCAACGCCGTGACATTGCGCACTCTCGACCTGTCAACCTCGAAATTTCCTAGCTCGGCCTGCGTGCGCGTCTACCGCACCCGCGCCGGTCTGCGGGTGCTGGCCGGCAACCTTGAGCCGGACTGGCTGAGTGACGAATTCATGAAGCTGATGCAAGAATTCCGTGCCGATTTGCTCTACGCTATATTATGCCGCCGCCAACGCTGCTCGCGCGCCAGACTCACGCCCAAACCGTACCGGGTGGGACAGCCGCCGCTTCGCCACGAGTTCCCCTACCCCGAAGAGTCGCGCGAAATCTACGAGCAGTGGCGCGACAGCTACAATGAGAAGAGCCGCAAATACGCGGTCTGCCATCTGCTCCACTGTTGCGGCTCAAAACCGGTTGAGCCGTGGAAGTCCCTGATGGAATTTCACGACGAAGCAACCCGCGCCGAGTCCAACCTGTCTCTGGCCTGACAAGGCGTTGTCCGCCACCGGCAGTTGTTCACATGGCTGCCGTTTTTTATTCATCCGCCGCCGGACCGTCATTCTTTACTTTGAACAGCATGGAATAGGCCACCGGAACGATGAACAGCGTAAGAATGGTGGCGCCGAGCAATCCGAACATGATGGTGGCCGCCATCGCCGCGAAAAACTGATCGAACAGCAGCGGAAACACCCCCAGCACCGTGGTGCCGGCAGCCATGGTCACCGGCCGCAGACGGCTTATGGCGGCGTTGACCACCGCCTGATAGCGCCCGCCGCCCTTATCCAGTTCAAGATTGATCTGGTCGAGAAGCACGATGGCGTTTTTCAGCAGCATGCCGGACAGCCCGAGGAATCCCAGTATGGCCATGAACCCGAACGGCAGGTCCAGAAAAAACAGACCGGCCACCACTCCGATCAGCGCAAACGGCAGTGTGACGAAAGCCACCAGCGGCTCGCGCACCGTGCGAAACAGCATGGACACCACCAGAAACATCAACACCAGACTTACCGGAAACAGCGTCTTCAGCCCGGCTTCGGCCTTGTTGCTCTGCTCGAGCTCGCCGCCCCACTCCAGAGAGTACAGGGGCGGCAGCTCGATCGCCTTGATCTTTGCCTGAAGCCGCTGTTGAAGCTCGGTAGCGGTACCGGTAACCGGCGAACACTGAACGGTTATGGTCGGCACCCGGTCGCGATGGCGGATCTGAGGCGGTTCCCAGGCGGTCTCGATGCCGTCGCATGCCTGCGCCAGCGAATAACTGCGGTTGGCGGCGCTGCTCCAGATGCGAACACTCTCCAGCTCGTCCACGCTCTTGCGCTCGGACTCCACCGGGCGGGAGATTATGGGCACCAGAATGTTGTTTTCACGCAGCACGCCGCAGGTTACGCCATTGAAGTTCCATTGGAGCGCCTGAGCCAGGTCCTTGCGCGATATGCCGGTACGCCGCGCCTTGATCTCGGAATATTTGAGCCGGATGATCTTCACGGGATCACGCCAGTCGTCGCGGACATAGCGGGTGTTGCCGTCCTCGCGCATGATCGACTTGGCCTGTTCCGCAAGTTTGCGCAATACCGCCGGGTCGGGGCCGCGGAAACGGGCCTCCACCTTGAACGGAATGGCGAGGCCGTCGGAGAAACGCAGCACCATGGCGTCGGAACTCGGGAAATTGTCCCGGATATGGCGATCTATTTCGGCGCCGAGCCCGTCGATGGCCCGGCAGTCGTCAACATCCACCACGATCTGACCGTAATCCGGCGACGGGCTGTGATAGTCGTAGCTGAGGATAAATCTCAGCGCGCCCTCGCCTACGAAAGTGGTGGTGGTTTTGACCCCCGGCAGCGTGCGGATATATCCGGCGATGGCGGCCACATCCTTCTCGGTTTCTTCGATATGGCTGGCCGGATTTCTCCAATAGTCGACGTAGAACTGCTTGCGGGTGGAGTCGGGGAAAAATATCTTTGGTATTCTGGTGTACCCCACCACGGCGGCGGCCAAACCGAGAAACAGGACGAGCAGCGTAGTCTTGCGCCGCCACAGGCAGCCTTGGAGCATACGACGGTATAACTTGTAGGCCCGACCGTCGTAAACGTCGCCGGATTCCGGAGTTGTTGGCCGGACTTTTATCAGAAGCAGGCACAGCAGAGGAGTAAACGTCAGCGCCATCGCCCAGCTGAGAAACAGTGAAATCGCCACCACATAAAACAGCGAACGGCAGAATTCCCCGATGTTGCCGGGGTTGAACCCCACCGCCAGAAACGCCAGCACCGCCACCAGGGTGGCGCCGAGCAGCGGCCACTGGGTTTCGGCCACTATCTCCCGCAGCGCCTGCTGTTTCTCGGCGCCTCGCGCGGTTTTCACCAGATAGCCGTCCACGATCACGATCGCGTTGTCCACCAGCATCCCCAGCGCGATGATCAGCGCGCCAAGCGACACCAGCTGCATATCGATCTTCATCATGTCCATGCCGATGAAGGTGCCGAGAATGATTGCGACAAGGGTAGCGCCGATGACCAGCCCGGCGCGCAAGCCCATCGTCAGCAGCAGAATGCCGATCACTATCACCACCGATTCAAGCAGGTTGACCAGAAAATTGTTAAGGGACTCCTGGACGTTTTCCGACTGGAAATTGACGTAATCGATCCGCATCCCCACCGGCCGGCTGCTTTCCAGCCGTTTGAGCCTCGCCTTGATCGCCTCGCCCATTCTGACCACATTGCCGCCGTCCACCGTGGAGACGCCGATGCCGATCGCCGGTTCGCCGTTGAAGCGCATGATCTGTTCGGGAGGCTCCACATGGCCGCGGCTGACCTCCGCCACATCTCCGATGCGGATCAGCCGCCCGTCGGAGTCGGAAACATAAAGGTTTCGGATCGCCTTGACTCCGTCGATGCCGCCGGTAACCCGGAAGCGGCAGTATTCGTCGTCCACCTTCACCGCTCCGGCCTCCTCCACCAGATTGCTGCTGCTCAAGGTCTGGAACAGCTGCTGCTGGGTTATCTTCATATTGGCGAGCCGGGCACGGTTGAACTCCACATATATGGTCTTATCCTGAACACCCCACAGTGCCACCTTGGCCACGTCGGGCACCCGCAGCAGCTCCTTCTTGAGCACGTCCGCATAATCCTTCAGTTCATCGATGGTGTAACCGGGGCCGGACAGCGACAGAAACACGCCGTAAACGTCGCCGAAGTCGTCGCCGACTTTCACCGCGCTCACGCCGTCCGGCAGGCGGGGCCGGATATCGCCCGCCTTGCGCCGCAGTTCGTCCCATATCTGGGGAATCTCGGCGGCGTTGTACTCCGGCCGGATTTCCACATATATGAGGGAAAAACCGTTGCGGCTGATCGAGGTGATATTGTCGATCTGGGGCATCTTCTGAATCTCCTCCTCGATCTTGTCGGTCACTTCGGTCTCCACCTCACGCGCAGTGGCGCCTGGGTACAGGGAAGCCACGGTGGCCTTCTTGATCTTGAAAGTGGGATACTCCAGCCTTCCGAGGTTCAGATAGGCGACGACACCACCTGCGACGACCGCCGCCAGCAGCAGCCAGAAGAAACTCTTGTGTTTCAATACATAATCAATGATTATCATGGAAAATCTCCGGATTCATGACTTTGACCGCCGTGTCGGCGGTCAGCCAGTCGCCTCCGGCCGCAACCACATATTCTCCCGGTTTCAGGCCGCTTTCCACATAGACCGAGTCGGCATCGGCCGAGGAGCCGGTGGCGACCTCCCGGAGTTCGAGCTTCCCGGAATCCGCGTGATATACCCACACCGAAGACCGCCCGCCGCGGTTGAATATCGCCGCGAACGGCAGTATCAGCTTTTCCCGCCGGGCTTTCAACTCCTGAAAATACGGCACTCCGTGAACTTCGGCGGTCATGCCGGGCAATATCAGAAAATTGTCCGGCTCCGGCATGCGAAGCGTGACCTCATAGGTCTCGCTCTGCTCGGAAGCGACCGGCTTGAACTCATATACCGCCGCCTGGAACATCCGGTCGCCCCGACCGGGGAAGGTGACGTTGAATTTCATGCCGATAAAATGTTCGGCATCGTAGATGCTGGCGTCCGGAAGGTTGCCGGCGGGAACGCTGATGTGTATTTCGATCTCCCGCAGATCGTCCATAACCACCACCGGAACGTTGGCGTGGGCAATCTCATACTGCTCGATCATGAGGTCGGACACCGTGCCGTGGAATGGAGCGACCAGAACGGTGTCCTTGAGTTTGTCCTGCGCAATCCGGAGCGACACTTCCAGCATCTTCACCCTGGCGTCGGACGCGCGTTTCCTGGTTTCGGCCGCATCGTAGGTGGAGCGGCTTACCGCGTGAGACTTTATCAGTTCCTTGTTGCGTTCCAGTTCTATGTTATCCAGCGAATTCTGGATTTTCTCCATCTCCAGTTCCTGAGTAAGCCGATCCACCTCGCGTTCGTAGTCGCGCGGATCGATCCGCATCAGCACGTCGCCCTGTTCCACAGTCTGACCGTATTTCAGGTTACGCTCGATCACCGGGCCGGAGACCCGGAAGAAAAGTTCAGCGTGGCGAACCGGTTTTACCCGTCCGGGATAGGTAATGTCGGATTTTTCCTCCGCCGCGGCCATGCGCACCAGCTTCACCACCCGCGGCGCCGCAACTTCAGGCGCCGCCGGAAGTCCGCAGCTGCCGCGATATATGCAAAGCCCGCCCGCGGCGGCAGCCGCCAGCAGCAGCAGCGCCGCCAAGACCGTCATCGTCTTTCCGCCGATCCTCATATTTCACACCGCATTCCTTTCAGTCCAGCCCGAGGCCGTTCAACAGCTGTTTGACGGTGAAATGCTGGAGCCTGCGGTCGAACGCGGCCGACACCTTGCCTTCGGGGTGAAACAGGTCGATCATTCCCGGACAGGCCGAATATAGGTATTTGGGGCAGATCAGAAACATATACCAGCAGAACGCGCTTTCAAAATCGTCATTGCCGGTGATTTTCTGATATATTTCGCAGAATATTCTGGCGTCCGGCTTGATATGTCGCTCGATAATTCGTTCCCGGAGCGGATGCGGGTGTTGGATAAGCTGAAGAAGCATGCTTCTGCCGGGGCCGTCTCCACGTTCGCCGCCGAGGATTTTGAACACGCAATCGACCATGCCGGTAATAAAGATGACCTGACCGTCACGCGAATCCAGCAGCGAGACATTCTCCGAGTAATATTGTTCTATATTGTTGTGGTGCCATTTTTCGAGCGCCTGATCGATAACCGCCTGCACCAGCCCGTCCTTGCCGCCGAAGTGATAGTTTATCATCGACGCGTCCACTCCGGCCTCCCTGGCGATATCCGACAGGCATACCCGGTCTATGCCTTTTTCCGCAAACAGCTTCCCGGCGGCCCTGATGAAGGCCAGCTTCGATTTTTCTCCGGCGGCAGCCATGTTACACCTCCTGTAAATGTGAAAACATTTAAAATATACATTTCAAAATGTAAAAATCAAGTATTACCATTGGATGATATTGTATTTTTTTGACATTTATCTAAAACAATCATGGTAAATGCAGCTCCTGTTGCGAAAGAACGCGGCCGGGAATATGATGCCGGGCAAAGTTGACATGGCGGGGGTCCGATGCTATATTGTTCTTATCATGAACATCGTCACGGAAAAACCTGACGGCACCGCGCGCATCCCCCTGAAATGCGCCAGGTCGCCGCGTGCAAATTTCGCCGGAGTCGCCGTTTGCACGATAATGCTGGTACTGCTGCTGTGGTACTATGCCGGTCCCTCTTTTTTCGATGATCCGCTCGCTCTTCTGGCGATGCTGTTCGTGCTCGTCGGGCTTTTCGATATCTGTCATTATCGGGCCGACGCGTTCAAACCGAAACCGCTAATGTCAATCGACCGTCCGATGATCGAATTCGGCGACGATTTTACGCTGTACATATCTTTTATTAAGCCTCCCGCCGAGCTGAAACTGGACATCTGCCGCGGCGGCCGCGCGGTTATGAACTTCGACATTGTCCGACCGGCTCCGGAAAGCGAGCTGAAACTCGCCCTGCCCGCCGCCGGAGCCGCCCCCCGGGGCCGCTGGTATGTGCGCACCGCCGGATGGAGTTTCCAGCTGCCGGTCACATATAATAAAACCGTGAAACCGAAACACGGCGACAAAATCCCGGACGTACTGCTGCAAACTCAACTTGTGAACAATATGAAAGGTCTTGATTGAGATGAAGTTTTTGCTATTGCTGACGGCGGCGTTTGCCGGAGCGGCATTGTTCGCCGCACAAATTTCCGGCACCGTGAAAACCGCGGACGGCGCACCGTTGCCGGGCATGCTGGTCACCGACGGGATTTCATGGAGCGAAACCGGTGGCGACGGCGCGTTCATGATTGACGCACGCGATGGTCAGCGGTTCATGATACTGCACGAACCGACCGGCTACCGGGCCGCCCGCCGCTATATCCCCATGAAAGAAGGCAAATTCGATTTCGTGCTGAGTCCGGTGCCGGTAAAGCCGGAAACCCGATTCGTCCAGATCGCCGACACCGAAACCGAAAAATTCGGATTTCTCGATGAACTCAAGGACAAGGCGGCCAAATACAATGCGGACTTCATCGTTCACACCGGCGACATATGCCGCTGGCCGGCCATCGCGCTGCACGCCGAAAAGCTGAACACGCAGACGATGGGCCGCGACGTGTTCTACTGCGTGGGCAACCACGACATAGTGACCCCGCGCGAAGACGGCACCGATTATCAGGATTATCTTGGTCCGTACTGGTACAGCTTCGAGCGCAACGGCGTCATGTTCATCACCACGGCGATGCATTACGGCGAAGTTGCCCTGCCTTACATCCTGGAAGATTACGGCGACTGGCTGGCCGGACTTCTAAAGCGCACCGACAAACCATATGTTCTGCTGGGCCACAACCTGCCAGGCCAGCAAATGCCGCCGGTGATCCCGTCCCACAACGGCAATGTGAAGGTAGACGACCGACTGCTCGGCATATTCTTCGGTCACTGGCACGCAAATTTCGATCTCGGCTGTCCGGAACTCAAAGCCAAAGCCTATTGCGTGGCCACTCCCAACAAAGCCGGCATCGACCACGACCCGGCCAGTTACCGCATGGTCACCGTCACGCCGGAAGGCATCGTCGATTCGCATGTCGACCACGCCGGATATGCCGGTAAAATTGAATTCGAGAGCACTCCAGCTTACGGCAACGGCATGGTATTCCGCTGCGACGCGCGCGGCTGGACCCGCGCCTTCGACGCCGAAGGCAACCAGATATGGAGCGTTCCCCCGGTTCGCGCCGGGATTCCGCCGTCCCGCACCGGCACGGCGTTCGCCGACGGCGTAGTCTATGCCGGATTCGGAATCGACCTCAAGGCCATCGACGCCGCCACCGGCAAAGTGCTGTGGCGAAACACCGAATGGTCCGGCAGCCACACGTTCCTCGGGGACATCACCGTGGCCGACGGCGTGGTGGTTTCCGGTTCGCAGTGGGGCGGCATCTACGCCAACGACGCCGCCACCGGTAAGATGCTGTGGCATCCGAAGATCGAAGACCTCCGCTTCACCACCGCCACCGTCACCTGCTTCGACGGCGCGTTCTGGGCCAAGGGACTTAAGAAGGTCTACAAACTCGCACCGAAAACCGGCGAAGTCCTGAAAGTTTACGACCTCGGTACGGAGATCCAGACCGCCGCTCCGGTGATCTCCGACGGTAAAAACATTTTCGTCGCCTCCGCCGACAGCGGCGTGTTCGCCCTGGACAAAAATACCGGCGCCAAGGTATGGCAGTTCAACGGTCAGGGCCCCGGGCTTGTCACCACCACGCCGTACCGCACGAATCTGCGCGGAATAGAGGCTCCGATGTCGCTTTACAATGGGCGCCTCTACGTCCAGGCGATGGACGGTTTCCTTTATGAGCTGGACGCGGCCGACGGCAAACTGCTGGAAAAAACCTGGACCGGCATGCCGCTGGCCGGCTGGCACTTCGGCGACCGGGCCGGAATGCGCTGAAAAAATGCTTTGCATGTTGATTTTTCCGCCGGTTGCGATAACTTAATATATTATGAAAATATATGATGTTATCGTAGTCGGCGGCGGGCATGCCGGATGCGAGGCGGCGCTGGCCGCCGCGCGGCTGGGCGCATGTACCGCCATATTGACTTTGCATATGGACCATATCGCGCAGATGAGCTGCAATCCCTGTATCGGCGGGGTGGCCAAAGGCCATGTCGCGCGCGAGATCGACGCTTTGGGCGGTGCAATGGGTCAGATCGCGGACGCCTCATGTCTCCAGTTCCGGATGCTGAACCGCTCCAAGGGGCAGGCGGTATGGTCGCCGCGTTCGCAATGTGACAAAGTCTGCTACCAGCGCGGCATGAAACTTACGCTGGAAACCGCCGAAAATCTGGACGTCCTCCAAGGCGAAGCCACCCGTTTTGTGATGGATAACGGCCGCATCCTCGGCGTGGCCAATCAGTTCGGCGAGGAGTTCCGCGCCAAAGCTGCGGTGCTGGCCAACGGCACCTTTTTGAACGGTCTGCTCCACTACGGCATGAACCATTTCCCCGGCGGACGCGCCGGTGATTTCCCCAGCTGCGAACTGGCGCAGGCATTGCGCGACCAGCTCAAACTGCGTGTCGGACGGCTCAAAACCGGCACGCCGCCGCGGGTGCTGGCCAAAACGATAGATTTCTCCAAAATGGAAGTGCAGCCTGCCGAAGAAGAACTCGAAAATTTCAGTTTCTGGCCGCTGCCGGACGAACTTCCGAAGACTTCGCGCCGTTCCATGCCGTGCTACGGAGTCTACTCCAACGCCGACACCGCAAAACTGGTGCGCGACAATCTTTCGGAAGCTCCGCTTTATCAAGGCATCATCAAGGGCATCGGTACCCGCTACTGCCCGTCTTTCGAAGACAAGGTGGTGCGGTTCGCCCATCATGAACGCCATCTGCTGTACCTTGAACCCGAAGGCGAATACACCCGGGAATACTATCTTAACGGCATCTCCACCAGCCTGCCTCCGCGAATCCAGCACCTGATGCTCGGCACCATTCCCGGACTGGAGAACACGGTGATAAGCCGTTACGCCTACGCCATAGAATACGACTTTATCTTCCCCGACCAGATGCGCCGCTCCACCCAGAACAAGATTTACGACAACCTGTTCACCGCCGGTCAGATCAACGGCACCAGCGGTTATGAGGAAGCCGCCGGCCAGGGACTAATCGCCGGGCTGAACGCGGCGCGCTTCGCCGCCGGGCTCGACCCGGTGGAGTTGCCGCGCGCCTCCAGCTATATCGCGGTGATGCTGGACGACCTGGTCACCAAGGAGATCGTGGAACCATACCGGCTGTTCACCAGCCGCGCCGAATACCGGCTGCACCTCCGTCAGGACAACGCCGACCTGCGGCTCGCCCCGCTGGCGGCCGGGCTGGGACTGCTCCCGGCGGAAAAATCCGAACGCTTCAACCGCTACCGCGAAGCGCTCGACGCCGCGCGCGAACTTGCCGTCACGGTCAAATTCCAAGGCAAAACGCTGCGCGACCATCTCAAACAGCTCGGCGGCGAGCTTGCGCCCGAAGCAATGCCGTTTCCGGCGGAACTTTTGAAGCCGCCGACCGACCGGCTCACCGCCGAACGCATCCGGCGCGAGCTCGTTATCGAAACCCATTACGCCGGCTACCTCGAACGCGAAAACGCCGGTATCAGAAAACTTTCCGAACTGGAGAAGTGGCACGTTCCCGCCGGATTCGATTTTTCCGCGGTGACGGGGCTGAGCACCGAAGCACGCATCAAGCTGGACAAAGTGCGCCCGTCCACGCTGGCGCAAGCCTCCAGAATCGACGGCGTCACCCCCGCCGAACTGGCACTGCTGCAGATTCACTTGAAGCGGGAGCGCGGCAATGGCTGACCGGCACGCCTCGCCGCTGGGTCTTGCCTGGCACAAACTGAGACGCGACCGCATGGCGCTGGCCGCCCTGCTGGTGGTGGTCTTCTACCTGGTGCTGGCAATTTCAATGGAAGGCTACGCCATCAGCTGCAAAATACGCGGAGTTCAGCCGTCCTACGCGGTGGAAAACCTTTCCGAACGCTTCCAGCCGCCCTCCGCGCGCCACTGGTTCGGCACCGACTATCAGGGGCGCGACGTTTTCTGGCGGGCCATGGCCGGCAGCGCCACCGCCGTCAAAGTGGGAGTGGTAGCCGCCGGCATCGCGTCGCTGCTCGGGGTGCTGCTGGGAGCGGTATCCGGCTTTTTCGGCGGATGGGTGGACGACGTTGTGGTGTTCGCATACAGCGTGTTCGCCGCGATGCCGACCTTATTGTTCATACTGGCGTTCGCGCTGCTGATGAACCGCGGGTTCATTGCGGCCGACCTTTCAGGATTTGTGGAATTTTCCGGAAAATATCTCAACACCGACCCCGGAATGCTTGCCGTCTATCTGGCGATCGGCCTCACCGGCTGGGTCACCCTGTGCCGGGTGGTGCGCGGCGAGACCATGAAACTGCGCGAGTCAGGTTACGTTCAGGCGGCGGCGCTGGCCGGCGTCGGCTCCTGGCGGATAATCATGCGGCATATTCTGCCGAATGTGCGCTATCTCATCATCATATACTTCACGCTGCGCTTCGCGTACGCGATCATGACCGAAGTGATCGTCAGCTATCTCGGGCTGGGGGTGCAGACCGCCCCCAGCTGGGGCGTGATGATCTCCGACGGTCAGGAACGCCTGTGGCGCGGCATCTGGTGGGAGGTGGCGGGAGCCACCTGCCTGATGTTCTTTCTGGTGCTGGGGCTGCACAGCCTCGGCGACAAACTGCGCGACATTTTCGATCCGCGCGGCGAAATCGTAAAGTGACAGGGAGGGTTTTGCAATGTTCAGCAAGGTGGAAGGTCTGGCCGGAGAGTTCCGGAAGTTCATCAACCGCGGCAACGTCATCGACGTGGCGGTCGGCATCATCATCGGCGCGGCATTCAGCAAGATCATAAATTCGCTGGTCGCCGATGTGGTGATGCCCGCCCTCGGAATGCTGGTGGGGGAAATCGACCTGACCAAGCTCCAGATGGTGCTGCGCCGCGCCTATACCGCGCCGGACGGTTCCGAGCACGCCTCCGTGGTGATCCGCTACGGCATGTTCATGCAGGCGGCGCTGGATTTCCTGATCATCGCATTCTCGCTGTTCATCGCCATAAAGATAGCCTCCGGCATCCAGCGAAAGCGGGCGGCAGCCGCGCCGCCGCCGCCGGATAAAAAGGAAATTCTGCTTGCGGAGATCCGCGATCTGCTGAAAGAGCGTAAATGAACGCCGCCGAATACATCTTCAAAAAACTTGCCGACTGGGGCGCCGGAACCGTGTTCATGGTTTCCGGCGGCGGAGCGCTTTTCCTCAACGCCGCGCTGGGCGGCGAAAAACGTCTGCGCCGGGTTTGCTGTCTGCACGAACAGGCCTGCGCGATGGCCGCCGAAGGTCATGCGCGCATCACCAACCGCGCCGCGGTGGTGTCGGTCACCAGCGGGCCGGGCGGCACCAACGCCCTGACCGGAGTGCTGGGAGCGTGGCTTGATTCGATTCCGATGGTGGTGATTTCCGGACAGGTTCGCACCGAAACGCTGGCGGCCAATCTTCAGCCGCCCCCGCGCCAGCTTGGCGATCAGGAATTCAACATCGTGGCGGCGGCCGCTTCGATGACCAAAATGGCCGAATGCGTGACTGAAGCGTCCGCCGTGCCGGATGCGCTGCGCCGCGCCTGGATACTGGCCCATTCCGGCCGGCCGGGGCCGGTGTGGCTGGATGTGCCGCTCGACGTGCAGTCCGCTCCGGTCGACGACGAAACCGACCCCGTGGCGGAACCGGAATGGAACGCCGCCGCCCCCTCCCCGAACCAGATCGCCGAATTCGAAACCCTGCTGGCCACCGCCGAACGCCCGGCAATCGTCGCCGGAAACGGAGTACGGCTCGCCGGAGCACGGAACAAACTGCGTGACTTCGTTGAAAGACTCAATATTCCGATACTGACCGCACCGTCCGGCATCGATCTTATGCCGTCCGGACATCCGCTGTTCTTCGGCCATCCGGGAGTGATGGGCAACCGCGCGGCAAACCTTATAATGCAAAATTCCGACTGCCTGATTGCGCTCGGCGCACGCATGAGCCTGCGGGTGATCGGCTTCAACTGGGACAGTCTGGCACCCGCCGCGCGCCGGGTGATGGTGGACCTCGATCCGGCCGAACTGAACAAATCGTCGTTCCGGGTGGACCTGCCGGTGGAAGCCGATGCGGGAAAGTTCATGGAGGCGGTAACGCTGGAACTTCCGCCGCGAACCGAATGGCTGGACTACTGCCGAAGGGTGTCGCGACAGTACGAATTCGAAGAAGAAGGTTTTTCCCCGGCATCCGACCATGTAAGCAGCTATGTGTTCCCGAAACTTCTGAACCGGGTTCTGCCGCCGGACGCGGTGGTGGTGTGCGGCAACGGCACCGCCTATACCAGCACCTTCCAGGCGATGGAGGTGCCGGATGGGCGACGCATGTTCGCCAACGTCGGCTGCGCCTCGATGGGATACGACATTCCGGCGGCGCTCGGCGCACAACTGGCCGCGCCCGACCGCGTCGTGGCACTTGTCACCGGCGACGGCAGCATCCAGATGAATATCCAGGAGCTCGAAACCGTCCGGGCGCAGGCGCTCCCGATAAAAATGTTTGTCTACAACAACGACGGCTATCTGTCAATCAAGCTGAGCCAGCGCGCCTACTGCGGCGGACGGCTTGTGGGAGCCGACCCCGCCAGCGGGGTTCACCTGCCGCCGCTACGCAACCTCGCCGCCGCCTATGGAATACCGTATTTCCGGCTGGAAAACCACGGGCAATGCGAAAAATACCTGCCGGAGATAATGGCGGAGCCGGGACCGGTGCTGACCGAAATAATCTGCGATCCGATGGAGACGCTGGGGCCGAAGGCGGCCTCCGCACGCACCGCCGACGGCCGGTTTGTGTCGCGTCCGCTTGACGATATGGCGCCGCCGGTCTCCGACGACGAATTTTACCGCAACGACCTTACCGGGAGAAAACGTGACGAGTTTTGACCAAAAACGCATATTCGTCACCGGAGGTACCGGTTTTTTCGGGAAATCTCTGCTCGATTTCCTTAAGAGTTCCAAATGCCGCGCCGAACTTTGGCTGCTCAGCCGCGACCCGGACGGGTTCCGGCGACGTCATCCCGAATACGCCAACCATCCCGGCTGGCATTTCTGGAAGGGCGACGCCCGCGACTTCCCGTTGCCGCCGGTCGGCTTCGACTATGTGATCCATGCCGCCTCATGCGCCGCCGACGATCCCGACGTGGTATGTTTCACCTGTACCTCCGCCATCCGGGTACTTGAACTCGCCTCCCGCAGCGGCGCGCGCACGGTGTTCCTAAGTTCCGGCGCGGTCTACGGCCCGTTGAGCCGTCCCGCGCTTGAGACCGACATTCCGATGCCGGCGACCCCGTACGGCCATGCCAAGCTCGCGGCCGAACAGCTGTTTTTGGAATCCGGGCTTCCGGCGGCCGCCGCCCGCTGCTTCAGCTTCATCGGACCGCATATCTCTTCGGGAACCGGTTACGCCGCCGCCGATTTTCTGGCCGCCGCGGCGGAGCACCGCCCGCTCCGGATCACCGGGAACGCCGAAACCGTCCGCAGTTATCTTTCCGCCGGAAACTGGGCCGCGTGGATACTGGCTCTGCTGAAAAACGGCGGCGGCGTCTGGAACGTCGGCTCACCGCTGCCGGTATCGGTAGGCGAACTGGCAGGCCGGATCGCCGCCTTGCGCGGCCTGCCGGTGGAGGACTGCGGCATCGCGGCGGCATCGTATTATGTGCCTGACGTGGATAAGATCAGACGGGAATTCCGGCTTGAGGTTCCCGCCGATCCGATCCCGGAAATTGAAAAAACGTTGCAAACATTTGAAAACATAAGGAAAAAAACACCATGAAACGTATTTTCCTGCTGTTGACCGTCGCCGCGGCTCTTGCCGGCTGCAGTACGGACAACAAAAGCGCGACTACCGAATCCAAGACGCCGACCGCCGGACAGGCAAAAACCGGAATAATCGACGCGGAAACACCGGAGTCCTATCAAAAGTCCATGGAAAAACTGCGCGGGCAGCTGACCGACGACCGTCAGCTCTATGAATTCGTCGCCGCGGTAGGCCTGCTCCGCTCCGGCGCAGATTCCGCCGACTCGTTCAGAACCATGATGGACGGCCGCACCGTCACGGAAGTGGTGGACATGACCAGAAAAAACGGTCTCGACAATCTGGCCGCCAGCTATGCAAAACGCAGCAAGGCGGACGACATGCGCAAAGGGCTGATCGCCCTCGCCGGAGAGAACAACGTCAAACATCCGGCGCGCGGCGAAGTTGTCACAATCGATACCGAACATCTTTATCCCTCGCTCGCCGCAATGGCGCTCAGCGTGGACGACACCACCTTGTTCAGGCTGACCGCCGCGCTGGACGTGATCATGGCGATGAGCCTGGACCAGCTGGACTACAGCAAAAAGATCGCCGGCCGCAGCGCGGCGGAACTGATTGCCGCCGGCCGTGCCGACGCATTCGAAGCGGCGGTTCGCAAATCGATGTACACCATCCCGGCAAATCTGCTGCGCGGAGAACTCGACGAGTCGCCCGAACCGGAAAACGCGCTGCGTTTCGACTGTTCCGGAGAAGCCGTCCAGTCCGCCTCCCTCGGCCGCATTCTCGCCAGCCTTGACGACACCAAGACCCTGGAAGTGATGACCGCGATCAACATGCTGCGCCACCGTTGCCAGGACGAAGAAAAGTTCAATTCCATTCTCGACAAACGTTCGGCCCGTGAACTGGTAAACCGCATGTACCGGGAAAATCCCGCCGAATTCATTCAGGAGTACGGCACCCTCAGGCTGACTTATTCCGACACCGACCTCGCGGCGATCCGCGCCAAATATGTGGCCTTCTCCGCGGTGGCGGCCAACGCCCCGGCGGCGGAACTTCAACCCCCTCCCCAACCCAAGGACGCGGCCGGAAAACAGCCCGTTGACAATAATCAAAAACAGGAGCAGCCCGCAAAATGAGCAGAACCGAACTTTCATACCGTGACTGGCCGGAAACCTTCGACGTGGTCGTTGTCGGCGGCGGAACCGCCGGCGCCATCGCCGCGATGGCGGCCGCGCGCGAAGGTGCGAAAACCCTGATCTGCGAACGCGAATACGCGCTCGGAGGAACTGAGAGCCTCGCGCAGACCACTCCTCACATGACGTTGCATATGACCCAGAAAGTCAACAACTCCTCGCTGTCCATCGAACTTCAGAAGCTGATGATCGAAAACGGCTTCGGAGAAGGTGAGATCTGGTTCTCCCCGCAGCTAATCAAATGCGCGCTCGAAATGATGTGCGAGAAGTATGGTGTGAAAATCCTTTACGGCGCCGACCTGATCGGTGTGCTGAAAACCGGTCTTCATATCGATGCCGCCCTGTTCCAGACCATCTCCGGAGCGGTGGCGGTGAAGTCGGCCGCGTTTATCGACGCCACCGGCAACGCCTCCCTGGCGGAAGCCGCCGGCTGCCCGGTGAACGTCGGCAACGATGACGGCAAGAACCAGGCGATGACGCTCCGGTTCGCGCTCGGCAATGTGGACGTGGAAAAAACCCGGGAATTCATGCACGGCGCCGGCATATG
This sequence comes from Victivallaceae bacterium, assembly GCA_034926605.1. Classification (GTDB taxonomy): domain Bacteria; phylum Verrucomicrobiota; class Lentisphaeria; order Victivallales; family Victivallaceae; genus CALXXL01. Next base: position 92,273 of record JAYFQV010000004.1, read on the forward strand.
GCCGGAAACGGATTTACCCTACCTCGAAATGGCCTCCCTCTGGAAATATCCCGCCGACCACCCGATCACCGCACGGTTCCGCAAGGCGGTGGACGACGGCATTCTGACCGAACGCGACGGCGTCTATTTCCAGTCCTTCGCCACCGCCTGTTACGGCGACGGCGTAATGTACTTCAACTGCCCGGAGGCCGGACATATCCTCGACGCCCTCGACCCGGCGGCGATCACCGAAATGGTTCTATATTCCCGCAAGGCGGCGCTTCGTCTGCAGAAATTCCTCAAGAAATACGTTCCCGGCTTCGAGCGCAGTTCCATCCACTCTTTCGCCGAGATTCCCGGCATCCGTGAAAGCCGTCGTATCGTCGGCGAATACATGTTGACCGAGGACGACTACTACAATTGCCTGAAGCGGCCGGACGCGGTGGCCCAGAGCGCCTACCCGATCGACATTCACAGCTCCAACCACGCCGAGGGTTCTTTCCGCCCCAACACACTGCCGCGCGGAGAATTCTTCGAAATCCCGTTCGGGGTGATGATTCCGAAAAACGCCGGAAACCTGCTGGTGTCCGGCCGCTGCATCTCGGCCACATTCGTGGCGCAGTCGGCCATGCGCATCCAGCTGGTCTGCATGGCGCTGGGAGAAGCCGCCGGCATCGCCGCAGCCGGACACCCGGAATCACGCGAGAACGACGGCGCCGAAATACGCCGCATCATGATCGAGCGCGGCGGAACCTTCGCCTGAAAGAGCTGATATGACCGCGGAGAGCGTCAGTACCGGCGGAAACGCCGCCGATCCGGCAAAGACCGGCCGCAAAAAATTTGCGGTCGGGTACTTTTTTCCGAAGCCCGGCGGCACTTTCAGCGAAGTGATGGAGCCATATCTGGACCGCATTGCCGAGGTCTACCACCCGTGGCCAGGCCTGCTTTCCGCGCGCCAGATGCACGGCGACCTCTCTCCGATGCGCACCCCGCTGACGATGTCCCTGCTCTGGTGCCGCAAGCACGGCCTTCAACTGGACCTGCTGCTGAACGCCACCTGCTATGGCGATGACACCGCCACCTTGAAACAGCGGGACGCGATCGTCGGGGAACTGCGCCGGATGGACGCCATCGGCGTTTTCCCCGACATCGTGACCACCACTTCGCCGTTCGCGGCCAAAGTGATACGCGACGCCTTTCCGCAGGTGGAACTGCGGGCTTCGGTAAACATGCGCCTGGACTCCACGCTGGCGATCGAATATCTCGGCGATCTGTTCGATTCGTTCTATATCTGCCGCGATCTGCAACGCGATCTGGACACGCTCAAGCTGTTCGGCGAATGGGCCGCCGCCCACGGCAAAAAACTGTGCATGCTGGCCAACTCCGGCTGCCTGCGCAACTGTCCGTGGCAGGTCTATCACGAAACCCTGCTTTCGCATCGCTTCGAAGCGGTGGTGCGGGAATGCGACGCATTGGACATGCCGTCGGTATTATGTGCAAAAATATACCGTGCCCAGATGTTCGAGGAGGTACTTCGCGGCTCCTGGATCAGGCCGGAAGACCTGCACCGCTACGAACCGCATGTATCCGTAATCAAGCTGTCCACCCGCGACGCACTGCTCAACCAGCGCTCCATCATGCGCGCCTATACCTCCGGGAGCTGGGACGGCGATCTGCTCGAACTGATCGATCCGAGTTTCCCCCCTCGACTCCGCGGCTTCGCGTTCGACAATTCCGCGTTTCCGCCGGAATGGTCTCAGGGAACGATCGCCGGCAAATGCGCTTCCGACTGCACGCACTGCGGCAGGTGCACCGAAGTGCTGAAAAAAGTGCTCAAACCGCTTGCAAAGCCGGAACCTCCGACGCGGCCGGCCATCGGCCAAGGCCTCCACTTCACCATAAAATAACCGTGTATTGTTGCGTCGGCCGCCGATTTTTGGCGGCTTTTTTTTTTGCCGTTCAAGCAAAACAGAACCCCCGCCGCCCAAGGGGAGGACAGCGGGGGTTCAAGGGGATTGACTGGTCAGAAATTAGGCCAGAGCGCCTTTCTTGAAGTTGGCGTTCAGGCCACCGAATTCATCAACGCTCAAGGAGAATACTCCCTTGCCGTTGAGGGCGATGCCGCCGTCCATCGCGTCGGCGATGTCGGCGGAGGCGAGTTCGTAACCGTCGGAACCGTAAAGCTGGACGGTGAGTCCTTCGATGTCCTCGTCGGAGACGTCGAGCAGGGCGAATTTGAAGTTGTCGGAGCCGAGCGTGTCGGCGTCGAGCACAAACTTCAGCACGCCTTCGGATTCGAAGCTGAACGATGAGGTGTCTTCGACGAACAGGTAATCGGACAGATCGAAAGAACGCTTGGAAAGATCGAAGCAGAGCGTCGAAACGGTGTAGCTGTTGGCACTGGTCATGCGGGTGTCGCCGGCCAGCGTAACCACATCGATGTTCTTGAGCAGTCCGAAGAATCCGCCGGTGAAATCGTCGAAGCTCACGGCCTTGGTCCCCTGCACCGTTCCGGCAATCTTGCCGTCGCCATCGACCACGCCGGAGAAGCTCAACAGATCGCCGGAACCGGAGAAGGAGACCTCCGACCCGCCGAGAACGCTGGAAGAACCGCCCTTGGTGCTGTACATGGGATTGGCGCCGCCGGCATAGATATTGCCGCCGATGGTCACCGTGCTGCCGGAGGCGTTCACAACGATTCGGCTGGTACCTTCAACCACCGACACGCCGCTGTCGTAGGCATAGCCGCCGCCATACACGGCATCGGTGACGCTGCAGTTGCCGATGGTCACCACGGTATCGCCGTTGATGGTGGCGATCGAACCGCTGCCCTGGGCCTGACTGCCGCCGACCACCCGAACCACACTGGCTCCGCCGGTGACGTTGACATAAACACTGCCGGCCACCGTGGTCTTGCCGCCACCGTCGGCCACGCCGCCGCCGATGATCCACGCCGAGTTGCCGTCCTTAAGCAGTTTCGGGTTGTCCAGCTGGGTCATGTTGCTTACGGTAACCGACACATCTCCTCCGGTAACATTGCTGTAGGAGCTGTATCCGCGCCCGCCGCCATAAAGGATGCCGAGATAACGGCCGCCGGTGATCGAAAGCGCGACACTGCCGGAAACCGTCAGATTGGCGGCATTGACCACCGAGCCGCCGTAGATGTTGGCGGTGACGTCTCCAACCAGATTGCCGAGCTTCACACTGATGCTGCCGTTGACATTGCTCTCGCCGCCACCGGTGACGATGCTGCTGACGGTGGAGTTGCTGGCCTGAAGATTGATGTTGCCGGTGATGGTGCCGCCCTTGCCGCCACCGTAAAGGTCGCGCTGGGTGCCGCCGACAATGTTGATGTTCACGGCATTGCCGTCGCTGCCGGCGCCTATGTTGCTGTTTATGCCGCCGCCGTACACACTGCAGAGGCTGTTGCCGTTGGTGATGTAGATATTGGTGCCGCTGGCCACATCTTTGCCGTTGCCGCCGCCATAGATATAGTTCTTCTGGCCGCCGGTCACCTTGATGAAACTCTGGGCGCGACTGGTAAGGTTGCTGCCGCCGTACACGGTGATCCGTTCCTGAAGATCGGTCACAATGCCCGCCCCGATCACGTTGCCGCCGACGCTTTCAATCGCGTGGCCGCCGGAGGTGGTCTCAAGCGTATTGCCAAGATAGACCGTTCCGGAAGTTTCGGCGATGTCATTGACGAAAGTCGGAGCGCCGTTGCTGTAGGAGAACCAGCTCAGCTTGGTATTGGTGCTGACGGTGGACTGAACCAGAAGTATGGCGTATCCGGGAGATTCCACCGACTGAGTGGTGACGGTGTAGGTATAGCCGTCTTTGGTATATGAAGAATTCAAGCTGACCTGCGTTGAACGGGTATCACCGGTAAACATGAACCTCAACGAACGAGCAAACGTGGTCGATCCGTCGGTCACCTGGCCCAACACGACATAATACTGACGGACGTCGAGATCTACCCGGAGTTCACCGAGTCCGGTAGTGGTGATGGCGTTGATGCGCGGCAGATAGTTGACCATGCCGGCTCCGGCGCGCGTAAGGCCGGTGACATCAAACACTATCGTTCTGGCGGTAACCTGACACCCAGAATCGATCGCGTTGCCGTCGCCGGTGATATTCACCACACCGTCGATCAGGGACATTGAAACGTTGGTCTTGATGGTGTTGCTGCCGGCCAGCTCCAAACCGGTCGCGCTGGTCATGTCGATCGCGTTGGTGTAGCCATTGGCGATGGTGGAGTTCCTGAAATAGAACCCGCCCTCCATGTTCAGAACGATGCCGTCGCGGCCATAAGTGCCGTTGGAACCGGCCGCATCGTAGGTGAAGGTGCCGCCGGTCATGGTGAGGTTTTTCAGCGTGCCGGCATTGAATACCAGCGAACCGCTGGTGACAGTGATGCCGTCGATCACGCTGCCGGCCTGGGCTCCGGCCCACTGGTTCTTGGCGGTTCCGAGGCGGACGATGCCTCCGGCCACTCCGATGTCGCTGAAGCGCGCCGCCGAAAGACTGGTCGCCAGGGTGGCGCCGCTGGAAACGATCGCGCCGCTGACGATGCCGCGCGCCTGCAGTTCGCCGGCAACCATCCTCGCGCCATAAACCGCGGCGTCGAGTGCAAAGGTGCCGCTCACTGAAACATAGAGATCCTTGAAGGTGTTGGTGGCGTCGGAGACGATGTTGGCGAAAGTTCCGATGACTTCGATGCCGTCAACCGTCATGTTAGATCCCAGTACCAGTTTGCCGTAGCTGCCGATAACGCGCACGTTGGAAAGCGTGCTGCCGTCGAAGTTGAAGGTACGAAACTCGTCCTTGGCGTCACCCGCAAAGCCGTAAGTGATGCCGCTGAGCCGCTGGCTCGAACCGAGCGTCAGGTTGACGGTGCCGGTGGCACTGAACTGAAGGTTCGAAGCGGTGACCTTGGCGGAGGAGTCGCCGATGTAGAAAATAGCGCCATCCTTGAATCCGGCGCCGTCGATCATCGAACCGCTGCCGGCGGCAAGGAAGCTGGCACCTCCGAACATCTGCATAAATTCGTCAGTGTAGCCGGCGGCCGCGTCGCCGCGGCTGCCGACAACGTCGATCTGAATGGCGTAATCACCGGAGCCTAGACTCAGAAACCCGCCATCGGAAATCACCAGGTGGGAGGCGACGCCGTCGGCCACGGTGAACTCATACTGTCCGGCCCCTTCAAGATAGTTATAGTTGATGCCGGAAAGAGTGGTTCCGGTGGATATCATCAGACTGGTGTCATTGCGCATCGCAATACCGCTGGCGACGGCCCCGACCGCCATGTACATCACGGCGGAGTTCAGCGAAACATTCATCGCGCTGCCGCCGCCGGCCACGGTGAAAGTGCCGCCGTTGTTGAAGAACAGACCGCTGGCTACCTTGCCGGCGATCGAGAATCCGGCGGAGGTGCCGTCATCGAAAACGTAGGTACCGTCCACAGTGTCGTCGGTGGAGATGCCGCTCAGGGTACCGCCGTCGAGAATGGTCAGGCTGGCCAGGGTGGTGGCCGAGGCTCCGCCGAACAGGCTGGCGTTTTTGGCCACCACGAAGCCGCTTACCACGCCGCCGGCGATGGAGAGCGCCTTGGATGATCCGTCGGCAAACACATAGACGCCGGAAATCGTGGAATCGGCGCTGACGTTGGTGATATAAGCCCCGTCATGGACGGTCACGTTGACCAGCCCGGAAACATCGCCGATGCCGTAACCGTTGAAGTAGCCGCCGGAATGCAGGATAAGCCCGGTGATCACTCCGTTGGAAGCGGCAAATGGCTTGTAGACGCCGTTCTCCTCGATCTGACCGCCGGTCACCACAAAGTCGCAGCCGGTGATCTGGATGATGCCGGACTCGGCGATCTTGAGCGAACTGATCAGCGCGGTGCCGCTGGTGGTCTTGGAATGGCCGAGCACGATGACGCCGCCGTCCTCCACGGTAACTTTTTCGGCGGTACCGTTGTTAGACTCCGAACCATAGATGTCGCGGGTATAGAGAATGCCGCCTGACTTGACCGTAACATTGCTCAGAACGCTGCCGGAACCGTAAATGTGGGCTGATCCGCCGTTCTGAAGCGTAACCAGATTGGCATGGCCGCCGCGGAACACGACCAGCCGGGCCCCGGTGCCGAATCCAGTGGCATAGGAGCCCAGGCCGTCCACCACCACGCTGCTGGCGACGTTGGCGGACATAAGCTCGTAACGCGCGCCGTAACCCTTGATGGTGACGTCGCTCACGGTGCCGTTGGAGCACTGCAGCCAGCCGGCATTCTCAATGGTGATGCCGGACATCTTTCCGGCTGCATACATCACCAGCGTGGCGCCGTCCACCACCACCTTGGTCAGCGAGGTGGCGTCGATATTGTTCAGCTTGCCGCCCGGAGTCAGATAGATGCTGGTGGAGTTGGCGGCCAGCCCGGCGATGGTGACGTTATTGAACTTGGACAGTTGCGAAGTAAGCAGATAACCGTTGTTGATCACGCCGAGCATCAGCGTGTCGCGGGATATGGTGGCGTCTTCCAGCGTTGCGGCGCTGCCGATAAGCAGCTTGCCGCCAGTGGTGGTAAGCCCTTTGATGGCGCCCTCGATCCGGGCGGAGGCGTTGTCGGCTACGGTGCAGCCGGAAACCACGGCGGTCCCGCTGATGAACATGTAGCCGATATTGGAAAGAGCAACGTTTTCGATCTGGGCCGCACCGTTGATATATAGAGTACCGCCGGTCACAGTGGTGTCGTATAGTTTGGCGTTGGAATCGATTTGGGCATAGCCGCTGTAAACCACATTCAGGTTATGGCACTCGACGGTTCCGCGGACGAACGGGCTGTACCCGACAAACAGATAGCAGGCGCCGCCGGCGGTGCAGTCGTACATGTAGCCGGCGCCGATGCGGACGTTCGCATAGCCGAGTCCGCGATAATCGTTGAGCAGAAATTTTTCACCGCCGAAATAAACGTCGCGGAAAGTAATATCGGTTCCGGAGGTGTTAAGATAGCCGAAATTGATGGTAGTGGCGCTGATCACACCGCCGAACACCACCATATGGCTGTGCCAGGTGTTGTCGGCATACCAGTTGGGGTCGCGGTTGTTGATGGTGGCGCTGACCAGCGTGCCGCCGTACATTAAGATCACGTTCTTCCGGTTTGGGTAGCCGGAAACGACCAGTCCGTCGACGGTGCCCCCGGAAATTATCAGCGTCGCCTCGCCGGACATCACGCAATCGCTGGTGGTGCCGCCGGTGAGCACGGTCTGACTTCCGCTGGCAATGATTTCGTCGGAGACGGTCATGCCGGCACTTACTACCTGTGTAAAAGCCATGGTGTTCCCCCTTTATGTTGGTTGCTTTTTTAAAGGTTATATTAGGTTTTTTAACAAACTACAGGATATATATATTTCCGGTTGTTCGAAATGTCAATCCATTTTGTCGCGATTATATGACTTTTTTCGAAAAAAAACAGGTTTTTTTTACATAAAATCCAACCCGGCAAATATGCAGATAACATACTTACAATAAACGGTTAACACAAAGCAAACATAGAGTTGGTTTAAGATTAAAAAACCACAAAAAACCAACTATCCGGTATGACAAAAAGCCGATGAGAGAAAGTGGTGGAACAGGGAGCCTGGATAAGTGTGCCGTCCGGCAGAAAGGCAAAAAAATGGAGGCGTGGACCGGAATCGAACCGGTGTGGGAGATTTTGCAGACCTCTGCCTAGCCACTCGGCAACCACGCCTTATTGTGTGATTACATTACTCGCTTTTTCAAAAAAATCCAGCACGTAACTCAAGAAAAGCCGAAAAAAACGCGAGTCGTGTTGAAAAACCGCACCTCGATGGTATTTTAAATATAAAATGAATAATACATGAAAAACGGAGAATACGATGAATGAAAATATCGATGCCGCCGTCCCCTTGGATTTCATCCGGGAAAAGGTAGCGGCGGACGTCGCGTCAAACCGCTTCGGCAGGCCGATTACCACCCGGTTTCCGCCGGAGCCCAACGGCTATCTGCATATAGGACATGCCAAGGCGATCTGCATAGACTTCGGCGTGGCGGCAGAATTCGGCGGCGTATGCCACCTTCGGATGGACGACACCAACCCCACCAAGGAAGACACCGAGTACGTGGACTCCATTCAGGAAGACATCCACTGGCTCGGATTCGACTGGGGCGAGCATTTCTACTATGCCAGCGACTATTTCGAACGCATGTATGAATGCGCGGTGGAGCTGATCAAGCGCGGCAAGGCTTACGTGTGCGCGCTCACGCCCGAAGAATGGAAGGAATACTGCGGCGACCTGTTCAAACCGGGCAAAAACCCGCCCGGCCGGTCGCTTACGGCGGAGGAAAACCTTGCTCTGTTCGAGCGTATGCGGAAAGGTGAGTTCGCCGACGGTGAACGCACCCTGCGCGCCAGGATCGACATGGACTCTCCGAACATCCACATGCGCGACCCCGTCATCTACCGCGTGCGCCATACCGAGCACTTCCGCCAGGGCGACAAATGGTGCGTCTATCCGATGTACGACTTTGCCCACTGCCTCGAGGACGCGTTTGAAAACATAACCCATTCACTCTGCACCCTCGAGTTCGAAATCCACCGTCCGCTCTACGAGTGGGTGCTCCAGGCTCTGGATTGGGAAAACCCGCCGGAGCAAACCGAATTTTCACGCCTCAATCTAACCTACACCGTCATGAGCAAGCGCAAGCTGCTTCAGCTGGTGAAGGAGCGTCATGTATCCGGCTGGGACGATCCCCGCATGCCCACCATCTGCGGCCTGCGGCGGCGCGGCTATACCCCGGAATCGCTCCGCCGGTTCGCCAGAATGGTAGGCGTGACGAAATTCAACAGCACCACCGACGTGTCCCTGCTTGAATACTGCGTGCGCGAAGACCTCAACGTCTCCGCCCCGCGTTTCATGGCGGTGCTCGACCCGCTCAAGGTGGTTATCGAGAACTACCCGGAAGGGCAGATGGAATATCTCGACGCGGTCAACAATCCCGAAGATCCCGCCGCCGGCAGCCGCAAGGTGCCGTTCGGCCGCGAGATATGGATCGAACGCGCCGACTTCATGGAAAACCCGCCGAAAAAATATTTCCGCCTCCAGCCCGGAGGCGAAGTCCGGCTGCGCTACGGCTATTTCATCAAATGCGAAAAGGTGGTTAAAGACGCCGACGGCAACGTGACCGAGCTGCGCTGCACCTACGATCCCGCCACCCGGGGCGGCAACTCCCCCGACGGGCGCAAGGTGAAAGGCACCATACACTATGTCACCTGCGCCACCGCAGTCGGCGCGGAAGCAAGGCTGTACGACCGGCTGTTCTCGGTGGAAAACCCCGGAGCGGACGGCGCGGATTTCCTGGCCCAGCTCAATCCCGATTCGCTCAAAGTGGTCGAATGCCTGGTCGAACCGGCGCTGGCGGAACTTCCGCCCGGCTCGCGGGTGCAGTTCGAACGCATCGGTTATTTCGCGGCCGACCCGGATTCGCTGCCCGGCCGTCCGGTGTTCAACCGCACCGTGACGTTGAAAGACTCCTGGGCCAAACAACAGAACTGAGGTGGCGATGTACGATATTCACAACCTCCCGCTCGACCGTGTGACCGTTGCGCCGTCGCTTCTGGCGGCCGATTTCGCCCGGCTGGGCGACGAGGTGGCGCGGGTCGAATCCGCCGGGGCCGAAGTGCTGCATCTGGACATCATGGACGGCCATTTCGTACCGAACATCTCGTTCGGCCCCGGGCTGGTCAAGCACCTGCGGCCGCACAGCAGAATGTTCTTCGACGCTCACCTGATGATCACCGATCCGCTCAAGTATGCTCCGGAATTCGCGAAAGCCGGAGCCGACGGCATCACCTATCATGTGGAGACCGAACGCGACCCGGCCGCCACCGCGCGCCGGATACGCGAACTCGGTGTGGCGGTTGGCGTGTCGCTCAAGCCCGGAACCCCGGTGGAGGCTGTGCTGCCGTTGCTGGGGCTGGTCGATCTTGTGCTGATAATGTCGGTGGAACCCGGCTTCGGCGGGCAGAAATTCATGCCCGAGATGCTGGAAAAAGCGCGAGTGATACGCCGTGAGGCAAGAGCGGTCAACCCGGCGTTGCACCTTGAAATAGACGGCGGAATCGATGAACATACCGCCATTCCGGCAGCGGCCGCCGGGGTAAATATGATGGTGGCCGGTACCGCCGTATTCCGCCATCCCGAAGGGGCGGAGGCCGCTATTTCGCGCATCCATAACGCAAGGATCGCCAATTAATGCAAAATTTTATATTGCGCACTTGACATTTATACGAGACTGGATAATATAAATGTTAAGAATTCTGAACACAGCTTTGACGAGGCAGCAATGAAATACTTTTCCGAAGATCACGAATGGGTCGAAATTGATGGCGACGAGGCCACCATCGGCATATCCGAGTACGCAGTCAACCTCATGGGTGAGATCATCCGTGTGGAGCTGCCGTCTGAGGATGAGGACTTCATAGTCGGCGACATGCTCGGAACACTGGAAACCGAACGCGACACCACCGACATCTACTCGCCTATCTCCGGAACCATATCCGCGGTGAACGAAGTCCTCGATGACGATCCCGTCCTTATCAACGACTCCCCGGAGGATAAAGGCTGGATATGCAAAATGGTCAACTTCGACACCGCCGAACTCGACGACATGATGAATGAGGCCGCCTACGCCCGTTATCTGCGGGAATTGAATCCATAATGCGCTATATAGAACGCTTGCGCGGGGTCGGAGGGAAAGCGTGGAAGTTCATTCCGTTCTCCCGGCCGGATCATATCTGCGAACTTGAATCCGACGGCAGGACGCTTGCCCGTTTCAAGGGCGCCGGTCTTAATAATTTCAACGAAAACGACGGATTGTTCGAAGTCTGGCGCGCCCACGGCTCGGCCGACTCCCGTACCGGCAGCATCGAGTCTTCCGCGTTGCTGCCGTTCGCGCAGAACGCCGTCGTCTCACGCAAGATTGAGTTTTTCAACGGCGTGGGGATGGTTACGGTGGACGTAAGGGCACGCGACATCCGGCGCTTGGAACTCGACGAGCTTTTTCTGCCCGGCACCTGGCTATCGGTACGCCGCTTCGACGGCAAAGACTTCATCGAGCACGATCTTTCCGCCAAGGTTGAATTTGAACTGCCGGTAGCCGCGCTCACCTTTTCAGCGGCCGACGGCCGCAAGTTCGAGCTCGGCTGCGGCGACGATTTCTGGCGATATTCCGCGGCGGCCGCGATCGGCGGTGCTCAGGCAAAACTTTCCGCCGTCCCCCTTCCCGACGGGTTGAAGATTCAGCGCGTACTGATCGACCTGCCGGAAGGAATGGAACCGCCGCCGCCGCGACCGTGGCGTTTTTCATGGTATTTCGCATGGCCTGTCGAACCCACGCCGGAACCGGCCGGAACCAACATACTTGCCTGTGGCGAACTCGCCGGCAGGCCGGACGACTGTCTTATCTCCGCAGCCGCGCGCAAGAACCTGCGCAAGGCAGTCAGGACCGCGACCGACAGCACCGTGCTGTCCGGGATTTCAACCCGGATATGCAGCGTGGCCGCACACCTCGGCCGCACCTCGCGCGGGGAACTTGCCCACTGGGACTTGCCGGAGCTGTTCGGGTTCTACCCGTGGGCGGCAAGGCGAATGACTGAAAGCGAAGGCGACTTCCGCCTAAAATTCGCCACCGACGCGCCGGAGCGCCGGCTGCTGGCCGCGGCCGCGCTGGAAGCCGCGCTGACGGATGACATATCGGTACTGGACTGCAAGCCAAAAGGTTAAGAGATGCCTGACACTCCGCGCGAAAGCCTGTCAAGCCGCATCGGATTCCTGATGCTGGCGGCCGGGTGCGCGGTGGGGCTGGGCAATATCTGGAGATTTCCGTTCGTCGCCGGGAAATACGGCGGCGCCTCTTTCATCCTGCTTTACCTCGCATTTCTGGCGTTGATGGGATTCCCATTGCTGGTGATGGAGCTGGCGATCGGGCGCGGCGCGCAACGCAATCTGGTCGGCGCCATGCGCAAGCTGTCGCCGCACGGCTTCTGGTGGCGCGCCTCGATCCCGGCATTCGCCGGGAACGTGATACTTATGATGTTCTACACCACCGTCACCGGCTGGATGCTGGCATATACCTTATATTATGTCACCGGAGAGCTAGGCATTTCGCCGATGACGGCCGACGAAGTAGGCGGTTTTTTCGGTGATTTCGTTTCATCTCCCTGGCGGCTTACCGAATATATGCTGGTTACGGTGGCGCTGGGCACCGCGGTGGGAATGCTGGGCCTGCGGCGGGGCGTTGAACGCATAACCAAAATACTGATGAGCGCCTTGTTCATACTGCTGGTGCTGCTGGTCGGCCATTCCATGACGCTTTCCGGCGCGGCGGAGGGCGTAAGATTCTTTTTCTATCCACGCGCGGTACCGGCGGCGGAACTCGGCGAAATGGTTGCCGCCGCCATGGGACAGGCGTTTTTCACCCTGAGCCTCGGCGTCGGGTCCATGACGGTGTTCGGAAGCTACATCGGCAAGGAGCACACGCTGGCCGGAGAATCGCTGCGGATCATCGGGTTGGACACAACGGTGGCGCTGCTGTCGGGGCTGGTGATTTTCCCGGCCTGTTTCTCGTTCGGCATCGACGCCGGTTCCGGCCCAACGCTGATTTTCGTAACTCTGCCGAATATTTTTGCCCAGATGTGGGGCGGCCGCTGGTGGGGCATGGCCTTCTTCCTGTTCATGAGCGCGGCGGCGATGACCACCGTGATCGCGGTCTTTGAAAATATCGTGACCTTGATGATCGATGAATTCAAATTCAAGCGTCACCTTGCCGTATTGCTGAACGGCCTCATGATCGCCGTGCTTTCGCTGCCGTGCGCGTTGGGCTTCAACCGTCTGGCGGCCTTCAGGCCGTTCGGCGAAGGCAGCTGCGTGCTTGACCTAGAAGATTTTATGGTGAGCGACCTGATTCTGCCGTCTGGCGCGCTGCTGATAATGCTGTTCTGCGTCATGCGCGGGGGCTGGGGCTGGAAAAATTTCATTGCCGAGGCCAACAGCGGAACCGGATGCAGGTTTCCGAATGCGCTGCGCCAGTATGTGACGCTGGCGGTACCTCCGGCCATCATCCTGATTCTGGCTATCGGAATTTACAGGCGTTTTTTTGCGTGATCTTTTCGAATTCGCGATGGTCGTGGATATACTCGCTGGGATTATATTCAACACTGGTCAGCACCAGCAGCACCGTATGGGGCGCGAAATCATATGTTTCCGCCCACACCATCGGCGGCAGCAACAGCCCGCGGCTGTCCGGCTTAAGCACGAACACCTCATTTTTTTTCCCGTCGTCGACGGAAACCGTAACTTCGCCTTCGGCGCAGACCAGCAGCTGAAAAGCCTCGCGCTGAGCGTGCCCGCCGCGGCGGGCGCCCTTGGGAACGTTGCGGATGAAAAACAGCCGCTTCGCCTCGAACGGAGCCACTTTGTTCCATTCCACCGGGATCAGCGACCCGCGGGGATCGGTGAATGTCGGCAAAGAAATCAAGCGCGCCATAATAACTACCTGTCTGTTGGGGATTCCTGATCTTCAACCAGTATCCGTGCCGCGAGAGCGACCAGCTCCACGCACGGCCGTTTACGGTAATAGGCTGCGGTACGCTCCTCGGACACCGTGCCCTGCGGCAGTCCGGACGGAATGTTCAACAGTTCCCGGCAAACGATGGAACCCGTCTCTTCCTTGAATTTGTCCGCCAGCGACCGTATGCGGGCGTAATGCGCATCCTTGTCTTTCTTGTCGAGCCCGCGCGGCCCGTGACGCAGATTTTCCACCATCACCAGTCCGGAAACCGCGCCGCAAACCTCGCGCAGGCGGCCGACACCGCCGCCGAAACCGGAGACCATGCGCATACCGTCCAAAGGTTCGATTCCGAACTCATCGCAGAATGCGCCGAAAACCGCCTGTGCGCAGTTGGCGCCATCCTTGAACAACTGTTTTGCTTTTTCAACTCTGTCCATATCGATTCTTCCTTGTCTGATACCATACACCGCCATGTTAAAAATTACAACCGCAAACTTGATTTTTCCGCGCCGCGAGGTATATTAATTGGATTTGAGGATAAGAATGGAAGAGATTATCGGAGAGGAACAGCTTCAATACCACAAGATGGTATCATCGCCAGTACCGGGACTGATCGGCAAACTGGCGGCTCCCACTATTGTAAGCATGCTGGTCACCGCCGCATACAATACCGCCGACACCTATTTCGTCTCCCGGCTTGGCACCAGCGCCACCGGCGCGGTGGGTATCGTTTTTGCGATGATGACCATGATCCAGGCTATAGGATTCACGGTGGGCATGGGCTCCGGCAGCCTCATGTCACGTGCGCTCGGCCGCCGCGACAAAGCGATGGCGAACCGTATCGCGTCCAGCGGATTCGCGCTGGCGCTGGCGCTGGGGCTGTCCATGATGGTACTGGGGCTGCTGTTCAACCGGCCGCTGATGAACCTGCTGGGAGCCACTCCCACCATCCTGCCGTATTCGGAAGACTACGCCCGCTGGATATTTTTCGGGGCGCCGCTGATGTGCTGTTCTTTCCTGATGAACAACCTGCTGCGGGCGGAAGGCCGGGCGACGCTGTCGATGATCGGGCTCGGGATCGGCGGGATTCTGAACATCGCGCTCGATCCTCTGTTCATATTCGTCTTCAAGATGGGCATTGCCGGAGCGGCGCAGGCGACGGTACTGTCGCAATGCGTCAGCTTTTCGATCCTGCTCGCCATGTTCCTCAGCCGCAGAAGCATTTCACGGCTGCGCCCGGCTTCGGTGTCGCGCTCGGCATGGATATACCTCGACATAATGCGCAACGGCGCCCCCACCTTCAGCCGTCAGTCGCTGGCCTCGGCGGCGACCACAAGTCTGAATCATATGGCCTCGCACTACGGCGACGCGGCGGTCGCCGCCATGTCGATCGTCAACCGGCTGTTCATGCTGATACTGGCGTCGCTTCTGGGATTCGGCCAGGGATTCCAGCCGGTGGCCGGCTACAACTACGGCGCCGGCCGGTTCGACCGGGTCCGGGCGGCTTATTTCTTCTGCGTCCGCACCGGCACGATCTGGCTTACCGCAATCGGCGCGCTGGCGTTCGCTTTCGCGCCCGAGGTGGTCGCCTCCTTCCGCGACGATCCCGAGGTGGTGACGATCGGCGCGACCGCGCTTCGGGCGCAATGCATCGCGCTGCCGCTCCAGGCCACCATCATGATCACGAACATGGTTCTGCAGTCGACGGGAAAATCCCTGCCGGCCACCATACTTTCGATGTGCCGGCAGGGAATATTCTTCCTGCCGCTGATCTTCATACTCCCGTTAAGATTCGGGCTGTTCGGAGTGGAGATCACCCAGAGCGTCGCCGACGCCCTGAGCTTCCTGTGCTGTTTCCCCTTCATCATCCCGTTCCTGCGGGAACTGAAGCGAAAATGGAAAGACCGCGCTAAACCGGCAGCATAGACAGCGTGTAGGCGTAGACGTTCTTTTCCGCTTCGTCCGCAATTTCAACCGACACCCGGTAATCCGCCGCGCCGGAAACGTCCACCGAACCGAGGTTCCACGAACCGGCGTCCTCCAGCACCTGTGTGCCGCCGTCCCAGTTTTGGCCGTCGAACCGCCAGACTTTAACGTCGAGCGTACCGGCCCCGCCGTTCACATACCAGCCGGAAAGATCTTCGCCGGAAGCCTGCTTGAAAAAGTCCCTCAAATCCTCAACCCCCTGGCTGCCGCTGTAATTTTTGTTGGACAGCCAGCCGGCCGCACCGTCGCCCAGCTCCACATTGGAATCCAGCCCGGCGTCCACCACCACTTCACGATAGGCGGTGGTGAAGTTGGCGGCAATCGCGGCCTCTCCGATGTCAATGATCACGGTACCGGAGCCGATTTTGAAATTCTTGCCCAGCGCATAGAGCGCTTCGATCGCTTCGGTGCTGGCTTCGATCGTGCAGTTTTTGCCGAACCTGGCCGAATAGAGGTTGTCCAACGCACCGTTCAGCCGCAAGCGGCTGTTGTTGCCGAAATTGATGGTGTTTCTGCCTTTACCAAGATCGACGCTGCCAAAGGTGGCCGCGCAATAGTTGCCGGCCGATACCGTGTCGTTACCGACGGTGCCGGTGAAGCCGCCGCCGAATTCGGCAACGGTGTACCCCAGCAACTCGCCGCCGACCATGTTTTCAACGTACTTGCCGCTGGACAGCGCAAGCCTGGCGATCCCGGCCGCGTCGCCGCCAACCAGCAGTTTGGACTGGCCGCCCACGGAGGCCTTAACCGTGCCGCCGTTGAGGGAACAGCCGAAATATTTACTTACCTTCAGAGAGGAAAATCCCCCGAGGCTGACGGTCGCATTGCCCTGCGATGCAAAGAAGGATTCGGCCCATACCTGGGTGGTCCCCTGCGTTTTCACGCCGGAAGAATCGGTATAGACACGCCCGGAGGAGAGCGTGAACGAGGTGACGCCGGTCAGCGAATTTCCGATCAGAAATTCGGCGTTGGAGCCTACGGACAACGTGTTCCTTCCGCCCAGCAGGTCAAGCCAGCCGGCCACATGACCGGCGGCGCCGGCACCTATCCTGATGCTGTCGTTGTAGGAGGTGCCGGAGAAGTTGCCGCCGACCCGAAACCGGCAGTAAGCGGTCTGCTTTTCGCCGGAAGCGTCCTTGTAGGTGGTGCTCGACGCCATAATCAGCGTATTGATGCCGGTCACACTGCCATCCGCAACCACCCGCGCACCGGCGGACATACTCAGGGAGTTCCTGTCGTCGTCAAACGCGATCCCGTCAATCAGCATCTGGGAAAGCTTGCCGACCTTGACCGCGGCTTTGCCGTCGGCATCGCGCAATACGCCGTTGGTCTGGAGCAAGGTGGTTCCCATCTCGGTCTTGCCTTCCGAGGTGTAAAGAGCGCTGTCGGAAATAGTGAGGCTTGTCACATAGACATCCCACCCCGCCAGCAGCGACGAGTTCCTGCCGAGCTTCAGCGAAACGGAGCCGGATGTGGTGTGAATGTCGCCGGAGACCATGACCGTGCAGAAGTTCCCGACGGTAAACGAGGAGTTGCCACTGCCGGACCACTCGCCGCCGATGCTGACATTGGTAAATCCCTGCACGCCGACGTTTTCATCGTTTTTGTATGCCTTGCCGGAATATATGGAGACCTTGCCGGTATTGACGAGGCCGCCGGTGATGAATTCGGCGTTGGCCTGCACTGTAAGAGTATTTGCGCCGCCGCGCAGATCGATGTTGCTGGCGAGCGCCACGTTGGCCGAAGCGCCGACCACAATCCGGTCCCCCCTGGAGGTACCGGTAATGAAATCGGCGCCAATTTCGAATTTCACACCGTTGTCGAACATCATCTTGTCGGTATTGTATATGGTTCCGTCGATGTTGAGCATGGCGATGTCGTAATTGGTTTTCACCGTCTGCACGGTGCTCCAGTCCAGATCGGCGTCAACGGTCAGGGTGCCGGCAACCATGATGGTTCCGGCGTTCAGCAGTTCGCCGAGCTGATCGGCGCCGACCGCCAATTCGGAATCGGCGTCCACCGTGAACTTCGCGCTGTCGTCGTCCGCCCAATATATCACACCGGAAATGACGCTCCTGCCGCCGCTGACCTGAATGGAGTTGGTGAAAGCCTCCGAGCGCGCCCCCACCGTCAATGTTCCGGCGTTGAGCGCCACGTCATAAAGGGTCGAACTCCGGTCGCGGCTGTTTCCGGTCAGCGTGAACTCCCCCGCCACCGTCACCAGATCGGAACAGAAGAAGAAGTCGGAAGTGAATGCCGCACCGCTTGCCACCGTGAACCCGCCGTGATTCGAAGCCATGCCGGTAACCGTGGTCGCTCCGGACTCCACGCCGCCGAGATAACATCCTCCGTTCACCGTGATCGCCACCGTTCCTTTCAGCGTTCCGACAATCCCCATGCAGCCGTTGCCGACCGTAAGCGTGGAACCGCCATCGATTCCCTCGAAAGTTTGGAACAGGAACCCGTTGGTACCCTCGTCGATTATGTCGGTGGTTGCAACCTCCTTGATGCCGGTGACGGCGCCGTCCACAACCACCATCCCGCTTTGCAGGGTGGTTATGGTTCCGCTTCCGCCGCCGACCAGATTGCCGTCCACCATCAATTCGCCGCGGAAACTGCCGCCGCCGCCGACAGTAAGCGAATCAACCCCGGTCAAATCTCCGGCAATTTCCAGGTCGCGTATATAATTGTCATCACGCTGCTCCATCACCCGGTTGATCTCGGCAAGCTCGGTGGCGCTGCCGTTCAGGGTGACCAGCCCGTCGAATGTAACAATGAACGCCTCATCGCCGCCAAAATTGGCAAGATTGGAACCGTCGAACGCAATGCTCACGTTACCGCTTCCGGCACCGGCGGTTGCAATGCCCAAAAAGGAGGAAAAACTCCCGCTTATGACAACATGGGAATTATCGTTCGCCTTTTCCACCTCGATCATCGCAAACGCGATAGAGGCCCCGCTGTCGATAACCACTTCCGCCGTTCCCCCGGCGTCCACCAGGCAGTTGAGATTGGCGCCGCCGCCGACCGCGGAAGACGTGAAGTTTATCACGCCGGTCTTATTCAATGTCATCTGCTGGGTGGAACGGCATATTCCGGAGATGGAAAGAAATCCTTCGACGATGACAAAGTTCTCCATTCCCGCGGACATATCAATACCGTTGTTCAGCCACAGCGCCGCACCCGACTCCACAACGACCTCGGAAACCCAATAGATTTCAGCGCCATATTGTTTTGTCGCGGCGGCCAGCAGCGGAACGTTCAATGCCACCGTCGCGCTGTCACGCACCACCAATCCCGCGCACCCCGAGTCGTTGATCATTGGGGTTATGAACGCGGAACCGGTGCCGTCTTCGGAATTTACCGCCATATTGCAAGTAACTTCTGGCAGCATAATGGAACCGCCGGATGAAATATCGACGGTTACAAAATCCGCTCCGCCGACCGACCGGTAAACAAACAGCGACCCGATTCCGTTATCTCCGCCTATCGAGAGCTCCTCCGGTACGCCGGAAAGCGAGCCGCTGATAACGAGCGTACCTATACTCCCGGCTTCCGCGACAATCCCCTGCACTTCCGTCCAGGTCAGGTCGCCGACAATCTCCAAGGTGCCGTCCAGATTGGCAAATTCGAAATCATCCAGCGAATTGACCGCCAGATTTATGGACACTTCGGAACCCGAAGCCACCGACACCTGGACAATCCCGTCGCCCTGTATCTTACCCGTTACGGAAAGAGCCGCCAGTTTACCCTTGCCGTGCGTCAATTCTATCGGGCCGTCGACTCCGGTGAGATTGCCTTCAACGATAATTTCATCCAGCACACCGGATGCGGCTATGAAATCGGAAAGAACGCTCCAGGAAATATCGCCCTCTATGATAATCGCACCATCAACGGTGATGGTGGCTGCACCAGCCAGCTGTGCGAAATCATCGGCGGATACCACCAGCGCCGCACCGGTGGCAACGGCAAGGGACGAGCCGTCCGACCATGAGAATTTTCCCGAAAGCGAATTATTTCTGCCGCCTCCGGAAACCGTAAGCGCCGTCAAAGCCGCCGCGGCTCCGGAGTCCACCGTAAGCGTGCCAAACGAAAGATCAACGGTTTTCAGCGAAGAAACCCCGCCGACCAGCAATGTCGACGGCGTGTTCGCGGTACCATTCACCTTGACCGTGTCGACAACCGAATCGACCACATCGTACTTGGCATAGCCGATCATGCTGTTCCCGGCAATCGTATTGTCAACGCCGGTAACCGTGATCATTCCCGACGGTTTGATCACATGCCAGTCAAGCGGTTCGGGGCTGCCGCACCAGCCGCCCACAATCTGCTGCCATTCCGCTCCGGCGTTAAGCGTAACCGTTTCATAGCCGCAAATGTCAAGCGCGGCGGCACCGGTCACAACGAGGGAGCCGGATGCGCTCGTGGTGTAAACCTGCGGGCTTTCAGGATCGCTTATTTCCCAGAAGCTGCCGCCCCATACATGAGAAACGACGGCGCCGCCCGAGATGACGGCATTCTCGAAGTTGGTCAGCGCATATATGGCAACGGATTCTCCGACAATGACACTTCCGGAGACATTTTTTCGAATGTAGCGACCATTTTCATCCCAGCGGAAATCCCCCGTCTGTTTCGCTTCGGAATCGATAAAACTGCCGTTGGACAGATAGATGGTGCCGGTTATGCCGGAAAAATCGTAATCGGCGACGTTGAAATCCTGCAGCCCGAAAACGCAGATCGAATCACCATCCTGCATCGCCGCCAGAGCCGACGCCACATTGTCGAACGCGTTGACGCCATACGATATCGGGCCGACCTCATCTCCGGCGGCGATCACCGTGTAACCGTTCACCGCGTCATTCCAGGAAGCGTCCGCATAAACCGCTGGAACCCTCCCATTACCGACCGGCTGTTCCATTGCCCCGTTTTTTTCATCAGTAACAATCAAGTCCGCCATAATAATGCCGCCTCCCTTTTTGATTGCATGATATGAATTCCCCGAATAAGCCGGGTTATTATACAGCTTCAAAGCATTTTTGTCAAATGCCGTTTTCCCTCGTAGAAACCATGTAAAAAAAACTGCTTGACTTTTCCGTTTGCGGGGTTAAATTTACGTTGGAACCCAAGGGATCGCTTTATAATGAGGAGGAAAGCATGAATACAATCAATGTCGCGGTGATCTATTGTTCCAAGTACGGACACACCAAGCGGATGGCCGAAGCGGTGCTGGACGGCGTGCAGTCTTTCCACAAAACCGGGGCGGTACTGCTCACCGCGCAGGAAGCGGCCGCGCGACTCGCGGAACTCGATTCCTGCGAAGCCATCATCTTCGGCTCTCCCACCTATATGGGCAGTATGGCCGCCGAGTTCAAAATGTTCATCGAGGCAACGGTGGAAAAGTGGTTTTCCCGCGCCTGGGCCAATAAGATCGCCGGTGGCTTCACCAACTCCAGCAACTTCTTCGGCGACAAGGAAAACACCCTCAAGGAACTGTTCGCCGCCGCGATGCAGCTGGGCATGATATGGGTGGGGGTTAACGACCTGCCGGCCGCCAATCAGCCCGAAACCATGAAATCACTGGCCGGACCGGACGAATTTTCGCTCAACCGGGTTTCCGCCTCCACCGGCCCGATGGCCGCCAGCTTCTCGGTGAAAGCCGACCGCGCCCCCGGCAACGGCGATCTCGAAACCGCCCGCAACTACGGCCGCCGGATAGCCGAGATTGCCACTCAGTTCAAGCGCGGAGCGAAAAAAGAGTGACGCGATCATGCGAAGATTCAAAATCTTTGCCGTGTCCGGATTGCTGACCGCCACACTGTGCGGCTGCCAGAGCAATACATATTATCAGAAGATAGGCGAGCCGGGCACCCGTGCGCCGTTTCAGGTGTTCGATTCAGACTCCTTTGCCGCCGGGCTGCGTTATGACGGCTTCACCATCGACCGCATGAACAACCCGGCATGGCAGGCTCCGGCAGCCGGCCAGTCCAAACAACGCGCCATATGGAGCGTGCACCCGGAAGACGGAAAGTTCCATACCATCTACGCCGCGGTCACCGTCGAGCGTCTCCCGCCTGCCATCGGCACACCGGAGGAGTTCAAGAAATATGTGGACGCCGAGTATAACACCATACCACCCAGGTTCAAGCTGATAAGCTACTCCAGCGAGATGACCGCATTCGACGGCATTCCGGCGGTAAAATTCCGCCAGATCACCGCCGAACTGGCCAATCCGAAGACCGATAAGAAACTGAAGATGACTTTTTCCGGATACGCCGTCATGACCGATCCGGAAAACAAACTGTTCCTGGAAATCGTCTTCAGCGAACGCGATCTTTTCGACCGGTTGTCCGAAACTCCCAATCCGCTGGAGGAGGAATTCTTCAAGGCCGTTCACATCTCGCCTGAAGAGGAGTCCGAGTAGATCCGGCACAAACGCAGAAACGCCATGACGCTGCAATGCGCCATGGCGTTTTTCATGCCGGAAAGGAAGCGTCAGAAGAAGATGCTCTTGGACGACTCTCTGACCTTGGCGGCAAGTTTTGCCACCAGTCCGTTCAAGTCCCCTTGCTCCGCCGCGATCGGAACGATCTCCACCGTCTCCGAAACCAGCTCCTTGCGCAGACGCTCAAGATTTTCCTCCGCCTCCGGCAGATCCATTTTGTTGGCCGCGATCATCGCCGGACGTTTGGAAAGCCCGCGCATGTAGAGTTCAAGCTCCTGACGCAGATGATGCAGGTCTTCGACCGGGTCGCGCCCGTCCACACCCGCCATGTCCAGCACGAACAACAGCACGTGGGTACGCTCGATATGTTTCAGGAAAGCATGACCGAGGCCGACGTTGGCGTGAGCGCCGTCGATCAGACCCGGAATGTCGGCCACGGTAAGCCGCCCGAAATCCGGAAGTTCCACCACTCCCACCACCGGCTGAAGCGTGGTGAAGGGGTACGGAGCCACTTTCGGCCGCGCCTGCGAAATCGCACGCAGCAGCGTGGACTTGCCGGCGTTGGGGTATCCGACCAGGCCGACGTCGGCAATGGTCTTCAATTCTAGTTGGAGTTCGCGTTCCTCGCCCGCGGCACCCTCCTCGCACTGGCGGGGAGCGCGGTTGGTGCTGGTGGAGAAACGCGCATTGCCGCGGCCGCCGGCGCCGCCCTTGGCGGCCATGTATTCGGAGCCGTCGGCGTCGAGGTCAACCAGCACCTCGCCGGAATCAAGATCGGTCACCACGGTGCCGACCGGCACTTTGAGGAAAATGTCGTCGGCTTTGCGTCCGTGCTGATCCTTGCCGCGGCCGTGGGGGCCGCTGGGCGCGGAATAATGGCGCTCGTAAAGAAAATCGGCAAGGCTCTGCTCGTGCAAAGTGGCGCGCAGGACGACACTGCCGCCGCCTCCGCCGTCGCCGCCGTCCGGCCCGCCTTTGGGCACGAACTTCTCGCGTCGGAAACTGCAGCAACCGTTGCCGCCGTCGCCGGCTTTCACCGATATGCGCACTTTATCCACAAACATGCTCCGCCTCCTTTCGACAAAAAAACCCGTGGGGCATGCCCGCGGGTTCGAACTTGCCTTGAATAAACCTGTTACGCCAGCGGCGCAATGTCCACCATGCGCTTTGTCTTATTGAACACCACCGTGCCGTCGATCAGCGCGAAGATGGTGAAATCGCGACCGAGGCCGACGTTTTTGCCGGGGTGGAACTTGGTGCCGCGCTGGCGGACGATGATGCTGCCGGCAGAAACCTTCTGGCCGCCGAAAGCCTTGACGCCGAGATACTGCGGATTGCTGTCGCGGCCGTTACGGCTGCTGGACTGACCTTTTTTATGTGCCATTTTTCCGTTCCTTTATGTTAATTGTTCAATTCCATTGCATTTTGACTTTTTAATATACCCCGGCTGACCCGAATATCAAGTAAAAAAAGAGAAAATCACACAAAAATTTTCAATGTGCCACATTGACACACAGCCAATCGCGGGATTCTGTGCCCGTATGGCACACGGCACCGACCGCCACGCTCGCGGAAGCGATTGGCACGCTTTCTGCTTATCACTGGGCAAAACGATTTTGCAAAAAGGAGAATATAACTATGAATCTTGAAAAACTGACCAACCGCTCCAGGGAAGCGCTGTTGTCCGCCCAGAACATCGCACGGGAAAACGGCAATCCCGAATTGAACAACCTGCACGTGCTGAGCGCTTTGCTGGCCCAGCCCGAAGGGCTTGCCGCCGCGCTGCTGAAGCATGCAGACATCCCGCTTTCCAAGGTATCCGGCAAGGTGGAAAGCGCAGTTCAGTCGCTGCCCAAGGCCAGCGGCAACAGCCAGCTCTATCAGTCGCGCGAATTCAGCGATCTGCTGGTGGAGGCCGGCAAGAGCGCCGAAAAGATGCAGGACGAATATATCAGTGTCGAACACTTCATCCTCGCTCTTTGCGATTCCAAGAGCAAGGCGGGCGAAATCCTGCGCGAATGCGGTCTCGACCACGCAAAGGCCCTGAAGGCCCTGCAGGGTATCCGCGGCAATCAGCGCGTGACCAGCGCCGACCCCGAGAGCACCTTCGAAGCGCTTGAGAAATACGGACGCGACCTGACCAAGCTGGCCGCGCAGGATAAGCTCGACCCCGTGATCGGCCGCGACGAGGAGATCCGCCGCGTCATCCAGATACTTTCGCGCCGGACCAAGAACAACCCGGTGCTGATCGGCGAGCCCGGCGTGGGCAAGACCGCGATTGTGGAAGGCCTGGCCCGCCGCATATTCCGCGGCGACGTGCCCGAAGGCCTGAAGAACCGCCGTCTGATCGCCCTGGACATGGGTGCGCTGATCGCCGGGGCAAAATATCGCGGCGAATTCGAGGAAAGATTGAAGGCCGTGCTCAAAGAGGTCACCTCCAGCGAAGGCAGCATCATATTGTTCATCGACGAACTTCACACCGTGGTGGGCGCCGGAGCCAGCGAAGGCTCGATGGACGCCGGCAACCTGCTCAAGCCGCTGCTGGCGCGCGGCGAGCTGCACTGCATCGGCGCGACCACGCTGGACGAGTACCGCAAATACATCGAAAAGGACGCGGCGCTGGAACGCCGGTTCCAGTCGGTGCTGGTGCCGCCGCCCTCGGTGGAGGACACCATAAGCATTCTGCGCGGGCTCAAGGAACGCTATGAAATACACCACGGCGTGAAATTGCGCGACTCGGCGCTGGTGGCCGCCGCGGTACTGTCGGACAAATACATCTCCGACCGGTTCCTGCCGGACAAGGCGATCGACCTGGTGGACGAGGCCGCCGCGACGCTGCGCACCGAAATCGACTCCTCCCCGCAGGAGATCGACGAACTCCAGCGCCGCTCGATGCAGCTTGAAATCGAAGTCGCCAGCCTGCGCAAGGAAAAGGACCCCGCCTCCGAAAAGCGGCTGGCCGAACTCGAGAAAGAGCTGGCCGAACTGAAGGAGAAATCCGGCACCCTGCGCGCCCGCTGGGAGAACGAAAAGAAGGCGATCGAGCAGATCCGCACTCTGCGCGAGACGCTCGAACTGACCCGCCAGCAGCTGGACAAGGCCGAACGCGAATACGACCTCGAGAAGGCCGCCGAACTGCGCCACGGCACCATCCCGCGCATGGAGCAGCAGATCAAGGAAGCCGAGAAGCAGATTCGCGAATCCGGCGAGTCCAGACTGCTCAAGGAGGAGGTGGACGAGGAGGACATCGCCGCCATCGTGAGCCGCTGGACCCATATCCCGGTAAGCAAGCTGGTTCAGAGTGAAAAACTGAAACTGCTGAATCTGGCCGACCACCTGCACCTGCGGGTGGTGGGTCAGGATGAGGCGGTGCAGGCGGTGTCCGACGCGGTGCTGCGCGCCCGTTCCGGGCTTAAGGACCCGAACCGCCCGATCGCGTCGTTCATCTTCCTGGGGCCGACCGGTGTGGGCAAGACCGAACTCGCCCGCGCCCTGGCCGAGGAACTGTTCGACGACGAACGCGCGATTGTGCGCATCGACATGTCCGAGTATATGGAAAAGTTCAGCGTCTCGCGGCTGATCGGCGCGCCTCCGGGCTACGTCGGCTACGACGAGGGCGGCCAGCTGACCGAAGCGGTACGCCGCCGCCCCTACTCGGTGGTGCTGTTCGATGAAATCGAGAAGGCGCATGGCGATGTGTTCAACATCCTGCTTCAGGTGCTGGACGACGGCCGCATAACCGACTCGCAGGGCCGCACGGTGAACTTCAAGAACACCATCATAATCATGACCAGCAACCTGGGCAGCCAGCAGCTGCTGGCCCATCCCGGCAAGCCGGAGGAGGTGCGCGAAGAGGTTCTCGACGAACTGCGCGGCCGTTTCCGTCCCGAGTTTCTTAACCGGGTGGACGAGATACTGCTGTTCCGCGCATTGAGCAAGGAAGACCTGCACCGGATCGTCGACATCCAGCTCAAGAACTTCCGCGAGCGGTTGGCCGACCTCGGTGTCAAAATGGAGATAACCGAAGCGGCCAAGAACCACCTGACCGCAGCCGGTTACGACCCGGCGTACGGCGCCCGCCCGCTGAAGCGGACGATCGTGCGGGAACTCGAGACCCCGGTCTCGCGGCTGCTGATATCCGGCGACCTCGCCGAAAACGGCACCCTGACCGTGGACGCCAAGGACGGCAAGCTCGAATTCCGCTGCAAATAGCCCCCCTGCCGCCGCGGACGCATTTCACCCCGGATGCGTCCGCGGCTTTTTATTCAAAACCGTTTACCCGCGTTACAAAGGAGCAAGCCAGCAAAAGGGACGGCATGGGATATTTCGCAATATCCAATAGGCTATCATAACTATAAGAATCGCACGGGTCAATAGCGGATTCAGCGCGGCTTTTGGATGGATAAAACAAATCCCGGCGACCAGCAACGCCGGAACAAGTATAATGTTGTTGCGAAACCCGGTTATGAAATCGCCGTGCAAAAACGCATAAGCCGCCCGGGTTCCGCCGCAGCCCGGGCAATACAGCCCCGTAACCATAAAAAAAGGGCATTCAGGCAGTAAAAAGAAGTCTATATCGGCCGGATCATGGAAATACAAATACCCAAAACCGGCTGCGGCAGCCAGCAGCAATATAATGAATTTCCACCTTCTCCAACCTACGGAGTCAGCAAAAAACATCTTGACGGATTATCTTTGAGAACTCGCACCAACCACCTGAAACCCGACCCATAAAATAACCCACACAATGCCGAAGCCGAAGCCAAGCCATGTCCAAAATTTAGCCTTGCCCGCAGCTTCCTGCGCGGCAGAATAGTTACCGGCGGCAACCAGCCCTGAAACCTTGAAGGCATACACTATACCGACAATACCGAACGGCAGGCAGCACAATACCGTAATCAGTATGGACTCCACCAAATACGATTTAATCACAATAGGCTTCTGTCCGCCGTCCATAGCTGCACCGCAAGATGTGCAGAACTTAGCCCCATCCGCGTTTTCCGCACCACATTTCGTACAAAACATCATTCATTCTCCCTTAATTTACTGTTGTTGCCGCAATTCTAATCCATATTCGACATATAAAAAACGAAAACCATAAAAAGACCTCACAAAGAACAAAGCAAGGCCATAACAATCATAGTTGCAATCGACCACTTGCGGGATTTTTCCGCCATTCTTCTGGCAACATCCCGCTGTCCGGCATCCCATAGCTCGGCGGCGCGCACCGCATGGCAAAGCGCAACCACGCATGGAACCCAGCATAACACCGTCAGCACTATTGCAAGCGACAACCCGCTCTTGAACGGGCCTTCTTCAACTTAGACGCTGGTAGATCCTGCGCGCCGCAATCGGCACATTCTAAAGAATCTTCAGCTTTCCAAGCCCCGCAATTCCAGCAGAAAGCCATTGCATCACCTTGCATCCACTATCGCGAGGATAAACATAAAAGCGGCCAACAGTAAGACGATGGTGGACAGCGATCCGAGAATAATCCCCACCCATGCGTGAATGGCTCCCTTGGCTTGCGGATTTCTTCTGGCCTCGCGTATTCCGCGCACTCCAAGCCATATCGCCGCCACCCCGAGAAATGGAATACACAACAGCGATCCGACGCCGAGATAATAGCTCCACACGGCATCACGGTTGTTCGGAAAAAACACGCTGCCGTCATCAACCACAACCGGCTGAGGCCCGCTTGCACGACCGCAGTTTGGACAGAATTTCTTACCCTCAACAAGTTCACTGCCGCAATATCTGCAAAATTTTTCTTCCATGCATCCCTCTAAATATTAAAAATATTTATTATGAAATTTCAAACCATTATACGGAATCTCATTGTTTTTTACAAATATAGGCAACTTTTCTTAAAATAGCAAATCTATATGTAAAAAATCATAATTATTTTTAGATACAACCGGTAGCAGTGCTTTTTAAACGAAAATATGACTTGCCTATAAAGCCGTCAGGAAAGCAGCTCCGCCACGTCCGCCCACTCCGCCTCCGGGTCGGCGGCGATCGCGGCGAGCAGGTTCTCATAGCGCTTCGCCAACGCCGGATCGTCCTTCATCTCGTAGCTGTGGCCCCAAAAGTAGAAACGACCGGTCTTCCTAGCGGCCGCCCGAATGACATCGATGTCCGGATTGAGAAAATGGCAGTGGCTGGGCAGCGCCAGCGGCTCGCCGCCGGAAAGGATGTCGGCGGCGTTCTCCACGGTGCGGCCGTAGATGAAACCATCTGCGCGCAGCGCCGCGATGCAGGAGTCGTTGTAATTGCCGTATGGCCAGGCGAAGCCTCGCGCCTCGCGCTGCCAGACGTCCTCGATATATTTGCGGGCATCGGCGGCGTCGCGGCGAAACTCGTCGGCAGTCACGGCGGCCGCGTCCAAATGATGCATGGTGTGGGAAGCCAGCTGAAAGCCGTCGTACACCGACGGCATCTCGGAAAGCGACAGCCGGATCACCCGGAATCCGTCGTATTCCCATCCGAAAACGCGCATGGCGCGCGCGTTGAGCCCGGGGTTAAGGTTGAACGTGGCCTTCGCGTTGTATTTACGGCAGAGTTCGGCCACTATGGTGTCGGTGGCCACTCCGTCATCCCAGCATTGTGCTACTTTGTACATGAATAACTCCTCGTTTTGATTAATCTACCGCCGCTTGAACCGGCGGTCAAGCGGTGTTATAGTAAAAATAAGGAAAGGGAACGTCTATGATAAAAACCATCGTGACCGGTGCGCTGGAAGAAAACTGCCATCTGGTCCAGCCGGAGCCCGGCGGCCGGCTGTTCGTGATCGATCCGGGAGCCGACGCCGAAACCATAATCGCGGCAATCCGGAAGTTCGATTTCTCCAAACTTGTAATTCTGCTCACCCACGCGCATTTCGACCATATCGGCGCGGCCTGGAAGGTGCAGCGGGAATTCAACGCCCCATGCTACTTGAACCCGGCCGACCGCGCCATCTACGAGTCGCCGGCAAACGCCTATCCGCCGTTCTATCCTGCGCTGCCGGAAGAGGGGCGCGCCGCGACAACCGCGGAAGCGGCGTTCCCGGAAGTCGAGCTAATCCACACCCCCGGGCACTCGCCGGGCGGAACGTCTTTTTACTTCAAGGAAATCCCGGCGCTGTTTCCGGGCGACACCATCTTCGCCTCCAGCGTCGGCCGTACCGATTTTCCGGGCGGAAACCAGCCGGCGCTTATGGACTCGATCCATAAGAAAATCCTTACCCTGCCGGACGATACGCCGATATATCCCGGCCACGGATGCGCCACCTCCGTGGGCCGTGAAAAACGGGTGAATCCTTATTTGTAATCCGCACAACGTGTGCTATATTAGATGATTATTGATTTTGTGTTTAACGTGTAAAACCCCTAAAAGGAGCTTGAAACCGTGAGTTACACCATACTCGTGTTTGTGAAGCAGGTTCCGGACACAAAGAACGTCACGGGCGAGGCGATGAAGGCCGACGGAACGGTCAATCGCGCAGCGCTCCCGGCGATCTTCAACCCGGAGGATCTGAACGCGCTCGAACTGGCGCTTGAACTCAAGGACCGCTTCGGCGGCAAGGTCGTAGTTGGTACGATGGGGCCGTTCGCGGCCGCCGAAGTGCTGCGCGACTCCCTGTATCGAGGCGCCGACGAAGTTCTGCTGCTCACCGACCGTGCATTCGCCGGAGCGGACACCCTGGCCACCAGCTACGCGCTCTCCTGCGCCGCCAAACAGGTCAATCCCGACCTGATTCTCTGCGGCCGTCAGGCGATCGACGGCGACACCGCCCAGGTCGGCCCCCAGCTTGCCGAAAAGCTGCGCGTCCCCCAGATCTGCTACGTCGAAGAGGTTCAGAAGCTCGAGAATGGGAAAATCACGGCCCGCCGCGCAATCGAAGGCGGTTATGAAGTGCTCGAATGCCCCCTGCCCTGCCTGCTCACGGTGGTCGACGCGAACACTCCGCGCCCGCCTGCGGCCAAGCGTATCATGAAATACAAACGCGCCATGATCCAGAGCGAAGTCAAGAAGTTGTACACCGACGGCGACTACATGAACGCCGAAGCGGTGGCCGACAAGTGCTCCGAGCTAGCCGACATGGGGCTGCTGATTCCGGAACTCAACGCCGCCGCGGTCAATGCCGACCCGCAGCGCATCGGCCTTGCCGGTTCACCGACCAAGGTCAAGAACATCGAAAGCGTCGTCCTCACCGGCGGCGAAGCCAAAGAGATCGCCCCGACCGAAGCCGGGATAAACAACCTCGTTCATGAACTGATCGCCGACCATACTCTGGGATAAGATATTATGACTCAAAAAATCGGAAATGTCTGGGTTTTCATCGAGCAGGAAGGCGGTAAGATCGCCGACGTCAGCCTCGAACTGGTTTGCAAGGGCCGCGAACTCGCGGACCGTCTGAACGTCAAACTTGAAGCGGTGCTGCTTGGCGGCAAGGTCGAAAGCCTCGCCCCCACCCTGGACAGCTACGGCTGCGACACCGTGATCCTCGCCGAGGATCCGCGCCTGGAGCCGTTCACCGTGATGCCCTACGCCAGGGTCATCATCGACCTGATCAAGCTCTACACCCCGAACATCCTGCTGTTCGGGGCCTCGATGAAGGGCCGTGAACTTGCGCCGCGCGTGGCTTCCGAAAAGCTCGCCGGCCTCACCGCCGACTGCACCAATTTGCGCATCGACGACTTTGACGACAAGGTCAATCACAAGAACTATACCGACAAGCTGATGCAGATCCGCCCCGCTTTCGGCGGCAACATCATCGCCACCATCGTGAACACCTGGGACGATCCCCAGATGGTCACCGTGCGCGAAGGCGTGATGAAGATGGACGATCCGGACACCTCCCGCAAGGGCGAACTCGTCCGTTTCAAACCGGAAATCTCCGACGCCGAAACGGTGATCAAGGTCATCGAGCGCATTCGTGAGGAAAAGGAAGTCGATCTCAAGGGCGCCCAGATCATCGTGGCCGGCGGCTACGGTGTGGGCAGCGCCGACAACTTCAAGCTGCTGCGCAAGCTGGCTGAAGCGCTCGGCGGCCAGATCGCGGCCTCCCGCGCGGCGGTCGACGCCGGCTGGATCAACCATGACTACCAGGTGGGGCAGACCGGCGTAACCGTGCGCCCGAAACTCTACATCGCATGCGGCATTTCCGGCGCCATCCAGCACCGGGCCGGCATGGCCGAAGCCAAGAAGATCATCGCGATCAACACCGATCCCAACGCGCCGATATTCCAGGTTGCGCATTACAAGATCGTCGGCGATTTGAACGACGTGGTTCCGAAAATCATCAACGCCTTCAAGGCCAAACAATAAGTCATGGAGTCCCGAAATGGCTAATTTCTATACCGAAAACCGTGACCTGGTGTTCACGCTCGACAACCTCGATCTGGCCGAAGCGGTGACGATGAAGGAGAACAACTTCGAATACGCGAAGAAGTTCGACAACGCCCCCCGCGACCTCGCCGACGCGCTCGACAACTTCAAGCGCGTGCTGACGGTGGCCGGCGAAATCTGCGCCGAACGCATCGCCCCCCGCTCCCGCACCGTCGATGCCGAAGGCCCGAAATTCGAAAACAACACCGTCACCTATCACCCGCTTACGCAGGAGAACCTCAAGGAACTCACGCAGGCCGACCTGATGGGCATCGTGCTCCCGCACCGTTTCGGCGGGCTTAACTTCCCGGCCACCATCTATACCATGTTCACCGAGCTGATCGCCCGGGCCGACGCCAGTCTTCAGAACCTCGTCGGGCTGCAGGACATCGCGGAAACCATCTGCGAGTTCGGCAACGAAGAGCAGAAGCAGGCATATCTGCCGCGCTTCTCCAGCGGCGAGATCGACGGCTCCATGGACCTTACCGAACCCGACTTCGGTTCCGACCTCCAGGGCGTGCGCCTGCGCGCCTATCAGGATAAGAACGGCAACTGGTTTCTGAAAGGCATGAAGCGCTTCATCACCAACGGCTGCGCCAAGTGCCACCTGGTGCTCGCCCGCAGCGAGGACGGCACCTCCGACGGCCGCGGCCTCTCCATGTTCATTGCCGACGCCTGCCCGGAACTGGTGGTGCGCCGCATTGAGAACAAACTCGGCATCCATGGCGTCGCCACC
The DNA here is from genome assembly GCA_034926605.1 of Victivallaceae bacterium. Classification (GTDB taxonomy): domain Bacteria; phylum Verrucomicrobiota; class Lentisphaeria; order Victivallales; family Victivallaceae; genus CALXXL01. The sequence goes on from JAYFQV010000004.1 coordinate 124,372, forward strand.
TGCGAACTGCAGTACAACGACGTTCCGGCCCAGCTCTGCGGCCAGCGCCGCCGCGGCCTCACCCGCTACGTCATGAGCCTGATGAACGGCGCCCGCGTGGCGATCTCCGCCCAGGCGCTCGGCATCGCCGAAGCCGCCTACACCGAGGCCCGCAAATACGCCGCCGAACGCGAGCAGTTCAAGAAGTCCATCGACAACTTCCCGGCCATCTACGATATGCTGTCCTCGATGAAGATGCGCATCGTCGCCGCCCGCGCCCTCCTGTACGAGACCACCCGCGCCGTCGACCTGCGCAACTGCTGGACCCACGCCGCCGAGGCCGAAAACGCCACCGAAGAAGCGCGCGCCAAGCAGAAGTATTACAACCGGGTCGCCGGAGTGCTCACCCCGATGTGCAAAGCCCTCGCCACCGAAATCTCGAACTCGGTCGCCTACGACTCGATCCAGATCCACGGCGGTACCGGCTTCATGAAGGACTTCAACGCCGAGCGTTTCTACCGCGACGCCCGCATTACCAACATCTACGAAGGTACCACCCAGCTCCAGATCGTTGCCGCCATCGGCGGTGTGATCCAGCGCGACAATGACGCCCGCATCGCCGAACTCCTCGAGTGCCCGGTTCCCTGCGAGCTGTCCGACCTGCGCGAAGCGGTGGTTGCGATGTACGGCCGCCATCTCGAGGCGGTCAAGTTCGTGGCCGAAATGCACGATCCCGAATACCACGACCTCATGGCCCGCAGCCTGGTCGAAAACGAGACCTACATCTTCGTTTCCCTGCTGCTGCTGCGCGACGCGAAGCTCGACGCCGACCGCATCGCGCTGGCCGAACGCTATATTCTCGACGCCATTCCGGAATTCGAGAAACGCTTTATGCGCGTAATGAGCAACGATCACACTTCGATCGAGCGCCATAACGCAGTGATCGACTACTAATCAAAAGGAGTTGGCAACAATGAATAACTCTTATCTCGAACGCGCCCGCAAAAAAATCCATGATCCGCAGATCCTGTGCGTGATTGCGGCAAAACGCGCGAAGCAGCTTTCGCTGGGCGCGCGCCCGATGGTGCGCTGCGACTCTCCGAACCAGCTCGACACCGCGCTGCTGGAGATCGCCGAGGGCTTTCTGACTTTTGAATTCCCCGAGGAATCCGAAGCCGGAAACCATGAGGCCGCCGAGCCGGTGGCCACCGGAAAATCCGTTGCGGAGCTGTAATATGGCCGCGTCCGTAGCGATTGTGATGGGCAGCAAGAGCGACCTGGCCATTGTGCAGGGAGCTTTCAAGATGTTCGACGACTTCGGCGTGGAATACGTTGCGCGGGTCATGTCCGCGCACCGTACCCCCGACGTCGCGGCGGAGTTCGCGCGCGGCGCCGCCGCGCACGGCATCAAGGTGATCATCTGCGCAGCCGGTATGGCGGCGCACCTGGCCGGAGCGATGGCGGCCAACACCACTTTGCCGGTGATCGGCATTCCGGTGGCCTCCGAACCGTTCAACGGCCTCGATGCGCTTCTTTCCACCGTGCAGATGCCGCCCGGCATCCCGGTGGCCACCGTCACCGCGGGCAAAGCCGGCGGCAAGAACGCCGCGCTGTTTGCAATCGAGATTTTGAGTCTCGCCGACCAGACCCTGGCCGAGAAGCTTGCGGCGTTCCGCGCTGAACAATCCGCCGGTGTGGCCGAGGCCGACGCCGAACTGCAGAAAGAACTCCGCAAATAAATGAAGAAAATCCTGTTTCTGACCCGCGGCAAGGGCATCGTTGACCTTTTCTGGAGCGACGAAGCCGCAAAACTTGCCGCCGGATACGGTTTCGACGTGGATATCCCCGCGGCCAGCGGGGATATTCTTGATTATGACTTCACCGCCAAGCTTGCCGAGTGCGACGGAGTAATCACCAGCTGGGGTTCGCCCATGTGCAACGCCGAACTGTTGAAGTCGGCGCCCAATCTCAAGGTGATCGGCCACTCGGCCGGCAGCGTGGCCTCGGTGGTGGATGAATCCACTTACCAGTTTCCGGTAAAGGTCACCAGCTCCAACCCGATCATGGCCGAGGCCGTGGCGGAATGGTCGCTGATGATGACGATGCTGGCCGCACGCGATTTCTGGAAGTACGCCCAGATCGGCGGCACCATTCCGCTGCGCTGGGGCAGTCCGGATCGCGATCTGCGCGACCTCACCCAAATGACGCTGGGAATATGGGGCATGGGCGATACCACCCGACACCTTCTGCGAATGCTCAAGGTGCTGAGATTCAAAAAGATATTGGTGGCGTCGCAGCACTCCTCAGCTGAATCGCTGGCGGAATTCGGGGCAGAGAAGGCGACGTTCGAGGAAGTGTTCTCGCAGTCGGACATCATCCACTGTCTGGTGGGGGTGAACGCGGAGAACCTGTTCAAGGTGGGCAGGGAGGAGTTCGCGATGATCAAGGACGGAGCCACGTTCATCAACTGCGGACGCGCCCGGCTGGTTCAGGAAGAGCCGATGATCGAAGCGCTGCAGACCGGCCGGTTCACCGCGATTCTGGACGTGTTCCACTACGAGCCGCTGGCGGATGATTCCCCGTTGCGACGTATGGACAACGTGATATTGACCCCGCACAATGCCGGATATACCGGCCGTAAGCTTTACATTCCATTCCTGCTCAAACAGTTCAACCAGTTGTTCGAGACCGGGAACATGGAGTACGAGATCACCAGGTCGCGTTATCTTACTCAAACCAACGAAAGTCTCGGCTGGAAATAGCTTGCATTTTCGCCGCGGCTTGCTATATTAGCTGATATGAGCGAAAACGGCAAAATAAACTTCCGCAGTCTTATCTACCGTCAGGTGGAGTCCGATACGCTGGACTACAAGGCGGCGATGAACTGGCTCAAAATCCCGCAGTCCACCCGGGCGAAGTTCGTGCGCCATTGTCTGGCGCTGGCCAACACCCGAGGAGGCTGTGTGGTGGTGGGAGTGGGCGAAGACGCTTCCGGGCATCCGTCGGTATATACCGGCCTCTCCCGCGAACAGGCCCACAGTTTCGATCCCACCACTGTCGGCACCTTCATCAACCGTCATGTGGACCCCGCCATCGATTTCACGGTGGAGCGCCCGCTGATTGACGGCAAACGCTACGCGGTATTCGTGATAAAACCGTTCACCACCCTGCCCCATGTATGTTCAAGCTCGCTGAGCGGAGAACTCCAGCAGGGTGTATTCTACATTCGAACCACCGATGCTTCCAGCCGCCCGGCCTACCGGGCCGGAGAATTGCATGATCTGATTCAGCGGGCCCTGCGCAATCAGCGCGAACTGCTGGGAAAAATGCTGCGCGGATTGTTATACGAAAACCGGGTTGCCGGTCCCGGCGGCGACACCGACGACCGCGGACGCTTCGACGAGGCGCGCCGTCATCTGCGCGACTTTTTCCTGCGCCGCCGCGAACCGGCAAACGCCTGCTGCCGACTCGAACTCTCCGCGTTCCCGGAGGTATTCGACGAAGGCAGGTTCACCATCGATTTCATCCGTTCCGCCACCCTCTCGGTGCTCGACCGCGAAAGTTCGCTGGAATACCTTACTTCGGAAGAGCTCAATTCCGGCTATGCCGCCAATACCGGCATCCGGGTTTTCCCGCCCGAAGCCCAGAAGCTGTGGCAGCTTACCACCAGCGGCATGTGCTTCTTCATTGCAAACCTTCCCAAAGTGGGGCCGGAAGCCGACCTGAAGCATCTTTCGGGCATATTGAACGGCGCGCTGGGCTTCGCGGCCAACTTGTACACCGAACTGGGTTTTGCCGACGAGCTTATAACCTTCGACCTTCGCCTCCAGCAGATAAACCCAGAAAACGCGGTAGGCGGGCCGCCGCAGGTGAAGCTCGAACTGACCCGTTCCGCCGCCGACTGGCAGATCGGACGGCAGGACCATCTGAAGCGGCTCCTGGGCCAGCTTGCCGAACAACTGCGCAGCTACAATGACAAAAAGGATTAGGAATATCTAATTGTTCCGCTTGATTCGCCGGGTTCCTGGATTATATTTAAAAGATCAAGGAGCGCAAAATGGCACAAATCGGCATCACCGGCACCATGGAGGACTATCTGGAGACTATCTCCGAGATAGCGGAGGCGAAAGGGCACGCCCATGCCAAGGATATTGCGGACAAGCTGAAAGTCCGCATGTCTTCGGTTTCAGCGGCGCTGCAAGCCCTTTCAGCCCGCGGACTGGTGATTTTTCATACCGGCGCCGCCATAAAATTGACACGCGACGGCGAAGTGGCCGCGCTTGAGGTGCGCCGCCGCCATAAGCTTCTGCTGGACTTTTTCTCCGAAGTTTTGAAACTGGACTTCGCCGAGGCTAACGATAACGCCTGTAAAGTCGAGCATGTGATCTCGATGACCGCAATGGAGCGGATCGCCGCCCTGACCGACATGATGGCGGCCGAAACCGCGGCGGCGCCGCTGCGCGAACTGCTGGCGGAACGCATGCCGAAAATCGTACCGGAAAAAACTCCGGAGCTGATCTCGCTGGACAATCTGGCCGAAGGCGACCGGGCGGTAATTGCTCACGTCGCCGCCAATCTGCGGGGTTTGCGCCGCTTCGCCGACCTCGGGCTGGTGCCCGGCACTCCGCTCGAACTCGAGGGCCACGCGCCGTTCGGCGACCTGTTGCGCGTACGGGTGCTGGGAAGCAGCCTTTCAATCCGCAGCGGCGATGCCGCCTACATTTGGGTAAAACCGCTGGAGTAGCATTCCGCATATGGGCAACGAATACTGGCACGAACACGTTCACGACGAAGAATTCGCTTCCGGCCGCAGGAAGCTCCGCATCGCTCTGGCTGGCAATCCCAATTGCGGCAAGACCACCATGTTCAACCTGCTTACCGGCGCACGCCAGCATGTGGGCAACTACCCGGGAGTCACGGTGGAACGCATCACCGGCCACATGCAGATCGGCGAGATGCAGATAGAGGTGATCGACCTGCCGGGCATTTACAGTTTGTCCAACTCGTCGCCGGAGGAAAAAGTGGCTTTCCAGGAGTTGCGGAACCGCCATATCGATTTGATCCTCGACGTGATTGACTCCACCAACCCGCAGCGCAATCTCTACCTGACCACCCAGCTTGCTGAACTTGACGTGCCGATGCTGCTGGCGTTCAACATGATCGACGACGCTCGCAACCGCGGTCTCGAATTCGACTTCCCGATGCTGGAGCGCTATTTCAACTGCAGGATCGTTCCCACCTCCGCCGCCTCCGGCGAAGGCGTGGAACGGCTCAAGAAAACCATTGTTGAGATGTTCGCGCTGCCGAGCTGCCCGGCCGTACACCTGAATTACGGCGAATCGACCGATGCCGCAATCGCCGAACTTTCCGCCGAAATCGCACGGCTGCATCCCGGAAACGAAGACGTCCCGCCACGGTTCTTCGCTCTCAAGCTGCTGGAAAACGATCCAGCCGTCACCGGCGATCCGGCTTTCGCGCCGGTGACCGAGCATGCCGCCCAGCTGCGCGACAGACTGGCGGCCCGCCACGGGGTGAGCCACGAAATATTCATGGCCGATCGCCGCTACGGCATGATCTCCGGAGCCTGCCGCGAAGCCATCCGCATCGGCAGCGACAAGCGCCGTCAGTTTTCCGACAATATCGACAAAATCGTCACCAACCGTTTCCTCGGCCTTCCGATATTTCTGGCCGCCATGTTTCTGGTGTTCGCGTTCACCTTCGGCTGTGCCGAACCGCTGACCGCCGGAATCGAGTTCCTGTTTGCCAAACTCGCCGAACTGATCGGCGCGGTCTGGCCCCAGAACGCGCTGCCGTTCCTGCGCTCGCTCACATTGGAAGGCGTGATCGGCGGCGTGGGCGGCGTACTGATATTCCTGCCGAACATATTGCTCCTGTTCCTGGCCATCGCGTTCCTCGAAGGCACCGGATACATGGCGCGCGCCGCGTTCGTGATGGACGGCTTCATGCACAAGATCGGACTCCACGGCAAAAGCTTCATTCCGATGCTGCTCGGCTTCGGCTGCTCGGTTCCGGCGGTGATGTCCACCCGCACCATCGAATCAAGGCGCGACCGGCTCACAACCATAATGGTGATCCCGTTGATGAGCTGCGGTGCGCGGCTTCCGATCTACGTCATGTTCACCTCCGCCTTTTTCAGCAACCGGGTTGGACCGTTCGTCATCTGGGGCATATATCTGTTCGGGGTGGTTCTGGCGCTGATTTGCGCCCGGCTGTTGAAATCAACCCTGTTCAAGGGCGACGACGAAGTATTTGTCATGGAGCTTCCGCCTTACCGGATGCCGACCGTCCGCAGCATGATAATCCACATGTGGGAACGCTCGGTGATGTATCTTAAAAAGGCCGGCACCATCATTCTCGGCGCGTCGATAATTCTGTTCATCCTCAGCGCGCTTCCGGAAAAGACCGAGTTCAGCCGCAACTACGATGCGGCGATAGCCGCCGCCGACACCCAGGCGTTGCGCCAACAGTTGAAGGCCGAACGCCAGAATGAAAAGCTCCAGTACTCTCTGGCCGGGCGCATCGGCAAAAAGATGGCGGTGGTACTTGAACCGGCCGGGTTCGATTGGAAACTTTCGAGCGCCCTGATCGGCGCGTTCGCCGGAAAAGAACTGTTCGTAGCCCAGCTCGGCATTCTCTACAGCGTGAGCGACTCCTGTTCCGACGACGAGGCTAACGAAACCCTGCGCACCCACATCCGCAACAATTACACACCGCTGCAGGGCATCTGCATCATGCTGTTCTGCCTGATCTCCATGCCGTGCGTGGCCACCATAGCGGCAGTACGGCGTGAAACCAACTCGTGGGCGCTGACCCTGCTGCAGCTGGGCGGGTTGACGCTGCTGGCGTACCTTGTGACATTGGCGGTGTACCAATGCGGTACGCTGCTGGAAGCCGGAACCCGGCTGCTCTGATCACGGCGGCGGCCGGCGATTTTCCGTTTTTTTTACAAATACGATTGGATTTTTCATAAAAAACGGGTAAATTTTGTTTTTCGTATTCATAACCCCATGGTGTAATGGTAGCACAAATGATTTTGGTTCATTTAGTCCAGGTTCGAATCCTGGTGGGGTTGAACTGTTTTTAAACAACGAAAGAATTTGGAAATGAGTGACAACCGTTCGCTGTGGGGGTATTGCAAGGTGGCGGCCTGCGGGTTTGCCATGGGGGTGGCGAATGTGATTCCCGGAGTTTCGGGCGGAACCATGGCGTTCATCCTCGGCATTTTCGAAGAGCTGATAAACTCGATAGGCAAGATCGTCAGTTCCGACACCTTGAAAAAACTTGTCCACGGCGAATTCCGCACACTTTACCGCACGCTGCCCTGGAAATTTCTGCTGGCCCTCTTTATCGGCGTGGGCGCGGCGCTGGCTTCGGCCGCGGCGCTGTTCACCTGGTTGCTGGCCAACTATCAGTCATTGACCTATGCCTTCTTCTTCGGGCTCATTCTGGCATCGATTTTCGTGATGTTCAAAGACATCCGGAAATGGAACCTCACGGCGATCCTCGGGCTGGCCGCCGGCGCGGCGTTTGCCGGATGGCTGGTGAGCATGGTTCCGGCCTCCACGCCCAACGTCTGGTATCTGTCGCTCGGCTGCGGCGCCATTGTAATCTGTGCGATGATCCTCCCCGGCATTTCGGGTTCGTTTCTGCTGCTCCTGTTCGGCCAGTACAACTATGTCTGGGGGGCCGTCGCCAACTTCGGCAAGCTGCACTTCAACTGGCCGGATTTCTGGACGCTACTGTGGACGGCGGCGGGAGCGGCTATCGGCCTTGGCGCGTTCGTGCATCTGCTTCACTTCCTGCTAGGCAAGTTCCGCAACGCCACAATGTCCACCCTGATCGGCTTTATGATCGGCAGTTTGTGGCGGCTGTGGCCGTGGCAGGAAACGGTGCGCTGGGCGGTCAAGACCCCGACCGGCAAGATCGAGGTGCCGAATGAACTTATTTGCAATTATGCCGGAAACAAAATGGAACAGCTTGTTGTCAAAAACGTATGGCCGTCCATGGACAAGATGTTCTTCCTGACTTTGGCGGTACTGACGGCAGGCGCGGTGATCGTGCTGATCATCGAATTCGCGGCCGCGAAGAAAAACCGCAAGGAGGCATAGGGTGCATCAACTGTTCCTGATAATCGGGTCGCTGGAAATTCACTGGTACGGCGTGATGGCGGCACTGGCGGCCTTCACCGCTTATCTGGTGCTCACCCTTAACCGGAAGTTCGCCGGGATTACCAAGGACCAGGCGGCAACCATCGTATTCTACTTCATGCTGGTGGGCGGAACCGTGGGAGCGCGCATTTTCTATGTAATGCTGAACTGGCAGTATTTCGAAGACCGGCCGTGGTACGAAATGCTGGCGATAAACCACGGCGGTCTGGTGTTTTACGGTGGATTCTTCCTGGCGGCGGCGCTGATCGTGCTGTACTGCCGCAAGCGAAAACTCTCGCTGATCGCGGTGCTGGATGTGCTGGCGCCGGCAATCGCGATAGGCCACGCGGTGGCGCGCATCGGCTGTTTTCTGCAGGGATGCTGCCATGGGGCGGCCACCGACTCGTTCATCGGGGTCCGCTATCCGGTGTTCCAGCATGTGCTGGAGATAAGTTTCCATCCGTTCTCAATCCGCTGGAAGGAATACGTGGCTCAACTCCCCGCTCTTCTCGCAAGCGGCGTCAAGATATATCCGGTGCAGCTTTTTGAATCGGCGGGCAATCTCATATTGGGCCTTGCGCTGTGTTATCTGGTGCGGAAGGGCCGCCGCGGCATGGCCTTCTCCGGCTACATCCTGGGTTACGGCATTCTGCGGTTCTGTCTCGAATTCATTCGCGGCGACGCCGAACGCGGAGTGTGGGGCTGGTTTTCCACCTCGCAGATTGTGGCGCTGGCAGTGATACCGTTCGGAGCGGCGATGTTTGCGTTCTTCGCCACGGGCAAGAACGCGTCCAAGTCGCTCGAAGAAAAAAAGTCTTCCGGGGCATGACCACCAGAACAATAGAGCTGGTCATCCCTCCCGAGGCGGAAGGCGCCCGGCTCGACATCTGTCTCGCCAGGCTGATCCGCGATGCTTCCCGCAGTTATCTCCAAAAGCTGATCCGGAACGAACAGGTCACCTGCGACGGCGAAGTTATAACCGCTACCCGCTTCGAAGTCCGCCCCGGCATGCGCGTGACGGTGGAGATCGCCGCCGCGGACGCGGACGCCGCCCCCCTGCCCGACGGTAATTTCGACTACGAAATCCTCTATGAGGATTCCCATATGCTGGTCATCAACAAACCGGCCGGGCTGGTGGTGCACCCTGCGGCCGGCAACCCGGACGGCACGCTGGTGAATGCGGTGCTCGGCCGCTATCCAGAAATGCTGGACGAGTTCGAAGGCGCCGGCGGCCGACCGGGCATTGTGCACCGGCTGGACAAAGACACCTCCGGTTGTCTGGTGGTGGCCAAAACGCCGCAGGCGCAATTCGCGCTTTCCGGCAGTTTTGCCGACCGGCGGGTATCCAAAACCTATCTGGCCATCACCGTCGGGGTGCCGCGCGAGCGCTCCGGGCGCATTCAGACCCTGATCGGCCGCCACCCGGTGAACCGCCAGAAGATGGCGGTGGTGGACCGCAACGGCAAAGAGGCCGTCACGCTTTACGACGTGGAACGCACCGGCATCTACGAAGATGTTCCGGTGGCGCTGCTGAAAGTCAACATCCTTACCGGGCGAACCCATCAGATACGTGTACATCTCGCCCACTCCGGCACTCCCATACTAGGCGATCATCTTTACGGCGGCAGCCGCATCCTGCATGTGGAGCGCCAGATGCTGCACGCCTGGAAGATAAAACTGCCGCATCCGGTCACCGGCCAGATCATGGAGTTCACCGCGCCGCCCCCGGACGATTTCCGCGCCATATATGTGGCCATGAACCCCACCTGGGAGGAATTGCCGTGATCGAGTTCATCAAAGGCCTGACCTTCGCAGTCATTGCGCCAAGTGGCCCCGCCGACCGCGCGGCGGTGGAAGCCGGATGCGCGGCAATCGCCCGCTCCGGTGCCGAAGCGCTGGTGATGCCGAACGTGTTCAAACAGGATTCGGCGGACTATCTTTCCGCTTCGCGCCAAGCGCGGCTCGACGATTTTGCCAGAGCGTTGGAAAACTCCGCCGTGGATGTGCTGCTATGCGCGCGAGGCGGATTCGGAGCAGTGCACCTGCTGGACGGCATCGATTACGCGCTTCTGCGCGAACGCAACCTGCCGCTTATCGGATACAGCGACATCACCGCGCTGCATCTTGCAATGCTGCGCGAACGGGCCGGCCGGCCATGGGTGGCTCCCATGGCAATCCGTTTCGAGCGCCTTGAACAGGACGAACGGGCTCAGGCGATGGTTTGCCATCTGTTCACCGGAGAAGCGTCGCTGAAAGTCCCGATAGAAATCCGACGCGGCGCCGACGGCTTTTCGGCGCTTCCGGCGGCGATAAATCTGGCGGTGGCCGCCGCGCAATGCGGCACACGGCATATGCCGGACCTTTCCGGCCGGGTGGTGATTATCGAGGACGTGGGAGAGTCGGCCTACCGGATCGACCGCTATCTGACCCAGCTCGAACAAAGCGGCATATTCGGGGCGACGCGCGGGGTGGTTTTCGGAGCGTTCTCCAACGGTCCCGCCGATAACGAGGTAGCCGACTTGCTTGAACGCCATCTGGAATTCCTGCCGGAGTTCGTGGCAACCGGCTTCCCGTTCAGTCACGACTGGCCGGTGCTTGGCCTCGATCTCACACGGCCGTTGCGCTTAGAGAATGGATTTGCATTGCAGGAAGAGGCCGGAACCGGGCAGCTTTAAGCATGTCCGTATCCGGCGGATCAAGCCCTATAGGGGATACAGGGGAAAACATGGGTACTATGAAACCGCCTTCTTTAAGAGATTCGATTATCGCGGCCTTGGTGCTGACCATGATCGGTTGTTACTTCACCGTCGATTACTGGAAAGCGCAGAAGCAGAAAGAGGATTATCGGAAGGTCGTGGAAAAGATTATGTCCCGCACCGTGCCGCCGGAAAACCGGAACCGCCCGAATGGAGGTTCGCTCGCAGTGGTAAAGGATGCCAAGGGCCGCGATGTGCCGATACTGATCAACCCGCCGCTCGGAATTGATCCTTATTACGAAGAAGACGAACCCGAAAAACCGGCTTCGGTCTGGAAACATGTGACTTTGGCCGTGCTGCTCGTCACGCTCGCCGGCGGTGGGCTGTTTCTGCTTCTGACACGCGGCAATAGAAACGACAAACCAGGCCGCTTCTGAGAATATCATGGAAAGATCACCCGCCACAATCATCAGCCTGATCGTAATGATGATAATAAGCGCCGCAATCTGCGTGGTGCTGATTCCGGAAGAAGCCGTTCCCGGCCGCCACGACTGGCGGCCGACCGGAGCGACCGTCTCCACCGCCAGCCGCTGCGCCGACTTGAGCTTTTTGGACGGCCAATACACCTGGAACGGCAAGGAATACCATTTTTCCGGGTCGGGCGCCGAACTCAGCGCTCCGCTGCTGGACGTCCTGAAGAACAGCCCGGGGGCTGAGATAAAGTGTTTCGTGGATGCCGACAACCCGCAAGAAGTCCTGATAACGAATTCCATGCCGGAGATTCCGCTGATCCAGCTGCTGCTTCCGGCGGCGCTCTTCATAATGAGCTCGGCCGCGCTGGTCGCAATGGCCGCAGGGCCGAGACCGGTGGTGACGGACAGCCGGAAAATCGCATCGCGGGCCCGGACTTTATCATGGCTGTGCGCCGGCTTATTTTTGCTGGTCGGAGCCGGAACGCTGCTGATCGGCCTGCACCAGAAGGCGCGACACGAAGCCGCGAACAACTGGCGGGAAACCCCGTGCACCATCCTTTACAGTTCAATAAGGGAAGTACTGGTGGAATACGATACCGACGACAACAATTCCAAGCGCGCATGGATGGAATATTATATTGACGCCTGCTTCAAATACGAGGCCGACGGGCATACCGTGCTTTCGGACCAATACCAAAGAGTCGAAACCCACAGTTCTAACCGGCTTACAGCGGAAAACATAATTAAGGAACTTCCGGCAATGTCGCAAGGCGTCTGCTACGTCAATCCGGCAAATCCGGTCGAGGCGGTGCTGGCAAAGACCAAGTTCTCGATGCTCATATACATCCTGATCGGGGCCGGACTGACCGCGGCGGGGCTGCTGCTGGCGCTGGTCACGACACTGTCCCGCGGCCGCAACTTTCAAAACTGGGATTGAGCCGAACAACAAGCATAGGCATGGCGGGCGGCGTAAAAAAAGAAAATTGAATCCCGTCGCAGATGACGGACTGCTATTCAAACTCGGCGCGGAGCCGGTCGAACGTGTCGTTGGCGATCGCCTCGCGGATGCGGCGGGCAAGATTGAGGAAATAGTGGACGTTGTGAATGGTCAGAAGCCGCACCCCGAGTATCTCACCCACGTTGAACAGGTGGCGGATATAGGCGCGGGTGAAATTGCGGCAGGCATAGCAGCCGCATTCCGGGTCGATAGGCGAAAAGTCCTTCTGAAAACGCCCGGCCTTGATCGGCAAGGTTTCGCCGTTGGGCATGAAGGCGCTGCCGTGACGGCCGAGCCGGGTTGGCATCACACAGTCGAACATGTCCACGCCACGCGCCACCGCCTCCACAATCTGCCGCGGAGTGCCCACGCCCATCAGATAGCGCGGCCTGTCCTGCGGCAGACACGGCGCGGCCGCGTCGATCGCGGCGATCATTTCCGGTTCCGACTCCCCCACCGAAACGCCGCCGATGGCATAGCCGTCGAAGTCCAGGGCGGTTATCTCCGTCGCCGAACGCTTCCGGAGATCGTCGAATGTGGAACCCTGTACGATGCCGAACCGCATTTGTCCGTCGTTCAGCGGCTGTTCGCGACTCATGGCCTCCCACCGGGTGGTCAAAACCAGCGATTTCTCAGCCTGTTCGCGGGTGGCCGGATACGGCGTGCATTCGTCGAAAGCCATCACGATGTCCGAATCCAGAGTGCGCTGTATCTGCATCGACTCGCGAGGACCCAGGAAAAATCTGGTGCCGTCGATATGCGAGGCGAACTTCACCCCGTCCGGCATTATCTTGCGCAATGTTGCCAGGCTGAACACCTGGAACCCGCCGGAGTCGGTGAGAATCGGCCGTTCCCATCCCATGAACCTGTTCAGACCGCCGGCAAGGTTCATGATCTCCATGCCCGGCCTGAGGAACAGGTGATAGGTGTTGCCAAGGATGATCTTCGCGCCGAGTTCCTCGAGTTCGAGCGGCGAAAGCGCCTTCACGCTGGCGCGGGTGCCCACCGGCATGAAAATCGGGGTGGGTACGTCGCCGCGGCGCAGATGGAGCACTCCCAGCCGGGCGGAACAGGTTTCGGATTTTTTGAGCACTTCGTAAAACATGTCCGTTAAGATACCATTAATCTTGGAAAATGCAACCGCAAACGCCTTGAAGATGTCGGGCATAATGCTATATTAACCGTTACAAACGGCAATATCAGAGGGACGGTATCATGGGCGGATTTTTCGGTGTGACGGGGCACGGCGATTGCGTAAGCGATCTTTTCTACGGGACAGACTATCACTCGCATCTCGGCACCCGGCGCGGCGGCATGGCCGTTTATGACGGCGACGGCCGCATCACCCGATCGATCCACGACATAACCAACGCGCAGTTCCGTTCGAAGTTCGACGACGACCTCGCGTCGTTCTCCGGCTGCTCCGGCATCGGCATCATCAGCGACTTCGAAGACCAGCCGCTGCTCATATCCTCGCAACTGGGCCGCTTCGCCATCGCCACCGTGGGTAAGATCAACAACATCGAGGAACTCACCGGACGGCTGCTGCGCAACCGCTTCGCACACTTCGCCGAGACCGGCAACGACAGCGAGCCCAACCCCACCGAACTGGTGGCGGCGCTCATAAGCGAACACGGCAAGTTCGCCGACGGCATACGCCACGCCCAAAATGTGATCGACGGATCGTGCAGCATCCTGATCCTGCACGAAAACACCATATATGCCGCCCGCGACTTGTACGGACGCACCCCGGTCATCATCGGCGAAAAACCCGGAGAAGGCTTCGCGGTTACCATGGAAACCACCGCCTTTCCGAACCTCGGGTACAATCTGAAACACGAACTCGGCCCCGGCGAAATCGTTGAAATAACCGCCGACAAACTGGTGCAGAAGCGCGAACCGCTTTCCGAAATGCAGATATGCGCTTTTCTCTGGGTCTATTACGGCTATCCCTCAAGCTGCTATGAGGGCATCAACACCGAAACCGTGCGCTACGCCAACGGCTCGCTGATCGCCGAAGACGATGACGTGGAAGTCGATTCCATCTGCGGCATTCCCGATTCCGGCATCGCTCACGCCATCGGTTACAGCAACTACTGCAAGGTGCCATACCAGCGCAGCTTCGTCAAATACACCCCCACCTGGCCGCGCAGCTTCATGCCGCAGAACCAGTCGGTGCGTAATCTGGTGGCCAAGATGAAGCTGATTCCGGTGGAGCAGCAGATACGCGGGAAACGGCTGTTGTTCTGCGACGACTCCATCGTGCGCGGCACCCAGCTCAAGGACACCGTGGTGCGGCTCTACGATGCCGGCGCGAAAGAGGTTCACATGCGTTCCTCCTGCCCCCCGCTGGTGTTCGGCTGCAAATTCCTGAATTTCTCGCGCTCGCGGTCGGAGATGGATCTCGCCGCCAGACGCGCCATCGAGAAGCTCGAAGGCGGCGCTCCCTCCGATGAAGCACTTGCCAAATACCTCAGTTTCGGTTCGCCGGAATACCTTGAGATGGTCGAGGAAATCCGCCGGGATCTCAATTTGTCCTCGCTGAAATTCCAGTCGCTGGACAATTTGGTCAAGGCGATCGGACTGCCAAAAGAAAAACTCTGCACTTACTGCTGGGACGGGTACGAGCCCGAATCGGCAAAGCGAAAAAAATGAATCTGCATGTAAATCCTTCCAAAGTTTCGGGGCGCGTCGCGGCGCCCGGTTCGAAATCCCACACTATCCGTGCGCTGGTGGCCGGGCTGCTGGCCGACGGAATTTCCACCGTTCGCGCCCCGCTTGAATCCGCCGACACCCTGTCTGCGCTGGCGGCGATCGAGCTGATGGGAGCGAAGGTGGAAAAAAAACGCGGGGAATGGCTGATAACCGGATGCGGCGGAAAAATCTCCGATCCCGGCAAAACCATTGACCTCGGCAATTCCGGCACCGGACTGCGTCTGCTCAGTGCGGTGGCCGCCACAGCCGGATTCGAAGTGAGATTTGACGGCGACGCCAGTCTGCGCACCCGTCCGATGGGCCCGCTGAAAGATTCGCTAAAACAGCTCGGCGTGGCCGTCTCCGCCGACCATTGTCCGCTTAAGGTTAAAGGTCCGTTCGAGGGCGGTTGCGCCACGGTGGACGCGGTCAGTTCGCAGTTCCTTTCCGCGCTGCTGTTCGCCGCGCCGCTGGCCCAACACATCACCACGCTCGAGCTGCTCAGACTTAACGAAGTGCCATATGTGGGCGTCACGCTGGCCTGGCTCGACCGTTGCGGCATCGACCACGCCGAAACCAGCGATTATTCTTATTTCATAATCCCGGCCCATCAAAGCTACCGCAGTTTCGACGCCGTCATCCCGGCCGACTTCTCAACCGCCTGTTTCCCGCTGGCCGCCGCCGCCATCGCCGGCGGAGAAGTGAAGATCGCCAACCTCGACTTTGCCGACCCCCAGGGCGACAAAGAGGTGTTCGACATGTTTTCCGCAATGGGTGCGGACGTTGCCCGCACCGCCCACGGCGCCACCATACGCCCGCACGGTCTGCGCGGCACGGATATCGATCTTAACCGTACACCGGACGCGCTTCCGGTGCTGGCGGTGGCCGCCTGCTTTGCCGACGGCGTCACCCGCATACTCAACGTTCCGCAGGCCAGGCTCAAGGAAACCGACCGTATCGCCTGCATGACCCGCGAACTGCGCAAGATGGGCGCCGACATCGACGAACTAGACGACGGCATGGTCATCCGCGGCAACGCCGCGAAAATACACGGCGCCGAGGTGGAAAGCTACGACGACCACCGCATCGCAATGAGCCTGGCCATCGCCGGGCTGGCCGCGAATTCCCCGACCACCGTACGCCATGCCGAATGCTGCAGCGTGACCTATCCGGGGTTTGTGGAGGATTTCCGCAGCCTCGGCGCCGATTTCCGCAGCGAAGGTTGAGCTTCCAATGAGCCGCAAGCGCCAAAAATCCAAATTTGTACTCCATCTGGAATATCTTCCGGTATTGCTGCTGTACAAACTGGTGCGGGCGCTGCCGCTCCATACGGCCTACGGCATCGCGTCCGCGCTGGCGAAAACCGCTTATGCGCTGGACCGCAAGCATCGCGTCCGTACGGTTGAGCACCTGCTTTACGCCAAGGTAGCCCATACCAGGGCGGAAGCGGTGGCGATCGGCCGCAGATGTTTCTGCGAATTCGCCAAACTGCTGGTGGAAATCTTCAAGGGCGACCAGCTCATAAGGCCGGATTCCATAACTTTTTCAGGCAACCTGGAATTCGCCCGGCAATGCGGCGCATTCGGCGAAGAAGGCCGCATCCACCCCAACATCATAATCGTCACCGCCCACTACGGCAACTGGGAACTGGCCGGCGGTTTCTGGGCCAGACATTCACACACTCCGATGCTCTCGGTAATGCGCCCGTTCGACAATCCGTACATCGGCGAGCTGATCCTGCGCAACCGCCGCAGTCCGGACCATGAACTGGTGGACAAGGAAGGCGGCTTCCGGGCCGCCTACAAGGCGCTGAAACACGGTAAAAGTCTCGCGCTGCTGGTGGATCAGCACGCCGGTCACCTTGAGGGAGTGGAAACCACCTTCTTCGGGCAGGCCTGCCGCACCCACGCCTCGGCCGCACTGCTGCACCTGCGCACCGGTGTGCCGCTGGTGGTGGAAGTGACGCGCCGCAAGGACGACGACTTCAATTTCGAGTTCGTGGTGGGCGACCCGATCGAGTACACTCCCACCGGCGACCAGGACAAAGACGTGGCCGCAATAACCCAGCAAATCACCACCGGACTGGAGAAATTGATAGCCGAATGCCCCGAACAATGGCTGTGGGCCCATCGCAGATGGCTGAATATTGACCGCAAACCCCGGCGGGAGGTTTGATTTTTGTTGTTTTAGTGCTATTGTAAGTTCTGATAATGATGAAAAATATACAAGCAAAGAAGCCTATGTCATTCTTCAATACCGGCAAATATGCGACGGTGCGGCTCTATCAGGAACCGCACAGCCGACACATGGAAGTTCCGGCGGGAGCATGGATCAAGTGCAAAGCCTGCGGCCGCACCCTCTATGCGGATCAGCTTGAGGAAAACCTCAATGTCTGCCCGCACTGCGGACATCACCTTGCCATGACGGCGCAGCAGCGGCTGAAATCGCTCTGCGACGAATCCAGCTTCGTTGAAATAGACGGCAATCTGCGCAGCGGCGACCCGCTGACGTTCAAGGACTCCAAGTCCTATTCCTCCCGACTTAAGGACAGCGAGGCCAAAACCGGGCTTTCCGAGGCGGTGACTTGCGGCTTCGCCACGTTGAACAAAAAACCTTACGGCATCGGCGTGATGGACTTCCGGTTCATGGGAGCCAGCATGGGTTCGGTGGTCGGCGAAAAAATCGCCAGACTGCTGGAAGCCTGCGCCGAGAAGAAGATACCGTGCGTACTGGTAACCGCCTCCGGCGGCGCCCGCATGCAGGAAGGCATCCTTTCTCTGATGCAGATGGCAAAAACCTGCGGTGCGGTGGAAAAACTGCACGCGGCCAAACTGCCGTTCATCGTGATAATGACCAACCCGACTTACGGCGGAGTGACCGCCAGCTTTGCGTCGGTTGGCGATGTAATACTGGCCGAACCAAAATCCATGATCGGGTTCGCCGGACCGCGTGTGATTCAGGAAACCACCAATTCCAAACTGCCGGAAGGGTTCCAGACCGCGGAATTTCTGCTGGCAAAGGGCATGATCGACCGGGTGGTGGAACGCAAAAGCCTCCGTCAGGAACTGGCCTTGCTGCTCGAATACATGTCATGAAGTTAATCGCGGCCGGCCGAGCCGGACGCATAAAGATTCAGTCGTCGGACCGGGTCCACGCGCTGTGGAAACGCTAACCTGGTCAGATGGGGAACCAAGCAGCCACACGCGTGAAAGCAGGTGCGCGGGCCCGGTCCGGCGACTGAAAAATTAATTCCGGAATCTTTTTATCATGAGCCAACGCATCGACAAGCGCGAACCGGACGAATTGCGCCGCATCGCGATTAAAAAGAACGTCCTGTCACACCCGCTTTCCAGCGTGGAAATATCCTTCGGCCGCACCCGGGTGATCTGCACCATTTCAGTGGAGCGCGCGGTTCCGGCGTGGATGCGCAGCCAGAAGGTGTCCGGCGGCTGGCTGACCTGTGAATATGGAATGCTGCCGGGCTCGACCGGCGAACGCAACAAACGCGAATCCAGCACCGGCCGTCCCAACGGGCGGTCAATGGAAATTCAGCGGCTGATCGGCCGTTCGCTGCGTTCGGTGGTGGACCTCGAATCTCTCGGACAGAACACCGTTTACGTGGACTGCGACGTGATCGACGCCGACGGCGGCACCCGCTGCGCCTCGATCTGCGGAGCCTCGACCGCGCTGGGCCTCGCCCTGCGCACCCAATTTGCAAAAAACAATTTCACCGGCAAGGTGATGCGTGAAGGCGTGGCCGCAATAAGCGTTGGCATCGTCAACGGTGAACCGGTGCTCGACCTCTGTTACGAAGAGGACTCCCGCGCCGAAGTCGATATGAACGTGGTTATGACCGAGTCCGGCAAGCTGGTCGAGGTGCAGGGCACCGCCGAGCGCGCCCCGTTCAGCCGCACCCAGCTGAACCGCCTGCTGGATCTGGCCGGTTCCGGCCTGGGCAAAATCTTCGCATTGCAGAAAGCGGCGGTGGAAGAAGAGAAACCCAAACGGACGGCGAAAGTCGGCAACCTGGGCGAAGCGTTGAGCGCCGCCTCAGGAGAGATGATATGAGCGAATATCAGGTAATTGCACGCAAGTGGCGCCCGCAGCGTTTTGCCGACGTGGTGGGACAGGCCCATGTGCTGCGAACCCTGAAAAACGCCATACTGAACAACCGTACCGCCCACGCCTATCTGTTTGTGGGGCCGCGCGGAATCGGCAAAACCACCACCGCGCGAATATTTGCCAAAGCGCTTAACTGCACCAACCTCAAAGACGGCGAGCCATGCGGCGAATGTCCGTCCTGCATAGCCATAAACAATGACGCGTCGCTGGACGTCATCGAGATCGACGCCGCCAGCCACAATTCGGCCGACTATATGCGCGACCTCTCCGAGGAGGTACTGCACCTACCGGTGTCCGGCCGCTACAAGATTTACATTATAGACGAAGTCCACATGCTCAGCAAGGCGGCGTGGAACGCGCTGTTGAAAACGGTGGAGGAACCGCCGTCGCACGTCAAATTCATATTCGCCACCACCGAGGCCAACGCGGTGTTGCCCACCATTGTGTCGCGATGCCAGCGTTTCGACCTCCAGCCAATTCCCACCGACATGATATTCGAACGGCTGCGCCTGATCGCCGAAACCGAAAAAATCCCGGTTTCCGACGGCGCTCTCCGGGCCATCGCCCGCGCCGCTTCCGGCGGTATGCGGGACGCCCAGAGTCTGCTCGATCAACTTACCGCGTTCTTCTCCGGCGGTGACGCCGGCATCGACGAGGAAACGGTCCTGTCAATGTTTTCCCTGACCGCCGGAACCGAACTGGAGGCGCTGTGTCAGGCGCTGCTTTCCAACGACCCGGCGGCGGTGGTCACCAAGGTTTCCGATCTTGCCGGCCGCGGCCGCAACCTCGAGACCCTGCTTAACGACGTACTGGCCACATTGCGCGGCGCCGAACTGGTGCTGCTGCTCGGGACAAACGCCGAAAACGTACTGGAAGCCGATGATGAAACCATGGAGCGCTACCGTCGGCTGGCGGCATCCGCCCGGCTTTCTACCGTACGCGACATGTTAGAAGCGCTCTCCGGCTCCGGCCGGATGCTGCGCGACGCGGTCAACAAGCAAATTTTTCTGGAGTCTATACTGCTGAAGTCGATGCGTCAGGCCCACGCGGTCAGGCTGGACGATGTGCTGGCCCGGCTGAACCAGTTGCGCAAGGCGGGAGAACTCGAATTTCTCGACAAGATACCCTCCGGCAAACCGGCACCCGAACCGGTATCGGCTCCCGCCCCGGCCGTAATAAAACCGATTATTGCCGAAGCATCCGTTCCCGATCCGGCCGTCAAACGAACGGTTGAAAAGACACCGGCTCCGGCTGCGGAACTGTCCGCGCCTGAACCGCCGCCGGCCGCTCCGGCGGCAGTTGCGCCGGAAACCATCTCCGATTCTGCAAAATCGGCGCCGCAGACTCAACCGGTGCCGGAAGGCGGCGACCTGTGGAACCGGGTGCTGGGCGCGGCGGCCGGAGAAATTGCGGATGAGTGGAGTGCACGGCTCGAATCCGCCGCATTCAGAGAATGGCGCGACAACACTCTGTCCGTCGAGCTTTTGGCCGACCCGGTCAACCGGGTGGACTCGGCCGGACTTTCATCGGTGGAGGCGACGCTTACCTCCGCACTTCAGTCCATAACCGGCAATTGGGCCGCGGTGGTGCGGCTCACCGCGCCGCAGGCCCCGGTGTTCGAACCGGAAGAGCATCTGATCGAACCGGAACCGGAAAAAGCGATGCCGGCCTATATCGACGAAGAACGCAATCAGGCGGACGCCGCCCCCGCTTCCGACGAGACTGGTTATTATGACGCCGCCGGTTGCGACCCCGATCAGGATTGCGAGCCGGAAGATGAGCCGCCTTCCAAAGAGGAAACTTTCAGTTTGATGAACGACCCCGACGAATACCGGAAGGCTCAGGACGAACCGGCGGTGCGCAGGATCGTAGACCTGTTCGGCGGGGATGTGGTGGATATAAGAAGTTTATAAGGGAAAAAAGGTGAGTTATGTTCGAGAATCTCGCAGCCATGGCCTCGGCTATCAAGCAGGCCAAGGAAATAAAGAACAACGTCAAGCGCATCCGCGAGGATATGGCCAACAGCAGTTTCGAAGGCTTTGCGAACGACAATAAGACCAAAGCAACCGTATCCGGCGACCTGCGGGTGATCTCGATCGCTATCTCCCCGGACGCCGGAAGCGCCGCCGGCGAGCTTGCGGCCGCCGCGGTCAACGCCGCGATGGACAATGCAAAATCCACTCTCCAACAGCGCATCCGCGAGGCCGCCGGCGGGCTGGATCTGCCGGATCTGTTCTAAATGGACATTTCCTATCCCGATCCGGTCGAGGAACTGATCGAGGCGTTCAAGCGCTTTCCCGGAGTGGGAAGGCGCTCGGCTGAACGCATGGCGCTGGCACTTCTGGCTCAGCCGCCCGAGAACCTCGACGCACTCGGGACGCTTATCGCCGGATTGCCTGAAACCGTCGGCCGCTGCCCGGTTTGCGGCAACCTTACCTGCGGCGGAGAACATTGCACGATATGTTCGCAGCCAGGGCGCAACACCGCGCAAATATGTGTTGTGGAAGATATCGCCCAATTGCACGTAATCGAAAAAAGCGGCGCGTTCCGCGGCTTGTACCATGTCCTCGGCGGGAAAATCTCGCCGCTGGAAAATCGTACCGCCGACGATCTCAATGTGGCAGAACTTGCCAAAAGGCTGGCGGAAGGCGGGGTGGACGAACTCATCCTGGCACTCGGCAGCGATGTGGAATCGCGTGCAACCGCGTTCTTCCTTGCAGATAAATTCGCCGGAAGCGTTTCAAAAATCACCGTTCCCGCCCAGGGGTTGCCGGCCGGAGCAAATCTCAGCTTCGCGGACAGCGCCACCCTCACCCTCGCGCTTGCCCGCCGTCACCCGCTGGATTGAACCGCTCCCGCAGCACCAAATCAGTTAACCCGCCGCTGAACCGCGCCACGCTCCTGTATGGGCTTGGCTGCTTTCTTGAATTGCTTTTTGTGGCGCAGATGAGCCCGCGGCGGAAGCAATCCGTCCGCGTCTTCCCATTCCTCCTCGCAGAGCTGCCTGATGGTGTACTTGCTCAGGAAGTCGCTGACGTAAGTCTGCTTTTTCATCGTAAATCCCTCCTCCTTAATATATGCCCCTATTGCGGCCCCCCTGGCCGCCTGAAATAATTTAGTATGCAGATAGCGCGATGTCAACCATTTTTTTAAAGACACAATAATATTTTTAACTTTTTTCTGTGAATACGCTGATAGTTTCTTGAAAACAATTCAGCACCGCACTATATTATGGTGTGCGGGTCGTAACCCGGAAGGGGCGGCACGCTTAATATAATTTGAAATAATTTACATATAGGGAAGGTGAACATGTCCGGAAGCATTCCGCCATTGGCGATAGCAGGGAATTGGCAGACCGTTTGGTCGGCTTTGATTTATATCGGCACGCTGTAAATTCAGCGCTGCTTCTGCTTTTCCCGGTCGCCACCGTGGTTGATGCCTCCAGTGTGTTCTGAATGCGAATGGAACAAATCGATTTCCTCGACGCTGAATCGAATTCCGGTGCCGGTTCAGGATCGCCATCGGCGATTCAACCGTTGGCGGCGAGGCTTCGCCCACGCAATCTCGACGAATATGCCGGCCAAAAGCATCTTTTGGCGGAGGGCAAGCTTCTGCGCCGCGCGGTGGAGGCCGACAGATTCAGCTCGATCATCCTTTCCGGACCGCCGGGAACCGGCAAAACCAGTCTGGCCGGTATTATCGCCGCCACCACCAACAGCGAATTCGTACGGTTGTCCGGCGTCACCAGCACGGTGGCCGACATCCGGCGTGAAGTATCCTGCGCGGTGACTCGCTACCAGCTGCATCAGCGCCGCACCATACTGTTCATCGATGAAATCCACCGGTTCAGCAAATCCCAGCAGGATTCACTGCTGCCGGACGTGGAAAACGGCAACATCCGCCTGATCGGCGCCACCACCCACAATCCGCAATTCTATGTGATCGGAGCGCTGCTGAGCCGGTCGATGGTGTTTATTTTGGAATCGCTTTCGGAAGAGGACATCCTCGACCTGCTGAAGCGAGCGGTGAACGACCCGCGGGCCTGGCCGCCCGGCATGGTCAATCTGGACGACGATGCGGCGCATTACCTCGCCACCGCCAGCGAGGGTGACGCCCGCCGCGCGCTCAACGCGCTGGAACTGGCGGTGGACACCACCCCGGCGTCGGCCGACGGTACCATCCATGTGACCAGGAACGACGCGGCGGAATCCATCCAGAAAAAAATTGCAATCTACGGCGACGACGGTCATTACGACACCGCCAGCGCCTTTATAAAGTCGATGCGCGGCAGCGATCCGGACGCCGCGGTCTACTATCTCGCCAGGATGCTCGACGCCGGCGAGGATATCCGTTTTATCGCGCGGAGGATCGTTATTTTTGCCTCCGAGGACATCGGGAACGCCGATCCCCGCGCGATCACATTGGCCGTCAGCGCGATGCAGGGGGTCGATTTCGTGGGGCTTCCCGAGGCAAAACTGATTCTGGCGCAGGCCGTAACCTACTGCGCCACCGCGCCCAAAAGCAACGCCTCTACCCGCGCGATCTCCGCAGCTCTCGATGACGTGCAGAAAAACCGCGTGCAGCCGATACCGTACACCTTGCGCGACACCCATTCCGCGGGCGGCAAGGAGCACCATCATCAGGAGGGGTATATCTATCCCCACTCCACCGGCGGCTTCGCAGCGCAGGACTACATGACCGTTCCCAGAAAGTATTACGAGATTCTCGGTACGGGAGCGGGCTACGAAACGAAGATCAAGGAACGCCTGAACTACTGGGAACAGCTCAGAAAAGAGGCGGGCCATGATTGATAAAGGGGTGATCCGCCGGGAGATGCGCGCGAAATTGAAAGCGCTGTCTCCGGTGGAGCGTTTGAACAAAAGCCGGGCCATATGCCGTACCCTCATGGATGCGGAAAAGTGGCGCGGCGTTGAAAAACTCGGTGTCTTTTCCGGATGTTCGGACGAACCTGAGCTTTCAGCTTTTCTGGGCTGGGCTGAGGATCGCGGGATCGGACTGTATTTTCCGCGCTACCGGAAGGAGGACGACCACTACGAGATGGTCAGGATAGACGATCTCGACGGCGGATTCGTCGAAGGACGCTACGGGATTCCGGAACCGTCGCCGCTTTTACCGGCGGCCGCGGCGGCGGAATGTGCCGTCGAGTTGAACTATCTGGTTCCCGGACTGGCATTCGACCGGTCCGGAAACAGGCTGGGACGCGGCAGAGGGTATTATGACCGCCTGCTGTCCCCGGCTTCCGGCCGCAAGACCGGAGTTTTTTTCCAGTTCCAGGAACTGGACGCCGTGCCGAGCGAACCTCACGACCGGAGGCTCGACGCGGCGGTGACTGAAAACGGTTGGATAATTTTTTAAAACTGAAGGACAAGAAAGATGAGTATGTTTATGGTTTATGTCGGCGCGGGAGCCGCCGTCGTCGGAGTCGCGGCCGGCGCGGTTTGTGCCGCGCTGGTTCAGGGGTCGCGTCGAAAGTCGGCCGGACGTTATGCCGAGCAGATCAAGCAGGACGCCCGCAAGGAAGCCGAGCACATCCAGCGCGAGGCGAAAGTGGCCGCCAAGGACGAAATACTGCGGATGCGCGAAGAATTCGAAGACGAAATCCGTGAACGCCGCAAGGAACAGCAGAACAACGAAAAGCGGCTGACCCAGAAGGAAGAGGCGATAGAGCGCAAGAACGACACGGTTGAAACCAAGATCAAGCAGCTGGAAAAGCAGGATCAGGACAACGCCGCCATCCGCGAACGCCTGTCCACCCGCGAACAGGAGCTGCAGCGCAAGATATCCGAGCAGATCGATCAACTGGAGCGCGTGGCCCAGCTCTCGCGCGACGACGCGCGCAGCATGCTGCTTGAAAAACTGAAGAACGAAGTCACCAACGAGTCCGGCCTGCTGGTCCGCGATATTCTCGAAGAGTCCAAGCAGCGGGCCGAGCGCGAGTCGCGCCGCATCCTTACCTACGCGATCCAGCGTTACGCCTCGGACTGCACCTATGAGCGCACCACCGCCACCATACCGCTGCCGAACGACGAGATGAAAGGCCGCATCATCGGCCGCGAAGGCCGCAACATCCGCGCGCTTGAAGCCGCCACCGGCGTCAACATCCTGATCGACGATACGCCGGAAGCCGTGGTCATCTCCTGTTTCGATCCCATCCGCAAAGAGGTCGCCCGCCAGTTGATCGAACGGCTGATTTCCGACGGCCGCATCCATCCCACCCGCATCGAAGAGCTGGTCAAGAAAATCACCAAGGAAGTCGAGGACGATGCTTTTTCCGCCGGCGAAGCCGCGGTGCTGGAAACCGGCATCCAGGGCGCTTCCCCGCAGGTCATCAAACTGCTCGGCCGCCTCAAATACCGTTACAGCTTCTCCCAGAACGTGCTGAAGCACTCGCTGGAGACCGCTTATTTCATGGGCATCATCGCGGCCGAGCTGGGGCTGGACGAGCAAAAAGCCAAACGCATCGGCCTTTTCCACGATATCGGCAAGGCGGTCGACCACGAGGTGGAAGGATCGCACGCTCAGATCGGCGCCGACCTGCTGCGCAAGTTTAATGAACCCAAGGACGTTATCCAGGCGGTGGCCGCCCACCATGCGGAGGTGGAACCCGTCTCGGTCTACGACATTCTGATCAATGCCTGCGACACGCTGAGCGCCTCGCGCCCCGGCGCCCGCAGCGAAACCACCGAACTCTACCTGCGCCGGCTCGAACAGCTCGAAGCCATCGCGCACGATTTCCCGGGCGTGGAGAGCTGCTATGCGCTTCAGGCCGGGCGCGAGGTGCGCGTGGTAGTACTGCCGGAAAGGGTCTCCGAGGGCGAAGCCCAGATGCTGGCCAAGGACATCTGCCAGCGCATCGAAAAGGAGATGAACTATCCGGGGCAGATCAAGATCACCATCATCCGCGAAACCCGTTCGGTGGAGTACGCAAAGTAGGCGGCGAACACCATGAAAAAGATGGAAAGCCGGGTAAGGCTGGAAATAGACCTCGAAAAACTGCGCTCGAACTTCCTGGCGATCTCGGAGCATGTGGCTCCGGCCGGAGTGGTGGCGGTACTCAAAGCCAATGCCTACGGCTTGGGCGTGAGGCCGATAGCGCAGCTGCTGGCCGGATGCGGCGCCGCCGGATTCGGAGTGGCGGAGGTAAACGAAGCGCTGGAACTGGCGGACTTCGGCCTGCCGATACGGGTGCTGGGCAACCTGCTGCCGGCGGAAGTTCCGCCGGCGGTGGAAGCCGACATCATCTGCCCGGTTTGCGACTATGAAAGCGCCGACCGGCTTGAAGCGGAAGGCGCCAAGCAATCCAAAAAGGTACGGGTCCAGGTGGCGGTGGATACCGGAATGGGGAGGCTCGGATTTCTTGCCGAAGACGCTTTCGAAGCGGTAAAAAGCCTCGCCGCCCGCCCGCATCTCGAACTATTCGGCATCTACTGCCACTGTCCGGTGGCATACGCCAAATTCGATCCGTTTACCGACGGTCAGATTGTCCGGTTCAAGAAGCTGCTCTCCCTGCTCGGAGACGCCGGCTTCCATTTTGCCGAGATACATATGGCCGCCAGCGACGCGATCAATCACTTCCCTGAAGCCTCTCGCCTGCCGTTCAACCGCGTGCGAGCCGGCATCAATCTGTACGGCTACTGTGACAACACCGTGGCCCACGCGATGCAACTCGAAGGCGTGGTAACGCTGAAAACCCGCATCGCACAGGTGCGGGAACTGCCGGCCGGAGCCACGCTGGGCTACGGCCGCACCTACAAACTGCGCAAGGCCACCCGGGTGGGAACCATAGCCGCCGGTTATGCCGACGGCCTCCCGCTGGCGCTTTCAAACCGCGGTTATGTGCTGGTGCACGGCAGCTACTGCCCGGTGCTCGGCAGGCTGTCGATGGATTACACCACCATCTGCCTCGACCATGTGCCCGAGGCAAAATGCGGAGATGAAGTCATCTGCATCGGCAGCCAGGACGGAGCCTCGATCTCAATTGAGGAGTGGGCGCAACTCAAAGGCACCCACGCATATGAACTGCTGTGCTCGATCGGTACCCGGGTCGAGCGCGTCTACACGGGAGCATGAAAATGGAAACCGCCGGATTCAATGAACAACTGTCGGCCCTGCGCGCCTTCCAAAGAGGCGGCGGGCTGCGCACTGCGGCGCAGCGCCGGGAACTGCTGTTAAAACTGCGCGACATCATGAAGGCCGAGCATGAGAAATTGCTGGCCGCGCTGTGGAACGACCTCCACAAATCCGAGTCCGAAGCGGTGATCTGCGAACTTGCGCTGCTCTCCCAGGTTATGAGGCGGACGCTGCGCAACCTGCGCGCCTGGACCCGGCCCGTCCACCGCAATCCCGGCATCTTCAACTTCCCGGCCTCGGCGTTGCTCTACCCGGAACCATACGGCGTGGCGCTGATAGGAGGAACCTGGAATTACCCGTTGCTGCTGTCACTGGAACCGCTTATCGCGGCGATCGCGGCCGGCAACGCGGCGGTTTTGCGCATATCGGACACCGTTCCGAGCAGTGCGCGAATGCTGCGCAAGATCGTCGCGGCACTGGACTCGCCCGGGGTGATAACCACCGAGTTGGACTGGAGCGAAGTGCTGGCGGAGAAGTACGATTTCATTTTTTACACCGGCAATCCGCGCATGGGGCGCGCCGTAATGCTCAAGGCGGCCGAATCCCTGACTCCGCTGGTGCTGGAGCTGGGGGGCAAGAGCCCCTGCGTGGTGGCCAAGGACGCCGACATCGCTTCCGCCGCACGCCGCATCGTATGGGGCAAGTTCCTTAACGCCGGACAGACCTGCGTAGCCCCCGACTACCTGTGGGTGCACCGGGACATAAAAGACAGACTGATGCGCGAAATCCGCTCCGTCATCAAAGCGTTTTACGGCGAAGTCCCGCAGGAAAGCCCGGACTACGGGAGAATCGTCAACGATTTTCACTTCAAACGGCTGCTGTCGCTGCTGGCCGACGGACGGCTGATATGCGGCGGAGAGACCGATTCTCTGGAACGCTATATCGCGCCGACCGTGGTGGATATGGTCAACTTCGACATGCCGGTAATGCAACAGGAGATATTCGGGCCGATACTGCCGGTACTCGAGTTCGAGTCCGACGACGAGGTCATACAGCAAATCGCCAACCGGCCCAAACCGCTGGCGCTCTATCTGTTCAGCCGCGACCGCAAACTATGGCGACGCTTCGCCTCCGAAACCAGTTCCGGCGGCATGGCGATAAACGTCACGGTGATGCAGCTTGCCGCGCCGGGACTGCCCTTCGGCGGCGTGGGAGAAAGCGGCATGGGGGCATATCACGGGCGCGCCGGATTCGACGCGTTCACCCATTATAAATCCATTCTGGTCAAACGCTGGAAATACGACTGGCCGCTTACCCTGCCGCCGTTCACGAGCTGGAAAAAAGCATTGCTGAAATATATAGGTAAGTAAATATGAAGCGCGCGATACTCATCGGCGGCGGTTCCTGCTCCGGTAAAACCAGTTTCGCGCGTTACCTGGCCGGCACACTGCCGCGCGCGGTGCTGCTGGCCACCGATGATTATTACCTTGACCGCAGCACGCTTACCCGTGCCGAGATTGTAGCCTATAATTTCGACCGCCCGGACGCCATCGACTCCGACGGTCTGAGCGACGACGTAAGATCTCTGCTGGCCGGCCGTGCGGTGCCGCGCCGCGTTTACGACTTCTCGCAGCATAAGAGCGGCATCGACGGCGAGCGCACCGCCGACTTCGATTTTCTGGTTATAGAGGGCCTGTTCGCACTGAAGTTCGCACCGCTGCGCGAACAGGCGTTCGCCAGATTCTTCGTAGCGGCATCGGACGCGGCCAGGCTTGAACGCCGTGTGGAACGCGATGTGGCCGAGCGCGGCCGCAACGCCGACGATGTAAGGCGTCAGTTTGCCGACCAGGTGCGGCCCATGCACGAAGCATACGTGGAGCCGACCCGCACCTACGCCGATTACGTCATAAGCAACGAAGGATCCGGACGCATCATGCACTTTCGCGCCGCCGCCTCATGGCTGGCCGACAAACTCGGGAGGTAAACCATGAATACGATCTACTTAATCACCGGTGTTCTTGTGGCTCTGCTGCACGTGGCGATAATGCTTCACATCGTCTATACCAAGCACGAGTCCAGCGACGAAGCCACCATGTGGCTGCTGTTGGTGGCCGTGATGCCGGGCCTGGGAATACTGCTTTACCTGTTTTTCGGCGTCACCAATCTGCACGGGATAAACGACCGGATCCGCGACATATCCATCGCCGAACAGGCCCGCGGTCACAACATACCGGAGGCGGAAGCGCAATGGCGCAGTCTTTCCGCATACATGCCACCGCCGGATGAGGTCAATCACCCGGTAAATTCCACCTTGGATCGGATTTTCCCCGCCCGTCCCGCGCTTGGCGGCAACAAACTCGAACTGCTCTGCGACGGCGTGCAGGCCTATCCGCGTATGCTGGCGGACATAAAAAAGGCAAAGAAGAGCATCCGCCTCGAGTCATTCATCATAAACAGCGACAAGGCCGGTACGGCTTTCCTCGAAGCTCTGATGAAGAAGGCCGACGAAGGCGTGGACGTCAAGGTGCTGTTCGACAGTTTCGGCAGCTTTTTTTCCATTTTCTCGCACCTGTTCCGGCGGCTGATGCGCCATCGCCACCCCCATTTCGCCATGATCGGATTCTCCCCGATCAACCTGCTGACCCCGTGGAAATTCCAGTTGCGCAACCACCGCAAGCTGCTGATAGTGGACGGCAAGGTGGCCTATTGCGGCGGCATCAACATCTCCGACGAAAACCGCCGCTACCGCAAGGTTCCCCGCACAAAATACATCCATGACCTCCATTGCCGCATCGAAGGCCCCGCCGCCGCGATAGCCACCCGCAGCTTTCTGCGGGACTGGGCCTATACCCGCCGCCGTCACCGTGCGGACGCCGCGGTAACCGGAGACTATCCCCCGATGGACAGTCACGGCAACAACGTCGTGCGACTGATCGACAGCGGCCCGGGGGAGAACTATCGCGGCAGTGAGCGGATGTTCTTCGCCGCCGCCGCCCTTGCGCAAAAGTCGCTTTACATAATAACGCCGTATTTTGTCCCGGGCAACGCTTTCGCGCAGGCGCTAATCCTGGCGGCCGCCCGCGGGGTGGACGTGCGCGTGGTCGTTCCGGCCAGGAACAACCACAAGTTCGTTGACTGGGCCAGCCGCAGTTTCTACGCCACGCTGCTTTCCGGCGGCGTGCGAATCTTCGTCCGCAACGGCTTCTTTTCCCATACCAAGGCACTGCTGGTGGACAATTCGTGGGGATTCATGGGGTCCAGCAACTGCGACAACCGCAGCTTCCGGCTGAACTTCGAGCTTGACTTCTGTTTTGAAGGCGGCGACTTCATCGCGCAGATCGCCTGTCAGTTCGCCAGCGAATTTGCCGAGAGCACCGAACTGCAGTTTGCCGACGAACTGAAAAAACATCCGTTGCGCACCTTCAGGGATGATCTTTTCGCATTGCTGGCACCGATCCTGTAATCCTTTGCATATGTACCGCATTCAGCCGGAGGCTGAAATTATTTCATAAAAATGTAATATATATTTGCATTGCTGCAAATGACACTATAAATTATTCGAATCCGGCCAACGACGCCGCATCGCCATACGGGATCGAACCGGCAAAACACCAAGGGAGAACACCATGAAACTTCTGTCCATGCTGCTGGCGGCATTGGCCGCCGGTGTGCTGAACGCCGCCGAACTTGCCGACTGGAAACTCGCCGGGCCGCTGCCCGACGCCACCGAAACCGAGCAGACCGCCGCCAACTTGCGCGCTGAAAAATTCATCGCCGGAGACCTTGGTGAAACACAGGATTATTCCACCCCGGAGTTTCCCGGCAAAATCTTTTTCCATGAATTATGGTCCGGGCAAGACCTCAATAACACAATGGCGCTGGCCGCCACCGTCATAAAGATCGAGAAACCCGGATATTACCGCATGGCGGTCGCCCACGACTGCAGCATGGATATATTCGTAAACGGCAAGAAAATTTATTCCAAGGACGGCTGGCAGGAGGCCACTCCGTTCTTCGCCGAGCTGAAAAGCGGAGACAATCTGCTGGTGCTTAAGAATATGCACCATGAAAGCTGGTGGGGTGTCCGCATATATCTGGAAGCCGGACCGTTCACCCAGGATGAAGTAGACAGCCAGCTGGCGGCGCTGGAGTTCGCCAAGGATTATGCCGAGTTCTCAAACCTGCGCCCTCTCATCGACAGCAATTCCATAATACAGACCGGAGATTTCGGCAAATTCGAATGGAATGGCACCACCGCACTCAAACTCGAACTAACTCCGATTTGGCTGGATGCCGATTTCAACCCGGTCAAAAAAGCGGAGCAACCCGGCCTTTATTACCTGAAGCTTGAAGGCACCGTCAACGGCAAAGTCCATTATCGGCGGTACTTCCCCTTCTACGCGGTCCCGGAAAATTGGCTGGAATCGCCTGAAATGAAAGATCGTTTGGCCGACTTTGTGCAAGATCCGTGGGCCCCTTGGAAAGTCTACGACTATCCCGGCATACTTGACAACCTTTACGCAAAAAGAACGCCGGAATATTTCGATGTTTCGAAAAAACTGCTGGCGCAGCGCGCGGGTCATATGATCAGGAAACCGGCGCCGCCGCAGAAGCTGGCAGTTCCGGCCACCACGCTGCGGTTCGGCACCGAAGCCGAAGCGGGAGTTCCGGCCGGCACCGCCGATAAGCTTGATGCCATCATGTCGGAATGGTATAAGGAAACCGGCGAACCGTTCCACACCATATTCGCTAAAAACGGCGTGATCTTCTACAGCAAGTCCTACGGCAAGGCCGACGCGAGCCGGGTTTGCAGGCTTGCCTCCATTTCCAAATTCATGACCGCGGTACTGTATGCCAGGTTCGTCGACCAAGGCATCCTAGACATTGATCAGCCGATGTCAAATGTCCTGCCGTCGCTGACGATGCTGACTCCGCGCAGTTGTTTTACCCATATGTGCGGCATGGAAGGTCACTACGGATTCGGCGGTCTGGGCAACGTCTGGCTCGACGAGGCCATCGCCCCCACTCTCAACCCCGAAAATATCGGCGTGACCCACTCGTACAACGGCAACGGCTACAATCTTCTCGGTCTCCAGATGATGGTCGCCGCCGGCACCCCCATCGATGAACTGTACCGGGAAAACTACTACACACCGCTAGGCATCACCGACATGACCGGATGCGATCAGGGCGGCGGATATAGAGCCAGCACCGACGACCTCGCAATATTTGCTCAGCTGATGCTGAACAAGGGCAGTTACGGTGACTGGAAATTCTTCAGCGAAGACACCTACCGCAAAATGCTGCCGGTCGAGCTGAAGGATTATTTCCCGAAGACAAAGGAAAAGCGCCAATGGGGCATGGGACTGACCTATTATGGCCCGAAGGTTGACGGCATGGAACGGGTTCTCGGCCACGGTTCCGCCACCGGATGTCTGTTCCTGTTCAATCCCGACGCTCAGGCATTCATAGTCCAGGCCCGCGCGAAACGCGGCGACAAGTATCAGGAATATTCGGATAAAGTCGTCAAATTACTGGCTGAATTGAAATAGTTCTCTGCAAAATCCGGCTGGCGATATATCGCCATCCGGATTTTGCTTTAAATTTTAGGAGATGCAAAGTGAAGTTGATATCTGTACTTCTATCTTTTGCGGCCGCCTCTTCGCTCACCGCCGCCGAGTTGACTGATTGGAAAATCGCCGGTCCGCTGCCTGAGATGACAGTGGAGGATTCCGCCCCCGCCAAAACACGCGCGGCAAAATTCATCGCCGGCGATCTGGGCGAAACACAGACTTATTCCGCCAAGGATTTCCCGGGGAAAATCCTTTTTCATGAAATCTGGGATAAAAACAACCTCGACAATAGATTTGCGCTGGCCGCCACTGTGATAAAAGTCGATAAACCGGGGTACTACCGCATGGCGATCGCCCACGACGGCGACATGGACTTATTCATAAACGGCAACCATGTTTATACCGGCAGGAAACAACCGGAATACACTCAGTTTTTTGTTGAGCTCTCCGATAAAGATAATTTGCTTACATTTAAAAACACGCACAGCTCCGGCCCATGGAGCGTCCGCATATGCCTTGCGGACGGGCCGTTCACAAAAGAAGAAACTGAAATTCTCGCGGCAAAGCTCGCAATCATTCAGGACTATAAACAATTCGGCAATTCGCGCCCTTACATAAACGGCAATTCCATAATTCCCGTTGGAGAATTCGGTAAGTATGAGTGGACCATTCCTTCAACTCTCACGACGAATCTCAGCCCATCATGGCTTGACGCCGACCTTAACCAAGTCGAAAAAGCGGAGAAACCCGGCCTTTATTATCTGAAAATAGCAGGCACTGTCAACGGCAATATCCCATATCTGCGATACTTCCCTTTCTATGCCGTCGAAGAGAACTGGCAGGAATCCAGCGCCATAAAGCCATATGCCTCATTGCTTGTTCTGGACCCCTGGAAACCTTGGCTCGTCTATTATTACCCTCTTCTGCTCGACAATATCTACCGCGGAAGACCGCTCAGGTACTACAATCTTCCCATGCCGCTGCTGAGCCGACGCGCAGACCGCTTCGTCAAGAAGCTCGCACCGCCGGAAAAAAGCACGGTACCAGCTCCGGTTTTGCGTTCGGGCACCGAACTCGAGGCTGGGGTGCCAGACGGAACCGCCGCCAAGCTCGACGCGATCATGTCCGCGTGGTATAGGGAAACCGGCGAACCATTCCATACCATATTTGCCCGGAATGGCGTGATCTTCTACAGCAAGTCCTATGGCAATGCCGACGAGAACCGGGTATGCAATCTGGCCTCCATATCCAAGTTCTTCACCGGATTGCTGTATGCACGATTTCTGGATCAAGGCATTTTAGATCTCGACAGACCGATGTCGAACATGTTCCCGACATTGCCTCCGATCACTCCACGACATTGTTTTACCCATATGTGCGGACTCAGCGAACCCTCGGGGTTCGGCGACCTCTCCAACGTTTGGCTGGATATGGCGCTTGCACCCGTCCTTGAAACCTCGATCCCGGGTGTTACATTCAAATATAACGATGCCGGTTACAATCTGCTAGGGCTTCAAATGATGGCGGCCTCAGGAACTCCGAATACGACGCTGTATCAGGAAAATTTTTACAATCAATTGGTTATCAGTGACATGACCAGCTTCAACCAATACAACGGATTCAGCGCCAGCACTGTTGATCTGGCCAAGTTTGCACAACTCATGCTCAACCACGGCAGTTATGGCGACTGGAAGTTCTTCGGAGAAGACGCCTATCGGAAGATGTTGCCGGTTCCGTTGATTGAATACTTTCCAAAATGTCAGGATCAGCGGGCATGGGGCATGGGGCTGACGTTTTTCGGGCCTGAGATCGAAGGCAGACAACGAGTCATAGGACATGGCGCCGGTTCAGGGTCGCTGTTCATGCTTAACCCGGACGCAGATGCTTTCATAGTCCAGGCCAGAGAAAAAATAACCGACAAATACCCGAAGTATTCCGAGGAAATATTCAAGCTGCTGGCCGAATTGAAATAGGCTACTCGGCCTTTTCCAATACCAGAATCGCCACCTCGGCGGGACAGTTTACCCGCATCTTCACCACCGAGGTGCCGATTCCGGTGGTAACGAACAGTTTGCCCCAGTCCTCCTCCACATAGCCGGCGGCGTAACGCCGTCCGTAGGCGGATGGAATTACCGGCCTCCCCAGCAGCGGCAGTTTCATCTGTCCGCCGTGAGTATGACCGGAAAGCGTAAGCTCGGCCGGCAGCTTGAAGTCGGCAAAAAAGTCGGGAGAATGAGAAAGCACGATGGTCGGCTCCTCGTTCTCCGGGTAGTTCATCCCCGCGTCCAGCACCTTGCTGCGCGTCTGCTTGTCCGGCAGGCCGAACACGTTCAGCTTCTTACCATTGATGGTCAAAGTCACGAACTGATTTTCAAGCACCACTATGCCGTGGTTCAAAAGTGCCCGGCGCACGCGCTCGCCGTCGTACCACCAGTCGTGATTGCCGAGCACGGCGTAGGTGCCATAGCGGGACTTAAGCTTGGACAATATTGCGGCCACCTCCTCCGGCGGCGCGTTGTTGGAACCGCCGTAGCGCCGTCCGGTAAGATCGCCGAGAATAAAAACGAGGTCCGGGCCTTCGGCATTGGCCATCGCCACCGCGCGCTCCAACCGTTCGCGGTCGGCCTCCGACAGCGACTGATGTATGTCGGAAAGCACCGCGACCTTCAAACCGTTGTGCTCATCGTGCCAGGCATTCAGTCTGACGCTCTGCCGGTTGAGTTCCAGCCGGTACGGAGTTATATAACGGGTATAATAAACAAAAAGTCCCATAATCACCATCGCCGCAATGGCAACGATCCGGAATCGTCTGGAATGCCAGAGCCGGACCCGCCGCCGTTTTATGACGCCATTCACAATTTATTCATAAATTCAAAAAAGTTCTTTTCTATGCGCCGGACATTGTCCTCCGCCGAACCGGCGACGGGATACAATTCATAATTGAACGCGCCGTCGAACCCGATCCGCCGCAATGCGCCGATCACCGCCGGCCAGTCGATCACGCCCTCGCCCGGCATCCAATGCTTTTCGTCCACGCCATCGTAGTCGGACACATGAACCTCAAGCAACCTGTCGCCGAACGCAACAATCATCTCCGGCAACTCGCGGTGGCCGGACATCAAATGATTGAGGTCAAGGCAGATACCGACCCGCTGGCTTTGCGCAAGCTTCATAACCGCATCAAGTTCCTCGAAGGAGTTTCCGATGCAGGAGCGCGGCAGCCATTCCAGTGCCACGAACTGGCCGCGCGCGGTCAGCGCCGGGGTGATGTCGGCCAGGCTTCTTGCAAGCTGACGGATATGGACGGCCCTCGCCCCGTCCGCCGGCTCGGTGCTCGGATGCAGAACCACGATTCCGGCTCCGAAGAAATACGCCTCGTCGAGATAACGGCGCAGCCTTTCCAATGCGCACAGCCGAACCGCCTCGTCGGTGTCGGAAACATCGTCGAGGCGGTCGAACGGCACATGATAGGTGGGAGCGAGTTTACCAGCCTCTTCAAACATATTCTTCAGTTCGGCACGCAACACGCCCTTGCCGTCGCCTTCGAAATTCGCCGGCGTCAGCTCGAATCCGGCGATGCGGGAAAGCCGCATCGCCGTCACCGCTTTGCGGTCGAGCGGGCGGGCCAACCCGCCGGCGCTCGCACGCAACTCAAGTTTGAACATTTTATGCTTGCTCTTTTATTGCCGCCTGCGCCGCGGCCAACCGCGCGATCGGCACTCGGAACGGACTGCAGGAGACGTAGCTGATACCAAGCTGATGGCAGAACGCCACCGACCTCGGTTCGCCGCCCTGCTCGCCGCAGATACCCATTTTCATGTTCTTGCGGGTGGCGCGTCCGGACTGCACCGCCATCTCGATGAGATGGCCGACACCGTCACGGTCGATGGTCTGGAACGGATCGTCGGCCAGGATGCCCTTGTCGAGATAGGCCTGCAGAAACGCGCCGATGTCGTCCCGGCTGAAACCGAAGGTCATCTGAGTCAGATCGTTGGTGCCGAACGAGAAGAATTCAGCCTCCTCCGCCATCTTGCCGGCCATGATGGCGGCGCGCGGAATCTCGATCATGGTACCGACCTGATAGTCGAGCTTGTCGAGTTTGAATTTGCGCTTCACCGTTTCGGCGGCCTGCGCGATAACCTTCTTCTGATCGCGCAGCTCGGCGGGATCGCAGGTCACCGGGATCATCATTTCAGGCTTGCACTTGCCGCCGGCGGCCGAAAGTTCGGCGGCGGCTTCAAGCACCGCGCGCGCCTGCATTTCAGTGATTTCGGGATAGGTGATGCCCAGGCGTACGCCGCGATGCCCCATCATCGGATTGTTTTCCTTAAGCACCTCGGCGCGTTTCAGAAACTCCTCATGGGTGATGCCTATCGACTTCGCCAGTTCGATCTGCTGTTCCCTGGTGTGCGGAATGAACTCGTGCAGCGGCGGATCTAGGAAGCGTACGGTCACCGGCAGGCCGTCCATCACCTTAAGAGTGTTCATGACGTCCTTCTTGACGTAAGGAAACAGCTCGGCCACCGCCTTGCGGCGTTCCTCCGTGGTGGTGCTGAGTATCATCTTGCGCAATGCGAACAGCGGTTTCTCGCTGCCTTTGCCGTAGAACATATGTTCAGTGCGGAACAGGCCGATGCCCTCGGCACCGAAATCGCGGGCCGCCTGGGCGTCGTCCGGGCTGTCGGCGTTGGCGCGGACTCCGAGCTTGCGGAACTTGTCCACCAGTTTCATGAACTTGCGGAAATTGGGATTCTCGCTGGCGCTCACGGTCTCCAGCGCACCGGCGTAGATGTAGCCGCGGGTCCCGTTAAGGCTCAGCATGTCGCCCTCGTGGTAGACCTTGCCGCCGACCTTCATGGTTTTCGACTTCTCGGATATCTGCAGCTCGCCGGCGCCCACGATGCAGCATTTACCCCAGCCGCGGCAGACCAGCGCCGCATGGCTGGTCATGCCGCCGCGGGCGGTCAGAATGCCGATGGCGGCACGCATGCCTTCCACGTCCTCGGGGTTGGTCTCCTCGCGCACGAGGATGCACGGAATCTTCTTCGCGGCCAGTTCCATCGCTTTCTCGGAGGAGAAAACGATGCTTCCCCCCGCGCCGCCGGGACCGGCGGGAAGACCGCGGGAAATGATGGCGGCGCGCTTTTCGGCGGCGGGGTCGAGAATCGGATGGAGCAGCTCGTCGAGCTGGGCGGGAGAGACCCGCAGCACGGCGGTCTTCTCGTCGATCAAGCCCTGCTTGAGCATATCCGTCGCCATGCGCAATGCGGCGGTACCGGTGCGTTTGCCGACCCGGCACTGGAGCATATAGAGCTTAAGATCCTGAATGGTGAACTCAATGTCGAGCATGTCATGATAATGAGCTTCGAGCTTGGCGCGGATGTCGGCAAGTTCGCGATAGACTTCCGGCCACATCTCTTCCATCGAGGGAAGATTTTTGTTGTGCTCGTTCTTGGTGGCGTTGTTGAGCGGGTTGGGGGTGCGGGTGCCGGCGACCACGTCTTCGCCCTGGGCGTTGACCAGCCATTCGCCGTAGAACTTGTCGTCGCCGGTAGCGGGGTCGCGGGTGAAGGCGACGCCGGTGGCGGAATTGTCACCCATGTTGCCGAAAACCATGCTCTGGACGTTAACCGCGGTACCCCAGCTGTCCGGAATGCCTTCGATACGGCGGTAGGAGACCGCTTTCTTGCCGTTCCAGCTTTTGAACACCGCGCCGATACCGCCGGCGAGCTGAGCCCGGGCGTCGTCCGGGAACGCAGTACCCAGCGATTTCAGAATGCGCTTTTTGAACGCTTCGCAAAGTTTCTTGAGGTCGTCCACCGAAAGGTCGGTATCGGCGGAATAGCCCTTTTCGGCTTTCAGCTCTTCCAACATCTCGTCGAGCTGGCGGCGGATACCGCGGCCCCCGGCCGGTTCGATGTTTT
This sequence comes from Victivallaceae bacterium, assembly GCA_034926605.1. Lineage (GTDB taxonomy): Bacteria > Verrucomicrobiota > Lentisphaeria > Victivallales > Victivallaceae > CALXXL01. The sequence continues at coordinate 163,089 of JAYFQV010000004.1, forward strand.
CGGCCTTTTCCATGACCACATCGGAATACATCATGATCAGCCGGCGATAGGCGTCATAGACAAAGCGCTCATTGCCGCCGGTTTTCTTTATCAGCCCGGGGATTGTCTTGCTGGAGAGGCCGACGTTCAACACCGTCTCCATCATGCCGGGCATGGAGCTGCGGGCACCGGAACGGCAGGAGACCAGCAGGGGGTTTTCAGGATCGCCGAAAGTCATGCCCATCGCCTTTTCGACCTTCGCCATGGCTTTTTCCACCTGCTCCGCCAGTTCCGGCGGATTCTTCATGCCCTGGGAGAAGTAGTCGACACAGCATTCGGTGGTGATGGTGAAACCTGCCGGTACCGGCAGGTCAAGTCTGGCCATCTCGGCGAGGTTTGCCCCCTTGCCGCCGAGAAGATTCTTCATCGACGCGTCGCCGTCGCTCATCCCTTTACCGAACAGATATACATACTTTTTCATAACTCTCTTACCCTCATAAGTTTGAAGTTATTATCCGTTTTCGATAAAAAAATAATATACACCGCCAATGAAAAAATACAACCTGCGCGTTATGCGTGAGTTCCAGGCCGGTACAGTGAGGAGGAAGAATGTGATTTTATCAAAAAAAAAAACGGGCTGAGATTAATAATTTGACTCATCGTCATCGTGTGAAGGGCGAACGATGCATACTCCAGACGCCGTGCCATGCCCGATGACAGTCGCCGCCGCCATGAAATACGCAACCGCCAGCTCCACCGCCAAAAAGATTCCGGCAGCCACCATGTCTCCCCGAAGCGACACCAGCAAGACGCCGGGTACCGCCGCACAGGAGAACACCACCGCAGATTTGAAAGCCACCGGCCTTACCAAAGCCTTGGCCGCACCGTAAAAACAATGGATCAGTATGATAATCAATATCAAATCTACAATGAAAAACAAATCATATATCCCGGAGCCGTCCACCCCGGATCTGGATAAGGCACAGGATAATCCCAGCATGAAAATAAGTCCCGCAGCCAAAGTCATTACGGAAGCAGTCAGCGTCGAAACCGCCATCCAAACTGCGGCTACGCCCAATCGCCCGGGGTATCGCCCCGGACGTCCGGGGCGATTTGCCCCAATAGCTACCAGTTTAAGGGAAATTATCATTAAAATCATTCCCCCTATATAAAACAGGAACTGACCGCAGGAATCAACGCCGATAAGCATGGCGATCGCATAGTAGGCAAATCCAAAGGATCCGGCGAACAGATATATCGACGGCAACACCCGCTTCAGGCAAAAACCTGCCTTGGCCTGGCATACTCCATATATTCCTACAAAAAACAGAAAAGCCAGTACCGCCGACAATCCGGACAAAATAGCTTCATATTCACGACCGGAACCGTACTCTAGCAGTACGGCGACCAGCCTCAAAGAATGGACAAACAGCAAAGCGCCCGAGGCAAGCACCAGCCCGCCGAATGCAAGGGATATTGTTAAGACACGGTCATTCATGATCAATCATCATAACACTTTTCGATCTTTTTGCAAACTGCTTCCGTCATAATATTTGAATATCGTAATCGGCAGTGCTAAATTACTTGGCAATATCATCGGTTCTCAACTTTCTATTAATGGGGGCGCAACATGAGTGAAAACGAGAAAAAGAAACGAAGCTGGAAGAAGATCGTCATCAGCATACTGGTAGGCCTGGCGGTGCTTATCGGCATACTCATCGTGGCTTTCTTCATTTTCATGGATTGGATTCTGGCCACCGGTATCCGCGAGATCGTACCGAAATTCACCGGCACCGAAGTGCTGCTCGAGAGCGTGAAACTCTCACCGGTAAACGGAAACATCGCGCTGCGGGGGTTCACCGTCTGCAACCCGAAGGGATACAACGGCAAGGCCGCGCTGCAATTCGATGCATTCACGGTTGACGTCGACCTGGGGTCGATAACCGGCGACAAAATAATCATCAACGAAATCCGCATCGTGAAACCAGCAATCACCTGGGAGCGCGGCCTGACCGGCAGCAACCTGGGAGACATACAGGAAAATATCGAAAAAATGACCAAATCCGGCAAGGAAGAACAGCCCGCCTCCGACGCCGCCGAGGCCAAAGCCGAATCCGAAGCCGGAAAAAAGGTAATAATCAAACGCCTCGTCATCGAAAACGCCAGACTATATGTCGGAATCAAGGGCGCCGGCCAGAACGTGCCGATCCCACTGGCCACCATCACCCTTACCAATATCGGCGAGGACAAGGCCGCCACTGTCGCCGAGGCGGTCAATTATATTTATGACGAACTGATCGTGGTTATCGTGAATACGGCTTCCAAGTCCGGCGGAGAAGCGGCGGCCATGGCCGCCGATGTCGGCGGGCAGCTGATTGACCGGGCGGGAACAGTCGTCAAAGATGTCGGTGGTTCCGCCCTGCATGTTATTGAAAAAACCGGCGAAATCGCCATCAAAACCGTCACCGATACCGGCGACACGCTGGTCAAAGATATCGGCGGCGGCATTGGGAATGCACTTAGTGAGGTAAAAATCAAATGAAGAAGCTGTTTTGCGCCATGTTCGCCCTGCTGGCATTGCCGGCATTCTCCGATCAACTGCGTTTTGCCGATTGTTTTTCCGACAACATGGTGCTGCAGCGCAATGTGAAATGCCCGGTGTGGGGATATGCCGCGCCGGGAGCCACGGTGGAACTGTCGCTGGAAATGCTGACCGAATCGGAAGACGGTTCAGTGGAGGTAGAATCGCTGCCGCCGTACCGCGCCACCGCCGGGGTGGACGGCAAATGGCGGATCGACATCAATCCCACCCGCGAAGGCGGCCCCTGGCTGATCAGTGTAAAGTCCGAAGACGAAGCGGCCAAGATGGAAAATGTGATGTTCGGAGACGTCTTCCTGTGTTCCGGACAGAGCAATATGGAATTCCGCGTCCGTCAGGACCGACATGCCGAAGAACTGCTTGCCGATGCCGGAGCCAACAGCAATCTCAGGCTGCTTCAGGTCAAAAATGCCTGGAGCGGCATACCTCTGGACACGCTGGAGGGCAAGTGGGTGGTCGCCAATCCCAAAGATGTTGCGGAGTTCTCGGCGGTGGCATATGTCGCCGGTCGCAAACTCGCGGACGAGCTTAAAATCCCGATCGGCCTGGTGGAGGCCGACTGGGGCGGCACCCCGATCGAAGCGTGGACCAGCCGCGCCGAGATGTTAAAAGATCCCAAGCTCTACGCGAACGCGCTATACCAGATGCGCTATTACGATAAATCCACCCCCGCCTGCAGAGCCGAACTCGAACGTTGCGCCAAGATGTACGACGACTATGCCGTCTCCCTGCGGAAATCCGCAAAAGAAGGTGTCGCCCCCGCGCCGGTACCGGTCATGCCGCGCGGGCTGTTTCTGCCCGATAACATGGCTCAGCCGGCCGTCCATTTCAATGCTATGATCAATCCGCTGGTGCCTATGGCTCTGAAAGGCGTATTCTGGTATCAGGGCGGAGCCAACATCGCCGGGAAAACTCCGAACTACGGCAAGATGCTCGAACATCTCGCCGCAGACTGGCGCGGGCGGTTCAACCGTCCGGAACTGCCGTTCTTTGTTGTCCAGAACGCTCCATACGATTATACCATAGAGTACCATACTCCTCTCGACACCTTCCCCACGCTGGTCAACTCTCAGCAGCAGTTCACGGCCGACGACCAGAATGCGTGGCTGGCGGTCACCAACGATGTAGGCAATGTCAACGATATACATCCCACCGACAAGGTTCCGGTAGGCACCCGCGTCGCCAACCTTTGCCTTGCCCATCTGTACGGCAAAGATATCGCCGCTGACAGTCCGCAATTCAAGGATTATTCGATTTCCGGCAATGTGGTGACAGTGCGGTTCAGCCACGGCGAAGGTCTTACGACGTCCGACGGCAAGACTCCCGACTGGTTCGAAATAGCCGGTGCCGACGGAGTGTTCCAACCAGCCGCCGTGGTGATCGAGCACGACACGGTAAAGCTCACCAGCCCCAAGGTTCCGGCCCCGGTTGCGGTTCGTTTCAGCTGGAGCTGCGTGGCCGAACACAATCTGCGCAATGGTGCCGGATTGCCTTCCGGCCCGTTCAAAATTCCGGTTCCCGAACGCGGCAATCTGGATAAATGCGTACCGGAAGCCTCCAATTTCGAGGTAATCTACCGCTACATTCCCAACGCGCAACCTCAGGTAGCCACACTGTACAACGTAAAATACGACATCGACAACACCGACAAGTTCGCGGGACGCAAGATCAGGCGGGTCGGCTATTTCGCCGAAGGCGTACTGCCGGACGGCTCGACGCGCTGGGTGTTCGTGGCGATGGACCCGTTCACCGCCGACATTTCCAAGCTGGGTGTCCCGCTCGGCCCGATCTTCCAGCAGAAGGTATCCAACCTTGAGGTGGCATCCAACGTTCCGGGAGTCGCCGCGGGAAAGTTTCCGGAAGGCGCGATAGAGTTCTGGCATAACAATTTCGATCCCAAGCGCAAACTTGATCTGCCGGGCGCGTCCGACAAGCTTTACGACTGGGACGACACCTATCAGCCCGACGTGCCCAACGGCCACGGCTCGATGCAGGTGCACAACATCTCCGGTGAAAAACCGCAGGTGGTGTTCGCCTACAACAAGTTCGCCGCGGGGCCGGAGTGCGAATTCGGCATCGGCACCAACCCCGATCCCAAGGGCCAGCCGGACTATGTCTACAGCGACACCGGCAAGCAATACAGGCAGATCAACATCATAGTGCTGGCGGAATTTGAAAAATAACACGCTTCCGGTCATCATGGCCCCGGCTGGAACGCCGGAGGCTCTGGCCGCGGCGCTTCAGGCCGGAGCCGGAGCGGTCTATTTCGGCGTAGGCATACTCAACATGAGAGCGGGAGCGGCCGCCAACTTCCGGATTGAAGACCTGCCGGAAGTGGCCGCACGCTGCCACGCCGCCGGAGCCAAGGCATTCCTCACCTTGAACGTGGTCGTGTTCGACCGCGAACTTGAAACGGTCGAGCGCATATGTGCCGCGGCCAAAGCGGCCGGAGTGGACGCGGTAATCGCCGCCGACTTCGCGGTGATCCTGATCGCTCGCCGCCATGGCCTGAGCGTTCATACCTCCGTTCAGGCCAACATCTGCAATTTCGAGGCGGTGCGGTTCCATGCCCAATTCGCCGATCTGGTGGTGCTGGCACGCGAACTGGCGCTGGACGAAATCGCCGGAATCATCCGCAGAATACATGCAGAGGATTTGCGCGGGCCGTCCGGCAAACCGCTTCAGGTGGAGCTGTTCGTGCACGGCGCACTGTGCTCGTCTTTCTCCGGCAAATGTTATTTGAGCCTCACCTCGTACAACGCCTCCGCCAACCGCGGCGAATGCCTTCAGAACTGCCGCCGCCGCTATAAGGTGACCGACATGGAAACCGGCGCCGAACAGGAAATCGCCAACGGGTACACGATGAGCGCCGCCGACCTCTGCATGATCCGTTTCGTGCCGGAACTGATGGCGGCCGGAGCCGACGTCTGGAAGATCGAGGGACGGGGACGGGGAGCCGACTATGTCCACACCGTGACCGAAGTCTACCGCGAAGCGATCAATGCCTGCGCCGACGGTACGTTCACCGCCGACCGGGCCGCAATCTGGCGCGAACGGCTGTCAACTGTATTCAACCGCGGATTCTGGGACGGCGGCTACTATCTGGGCGAAGATTTCGGAGTTTGGAGCGGCTCGGGAGGCAATGCGTCTCCTCTGGTCAAGACCATGGTGGGAAAAGTCGTGAATTACTATTCGAAAATAGGCGTGGCCGAGATAATGATAACCGGCGAGAAGCCGCGACATGGCGACCGCCTGATGATAATCGGCAGCACCACCGGAGTTGCGGAATTCGACTGCGACTCTCCGCAACCGCATCCCGGCAATCTCGCAACCTTTCGCGTGCCTTCGGCGGTACGTGAAAACGACGCGGTTTACATGGTGAAACCGCGCCGTTTCGGGTCCGGCTCAGGCGGTAAGCAATAGATTGAGGCTGTTGCCGTTCCAGAACAGCCCCAGACTTCCGCCATCGACGTTAAGCGAACCGCCTCCGAGTTCCACGCTGCCGAGATATTTATCGGCAGTGTCATAGATGTCCACAGAAAGCGAATCGTCCATTCCGGACGCGTTGCCGGCGGTGAACAGCGTGTATTCAGCGCCGCCGGTGGTAAAAAGATCGGCGTCCAGCTTTACATCCAGCGAATCAAACAAGAATTGCTGCGCGGTGAGCATGGCTCCGGCCACCGCGGTGGTCAGCTTGAACACCGCTTTGTCCACCACGATCTCCTTGCTGAGCGTGACCAGGCTGTCGGTTACTTCAAGCATGGTGAAATCGCGAATCTGGCCGGTAAAATCGCCGTAGAAATTATCGAAAGCAAAAGACCGTGCACCGGAAACCGTGCCGGAAACCGCGCCGTCACCGGAAACCGAACCGGAAAAACTGAGTTTATCGCCGTAGCCGCTGAAGGTGATCGAAGCACCGCCCGAAACCAGCGCCGTACCGCCGCTGGAGCGCTGCGGGTTCGCGCCTCCGGCATAAATGTTGCCATAAATCGAAACCAGATTTTCGGTGGAATCGATGGTGATCGACACCGCGCCGGAAACCGTGGATACGCCGAGATCGTTCACATATCCGCCGCCGTAAACATTGCCGGAAATCGTGGCTCCGGCAATCGTGATCGCCACCGAACCGACCGTCGCCGCCGCGTTTGCGCCCTCGGCGTGCGCGCCGCCGACAACATTATTCAAGGCGGCGCCGCCGGAGATCGAGACAGTCACCGCATCGCAGGTCAGGACACCGCCGTATATGGCCTGTCCGCCGCCGACCAGCCACGCGGTGCTGCCCTGAGCGATAAGCTTGATATTGTTGATCTGGGACATGGCTCCATTCACGGTCAGGGATACATCGCCGCTGGAGGCGGTTCCGTCATTCGCCCGGCTGCCGCCGTAGATCAGCCCGTTGAACAAACCGTCGGAATAGACCGAAACAATGTCTCCGGCAACGTCGGCGTTGGAGGCGCCGCTGAAATAGTTGCCGGTGCCGCTGGCCGAGATGACATTCAGGTAAATACCGCCGGAAATATCCGATTCGCCTCCGGCTATCAACACCGACTTCACCGTGGTTTCATTGTCCAGCTGCAAGTAGACCGAACCGTCGACCGTGGTACCGGAAGCACCGCCGCCATACAGGAAATAGATGGTGGTCTCGTCAAGAGACAACCGGATGTCGCCGGACAAAGCACCGGAGGACACACCGCCGTATACAATGCGGTACGGGGTGTCGTTGCCGACCAGCGCGGCGACGTGATAGCTGGAAGTATCGTCGAGAAAACTCGAATTCTCGCCAATATAAACATTCTGGATTTCAGTCAGCACGTTGACTTTCTCGGAATCGGAATCCGGAATCGCCTCCCAGCCGACCCACCATTTGTCATACTCGACCACAAACTGATACATGTTTACGGTCAAACTGGTGGAGCTGGTCACCGCGCTGCCGGTGATCTCGACGTAATAATAGTCTCCGCCGCCGGTGGTGTAGGTCCCGATGCAGCCGGTGGTGTCTTCGACGGATGAATCATAGTTGCCTTCCGAATCATACATGGTGATGGTCAGGCTCGGTGATTCGGAACTGAAGGTGTACAGAGTGAAGCAGGCGCCGCGACCGGAACCGGTCAGCTTGTAATAATCGTCGTCGTTCTGACCGTCGATCTTGCCGCGCCGGATCACCTCGCCGTCCGGGTCGGCCGCAATCTCGCGGGCGTCGGCAAGGGTTTCGTGAACGCCGGACATGATCGAATCGTACTGGGCAATGGCGGTTATGCTGTCCACATATATGCCGGAATAAAAGTAATCGGACAGATAATAGCGCATGGTGCGCTTGTCGTAGGTAAGAATACTCTTGTGAAGTTCATTCGCTGCCTGGGTGCGGTCGGAACCGTAGACCTCTCCGTCGTCGGAGTCGGAATAATAGACATATACGTTGCCGTCCACCACCTCATAGCCCCAGCAGCTTATCACATGGGACACCCCGGTGGTGCGGACGCCTAGCGTGACGAAGTAACCGCATTCCAGATAAGAGATAAGCGAGTTGACGCTGGAAGATCCCACCATGTTGGCGGTGGCGTAATAGTCGGTTGGCTCAAGGTCGGGAAACTTGCCGCCGCCGGAGGTGGTGGCAAAGCCGTATACGCCGGTCTCGCCGGACAACCACCAGCTGAACAACGCCTGGTCATAGCCGCCGTCGTTATATGCCCAGCAAGATACACAGTAGTCGAAAAATTCATCCTCGCTGGTGATCGACGAATCTCCGGTGGACACCCACCCGCCCCATTGAAGGCCGTTGCAGGCCACCGCGATCCAGCATGAATCGTCATCGGCGTCGACGTTACGCGTCTTCTCGGTATCCGCGAAATAATAACCGGTGGCGGCATCCACGGTGGTAAGATTCTCGTGACCCCATACCTCGGTCAGAATATAAAGAGTGTCCGCAAGCGAGGTGGCGGCGGCTTTTACTTCGGTTACACTTGACATTGCTCTCTCCTTGTTTACCCTTTCTAACGCCGTTCCCGATAATTTTATTTTATGCTAAAAATCTTAATACAAGCATATTGCCCGCAATCGCCAGCGAAAGACTGCCGCCGGCGGCCTCCACGGTTTCACCGCTTTCAAACCCGTCAATCCCTCCGATCATGGCGCCGCCGGCGTCATATAAATAGACCACGGGATCGTCGTCGAAGTTCCCGATGTCGCCGGTCTCAAGAAGCAGGAAATCGCGACTGGCGGACAACATTGCAACATCCAGCTCAATCTCAAGCTGTTCGAACCGGGCGGACGGCGTTTTCAGCATCACATCGTCCGGCTCTCCGGTGATCCGGAAGCGCGCACACTCCACGCTGACGGCGGAAGTCATCGCCACGGCGCTGTCTGAAATTTCCAAGGTGTCGAAATCCCGCGCCGTCGCCATGAACGCACCGGAAAAATTGTCGAACGCCAACACCTTTTCTCCGGAAACGGTTCCGGAGGCAGCGCCGTCGCCGCAAACCACGCCGGAGAAATTGAGATTGTCGCCCGAGCCGGTGAACGTGATGATCGCACCGGACTTCACCATGGCGCGGCCGCCGGTGGCTTGCAGAGGATTGGTGCCGCCGCCGTAGATATTGCCGTAAATCGACGTAACCCCGGTCGAATCCACAGTTATCGCCACGCCGCCGGTCACGGTGGATATCCCATCTCTGACCGCATAGCCGCCGCCGTAGATACTGCCGTCAACCGTGGCCGACGCGATCGAAATGCTTACCCGCCCGACATCGGCGGCGCTGCCCGCCCCTTCCGCCTGGGCTCCGCCGACGATATAGCGCAGTTTCGCGCCGCCGGAAACGTTAATGTTGACGTCGCCGCATTGCAGGCTTCCGCCGTCGATCGCCTGTCCGCCGCCAACCAGCCACGCGGTGCTTCCCTGAGCCAGAATCTTGAGATTGCTCTGCTGGGTCAGTCCTGAGACAGCAAGCCGGACGCTCCCACAGCCGCCGCCGACTCCCGTGGTGCGGCAACCGCCGTAAATCAATCCGGTGAAGTACCCGCCGTCGTATTCGCAGAATATGTCTCCGGCCACGAATGCTCCGGCCGCTCCGCCGAAATAGTTGCCGGTGCCGCCGCAATCCGAAACCGTCAGATAAATGTCGCCGCCAACCGTCGAACCGCCGCCGCCGAGCAGCAGCGACTTCAAGGTGACGTTTTCCAGTTTCAATTCCACCGCACCGCCGATCACGGTACCGGAAGCGCCGCCGCCATAAATTCCATAAGAAGCGCCATTCATGATAAAGGTGCGGCAACCGCCGCCGACATTCGAAGCGGACGACCCGCCATAAATATACGCGCAGGAGAAATCGGCTTGCTCGATCCCCGCGGCGAAGCCATCGACACCGTCGGCAAAACCGTCAAGCTCCGCGATGTAAACCGTTCCCGTCAGACCGGCGGCAACCGGAGTCATCCGGGTTTCAAGTCCGGTCCATTTCACCGCCAAATGATCGGAGGAGACCGAAAAAGCGTAAACGCCGCTCAAAATGTCCTCGGAGGCCTCCCCCATGGCGCCAAAGCGCAGGTAATAGGTTCCGCTCAGCCCCGAGACGTTGCATACGATGTCCGAACCTGACCACACACCGATTTCGTTCCCGTCCGCATCAAGCAGCACGAGCGAGAAATCCGCGTTGTACCCGGCCAGACGGGACGCCGCCAGCGCCAGCGTCCCGTCCACGGTCAGTGAATAATAGTCGTTGTCGTAACCTCCGGCATCGAAGCGCCCGCGCCGGGTCGACACCCCGGCGGCCAGCCCGACCGCGCGGCTGTCGGCGACGGTCTCGTCCCGTCCGGAAAAAATGGGATCGTACTGGAGCATCGCGGTGAAATCGGAAATACAGACGCCGTCGGCAAACCAGTAGTCAAGCATGAACGCCTCTTCGTTTGCGTTGTATTCCACCTTTCCCCGGTAAAGGGTGTTTTGGGCGGTGCGCCGGTCGGAATTAGAGGCCTTGTGATCGTCCGAATCGGAGTAATATAAATATATAGCGCCGTCGTCCACCTCATATCCCCAGCAGGTTATCGCATGGGAGAACGATCCGTCGGTGATGCCCAACGTGACACCGCACCCGGCGTCCATGCATTTGCGTATGTCATCGATGGCCCCGGTGTAATATGCGTTTATGAAACAACTGAAATCATCCGGATCAAGCTGCGGAAACTTGTCGCCGCCCGCCGGAACCGTTTGACTGGAAACCGCGGCGGTACCATTGAGCCACCAGGAGAACGCATTGACCTCCAAGCCCGGCGTGTCATCCCAGTATTGAAGGGAATAATCCATGAACCTGTCCTCGTTGGCGATAGTGCCGTCGCCGGCGGTCACCCATCCGCTCCAGTACATGATATTGGAGGCGGCGGCCAGCCAGCAGCACTGAAGGTCGCCGGTGCCGTGCGCCTTTTCGACGTCGGCGAACACGATGCCGGTTGCGACGTCAACGGTGGTCAGTCCACCGGGTCCCCACAGGTCGGTAATGATCATCTTCTCTGTGGCTGCTTCGGACATTCTCAATGTCTCCCACGATTAAGGTAGCGAATAAGTACCGCCTGCGCCCCTGCCGCCGACGCCAGCTCCTTCGAGCTGCCGCCGCGCCGGAATTTGAAAAATATACCGGCCTTGCGAAGCAGGTCAAGCAAATAATAGAACGGCAGATTCCAACGCCGCCCCGGCGGCAGATTGTAGCGTTTGCGCACGTTGGCCGGATGGGCGAACAGATTCGACAGGAGAAAACGGCAGCGTTCGGCGAAAGAACGATGCTGAAACTCACGCTCCAACACAATTCCATAGGAATCATGATGCTGCACGCCTGCCAACAGCGGCAGCGCGCGAAAGGCCGACACCACCTCGGCCGGGAATCTTCCGGAAGAAACGCCGGCGGTGAAAAACTCCGGGTAAAATTCCGGAAAAGCGGCGAACAGCAGGTCCAGCACATCGGACAACGACGGCGAATACTTCTCGGCCGCCTCGCGCAGCCCGGCCGCGGTCAGGTTGAATTTTGCAATGAGCATGGCGGAATCGGCCAGCGGCTTGAGGCCGAACTGCAGATTGTCGTCCACAGCACCGTCGATCAACTGCAGCAATGTAAGTTCCGGCGGGAGCAGGAATCGGCGGCCGCCGCACGGTATCGCGGCGTTCCACAATTCGGCGTTGCCGGCGGAACCGGCGCCGTGGAAAATGCCGAAATGAAGTTCGCACATGGTGCGGTTGTCCGGCGCCACCAGCCCGGGAATATGCAGTGAATGGTTACGCTCGTCATAATTGCGCCAGCCGAGTTGATGAAAAACTTCGGCGGCATGCTTGAGATCGGCCTCGCGCAACAGCAGATCGACGTCCACCCGGGGACGCAGCGCCGGATGCGGATAGACCTCGTATGCGAGAAACGAACCTTTCAACGGAATGTAGTCGATCCCGGCTTCCTCAAGCACAGCCTGCGTCTTCTTAAGCGAAGCTTCCCGCCCCAGTTCACGGGCGGCCGAAGCATGAAAACCCCGCACAAATTCCGCGCGACACTCCACCGGCAGAGCGTCCTTGACATACCATGCGAAAAAACCCGCCAGGCACAGCGGCCGGGCCGCCGCGCAAAGCTCCTTCTTTCCGTCTTCCGGCAAAGACGCGAAAACCCCTTCACCGCGGCTGAAAAACCAGTCGCCAAGCACACGCAGCAGGATTTCGGTGTCTCTTGCGTCCATATCGGATTACAATACCTTCGCAAATAAAATAAAAACCGCGCTTCCCCGGGCCGACCGGAGAAACGCGGCACTATTGTCAGATTACAGCCAACTATTTCTTTTCGAACAGTTTGCGGATTCTGGCGCCAACGATCTCGGCCGGATGATTGCCAAGCTCTTCACGTTTCGCCTTAAGAGTCTTGGCGCCGCTGCGGGCTTCGGCAATCCACTCACGGGCGAAAGTGCCGTTTTCGATCTCTTCCAGCGACTTCTTCATGCGCTGCTTGACGTCGATCGGCAGAATGCGCGGGCCGTTGACGTACTCGCCCCATTCCGCGGTGTTGGAGATCACCTGGTTCATCTTCTGAATGCCACCCTCGTAGATCAGGTCGACGATCAGCTTGAGCTCATGGATGCACTCGAAATATGCCATCTCCGGCGGGTAACCCGCCTCGATCAGGGTCTCGAATCCGTATTTCATCAGATCGACGCAGCCGCCGCACAGCACGTTCTGCTCGCCGAACAGGTCTTCATAGGTCTCCTGCTCCATGGTGCACTCCAGCACGCCGGCGCGGGTGAGACCCTCGGCCTTGGCGATGGCCAGCGCGGTGGCGCGGGCCTTGCCGGTGTAGTCCTGCTTGACCGCGATCAGGCCGGGCACGCCGAAGCCTTCGACGAAGCGCTTGCGCTCCTCGGTGCCGGGGCTTTTCGGGGCGACCATGATAACATCCACGTCTTTCGGGGGAACGATCTCGCCGAAAACGAAGTTGAAACCATGGGAGCAGCTCAAGGTCTTGCCGGCGGTCATGAAGGGAGCGATTTCCTCCTTGTAGACCGGGCCATGATTCTCGTCGGGCAGCAGCATATGAATGATGTCCGCGGTCTTGGCGGCCTCGGAAACGTTCATGGTGTTGAAACCATCCTCAACCGCGGCGTCGAAGCTCTTGCCGGGACGCACGCCGATGATCACGTTCAGACCGGAGTCGCGAAGGCAGAGGGCCTGGGCACGGCCCTGGGAGCCGTAGCCGATCACCGCAATGGTGCGGCCGTTAAGGACGCTCAGATCGGCGTCGTGATCGTGCAGGATTTGCATATCCATTTTCAACATATCTCCTTGTTTGTCCGGTCACCGGGGGCCGGCGTTTACGTTGATCTGTCTTTTCGTTTGATTAATATACTGACACACACCGGTTAATACAAGTCTCTTTCGGAAATTATTGAAAATTAAACGGCCGCAACCGCCCCTGAAAATGCGGGGCGGCCACGGCCGGAATAACGCCGCGGCGAGGGTTACCGTTCGGCGTTTTCCCTCAGTTCACGGGCTGCCGCAACCATGTTGCGCAGCGATGGAATGACCTCGGCCCAATTGCGGGTTTTCAGCCCGCAGTCGGGATTGACCCAAAGCCGCTCCTTCGGGATGTAACGCATGGCGCGTTCAAGCAGCGACAACATTTCCTCCTTCGACGGGATGCGTGGGCTGTGGATGTCGTAAACGCCCGGCCCGATCTCGTTCGGATATTCATAATCACGGAAAGACTCAAGTATCTCCATTTTGCTGCGGCTGGATTCGATGCTTATCACATCGGCGTCCATGTCGGCAATCGCCTGAATTATGCGGTTGAACTCGCTGTAGCACATATGGGTATGTATTTGAGTGGAGTCGGCCACAGAGGAGGTGGCAAGCCTAAACGCGCCGGCCGCCCACTCGAGATAGGCGGGCTTCTTGCGTTCCTTCACCGGCATGCCTTCGCTGAACGCCGCCTCGTCGATCTGAATGATCCGGATTCCGGCCTTTTCGAGGTCGCGCACTTCGTCGCATATCGCCAGCGCGATCTGGCCGCACACCTCCGAACGCGGCATGTCGTCGCGCACAAAACTCCAGCACAGTATGGTGACCGGCCCGGTCAGCATCCCTTTCATCGGCTTTCCGGTCAGCGACTGCGCGTAGGTTATCCACTCCACCGTCATCGGCGCGGGGCGGGAAATATCGCCGTAGATCACCGGCGGTTTGACGCAGCGGCTGCCGTAGCTCTGCACCCAGCCGTTCGCGGTAAAGCAGAATCCGTCCAACTGCTGACCGAAATATTCGACCATGTCGTTACGCTCCGGTTCGCCGTGCACCAGCACGTCAAGGCCGATCTCCTCCTGCCGCCGGACCGCCTCCGCGATCTCGCCGCGCATAATTTCACGATAGGCGGACGGCGTGATTTCTCCTCGCTTCGCCGCCCGGCGCGCGGCGCGAATGTCGGCGGTCTGCGGGAACGAACCGATGGTGGTGGTGGGGAACAAAGGCAATCCGAGCCATTCCTGCGCTTTTTTGCGAACCGGATAGGGGTTGCGACGGCGGCGCATTTCGGCTGTGACGGCCTCAAGGCGGGCGCGCACCTTTGCGTCGCAAACCCGGGAGCTGGCGCGGCGCCCGGAGGCGGCCGCGCGATTGTCCAAAAGTTCGGCATCGTGCGGAATGCCGGAAACGAGGTCGCCAAGCAAGCTGACTTCGGCGCATTTCTGAACGGCGAACGCCATCCAGCTGCGGATTTCGGAATCGAGTGCGGTTTCACATTCGAGATCGACCGGACAATGCAGCAGCGAGCAGCTGGAGGCGACCATGAGACGGTCGCCCAGCGCGCCTTCGATCCGCCGCAGAATTTCCAGCGAGCGGTCGAAGTCGTTTCTCCAGATGTTCCGCCCCTCAACGATACCGGCGGAGAGGATCATCCCCGCAGGGAATCCGGCCAGTACCGCGTCGAGGTTTGCGCCGCCCCGCACCAGATCGAGATGCAAACCGGCACACCCGGAATCGAATGCAAGGTCGAGATTGTCGTCCAAAGTATCGAAATAGGTGGCCAGCAGTATCTTTGCGTTCCCGGCCGCGGTGTTCAATCTGCGATAGACGTCGGCGAACGCCTCACGGCCGGCGGCGGGAAGATCGGACGAAAGGATCGGTTCGTCCAGCTGTATCCACTCGCAGACCGGCGCCAGTTCGCGGAGCACCTGTTCGTAAACCGCAGTCACCGCATCCAGCTGCCGCCAGCAATCATAGCCGTCCACGCCCTTGGCCAGCGCCAGATAGGTCACCGGCCCGATCAGCACCGGTTTCGGGCTGAACCCGGCGGCGGCGGCTTCGCGGGTTTCGTCGATGATCTGACGGCAAGACAGTTCCGGACGAATGAAGCCGTCTATTTCCGGCACTATATAATGGTAATTGGTATTGAACCATTTGGTCATCTCCATCGCCGGAGTTCCGGAGGCACGGTCGCCGCGCGCCATCGCGAAATAAGAGGACAGCCCCCCGGACGGCAGCGACCGGAAACGCTCCGGAATCGCGCCAAGCATCGCGCTGGTGTCCAGCATTTGATCATACAGTGAAAAGTCCCCGGTGGCGACATGGGAAAGCCCGCTCCGCCGTTGAATTTTCCAGTGATTGAGGCGTAGTGCCCGGGCGCAATCGGTGAGTGAATGCGCGGGAATTTCGCCGTTCCAGAATGATTCGAGCGCGAATTTCAGTTCGCGTCTGGCTCCGATTCTGGGGAAGCCTAGGATGTGTTTCTTCATTCGGTTGTCTCCTTTCAAGTTTGAATGAAGGGAGCACAACAGCCCGGAATTGAGCATACGCAAGGCATGACCGCGCACGGAAACGCGCCGCCGGAACCTTCCGCACCACCCGTCTAATCGCGAGACAGCCATGCCCGGCTTGCCACGGCGTCTCCTGGCTTCCGACCCGTCTTATAACGCCCGGCCCTTCCCGCGTGAGCAGTGGACCCGGCCGGTAATCGTCGGTTACAGTAGCGCGTCTGCGACGGACTTGCACCGTACTTCCGTTTCGCGGCAAACTTTTCGTCGGGGGATAATATAACACCGGGCGAAAGGATTTCAAGCCGGGGAAACGCTACCAGACCGTCAGCAGCGCACCGAAAATCGCATCCGCGATCTCGGAATATCCCTTGCCCGCGCCCGCCGGGTGAACAGCATCGGCACCGGCATAATTGTTCTCGGCGTCAAAACAGAGCGAAAGCGGCACAAGTGTGACGTTGCGCAACCCGGCAAGCTCGGCCAGCGCAGCACGGTGCTGCCGGAACATTGTCTGGTGAGCCTCCACCGAATACATTTTGGTGCCGAACTGCCGCCCCATGATATCCTGAGGGCCGCGGAACGGTGGCAGTACCACCAGCACCGGAACATTCCACGCCTGATTCAACGCGGCGATTAGCGACGACATGTTTATGGTATAGTCCTTACTGTCGTAATCGTTTGTTCCGAGAAACAGCACCACCACATCCGGCCTGACGCCGGTTTTCTTTTCATAATAGGCAAAATCGACGGACTTGTTTACGGGATTCCAGAATGGATTGTACGAGGTGCAGACGGCCTCAGCATATGATACCTTGTCCGTCCCAGGAGCCTGGTCGCCACGCAGAAATTCGACGGTTCCTGACGGAAGCGGCTCTCCTTTGCCGTCCACCCGGTTGAGATAAAGCCAGTTCCCCTCCTTATGGGAAATCTCCTCGACCTCGAAATCAGAATAGCTGCCGTAAATCGTCAACAATTTGCAGCGTGTCTTAAGCGGCACCGCACAATCGGCCGAGGCAAGCATTAGCTTATAGTTGCCCTGATAGCCGTATTGCGAATCCCGCAGATAACCATCGGTGGTGTAACCGCTGCGCGCTTCGTGCCGCAATTCGCCGCCGCGGGTGCCGACCATGGTGAGTGCTCCCGGCGCCACGGATGACTCGGCCAGCGACATCAAATTATTTATCCAAGGCTTATCGTTGGAGAGCGAATCCCCGATGACAAGCAGTTTGATCTTTCTGTTCTTGCCGGAACCATTGTTCACTGTTAGCTCGGACAAACTTTCGGCCACTTTTTTCATGCGCCCGTCAAATACTTCCAGTTTCAACGGATATATCCCGGGAGCTATTCCCACATCGAAAACCAGCGCATCTTTCATCGCTCGTCCGACCGGGCAGCTCCACTTGAAAAAGTATTCTCCCGCGCCATTCTCAAGCAATCCATGATGGTATATTGCCAACGGCGCGCCGCCGTACATACATATACGCGACGGCAGATTCACCGAAAACATCTCCTGTTCCTCCATCGTGAACCCGTCCCACTTTTTGTCTATGGATATGCGAACATAAGCCGCCCCGGCCGGGGCGGTAAACTCAAGCGGCGACTTTCCGTTTTCAATCCCGGAAATATATACATGCTTTGGGTTATAAAACGCCAGCATACGGTTGCGGGGAATAATATAATGCTTCCCGGCCTGTACCGGTATGAAATCCGTGGCCGAATACTTTTGATTATAAAGCAATTCTCCCGATGAGAACAGCACATAATAGTTTTCGGTGTCATGCCCGGGCGTATAAAGGTTCTGCTCGGCCGCCGAAGCCGACAAGCCGATTCCGAACAGCAATGCCATCAATATTATTTTCCCAATCCAGAACCTCCCGGCAAATCCAAAACCCGAAACCATCTGCAAGCCTCCTATGTTTATTTCTCAATATTTGCATTTCGTCACACAAATGAATATATTATCCTATCAGGATGATTTCAATTACGATACGATAAAATAACCGGAGAAACATCAAGACCCGGTGAATTTGACCGCCATCGGGCCCGTCCTAACAAAATCCTAACACTACCGACATATCGCCTGCATGTTTGCAAAGTAATTTATTCGCAGACAAGGAGAAGCACACCATGAAAATGACAATCACGGCACTCGTCCCGGCGGTTATGACACTCTTCGCAGCCGGGTGTTCGGACGCAAAGACCACGCTTAACGGGGCGGGAGCCAGCTTCCCCGCCCCGGTCTACCAGAGCTGGACCCACACCTACTCCCAAAGCAACCCCGGAATTCAGATCAATTACCAGAGCCTCGGCTCCGGTGCGGGGATCAACCAGATCAAGGCCGGCACCGTGGACTTCGCCGGTACCGACAACCCGCTCACGCTCGAGGAACAGAACGCGGCCGGTCTGGTCCAGTTTCCGATGCTGACCGGCGGTGTGGTGGTGATCGTAAACGTCCCCGGCGTGAAAAACAACGAAATGAAGCTGGACCGTTCCGCACTGGCCGACATTTTCCTCGGCAAAATCACCAAATGGAACGACGCCAGAATAAAAGAGCTCAATCCCGCCATCGCCCTGCCCGACCTCGACATCACGGTGGTGCGCCGCGCCGACGCCTCCGGCACCACCTACATATTCACCAACTACCTGTCCAAGGTCTCCACCGAATGGCGGGATAAAGTCGGCTGCGGCCCCTCGGTGCAATGGCCGGTCGGCATCGGCGGGCAGAAAAATCCCGGCGTCTGCAACAACGTGCTGAAAATCAACGGCGCCATCGGCTATACCGAATACACTTACGCGGTGGAGGCAAAACTGTCCGCCGTGCAGCTTGAAAACCAATCCGGCAAATTCGTGACCCCCTCGCCGGAAGGGTTCGCCGCAAGCGCCGCCAACGCCGACTGGCAGAACGCCCCCGGCTTCTATATGGTGCTGACCGACCAGCCGGGCGACAACTCCTGGCCGATCACCGGTGTCACCTACATCCTTCTCCGTAAGGACTGCGATCAGGCAAAACGCGCGGAACTGGTCAAATACTTCAAATGGTGCCTGACCTCCGGCGCGTCGGCGGCAAAACAGCTCAACTACGTTCCGCTGCCCGAAAATGTGGCGGCGATAGTGACGGAAAGGGTACTGAAATGAGCGACTACCTGAAAGGCAAGAACATCCGGCTACGCTGCAAGAAAAGCTATCCCGGAGCCCACACCCACATCATCATCGGCAAAGTCGAGGATGAAAACGACCGCTACCTCGCGGTACGCGGCCGGACCTTCCACTTCGGCAAGCTCGTTTCCGGAATGCGCAGCCAGGTCTGCGCCGGAATCACCATGATCCGGGCTATCCCGTGGGACAACATCGAAATCATCCACTGGCTGGGTGAAAAGACCAACTGGGACGCCGACTTCGACTTCGACCGCAACGGAAACCTTATCCTCAAGGACCGCGCCCACACCGTGATCGCGGAAAGCCGCGACGGACTCGACTAAAATGAGGCATATCGACGTAACATTCAAAAACGTATGTCTGGCCTGCGCCGCGCTAGCCGGACTGCTGATGCTGGGCTTCTTCATCCAGCTGATCCTGGCCGGTTCCGACGCCTGGAGCACCTTCGGACTCGGTTTTCTAACCTCAACCGAATGGAACCCGGCGGAAGAGCAATTCGGCGCGCTGCCGAGCATAACCGGAACGCTGATAACCACGGCGATCGCGCTGGTTATCGCGCTGCCGCTGGCCTTTTCAGCCGCGCTGTATCTGGTGGACGCCCGTCCGCCGTTCGGAGAAATACTCGGCCACGCGGTCGACCTCCTTGCGGCGATCCCCAGCGTGATCTACGGCATGTGGGGTTTGTTCGTGCTGGCGCCGCTGATGCAGAACCACGTCCAGCCTTTTCTGGTGGACGTGCTCCACGCCGACGCGCTGCCGATCTTTTCGGACAAATATAACGGCTTCGGCCTCCTAACCGCCGGCATCATCCTGGGCATCATGATACTGCCATATATCTGCGCCGTAATGCGCGACGTGTTCCAGATGACCCCCGGCGTGCTGCGCGAATCAGCCTACGGCATCGGCTGCACCCGCTGGGAAACCGCCAAAGACATCGTTCTGCGCTACGGCATCCGCGGCATTCTGGGCGGCATCTTCATCGGGCTGGGACGGGCTCTGGGCGAAACCATGGCCGTGTTGTTCGTAATCGGCAACTTCATGGAAATGCCGGGCAATCTTTTCGACTCCGGCACCACCATATCGGCGACGCTGGCCAACAACTTCGCCGAAGCCGACGGCCTCCAGCGCAGCGCCCTGTTCGCGCTGGGGCTGGTATTGCTGGCCATGAGCTTCGGCATCCAAGTGCTGGCGCAATACTATCTGCACGCAACCGGGGCAAAGCGGGGTGAAAGATGAAAAAAAGAGGTCTGTTTCGCCGCAAGATCAAGGACCGCGCGGTGCGGATGTTTTCCGGCCTGGCCGTGGTCGTGGCGGTGGGTGCCATGCTGTGGATACTCTACACCGTGGCGGCGTACGGCATGGCGTCGCTTAACTGGGAGTTTTTCATAAACCCGTCAAAACCGTACGGCGCCGTCGGCGGCGGTATCGCCAACGCGATTATCGGCACCGTGTTCATCACTTTCGGAGCCGCGGTGATCGCCGTTCCGCCGGCGCTGCTGGCGGGAGTTTATCTTTCCGAATACAAAGACCACCGCAGAACGGTGGCGTGTATGCGATTCTCGGCCAACGTGATGATGGGAATGCCGTCGGTGCTCGTCGGCCTGTTCGTCTACATGATACTGGTGGTGCCGACCGGCAACTTTTCCGGATTCGCCGCCTCCATCGCGCTGGCGATCATCATGTTCCCGGTGATAATGCGAACCACCGAGGACATGCTGGCGATGGTGCCGTACTCGCTGAGGGAGTCGGCGCTGGCTCTGGGCACGACCCGCGCACGCACCACGCTGCACATCGTGTGCAAAAGCGCGCGCCGGGGGCTGATCACCGGAGTGCTGCTCTCATTATCCCGGGTGTCGGGAGAAACCGCGCCGCTGCTGTTTACCGCGATGTTCGCCGACAGCTGGCCGACCGGTTACTTCACCGACCCCACCGCCAATTTGCCGGTGCTGATAACCCAGTACGCCACCGACTCGCCTTTCGAGTCGATGCACCGCATGGGCTGGGGCGCGGCGCTGGTGGTAACGCTGCTCGTGCTCTGTATCAACGTAGGAACCAGAATCGCATTCAGAGAGAAAAAATATGGCAACTAAAATAAGCGCGAGAAAGAAAATGGCAATCAAAATAAGCGCGAGGAATCTCAACTTCTTTTACGGCAGCCACCAGGCCTTGTTCGAAAACAACCTGGACATCGAGGCCAACCGGATCACCGCCGTGATCGGGCCGTCCGGCTGCGGCAAATCCACCCATCTGCGCACCTACAACCGCATCTACGAACTTTACCGCGAGCAGCGCGCCGAAGGCGAACTGCTGATCGACGGCAAAAACATTCTGGCCCCCGATGTGGACGTACTAGAACTGCGCCGCCGGGTGGGCATGATATTTCAGAAGCCGACGCCCTTCCCGATGAGCGTGTTCGACAACGTGGCCTATCCGCTGAGACTGCACTTCAAGCTTTCAAAGCGCGAAACCGCCGACCGGGTTGAACAGGCACTGCAAGGCGCCTCAATATGGGACGAAGTGAAGGACAAGTTGAAATCCAGCGGGCTCGCGCTCTCCGGAGGCCAGCAGCAGCGGCTGTGCATCGCGCGTGCCATCGCCGCCGAGCCGGACATCCTGCTGATGGACGAACCCACCAGCGCCATCGACCCGGTGGCCACGCTGAAAATCGAGGAACTGATGGACTCGCTGCGGGACAGGTTCACCATAGTGATCGTGACCCACAATATGCAGCAGGCCGCCCGAATATCCGATTTCACCGCGTTTTTCTATAAAGGCAGAATCGTCGAATTCGGCGAGACCCAGCAGATATTCACCAATCCCCACAATCCCAAAACCGAGGAATACATTACCGGGAGGTTCGGCTGATCATGAAAGCACATTTCGTCCATGCGCTGGAAACATTGAAAGACATGCTTTCCGAAATCGCGTCACAGGCGGAGCAGGCCGTCCATTCGGCGGTCGACGCCGTCGAGAAAAACTCTCCGGAGTCCGCCCGCATTGTGATAAGCCACGACAACGACATCGACGACGCGGAAATACTGATAGAGGAGGAGTGCCTCAAAATACTCGCCCTTTATCAGCCGGTCGCCTCCGACCTGCGGCAGGTCGTCACCATCCTCAAAGTCAACAACGAGCTTGAGCGGGTGGGCGACCTCGCCGTGAACATCGCCGAACGGGTGGAGGACATGGCGCTATACCAGGAAAAGAGCATTGAAAAATTCGACTTCCATGATATGGTATTCCATGCCTGCGAAATGCTGAAGCGGGCGCTCGACGCCATGGCGTACCACGAGGCGGACACCGCCGAGGCGGTGATCGGCCTCGACGATGCGCTTGACGCCATCCACCGGGAAAACTATAAAAGAGTGCGCGACATGATCATCAAATATCCGGCGGAAGCGCAGTACTATATGGATTGCCTGACGGTTTCGCGCTGCCTCGAACGCATCGGCGACATCGCCACCAATATTGCCGAAGATGTGATTTATCTTGAAAGCGGCCGGATAGTCCGGCACTGCCATGAAGGAGCAATCCGACGATGAACGAAAAAATTCTCATTATCGAAGACGAACCCTCTATCCGCGAACTCGTGAAAATGGCGCTTGCCGGCGCCGGATATACCACGGTTTACGAGGCCGAAAACGGTGAAACCGGGCTCGAGCTCGCCCAGTGCCGCCAACCGGACCTGATCCTGCTCGACCTCATGCTGCCGGGCATCGACGGCCTCGCCGTCTGCCGGAAGCTGAAATCCGACGAGACCACCCGGAATATCCCGGTCATCATGCTCACTGCCAAAGCCGAGGAATCCGATGTGGTGCTCGGCCTGGAAATGGGAGCCAGCGACTATGTAACCAAGCCGTTCAGCCGCAAAATCCTGATAGCCCGGGTGCGCGCCCAGCTCCGCGACCTCTCCGAGGAGGCCTCCTCCGGAGAAATCCGCCGCTGGGGGCTGGTCATCAACGACGAACTCCACAGCGCAAAGCTCGACGGCGAAGAGCTGGATCTCACTTTCAGCGAGTTTGAACTGCTCAAACTTTTCGCTTCCCACCCCGGCCGGGTCTACACCCGCAACCAGATCATATCCCGCATCAAAGGCAATGATTACCCGGTCACCGAACGCGCCGTGGACGTCCAGATCGTCAACCTGCGCCGCAAACTGGGAGAATGGGGTGTGAACATCGAAACCATCCGCGGCGTCGGTTACCGCATGCGGGCGGGAGTGTGACCATAATGAAGAAGCGTGACGCCATCCTGTTCGCCATGCCGGTCGGAGCCGCGGTGTTCCTGGCCGTGTTTGCGGCGTTCCTATACTGGCAAATCGCCCGCTTCGAGGATTCCTACACCGAGGAAACCCGAACCACCATCGCCCAGGAGGCCAATCTGGTTTCCGCGGTGATACGCCCCATGCTTGACTCCGGCAACACCGCCGAGGCCATAAATTTCTGCAGTTCGTTCGACCGCGATTCGCTGCGCGTAAGCCTGATCGACGCTTCCGGCAGGGTGGTCGCCGACTCCGGCGCCCTACCCGGACTGCTCGGCAATCATCTGAGCCGTGAAGAGGTACATCAGGCGCTGGCCGGTACCCCCGCCAGCGCCGTCCGCTACAGCGAAAGCCTCGGCAAGTGGATGATGTATTACGCCGTGCCGGTGAAAACCGCCACCGGAAACTATGTTCTGCGCGCCGCGGTATCCACCGACCGGGTAAGCAAACTCATAAATTTTGCGCGGCTGAACATGATCTTCGCGCTGCTGCTCGGGGGGGACATCGTGCTGGTGCTGGCATTTTACATCGCCAAACGGGTTCGCAAGCCCCTGGCCGCCCTTCTGCAAAGCGTGGACGACATCGCCGAAGGCAAGCTGGATTCGCGCATAGAAATACCCGAAGGCGGACTGGTTCGCGACCTCGCGGTCAGGGTTTCCGAAATGACCGAACAGCTCAAGCACCGCTTGGCCGAAACCCAGCTGGAACGCAACGAGAAAGACGCGCTTCTGGAAACCATGAGCGAAGGCGTGCTCCTGTTCGCCCCCGATGGTGCGTTGCTGCGCCACAACGCCGCGGCCTCGCAGCTTTTCGACTTCGCCCGCGGCGACCGTTTCGACCTCAGCCGCTGCCGCATTCCGGAACTGCTGACCCTCGCCCACCGCACCCTACAAAGCGGCGAACCGTTCGAAAAAGAGTTCACTCTGGTGCGCTCCGGCGTGACCCATTCGCTGTTCGTAAAGGGCCGGGTGCTCAATTCCAGAGGCGACCGCCGGCTGCTGCTGACCGTCACCGAACTGACCAACCTCCATAAACTGGAATCGTTCCGCAGCGATTTCGTGGCCAACGTTTCGCACGAGATAAAGACCCCCCTTACCGGCATCATCGGAGCCGCCGAAGCGCTGGAGGAGGACGACGAATCGCTGCCGCCGGAACAACGCAGGAAAATGCTTGAAATCCTGAAGGTACAGTCCGGCCGGCTGAACAACCTGGTGCACGACATCCTCAGCCTGGCCGAACTTGAAAAGCAGCAGCTGGCCACCGCCAGAAACTTCGAACCGACCGAACTGGATGCCGTGATCGAAAACGCGGTCAATCTGTGCGCCCAGAACGCCGCCGCCGCCGGCATAACGCTGGAAGTCCGCAACAGTTTGCCGCTTGCGGTCAACGCCGACTGCCAGCTGCTCGAACAGGCGGTGGTCAACCTGATCGAAAATGCGATAAAATACAGCGGCAGCAAACGAATCGACGTATCCGTAAAACAGGCCGACGGCCGCGCGGTGATCGAGGTGGAGGACTACGGCATCGGCATCGCGCAGGAACATCAGAAACGCATCTTCGAGCGGTTCTACCGGGTGGACAAGTCGCGCAGCCGCGAGATGGGCGGCACCGGCCTTGGGCTGGCGATCGTCAAGCACATAGCCCAGCTGCACCACGGCACGGCGGGGGTGGAAAGCGATCCGGGAGAAGGCAGCACATTCCGGATAGAACTTCCGCTATAAACCACGGTACGACCATAATTTCCGCGAATCCGGCGTTGACACGCGCCGGGTTCGCGTGTATATTAATCGGATAACGGGAATGAAGTTCTCCCGGGCATGTTGCCGAACCGCCTTTCCGGCCGATGACTTCTGCATGAAAATTCCGGCGCGGTGCTTATGCCGTGTCCGCAACCCAGAGGTTTAGAATGAAGATTTTGCTGCTTGCCGGAGCCGCGGGAGCGATCGGAACGCTGATCCGTTACGCCTCGATGAGAGCCATCAACCATGCGCTGCCGGGATTCCCTTGGGGAACACTATTCGTGAACGTGCTGGGCGCCTTTCTCGCCGGATTTCTGTTCATGCTGTGCCGTGCGAAATTCCAGCATTACGAAGTGTACTTTCCGATTCTCTTCGTCGGATTTTTCGGTGCATTCACCACATTCAGCACCTTTGCGCTTGAAAGCGCCCGGTATTTCATCGACGCGCAGTACATCAAATTCTTCTGGAATGTCTCGCTGCAGAACATCACCGGCATAGTCGCGGCCGGCGGCGGCTTCCTGCTGGCAAAATACCTTTTCCTGAAATAATTTACTTCCCCATACCTTTGGATACAAAATATTTCGTATTTTTACACGGATAGTATTGACTATCCGGTAAAATCCGCTATAATAGTAAACAGGGAATCAGATTCGGGAAATAAAAATTGGGGTATTTTGTCATGTCCGAGTATAAAAACCTTGTTATTTCTGGGAGTTCTTCGCTTATATTGTCAAGCGGAGACATCGCCTCTGACACCATTCTGCTAAACGGCGGTAGAATGAACATCTCTTCCGGGGGCATCGGAAGCGGAACGGAAATTCTGGGAACGAGCATAGAAACCATCTTCAGCGGCGGCGTTGCGATCGGCACCATGATCCTTAATGCTTACGGCAGCCAGGTGGTAAGCCGCAACGCGTTGGCCGTCAACACCATTATATACAGCGGCGGAAGCCAGGGCCTGCGGGTGGGAGCCTCGGCTACCGGAACCACCATGTATGGCGGCGATATGCGAATCCACGGCTCGGCATGGAATACCGTGATATCCGGCGGCGTGCAGATGGTGTATGTCAAGGCATCCGTATTAAATACGAAGATATATTCCGGCGGAATGCAGATCGTATCCCACGACTTTAGGGAATTCGCCGCGTCGGACAAGCCGAATGTGGAAAATACCGAAGTCTTTTTCGGCGGCACCCAGTCCATATACGGCACGGCCGGAACGTCCGGAACAAAACTTCATTCCGGCGCCATCCTCATAGTGGAATCCGGTTGCAGCGCAACCGGTGTGATTGCCGATGCCGCTGCGACTTTATGTTATGATTTCTGTGCGGTAATCTCCGGTACATGGAGCGACGGCTCCGAACTGTCGATCGACCAGAATCACAGCCTCATGTGGAAGATTGGAGAAAATTGGAGCCAAATGGTGGGCTCCGGACGTGTGGCCGACTCGGCAACGATATACGGAAGCCAAATCGTCAGAGATGGAGGAATCGCCAATGATTCAGTGCTTAACCATATCAGCGCAAGGCAGATCGTCGGTCCGTCCGGTACCGCCTATGACACTTCCGCACTGATTGGATGTCAGATCGTTTCCGGCGGTACCGCCTATAACACCATTCTGAAAGACTCTTCCCTGGTTCTACGCGACGGAGGCACCGCCTATAACACCACCGTATCACTGTCATGGGGCGCCAGTATTACGGTCGGCTCCGGATGCTTCCTCTATGATGCAAAACTGCTGGACAGTACCGATCTTTTTTATGACTTCGATGCGACCATCACCGGCTCTAAGGGCGGCA
Organism: Victivallaceae bacterium; assembly: GCA_034926605.1. Lineage (GTDB taxonomy): Bacteria > Verrucomicrobiota > Lentisphaeria > Victivallales > Victivallaceae > CALXXL01. Next base: position 189,873 of record JAYFQV010000004.1, read on the forward strand.
GCACCATTGTTTACAATAGATCCATAAGCTATCACTACTCCTACGATTTTGCCCAGACTGTAAAAGCCGGCTGTTCAGCAATTTTCGCCGCGATTGAATCATCCGGAGAACTGAGCGTTGCGTCCGGAGGGGTTGCGCTCGACACAGCGGTCGATGGTGGGAAAATGGTGCTTCAAGAAGGAGCCTTTGCCTCCGGTATCACCCTCAGCCATTCAGGCAGTAAACTGATTCTGGAGGAAAATGCCTCGGCCACCGAAATTACGGCGCAAGCAGGCACCCGTATATCCGCCGCCGGCAATCTGCAACAACTGTTCGCCGATGGTGAAGTATACTTAAGCGAAACCGCCGCGGCGGACGAAATATATGTGGTAAATGGCGGAATGATCCGAACTGCCGGCACCATACACGAAATCGAGGTGTATAAAGGCGCCCTGTATCTTCTCAGCGGCAGCGTGTCCTATGACATCCATATGAAAATGGCTTGGGATGGTATTTTAGGATGGGACTTCGGCGTGACGGCATCGGGCACCTATTCAGACGACAGCGCCATAATAATCGACCGCAATATCAGCAGCAACTTCATCGTGACCGACGTCCAGATAGTCTCCGACGGTCAGTGGGCCGGCAACAACCAAATAGCCGCAGACGCCATACAAATCGTAAACGACGGCGGTGTGGTTTCCGGCACCACGGTCTTCGGTAAAATGCTGGTCCGCAGCGGCGGCGCGACATATGAAACATACGCCGGAGAAATAGGCGCCATGGAACTGCTGTCCGGCGCAGCGGCATACGGATTCCTGGCCGGAAGCGCGGTCGTCGCCGCCGGCGCAATACTGGCCGACTCCGTAATCCGGAACGGCGAAGTCAACGTTTGCGGCAGGATAGAGAATTCAGAGCTTGACAGCAGTATGCTCAATATCGGAGACGCCGGCATCGCCTCTTCAATACGCCTGACGGAGACCGAATGTTCGGCGGGAAACAATGTGATCATCAACAGCATGGTCATGTCGCAATCACGACTGACCATGCTGGACCGTGCCACCGTGGGCGGGCTGGAAATATACGATTACAGCTCGGCAACCATCGGAACCAGTGCGGTCATCGACTATGTCATAGTCCGCGGAGGAGAACTGCAGGTTTCCGGCGACGGGATAATCCAAACCGTCATGGCCTCGGCAGGCGGATGTGTGGCGCTGGGAAGCGGCACCTATCTCAAGTTGGCGATAATCGGGCCGGATGGTTTCCTTGTAACCAATAATAAAGAATCGTTCCTGGAAAAAGTGATAATCAGCTCCGGCGGATTCGTATCGGATGGAAATTTCAGCGGGTATATAAATGAAGCTGTGATTTACGGCGGCGGTCGTTTGGAATCGGCTAACAAAGTTAACAAACTGATCTTTGATATTTCTCAAGCCGCCGGAAGCGATTTGATGTACACCGGCAGATCAGGCGACTTCTTCATCTCGGCGGAAACTCGTGCGGTATCAGGATATTACCGGTTGACGGAATGTATTGAAACACACCAGTTTACCCTTCTCACGCAGACGGACTCCATAACCTTATCGGCGGGAGACACCGTCACCATCGGAGAAGTCACATACAGTTTGATTTACATTCCAACGAGAACAAAAGGCGAGATGGTTCTCGACGCGGTCGGCAAATACAAATCTCTCAGCGGTTGGGCGGAAGGCGAAAGCGACTACCGGCTGGTGGCGGAAAACTGCCGGGTGAAAGAACTGATAACCGGCACCGATGTCGATGTCGCCGGCAATGTCAGCGCCAAAATCAACCTGCTGGCCGAAGCCTCGCCGTGCAACATCTACGGCGGCGGCAACGACGTTAACGTGGGCGGTACCATCTATATGGACATCTCCTCCGGAGGATATACCGGCACCATCTACGGTGGCTCCCGCGCCGACGCGAAAGACGTTTCCGTCGGAGACATCAATTTGTCCGTCGGTGAGATCGTGCAGACCAACAACACAAAAATGCTCAAATACGGAGAAACCGCCTGGATCGTCGGCGGCGGGGCCGCAGCCGCAGCCGCGCTCACGGCGGGAGACGTTACCGTCACCATACGCGGCGCCAAACTGGGTCAGGTTGTCGGAGGCGCCCAGGCGATGGATGGATGCTCCGCCAGCGTTGACTCGGTGAACATGATCGTCATGGGTGCGTCGCTCTCCGGCGACCTGTTCGCGGGCGGCTATGCCTACAACGGCGGCATAAGCACCGTCGGCTCAACCCGGCTGGTACTGGATGCCGGCGCCGGACTGATCTCGGTGTACGGCAATATCTACGGCGGAGGCGCCAACCCGTCGCACCCATCACTCGGAGGCGACGCCATCGTGACCGGCTCGGCCACCGTTGTTTTCTCCGGCAACGGCGACTACATCGCGGTGGGAACGGTTTCCGGCGACGGCAAGGTGTCCGGCTCGGTGCGCGGCGAAAAGATTTTGGAATTCAACAACTTCCAAGGCAACTTCTCCGCCAATGTCTGTAATTTCGACACGCTGGTACTGGCCGGAAGCACCGATGTGAAGTATGAAGGCGGCTATACTTTCAACACCATCTGCTTCGATTTCTCTCAGAGCTATTGGCGGTCGCTGTTCAACGACGGCTTTGAATTCGGAGAAGGCGACAAACTGCTGAAACTCGAATTCTCCGGCGAGTGGGATCTTGGCGAAGCCGACCTGATGACCTGCGACGACTTCGATGCGCTCGAAGGCATGCAGATCGAAATGTACACCGACGGGCGGCTGTATGCCAGCTTTGAATACGGTGAAAGCGGCGGCGGGTTTACCGTCGGCGAAAGGAACGGCGTACTTGCGCTGATGAAGGCATAGCACCTGAAAATATATTGTTTCGGCCCCGGAGCGGCAATGCTCCGGGGCTGTTTTTTTCCCGGCGGAGTCTTCGAATGCCGATAATTCAATGCAAAAACACCCTTTTGAGCTGGAAAATCCATTTTTTTTCTGTCTTAATCTTGCAAAAAAACATTTTTTTGCATATAGTAATCGGTATTCTTTCGGGAAAGTTTTATTTTTATGTTCGAAATTCTCAAAAAACTCAGCGGTATACTCGCAAGCCGCACGGCAATATTTGTAGCAGCGGCCGGTGCCGCGGCATACTTTTTCCCTGGACTCTTCAGGTGGGTAAAAGGCGACGTCCAAACCGCCGTGCTGGGCATAATCATGTTGACCATGGGCATGACCCTGTCCAAATCAGACTACAAAATACTGGCAAAACGCCCGCTCGACATATTCATCGGCGCGGCTGCACAATACTCTCTGATGCCGCTTTTGGCCTGGCTTCTGGTAACCTCGCTGCATCTGCCGAAAGCGGTGGCGGTCGGTCTGCTGCTGGTCGGCACCTGTCCAGGCGGCGTATCCAGCAACATAATGACGTTTCTGGCCCGCGGCGACGTCGCCTTCAGTGTTGGCATGACCACCGCCAGCACGCTGCTGGCCCCGCTTATGACGCCGATCCTGATGTATCACCTGGCCGGTGAAAACATAAATGTCGACGCGTGGGGCATGTTCAGAAGCATATTGATTGTAACGCTGATTCCGGTGGGAATAGGCAGTTTCATGAATTTCGGATTCGGAGAAAAACGGCTGTACAAGAAGACCATGGACCTGATGCCGGCAGTGAGCGTAATCGGACTGGCCTGTATCGTCGGCGGCATAATGAGTTTTCACGGCAACAGGTTTTTCACCGCCGGCCTTACCATTTTCGCCGCCGTTGCAGCGCACAACACACTGGGCTACCTGACCGGCTATCTGGTAGGGAAAATGACCAGGATGAACAAGGCGAAATGCCGTACCATCTCCATCGAAGTGGGATGCCAGAACGCCGGGCTGGGAACCGCGCTTGCCTCCCGGCACTTCGCCCAATTGCCGGAGGCGGCGCTGGTGGCGGCGGTTGCCTGTGTTTACCACAGTTTGAGCGGCACGGTTTTGGCCAATCTTTTCGCGCTGGCCGACCGCAGAGCCGAACGCAGCCATGCTAAAATTGTGCGCGGGACAACATGTGACGCCATAACACGCTGATGTCGGCGTTTTAACTGATATTGGGGTTTTCGGCTCAAGTTTGAAAAACAAACCGCATCGGCGGCGGGTTGAGCTTGAGTTGAGGTGCTGGAGAATGAGGATTTTGATTTTTTTTCCTCAAAATCATTGCATTCACACCGGTACGCATTATAGTTATTGAGAGTGCAATAAACCAAGGAGCCTGTTAGATGAAGAAACTGATGTTGCTGGCGATCCTGCTGACTGGCCTGCAAGGTTGGGCCATTTACCAGTACGGCGGTTATGTCGGCAAGACAACCGACAGCGCCGGTAATACCATTTATCAGTACAGCTATAAGGATAACGGCAAGGTCTTTTCCTTCGAAGTCGTTGAGGGCGCCTATAACAGCAATCCCGACAGCAGCATCGTCTCCGGTTCCGCATATATGATTCGGGTGACCGCCGGCACGGGGTCTATCTATCTTACCGACAAAATCAGCAACATCTACAATATGGATGCCAATAAGGAAGTATTCTCCAACTTTGTAAACGTGGGTACGGACGGCACCGGCGGAAACAACTACGGTTGGCGACGGCACGATCCACAACGCCACCGGTGAACGCGTGGTTATGGACGAATATCGCAACAATGATCGTAATGACCTGATAACCCAATACGGTTACAAGCTGGGGGAATTCAAAGAAGGCGAGGAGCTCACAGTGTGGCTTCGCTACAGCGCCACCGGCAAGACCGGCGCCACCACCATGAACTACGGAGAAAGCGAACTGATCGACAGTTCATTGAAATACCGCGATTTTTCCGACAGTTATGTATCGAACACCAATCCTTTTTCCCAACCGCTCGGACAGTTGAGCTTCGGGCACAACCAGACCCAGGAGTCCGCCTTCTTCGGCCTTGCCGGAAAACCGGTGGGACAACCGCTTCCCGGTGTGCTGTTTTCGCTTCTGGTCGGCTGCGGTGCGGCCGCGGCAATCCGAAAGCTCTCCCGGCGCAACTGACATCGCAACGATACCTGACGCGTTCATGAACGGATATTGCCGTTCTTTTTTTTACCGCCGCCGCGGCGAAATGGCAACACCTGTCGCAACATGGATGATAAGAAAATCCGTCAGGTAGTACCACTATTAATGATGAGAGCGCAAAAAAGCCCGGGGTTCACCGGGCTTATCTTTGATACATATCTACCGCAGGATTCGTCTGCTTGCCGTCTGATTCGAAGTATTTGAGCTGGAATTTAAAATAAAAATGGCATCCCCGGCGGGAGTCGAACCCGCGTTGGCGGGATGAGAACCCGCTGTCCTAGGCCTCTAGACGACAGGGACGCGTCTTGGGCTGACCGTGGCATTTCATCACGACCTCCGCCTCATGTGGCGCGAAGGACGAAATGGATAACTGCTACAACCAACCTTCATCCGGCAAACCTTGCGGTTATCCGGCGTGCCATTAAGATAGGTGCGTTTCCATAAAAATCAACCCGGGGAGGCGAAAAAATAAAAAAAAACTGCCGGTACTTGCTTTTGACCGCGTTCAATGCTAACTTATATAACTAAGAAGGAATGCATATATGAACGATGTCCGTACCAGATTCGCCCCCAGCCCCACCGGGTTCATGCACGTTGGAAACCTCCGCACCGCACTCTACGCCTACCTGCTCGCAAAATCCCAAGGCGGAAAATTCATACTCCGCATTGAGGACACCGACCGCGCGCGTTATGTGGACGGGGCGGTTGACGTTATTTATAACACGCTGAAGCTCGCCGGGCTGGAACACGACGAAGGTCCCGATAAAGACGGCGGATACGGCCCATACGTACAAAGCCAGCGAAAAGGCATGTATCGGCAATACGCCGAACAGCTTGTGGAAAAAGGTGCGGCTTATTACTCTTTCGAAACCCGTCCGCGCACCGAGGAAGATGCCAACCATGAGGAAGATGCCGATCCGTCCGCCGACATTGCCGGAGAGGACGACGGCCTGGAACCGGAATTCGACCTCGCCGCGGCCAAAGCTAAGATCGCCGCCGGCGTTCCCCATGTCATACGCCAGAAGATAGACCGCGACGGCTCCACCACCTTCACCGACTCGGTGTTCGGTGAAATAACCATAGAGAATAAAGTTCTCGACGATCAGATACTGCTCAAGAGCGACGGTATGCCCACCTACAACTTCGCCAATGTGGTGGACGACCACCTGATGCGCATAACCCATGTGGTGCGCGGCGCCGAATATCTGCCGAGCACCCCAAAATACAATCTGCTATACCAAGCGTTCGGCTGGGATATCCCGGCTTATGTCCACCTGCCGCTGATAATGGGCAAGAATCCCGACGGAACGGTGGCGAAACTGTCAAAGCGGCACGGATCGGTGAGTTTCGAAAATCTGCTGGCCGAGGGCTATCTGCCGGAAGCGATCATCAATTATATCGCGCTGCTGGGCTGGTCGCCCAAAAACGACCGCGAAATTTTTTCCCTGGCCGAACTTCGCGAGTTTTTCTCCATATCCGGACTCAATAAAGCCCCGGCGGTGTTCGACTACGACAAACTGGCGTGGATGAACGGAGAATATGTGAAACTCCTGCCGCTGAAAACTTTCGAGTCCTTGGCTGAACCATTTGCAATGCTGGACGGCACCGTTCTGTCCGGACAGTGGCCCAAAATCGCCCCGCTGCTGCATCAGCGCACCGCGGTATTTTCAGAAATACCGGCAAAAATCCATTTCCTGCTGACGTTGCCCGAATATGATATAGAACTATTCTCCAATAAGAAATGCAAGTCCACTCCGGAAATCGCGGCAAAGATACTGCCGGAAGTCGCAGAACTGCTGCGTTCGCTGCCGGAGTGGAACCTGGAAGCATTGACCTCCGTCCTGACCGAGTACGCCCAGACCAACAACTACAAGCTTAATCTGGCGACATGGGCGCCGCGCATAGCGCTTTCCGGTCAGGCGGCCACGCCGGGCGGAGCGTTCGAGATTCTGAACATTCTCGGACGCGATGAATCGCTGCGCAGAATCGAAAAAGGCATGGAAAAACTCAAGGCCAATTAAAATATGCTGCTCGACGAGGTATACTCCACACCTCCGGAATTGCTGGCTCTGTCACAGCAGCCAGCCGAAAACGGCTGGTTGTATAGGGCAATATACACAACGATGCTGCTGGCTGCGGCCGCTCTGCTGCTGGCGGTTGTGGTGTTCCTCGCCCGCTACATAGCGGCCAAACTTCGAATCAAGCGCCAGTTACTAAACGGAATCGGGGTTCCGGTGATGATCTTCAGCCCGAAACTTCGCCTTACGTTCGCCAACCGGCGCAGCCGCGAACTGTTCGGGCCGGAAATAGAACATTTCAATCACCGGACACGACCGGGAATCGAACCAGGACTGGTTGCGCTGACACAACGCGACCTTCAGCCGCATTCTGAAATACTGACCAGGAGCGGCCGGGAAATCATTGTAACATCACAACCGATCATCTCCCTGAATGGCGCTCTGGAATTCATACTGCTTTCCGCTGCCGAGGCCGCCAGCAACAATCTGCAGCAGCGCGAAATCACCGAGCTTGCCCGCGACCGTCGTCAGATACTGGCAAATATCAGGGTACCGATATGCCTCTTTGATAAAGCGGGAAAGCTGATTCGCATGAATCCGGCCGCAACCACCCTGACCGGAAAATCGATGGACGAGACTCTGAGCCAGCCGTGCTTCGAATCATTCTGCCACGAGGACCACGTTCCGGACTTCTGCCCGGTACGAAAAACCATCCAGACCGGGCGTTCAGCCTCCTGCGAAATGAAGATCGGCGATCGCGAATACATCATTGCCACCGACCCGATCCTCGACGAAAAAGGCGAGCTGGTCAACGTCATTCTCAACGCCATGGACGTGACCGGCGTTAATGAAGCCAGGCGCAGGATGGAACAGGCCGTAGAGGAGGCGCGCCGAGCCGACCGCGCCAAGAGCATATTTGTGGCAACCATGAGCCACGAGCTGCGCACGCCGCTCAACGCGGTGATCGGATTCTCGGAACTGCTGCAAACCACCGAGATGACCGACGCCGAACGAAACGAATACTTGAAGTCGATCAACTTCGCGGGCAATGCGCTGCTGCGGTTGATCAACGACCTGCTCGACCTTTCAAAGCTCGAAGCCGATCAGCTTGAGGTGGTGCCGGCAAAGCTGGACTTCCGCGAACTGCTTCAGGATATGGAATCGCTGTTCCGCCACCAAGCGGAGGCGAAGCACCTCAGCTTCTCCGTCCGAATGGAAACCGTAATGCCGCCGCTTTACATCGACAGCCTGCGGCTGCGTCAGATATTGCTGAACATCACCGGCAATGCGATAAAATTCACCAACGAAGGCTCGGTCGCGATCCGGGCCGGATTCAGCCCATCCCGCAGCGGTACCGGCATCCTGACCATCAGAATTCTGGATACCGGCATCGGCATCCCGGAAAATTACCTCGCCAAGGTGTTCGATCCATTCGTTCAGCAGAACGCGGTGCGTGACGCCCATGGTCTTGAAGGATCAGGATTGGGGCTTGCCATCTCCCAGCGCCTCGCCAATAAGATGGGCGGCAGGATCATGCTGGAAAGCACCCTGGGAAAAGGCAGCACATTCACGGTTCGCTTCGATAACGTCAAATACGAGGCTCCGGAGCCGAAACCGGCGGACAAAGCCGTCGCGGACAAACCTGAACCTTCCGACAGCGCGCCGCATCTTGGCGGAGCAAAGGTTAAGAGACTTGGCGGCAACCGTGAAATTCTGGTGGTTGACGACGTGGTTATGAACCAGAAGGTACTGGCTGCAATGCTGAGAAAGATGGGTTTCCAGCCATTCACCGCCTCCAACGGCACGGAGGCGCTGGCGATGATGTCGTCGCGCAACTTCCCGATCGTCCTGTCCGATATGTGGATGCCCGGCATGAACGGCGACGAGCTAGCGCAGGCGATCAGAGATATCCCGGCCTACAAAAACGTCAGGATATATGCGATCACCGCCGATGTGGAGGCACGTAACAATTTCGACATCTCAGCGTTCACCGGGCTGATCCACAAGCCAGTGGTTTTTGAGAAGCTTGAAGAGATACTTTTTGAAGAAGACCACATCGCAGGGAAGAAATAGCCGGAGCCATGCCGTACGGCTGACGTCTTTTATTTACGGATAGCCTTGACATCGCGCCGCGAATGATGTATATTAAGATTTGACCCATATAAGTGGGGGTGTTCCGGATTCGACGGATGCGGAACGATAATGACGGCGTGTCGAGGATGATTGTTGGCCTCGTAAATCACCAATCAAAAAATTAGTTGCGAACCACGAGTTTGCTCTGGCTGCTTAATTAAAACGGCCATGTCTGTCCGCCGACGGGCGTAAGCGAAACAGACATCATGTACGTCCTGGTCCGCGGGATACTCAACCGGTGCCGCGGATAAGAAAATCGGTTGATAGTCTGAAAGCAGCCTGTTTGCCGGCAAGCGATTGGACCATAAACAGGAAATGACAAAATACACACGTAGAAGTTATTATCAGTTTGTGTTCACACAGGGGTTCAACTCCCCTCACCTCCACCAATTTAACCTCATTTTTGCGCAAATGGTACCGTTTGGTACCATTTGCGCTTTCTTTTTTCCCAGATGAGTGTATATTCGTCTGCAATAGATATATTACGTAGAGGCACATTATGACCAGCAAAAAAGAAAAACAGAGTCTGAAGCTAAGCATAGGCACTATATACCAAAAAGAACCAGGAGGAACTTTTTATTTCCGCTACCAATTGAATGGCTATCGCAAGGCGATAAGCTTAAAAACCGACAACTTGGCGCAAGCCAAACTTGAAGCAGAAAAACTCATTCCCATCGCCTCCGCTAACAGTGCTGAAATCGTAGCAGCGCATGTTAGCGTAGCCAAGGGATGGGCTTCGGAGGAGAAAAATCTTCTGCTATCCGATGCTTGGGATCATTATTCAAGGCATCCAGAGCGTGCGACTCCTGCTACTGTCAGCGAACAAAATTCATACCAAGCCACATTTAACGCGTTCTTGGATTTTCTAAATGATCCATCACTACGAGTCAGAGATATTACTGCTGACCACGCCGAACGCTTTGCATTAGCCCTTCGCGATACCCATCTTGCGGTTGACACTCACAACAGGAAAATTAAACGTCTCCGCAAAATATTCTCAACATTGACTGAATACCGCGCTGACACTAATCCATTCAGCTCCCCTACCCTATTCAGAAAAGAACGCGAAGAACAGGAACTGGCAACACGCCGTCTTGCGTTTACACGTGAGCAAGAGCAAGCAATTTTTCGCGTTTTGGATGACAACAAATACAAAGTCATAAATAAGCCGGAAATTAAAGTCATTTACCATCTTGGTGCATTCACCGGGCAGCGTCTGAAAGACTGTGTATTGCTAAACTGGAATAGCGTAGATCTGCAAAAACGAAAAATATGGGTACGGCAATTCAAAACCGGCAAGGCAGTAACCATTCCCATCGCCGAACAATTGTATGCTGTATTGCTACAGGCTCTAAAATGGAAAATAGACAACTACGTTTGCCCGCAAAGTGCCAGGCGCTATAAACAAGCTGATCGGAATGGTAAAAATACCGGAAGCAATCTTGTCGGGATAGATGTACTTCGCGTTATTCGCTGGATTGGACTTGAACCATCTGTGAAAGTCGAAGGACGAAAGAAAAAAGTGACGGTTTATGGTTTCCATAGTTTGCGCCATTCATTTGCTAGCCATTGCGCTGAAGCTGGTGTTCCCAAAGCCGTTCTGCTTTCCATTCTCGGAACTGATTCCGACATCGCGGATAAATATTACACACATATTGGAGAAGATGCACAACTGCGAGCGATTCAGGCGGTTTCAGGATGTGCGGCATATTCTCCCCAAGAACGCATAAGACTCGCACTTGAGCATTTGGCAACAATGTTGCCAAGTCAAGACCGCGAAATATTAATCTCGATTTTACGGGGATAGATTTTTTGCATATAAGTTTGAAAAAATATTTGATTTACAAATAATAGTAGATTATAGTACTTAATGTTATTAATTTAATATATAAAAATACTATTTTATTTAATTTAAAAGTATTAATTCGTATTTAATAGTATTTTATAATGCATTAAATAGCATATAAATATAGTATTTTTTTAATAGTATTAGGTGAAAAATGATCGAAATATATGATGTTGATATCTCATCACCCCAAAATATCGCTGAGCAAATTTCGCAATACTTACAAGAAATAATGTTGACAAATGGGAACAGATATCGCCAACAACGAAAAGAAGAGTTGGTATTTCAGCACTATTTATTTGTTCGTCTACAGATTGAACACGCCCTGCGTCAACTCATGAAAAATGACCCAGCAAAATTTCAGACTATATTTACAAATAGTGGATGTCGCTTATCGCCATGCGACAATACTGCTATCGATCTTTCCATGCTCTGGATGGTAAAAATAACCACCAACAATCATCAACTTATCTTTGAAGACACCCAAACCCGCATGGCATATCATCCGACGCCGCTAACAGATTTCTATGCAAGATATTGTAGCGAAAAGATTCAGCCAATAAAAAGTCTAGCTGACCTTTTCAAAATCAACTGTAACTACGATGTCGCCACTTATAATGAAACCTATCACGTTACATTTGATAGCTGCAAGATGTTAACTATCCAAGATAAGTCAGGTGATATTAAAATGTGCTTTAGCTATAACACCGCGCAGTATCCCGCACCTATGGAACTTATATATCCACTTTGGAAGACAAACTTTGATTTCTGCCAAGATGCATTATGGCCTTTATATAATTTACATTTAATCACCGAAAACCTCGATGCCGCAGTAATCATCACTGACTCAATAATTCAGGCTGAAGAATTACAAAATACGGCTCGTCGTTTTAGAAATCAACAATTTCAAGTTGAATTGGATAATTTTATAGCAAAAACAAGGCGATGCTGGGATGATTATGAAACCAAAAATCAACAGAAATACACCAAATTATTCGCCGCAGGATTCACACAAGAAAAAGAATCTGGTTTCACAAGTCCACGCCCCTTTCCGATGAACAATATAGAAGCAGCCGGGATAGGAGAATGTCTACCTGGTAACATTATATTCTCTGCCGGTTATGGAGATGATATCCAAAACGCATTGAAGCACTCTGATTTGTCACCGCTGAATGGAAGAATTGTTTTTTATCTTACGAGTGAGCGAAATTCACCACAGGAACAAACCGCGGCTTTCATGCAAGCCTACAATGGATTGAATAATGCTGCCCCCCGTGATGTTTATTTCATTATGATCAAAGATAATATAGACCCCAATAACCCTATGGCCAATGGAATCACTGTAATTCCTGGTCATAAAGTCATAAGCGATGCCCTTGATTACGGATTCCCCATCGACAATTTATCTGATACCGAGTTGCGCAAATATTCAAAAATTGCACACAAAGAAAAGAAGAATGATTTCTTGATTGATAATATTCTAGATCGTCAATCCCTATTATTAATAAGTGCGCCTACCGGCGTGGGTAAGACTATGTTTGCTATGAATTTGGGATATGCGCTAGCGACATGCGGCCCACTTTTCAATGATTGGACGGTCAAGCAGCGCTGCAAGGTAGTGTATCTTGCGGATGAAGAATTAAATCCTAAGTTACTAGGCGACCGAACAAAGAAATTCAGGAAGATGTATAATTCGGTGCCGGAAATCTCAGACGTGTTATTCTACCCAGCCCAAAAATGCAATCTATTGGAAGACTCATCACGCGAAAAAATAATGTCATATTTAACAAGAAAGGCGATCAACTTGGGCACAAAGGGGCTCTCCCCGTGCGTAATAATCATTGATAGTCTCAATCGTTTGGCCCCGCAGGCCCATATTGATAAAAACTGGGAGAGCCTTTCACGTTGGTTCTCGGACTTACAGTTCAAATACGATTTCTCCATAATACTCCTTCACCACTCTGCAAAAGACATAAAATCGGACTATCTGGGAACCTCAAAAATTGGAAATGATGTCGACGTTCATATACATTTGACCGGATGGTCACAAAAAGAGTTAAGCTCTGATTATCCGTGTAAGCAGGACCGTCGACACATAATTCCAATCAAATTTTTCACCAAAAAGAATCGACGTAGCTGGCTAGATCGAGAATCTAAGCGCTATATCTTGTCCTGGGGTAATAATCCTGCATGGTATGGCCCAGATGATGATATAGTTATTTGGCGAAGGTTGACAAAAGAGGAGAAAATTGCATTCATTGAAGAGAAAAGAGGAATAATGACCGCAAAAGCAATGGCTAAAATGTGCGGAATGTCTCCTCGAACAATTGAAAAATTTATTTATGAGAACAAAGACGAAATCCCTCTAATAAATCATATACATGGTGATAAATAAACGTCATTCGCGTATAAAATCAATGATGTCAATATTTCTATATCTTACTGCACAACCAATCATTTTTCTCTTAAAAGGGAAAGCGCCTTCAGATTCTAGCTTCTTAAAATTGCTTAATCCTAGGCCCAACATTTCAGCGACTGTCCGTTGATCAATAAGTTTTGGGATCACCACCGGAATCGGTTTACTTGTTCTTGCCAGACTCCTTAATTCCGCAACAATTTCATGTGCTTCTGGTACGCTAAGCGTTCCGGCTTCAGCCAGCGAGTGTAATAGCTTCGCAATCAAATTTACAGTTTTCAGAGTGATCATGTTTCTGCGGCCTCCATATCCGCATAGCATGACCTTCCCTAGTATTTATTTACACCATAAGTCACGAATTACAAACCCCTTACATCCATGTGCCATTCAACTAGGCGTAAGCTTGCTCACGCCTTTTATTTTTCCGGTTTTTAGTAATATAAATATATGTATATGTAATTACACTTCCATAGATAGCAACACACCCCCCTTCATTGAGCATCAAGTAAAAAATAACATTTTTAGATCAAGATATGCGTATCGACGCAACCATCAAAAAATAAAAAAGAAGGAATCCATCATGGAAGAAAAAAGCGACGTTGATTTCAACCCTGCAATCCTTGCAGCAATCCGAGAACGAATCGAAAGACTGCATACAAAACATCACCGTATACTGCTGGTACGTCTTGACATACGGCTTCCTGTCCAAATCGACAACTATGATGAGCTTGCAATAAGCCAACAATTCTCTGCCTTTATGGCTCGCCTGATGGCGGACAAGCGCCAACAAGGCGATTGTGCATATGTTTGGTGTCGCGAACAAAATATCAGCATCCATCCTCATTGGCATATACTTATCATTGCCGATGGAAATAGGTTCTTATCCGGATATGGATTTCTGGAAACCGCACGACGCATTGGCCATAACATCTGGCAAACTTCTATGCTCGGATTAGCAAATCTTGTCATCCCTGTACGCTCTTCCGAATATGGTTCAGGAGGAACAATGCTGACAACACACGCAACTGCAAATGATTTTGATACGGCATTCAAATGGGTGAATTATATCGCGAAAAATTATTCAAAATCGGCTCCATCCGGATATAGGACTTGGGGAAAATCGGAAATATAACAAGGGGTAAAAAAATGAAGGAATATCTTGAAAATTTGAATCATGAACAGATCGAAGCCGTGACCAGTGATGCCGCCGTGAACATGGTACTGGCCGGTGCAGGAACCGGAAAAACCAGAGTGCTGATCAGTCGCATCGGACATTTAATCGAAGAAAAACATGCCGATCCCAACAAGATATTGGCCATGACCTTCACCAAGAAAGCCGCCAAGGAGATGAAAAAACGAATAGCCAAAATTGCTGAAGGCAATCCGCAAATAACGACCATCCACGCATGGGGTGCGGAATTCATGCGCCACCACGCTCTTTATATAAATTTTCCCACCGGTTTTTCAATCTGGGACGAAGCCGACCAGTCCAGCGTTAGGGCAATGCTTATAGAGAAGCATCCAGAGTGGAGAGGGTGTTCAGAAGAGCTTTTACCATATATCGCTTGGGTCAAGACCCATCACCCCAAATACTGGCGGGATTTGGCAGACGTTCAAAGCGACTTTCAGCCGCCAATAATACCAGGTTCTCGCGACATGACCCCATTGACTACTGCGTATCATGAATACATCCGCTGTCAACGCGACGCTTATGCGCTAGACTTTCAAGATTTAATCTCGGTTCCGCTCGGACTGCTCACGGACGAACCACTAAGCCAAAGATACCTGACCCAAATTGAGCATCTATT